>NZ_JACXAB010000028.1 GCF_014699075.1 Microvirga sp. | reverse complement strand
GAATGCGCCTTCACGGGTAGCATTTTAGGTGAGGCAACGAACGCGCTCGGTAACATTTTGCTTGAGGCAATGCGACAAAGCATGGTGGCCCATACGCCGGTACTCATGCCCGCTATGTCCTTCATAGCCACATCAACGTGCTGAAAACGGCTCGACACGGGGAGAAGCGGAAAGCGGCCTGATTGCGCCAGCAACAGAACTCGAGCGCAGGGCTGCATTCCCTGACTTTTAGACGCCGGCAGCCGGGGTTGTGCCTCGGCTGCACCTTTTCTCATCGATCTCCATAAAGAGCGCCCTTAGGCTTCTCAAGGCCGCTGTGAGGCACCCCATGCCGAGACGTCACAACCACAAGGGCCGAAGCACAACAGAGCGCTTCGTCTCCCTCCCCCATCATATGCTCCGTTCGCCTGCTTGGCGGTCCCTCTCAGCAGTGGCTCGCTGCATCTTTCTTGAATTGGCTGCCATCTATAACGGCGGCAACAATGGGTTCATCGCACTCTCTACCCGCGATGCTGCTAAACACGTCCGCTGCTCGAAGGACACGGCGGCACGGGCTTTCTTTGAGCTAACCGAAAAGGGTTTCATTGTCTGCTGCTCACGCGGCCACTTCGACCGCAAGAGCCCGCATGCGAGTGAGTACCGCCTAACGCTGTACGCGTGCGACCGCACGAGCGAGAAAGCCTCGAAGGCTTTTATGCGCTGGCACCCGGATGAAGCAAAATCTGTAGCCGGTCCAATGAGAGGGACAGCCGGTCCGACCTCAGGGACAGTTACGGCTCTCACGAAAGATAATTACCGCCTACGGTCCGATGAGAGGGACCGTGACCCTCCATCGGAGCCCTCCAGCGGTCCGACTACAGGGACACATATAATCTACCAGATGGGGTCTGGGGTGGAGGATACGGGAGAGCGCTCAGGAGTCGTGGTCAACCTGCCCCCACGAGGACGTCGCCATGCCTCGTGACCGTCAGCGTCTTACTCTTGAGAGCGGACCCAAGCTGGATCTGGCGAGGCTCATCCCGAGCGGCGCTGGAAAACCCGGAAGGCACATCCAATGCGTGCTCACCTATGGCTCAGGGGAAACCATTACTGCCATTCTGAAGCTCTCGGACTATGGTGGTTTGCTGGAATTGACCTTCCAAGGACACAAGCAGTCATTCTCCCTAGTGTCAGAGCCAAGGCACTTTGGCGGCCTGCAATGGTACGTCGCCTGCCCAAAAACGGGGCAGCGGGTGCGGGTACTCTACCGGCCACTGGGAGCCACGTTCTTTGCCAGCCGACATACTTGGGGCCGCAGAGCTGCCTATGCCTCTCAGTTTCTGGACCCTATCGGGCGGGCGTGGCGCACGAAGGCTAAAGTCAAAGCGACTCTCCTTGGGGATGCGGACCCGGATGAATGGGATGTGCCGCCCAAGCCGAAGGGTATGCGTTGGGCGACCTACGAGCGTTGGGTGGCTAAGTACGATGCTGCTGAGGAGATGCTCGATGCGCAGCTCGCCATGGCAGCAGCGCGGCTGATGAAGCGGCTATAGTTTATGAGCTGATATACGTTAGCCAGGGCTTAGAGCATCTGCACTGAATGCGCATCACCCCCGGACGTGCTCGCATCCAGGGGTGAAGCCAGCTCTTTAGATTACAGGCTTAGCGGTCCTTGTCACTCTTGCCGTTCGGGCTGCCATCGTTGCCTCCGTTTCCGAAGCCGTTATTGCCCTTGTCACCACCGTTGTTGCCACTTCCTCCATTTCCACCAGCATTGCCGCCTTTACCACCGTTGCCACCTGCATTGCTGCCTTTGTCATCGGCGTCGCTGCGGCCTTTCTCACCGCTGCCGCCAAAGTCACGGCCATTTGGGCTTTCACCCGCATTACCGACACCCTTGTCGTTGCCGGGATTGTTGGGACCACCAACGTTGCCACCACCGTTGTTGGCACCAGAGCCGCCATTGCCCTTGCCGCCGCCCGTGCTGCCGCTTCCACCGGTATTTCCGTTATTGTCGGCAACAGTACCGCCATTACCCGTGGTCCCGCCGGTGCCGCTGGTTCCACCAGAGCCTACAGTGCCGACACCACCTGCTGAGCCGCCAGTGCCGACCGTGCTTCCAGTGCCCACCGTTCCACCAGCGCCAATCACACCGCCTGTCCCAACGTTGCCACCAACGCCAACATTTCCGCCGGCACCAACATTACCGCCGGTCCCGATGTTGTTGCCATTCCGAACGGGTCCGGAAGATCCGCCGACTCCAATTGCAGGGCCGTTCGTGCCGCGACCATTGAGAGATCCGGTGTTCAGGTCGTTGCGGTCGTTCAACCGATCCATTCGCTGGCGCAAAGCCTGAGGCCTGATGGCGCAGCTGCAGACTTCCTGCCCCTGCACGATGCGGAGCTGGCAGTTGTGATACATGGATGGATTGGCGACTGCAGGAACGCACTGCTGGCCTGTTCGAATGACTTGTGCGGAAGTTGAGACAGAAGAAGCCAAGAATAGAGCTAAGCCAGACAACGCAAGAGCATAAGAACGCTTCATGGTTCACCTACACTAATCTACATTTACAGGGTGACTGCACAACGACAGTCGTGATGACCTGAAGACGTTCGAAAGTAGAAGGCGTTCCTACCTAAAAAAGACATAACCCTAAGGTATTAGTATGGGGCTATATCGCTATTGGAATGAACAAGATTGAAAATAAACTTGGGAGTAAGCATCAATAATCAGTACTAAACAACAAATTAGCCCCTGAGGACTATGAACTGACCATCAGGGGCTTTGAAGTTTTGGCTTGGAGGCGGTAGGTGAGCGCCTCCGTTACATGAACGGCTGAGGCCGCAAAACAGTTCCACTTTCTATCCTTGTGCTTGGACACACCAGAGCGATGTATAGGCATCTCTGCCGCTTACGGTGCGACGTGAAACGCCCAGCCACTGTCTCGCGGATCCTCCAACCCGTTTCGGAGGCAAACAACCTGCCCTGGTACTGGGGTGGAAGGCGCAGTCAATTTCCGAAGATTATAGGTACTCCACGGGGTTATACTTGGCGGTAACATGAAACCGCTCATGAACTGCCTTGGATTAGCCCTGTTCTGCCCGTCGCAATAGCAAATCACGTGGTTGAGTTTGCAGGATGGCACATGCGCTTAGATGAGCCTTTCCCTCTCGAAGCCGTACCCTGGCAAGTGAGATATGCACTGTTGCTTGAGTTCAAAGGGCGCTGTCCCAGCCTCCGAGAAGTCGACCAAATCCCGGATAAGCACTGGTTGACGATGCCGGGTATGGGGCCAGCCTCCTTGGAGATGGTCCGCAGCATCACCAATGCCGGGCGACGGCAGGAGGCCAGTCAGGCCACCTCACATAGCTTATCGGATGCCGAGTTGCTGAGGCGTCTTGAGGGGCTTCAGGAGGACCTGCGCTGGCTGGAGGGTCAACTGAAGGCGCGAATGCCCAAAGACCTAAGGCGCAAACGGAATCGGCAGTGGCGCGACCACGCGGCGCAAAATCAAACTGCCCTCCCGAGTCAGGAGTTTCGTGAGGGGGAAGCTTCAGGCCACCGCAGCAATCCAGGGCAGGGAACTTGAGAGTTCGTGACTTTCATTGGTTTAAGCAGCTGCTCTTGTATGCCCAATCCGCTTTCCTGCTGTAGCCGTCTCCAATGCGAGAAGTAGCACCCCAATGTCTTCGCCCAGCAGATTGATAGCGTTGCGGGCATACTCCCGAAAGCGCTCCTTGTGGGCCAAAGGCTCGCCGTCCCATGTGAGTTCTTGGTGCTCGGCTTTGTGAATGGCCCGAGCAACCAACTCGACTTTGTTCTGCATCATGACCTCCGGTAGTATGAGCAGGCATTGTCCTGGCTCAAGGGAATGCTCAGGTGCGCTACCTTCTCAGATGCTAGCCAGCAGGAGGGCTGCTCCGATAAGGGGAGTGACAGCGGCAACACAGATAAGCAACGCACAAAGAATTGACGGGCCAGGGTTGGTGAGGTGCTTAGGACCTGAATCGATGTCCTGGACCGCGGCCAAACGTCAGGTAGCGCTCATAAAATGACCTTGCATCTGAATTGACGATGAATGGTCAGTAAACGGGAGTAGCGGCTGGTCTATTCCTTCACGAAACTGAGATGAGTTTCGAGAGTGCCCGATGAGGCTCTAGGGGCGTGCAGCCAATGGCAGCGATAGGGCTGATAGAGCGGCTTTAGCCAAGAGATTTCGATTCAAAAATAGTCCACGAGAACCTGTCCGAGCAGCTGGGCTTTACTATCCGCCGCCACTCCGGGAGGCTTTGTCAACGCTCTTCACAGGCTTAGTTGCAGGGGAGGAACCTGTCTCGACAGCTCTGCTTATCTGGGTAGATGTTCACTTATGTTCTATTCAGGCATGGCACGAGGATGGGTAGAACCAAACTGACAGTGGAGTAGGTGCTGGAGGCACGGCTGCGCTACGCCTCTGGCGAGCGGGCATACAGCAAGCTGGCCCGTGAGTTTGGGGTAAGCAGGGAGGCCGTGCGCAGTGCTGCCGAGGGGTTGACCTTCAAGTACCTACCTATGCCGCCGAAGAGGCTGAGGTGAGCACAGCCCGCAATCCCCGCCGCGCCTATGATGCGGACGGCAACGAGATCCCGCCGGTTACGGTCGGGCAGAGTCTTGCCGAGGGATACAGGACTATGATGGCCTACTGCGAAGCTCATAACTGCGGCCATGGTGCTGAGGTGCCGCTGAAGGGCTGGCCTGCTGACCTGCCGGTGCCGGATATGGCCTTGCGGCTGCGATGCTCGAAGTGCGGGAGCCGCCGGATAAGCGTTCCTGCGGCTCTTCATCGTAAGGACGTGTTTAGCTTTCAGGATGCTCTTTGGTCAGTGAGGCTCTCATTTCGGAGAAAGACCCCTCACGCGAAGTTCAAGGCGGATAGCACGCAGCAGCCGTTTAAGCTCACGTTCCCGCTGTTTGAACTCATCATGCAGCTCGCTGAGTTTGGCCGATTGACGTTCGTGCTCTTGGAGCAATTCGGCATCGCTCAACCCTGTCAGCGCTGACAAGGATTTGAGCCCGTCTTGGGTGAGAAGGCGGATCTTCCGAATGGTGGATGGTCCAACCCCTGGGAGCTTCAGCAGGTCATCATCAGAGATGTTTGCCATTTCAGATATAGAAGGGTGGCGGCCACCAAAGTGCTCCAAGATGCTGGCTTGAACACGGAACTCCAGAAGCTCGATTGGAAAGAGATCCTCGTCTGGCACTCGCACTCTCATCAAAAAGCCGTGGGCTACTAGTGTAGCCTTCGCTTTATCGTGCGACAGGACCACTATCCTAATGTTCTGGGGCTAATCCCAAAAGAATGGCTGAGGTAGGCCATGAGAGCGACCCAGAACCAAGCCGCCGCCTGAAGACCCCACTGATAGGGACAAACCCGAGCACACTTAGTCCAGCCCCCACGGGTTCTGGGCCTGGCCGGCAGGTGCAACTACCATGCCTCCCTTCATCAGGAGGGCTACATGCCTGTGAACCGCCGCGTTTTTTGAGTGTCTTGGGATAACTCGCTCACCTCAGGCGGGGTGATAACAACCATCGCCTGGGTGCCGGACTGGGACTTAGTTGACGCCAACATAAGAGCTGCCCAACGAGCCTGTTCCTCGGACGAGTAAAGGGAGAGCGTACGTCCCTGGCAGGATACAGACCAGAGGTCCTCCTGCTCCTGCTTCACCTCGAAGCACTCCATCCGGATCGTTCCTTCCAAGCACAATAGGAGCGTACCAGTGCCCCTCATCGCAGCAACAACTCAGGCGAGGTAGGACGCCTCAGGAGCCTAATCTAAACAGCGTGCACGAGTGATAGGTGCTTTGCAGTTTAGGGGGGCAGTCAGCTTTTGTGGCGGTCCTCACCTAGCGCTCTCTCCAATTCTCCCTAGGCGATGCTCACCATAGCCCCGTTAACAGTTCCGTAACCTTACGAGCGCAGCCTCGTCCCTGTGCCTCTTGGCACGGTCGTTCTCCCTGAATGGTCGCACAGCGGCCCAACTGGAGCGCCAACTGATTGGGCGCTCTTTCTTTGCTGGTTCAAACCCATGTTGTTGGAGGGTGCGTCGACGCACATTCGCCAAGCTTAAGAACAGGCATGTTGCACGCTAAGTCGTCTAAAAGTCGGAACATGAACATGCGTGCGTTCCTCAGCCTATTGTGCTCACCCTTGTGTCATTCGGCCCCGCTGGTTGCTGCTGGGCGAGAGGCAAACAAATCGCACGGGGTGGAATACTACCGCACCATGTTGGCTGAGATAGCCGCCGATGGCTCTTCATCCATGAGGCTGCCAGTGGACTTGCCCGAGCCCATCCACGAAGCCATTGATGCCTGGAGAAAAGCCGCAGACCTCCACACGCAGCCGTCTGACGCTGTACTCGTGTGACAGCACTGGCGAGAAGGCGTCAAAAGCCTTCATGCGCTGGCAAGCGGACGAGTCGAAATCTGTAGCCGGTCCGATGGGAAGGACAGCCGGTCCGACCTCAGGGACAGTTCAGGACTCCACGAAAGAAAATTACCGCCTACGGTCCGATGAGAGGGACCGTGACCCCTCTGTTCAGCCCTCCAGCGGTCCGACTACAGGGACACATATAATCTACCAGATGGGGTCTGGGGTGAAAGGAGCGGAAGAACCGTCAGGAGTCGTGGTGAACCTACGACCGAGAGGACATCGCCATGCCTCGTGAACGTCAGCGGCTCACTCTGGAAAGCGGGCCTAAGCTGGACCTCGCCAAGCTCATCCCGAGCGGCGCGGGCAAACCCGGCAGGCATATTCAATGCATGCTGACCTATGGCTCGGGTGAGACCATCACTGCCATTCTGAAGCTCTCAGACTACCGTGGCTTGCTGAAATTGACCTTTCAGGGACGCCAGCAGTCATTCTCTCTCGTGTCAGAGCCGAGGCACTTTGGCGGCCTGCAATGGTACGTCGCCTGCCCAAGAACAGGGCGGCGTGTACGTGTGCTCTATCGACCTCTTGGGGCCATGTACTTTGCCAGTCGTCATGCTTGGGGCCGCAGGGCCGCCTATGCTTCGCAGTTCCTAGACCCTATCGGGCGGGCGTGGCGCACCAAGGCTAAGGTGAAGGCGGCGCTGCTCGGGGATGCAGACCCCGATAAATGGGATGTGCCGCCGAAGCCGAGAGGTATGAGGTGGGCGACCTACGAGCGCTGGGTTGCCGAGTACGATGCTGCAGAGGAGATGCTGGATGCTCAGCTCGTCATAGCAGCCGAGCGGCTGATGAAGCAACTCCGATGAACGTATTTTTAGTAATCGCAGCCACCTTGCTGCAGACAGCCTAAAGTGCGCTCTAACTCTTAATAGTTATCGGAGAGTATCTTATGTAGTTAGAGGGCAAACTCGAATATGCGTTCGTATATAGAGATTATACCTCCGGAACATCGCCCCCCCTACGCCTTGTCTTTTTGCCAGATCTACTTAACTCTCAGAGCAGATTACTCCGTAGGCATTTAGGGTTACAGGATGGTCTGTCGTCGATTCCTTGTATATTGGACTGCCAGCTTCGCAGTATTGTTCAATGCGTCCAGTCCCACAATTGCACAGTCCTACCGAGTAAACGGCGTTCATCTTGGTGAGAGCTTTTTCGGCGCTCCATTTGCGGATCGGTTGCGCTGCGGCCCAAGCAGCCAGTTTCCGCCGTTTCAATGGTGCAGCGGCAGAATTGATGAGCCAAAGCAAGGTATGAATATCGCAGCCTCGGTGCTTCATGCCCCGGATGGCCGAATGGCTTACATCTCTCGCTTCATTACACCATCACCATTCGGTCCTGAGAAAATGGATGCAGAGGTCCAGCGTCTGAACAAGGTGTTCGGCCAGTCGCCGCGCTCCATGCGCCAAGGCAATGCGGCGATATTCGTATGGGGCGGGCTCCGTCTCGAAAGGCTGGATGGCCCGAGTATGCAAGCGGTTGCGGCTGGAAGGCCATCTGGGCATCAGGGCTTTCTCATCGACTTCATGGGCGACTTCAGAAAGTCAGCTGAACAGGGTCTCTCCGTTTTCAAGATCAATGGCCATGGCGCTGTTATGGCGGTCAATTTCGAGAATGGCGGGAATCTGCGCCTAACCGCTACGGATACTGGCCTTTACCCGTCGGATAATCCCATGGTGGCGGGACGCAATTCCGTCACGCCGAACCACATGTCACCGGTCCCGAATGAGGTTCGTGACCAACTGCGGAATCTTGGTCCCTTTGGTGAGGTGATGGGAAGCATCATCCCCGGTCAACCCCGGCAGCCCCCCTTCTATCCGCGCGAAATGCGCCAGCCGGATCAGCTTCCCCCTGGCAGAGGACGCTCAGCATATGCACAGGAACCACCCGCAGAAGATGATGGTGACGATGCCCCATTGCTCAACAAATCATTGGGGCAGCCGCAATCCGCACGAGGCAATGATCCATTTGCTGACCTGAAGCCGCCGCAGAGTGCCCAAAACACGGCCTCCCAACCCGCACAGCAGAGCGACAATCCATTTTCAAGTCTGCAACAGACACAGTCGCCTCAACCGGCCACAAGCAATGGCCGCATCGTTCAGACTGTAATCGCGGAGGGCATCGGCTCCAATGTCGAAAGTGCGCGTAAGAATGCTGCCGAGCAAGCGCTGAATCAGGTTGTCGGAACCTTCATTGATGCTGAGACACAGGTTAAGCTCAGTTCCGAGATCAGAAACGGCATTCGCGTTGAGGCCAGCAATTTGCAGGAGAACATCCGCGAGTACTCGCAGGGTTCGATCCAATCCTTTGAGGTAATTTCGGCGTCAAATGAAGGTGGCCTGTCGCGCGTCCGAGCAAAGGTTGGCGTCCGCGTTGAAGATTTCAAAGCCTATATGCGCAAGGTTGCTGTTGGCCAAACGCAACTCGGCGACGCATTGACACCCACTATCGAGGTTGAACTCGATAAACAAAAGGTTCTGGAAGACTTCCTCTTTGAGAAGGTCGGCAAAGCCGTTCTGTTGGGAGAGGTTCAGGACATCATGCTTGGGCAAGCTCAACCAATAGCAAAGTCCGGCCTACCGTTAGGGATTATGGGGAACAATCGGACGATGAACCCCGCCGCCACAGTGGTGTTCCCGGTCAGGGTAGCGCTCAAGCCGGAATACCAACAGAACCTACTCAAGACCTTGAAATCTACAGCTGCACACAATGTCAGCGCGCAATGGCAGGGCATAATAGCCTCGCATTTCACTTCAGGATGCTATTACCGCAGGGGACCCGACGGGAATTACATTGCGGATTCGTTCGCTGTGGCCCTGTACGACAATCGTCGCAGCGATGAACCAGAATTCGTTTCAGTGTACGGGTTCGACAATGTTCGCCACCGGAGGGGCGAGAGGATGCGGAGTCCGAATTTGCGGATGACGATTTTCGATAAGGCCGGTGAAGTTCTGCAAGAGTTCACCTTCGGAAGCGGAAGTGGTCAGAAGAATTTCTGGTACAGGTCGCAGCAGAAGGACCGCACGAACTCTACCATCAACAGCCCGTGGCAACTTATCAGTTCAAGCATTAGCGATGGCCCCTGCTATATTATCACCTCCCGCAGTGATTTCTATCTTGTAGCGGAACTGGACCCTGAGACCCTGAGCAAAGCGGGCAAGGTCGAAGTGAAGTACCAAGACCAGAATTAAACTTAAAGTGGAATCAGCGATGAAAAAGACAATGCTTTTTGGTTTGTCGTTTCTACTGTTCGCGCCTATGGCGTCGGCAGGCGAGTTCACGGTCCAGCAGGACGGAGCGCCCGTATGGAACGATGATGTGGACGGCGTAAAGGTGGAATACAATCCCGACAACACAGTCAAGCGGCTATCGGTCAAGCAAGTCACCGCTGTTGAATTTCCTGATCGACGTGGAATTTTGAAAGCGCAGAAGGTTGCCGAGCTACAAGCGGAAGCCGCCATTATCCGGTTCGTTAAGCGGATGAATACGTCGGATGAAACCTACACCGATATGGAGACCAACATTAACAAATCAACGCGATCCCGTGGCAATGGGGCGGACAGCACACAAAAGCTGAATGAGCGTACGGTTGTGAACGAGTTGAAGACTACCATCCAATCCTACGCGTCTGGTGAGTTGCGCGGCCTGATCGTCCTTGAAAAAGGATACGATGAGAAAAATGAAGAGGCGTGGGTGACGATTGGGACCAGCGAGAAAACTCAAGCAGCGGCGGAGAAGGTGGGTGACATGATGTCCGGTCGCCGCCCTGCCACCCAAGCGCCACAAAAGTCGCAGGCCCCCACGATTCCACTCAATGATACGCGCCCGAAGAGCGAAATCCGCCGAAGCACGCAAGATTGGTGAGCAAAGCTTGAAAACGGAAAAGGGCCCGTCGATTTTCGTCTTGAGTCCGATCATATCGTACCGAAGGCAAGAGGCGGCGCTAATGGAGATTGGAACAGAGCGTCTATCTGCGGCCCATGTAACCGACTGAAGGGTGCTCAGCTCGGGTGCGATCCTTGATGGACGTGCGGGTTACTATTGGGATGGTACGCCGGGATACAGCAATATGGGGCCTGGCCCACGGCCAAGCGGCGTCCGAGACATCAAACCTACTGAGGAATTGCTACCGCGGAAGAAGCGCAAAGAGACACTCAAGAGTAAGGGTCCTTTTGCTGGAATCTTCGTAAAGTAGGAAGCCCACTATGAGGCCAATTAATGCCAGTGACGTTCAATTACGACGGCGCGAAGCTAACGGTCACGGCAGAGGTGGACTTCGAGTTAGCCTCGGAGATCATGACTGCGGTGAAGCGGATTGTAGTTGCCCCTCCTGAGCGTGACGACTTCGACGACCTCGATAGACTGCCACGACGCAAGCCCGGGGGGACACGGTTTATAATGAGGTACCTTGCGGAGAAGCCTGACTCAATCTGGGCCGATGTTAAACTTGCAATGCAAAGGGCTGGGTACAGGCCGCACCAATGCATGCTAGTCAGCCTCGTAGACCAAGGCCGTGTCATCAGGATCGTGAGGGATCACGGAACGCATATATACCGCCTTGCCATTGGCGAGAGCGACAATGCTGCTACTGACGTACTCTAACAGTTATTTGTGACTTGAAATTTTATGCGGGCAATTCTTCCGCTGAGCTGCTTCAATTTCAACACTTCACGTTTTCGACGGCTGTACGTGCAGGGTTGCCCCACTCGACTGAGACACTTCGTTCTGGTCCGTCCGCAGGCGCTAGATCAGCCAATGCTTCGCACAATTGAGAGCATTACATCCTGAACCGTTGGAAAGGCGACTGCACCAAGAGAGACAACTTGCAATCCAGCAATTAGGTAAAGCTGAGTCCGGAACGGCTCTTTTCTCGTCTTGTGTCGTAGGCCGTGCTGGGCGGCGACTGCTCCAATCGTTCCACCAATGAATGCCATGCCAAGCAGTGTGCGTTCAGGAACTCGCCACATACCGTTACGGGCGCAGTGCTTGTCCCAAGCAAAGGCTCCCATGGTCGCTAGATTGATGAGACAGAGATATAGCGCCGAAAGGTAGAGCGCGGATTGGATAGATACCACTCTGACTTCCCTTTTAGAGCCCCTTTCTGGAGCTTCACACTCAGCTTCTTACCCTGACGATAGATGGGTGCTCAGGAATGTACAGCCCCGCTATCCTAACCAAATAGTCATGCTTATAGTCCTCCTGCGGGGGCTTCAGAATGGTATCACACGAGGACTGGCACATTCACTTTGGCCGCTATCAGCGGAACCAGAAGCGTCGCCGCGTGCTCCGTCAGGTCGGCTTACCGGTGTTGGCGACATTTGTCGGCTTCGGACTTGTTTGGGGCTGGGCTCACTGGGAGCCTATAAGTCTCAGTTTCAAGCGAGAGGTTGGGGTCTGGAGCGGCTCCAGCCTGGCCTCTTACAGGAACTGTGCCGCCGCCCGAGCGGCAGGAGCGGCTCCTCTATACAGAGGGCAGCCGGGCTATGCGGCGCACCTCGACCGGGACAACGATGGCATTGCCTGCGAGCCGTATCCTCGCTGGTAAAAGGGGCATTGTATATGAAAGCGTTCTTCCTTCCCTTGAGCTTGGCGCTCTGCCTGACGGCGTTGCCTGCCACAGCTCAAAATCTGTCTGGCATAGCCGATGTGGTTGATGGCGACACACTTGCCATTCGGGGCGAACAGACCCGCATTCGGCTCTACGGCGTGGATGCGCCGGAGGGAAAGCAGACTTGCAGTGATGCGGAAGGCAAACGCTATCTCTGTGGCTCCCGATCAGCGGATGCTCTGGCTGCGCTAATCGGCCGGAATGGGCGGGTGAGTTGCCAGGAAGAGGACCGAGACCGGTACGGGCGGGTAGTCGCTGTCTGCTATGCCAATGGCCAAGACATCAATGGCGACTTGATCCGGCAGGGCTGGGCGGTCGAATACAGCCAGTACTCGGACGGGCGCTATTCAGACGAAGAGACAGAAGCCCGACAGGCCAAACGGGGGCTTTGGGCCGGAATCTTCGTGAAACCGTGGGAGTGGCGACGCGGCGAGCGATTGCCATCGGAATTGGTCGGTGGAACTGACAGAACCACCGAGCGGAGCTGTGCCATCAAGGGCAATATCTCAGGCTCAAATCGAATTTATCATGTTCCGGGAAGCCGCCATTACGGTGACACCCAGATCAATGAGGCTAGTGGGGAGCGCTGGTTCTGCTCTGAGGACGAGGCTAAGGCAGCGGGATGGCGCGCTCCGCGGGGATAAGAGGCGCAGAGTAGGTTATGACACAGCGGGAAAAGCGGCTGTAGCCAAGAGATTTCGATTCAAAATCGAGGGTCAATTGGCAGCCTGCAAGGCTGCTAACCTCCGTAGGCAGGTGAAGGATTGAGAACGGGCAGAGTTTCCCCCTGCCCGCCATCAAGCTTGGTTACAAGCAAGTATGAATGCCAGATTTAACGAGGTCGGCCCATTCGGCTCCAAGCGTCTGCCGGGCATCAATGGCGTTCTCAGATCCAGGCTCGCCATTTCGGAACATCACGACACCGAGTTGCCTGTCATGGCGTCCACTAACAATGGTTGGGCCGGGAGTATAGGTGGTCGTGGCGTTGTAGGTTCTGTAGCCGCCGCCATAGTAGGTGCTGGTGCCCACCGTATTGAACTGTCCGGGCATCTGAGTGGTCGAGACATTGTTCTGCGAGGCTGCCCCGGTGATGACGTACCGGTCATAGCCCGCGCGGATGGTTTCAACGGCGGCGCTCTTCGCAGCCACCTTCGCAGCACCCTGAGAGCCGCAGGCGGGAGCCGCTCCGGCATCGATGACCATCGTGTTTGCCGAAGTGCGGGTTGCTTGAGCACCTGCGCAAGCAGCCAAAGCTCCCATCAATGGGAGCACAAGAATTAGACGTTTCAAGGATAATCCCCCAGGACTATAGACTCTATAACCGTAGCCATTATGGGCTGTGAGTCGAGTCAGTCTCTGGGAGCAGGTGCATTCACCTTCGGAAAAGGGCAAAAATTCTGACGGCAGGCGAGGAGAAATTTGTCTCTCAAGCTTCCCATATGCTTCCCAATTGCATTTTCTGGGAAGCAAGCTTCGAACCTGCGGGAGCTAAGTGCTTGATTTGAATGGTACAGCCGCCCCGGCTCGAACGGGGGACCCCCAGATCCACAATCTGGTGCTCTAACCAACTGAGCTACGGCTGCACGTGAGGCAGGGTGTAATCGCCCGGACGAGCAATTTCAAGACCTGATTGCGGCCCGTCGGCCTGGAAATGAGTGCGGCGGGCTCAAGGCCCGCCGCATCACGTGCTTAAGCTTGTGAACGGTTATTCTGCCGTCGCGCCGGCAGCCTTGAGGACCGGGGTCCAGCGGGCGACCTCGCTCTCGACGAGCTTCTGCAGGGCTTCCGGGGTCCGCTCCGTGTTGCTCGGGATCACGCCGCCGAGTTCGAGCAGGCGCTTCTTGGTGTTCTCGTCGTCAAGGGACTTCATGAGAGCATCGCTGAGCTTCTTGACCACGTCAGCCGGGGTGCCCTTGGGCGCGAAGACGGCGTTCCAGGCGCTGACCTCATAGCCTTCGAGCCCGGCTTCCTTCGTGGTCGGCACGTTCGGCAGCACGGGGGAGCGCTGCGGCGTGGCGATGGCATAGGCCTTGATGTTGCCGCCCTGGATCTGCGGGGCCACGTTGACGATCTGGTCGGTCATGAAGTCGACCGTGTTGGCCATCAGGTCGTTGAGGGCAGGACCCGTGCCGCGATAGGCCACCATGGTGGGCTTCGCCTTGACCACGGAGTTGAAGAAGATGCCCGTGGAATGGGACACCGAGCCCACGCCCGCATGGGCCATGTTCACCTTGTCGGCGTTCTTCGACAGATAGTCGAGGAAGCCCTTGAGATCGTTGGCCGGGAAGTCCTTCTTGGCCACGATGACGATCGGGGTGCCGGCCGCCAGACCGATAGGGGCGAAGTCCTTGGTCGGGTCGTATTTCAGGTTCGGGTACAGGGCCGGAGCGGCGCCGTGCGTGCCCATGTGGCCCATCATGATGGTGTAGCCATCCGGCTGCGACTGGGCGGCACGGGTGATGCCCGTAGTGCCGCCGGCGCCGGCCACGTTCTCGATCACGATCTGCTGGCCCAGCGTGCGGCTCATGTTGTCGGTTACGATGCGGGCGATCACGTCGGTCGGGCCGCCGGCCGCGAAGGGCACGATCATGGTGATCGGGCGGGTGGGATAGCCTTGGGCCTGGGCGCCCGTTGCGGCCAAGCCGGCGACTGCGGCCAGAGCCAGTACAACCTTCTTCATCAATTTTCCTCCCTTGGAAAAGTTATGGCCTACCATGTGGGCAAGATGGAGTTGAAGGCAAGCTACTCGGTGAAGACCTCGTCCCTCCCCTTTCGGATGGAGGGCAGAAGGGCGATCACAAGTAGGATAACGGCCACCGCGAGCAGGCCGGCGCTGACAGGACGCTCGATAAAGGTTTCCAGCGAGCCGCGCGAGATGATGAGCGCGCGCCTCAAGTTCTCCTCCATCAGCCTGCCGAGCACGAAGCCGAGCAGCATCGGGGCCGGCTCGAAGCCGAACTTGATCAGCATGTAGCCCACCAGCCCGAAGAACCCGATGAACATCACGTCGGTGGGCAGCGAGTTGATCGAGTAGATGCCGATGCAGCAGAACATCAGGATCGCCGGGAACAGCAGCCGGTACGGCACCTTGAGCAGCCGCACCCACATGCCCACCAGCGGCAGGTTGATGATGAGCAGCATCAGGTTGCCCACCCACATGGAGGCGATCATGCCCCAGAACAGGGTCGGGTTCTTGGTCATCACCTGCGGGCCGGGAATGATGCCGTGGATGGTCATGGCGCCGACCATGAGGGCCATAACGGCATTCGGCGGAATGCCGAGCGTCAGCAGCGGAATGAACGAGGTCTGCGCGCCGGCGTTGTTGGCGCTCTCAGGCCCCGCCACGCCCTCGATGGCACCGCGGCCGAAGCGGCTGGGGTCCTTTGCGAGTTTCTTCTCGAGCGTATAGGCAGCGAACGGCCCGAGCACCGCCCCGTTGCCGGGAAGAATGCCGAGCGTGGCTCCGATCAGGGTGCCGCGCAGGACGGGCTTGTAGGACTGCCTGAAGTCGTCCCTGTTCGGCAGCAGACGCCCGATGGCCTGGCGCACCACGTCGCGGGTCTCGGTATGGTCGAGATTGCGCATGATCTCGGCAATGCCGAAGATCCCCATGGCCAGCACGGCGAAGTCGATGCCGTCGGCCAGGAACGGCAGGCCGAAGGTCATGCGCTCCTCGCCGGTCTCCAGATCGGTGCCGACGGTGGACAGCAGCACGCCCACGAGAATCATGGCGATGGCTTTGAGAATCGAGCCCCGCGCCAGCACGACTGCGAAGACGAGGCCCATGACCATCAGGGAGAAATACTCGGTGGGTCCGAAGATCAGCGCCAGCTTGGTGAGCGGAGTTCCCAGGGCGGCGATGACCAGGGTCGCCACCGTGCCGGCAAAGAAGGAGCCGATGGCCGCGATGCCGAGCGCCACGCCGGCGCGGCCCTGGCGGGCCATCTGGTGACCGTCGAGCGCGGTGACCACGGAGGTGGCCTCGCCCGGGATGTTGACGAGGATGGCAGTGGTCGAGCCGCCGTACTGGGCGCCATAATAGATGCCGGCGAGCATGATGAGTGCGCCGGTCGGGTCGAGCCCGAAGGTGATGGGCAGCAGCATGGCGATGGTGGCGATGGGCCCCACTCCCGGCAGCACGCCGATGAGGGTTCCGACGAGACAGCCGAGAAACGCAAGGCCAAGGTTCTGCAGGGTCAGGGCGACCCCGAAGCCGAGGCTGAGATTGGAGAAGAAGTCACCCATCAGATCCTCCCGCTGTGGTCGGCCACGTCAATCGGACCACGACGCCAACGGCGGGTCGCGAGGAACACGATCACGGCCGCCACGACCAGGATGGCGGCTGTCGCCCGCAACACGCCTTTTTGCGACCAGTCGGGCGGGAACAGACCCGTGAGCGCCTGGGGGAAGACCGGAATGGGCAGGTTCAGGAGATCCCCGAACAGCACCATGCAGAACGGCGTGAGGCTCAAGCTGAGGATGACGAGATCGCGCAGGCGCGCCTCGGGCGTGGCATAGCCGCCGATGATGATGGCGAGCGGACCGGCGAACAGCATCCCCAGACCTGGGGTTGTGAAGCCTCCCATGGCAAAGGGACGGATGGTCAGCGCGAAGGCCAGGATACCGCCGATCACGAAAACCGGACCCCGCAGGTTCCAGCGTTCCAAGGCCTCGCCGTGCTTGATGAAGGCGAAGGCCAGGAGGGCAAGCCCCGACAGGCCGACCGCTATGGCGAGCCACCGGGGCAGCATCGCCGGTCCCATGGCGTTGAGGGTGCCCTGGTCGAGATCCCGCGTGAGCCACAGCGCCAAGGCCGCCAGCGCCACCAGGACCAATCCGCCGGCTACGTTTTGGGGGGCGCGGACCGGCCCGCCGGGCTCCGCCGGCCGTGGGCCTTCGTGAAGAGTGGACATGAACGACCTCCCGCCGGACGCTTCAAGCGCCCAATGTTCTTTCAAATCGATATGGCCCGAGGCACCAACCCGGATCAAGCTTCTGTTTCTCTGAAGCAGGCCTTCTCAACAATAGGTCTTGGAAACTAGGGGACAGAAGAGAAAGCGCCTATCATCCTTAGGATAAGGGGCCCCTTGCATGGGAGGTGACTTGATCCCTGGGCCTGGGTTGTCTAGATGGACCCCGTAGCCAGGCCGGGCCCCTCTGGTCGCTCCTCACGGGAGCGGCGATGTCGGACTGGATGAAAACCAGGACGGCCTGGGTTCGTTCAAACAGACGGTTTTGCCTGCATTTCGGCTCCTGCCTCGAAGATTTCCGTGGCAGGGCAATGCCAGATGCGTCTCTTTGAACGTTTCGCATGCGCTGCCCGCAAACCGACATATGAGGCACTGCATGTTTGATCTCTCGCAGTATTTTGGACCCGAGGTCGTCGCCTTCCTGATGGTGATCGGCATCGATCTGGCGCTCGCCGGCGACAATGCCATCGTCATCGGCCTGGCCGCCGCCGGTCTCCCGAAGGAGCAGCGCAACAAGGCCATTCTGCTCGGCGTCCTGGCCGCCACGGTCCTGCGCATCATCTTCGCTCTTCTGACGACCCAGCTTCTGCAGATCGTGGGCCTTCTCCTCGCCGGTGGCGTCCTCCTTCTCTGGGTGTGCTGGAAGATGTGGCGCGAGTTGCGCACAGGCCATGAGGCAGAGCAGCACGCGGCGGAGGAAGCCCTGGAGGGCCGGGACATCAACCAGGACGGCACCATCGCCGGCGGCGTCCCGCGCAAAACCTTCTCTCAGGCGGCCTGGCAGATCGTCATCGCCGACGTCTCCATGTCCCTCGACAACGTGCTCGCCGTGGCGGGCGCTGCACGGGAGCATCCCTACATCCTCGCCTTTGGACTTCTGCTGTCGATCGCTCTCATGGGTCTCGCAGCCTCCTACATCGCCCGCCTGCTCCAGCGCTACCGCTGGATCGCCTATGTGGGCCTGGCGATCATCCTCTACGTGGCGATCAAGATGATCTACGAGGGCTGGGTTGAGGTGGCGCCCTTCGTGAATGGTGCCGTCGGCTAAGCCGGACCATCAATTCAATATCTCCAATTGACGGCGGAGATGCGGGAGGGCACAGAGCATGACGCTCATGCCCCCCGCTCTCCGCCCTCATTTTTCTTATTCAGGCCTACGCCATGGCGCGCGCGCCGCCCTGCCGGCTTTCCCGGGCTTCATCATGTTCGCCCTGGCCTTCGGCACGGCAGCGGCCCAGAAGGGGCTGTCGCTGGGCGAGACAATGGGCCTCTCCGCATTCGTCTATGCCGGCGCCTCGCAGATGGTGGGGCTCGAGATCTGGCAGCAGGTCTGGACGCCCGCGACGATCCTCACGATCATGACCGTCACGGCTGTTGTGAACGCGCGCATGATCATGCTGGGAGCAACCCTCCAGCCATGGCTCAAGCACGAGCCTCTCCCTCGCACGGCCCTGAACCTCTTTCTCCTCACGGAGGCCGGTTGGCTCATCGGCACCCGGTATCACAATGAGGGCGGACGGGATGTGGGCGTGCTCTTAGGCTGCGCGCTTATCCTCTGGCTGGTCTGGCTGGCAACAACCTTTGTGGGCTTCTTTGCGGGCGCTCTCCTGCCCGAGCCGAAGCGCTTCGGCCTCGATCTCGTGATGCCGATCTTTTTCGGCGTCATGCTCGTGCCCCTGTGGAAAGGCGCCAAGCCCGCCCTGCCCTGGCTCGTGGCAGGACTCGTCTCGCTCATCGTCCACGCCCTGGTGCCGGGCTATCTCTTTATCATCGCCGGGGCGCTCGCAGGCGTCATCGCAGGGATGCTGATCGAATGAACGGGTTCGGCAGCTTCATCGCGAGCCCGTGGGGTTCGGTTCTCGCCATTACGGGCATGACGCTGGTGACGTTCCTGTGCCGCATCGCGGGCGTTGTCGTCATGAGCCGCGTGCGCATCACGCCGCGCATCGAGCGGGGCCTGCGCGCGCTGCCCGGCTCCATCATCCTGGCGACGATTTTGCCAGTGGTGATCGACAACGGCTGGCCTGCCATGGTCGCGCTCGCGGTCGCCATCATGGCCATGGCAGCCACGCGGATCGACATCGTCGGTCTCATGGCCGGCCTAGGCACCCTGGCCGTCATTCGGGCTTTTGGGTGAGGTCTGCTTGAGCCGCAGGCGGATGCGGTACATCAAACCGTCGCGGATGTTGCGATAGGCATCGAGCACCTGATCGCGCGAACCCTGGGTGATCGTGGGATCCGGCGTCGGCCAGTACTCCACATCCGCCGCGATGGTGCGCGTGAGTTCGAGGGCCGCGTGATGCGCCTCCGGCGAAAGCGAAATGATGAGGTCGAAGTTGAGCCCTTCCCACTCCTCGAGCTCGTCGAGGGTGCGCGGCTTGTGCTTGGAGGCGTCGATGCCGATCTCGGACAGGATCGATGAAACAAAGCCGTCCGGATCGCCTTTGCGCACGCCGGCGGACTGCACGTAGATCGACTTGCCGAAATAATGCCGCGCGAGGGCTTCCGCCATGGGAGAGCGGACCGCATTCATCGCACAGACGAACAGAACAGAATGGATCCGTTTGTGGCGCGGCTCGTCGGGGCGCTCCTCCAAGCGTCAGCCCCTCCAGTGAAGCGCGAAGATGAGCGTGAAGATGCGCCGCGCCGTGCCGAAATCGAGGACGAGCTTGCCCTCCAACCGCTTCATCAGCAGTTCGGCCGCCTCGTTGTGCAGACCGCGCCGTCCCATGTCGATGGCCTCGATCTGCGCCGGCGAGGCGGAGCGGATCGCCTGATAATAGCTGTCGCAGATCATCTCGTAATCGCGGATAGCCTTGCGGAACGGCGTCAGCGACAGGTGGTGCGAGATGAGGTGCGTGCCGTCCTGCGTGGTCACCTCGAAGCAGAGCTTCTTATCGATCAGCGAGATGCGAAGGGCATAGGGACCGCCATCGTAGTTCGGCAGCGAAAAGGTGTTCTCCTCGAGAATGTCGTAGATGGCGATGGCCCGCTCATGCTCCTGATCCGGGTTGCCGCGGCCGATGGAGGCCTCGTCGAGGGTGACGGCGACCAGCCGGGTCCGCTCCTTCGCTTCGCTCGCCATCCCGCCTCCGGCTACCTGTTAAAGGTTCAGGCGGATCGCAACCGACCGCGCATGCCCCTCCAGACCCTCCGAACGCCCGAGAGCAATTGCCGCCGGGCCAAGCGCCCGCAGGGCGTTCGCATCGCATTTCAGGATCGAGGTTCGCTTCATGAAGTCAAGCACGCCGAGTCCCGACGAGAAACGGGCCGACCGGGCAGTGGGCAGGACATGGTTTGGGCCGCCCACATAATCGCCGATGGCTTCCGGCGTGTGGCTGCCGAGGAAGATCGAGCCGGCATTGCGGACTTTGGCTGCAATCTCTTCGGCGTTCTCCGTCTCGATTTCGAGATGCTCGGGGGCGAGCCGATCCACGAGAGGAATGGCGTTTTCCAGTCGGTCGATCAGGATGATCGCCCCGTAATCGCGCCAGCTCGCGCCGGCGATCTCCGCCTTCGGCAAGGTCTTGAGCTGGCGCTGCACGGCCTTTTCCACCGCATCGGCCAGCGCCGGGCTGTCGGTGATCAGGATCGATTGCGCGGCCGTATCGTGCTCGGCCTGAGCCAACAGATCAGCGGCGATCCAGTCCGGATTGCCATCGGCGTCGGCCAGGATGAGCACTTCGGACGGGCCCGCGATCATGTCGATGCCGACTTGGCCGAAGACGCGGCGCTTGGCAGCGGCCACATAGGCATTGCCGGGGCCGACGATCTTGGCGACAGGCTTGATGCTCTCCGTGCCATAGGCGAGCGCCGCCACAGCCTGGGCACCACCGATGCGGAACACCTGGTCGACGCCAGCGAGGCGCGCCGCCGCCAGCACGAGAGGGTTCGTCTCGCCGCGCGGGGTCGGCACCACCATGACGATGCGCGGAACACCCGCCACCTTTGCCGGCACGGCGTTCATCAGAACGGAGGACGGATAGCTCGCAAGGCCGCCGGGAACATAGAGGCCGACGGATTCAATCGCCGTCCAGCGCCAGCCCAGGGTCACCCCGATGGGATCCGTGGTCTTGAAGTCCTTCGGGCGCTGCTCCCGATGATAGGTCTCGATGCGCTCCTTTGCGAGCGCCAGGGCCTCCAAGGCTTCCTTGGAGCACTGGTCCTCGGCCGCGTCGATCTCAGCATCGGACACCCGCAGGGTCTCGGGCTGAAGCGCCAATCCGTCGAAACGATAGGTGAAATCGATCAGCGCCTCGTCGCCGCGCACCACCACGTCTTCGATGATGGCACGTACCGCCTGGTCCACATCCTCCGAGACCTCGCGCTTGGCGGAGAGCAGGGCAGCAAACGCCCGCGGGAAGGAAGGATCCCGCGCATCGAGCCTCTGCGCCATTTTAAGGGCGCTCCGCCGTTTGAAGCTGGTCCTCGTGGGAGGGACGGCTTTCCGCGGCCCAGACCGGGCCGGTATCTTTCATCTGCATTTCGATGCACTCCAGGTCCACCTGGATGGCGCCACCATCGGCAAAGATCAAGGTGGCGGTGCCTGACGGGGCATCCTTCTCCTCGAATGCAATGGCGAGAAGGTTAAGAACGGCGTCCGGGTTGCTCCGGTCGATGCCGCGGACCCGCACGCCCGTGACATTCTCGAAATGCATGCAGGTCAGCCGCCGCTGGGGCGTTGCCGCCTCCCAGTCGTAGCGGCGGACCTGGATGGCGAAGCGCCGCTCCTTGGGCAGATAGGCAATATCCCCGACCTGCAGCAGCGAATCCTGCAGGTGAGCGGAAATGACGGAAAGGTCTTCAGGGTCGAACGCGACGAGTCTCAGGAGGTCCATGGCCCACCAACCTGTTGTTGAACTTTGATCTTTAGGTAGAGAGCCCCCTGCCCCGGCGCAACCTTTCGCCCGGATTCGCCTTCCGGGCCTTCCAAAGAAAAAGGCCGGCGATGATGCCGGCCCTTTGCCTTTTAGCCCCTGACGCGCTCGATCTGAGCGCCGCATCGGGCGAGCTTGGCTTCCAGCGACTCGAAGCCGCGATCCAGGTGATAGACCCGGTTGATCGTGGTCTCGCCGTCCGCCACGAGGCCGGCAATCACCAGGGACACGGAGGCGCGCAGGTCGGTGGCCATGACCGGAGCCCCCTTGAGGCCCGGAACGCCGTCCACATAGGCGCTGTCGCCGTCGAGGCGGATCTGGGCGCCGAGGCGGGCCAGCTCCTGCACGTGCATGAACCGGTTCTCGAAGATCGTCTCGCGGATGCGCGACGTGCCGTTCGCCCGGGTCATGAGGGCCATGAACTGGGCCTGGAGGTCCGTGGGGAAGCCCGGGAACGGGTCGGTGGTCACGTCGACCGGCTGAAGTCCATTGCCGTTGCGGCGGATGCGGATGCCCCCGTGGGTCGAGGTCACCTCGGCCCCGGCCTGGCCCAGCACGTCGAGGGCAGCCTGGAGATAGTCCGGCCGGGTGTTGTCGAGCACGAGGTCGCCCCCGGTCATGGCCACCGCCATGGCGTAGGTGCCGGTCTCGATGCGGTCCGGCATTACGTCATGGGAGGCGCCATGCAGGCCGGTTACGCCTTCGATCACGATCTCGGACGTGCCGGCGCCTTGGATCTTGGCCCCCATCTTGATGAGGCATTCGGCGAGATCCACCACCTCCGGCTCGCGGGCGGCGTTGCGGATCACGGTGGTGCCCTGGGCCAGGGTCGCGGCCATCAGGGCCACATGGGTGCCGCCCACGGTCACCTTCGAGAAGTCGATTTCGGCGCCGCGAAGCCCCTTGGGAGCCGTGGCCACCACGTAGCCGCTCTCGATTTCGATGGCCGCGCCCAGCTTGGCCAAGGCCATGATGAGCAGGTCCACCGGACGGGTTCCGATGGCGCAACCACCGGGCATGGACACCTTGGCACGGCCGAAGCGGGCCACGAGCGGAGCGATGACCCAGAAGCTCGCCCGCATGGTCGAAACCAGCTCGTAGGGAGCCGTGGTGTCGATGACGTTCTTAGCCGACAGGCGGATGGTCTGGCCCGTTTCCGAGGATTGGCCGGGACGGCGGCCGGCAATCGAGTGATCGACGCCGAAATTGCTCATGATCCGCAGCAGGGAGGAGATATCGGCAAGCCGCGGCACGTTGCCGAGCTCGAGCGTATCCGCCGTGAGCAGGCTCGCGATCATGAGGGGCAAGGCCGCATTCTTGGCGCCTGAGATCGGAATCAGGCCGTTGAGGGGCGCGCCGCCCCGGATGCGAATGCGATCCATCGATATCCCCTTGTAAAATGGTCAGTCAGCCATGCGCTATGCGCGCCCTGAGCTTCTTAAGCTAGTCGGACGGCTTGTCGCGCTCTGCCGAAACGCTCAAGCTGCCACTTTCGTTTCCGGACACCTTGACGGCCTGCCGCCCCCGCGCCTGCGCCTTGCGCCGCTTGAGGTTTTCCTTCAGGGCCGCCTTGAGCCGGTCGGCTTTCTGTTGCGATTTCACGTCAGTCATGGTTCACGCGACCCATCGTCGCCTTTACCCAATAGAGGCTTCGCACGCGGCCCTCAACCGCAATATGACGCTTCAGAACTTTGACCCGGATCAATGTGATCTGGCATAATAGGTTCAGTATCCGGGGCATCCCGTTGCCCACCCGGTGAGATGATGGATTATCAGAACTTCTTCACGTCAGCCCTCGATCGCCTCCAGGCGGAGCGGCGCTATCGCGTCTTTGCCGATATCGAGCGCCTGGCCGGACGTTATCCCCAGGCGATCTGGCACTCCCCGGACGGTCCACGCCCCATCACGGTCTGGTGCTCCAACGATTATCTCGGCATGGGCCAGAACCGGGACGTGACCCGCGCCATGGTGGAGACGGCCTGGCGCCTCGGCACCGGGGCCGGCGGCACGCGCAACATCTCGGGCAACAGCCATCCCATCGTCGAGCTGGAGGCCGAGCTTGCGGACCTGCACGGCAAGGAGGTGGCCCTGGTCTTCACCTCGGGTTACGTCTCGAACCAGACCGGCATCTCCACCCTGGCCAAGCTGATTCCGAACTGCCTTATCCTGTCGGATGCGCTCAACCATAACTCCATGATCGAAGGCGTGCGCCAGTCCGGCTGCGACAAGGCGATCTTCCGCCACAATGACCTCGAACACTTGGAGGAGTTGCTCCAGGCCGCCGGCGACCGGCCCAAGCTGATCGTGTTCGAGAGCGTCTATTCCATGGACGGCGACGTGGCCCCGATCCACGCCATCTGCGATCTGGCCGAGCGCTACGGCGCCATGACCTATATCGACGAAGTCCATGCGGTGGGCATGTACGGCCCCCGCGGCGGCGGCATCGCCGAGCGCGACGGTGCCATGCACCGGATCGACGTGATCGAGGGCACCATGGCCAAGGCATTCGGCGTCATGGGCGGATATCTCACCGGCACCAAGGCGGTGATGGACGCCATCCGCAGCTTTGCCCCGGGCTTCATCTTCAGCACCGCCCTGCCCCCGGCGGTCGCCGCCGCCGCCATGGCGTCGATCCGGCATCTCAAGGCTTCCTCCACCGAGCGCCAGCAGCAGCAGCGCCAGGCCGCCCGCACCAAGGCGATCTTAAGCAGCGTCGGCCTGCCGGTCCTCGACACGCCCACGCATATCGTGCCGGTGATGGTGGGCGATGCGGAAGCCTGCAAGGCAGCCTGCGACCGGCTGCTGGAGAAGCACGGCATCTATATCCAGCCGATCAACTACCCCACGGTGCCCCGCGGCACCGAGCGCCTGCGCATCACCCCGGGCCCGTTCCACTCGAACGCCCATATCGACGCCTTGGCTGCGGCCCTGGTCGAGGTCTGGACCGCGCTCAGGCTCCCCCTGGAGCCGAAAGTGCAGGCGGCCGAGTAAAGATCATTTTCAAGCTTGCATGGAGGGCTGCCCTGTGGCAGTAAGCGGCCCTCCCCGTTGGCGCGCTGCCGTAGCTCAGTGGTAGAGCACTCCCTTGGTAAGGGAGAGGTCGAGAGTTCGATCCTCTCTGGCAGCACCAGCCGGCATCCTTGCAATGCAAGGCTTACAGGTTCGATAGCCGAACCGCGAACGTCTTCAAGTCGTACAGAACACTGCAAGAACGCGCGCCTATAACGGCACGTTTCTGACACGCTGAGTCATGGCTTGTTCTCGCCCCTTCCAGCAGCGGGAGGGCAGGATGAACCGGCGCTACGCACAAGATACCTGTGTCTTCACCGACAAGATCATCAGCGAAACCCTGTTAAGGCAGGCTGATGTTAAGCCTTCGCGCTCGCTCTGCCGTTATTGTGCTACTGTGGCCAAGCTACTCGTCCAGAAGGCTCAATGTTGGACGTGACAGATGCGTAGCCATGCCGCGGAGTTCGAAGACTTGGACTGCGGCCTCGAAACCACGCGGCTTGATCGTGTCGACGGCTTGGAACACAAACTGCTCTGCGACCCGCTGCTGCACAGCCTCGCTGACCAGGATCGTGGTGCCGTACTCCTTGTTCAGTGGCTCCAGCCGCGCGGCCAGGTTCACAGTTGCACCAAGAGCCGTATAGCTCATCCGATCGGACGATCCGATGATGCCGACGACGGCTTCGCCCGTATGCAGCCCAAACCGGGTCCGGTAGTCGGGCCAACCCTCTCGCATATAAGCTTCGTTGAGTGCCTGGTTGGCGTCCCGGCAGGCCAGGACGGCGGCGGAGGCATGGGCCACGTGATCGGCATTCTCTGTCGGCGCATTCCAGATCGCCATGATGCCATCGCCGACGAACTTATCGACCGTGCCGCCGTGCGCCACGATCACTTCGGTCATCACGGCAAAGTAGCGCGAGGTCTGGAGCATGACCTGCTCCGGATCGGCATTCTCGGTGATGTTGGTGAAGCCTTCGATATCGGTGAACAGAACGGTGACCTTCCTTCGGGAGCCTCCCAGGCGTAATTCCGCTCCGGTTTCGACGAGTTGCTGGACCAGGCGCTTGGGCACGAAGCTGGAGAAGGTCCGCACAACAGCGCGCATGGTCGATACCGAGCGACCGAGGTCATCGATCTCCCGGATGGTGGAGTGCACACGACTGGGATTCTCCGGCATCTCGAACCGCTGGACACTGTCGGTTTCAGCCGCCAGCGCCTTCATGGATCGGGACAGCATCGAGCTGATCCACCAGATCACGGGGATGGCTGCGAGCACGAAGGCCGATGTCAGCAGCAGCAGCCAGCGCCGTGCCGCCTCGACCTCTGAGAAGAATTCGTCCAGGGGAGCCATCACAGCAAGGCGCAGATTGGCCGAGCCGGCCGTTCCGATCGATCGGAACGCCACAACGTAGGTCCGGCCATCTTTCGCCTCGAACACCTGCTGCGCATCCCCGCCGTGCCTCCAAGCCGCCAAGGGTCGCGCGATGTCGACGATGCCGATCTCGTCCAGGCGCGGCAGGTCGGCGGTGGCATCCTGGGATCGCGCCTTGAGGAATTCGGACATGCGGGAATGGCCGATGACTCGCCCTGCGTCGTCGAAGAGGAAGACGGCGCCTGACTTGCCAAGCTTCTGCGCCCGAATGAATGTGTCGGCGTCAGTCAGCAGGATGTCGCCCGCGACAATACCACGACGACCTTGCACAAACGATGCCCGGACCGTGTAGCCGATCAGGGCGGCGGCTTTGAACCGATAGGGCTCAATGACAGTAGCAGCCCCAGGCTCGAAGGCGCCACGATACCAGGGCCGATCCCGCGGATCGTAATCGGCCTCGCGCTGCGACTCGGAAATCGTCTCGAGGCTCGGCGACAGATAATACGTGGTCCGAATCCGCGATGATGCGCTTGGCTTTCTGTCGATCACGATCAACCGGAATGCTGCGGCAGCCGGGGCACCGAATTGCGCCCGCGCAGCAGGCCCTGCCCTATCCAGGGCATCCAGTTCGATAAAGGCGCCATCGTCGTAGCCGACATACAGATTGTACAGCTGCCCGTGCTCGCGAAGGAGGGCCGCCAGAATTTGGTAGAGAGCGGGATTGTCGGAGATTGACCCGGCCCCAACAGGCGGGAGCTGCTTCAGCACCTCCAGTGCGCTGCGAACGGCTTTGAACTGCCCGTCCACCCGGTCCTCCGTGTGGTCTGCCACGCGACCAATGAATGTGACGGCAGCGGCGCGGGTAATGGAGCGTGCCCGATCGAAGCTCAACACGACCAAGCCGAGGCCAACCGCCAGCACCACAGCCATGAACAGCACCGTGATGGAAAGCTGATATCCGAACCGGACGCGTATGGTTCCCCGCCAGAAGTACAACGCTGATCGTTCTCCCTTTACGAAGGCCCTGCGCCCGGCCTCGAAGACGGTTCCCAAATCCAGAGCACCAAGAGAATAAGCAACGATCCGGCGCAGGCGGCCACGACATCGCGCAGTGAGATCGCGATCGCATCGAGACTGGGAAAGAGCCCGAACAGGCGAAACAGCAGTCCGCCGATCAACGCTCCGATCAGGCCCATAGCGAGGTTCTGCACGATGCCGAAGCCCCTGCGTTTCCACGTGATGATGCGGCCGGCGAGGCTCCCGCCGATCAGGCCGACGATCAACCACACGATGACTTGGGCAAGCGATGGCATCACAGGCTCCCGGCTGGTTTACCACCCGCATTCACGATCTCTGACCCACTCATTCTTCTGGTCACACACTGGAACCGCAGCACTTGACCAGTGACCGTTATATGCCCGCGGGAACTGAGGTGAGACACGGGGAGGCTTGTTGCCTTCGGCCCCAGGATAAACATCGCGCCTCCTTTTCGGGATGCGAGCGTGGCCGCTTTGGTTCATCGCCCATTGTCCTTTTCGACGGAGCGGCAAACCGCTCCGACCGGGCATTGCACCACGTCGGCCGTTCTCACCCAGGCGGGCTGTGCCGTCTCCTGGAGCGCGCAGAAGCCTGAGCCCCGCACATAGCGGTCGTAGGTCATTGGTCCGGTGCGCAGCACGGCCGCACCCTGCGCGGCCACGATCCCTCTGGCCTGGGCACAGCTCATGGCAAGGGTCGTAGGGCCTGATTGTGCGAGGGCCCCTGTGGCGTAGCCTGCAATGGCGACGGACATAAAGATCAGTCTCATGACCACCTGCCTTTCGACCGCATCCTAGCCCGGCCTGTCCTCTGCGCTTGATCGGAAGGGACAATCCCTTGACAGTTTGAGCCGCCGGCGCGTCCGGCCAGTACGTTATTCAGGATGGCGCAACTATCTCGAGGCACACGGTGACCGTGTCGGGGAACTCAAGGTTCACCTCGTCTCGGCTCAGTTCTTAACGCATGTGCGTGACATAGAAGAACCGAGGCATCCTCCCTCTCCACCTCGTGTCGTCCGAGGCTGCATATTAGTTGCATCCCGGCGCGTGCTTGTCCGCTTGGGACAAATGATGTGCATCTCGGGGCTTGGCGCTTGCGCAAGGGCTTCACCGCTCATCACGGATTGACGTGATAGCCGCTGAGACACAGGCAAACAGAGATGGAGAAGCAGCGGTGAAGGGACGGACCCACCCGAGGCCGTCCCGCACCCGCGCAATGTCCCAAATTGGCAAGACGGAGTCCCAAGGCGTCAAGCAGGCTGAGCCCAAATCCCTAGTCTGGTATTCGTTGAGTGCAGCAGGAGTGCGCGATGCGGGAGGGAATGATCGGCACCATGGCGGCCATGTTCATCGTTGGCGCGTCCCTAGCCCATCTGTCGGGGAGATCGGCATGGTTCAGCAGCTAACCTCCGGCGAACGCCAGAACGCCCTGGTGATTCTTCTCTGCGTCTTTGTTGCCGGCGTGATCATGGCGGCGCTCGGCGGTTCCGATCCGCTCGGCATGCATGGGGTCATCATCCTGCTCTTCAGCGCCGGCCTCGGCGCCCTCGTCAGCCGCTCCTTCTACGAGCCCGAACCGGACCCGCAGCGGCTCTCGCAGTACTATGACGATCCGATCAAGGTCGGCATCGCCCTGACGCTGGCCTGGGGCGTTTTCGGCATGTTCATGGGGGTGTGGACCGCGGCGCAACTGGCCTGGCCAGACCTCGCCTTCGACGCCGGCTGGTCGAGCTTCGGGCGGCTGAGGCCAACTCACACCACCGGGGTGATCTTCGGCTTCGGCGGCAATGCCTTGATCGCCACCTCCTTCCACGTCGTTCAGCGGACCTCGCGCGCTCGCCTGGCGGGTCAGGTCAGCCCGTGGTTCGTGCTGCTCGGCTACAACCTGTTCTGCATCCTCGCCGTCACCGGCTACTTCATGGGTGTGACACAGTCGAAGGAATACGCGGAGCCGGAATGGTACGCCGACCTGTGGCTCGTCGTGGTGTGGGTCACCTTCTTCGTGCTCTACCTGCGCACGCTCGCCCGGCGCAAGGAGCCTCACATCTACGTCGCCAACTGGTATTTCATGGCCTTTATTGTGGTGGTGGCCATCCTCCACATCGTCAACAACCTGGCGATCCCAGTCTCCTTCACCCAGGCCAAGAGCTATACGATCTGGGCCGGCGTGCAGGACGCGATGGTACAGTGGTGGTACGGCCACAACGCGGTGGCTTTCTTCCTCACCGCCGGTTTCCTGGGCATGCTGTACTACTACCTGCCGGTCCGGGCGCAGCGCCCCATCTTCTCCTATCGGCTGTCGATCCTCAGCTTCTGGGGCATCACATTCTTCTACATGTGGGCAGGTTCCCACCACCTTCACTACACGGCGCTGCCGCACTGGGTGCAGAACCTCGGCATGACGTTCTCGGTGATGTTGCTCGTCCCCTCCTGGGCCTCGGCCGGCAACGCGCTGCTCACTCTCAACGGCGCCTGGCATAAGGTCAGGGATGACGCGACTCTGCGCTTCATCATGGTGGCTGTGGTCTTCTACGGGTTGTCGACCTTCGAGGGGTCGTTCATGGCGATCAGGCCCGTCAACGCACTGTCGCACTACACCGACTGGACCGTGGGCCACGTCCATGCGGGAGCGCTCGGCTGGGTCGCATTCATCACATTCGGATCGATCTACACCCTGGTTCCCTCGCTCTGGAAGCGCGAGCGGATGTACTCTTCGGCTTTGGTGGAGGTTCACTTCTGGCTCGCCGTCACGGGGACGCTCATCTACGTGTTCGCGATGTGGAACTCCGGCATCATCCAGGGCCTGATGTGGCGCACGTATACCGAGGAGGGCACGCTCGCCTATTCCTTCCTCGACTCGCTCGTCGCCATGTATCCGTACTACATCGGGCGCGCCTTCGGCGGCCTGCTCTTCCTGCTCGGCGCCATTGTCGCTGCCTTCAACGTCTGGATGACAGTGCGCGCGGTGCCCGTTGCCGCTGTGAGGCAGGCAGATGTGCCGGATACCGGGCTCGCCCCCGGCGCCGCCGCGACTCCGGCGGAGTGACACATCATGGCCGAACTGTTCCACCACAAGCTTGAACGCACCGCCATCGGTTTCGTGATCGCGATCATCGCCGCCGCCAGCGTGGGCGGCATCGTCGAAATCGCGCCGCTGTTCACCATCCACGAGACGGTCGAGGATGTGCCGGACATGCGCCTCTACACGCCGCTGGAGCAGGCGGGACGCAACATCTACATCCGCGAGGGCTGCTACGCCTGCCATAGCCAGATGATCCGCACCCTGCGCGACGAGGTCGAGCGCTACGGTCCCTATTCGCTCGCCGTGGAATCCAAGTACGACCGCCCGATGCTGTGGGGCTCGAAGCGTACCGGGCCAGACCTTGCCCGCGTCGGCGGCAAGTACTCCGACTTCTGGCATGTCGCGCATCTCATCAATCCGCGCGACGTGGTGCCGGAATCCAATATGCCTGCTTACCGCTGGCTCGCCCGGACGGCATTGGAGACGAACGATCTCGGGCAGCACCTTCAGGCGCAACGAGCGCTCGGCGTGCCGTATACCGACGCGATGATCGCCAACGCCGCTGCCGACGCCTTCGGGCAGGCCGCGCCCGACAGCCCGTTCGCCACGGGCGTGGCAGAGCGTTACGGCGAGAAGACTCAGATCAGCGCTTTCGACGGTGTGGTTTCGCACCTCACCGAAATGGATGCGCTGGTCGCCTATCTTCAGGTGCTCGGGCGGCTCACGGATGCTGCCTATTCGAACACGGCCGCGCCGGAACAGGCGCCCGATCCGACCAACTGACGACGGGCGGACAGGAGGACGGCTGATGGACATCGACCACAACACCCTTGTCGGCTTCGCCAAGAGCTGGGGCCTGTTCTACTTGATCGCGCTGTTCATCGGCGTTGTCATCTACACCTTCTGGCCGTCGAACCGGAAACGCTTCGACGATGCCAAGCGGACCATTCTCGATGAGGACGACCGACCATGGCGGTAGAGGAACGCGATCCTGTTAGCGGTCGCAAGACCACCGGGCATGAATGGAATGGCATCAAGGAACTCGACACGGCCGTTCCGACGGGCGTGCTGATCTTCATCGTCGTCACGCATCTTTGGGCGTTCGTCTGGTGGATCCTGATGCCGACCTGGCCGCTGATCACGACCTACACCAAGGGAATTCTGAATACCGACCAGCACAAGATCGTGGAACAGGACTTGATGACCGCCCAAGCCCGGCGCGCAACCTGGATGAAGGCCATCGAGACGGGAAGTTTCGAGGAGATCCAGGAGAACGAGAACCTGATGAAGGTCGTTCGGACGACCGGGCACCAGCTCTTCGGCGACAACTGCGCCGCCTGCCACGGCGCCGACGGACGGGGCCGCGCCAACTATCCCGACCTGACGGACGACGACTGGCTCTGGGGCGGCGGACCGGAGAAGATCGCCGAGACCATGCAACTCGGCATCAACTCTCGCCATCGGAATACCCGGGTTGCGCAGATGCCGGCCTTCGGACGCGACGCCATGCTGGACCGCACGCAGATCGCCAACGTCGCGACTTACGTGCATTCTCTGTCCAACCCAGCGGCGTCCACACCGCAGAATGTCGCGCAGATCCAGGCCGGGCGGGAGGTCTTCCTCACGACCTGCGCGGCCTGCCACGGCGAGGACGGGAAGGGCAAACGGGAGGTCGGGGCACCGAACCTGACCGATCCATTCTGGATCTACGGCGGCGACCTCCAGACCCTGATCAACTCGATCCATGGCGGGCGGCAGGGGCACATGCCGACCTGGGACGAGCGCCTAGCGCCGGCTGAGATCAAGATTTTGGCCCTGTACGTGAACTCCCTCGGAGTCGAGAAGCCATGACCGACGCTCCCGTGACAAGGCGGATCAAGTGGCCTCTGATCGCATGGCTGCTGGCGGTGGCTGTGCTGATCACCGTGGCTGCCGCCAATGCCCACCTCGTCTATGTCGCGGTGGCCTCCCAGCCCGACTGCGTCACCCACCTGAAGGAGGCGGGCTCCAAGGCAGGTGCGTTCCGGGCGGCGAAGCCCGCCTGCTGAAAAAGGCCGACCGATGCATGATGGCAGGGAAGACAGATGAGCGAAGCGGACAAGACTTACGGTTTGCTGACCGAGACCTCCAGTTTCGCGGAAACGCGTAACCCGGCCCGGCAGCGCCACCTTCCGGCGCAGGCCGCACTCAATTGGCTGAAGGCAGGCTGGCGCGACATGCTGGTTCAGCCGGGCCTCAGCGTGGTCTACGGAGGCGCGGTCTTCGCGATCACGGCCCTCCTCCTGTGGATGCTGGTCGCCTCGGGACGGGACTACATCCTGTTTCCCGCCATCGCCGGATACATGATCGTTGCGCCGGTTCTGGCCATCGGCCTCTACGAGAAGAGCCGTGCCCTGGAGGCTGGCGGGCATCCGACGCTGAGCACCATGTTGGTGGTGCGGCCAAGGGCCGGGGCGCAGGTCTTCTTCACCGGGCTTCTGCTCTGCCTTCTCATGCTGGTCTGGATGCGGGCCGCGGTCCTGCTCTACGCCTTGTTCTTCGGCGTCAAGCCGTTCCCGGGCCTCGATGGCATCGTCGGAATGCTGTTCACGACACCGATGGGTTGGGCCATGCTCATCGTCGGGACGCTTGTTGGCGGGCTGTTCGCGGCCTTCGCCTTTGCGGTCAGCATATTCTCGATCCCCATGCTGCTCGACCGGCGCACGGACGCCTTGACGGCGATGGCCACGAGCATGGCCATGGTGTGGAACAACCTCACGCCGATGTTCGCCTGGGGCGCCATCGTGCTCGCCCTGTTCGTGGCCAGCGCCGTGACAGGCTTCCTCGGCTTCATCCTCATCTTCCCGCTGCTGGGTCATGCGACCTGGCACGCCTACCGGGCCATGCGCTGATGCGGCGCGCCGAACCGGATGGGGAACGGCAATGACCTGCTGCGCGCCTGTCGATGTCCAAGCCGTGCTCCAGGCGCCCGGGCAACCCAGCGTCACGCCGGACGAGATCCGGCTGGCCAGCCGCGACCTCGGAGGCGGAACGCGCCAGACCGATCTCTCGGTACCCGGCGTCAGGTGCGCCGCCTGCATCGCAGCGGTCGAACGGACACTGGGAAGGCTGCCCGGCGTCGAGACGGCCCGAGTCAATCTGTCCACCAAGCGCGTTGCGGTCGCGTGGCGCACGAGCGACGGAACGCCGCCCGACCTGATCGGCACGTTGCGCCGCATCGGCTACGAGGCGCACCTGTTCGCGACGGAGCAGGACGCCAGGGATCCGGAGTTGGCGCGCCTCATCAAGGCGCTCGCGGTGGCGGGCTTCTGCGCGATGAACATCATGCTCATGTCTGTGTCCGTCTGGTCTGGGGCCGACGCCACCTCCCGGCAGGCCTTCCACCTCATCTCGGCCCTCCTCGCCCTCCCGGCCCTGCACTATTCCGGCCGGGTCTTCTATGCCTCAGCCTGGTCGGCACTGCGTCATGGCCGCACCAACATGGATGTGCCGATCTCCGTCGGCGTGACGCTCGCTTTCGCCCTCAGCCTCTACGACACGCTCCACAACGCCCCGCACGCCTACTTCGACGCGGCGACGTCCCTGCTGTTCTTCCTGCTCATCGGCCGCACGCTCGACCATATGATGCGCGAGCGGGCGCGCTCCGCCGTCGTGGGATTGGCCAGGCTCGCTCCCTCGGGCGCCACGGTGATCCGGGATGGGCAGCCGCTCTACGTCCCAGTGTCGGAGATCGAGTCGGGTATGGCGGTGATGATTGCCGCCGGTGACCGGATCCCCGTCGACGGCGTGATCGAACAAGGATCCTCCGAACTCGACTGCGCGCTGGTCTCGGGAGAGGCCGCGCCACGCAGCGCCGGTCCAGGCGACGCAATCCCGGCAGGAGTGATGAACCTGACGGGGCGGTTGATTGTCCGGGCTACCGCGCGGGCGGAGAACTCGTTCCTGGCGGAGATGATCCGGATGATGGAGGCGGCCGAGGGCGGACGGGCCCGCCACCGGCGACTGGCGGATCGCGCTGCGGCGCTCTATTCGCCTGTCGTCCACACCATGGCCCTGCTGTCCTTCCTTGGTTGGCTGCTGACCACTGGCGACTGGCATGCTTCGGTTACCATCGCCATCGCCGTCCTGATCATCACCTGTCCATGCGCCTTGGGCCTGGCGGTTCCTATCGTGCAGGTCGTCGCCGCGCGCCGTTTGTTTGAGAGCGGCATCATGGTCAAGGATGGCTCTGCCCTGGAGCGTCTGGCTGAGATCGACGGCGTGGCCTTCGACAAGACCGGTACCCTGACTCTGGGCCAGCCCTCCCTCACGAATGGGGATGAGATCCCGCGGTCGGCAATGCCGGTCGCGCGGGGGATGACCGTTGGCTCCCGCCATCCGGCAGCGGGGGCGATTGCGGAGGCCGCCGCCCGACGCACGAACCAGATCATGGCGTTCAACCGCGTCGAGGAGTTACCCGGCCTTGGGCTCGAAGCCGTCCTGGACGGTGACAGGTACCGACTCGGCAGGTCGGAATGGGCGCTCGAACGAGGAGCCCAGGTCAGCTGCCTGACGACGTCCGTGTCCGTCCTGGCGCGGAACGGTGAATCGCTTGCGACCTTCATCCTGGAGGACAAGGTCCGTCCCGATGCGCGGGAGGCAGTGAATGACCTGAACCGGCAAGGAATTAAGGTGGAAGTCCTCTCCGGCGACCGCGAGGCCGCGGTCAGAAGCCTGGCGTCGAGGCTTGGCATCCGCGACTTCTCTGCAGGTCTTCTTCCCGGCGAAAAGGTGTCCCATCTTGTGGCGCAAGGTGAAGCAGGCCGGAAGATTCTGATGGTCGGAGACGGCCTGAACGACGCGCCCGCCCTATCGGTCGCCTACGTGTCCATGGCTCCCGCCACGGCGGCCGACATCGGCCGGAACGCAGCCGACTTCGTGTTCCTGAACGAAAGCCTGTCCGCCGTTGGCGACGCGCTTGGGATCGCGCGCCGGTCCAGACGATTGATCCTCCAGAACTTCGCCCTCGCGGTTGGCTACAACGGGCTGGCGGTGCCCGTGGCCGTGTTAGGCTACGTGACGCCCTTGGTCGCGGCCATTGCAATGTCGCTGTCCTCGATCATTGTGGTCGCCAACGCCATGAGGCTCGCGCCCGTCCGCAAGGCCAGATGAGTCGTGTAAGTCATGGGAGGATCGAATGGGTTCCATGTGGTGGTTGATCCTCATCGCCCTGGGAATGGGGCTGGCAGGACTGGCCGCCTTCCTGTGGTCCTTGCGGCATAGACAGTACGAGGATTTGGACGGAGCGGCGGAGCGGATCCTCCTTGAGGAGGATCCGGCTGATCGGCCCTGAACGTGGTCGGTCGAGTCCCTCAGCTGGCCAGGAGCTTTAACGACTCCTTCAGGGGAGCCGCGATGCCGATGCGCAGCCGACCGTTCCAGGGTTGAGGACGGCCGACGTCTAGGGCGCGACGATGCTGGAAGCGGATCGCCCCAACTCCTCGATATGGCCACCGAGGCTCTGGCGTGATTGAGGATCGACGATGGCCGCTGGAGCAGACACGACCATTCCGGCGGCGGTTCCGACGGCCGTGGCCGCTCCCGCCGTGACCTGAATGATGCGGTCACCCAACCCGACTCGGGAATCCGTCACCGTCTGGCCCTCGGCCAAGCGCTTGCCGATGAGCTGCACGACTTCAGGGCTCTCCGCGAACTTGCCGTGATTGAGGGCGTCGCCCGCCTTGAGCTTCGTGAGGTCGAGCACCGTCACGTTCGCCTGTTCGAGTTGCGTCCGGAAAGGCTCCTGATCGGGATTGATCGCACCCAGGCGAGCCTCGCTGCCCCACACGCGTCGGGAGACGGCCAGTGCCCTGTCGTCCTGCGAGACGAACAGGGTGAAGGCGGGTCGGTTCGCCCTCGGACCCATGTCGACGATGGCTTCCCGGGCGAGATCAACGTCCACATCCGGAGCAGCGAGCAGGACGTTGCGGATCTTCGGCGTCACCCGGCCGTCGCGGATGGCCATCTGGCGCAGGGTCTCGAGCGCGAGCGAGTTGCCCATGGAATGCGCCAGGATCGAGATCTCGCCCACGGCCGGATCGCGCGAGATCGCCTTCAGCATGGCCTCGAGCGCGTTGCGGGAATAGGCCGTGCTCTCCCGGTCGTAGCCATAGGCCAGCACGCTGCCGCGCGAGGGCCAGGTGAACAGGATCGGCACCACGGGTGCGTTTGCGTCGTGTACGATTTGAGCGAAGCGGAAGACCGCATCGTCGAAGCGGTTGTTGAAGCCGTGGATGAAGACGAGCACCTGCCGCTTGGGAACAGTTCGAAGGGTGCGGCGGAACCAGGCAAGCGCCTGATCTCGATTGATCACGTCGGCCTTGAGGGTCACGAAGTCGGTGGCCGGATTACCTGGTACCTGTCGCGGCCACTGCACCTCGCCGATCTGCCGGGCGCTTGGCGGCGGGATAGAGACCGTGATGTTGGCGAAGGCCGCTGTCGGTCCGCGGTCGCCCGAGAACAGCTCCGCCGGATCCGTTTGCTTGCGCGTGGTGGCGACCAGCATGTCGATCTTGCTCGCCCCTGGAGCCGTTGCGGTGCACGCCCCGGGCACTGGCGCAGGCACCGAGCGTCGTGGCGAGGGCGAAGACCAGAAGAATGCGTCGGTTGGGCATCAGATCAGCGGAGCTGGATTCGGACGGCATTAGCCCCGGCGGGCCGCGGCTGGGATGATGTTTGCACAACCACCTGGAACGCCATCGTCATCGCCCCACGATCAGAATAGCTTGGCCGACTCTCGTGCAGGTTGCGCGCAATCCTCGCATTTGTGCCTCATCAAATATCTTTAATCCGGGTCAGGGGACGGTGTTCGGCCAGTCGAGGGTGCCTTGTCCGGAGCACGCTTTGCGGGTGGGGTGATCGGCGGCTCGTTTTTGGCGGGCCTGGGTTCGCATGCCTTTGACGGTCACTCTAACGCGGCCGGAACCCCATGCTTGACCGCTGAGGACAATCCCTTGACAGTTTGAGACGCTGGCATGTCATTGACTGCTGACCAACAGCCCGCCATGCGTTGGGCGTCCGGCCCGACCAGCGCCGGAAGGCGCGGGTGAAGGCGATCGCCTCGGAATAGCCCAGCGCCGCCGCGATCTGACTGAGCGGCAGCTCGGTATCCCCCAGCAACTGACGGGCAATCTCGAACCGGATCTCGTTAGCAGTGGCTCTGTAGCCCATGCCGCCTCTTTGCAGACGGCGGCTCAGGGTGCGCCGGTGCATCGCCAGCAGTTCAGCGGTGTGATCGGCCGAGCAATGCTTGCTCGTCAGCTGCGTGCGTAGCAGTCGTCGAACATCGTCGGAGAACTCGCATCCCGGACGGGCCGTCTGGTGGCTGATCCGCTCCTCCAGGAGCGCTCGCACCATCGGATCGGCCTTGAGGAGCGCGGAAGCCACTGGTGGCGCCTCATCTCGGTCATGATAGCGCGGCAGTATTCCATCCCACATAGCGGACGTGAGAGGATATATGATGATCATCGGCAGAGTGCTCACAATGTTGGCCGGAGCGGTCTTGGTGTCGCTCTTGGGGATGGGCAACACCGCAATCGCAGCTCAGTGCGGTAGCACGGCGGGCGGCTTCGAGGTCTGGAAGCGTCAGTTTGCCGACGAAGCCCGGACACAGGGTGTCAGCTCCTCTGCACTTGCAGCTCTCATGAATGCTGACTACGCGAGTGCCACGATCACGGCTGACCGTAGCCAGAGAAGTTTTCGATTGTCGCTCGAGCAGTTTCTCGCCAAGCGGGGCGCTCCAACGATCGTCGCGAGGGGGCGCTCGCTCAAGCAGTCTCAGGCGGCGCTCTTCACATCCCTTGAGCAACGCTATGGCGTCCCGCCAGGGCCGCTCCTGGCGATCTGGGGCATGGAGACGGCCTTTGGGCGGCAGCGTGGAAACCAGAACACGCTCTCGGCTGTCGCAACGCTCGCCTACGACTGCCGTCGTTCAGCATTCTTCACCGAACAGCTCTACGCCACTCTGACCCTGATCGATCGTGGCGTTCTCTCTGCGGGCACACGTGGCTCCATGCACGGCGAGATCGGCCAGACCCAGTTCCTGCCCAAGAGCATCCTGAACTATGGCACCGGCGGCGATCTCAACATCGCAGCCAATGCTCTCGCCTCGACGGCCAACTTCCTCAAGGCCCATGGCTGGCGCGCCGGTGCAGGTTACCAACCGGGCGAAGCCAACTTCAGTGCGATCCAGGCCTGGAACGCCGCTTCCGTCTACCAGCGCGCCATTGCGCTGATTGGCCAACAGATTGACGGGCGAGAGAGCGCGTCAGTGAGGCGCTAACAGCACGACGAGCGGGAACAAGCCTTCGGCAGATCTCGATTTCTGAGTATCGGAGCTTTATGTTGATCCCTCTGCAATCCCGGCCGGAGAACAGAAACAGCCCTGTTCAAGGTGTCACGGTGGCCAGCACCTCACCCATGGTGATCTCAGGCTCGCCATCAATGACATCCGTCAGGCTCGCCCGGATCCAGACCAATGCCTTCTCGTTGGCTGCAAGTGCAGCCTCGCGGTTCTCAAACAAGCTGATCGAACCACCTACCCCATCACCGGCATCGAACACACAGTAGCCCTGAAACCCAGGCGTTTGCTTGAGCATCTGGCCAAGACCGCTCTCCGCGCGACGGGCAGCTTCAGCGACCGAACTCATGCGGTTGAACTTGCGGATGACGACGTACATAGCGAACTCCAGAGCTGCAGAAAGCAACAGCTTTAATCCTGATTATTGGTCTTCGTATGGTGGCCGTGCCGGTGGGACTTCGTTGCGCGGCTCCGCACGTCGTCACTTGGCTTGGCGCAAGCTGCCGATGGATGATCCCGAACACAGTGGCAAAGCGGGCATCAGAGCGTCACTCAATTTCGTCAGAAACAAAGAGAACTCTGTCCCGGAAGGCTGCGTGTCCTAAAGGGTTTAGTCACTGTCTCGATGTGTCAAGCAGCCCGCTCTGGGGTGAGACATGGTCCTCCTCCGAAGGTCTCCCTCTGCTCCCGCACGGAGACTTTCGCTGACGGCACCCCGTTTAGTGAATCTAGACGGGGTTCTTTCACGGAGAGGATCATGCTTGGGCTGATCATAATGTGCATGCCGCTCGGTATCGCCGTCGGCTTGTCCGTGGTGGCAATCACCCAGATCGAGGCTGACGGTTCTGCAGACCGTGCCGAAGCAGATCCTCAGCACGGCATAATAAGGAGGTTCCATGAAAATGATCATCGCCGTACTCGCGGCAAACGCCTTGCTGACAGGATGCATGTCAGGTTCCGGATCGGAATCGCGGACACCGAACTACGTCGCGTCCCAAACCACCCAGTCACCCGGGATTCGCAATGACAGCTTTGGGGGAAGCGCAATGCCTATGCGCGGCTTGGCTTACTAGATGTTCAGTCCCACGAAGTGGTGGTACGATCATCTCCTCTTGGAGGGACAGCTTATGGGACAGCTTCTCCACGGCAGCGCCACCACGACAGAGGCAGTTCGTCGCGCAATCCAAGTTGGTCAAGAAAGCGTAAGAGCTCTGGCTCGGCGCTACGGCATCAGCCCCACCACGGTGCAGAAATGGCGTAAGCGCGCGAGCCTCAGAGATGCGCCCATGGGCCCGAAGCAGGTTCGTTCGACCGTACTGACGCTGGAGGAGGAAGCCGTTGTGGTGGCCTTCCGCCGTCACACCCTGCTGCCGCTGGACGATTGCCTGTACGCGCTCCAGCCCACCATCCCGCACCTGACCCGTTCATCTCTGCATCGCTGTCTGCAGCGCCATGGTATCAGCCGCTTGCCCGAGGTGACCGGCGACAAGCCGGCCAGGAAGAAGTTCAAGGCTTATCCCATCGGCTACTTCCACATCGACATCGCCGAGGTGCACACGGAGGAAGGACGGCTCCACCTGTTTGTGGCCATTGATCGCACCAGCAAGTTCGCTTTCGCTCAACTGCATGAGAAAGCCACAAGACAGGTCGCTGCTGACTTTCTGCGCGCGCTGATCGCGGCGGCGCCGTACAAGGTGCGCACCGTGCTCACTGACAATGGCACCCACTTCACCACGCCTGGCAACACCAGTTCGGCAGCCCCTCTGATCAAAGAAGCCATGGAACGAGGCGAGATCTTCCGCGCTCATGCCTTTGAGTACGCCTGTGCCCAGAACGACATCGATCATCGCCTGACCAAACCGCGCCATCCCTGGACCAATGGTCAGGTCGAGAGGATGAACCGCACGATCAAGGACGCCACCGTCAGGCGCTACTACTACGACAGCCACGACCAGCTCCGGCATCATCTGCAACTGTTCCTGGATGCCTACAACCATGCCAGGCGGCTCAAGACCTTACGGGGCCTCACCCCCTACGAGTACATCTGCAAAACCTGGACCGAGCAGCCGCATCGGTTCATCGCCGATCCGACACACCACACCTTGGGACCGAACATCTAGCTATTGGGCGCTATAGGACTCAGATTGAAAGATGTGCGTTGCCCGCTTCCTCGCCGGCGCACTCTCCTGAGCGACGGACGCGGCAGGCGCAGCCGCGTGGAACTTTGGGTGCGCACCCACATCCAGGTTGAAGTCAAGGATCAGGACGACGCTTTAGCTGCTTTCCGTCCAGAGCAGCCAGATACGAACCTTTCTGCACTGCGGAGGATGACGTCAGCCGATGATCGCAGTGGCGCAGTCCTGTGGCGATGGGTTCGATCCTCATGAATCGCCGCTTCGGTCACGGCTGCGCATGGCCTGACGCAGCACCTCGAAGATGACCGCAGTCGACCAGCCGAACAGCAACACGCCGTTCATGGCTGCCATCGGCCCGAGCCAGCGCCAGTGCTCCACCGGCACGACGTCGCCATAACCTAATGTCGTGTAGTTGACGAATGCGAAGTACAACACGTCGGCTCCGGGAGGAATCACCTCCAGCATTCCATAGGCGAGCGACCATGTGAGCACCTCGGCAACATGGGCGATCAGCAGCACCCCGACTATCGCAACCATGACAGAAGCAAGCCAGGTTTGGCGCGGTCCGCGATCCCATTTCAGGGCACGGCGAGCGGTGCTCACAACACATGCCATCACGACTGCATGGATCGCGATGTTGCCCAGGCTGACGGCACTGCCGACTAGGAGCTGTCGCAACATGGCTCACCTTCTACGACGCGGCTGCCGGGATCAGGTACAGGATGGCCGTGATGATCAGGTAGAGCGCGAGCAGTTGCGCCCCCTTGAACCAGTTCGATTGGCCTGTCGTTGTCACGGTCGCCCCGAGCAGCACCGCCTCGAACAGCATCCACATCTCGGCCTGTGAGAACACCAGCCGGAACTGCGGCTGTTCCATGGCTGGCGCGGCCAGAACGAGGACCGGAGCGACGAAAAGGGCGATCTGCACGCAGCTTCCCAAGGCGATCCCGATGCTGAGGGCGGGACGGTTGGCCCGACCCATGGCGATGGCTGACCCCGACTGGCCGCGCCGCAGAAAGGGGCTTCATGACCTCTCTGCCCTCCCCTAGAAGCCTAGCTCATGCGGAACACCCTGCTTGATTGGAGCGGACAATCTCTTGACAGTTTAGGCCACCAAGGCACCGGCGCTTGGCGAACAGATCACCGAGACGGGATGTAGGAACTGAGAACGCCATCACTGATCCCGGCGTTCGCCGCAACCTCAGCTGATGAGCATCCTGCCGCTCCTGCCGCTGTGGCGATCTCGCATCTCCTCGAGGTCCTCGGATCCGCGCAGCTCTGGTGAAGGCCATGCCACCCGGCACCAGACACACGCCATGGCCCAAACTGGCAAGTGACTGTCCCCTTCAGTCAAGCATGGTGCTGCGACATGCCTACAGTGGTTCCGTGATGGACAGCAGGGACCAAGGGTCCTGCCAGTGCGGAGGTCACGATGAGAATTGCGGGGATCTTGGCTGCCGCCGGGCTATGCCTGGGCTTGGTCCCCTCAGACGCGGTTGCGCAGCGAGGGCTTTCCAAGTTCCAGGGCGCCTGGCTGTCGGGCAGTGCGGATTGTGCGGAGGTCTACTCATCTGCGGGCAAAGGAGCTTCATTCAAAAAGCCGGTCGACATCTTTGCGCCTGCTTTTGCCATCTCCGGCAATCGGCTGAGGACGCCTCAAGCCTCGTGTCGCATCAAATCGGTGAGTCCGGCCGGAGAGCGTCAACGTCTCACCCTCGACTGCGCCAACGCCGTGGCCGGCGACGAGGTCAGGGTTCTCATGGCACCGCAGCCAGACGGTTCGCTCAAGCGCTACTTCAATGAGCAGGATACGACCGGCACCCTATACCAGCGGTGCTCGCAATGAAGGCAGCGGCAGCTTCGGCAAGCGTTCCAGCCTCCGCGGCGGAGGCCGACAGTCCGTCCTAAAGTGTCAACACCATGTCTTAAGCGATCAAGCATCGCCAGCCGTTTGATGTAGTCTGGTGCATTGCGACGGCGGAGGTGTCGCCTAGCATATGGAGTCATCTACCGACCGTGGTTGCAGGCCTGTCCCCGTTTCCTTGGCGGGCCGCTCACGCGAGCCTTCATCGGGCACCGTAGCGGAGAGCGAAGATGATCGACTTGAGGGCAGTTCGGAAAAAACCGATCGTCTCTATTCTGGCGGCGAATATGCTAGGCCTGTCCCTCATGGCCACTGCCGTCTTGGCGGATTCCCCCTCGTCCGGGCAGGCGCAGCAGACGCAGGATGTCGGCTCGAAGCCTGCCGTGACTTCGATAAAGCGGTCCGGCTCCGCCAGAGCAGACGCCCGCAAACCGATGAGGAAGCCCGATGGAGGCGGCAACTTCGTCTATGGGCTCATCAACACCATCCGGGCGCAGAGCCAGGAGCTGTGCGCCCGCTATGGCAATCCGGCGGATTGTCTCGAAGAGGCGGAGGTTTGCCTGACCATGCGCGACGCGGATGATAATCAAGTTAGGTTGTGCCTCAACACCGCTCCTGGTGACAGCGGAGGCGATGGAGGTACGGTGCAGAAGTCACGGCTGAGACGGTAGTCTCGATTTTGAGCGCAAGTGAAAAGACAAAAGGGGGCGGGTAACAAGCCTGTGGAGGCCAATATGAGGAAACTCGCAACTCTCGCCGCTGCCGCCCTCATCGTGAGCGGCAGTGCCGGAACAGCAGACGCGCAACACTGGCGCAGAGGGTACTATCGTCATGGAGGCTGGGGCGGGGGCGGCACCGTCGCCGCAGGGCTCATTGGCGGAGCGATCCTCGGGGGCCTGATCACCGCAGCCGCGACTACCCCCGCCTATGGGTACGGGTATCCGGCCTACGGGTATGGATATGGCTATGCCGCCTATGGCCCTTGGCCGGGGTACTCCGCCGCCTATTATCCTCAGCCGGTCTACTATGGACCACGCTACTACCCGCGCCCGGTCTATTATGGCCCACGCTATTACCCGCGACGCGTCTACTATGGACCGCGCTACGGCGGACCTCGCTCCTATGGCGCATACCGAGGCTATTACGGCCCGCGCTACGGCGGACCTCGCGTGGCTTACCGCCGCTACCGGTGAGGACGAGTCGCACGTCGGAGCGGGTTGAGGGGCCAGGAGGCGGTGATGCAGGCGCGGGCGTACTCGGCCATTGAGATCCTGCGTGACCGACGCAGGGTTGAGATCCGCGCCCTCCGGCCGGAGGATCGGGCTGACATGCTCGCCACTGTCGGCCGGACCAGCGATCGGTCCCTTTATCGACGCTTCTTCGCCTTCAAGCGCAGCTTCACCGATCAGGAGGTCGACTTCTACGTGAATGTCGACTTCGTGAGCCACGTCGCGCTCGTCGCGGTGCTGAAGGAAGACGGGCACACGGTAATCGTCGGCGGGGCGCGCTACATGTGGGGCTGCCCGATCAGGCCGAGGTTGCCTTCGCCGTGGACGACGCCCACCAGGGTCAGGGCATCGGCGCTGCGCTAGATGTTCAGTCCCACGAAGTGGTGGTACGATCATCTCCTCTTGGAGGGACAGCTTATGGGACAGCTTCTCCACGGCAGCGCCACCACGACAGAGGCAGTTCGTCGCGCAATCCAAGTTGGTCAAGAAAGCGTAAGAGCTCTGGCTCGGCGCTACGGCATCAGCCCCACCACGGTGCAGAAATGGCGTAAGCGCGCGAGCCTCAGAGATGCGCCCATGGGCCCGAAGCAGGTTCGTTCGACCGTACTGACGCTGGAGGAGGAAGCCGTTGTGGTGGCCTTCCGCCGTCACACCCTGCTGCCGCTGGACGATTGCCTGTACGCGCTCCAGCCCACCATCCCGCACCTGACCCGTTCATCTCTGCATCGCTGTCTGCAGCGCCATGGTATCAGCCGCTTGCCCGAGGTGACCGGCGACAAGCCGGCCAGGAAGAAGTTCAAGGCTTATCCCATCGGCTACTTCCACATCGACATCGCCGAGGTGCACACGGAGGAAGGACGGCTCCACCTGTTTGTGGCCATTGATCGCACCAGCAAGTTCGCTTTCGCTCAACTGCATGAGAAAGCCACAAGACAGGTCGCTGCTGACTTTCTGCGCGCGCTGATCGCGGCGGCGCCGTACAAGGTGCGCACCGTGCTCACTGACAATGGCACCCACTTCACCACGCCTGGCAACACCAGTTCGGCAGCCCCTCTGATCAAAGAAGCCATGGAACGAGGCGAGATCTTCCGCGCTCATGCCTTTGAGTACGCCTGTGCCCAGAACGACATCGATCATCGCCTGACCAAACCGCGCCATCCCTGGACCAATGGTCAGGTCGAGAGGATGAACCGCACGATCAAGGACGCCACCGTCAGGCGCTACTACTACGACAGCCACGACCAGCTCCGGCATCATCTGCAACTGTTCCTGGATGCCTACAACCATGCCAGGCGGCTCAAGACCTTACGGGGCCTCACCCCCTACGAGTACATCTGCAAAACCTGGACCGAGCAGCCGCATCGGTTCATCGCCGATCCGACACACCACACCTTGGGACCGAACATCTAATGCGCCACCTGGCGCTGATTGCCCGTCAGGCCGGTCTCAAAGAGCTGGCTGCCGATGTCCTGCCAGAGAACACTGCGATGCTGAAGGTATTCGCGGCAAGCGGGCTTGGGATCACGACCCGAAGGCAGCCGGACGCCACCCATGTCGTGCTCCGGCTTTCGTGAACTGTGGATTGGCGGGGGTGGCATCGCTGCGAGCCAAGGCCGTGGAGTCAACCGCCGGAGGGATTTGCCTATGCTACGCCGCGATCAAGACGCACACCATGCATAATCTGACGGTGCAGCAGCTCACACGCCCTAAGCAGCGCCCCGCCAACGACAATGGTCCAAGCCAACCCGCGGGATCCGCGGACCAGCCGTCAAAGCACATGGTGGGGTTTACGCTTCTCATCTTTGGCCTGTTGAGCCTAACCATCGTATCCTGCCAGTTGGGCATCGGTGTCGTTGAAATTTTCCTGGGGTGAGCCTGACATCGATGCTCTCTGGCTCAGCATCCTGGTTTCGATATTTAACATCTCCCCTCAATGAGGGAGATAGCCAAAAGAAAAACCCCGGTGTTGCCACCGGGGTTTTCCTATCCAATCAGACGAGCCGATTAGAAGTCGCGCTGAACGCGGAAGCGAGCTTCCCAGCGGTCTTCGTTCTCAAGGTCAACGCTATCAACGTCGATGTTGGCGTAGAGCACCTCAACACCGATGTCCAGGCCGGAGACCGGCGACCAGAAGGTGTTGACGCCAACGCGCCACTCGTCGAAGTCGGGGAGGAAAGCAGCGCCGACTGCATCGCTGTCGAAGTCGACGCTAGCATACGAACCGTGGATGTTCGAACGCAGGGTCGGAGCCCAGTAGTGACGCAGACCACCGGCAACCTGCCAACCGCTGGCTGTCTCGACGTCGCCATCGGCGCCGATGAAGGCATCCGGAACAGCGAAGCCACGGAGCGAGCCGGAAGCGCCGACGCCCGTTACGGTTGGGCCGAAGCCGAGGTAGTTAAGAGCGCCGTCAGCATAGGCAGCGGCGAACCAGAGAGCATCGCCAGCGCCGAGAGCCGGAAGGTTGAGGCCAGCCTGAAGGCCGACGGCCCAGCCGAGCTCGCTGTCGATGAAGTCAGCGTCGATGGGGTCGAACGCGGAGGCGCGGGACTCGTGCAGAGCACCGGAGAGCTGGACCGAACCCCAGGTGCCGGCGTACTTCACGTTACCGACGAGGTCGGGCCAACGCTGGCCAGCCGTGGACGTGAGAGGAGCACCGGTGACCGGATTGAAGCCGCCCAGGCGGTTGCCGGCGAAGGCGCCTTCTTCCAGCGACAGGGTGGCCGAGAAGCCGTTGCCGAAGGAGAAGGTGTAGGCCAGCAGGTTCACGTCCGGATAATCGTAGAAGCGGAGCGTGGTGATGTTGCCGTTCGGCAGGTCGCCGTTGGCGAAGAACGAGGTCGTACGACCAGCGGTCAGGCCACCGAACTGGATGTAGGCCTGAGCGATATTCGGCGAGATGCCGGACGCGCCAGCGCCAACCTGCGAGTTGTACACGCCGGTGTTGCGGTCCATCTCCATACGGATGAAGGTGCGGAGCAGGCCGTAAGCGGTGGCGGTGCGGGCGTCGAGCTGAACGCGGCCACGAGCGCGGAAGCCGATCGCGTTGTCCTCGCGGAACTGCGGCTCGAGGTACTGGTACTCAGCGCGGACGCGGCCAGCAACACGAAGGCAGGTTTCCGTGCCGGGGATGTAGAAGAAGCCTGCGCCGTAGGTGGAGCAGACGCGGACGTATTCAACAGCAGCAGCCTTCTTCACGGGAAGGTCGGCAGCTTGAGCTCCGGCAACAGCCGCGAGACCCGCGACCGATCCGAGGAAGAGGCTCTTAGCGAGCTTCATGGTTAAACCTCCAAAGTTTCGAGACCCTGGGGGGCCGGGTTTTTGTGCCTCGGTGACTTCATCGAAGCCCTAAACACGTCCCTTTTCCCCTAGTACCCGGCGGCTCGCCTTCTCGGTCGAACCCACCAGGATCACGACTGGGGTGCCCCCGTCGCTGGAGCCACATTATCCAGCACGAGTTCGTGATCAAGCGAATAGACGCGCTTTCATCCGCGGGCATGTCGGATCTTTGACATACTGTGGCCAAATTCCAACACCTGACCGCACGGGCGGAGCGTGATGTTAAATTTCCCTTAACAACTCGCCAGCTTTGATAGGAATATAATATTACTTTGTTGCCCCACCCACTGGCGCTTCTGGACCGGCGGCTCGATTCCTATGATTCTGCTGAGGCAACAGGAGGAAGCGGGACCTGAGTGTAAGGATGGATCCTTAATCGAGCAGCAGGTGTGTTATTCTGCCCTGACTGGTACCTGACCGCAGAAATAGACCTTGGCCGGGACTGAGCCTCGGCCATAGCGTCAATGGCGCTGTTGTGGCAAATTCTCATTCTCCGACAAGGAAGAAGCGGGGCTATGGAGCAGGCGCATCCGCAGACCACGCTCGCGGCTGGAGCAGCAGATCGGACCCATGCCTGGATTGTCGTGGGCCTGTTGTTTTCGTTCATGCTCATTAATTTCGCCGACCGAGCGGTGCTCGGCCTCGCGGCCATTCCGATCATGCAGGATCTCGGCCTGACTCACAGTCAGTTTGGCCTCATCGCGACGAGCTTCTTTACCCTCTTCTCGGTAGGAGGCGTCATCGGCGGGTTCCTGGTGAACCGCGTCGCCAGCAAGTGGGTGCTGGCCGCGCTGGCGCTGATCTGGTCCCTGTGCCAGCTGCCGATGCTGCTGTCAGTCTCGGTGGTCGCCCTGGTCGTGAACCGGGTCACCCTCGGCTTCAGCGAAGGGCCTGCGTATCCGGTTGCCCTGCATGCCGCCTATAAGTGGTTCCCGAACGATCGCCGCGCCGTCCCGACCAGCCTCATCGCCATCGGCGCTTTGGCAGGCAACGGGATCGCGGCGCCCCTGATCGTCGCCATTATTGCCACGTGGTCCTGGCATGCCGCCTTCGGTTTCCTCGGATTCATCGGCCTGGTCTGGTGCGCCGCATGGTTATTGATGGCCCGCGGGGATCCCGTCACCCCGGATCACGTCAGCTCCGGCGAGACCATGGCGCGCCTGTCCTACCGCCGGCTGTTCAGGTGCCGGACGGTTGTCGGCGTCCAGGTTGTCGGCTTCTGCGCCTACTGGCTGCTGACGCTGGCGGTCGTCTGGCTGCCCGCGTTCCTGACCCAGGCCTTCGGCTACACGCCAGCTCAGGTCGGTTGGATCATGATGCTGGTGTCCCTCGGGCAGATCGTGATCCTGCCCGGCGTCTCGATTCTTTCGGACGGTCTGAAGCGGCGCGGCGTCCCGAGCCGGCTGGCGTGCGGGGCGGTGGCGTGCGCCAGCACCCTCGCCGCAGGTCTGATCGTCATCCTGTTGGCGCGATCCGAGGGATCCCTGGCGATCATCGTGTGCACCGTGGTCGCCTTCTCCCTCTGCAGTGTCATATCCGTGCTTGGGCCCGTGCTGGTCGCCGAGGTCACGCCGGTCGAGCAACGCGGGGCCGCCCTCGGCATCACTACCGCAATCACAACGCTGGCCGGCCCCCTTGCCCCGGTGGTCACAGGGCTGTTGCTTGACGTCGGCACCCACCCGGCGGACGGAGTGCGTACAGCCCTCCTGATTGCGGGAGGCTTGGTCATTCTGGGGGCGCTTGCAGGATTTGCTCTAATCGATCCGGAAGCGGACCAGGCCAGCAATTCGCAAATTCCCGCGGTTCAAGCCGAATCAGCGGAACGGCTTACCTGAGGCCCGCACCTCAACGTGGGTTCGATCCGCTCTGAGCGCTTCGGACGACCATCGTTCTCAAACTGGCAAGGTGGCTATCCTAGAACACTACGTATGGGGGCTGGCGTCGGAGGATCCCGGCACCAGGAAAACGTTGTGATCGACGGCCTCCGACGAATCGAAGGATCACCCGGCCCGGCTGCTAGCCATCGACGTGGGTCAATCACTGCACGGTGCCACGGGCTCGTCCGCCTTGGGCGCGACAGGAGCATCCGACCCCAACGGGCGCCGAGTTGGTCAGAGCGCAGGTTCGGACCGAGGTCACGCAGTAGCCACCGGCCGATGCCACTGGCGTCTGGTACGTAGAGTACGGATAATTATAATACGGGTACGTGGCCGCCGCTCCGATCACCGCTCCCGTTGCCAGGCCGGCGGCGCCCCAGCCCCAGCCGCCATAGTAATTCCCGTAGTATGGGTAGCGTCCGTAATAGGGATATCGCCCGCCATAGTTCGGATATCGGCCGCGCCAATCCCTACGGTTGTCGAAGCGGCCAGGGTTGTTTATCGCCGCCTGACGAAGATCGCCTCGCCCCGGCCGGACAGCAACGGCACTTCCACGGAAGCTACTGCCCATCCCGACCCGGGAGCCGCCCATGCCGGTGCGCGGTACGTACATCCGGGAGCCGCCCCCGAAATCACCGCCGCGAAAACCTCCCCCACCCCGGAAGCCGCCGCCGCCGAAGCCGCCACCCCCACCAATGCGGGCGCCGCCGCCGCGCCCGCCGCGTTGGGCTTCGGCAATATCTGGGATCAGAATAGCGCCCGCTGCGAGGGCGCTCAGAGCCAAGAGAAGCTTGTTCATGATGATCCTCCGCTTTCCGACAGGTGCACAGGTGGATCGAGGCATGCTGTCCGGACTGAGCCACATTGTGATCCGTTCCGGAAGGCGCGCTTGATCGTCCGGGACAAGCACTTGGCATTTTGAGACCAAAGGCCATGCGGGGCCCCTCACCGGTAGCGGAGCCTTCGCCATGGGCACCAGGGTGTCGCGCTTCAGGTTGCTCCAGCCAGGCGTGGATCGGAGGCATCTTGTAAGCCTTTTGAACGTTTGACGGCATGGGCTCCAAACCGCAGATTTGCTTGCTCCGGAAACCGGGGGAACAGGTGAGGCCATGGCTGTAGACCGTACGATGCTGAGGCAGGCCCTGAGCGAACTCGTGAGACTGAAGGGCGGCGCGGACGACCCGACGCGCTTCCTCGCCCGGCTCTACAACTCCGCCCTGAGCGAATGGGCGGGAGAGCTCGGTGTAGACCAACAGAAACTCAACAGGCTGGTCCACGTCAGGGAGGCGGTATCAGGCCGCTGAGGCAGCCCGCGGCTCACCGCAGACCGACCTCGATGCCGCTCACATTGGCATTCAGCTCCAGCCCAATGGTGCGGCCGCGCAGCTCGAGAACCACACCTCTCGCATTCTGCAGACGAATGCTCGAAACGCCCCCGCCGGCGGCGGCTCCCATGCCAACGGCCGTGTAGGTGCCGGCAATGTCGTTGGCCCGGCGCAGGTTGTAGGCGCGCCCGACCAAGTCAGCCTTCGATACCCCGATCGTCGCGCCGAAGCTCAAGCCGCCAACACTCAACGGATACCGCCGTCCCTGAAAAACGAGCGTGCCCCTGCCGCCGCCGACGCCAACGATGAACCCCGCCTTGGCGATCTCGACGTAGACCGTTCCGGTGGCGGCCCACCCTGGTGCCGCCAGCCCCGGCGCGAACATCACCACGAGGGCAACCAGGCCGGAACGAAGAGCATCATGGACTGTGAACATATATCCCTCCCTCGTCTCACGTTCTCAAGCGCAGAGGCGAACCCGGAACCCGTCGAGCGCCCGGCCTACGGTGGAAGGCCCGTCCTTAGATACGCGGCCGGGCGAGCCTCCCGAATCCCGCAAACCTTAGGCCGAGGATCCTCAGGGCGCTTGACACTTGAGGACATTGGCTTGGCATTCCGGGACGGAGGAGCCATGCGGACCCATGGGTCGTGCCGCTTGGACCGCCGGAGTGCAGCACTGCTCCGTCCCGGATGACCTCGTGCGATCCGGTTTCGCATTCCGACGACGGCCTCAGACACAGCCAGAACGCCTGAGCCGCCGCAAACCCGGGATGCGACAGCCTCAATGGTGACTGATAGTCCTGGGACAAGCGTCCCAACAGGAGACCGTCACCCTCTGGTTCGGCTCCCTCCGTCCACGGAATTAGAGCATCGGACGGTTAAACGGACGCATATCCGGCTGCCCTGAGGAAGTTCCAACATTCTCGCGGCTCAAACAAAT
>NZ_JACXAB010000027.1 GCF_014699075.1 Microvirga sp. | reverse complement strand
CTGCACCCGCCCCGCTAGGCCGAAACGTCAACAACAATCACATTGCCAAACGGGCGCCATCCAGACATGACAACACCCGGGAGATGTAGACTACATGCTGCGCGTGGTCGTGCCTGACATGAACGCCTATGACGCCTTCTACAAACGCCTCATCACTGCAATCCCGCTCAAGAACGTGACTTCACGCTTCGCCATGCAGCGGGTCAAATTTACAACCGCCTATTCTCTGACTGCACCTGCTCGGTAGCCCAAGATCATGCCGCCCGCAGATCACGGATCACCAAACGAATTTTTACAGCATCAACACTCTCGCGCACAAATACCGAGATTCTGTTCTGAAGCACAGGATCGTCGATGAAACCATCCGCATATGACCGCTCAGATACAAAGACGCCTGTCGGCAACATCTGTGCATTGAAGAACCCGAAAAGCGGTCGGAGTTGGTGATCAATCACGAGCGCGTGCCGGTCGGACCCACCCATTGCAAGGAGCCCCACAGGTACGCCCGCAAGTGATCTGTAGTCGACCAGATCGATAAAATGTTTGAAGAGGCCTGTGTAAGACCCTTTGTAGACGGGTGTTCCGATGAGGAGGAGGTGTGCCCGCTCTACGGCCCGCAGTGCTTCCTCAAGGACGGGCGAGGTCTCCTCGCGGCTTCTCACCATCAGACTCGGCACAAGCTCGGCGATATCAACCAACCGCGCCGCAGCACCGGTTACGCCGGCAATTCGCGCTAAAATATCTGTGACAAGATTCCGCGTGCGGGAATGGGGTGTCGGACTCCCGACAACGGCAACGATCTCAGGCATTGTATCCTGCTGACTGAACGCCTTAGCGTGTCGTTGCCGCCCGAGCAAATCAATAGAATTCTATTTCAAAAAGCACGGATCCGGAAGAAGTCTTGTCTTGCATGGATGCACAAAGGAGAACAAGCTACTCGGAGGAAAAGCGCAGCTGATGAGCGTAAGAGATCCATCCAAGGCCGGCCATTGACGTTGGCCAACAGGCCTCTAGCCTCCTTTCGTCCCACGGGAGCTAGTCCGATGCCCTATGGATTTCGGTTCCTTCTGCTGCTGGCCTTTTCGCTTGTGCTGGCATACCCCCGCGCCATGGCACAGAGCACGACTGTGCGGGTCGGGCATTTTCCCAATATCACCCATGTTCAAGCTCTGGTGGCTCGCGCCTTTGAACGTCAGGGGCGAAACTGGTTCTCAGAGCGCCTTGGGCCAGGCGTGAAGGTTGAATGGTACACCTATAACGCAGGTCCAAGCGCCATGGAGGCGATTTTCGCCAACTCGCTTGATGTGACCTATGTGGGCCCAAATCCGGCGCTGAATGCTTATGCCCGCTCCCGCGGGGACGAGATCCGGGTGGTCGCCGGCGCGGTGAACGGCGGCTCGGCCCTGATCGTGCAGCCGAATTCAGGCCTCGCGAAGCCAGCAGATTTCCGCGGCAAGCGCATCGCCACGCCGCAATTCGGCAATACTCAGGACGTCGCCGCCCGAGCCTGGCTCGTTGCCGGCGGCTTGAGGATTACACAGACGGGAGGCGACGCCCAGGTGCTTCCGACCAGCAATCCGGACCAACTCTCCTTGTTTCAGAGCAAGCAACTCGATGCAGTCTGGACGGTGGAGCCCTGGGTCTCGCGGCTTGAGTCGGAGGCGGGCGGTCAGATCTTGGTCGAGGAGAAGAATGCCATCACGACAGTGCTGGTCTCAAGCGCTGCCTTTCTGTCCAAGAACCGCGACCTCACCCAGCGCTTCGTGAGCGCGCATCGCGAGCTCACCGAGTGGATCCTGCAAAACCCGGAGGAGGCTCAGCGCCTTGCCCGTGACGAGCTCCAGGCATCCTTTCGGGTCGACATGGCGCCGGAACTGGTCGCCCGAGCCTGGACTCGGATGATCATCACGCCGGAAGTGACGCTCGATGCTTTCAAATCCTTCATGACGAGCGCCCAGCAGGTCGGGTTCATGCGCGGCGCGCCGGACCTCTCACGCCTCGTCGAAAGCCCTTGATGCAGTCGCCTCCAATCCCACGTGAGGGCGCACTGGCCAAGCTGGTCGTCGAAAACGTATCGAAACGCTTCACCTCGCAACGTGCCATTGTGCAGGCTCTCGATGGCGTCTCACTGACCGTGGCAGAGGGCGAGTTCGTTTGTCTGATCGGGCCAAGCGGCTGCGGCAAGTCAACCCTCCTGGACATCATGGCCGGTCTGACGGTGGCGGACTCGGGCCGGGTGTTGGCGGATGGAAGGCTGGTCCAGGGTCCCGGGCGCCAGCGCCTCGTGATGTTCCAGGAATCGGCTCTCTTCCCCTGGCTCGACGCTTTCGGCAACGTGATGTTCGGGCTGAAGCTGCGAGACGATCTCAGCCAGCGGGAGCGAAAGGAGATTGCCGAGCACTTCCTAAGGCTCGTTGGGCTTGAGAAGTTCAAGCATGCCCACGTGCACGAGCTTTCCGGAGGCATGAAGCAGCGCGTAGCCCTGGCGCGGGCGCTCGCTCCAGACCCGCAGGTCCTTTTGATGGATGAGCCCTTCGCTTCGCTCGACGCGCTTACTCGCGACCAACTTTATGACGATATCCAGCACATCTGGATGGAAAGCCGGAAGACTATCGTCTTCGTGACCCACAATGTGCGCGAGGCCGTATGCCTCGGCGACCGGGTCGTGCTGATGTCGCCCTCGCCTGGCCGCATTGCCAGCATCTTCGACATTGCGCTGCCGCGCCCGCGGGACATCAACAGCCCGGACCTCGGGGACTACACCTCGCGGATCGCGGCGGCCCTCAAGAATACGCTGAAGGAAGCGGTTTCGGAATGAAACGGGTTGCAGTCGCTCTCGCATTCTTCGTGGCATTGATCGGCCTTTGGGAGCTCGCCGTGCGCAGCGGGCGCTGGTCGGCGGTTCTCCTGCCATCGCCCCTCTATGTCGCGGAGTACCTGTGGGCGGCGCTCCTCGACGGAACGCTCTTAGAATCGGCCTGGGTCACGCTCAAGAGGCTCCTCATCGGCTATGTGGCTGGTGTTCTTATCGGTCTCCCCCTCGGCCTCCTCACCAGTATGTCCCAGACGCTTGAGGACACGGTAGGAGCCATGGCGCTCGGGCTTCAGACGTTGCCGAGCGTATGCTGGGTTCCGCTGGCTCTTGTCTGGTTCGGGCAGACGGAAAGCGCAATGTTGTTTGTTGTCATCATGGGGACGGTATGGTCCGTCATCATTGCAACCGATTACGGTGCTCGCTCGATCCCTCCGATCTATGCCCGTGCGGCCCGAACCATGGGATCGGAGGGTATGCACAAGTGGACGCGCGTTATCCTGCCCGCCTCGCTGCCGTTTCTGGTAACCGGGATGAAGCAGGGCTGGGCCTTCGCCTGGCGCTCCTTGATGGCAGCGGAGATCTACGTGACCATCCTGACGGGCTTCGGGCTCGGACACCTACTGCACTATGGGCGCGAGCTCAACGCCATGGATCAGGTCATCGGCGTCATGATTGTGATCGTGCTGATTGGCCTTCTCGCGGATCGGCTCCTGTTCTCGCCTTGGGAGCGCTTCCTGCACAGCCGCTGGGGGACAAACGTCAAGGCATCCTGAAGCGGAATGTCCCCTTTTGGTCGATTCTGTTGATTTAGTCAGGCGCACTGGCTGCTGGACAGAAGCCATCCACACCTGCCTCGTGCCCCAACCGCACGAAGCTCAGATCGAAGTGATCGGCCAGAACCACAATGCGGGCTTCCGGAGACTGCTCTCTTGCCTGCCTGATGGCCTCAAGCGCGCGACCGGCGTTCTGATTGGCATCGATGAGGACCAGGGTAGGCTGTGACGCTAATTGTTGGAGCCAATCTGGCCCTGGAGAAGAAGCCGCCCTGGCAATGACGAGTGGCGTTTCCTGTAGGACCTGCTGAAGTCCCAGGAGCAGCAGGGCGTTGTCACTGATTAGGAATGTTGTGACTTCTGGTTCAGCACCATTTGAATTTTGCTTAAACCCGAGTTCTGGCTTGGAGACCGAAGAGATCGTTCGCCCAGACATCGCTGCTCCCCCATTGTTGAGGCGGTCCGGCAAAGTTTAACACAGGTTAATAAAGGGCGAGTGGTTAAATATACGGCAGGAGGTCTGTTCGTTGGACCTGCGATCATACTCATTCAGCCTTTAATCCTAAACCTGATCATTATTCATACTACTCTCCCTAAGCTTGAAAGAAGCAAATGGGTGTCTGACCTTGACGCAAATCCGCTGGAGGAGGTCAGACCAAAAGTAAAAAGAAGCACCTGCGAGGGGTGCTCGAAGGTCCTCAGCGGGCCGCAGCGGAATTTGTTTCAACCGTACCGTTAGGTGTGCAGAATCACTATCCATCAGGGCCTCACCAGAATTTCTGATCGAAGCTGGCGTCGTTGGCAACGAACAAACAAATTTAACCTAGGTTAGAATTATCCTGTTGTATGCAACACAAAGATTATCATAGGTTATGAATACTTGAACAATCCTGTCTTGTTCCAGTCATCTTTGGAACAAACTTGTTTGAGAGAGGTTTAACTCGGACTTTGTGGATATGATCCTCATGGTTTGGTTCCTCCCGACTGGCGGGAAGCTACGGCTTCCCGCCTTTTTTTGAGAGTATCTAATTCATCCGATGCTTAGCATCGCTGTTCCAGACTCACTGCGGATTGAGCCGAACCGCAGCGCCATCACACCAGTGCTGAGCGGGAACCAACGACTCAAGCACTGTGGGGCGCAAACGGACTACGAGGCTCGGTCGCATGTTGTACCTGTTGCATGAAGCGTCACAGTTTATGCTATCTCCTGCCCGACTCGCGGCAGACATGACGCGATTGGTTTGTGAGAGCCCCTTCAGTCCGCTCACCTATACTCCGCACGGTCGCGCTCTGGTGGCTTCTTGTGAGATATTCGAGCGGAGCACTCGCTCCTATCCTAAACCCGCGTTCAACCTCGCTGCTTCGGAACGGGTTGTGTGGCAGCGGCCCTTCTGTCGGCTGATCGCCTTCGGACCACCGTCGAACAAGCCCAAGGTTTTGATCGTTGCTCCGATGTCCGGTCATTATGCCACGCTGCTGCGCGGCACGGTGGCGGCGTTCCTCGACAGCCATCAGGTCTTCATCACCGACTGGAGCGATGCCAAGCAGGTGCCTCTGTCCGAGGGCCAGTTCGATCTCTCGGATTATGTGGACTACTGCATAAGCATGTTCAACGTGCTGGGGCCAGACCTGCACGTGATGGCAGTGTGCCAACCCGCCGTTCCGGTGCTGGCGGCGATTGCCCACATGGAGGCTGAAGAACATCCACAGGTGCCCCGTTCAGTCGCGCTCCTGGGTGGACCCATCGATACCCGCCATGCGCCGACCGCAGTCAACAGCTTCGCCCAGACACGAGACATCCATTGGTTCAAGCGTCACTGCATCCACCCGGTGCCAGACCGGTTCCGGGGCCGGGGGCGGCTGGTCTATCCAGGGTTCATGCAGTTGTGCGGGTTCATGGCCATGAACCCGGATCGCCACGTCTCAGCTCACTGGGAGATGTTCAATCATCTGGTCGAGGGAGATGGCGACTCGGCGGAAAAGCACCGGGAATTCTACGACGAATACCTTGCTGTCATGGACCTGTCTGCCGAGTATTACCTCCAGACGCTGGAGACGGTGTTCATCGACCATCTGCTGCCCAGAGGGCTGATGCGGCACCGGGGCAGACCCGTGGACCTGAAGGCGATCCGCCGCTGTGCTCTCATGACCATTGAAGGCGAGAAGGATGATATCACCGGGCGCGGCCAGACGGCGGCGGCGCTCGACCTGACGCCAAGCTTGTCGCCCACGAAAAAGGAGCACCATCTGCAAGCCAGAGTTGGGCACTATGGTGTGTTTAACGGCTCACGCTATCGAGCGGAGATCGCCCCGCGCATCAAGGCATTCATGGCCAGACATGCAATAGACAGGCCGCTCAATTCCCGGAGGTCTCCAACTCGCGTCACCCGAGTGTCGAGCAAGGTCGAAGCTACGATCTCCAGAATGTAGCAGTACTCATGAGATCGATAAGCCGCGTGAACTGGTCGCTGGGAACCTCACGGATTAGAGCAGATATCCTCTAAGGTCATGCGCCTGACCATCGAGCAATGGAGATCAACCAGCCGCTGCACATACGGCTCCCGGTCCCGCTGATGGTGCTCCTCAAGCTGAGTGGCAAACTTCTTCTTGATCCCGCATCCAAGAGAAAACCCTGGTGCCGTTCAAAGCAAACCAGGGTTCGTTTCAATCCATCCCCGTCGATACACGCGGCGATGGCTATGTCGTTGTGCAGGGTATTAATCCGGCTCTCCTTTTCCGGCGAGATACTGAGCAACGCCAGGGCAAGCGTCAATGTTCCCCCGAGCGGCTTCCTTACGGAACCGACAGGGCCTTATCGCTTGGAGCGAGACTATCTGGCGTGGCTAATGTTTCGCTTGCCGCGCAAGCCAGGCCTCCGCCGCCGATCGGCCTTGATCCCGCAGATGCTGAAGATGCCCCCAGTCCGTGTTCATGAAGCTGAGCCCACTCAAGCCATCAACATGATCCTCAGCAATCAGGTGGTGCAGCTTAGGGCGTTGCAGCTTACGTCCGAGACTCGAGCCCTGCATGTCGCCTTCCCGGCAAAGCTGAGCCATCATCGACAAGGCCTCCAAATCTCTCTGGAGTGAGTTGCTGAAGGTGATCTGGTTCACCCGCTTATCGATGGCCCCTGAGGTTGTCGGTAAATCAGCATCGTTCGTGGGAATGATCTGCACGACCACCAAGTCCGATGCCCGTGTGGCGGTCACCAGCGGCATCAGCGGAGGATTGGCCGCGTAGCCGCCGTCCCAATGCGGCTCGCCATCGATCAACACGGCCTGATGCAGTTGCGGCAGGCAGGCTGAGGCGAGGACAACATCATAGGTCAGCTCCTTGTTGCGGAAGAGCCGCAGCGCCCCGTCCCGGACCCGTGTCGCTCCAAGCAGCAGCCGCACAGGCGCTCGCCGGCACACGGCCTCGATGTCGACCTCGCTCGCGAGGATGTCCCGCAAGGGGCTCAGATCGAAGGGATTGAACTGGTAGGGCGACAGGTGCGACGTCACCCGCGTCAGAATGGGATTTGACGTGAGAAAGCGGCTCTGACTGCCCACCTCGCTGACTTTGCGCCAGAACCGCTCCAGCGTGGCGCGCGCTTCCGCTGCACCACCCTGCGCCAACCCGGAGGCGAGCAGCACGGCGTTCATGGCGCCCGCACTGGCGCCACTCACCACATCGAAGGATACGCCCTCCTCCAGAAACTGGTCGAGAACGCCCCACGTGAAGGCGCCGAAGGCACCCCCGCCTTGGAGCGCAAGCGAGATCCGCCTTGGCCTTGTTCCCACTGTCTTGGGTCGGGAAGACCGGGCCGGCGGCAGAATGCCTGTCTGTGCTAGCGGAAGCGGCTCTGTGATGGGATTGAGAAGGGTCATGTCTGCCTCCATAGTGCCGCGGGTTATAGTTATGTTGATCGGTGGTGCGGCACGGCCGATCGGATGAACAAGCCCGACAGGAGCACTGTGAACGTGTGAGATAGCCAGCAGTTGCTGCATTGCAGCATAGGCTCGGCCGCAGGCTGCACTGCACAGTGAGCATGGAACAAAGGGCACTGCTCAGGGCAGTGTCACAAGGAGGCGAGGCCAGATGTAATTTGAGGCAACGCGTCTATTGGGCATGGGCCTCTTGGCCGGTCAGGCACTTCCGCTACTTTAAGGGTGACAGGGTTCAGGAGGCCGTCCCATGGCTAATCTGCTTACCCGCAAGCTGGAGGCCTTCGGGCCTCTGCCGGATGCCGACCGGCTCCTCCTGGATGATGTCATCCGCTCCGCCCGGGCGGTTGGCCCACGGACGGATCTGATCCGGGAGGGCGACACGCCAAGCGACGTCAACCTGATCCTGGAGGGCTTCGCCTGCCGCTACAAGGTTCTCCCGACCGGCCGGCGCCAGATCATGGCCTACCTGGTGCCAGGCGACTTCTGCGACCTGCATGTGTTCATTCTGAAGACCATGGACCATACCATCGCCACCCTGTCCGCCTGCACGGTGGTAAAGATCTCCCGGGCTCGCATTCTGGAACTGATGGAGAGACCCGCCATTGCGCGGGCATTCTGGTGGGCGGCGCTGGTCGATGAGGCGACCTTACGCGAGTGGCTGGTGAACATTGGGGCCCGCCGATCCGAGCAGCGCGTTGGCCATCTTCTGTGCGAATTGCTGCTGCGCCTGCAAACGGTCGGGCTGACGAACGGCAACCAATATGAACTCCCGATCACCCAGGCCGAGCTCGCCGACACCGTGAGCCTGACAGGGGTGCACGTAAACCGAATCCTTCAGCGGTTGCGGGCGAGTGGACTGATTATCTTGAGAGGCAAAAACCTTGTCATTCTTGATGTGGAGCGCCTGATGTCCCTCAGCGGTTTCAATTCGAATTACCTGCATCTGGCCGAGCAGGACGGCCTCCGGGAACAAAGCCTCTAGGGGTTTCCAGGATTGAGTCTCTCCTCGGCCGAGAAGCGGAGCACGAACAGGACCTGGTCGCTCTCGTCAGTGACTTTGAGCTTCCATTCGGTGCCGTTCCAGAACTCGGCGCCCATGTCGCGCAGGATCTCACCGCTGGTGCGGATTGCCTGATCCTGGGCTGCGTAGATGTCAGGCAGTTCCGTGCCCTCGCTGTCGCGGACCGAGGATCCATCGTTCACATGGAAGAAGTAGCGGGGCATGGAGTGCTCCTCAGCCTCACAGGTGGGAGCACGTCACATCTCTCAGTCGGCAACAGCCCGAACTCCTGGCCACCGATGACTTCCATATGGGATCACAAGGATCCGAATGCGAGCGGCGCCACCCAGGCAAAGACCAGCCTGCGTTCCGGACATCATCGGGCCGTGACGAACAGCACCTGCCCGACGGCATCGGTGACCACCAGGATCTGATTTGGCTCGATCCGGCCTTCGATGATGTTCATCCACACCGCCGCGGCCCGGTCCGGGTCCGGAGCCAACTTCAGGTCTGGCAGATCGAGCCCGACGGGGTCCCACATCATCCTGTCGCCGATGCGATGGTGAAAGAAGTAACGTGGCATGAGGCCTCCCCGGGGTCATGCCACAACCGTCCTGCGGTATTGGGAGCGCGTCTATGATCCAGATTAGAATTTGGAGCGGTGGAGTCTCGACTGACGCATAAAACTGCGGCCACGCTTAATTCAGATCAGAGCGGCGAGCACGCAGATCGGGTAACTGGACGTTTAGCGCGATCAGGACGCGTTAGCTCCTGAACCCTAGTTCCTCTTGGAGTAGAAGTCTGGATCGCTGTTGTGACTTAGCGAGCAATCTCTCGCGGAAAGGTCCGTAGGCTCGACGTGTGAGAAGGAGGCAAACCAGATGCCTCAGAATGAAGATCAGGTGCCAGGCCGCGTTGACGGTCTGCCGCTGCCTGCGCAAGCCCAAAAGGCGCGAACACGAGAGCACGTCGAGGCCATTGCCCGGCGCCGGGCTCCTGTAGAGCCGTTTAAGCAGGTCTCAGAACCAGACCACAAGACGGGCCAACGAGGGCCAGAAGAGATCAGTCGCGTCACGCTGTTCGATCTCGTCGGTGCCGGAAGGCCATTCCATTGGGGCCATGGCGGCCAAGCTTTCGGTGAGGATCTTGTTCATGGGGTGGCTCCATGTCCTGCAATGCATAATCCATCGCCGGGATTGCAAGGAGGGAGGTGCCCGCCGACCGTTCATGACCCGCCAGACGGTCGCAACTTCCAAGACAGCAGATGAAGCTCCCCATCCGGATCGATCTTTAGCGTCGAGCGGACCGCCGGAAGGCGGTTCTTCGGATTGCCGAGCCGCAAGGATCGGTCAGGGACAGAGATAGCCGCGGTTGCCGTCGGAGGCGCACCGTGCCCCGTTGGGGAGGATGATCCCGCCCGTACCGTCAGGCGGCACGACCACCCCGTTTGCCAGCTTAAACCCGCCACCCGGTCGGCAGCCACGTTCGAGCCGTCGGGCAGGATGTACCTGCCGTCGCTGTAGGTCACGCGTCTCGTGTACGTGGGTGCGGATGCCGGCGCCGTGGACGCTGACGGCGTCGCTTGCTTCGACCCCAGGTTCGCGGGCGGCATGGGCGTGGCCTGCTGCTTGCCTGACGAGACGCATACGGACACCGCAACGCACATCAACAGCACGGACGGCAGGCGCATGCGGTTTCTCCAGGTTGTGTCAGGTACGCGGCACGTCCGTCGTGTCGGGAAGGCGCCCGTCCGGAGTGGACTTGTCTACGACTTCGGGCAGGGTGGTCGTGAGCCGCGACAGGAGTTCCTCGCGCGATAGCCCGGTCTGCTGGGTCAAGGTCGCGAGCACCTCGGGACCGATAGCCTGCTCGAGTTGATCGGGGGCGATGGGCTTGTTCGGTCCCGTGCCCACCCAGGACTGCGCCACATCGTCTTGGCCTTGCTGCCTGAAGCTCTCCATCAGTTCGCCGAGCCCGCCGCCGCCAAGGCTTCCGAGAAGCCCCCAAGGCCCGCCTGCTGATCATCCTGACCCGGAGCACCGCCACTGCCCAGGTTGCTGAGGAAACCGCCCAGGCCACCCTGCTGGTCACCTCGGTCCGGAGTGCCCGGGGCGCTCGAACCTGCTCCCGCCATGGCCCTCGACATCTCGTTCCAGACCATGCGCGTACTTCTTATTGACGGCTACGACAGCGACGGCAGCCTTGTCCTCGCAGACGGCCAGCTACCTGCCGTGATCGTCCGCCTCGACGGCGAGTACCATGGCCCTGAGCACAAGGGGCTGTGGCACCTGGAGGCGGGTTTCGGCCATTGCGATGTCCGTATCGCTCCACCCGTGTTCAAAACGCCCGAGGAGGCCGGAGCCTGGGTTCAGAAAACCCTGATGGGTAGGATCGCATAATTCGCAGCATGGCCTTTACGGAACCGACTGGGGTGCAATCTAGCAGATAGATCCCGGACCACTTCATGGGGACAGCCGATGAAAACTGCGATGCTGACTGTTGCCACGATATTAGCCATGCCAGCTCTCGCCTTGGCTGCGGACAAGTGCGCCAATGCCGTGGATCAGGTGACCATGAATGCTTGCGCCGATGCGGCTTTCAAACAATCTGACAAGAAGCTCAACGAGCTTTACCGGCAGATCGAGGCGCGCCTGAAGGACGATGCCGATACCAAGAAGCTTCTCGTTCAAGCCCAACAGGTCTGGGTCAAGTTTCGCGACGCGGAGTGCAGTTTTCAGACTTCTGCGTCCGCCGGAGGAACTCTCACCCCAATGCTCGTCTCGATGTGCATGGACGGGATGACTCAATCCCGCGTCAAAGACTTTGAGAATTATCTGAAGTGCAAGGAAGGTGATTTGAGCTGCCCAGTTCCGTCCGCGAAATGATCCATCCCAGATGACTGCGATTTCCGGTCAGCGCATTGATGGAACCGGATAGGGTATCATTAAACCGTATTCGGAATCTTCCGTCGACGGTTGGCGCAGTGAATCAGTAACGAGCCAGTCTATAGGGCTGCTCTGCCCCACCCCAGAGTGAGCTCGAATACTGAAGAACACTTTAGAAGCCGCTTGCTCCAACTCCGCTGCGTGGAGTGTTCTGTGCGCCAGCCAATTGAGATGGGATCGGCCAAAGTCAGCTCCGGGTCCAGCCTGTGTGGAAACGCGTTAATCTGCTAAGCTGATGTTGATCAGCGGAGGGCGGGATGAAGCGTTTCGTTGAAGGGGAAGACCGCCGGCAGGCCACCCTGCTTCCTGAGTGCCTGGACGACTATGTGGCGCCCGACAATCCCGTGCGCATCGTCGAGGCCTTCGTGGACGAACTGGACCTGGCAGCTCTCGGCTTTGCCGGCGTGGTCCCGGAGGCAACAGGCCGGCCGTCGTACCATCCCGCCACCCTGCTCAAGATCTACATCTACGGCTACCTCAACCGCGTCCCGTCCAGCCGCCGCCTGGAACGCGAGACCCAGCGCAATCTCGAACTGATCTGGCTGACCGGCCGGCTGATGCCGGACTTCAAGACCATTGCCGACTTTCGCCGCGACAATGGACCAGCCATCCGCGCAGCGTGTGCGCAGTTCATCATGCTGTGCCGCAAGCTCAACCTGTTCACCCGCGCAGTCGTTGCCCTTGATGGCTCCAAGTTCAAGGCCGTCAAGAACCGCGACAAGAACTTCACCGTGGCCAAGGTGGCCAAGCGCATCGAGCAGGTCGAGGCCGGCATCGCCCGCTACCTGGCCGCGCTGGATCACGCCGACCGGCAGGGTGGCGCGGAGACCGAGGCCAGGACAACCCGCCTCAAGCAGAAGATCGCGGGCCTGCGCCGGCAGATGCAAGCTCTCAAGGAGATGGAGCAGCAGGTCGAGGCCGCACCCGACCAGCAGATCTCCCTCACCGATCCGGATGCCCGATCAATGGCCACCAGCGGCAAAGGCACCGGGGTCGTGGGTTACAACGTGCAGATGGCGGTGGAGGCCGAGCATCACCTCATCGTGGCGCACGAGGTGACCAATGTCGGCAACGACCGCACCCAACTGCTGGCGATGGGGCAGCAAGCCCGGGATGTCATGACCTGTGATGAACTCACTGTGCTGGCGGATCGCGGCTACTACAACGGTGACGAGGTGCTGGCCTGTGAGGGCAGTGGTGTTCTGCCTTACGTTCCCAAGACCCAGACCTCCGGCAACAGCAAACGAGGCCTCTTCACGGGACAGGACTTCATCTACGACGCCGAGCATGACCGCTACACCTGCCCGGCGGGCCAGCACTTGACGAAGGGCAAGGTGCGTTCAGATCGCAGGGACAATATTGACCACTACCGCAACCTGACCGCGTGTTCGACCTGTGCCCTCAAGTCCCGCTGCACGCCGGACAACCACAAGCGGGTGAAGCGCTGGGAGCATGAGGACGTGCTCGACCGGATGCAGGATCGGCTCGAGCGGATGCCCGAGGCCATGCTCATTCGCCGGCAGACGGTGGAGCATCCGTTCGGGACCATCAAGGCCTGGATGGGCAGCACGCACTTCCTGATGAAGAGCCTGGAGAAGGTCAGAACCGAGATGAGCCTGCACGTGCTGGCCTACAATCTGAAGCGGATGATCAACATCCTGGGTGTCGGGCCTGTGCTGAAGGCTCTGGCAGCCTGAGCCCTCTTGCCGCCGCGGATCACGCCCAAACAACCGTCAGCGCACGTCGCTCAAAATCACGTTTCCACACGACCTCGGTCAGACGAAGAAATCCGGGATCCGTCGCAAACTTTTTGTTTCAGAGTTTCAGCTACTGAGACCTTGGTCACAGTAGTGGAGGACGCGGTGTTCAAGGGCAGGCATTTTGATCGATCGGTGATCCTGCTCTGCGTTCGCTGGTATTTGGCTTACAATCTGAGCCTGCGGAACCTGGAGGAGATGATGGCCGAGCGCGGCATCTCCGTCGACCATGCGACCGTCCACAGGTGGGTTATTCGCTACTCGCCCGAACTGCTCAAGCGCTTCGATGTTCGCAAAAGAAGCGTCAGCCGGAAATGGCACCTGGATGAAACTTACATCAAGGTCCGGGGTCGATGGATGTATCTTTACCGCGCCATCGACAGCAATGGCGACACGGTCGAGTTCTGGTTCAGCGAACGACGAGACCTCATTGCTGCCAAGAGGTTTCTGCGCAAGGCACTCAAGCGCCATGGCCGGCCTGAGCGGGTTGTGATCGACGGCAGCCAGACCAATCGTGAAGCGATCCTCTCCTGCGATACTGCCGATCGCCTTCAGGATAGAACACGGCGTGACCTGAAGCCCATTCGCATCCGGCAAAGTGCTTACTTGAATAACCGGATCGAACAGGATCATCGTGCCATCAAGAGGCGCGTGCGGCCGATGCTCGGGTTTCAGACCATTGACAGCGCGCGTACGATTCTGGGAGGCATCGAGATGATCCACATGATGCGCAAACAGCAGGCGAAGTATGCCTGCAATCTGCATCCCTCGCTCGCAGAGCAGTTTGAGATCCTGGCCGCCTGAGCGCGGTTCAAAGTATCTGCTTCTTTCTTACCCTCACTCGGATTTGCGACAGAACCGTTTCGCCTGCTCACAGCATGAGCGCAGCAAGACAGACTCACTGTTTCTCGCGCCTACGTCGGGTTTGCGATAGAACCGGAATTGCTGTTGGCGGTCAGAATCCAGCAGCCGCCTGGACTTTTGGCTCCAGGGGGAGCCTGAGCGCGGTCCAGACCTCGACCAGGGCGGCAGCCAGGGCGTCGATATGGGCGTTGGTGTGGGAGGGCCCGGGGGTGATGCGCAGCCGCTCCGTGCCGCGGGGCACGGTGGGATAGTTGATCGGCTGGATGTAGATGCCGTGCTTCTCCAGCAGCCGGTCGGAGGCTGCCTTGCAGGCTTCCGCATCGCCGACCATCACCGGAACGATATGCGTCGGCGTATCGAGGACGGGCAGGCCGGCGCTGCTTAAGATCGCCTTGGTGCGGGCGGCCTGGCGCTGCTGCTGCTGGCGCTCGGTGGAGGAGGACTTGAGATGCCGGATCGACGCCATGGCAGCCGCGGCCACGGCCGGAGGCAGGGCGGTGCTGAAGATGAAGCCCGGGGCAAAGCTGCGGATGGCGTCCATCACGGCCTTGGTGCCGGTGAGATACCCGCCCATGACGCCGAAGGCCTTGGCCATCGTGCCCTCGATCACGTCGATCCGGTGCATGGCGCCCTCGCGCTCGGCAATGCCGCCACCGCGGGGGCCGTACATGCCCACGGCGTGAACCTCGTCGATATAGGTCATGGCACCGTAGCGCTCGGCCAGATCGCAGATGGCATGGATCGGAGAGATGTCGCCGTCCATGGAATAGACGCTCTCGAACACGATCAGCTTGGGCCGATCGCCGGCCGCCTGGAGCAGCTCCTCCAGGTGATCGAGATCGTTGTGGCGGAACACCGCCTTGTCGCAGCCGGACTGGCGCACGCCCTCGATCATGGAATTGTGGTTGAGCGCGTCCGACAGGATCAGGCAGTTCGGGATCAGCCGGGCGAGCGTCGCGATGCCGGTCTGGTTCGACACATAGCCCGAGGTGAAGACCAGGGCCGCCTCCTTGCCGTGCAGGTCGGCAAGCTCCGCTTCCAGCTCGACGATGGGGTGGCTGTTGCCCGAGATGTTGCGCGTGCCGCCGGCCCCGGTGCCGAGGCGCCAGGCCGTTTCCACCATGGCGCGGGTCACGTCCCGGTTCTGGCCCATGCCGAGATAATCGTTGGAGCACCAGACCGTGATGGGGCGCGGACCGTCCGGGGAGTGCCAGATCGCCTGGGGGTAACGCCCGGCTAGCCGCTCGATATCGGCAAAGACGCGGTAGAGGTGCTCGGAACGAAGCTGGTGGAGCGCCGCGCGGAAACAGCCTTCGTAATCTGGCAGTGATCCCGTCAAGCTCCTTTCCAATCGGTCCATCTCTGTCTCCTAAAGATCGTGCGGTGATGTGATCCTCGGGGAGCCGCAACCTTTTGGCCCGAGGCTGGAACTGCTTGCGATAAGCAGTCGGCCTCCTAAATCGGCTGCTAGTCCTCCAAGCGAACATGAATCATCGTGGCATTAAAATCCAAAAGCTAATAGCTAGATTCCTTAGGCTCACGAAGGATTAACCTCCGCTCATTCTTGTTAGAGGCATCACATCTGCAATTTAACTCTATCCTTAATACTCGCTCTCTGCCGATACAGTTCGATTGGAACTACCAATACAGCGACGAGCAACGTCAGCAATGTGGCAGCCGCCGGCACTACCGGAGTGAGCTCCTGTTTGACGTCGGCCCAGATGCGAACTGGCATGGTCACGTGGCTTCCACTGATAAACAGGGTGATGATAAGCTCATCGAACGATATAAAGAACGCGAAGATCGCGCTGATCGCGAGTGAAGGAGCAACCGCAGGGAAAGTGACATGAATAAAGGCCTTAAGTGGCGTTGCACCGAGCACTCGGGCCGCGAGGCTCAATCCCTCTCCGAGCTGGCGCAGCGCAGCCGTCATCGTCACGACGACGAGCGGTAGCGCCATCATTACATGCATGATGACAAGGCCTGTGAACGTTCCCAAAAGACCGAGTGCATTGAGAAGCAGGAACGCTCCCAAGGCAGTAATCACCGCAGGCACGATCTGAGGCACGAGAAACGCTGCGCCGATAGTGAAACTTGTCTTTCGATGGAAGCGGACAATCGCCATGGCCGCCAGTGTCCCGAGTCCCGTTGCGCCGACCGCTGTAATAACGCCGAGCAGCAGGCTCGTCTGAAAGGCTTTCAGCCACCCCGGATTCAGGAAAATCTCAGAGTACCAGCGCCAGGAGAAGCCTCTCGGAGGAAAGACGAGATACGTCGTATCGCTGAATGACAATGGTACGACAATCAGCAGGGGAATGACCAGATAGGCGACGACAAATACGAAGTACAAAGGCAGTAACGAGCGGCCGAGGGAATCCCATAACGTACCTTTCATGAGCGGATACCCCCGTCATTGGCCGTGGCGGCGAACCTGCCGAGGACCATGTATGTCAATCCGGCTACCATCAATCCCGCGGCAAGAAGCACGATGCCCAGCGCAGCGCCAAGCCCCCAATCGAGGGTTTGGTTGATCTGCGTGGCTATGACGTTCGAGATCATGATATCCCTCGGACCGCCAACCAGGGCCGGCGTCACGTAGAAGCCGAGAGACAGGATGAAGATCAGCACCGCCGAGGAGATGACGCCGTTCATGCTCAGGGGCAGGAAGATCACCCGGAAGGCGGCGGAAGGCGGCGCGCCGAGAACACGCGCAGCCCTGATGAGGGTGCGATTGATCTGGCTCATGGCGCCGTACATGATGAGGACCGCGAGCGGTAGCAGTACCTGGATCGAGGCCACCAGCACGGCGCCACGGGTAAAGATGAGCTTCAGGGGCTCTCCTACGATTCCCAACTCGATGAGCATGAGATTCAGCAACCCCTCGCGGCCGAGCACAACGATCCAGGCATAGGTCCTGACAAGAACGCTGACCCAGAGAGGAAACGTGATCAGGAGAACGCACAGACGCTGGAGAGGACCGCTCATCATCGACAGGTAATAGGCGACCGGATATCCGATAATGACGCAGAGCGCGGCCACCTGTGCGGATAGAACGATCGTCTGCAGGAGCACCTGGACGAAAAGCTCGTCGGTCAGAGCAGTCGCGATGTGCTCGCTCGTGAAGCCCTGGCCGTCGAAGAAGCTCCAGCGGATTACTTCGACCATCGGTAAGATGAAGGCGAAGATCGTCAGCCCCATCGGCGCCGCCAGAAGCAATGCGGTAGTTCGTGATCTGTTGGTCATGGATGCATTGCCTCTGGCTTCACCATAGCTCTACTTCAGGCGCCAAGCGTCCCAGCGCCGCTGAAGCGCGGGCCTGTTCTTCGCCCAGAACTCGAGGTCGAACGCGAATTGCTGCTTCATGTTCTTCTCGGAGGTCGGCAGGTCCTCGCGTATCTTCTCGCTCAAGAGCGCCGGCAGTTTCGGCGACAGCGAGGGATATCCGGTTACCTCGGCGCCGATCTTCTGAATCCCGAGATCCATGAAACAGACGTTGAAGAACTTCATGACGGCGCTGGGATTCTTCGCTCCCTTCGGGATAGAATAGAATGGGATATTCAGGGATCCACCGCTCCAGGAGATATCGACCGGCACCTTCTCGCTCTTCATTTGAACGACGCGGCCATTCCACGTGTTTGTGTAATAGACCTCACCGCTCGCAAGAAGCTGCGCCGGCTGCTGTCCGCTCGTCCAGAACACGGCGATGTTGGGCTTGATCTCGCTCAGCTTTGCAAAGGCCCTGTCGACGCCTTCGGGTGTCCGGAGCACATTATAGATCTGATCGAGCGGAACGCCGTCGGCGATAAGCGCGAACTCAAGATTCTCGAGGGGGGTGTCCCGCATCGCCCGAGGCCCGGGAAAATTCTTGACGTCCCAGAAGGTCTTCCAGCCGTCGACGACCTTGCCGGCAGGCACCTTGTCCGTACGATAGGCGAGGATCATCGAATAGACACGGCCGGCGACGCCGTATTTGTGCCGCCCGACTGCCGGCATTTCATTGTCCGGGTCGACGACGGACCAGTCGATCGGCTCAAGCCATCCGTTGTTGGTCGCGGTGATGAGGATTTCACCTTCCGCCGGGAACATGTCCCAAAGATTGGTGCCGGTGGCTTGCTGAACCTTCAGCTGTCCCAGGGGATCGCTGATCGCGACCTGCTCCAGAACGATCCCATGGCGTTCCTTGAGGGGCTGGGCGCAATACCGGTTGTAGAAATCTGCAACCATGCCGCCGTAATTGGCGATGACCACCTTTTCCTGCGCGATGGCCGACGAAGCCAGAAGACACGCAAGGATTGCGCCTGGGAATCGTAGATGTTTAGCCGATATACGCATAGCGATTTTCTCTCCTCTGGTTACTATCACGGGACATCGACGACGAGCACGGCGTCCGACGGATCGAAGCTCAGCCAGATCGCATCGCCTGGGCTCAAGCCGGACGCGGCATGACGCGGCTGGCGGAAATAGATGGCGATCCCGCTGGGGGTCATGGCGCTCACGGATATCGTATCGCCGAGAAACACCGTCTCTTGGACGGTAGCAGGGAACTCGACCTCCTGCCCCTCCGCCCGTCGCGCGGTCAGCTTCTCCGGTCTCAGGTTCAGGAAAAGCGGGTCATCGCCTCCGGTAATGGAGGGCGGGGTTATGATAAGGCCGAGGTGATCGAGGATCACTTGGCGGCCAGACCGGGTTGCGGGAATGACATTCGTCTGGCCGATAAAGTCGGCGACGAATTTCGTTCGCGGTTTGTCGTAGAGATCGGCACTCGATCCGAGCTGCTCGATCCGCCCGCTCCGCAGGACCACGATGCGATCCGACAGCGCCATGGCCTCGCGCTGGTCGTGCGTCACATAGACGACCGTGCACCCAAGCCGGCGCTGGATCTGCTTGATTTCGAACTGAAGCGCTTCCCTCAATTTGAGGTCGAGGGCGCCCAGCGGCTCATCCATCAAGAGGACGGGCGGATGAAACGAAATCGCCCTGGCAACCGCGACGCGCTGCTGTTGCCCGCCCGACAATTCGCGGGGAAACCTGTGACCCAGGCCGCTCAGCCTGACGATATCGAGCGCCTCTTCGCTGCGCCTGCGGGCTTCCCGCTTCTGGACGCCCCGCATGCGCAGGGGGAAGGCAACGTTATCGGCAACGTTCATATGGGGAAAGAGCGAATAGTTCTGAAAAACCATGCCGACGCCCCGCTGCTCCGGCGGCAGCGCGTGGACGGCCTTGCCGTCGATTGAGATTTCTCCGCTGTCGATCGGAACGAACCCCGCCAACGCATTCAGGATCGTCGACTTTCCCGAACCCGATTCGCCGAGGATCGTTAGAAACTCTCCCCGTTCGATCGTCATGCTGAAGCCGTCAAGCGCCGTGAATGCCCCGAACCGTTTCGTGACATTCCGGAAGGCAATCGGAACACCGTGATCGGCACCTATCCTGCTCGTTTCGACAGGTGACGAAATCGGTTGGGTCTCGTCTTTACGGTAGCGGTGCTCCTGGCCCATCAAACCTCACAATATATCTGATCTGGAGCCCGCCCGTGAACTTTCCGATCAAGGGCCCGTGCCGGTGGAGAGATTGCTCGGTATCCGCATCCCGTCATTGGCCGGCCTCAGCCTTCTGTGCAAAGTCCCAGGCTCGCATGGCGAGCGGGCGGGTACGCGCAGCCATTTCGCGGGCCTTCTCGCTCGATGCGGTGCCGTCGCGAACACGACCGGCGATCCCCTGAAGGATCCCGACGAGACGAAACAGATTATAGGCGAAATACCAGTTGAGATCCGGCAAGTCCGATCTGCCCGTCATTCCGCAATAAAGCGAGATGACCTCATCGATGTCGGGGATGCCGAGGCTCTTCAGATCAACCCCCGCCAGACCACTGCGTCCATCCGGGGGCATCGCCCATTGCATCAGAAAATAGGTGAAGTCGGCCAGGGGATCGCCGAGGGTCGACAATTCCCAATCCAGCACAGCTTTGATGCGGTCGTCGTTGCCGAAGACGGTGTTGTCCAGCCGATAATCGCCATGCACGATCGAGACCCGCTCCTGCGCGGGCAGGGATTGCGGCAGCCAGGAGATCAGATTCTCGACCTCCTGGATGTGTTCGGTCTCAGAGGAGCGATACTGCTTCGTCCAGCGGATGACCTGCCGCTCGAAGTAGTTGCCGGGTCGCGCATAGTCGCTCAAGCCGAGTGCGGCGTAATCGACGTGGTGAAGCTGGGCCAGCGTTTCGACCTGAGACCGGAAGATCCTGCGACGCCTCTCGGGGCTCGCCCCGGGCAGGAGGGCATTCCAATAGATGTCGCCCTGCATCATCTCCATGACGTAGAACGTCGTTCCGATGACGTCCCCGTCAAGACATAGGGCGTATGGCGTCGGAACGGGAAATCCGGCCCGATGCAGCGCGGAGATGACACGAAACTCCCGATCCACCGCATGAGCCGACGGCAGCAATGCGCCGAACGGCTTCCGCCTCAAGACAAGCGAGCCGCTCGGGCTGGTGATGTGGTAAGTCGGGTTCGACTGCCCGCCTTTGAACTGCCGAATATCCAGCGGACCACGATAATGCTCGACATTCGCGGCGAGCCATGCATCGAGGCGCGCCAGGTCGAAGGGGCCGGCGTCCTCGAGCGGCTTTGTTCCCTTGAACGCATCATCGTCGATGAGCCCGGTCGATTGCCGGCGCGGTTCTCCTGCTGAACTCATCTCACGGACTTCCCGCATTCTCGATATTCTGCTCTCACAGCGCACTCGTTCGGTAGGGTGGTGTCCTTCCGCCCTGCCCGTGCGCTGCACTTCTCCGGCGTCAGGCGCGCGGCCCCTGCATCGGCTCGGCTGCATACCCCAATCATCTGCTGCCACTGTCTGGGGCCTCGGCCGGCGCAGGGTCGGGCTGCGCCACGCCGATGACCTTGTCGCGGACGAGCATCTCGATCTCTTCCTCCGTCAACCCGACTTGCGACATGAGCACCGAGAGGGTGTCCGCACCCAGACGCGGCGCGCCGGAGGTGGGCTTTGGCGGCGTGCGGCTCATATGCTGCAGGGGATTGGCCAAAACATGGAGCGGCTTTCCTCCGTCGTCGAAGGTCCAGACGACATTGCGGGCCTTTGAATGAGGATGCTCGAGCGCCTCGCCGACATTGTAAATCGGCCCGGCAGGCACACGCTTCGCCATGAAGATATCGAGCCATTCCTGGCGGGTCTTCGTTCCGAGGACTTCGGACAGGAGTTCCTCCAGAGCGACGCGATTGGCCATACGGGCCGCATTTGTCTGAAAGCGCGGATCGGTTGAGAAGCTCTCGCAGCCGATGGCGCTGCAGAGGCGCGCAAACTGCTCATCGGTCCCCACTGCCACGAGGATAAGTCCGTCGGAGGCCTGATAGGGCTGCACGGGAACGTGGGTCGGATGCAGACTGCCCTGCCGCAGCGCAACGCGCCCCTCGTTGAGGTAGGCCGTGCCGACGCCGAGCAGGGACGACATGCCGACATCGAAAAGCGATACGTCGATATGCTGTCCCTTCCCACTGGTCTTGCGCTCGTAGAGAGCAGCGAGAATACCGATCGCCGCATTGAGGCCCAGCATGATGTCGTAAATCGCAACGCCGACCCGAGCCGGCGGGCGATCCGGATCGCCCGTAAGGCTCATCAGGCCGGTCATCGCCTGCAGAACCATGTCATACCCCAGGCCGTCCCTGTTCGGGCCCGTCTGGCCAAAGCCGGTCACCGAGACGGCAATCAGGCGCTCGTTCAGGGTCATCAAGCTCTTGAGGTCGATCCCGAAGCGCTTGAGGTTGTCGACCTTGTAGTTCTCGACCGCCACGTCCGCCTTCTTCGCAAGCGCCCGGATGATGTCCTGGCCGCGCGGCTCGGCCAGGTTGACAGCGATGCTCTTCTTCCCGCGGTTGATCATCGCGAAGCTGGACCTGCCCCAGGTTCTGGCCTCATCGCCCCAAAGGGCCTCGATCTTCCAGACTTCCGCACCGAAGTCGGCGAGAATCTGCGTTGCGTTCGGCCCGGCCAGGACCCGTGATATATCGAGCACTCGGATATCGTGTAGAACACTCATGACGTGTTTTCCTTTGCCTGGTGAGGACCCGCGGTCAGGCGACCTCGAAGCCGCGACTGCGAATGAACCCCAGCGTGTCGCGCATGTCGGACAGCTTCTCGCCGGCATCGATCCGGGACTTTGTACCGGGCTCGCTGCGCACGACGGCGAGCGCCTTCTCGGCAAAGGATGCCGCCTCGTCCCGTTTCAGAGCCACGACGCCGCTCTCGTCGGCGACGATGACGTCGCCCGGAACGACAGCGACCCCGCCGCACCTGACGGGGGTGTTGAGCTCGCCGGCTTCCCCCAGACGCTGGGTGGTCAGGGCACTCGCACCGCGATACCAGGTCGGAAGGCCGTGCTCACGCAGCTTCGCAATGTCGCACGCGACACCGTCGATGGCGACGCCGACGGCGCCCGCGACCTTGGCGGCATATGCGAGCATTCCGCCCCATGCGGCATGACGCGTATCCCCGTCCCTGTCGATGACCAGAAAGTCGCCGGGTCGCACTCGGCTGACCGCGAGCGGAATGATCGTGCCGTCGGCGCCGGGAGCCTTGACGGTCACCGCGGTTCCCACCACGACCGTGCGAGGTAAAAGCGATGCCATCCCCGGATCCATCGCACCATCACGGATGAAATGTCCGATTTTGACCGCGTCAACTTGGCGGAGCAGGGCGAGCAGCTCGGCATCGATCTGTTCGGGCATTGGATTTACTTGGAACATAAGAAGCCTCTTTTAACTTTTGGAACAGAGCTCAGGGCTGGGACTCAACTCGGCTGGGGCTACACTTCCATCTCGTCGGGTTCGAGAGCCCGCGTGTCGGCTGCAGCCCAGGTCAGGTTAATCTCTTCGCCCGGCGCCCAGTCCTGCGCGGCACGGCGGGTCAGCTCCTGCGCCATCACCGTGTGCCCATCGGCGATCACGATGTGATGGTTGGTGACGTTTCCGAGGATGGTCGACGACACGATCCGTCCGGAAACGCTGTTGGTACCTTGCGCGCGTGAAGCCGCTTCCCGTCGCTCGATCCTGACACATTCAGGGCGGACCAGGAGCTTGACCGGGTGGTTCGTGCTCACCGGCGCACCGGAACCGATCTGGATCGGCTCGCCACTCTTCAGTTGTGCTATGCCCTCGCCGACCGCGGTGGTCGACAGGATGTTGGATGCTCCGAGAAAGTTTGCGGCGAAGACCGAGCGCGGCTTGAAATAGAGATCTGCGGGGGTCGCCTGCTGCACGATGCGGCCTTGGTGGAACAGCACGATCCTGTCGGCCATGCTGAGCGCTTCCTCCTGATCGTGCGTGACATACAGAATGGTCGTGCCGAGCGTCCTATGGAGGCGCTTGATCTCGGATTGCATCTGCTCCCGCAATTTCTTGTCCAGCGCGCCGAGCGGCTCATCCATCAGAATGAGACTCGGATCGTAGACGATGCATCGGGCAAGGGACACGCGCTGCTGCTGGCCGCCGGACAATTCACGGGGCAGGCGCTGTTTGGCATGCGCAAGCTGGACGAGTTCGAGAACCGTTTCGACCTTTTCGGCGATGTCCTTCTCCGCAAGTTTGCGGACACGCAGCGGAAAGGCCACGTTCTCATAGACGCTCATGTGCGGAAGCAGTGCATAGTTCTGGAAGACCATGCCGAGATTCCGCTTGCTGGGAGGAAGCTGGGTAACGTCGCTTCCGGCGATATGAACGCTGCCCCAGGAGGGAGGGGTCATTCCGGCGATGATATTGAGGAGTGTCGTCTTTCCTGATCCGCTCGGCCCGAGAAGCGCGACGAACTCGCCCTTCGTGACGTCGAGATCGAGGGTATCGAGCGCGACCACGCCGCCGCCGTAACGCTTGGCGACGCCGGTGAGGCGCACCATCGGCTCTTGGGTGAGAGTGGTCCTTTGCATCATTTTCTGTCCATGATGATCGTAACCAGAACGCATATTCCGGTTGAAAGAATAGTCAGCAAGGTTGCTACTGCGGCGATGACGGGTGAGATCTCCCATTGAATGGTCGAGAACATCTTTACCGGCAGCGTCGAGAATCCTGCTCGGCCGACGAAATATGCAATGATGACCTCGTCGAAGGAGATGAGGAAGGCGAACAGGGCGCTGGCGATGATTCCGGATTTCAGTAGCGGGAGCGTCACCTTGCGGAAAACCTGGAAGGGGCTGGCGCCCATGATCATGGCAGCAGCTTCGATGTTGCGCTCCATGTGGCGAAGGGCCGAACTCGCGGTGATGATGACGAACGGGATCGCCACGAGCGTGTGGCCGACGATGATCGGCAACGCACTGCCTGAGAAGCCCAACGTCGCGAAATACAGGTACAATCCAAGCGCGACGACGACGACGGGGACGAGCATCGGACTGAGGAGGAACAGCACAATGGCTCCGCGGCCCGGAAAGCTGCTGCGTGCGAGGCCGTAGGCTGCGGTGACCCCGATGACGACAGCGAGGACGGCGGTTGCAATCGCGATCTTGAAGCTGAGAAATGTTGACGAGAGCCAGTCGCTCTTCAAGAAGAAGGTCTCATATTGCCGGAGCGAGAAGCTGTCGGGAGGAAACGCGAGTTCATCCGTGCTGTTGAAGGACATGGGGATGATGACGAGGGTCGGCAGCACCAGGAAGGCATAGCCGAACCAGGCCCAGGCATTGGCGCAATGGGAGACCCAGGTCGCATGATTGGCGGTAGCGGCGGTCTCTCTCATCTTGCTAACCTGCCAGTGTCGAGAGCGCGCGTGTCCGGCCCATCAGGAGGGTGAAGACCGCGCATAGGATGAAAAGCAGCACCGCGATCGTAGCGGCCATGTTCCAGTCCAGGATTTCACGGGTATAGAGGTCGACGAGGTTGGCCATCATCAGATCGCCGCGCCCCCCGAGCAGCGAGGCCGTCACATAGAAGCCGAAGGTGTGAACGGCAGCCAGCAGAAAACTCGCGGCAACGCCGGGCATGCTCAGAGGCAAGGTCACCTTGAAGAAAATGCGAAGCTTGCCGGCCCCCATGATCTGCGCGGCCCGTCCGAGATCCGGATCCCTTGCTAGGAGGCTGTTCAGGATCGGGAAGATCATGAAGGGGATCAGCGTGTGAATCGTACCGACGATGACGCCGAAGCGATTGAAGAGCAGAGGAAGAGCTGGAATGCCGAAGTAGCCGATCGTCGTGTTGATGATGCCGTTGCGCCCGAGAATGATCATCAGCGCGTAGCTCTTCACGAGAATGCTCGTCCAGAACGGGATGAGGACGATCATCATCAGAAGTGCACGGCGCCGGGGCGTCTGCTTGGCCATGTGGTAGGCCATCGGGTAGGCGAACAGCAGCGCGACGAACGTGCTGCTGAAGCTGATCACCAGCGTGTTGACGAGAACCTTCTGGAACAGCGAGCTCGACAGGACGCTCTGATAGCTGTGGATCGTGAACTGACCGTTCCAGACGCTCTGGCCGATGACGCTCGCCAGTGGCGCGATGAACACCACCGCCGTGAAGAGCAGCGCTGGAAGCACATAGAATGCGGCAGATTGCTGACCGGTTCGTGCGAACATGGCGGCCCTTCACCATCGGGACAGAAGAACGAAAGATCGCGCGTGGAGCTCAGCTGAGCTGCCATTCCTTGTAGCGCCGGGTCAGCTCGTCGAAGCGGGTCGACCACCAGATTTCATCGCTCATGGCCGTTTTCGGCCCGTTGAGATCAGGCGAAAGATCGAGCAGCTCCTTGGACAGCTTGGCGATGGCCTCGGTCTTGGTCGGCGTGTAGCTCGTGAGTTCCGCGAAATGGGCCTGGCGATCCGGCCTGAGCTGAAAGGCCAGATGCTTCTGGGCAAGGTCGAGCTTCTTGGTGCCCTTCAGGATGGCCACCCGGGTCACGTCGACCAGGGCGCAATTGGTGGCATAGGCCAGCGGAATGCCCTGACGCCGCGCCAGGAAGACGCGTCCTGCTGCCGACGAGACGTAGTCGACCTCGTTCGCTTGCAGCAGGGAAATGGTCTGGGGCATCGCATTGACCCAGTTGGTCACCGCGGGCTTGATCTTGTCGAGGGACTTGAAAGCCCTGTCGACATCGAGCGGATAAAGCTTTTTGGCGTCGACCCCGTCGGCCATCAGCGCATATTCCAGCGTACTGGTAACCCGGGTCATCAATCCGCGGCGTCCGGGATAGGCCTTTGCGTCCCAGAAGCCGGCCCAGTCCTTAGGCGGTCCGGCGGGCCCGACCTTATCGGTGCGCCACGCGAAACTGCCGGATACGAGGCAGAGGCCGATGGCGTATTCATTCTGGCTGCCGGGCGTGGTCCCGGACATGTCGACGACGCCGGTATCGACCTTCTCCCAAAGGCCATCCCGCATTCCGGTGGCCAGCCAGCCGTTCGAGAGCTCGACGACGTCCCATTCGACATTCTTTGTTTGAACCTGAGCCCGCGCCTTCGCGAGGTCGGTTCCAGCGGCGACGATGACGTCGATCCCAGTTTCTTTTGTGAACGGCTTGTGGAAAGCCTCGGTCATCGCCTCCGCCCAGCCGCCACCATAGCTCGCGACGACGATCGATTGCGCCGAACGGGCCGATTGCGGCCGCAGGACAAAGGGTGCCGCAAGCGCAGTGGCGCCGATGCGCAGGACATGTCGTCGGGAAAGACCGCTATTCTGGATTGTCTGTTTCATGACGTCCCCTCTCGAATGCTCTTCATGGCTCCAGCCTCCACGTACGGAGTCGCGCGGGCCTGATCGGCCGGACCGCCCTCCAATGGGCTGGCCGATCATCCTTGCTTCATCGGGCACTTCTTATTTAGAAAAAGTAGCATGTCTTTTACATGCTATCAATACGGTGCATTCACATAAATTCGGGGCCGGTTGCCCGAATTATGGTATGGGTGATCTAGTATTTAGAAAAACCGGCATCTCTTCTCATGAATGATGAGCCCGACAGTGGCGGGAGTGCGGCCGGATCATCGAGGAGCGTGCAATGAGTCGGCTCGAAGGGAAGCGTGCGATCATCACCGGTGCAGCCAGCGGGATCGGTCGTTCCTCCGCATTGCTTTTCGCAGCCGAAGGCGCTCGCGTCCTTGCGGTCGACCGCAACCGGGACAGCCTCGCCGAACTATTCGACCGATCTGGCGGCGCGATCACGCCTCATCTGGCTAATTGTGACGTGGCTTCAGATATTGACGGGATGGTATCGACGGCTCGAGATCGCCTGGGCGGAATCGACATCGTCTTCGCAAATGCTGGCATCAATGGCGGAGCCGAAGCCTTCCTCGAACAAACCGTGGCTGAGTGGGAAGCCGTGCTGCGGACGAACTTGATCGGCACCTTTCGGCTGGTCCAACAGGCCGCCCTCGCCATGCTGCCTCAGCGTTATGGATCGATCATCTGCACCGCCTCGGTTGCGGGCATGCGCGCGAATGCAGCCGGCGCTGCCTACAGCGCCAGCAAAGCGGGTGTGATCAGCCTCGTCCAGACGGCTGCCAGCGCCCTCGGCGGCACCGGGCTGCGAATCAACGCCATCTGTCCGGGCCTGATCGAGACGGGCATGACGCGCGCGATCTTTGAGCGCGCCGCGAGCCGCGGAACCTCAGACAAAATCGGACAGCTCAACCCACTGCGCCGCGCGGGCCACCCCGACGAGGTCGCCGAGATGGCGCTCTTCCTCGCCAGCGACAGCTCAAGCTATGTCAACGGCCAGGCCATTGCGGTTGACGGCGGCCTGTCGAGCATGCATCCAACTCCTCCTCGGAAGAATTAGCACGGGCCCAAAATGGCAGGATCAAAGGAGACGGCGCAGCGGCGGTCGGAAGAGGACCTCGGGACGGCCGCGACCAAAGCCGTGCGCCAAACGCGGACCAAGCGCCGCTCCGAAGAGCGCCGCCGCGCGATCCTGACCGCCGCCGTCCGGCTGTTCAACGAGAAGGGCCTGCGCGGGACCACCCTCTCCGACGTCGGTCAGGCGGTCGGCCTGAGCACCAACAGCATCTGCTACTACTTTCGAAAGAAGGACGACCTGGCAGCAGCCTGCTTCATCGAGACGATCAGCGTCATTCGTGCGATCGTCGCCGAGGCGGCGCGCGAAGCGTTTCCGGAGACTAGAATCCGCAGGCTGGCCTCCGGCTTTGCCAGGCAGCTTGCTCATGAAGCGGAAGGAGGCGGGCAGAAGCTCGTCGGCATCTATGACCTGCGCGCGCTGGAAGGCACGCAATCCGAGGTCGTATCCGCAGCCTACAACGACCTGTTTCGAGAGGTCAGGGCCCTTCTCCTGACCGCCGAGCATCCGAAGCCCAACCGTCAGTTCAATGCACGAGCGCATCTTCTCATCTCGCTCGTCCATTCGATGCGGATCTGGATCGGACGATATGCAACGAACGACTACGAGCGCGTCGCCGAACATTTCTGCGACGTGCTGATCGGTGGATTCATCGCGCCTGGAGCCTCATGGCCGCCGGCAGCCCTGGCGCCGGTCAACTGGTCCTTTGAGGAGGATTCGACCTCCTCGCGCGACGCTTTTCTGCGCGCCGCCACCCAGACCATCAACGATTTCGGCTTCTCCGGCGCGTCTGTCGACAAGATCTCCATGCGCCTCCAGGTCACAAAGGGAGCCTTCTATCACTACAACGAAAGCAAGGAAGGACTGTTCTCCGAATGCGCGGTTCGGACATTCGCGATCCTCAGCGATGTCCAGAATGAAGCACGCTCCCAATCCACAGGGTGGAACGAACTCGGCTCCGCCATAAGCTACCTGGTCGCCTTTCAGCTGTCTGAACGGGGCCCGCTCCTGCGCGCCACCGCCCTGAGTGCCCTCCCCGCAGAGGACCGCGCGCACATGATCGACGCGACCAACAAGCTGTCGGAACGTTTCGTCTATCCCATCGTCCGAGGAATTGCGGACGGGTCGATCCGCCCGGTGCATCCAGTCGTCGGCTCGCACCTCGTGAGCGCGATGATCTACGCCGCGACCGAACTGCCCCTCTGGGTTCGTGAAACCACCTCGGAGGAAGCCATCGAATTCTATGCCAAGCCCCTATTGGCGGGTTTCCTCTCCCCGAACGCGTGAGGGGCCCCATGGTCCTCGGACCCGGCCTGCAAACCAGTTTGCACCAAAGAAACATACCTATAATTCCAAATAAAGTTCCACCCTCGCCACGAAGTGTCGTTTCCTAGCTTCTTTACAACATTTTTGATCTTGCGCGCCAAAAAAACTGCATGCTAACTTTTCGACAGATGGGGCTGCCGGCCTTGAATCGCCGAAACGCAGAGCTTCCTTTTGCAGTACACGGGCGTATCGCCCAGACCCTGTGTCACCAGCAGGGCGACAAAGCCGTTTCAACCACTTTGGATTTTCTAGGAGGGCGCGGATGTCTTTACGTTACGAAAAGCATGGCAACATCGCACATTTCATCATCGACCATGGACCGATGAATGTTCTGATGCCGGAGTTCCATAAGGAGTTCTATCACCGCCTCAAGGAATTTGAGATCGATCCCGACATCAAGGTCGGCTTGTTCTATGGGGCCGATGGCAAGTGCTTTTCGGTTGGTGACGATCTGAAGAGCATGCACAAGCCGCCGCGGACGCGCCAGGAAGAACTTGCGGCGTATCTGTTCCTGCACCAGAACGAGGGCGACAAGCCCATGCGTCCGGGCTGGGAGCACGATGTATGCGCGCATCGCCGCTACAAGCCGATCGTCTCGGCCATCGAGGGCTATTGTCTGGGCATCGCGTTCTCGTACTGCCTTTACCACAGTGACGTGCGTGTCGCGAGCGAGAGCGTCAAGTTCGGCCTGACCGGGATCAAATTCGGTGCCGGCGGCGGCAGCGGTCCCAAAAGGCTTGCCCGACACCTGCCGTTCACCGCCGCCTATTGGATGGCGCTGTCAGGCGAATTCATGGAAGCTGACGAAGCCTATCGCCTGAACCTGGTCAACAAGGTCGTGCCGAGCGACCAGCTCATCGCCACGGCCGAGGAAATGGCGGGCAAGATCGCCCTCAATTCGTCGATCGCGCTGCGACTTGAAATGGAAGGTCTCGAACTCGGAGCTGACCTGAGCAAAGCTGACGCCTACCATTTCGGCATGAATCTGTACCGCATGGGATGGATGGCCAACGAGGCCGAGGGCGTGACGGCGAATTACCTGAAGGATCGCAAGAAATGAACCCCGCCGCCTTGCGATCCGACGAGTCCCCGGCCGAGCTTCGCGAGAGGGTAGAATCCGAGCCACTTCCGCGAAATTATGGCGCCCATCTGCAAGCGGTCGCGGAGGCGTATGGGGACAACCTTGCCTGGATCACGATCGACGGCGACGGTCCCGATCTGACCTATCGCCAGATCTCCGCCATGGCCTGCAAGGCGGCGAACGCCTTTCGGGCGTGCGAGGTGCGAAAAGGACATCATGTGGGCGTCATGCTGCCGAACGGAGCCGATTTCCTGGTCGCTTGGCTCGGGTTGGCGAAAGTGGGAGCGGTGCTCGTCCCCGTCAACCCGAAGCTCACGGCCCATGAGCTCGAGCATGTTCTGGCAGATGGCAACGTGGCATTTCTGCTGGCTGCCGCCGACAGCCTCGAGCTGCTGAAATCGACATCGGTTGGCTCGGCGCTCGTCGCCACAGGCCGGATCGTTGTCTCGGATGCGGGAGGAGAGGACGAGTGGGGAACGATGCTGAGCGGAGCATCGTCGGATTTTGTCGAGCAGGAAAAAGTTCATCTCGACGATCCCATCAGCATTCTCTACACGTCCGGCTCGACCGGCAGGCCGAAGGGTTGTGTTCTCACACATCGCTATTGGCTGACTCTCGGCAAGGTCAAGGCGTCCCTGCTTCCCCCGATTAAGCGTATTCTGTGCGAATTGCCGTTCTACTATATGTCGCCCTACTACCGATTCTCGGCAGCATCCTTTCAGGCGGCCGCGATTTGCGTTCCTCCAGCGCCGAGCATCAGCAAATTCTACGATCGCATCGCTCGGTACGATATCGATGTGGTCTGGATCGGCGATCCCATCGCCACTCTTCCCCTGTCGGACTCCGAGCGAAAGCACAAGCTCAAATATGTATCGCTCTATGGTTTGAAGAAGGAGCTTCACCGCCCTCTTGAAGAGAAGCTGGGCGTGCCGGTTCGAGAATCTTTCGGCATGACCGAGGTCGGAGCGGGGCTATACATGCCTGCCGATGCCGAGGACATGGTCGGCTCCGGCTCGTGCGGAATACCGGCCCCGTTTCGTGAATGCATGGTAGCGGACGACCTGGGCAATCCCGTAGCCGCCGGCGCAATCGGCGAATTACTGATTGCAGGGCCCGGGATTTTCAAGGGCTATCACAAGAACCAGGAAGCCACGACGACCGCGTTCTGGGGAAAATGGTTCCGCACGGGTGATCTCGCTCGGATGGACGCGCGCGGCTACTTCTACATTGTCGGGCGCATCAAGGAGATGATCAAGCGCAGCTCCGAGAACATCGCCGCCCAGGAAGTCGAATCGGCGATCTACACGTTGCCCCAGGTCATGGAAGTGGCGGTGATCGGCGTTCCCGATCACAAGCGGGGCGAGGAGGTCAAGGCCTGCATCGTTCTCCAGGCGGGTGTGGCCGCGGACGATCTGCCTCCGGAAGCGATCGCTCAGCATTGCCGCTCGCGCCTGGCCGCATTCAAGGTGCCGCGCTACATACAATATTACTCCGCACTTCCTAAGACGAGCTCAGAGAAGATTGCGAAGAAGACCCTTTCCGAGGGCGGAGGCGAGCCTGCTTCCGAAACATTCGACCTCAGCCTCAAGTGAGGCTGAGGTCGAACGATTTCATCTCCATCTTGGTGGGACGGGGCCCCTCGGCGCCTCACGCCGTGATGCACAAGGCGTCGACAATACGGACCTCGCCGGTTCCCTTGCGCACCACCACCGGGTTGAGATCGCAGGCCAGCATGATCCCATCCAGATCATTGGCAAGCCGAGACAGATTGACCGCCACGTCGATGAGGTGCGACTTGTCCGTCTTCGGCGTCAGGTTCCGATAGCCGTCAAGAATTTTTGCAAGCTTCGTCCGATCGAGCATCGCGCCAGCTTCGTCCTTGCTGAGCGGCGCCAGCTTCACTGCCCGGTCAGCCGTGATCTCCACCAGCGTTCCGCCGCTACCGAGAACGATGAGCTGACCGAACGGCGCCGCGGAGGTAAAGCCCGCGAGAGCCTCGATCCCCGCCAGAATCTGTTCCTGCAGCTCATAGCCGTCGATCGTAGCGTCGGGCATGGCGGCGCCGACCTTCGATCGGATCGTTGCGATCGCAGACTGCAATGCGTCCTCGTCACCGACGTCGAGAACGACTCCGCCGACATCCGACCGGTGCTGGATTTGGCCTGAAGCGACCTTCACGACCATTGGAAAGCCGATTTCGCCCGCACGCCTGATCGCCTCTTCCTCATCCGCCACCACAATGGATTTCACCACCGGCAAGCCGTATTCACGCAGAACGTCGAAAGCGGACTCGGCATCCAGGGCACCGGAGCGCTCCGACAGCTGCCGACGCAGCGCCTCGGCACGCGGGTGAAAATAATCGCGGCCTGGTCGACGCGCCTGCGCCCAGGCTGCTGCCGGACCCGGCTTGCCAAGATTGAGATGCTCGACAGCCTGCAGGCCCGGGGTAAGTCCCCGCAAGAGAGGAATCCCATTCTCCGCCAGCAGCGCCCGAACGCCCGGATCGACATTCTCAGCGGTCGGAGAGATGACGACGAAAGGCTTCTTCGCGTCACGTCCGCTCTGCGCGTAAACGTTCAGAATGTTCATATAATTCTGCAGGGTCGCCGGATTGAGGCTTTCCTGCGTATCCTGAAGCGCAACGACGGCGCCCACTTCTTCGTCGTCGAGAACCGCAGCGATGGCCTCGGCTGGATTGCGATCTTCCACGTTGACGGTCGCACCGAAATCGATCGGATTACGCCCGGATGCACCCGGAAGAGCTCTGAGCAGGCGCTTTTGCGTGCCTTCGCCAAAGGCCGCGACGCCGATGCCTCTCGCCTCGGCGAGATCGCACGCAAGCGCCGTCTGGCCGCCGGAAATGCCCACGATTCCGAGAGACGCCCCTCCAACCATCTTCCGCGCAACCGCAGCGCACTCGAGCGACGCAATGAGTTCGTCATAGTCGGAGACGGTCGCGATGTTGGTCGCAGAAAAGAAATCTTCATAAGCGTCCCAGTCGCTGACGAGCGCCCCCGTATGCGCCTGGGTCGCCGCAAGTCCGCTCGCAGTGCGGCCCACCTTCAGCACCACGAGGGACTTCCCGGCCGCATGTACGCTCTCGGCAGCATAGGCGAGCGCAACAGGATCCTTGATCGATTCGGCGATGACACCGATGGCGTTCGTCGCGTCGTCATCAGCGAGCCAACGGATATAGTCGGCGGCGGCCACTTGAAACTCGCTGCCCATCGTGACGACCTTCGACAGCCCGATAACGGTGGAGTTCATAACGGAAATAGCGGCAGAGCCCGATTGGGCGACGATTGCCACCTTGCCTGCCCGCAGCCGTTTCGACGGTCGCGAGGGATAAAGTGGAATCGAATCCGTGAAATTGACTAGGCCCATGCAGTTTGGGCCGTGCACGATGAGCCTGCTGGAACTTCCAAGCTCTCGAATGGATCGTTCCTGCTCCTCTGAAAAGCCGTTTGTGAACACGATAGCGGAACGGACCGGGCTCTGCTCGAGCTCGTCCAGCATGCCCGGCACTCGAGCGGCCGGAATGGCCACGATGGCAAGGTCCGTATCTGAGGGGAGCGAAGCCACCGAGTTGACGGCGGCCAGTCCGTCAATCTCCTTCGCTTCCGGGTGAACCGGGAAAATGGTGCCGTTATAGCCCCAATCCTTCAGATTGCTGATGACCACATTTCCTTGGGTAGCACGTTTTGCCGAAGCGCCGACAACGGCAACCGAACGAGGTCGCATCATGGAGGTAACATCGATATGCAAGGTGATCATTCCTCTTCGGATGACGGCCGTGCAGCCGATGACCGCACGGCAGCTTTGGTGTTCAGATAGGCCGGACTCTGTTACTGCTTGTCGGCAGGCAGCCAAGCCTCAGCCCAATTGGGGTGCGTGTTGAAGGAGAAGTTGAACTGCGCGTCGAGCCCTTTCAGGTCGGTGCTGACAGCCTCAAAAACCTTCGAATCCGCAAGGGCAAGCTGATTGAGGTCTCGCGCGATAATCTCGGCATACTTCTTGTAGAAGGGCTTTTGCTGGCCGACCGGCGCAGCCGAGGCATCTAGCGCAACCTTGTCGAACTCCGGATTGCAGTACCCGGTCGGATTCGCGAACGGCACGCTTCCCTCATTGCATACGAAACTGCGATCGACACCCAGAACCGGGTTCGTGCGGCCGGTCAACGAGATCACCGATGCATCGAAGTCGCGTTGGGTGTAGACTTTATTCGTCCAGATCTGCTGATCGAGAGCACTCAGCTTCACGTCGATGCCGACCTTCGACCAGTGCGATTGCACGATCTGAGCAACTGCATCATAGGGCGGCTTGGCGATCACGGTTAGCTCGATCGTGAAGCGCTTGCCGTCCTTCAGAGGATACCCCGCTTCGTCGAGAAGCTTCCCAGCCTTGACGGGATCGTACGCATAGAGCGTATCGTAGTTGACTGACGTGTCGTGCAATTCCTTGAACTGCGTCGGAACCGCATTCTTGGCGGTTGCAGCCAGTCCCTGATAGACGTCCTGAACGATGCGCTCTCGATCGATCGCATGGAACAGCGCCTGACGGACCTTGACGTTCTTCAAGGGCTCCCGAGTCAGATTGAGATCGACCACCGCTGTCTCAGGTGCGTTGTTAACGATCTGCACAACCTTGAACTTGCCTCTCTTGGACGCCTCTTGGGTGGCGCGAACCTGCGCGACCTCAGGGCGAAACCAGTTGACCTCGCCGCCGATGAGCGCATTCATCCGCTGCTGCGGATTGGGAATAAGCGCGAAAACAACTGAATCGAGGTAAGGCTTTGGCTTCTCCCAATAATGCTCGTTGCGGACGAAGGTGATCGATTGTCCGCTTGCCCAACTCTGGAACTTGAAGGGCCCTAGACCGACCGGAGCAAGATTGGCGGGATGCGTGGCCACGTCCTGACCGTCATAGATGTGCTTCGGCATGAGGGGGAAGACCTCCTTGTCGAAGAGATCCAAGGTCGCGGTGAGCGGCTGCTTCAGCTTCAGGACAAAGGTGGTCGCATTCGAAGCCGAAGCCTCCTCCACCAAAGGAACGAGTTTGGTCAGATAGGTGTTGAACTTGCCGAAGGTCATCAAGGTGAAGACGACGTCCTCGGCCGTGAACGGCTTCCCGTCCGACCACTTCACGCCGTCTCGCAGAGTGAAAGTGTAGGTCTTGCCGTCCGCCGAGGTCTCCCAGCGCGTCGCCAGGCGAGGGAGGCGAGTTCCCTCCTTGTCGTAGGTCATCAAGCCATCAGCCCAGACATCCGCCGCGAAGAGAGCCGGAACGGATGATGTAAGCTGCGTGTTCAGCGTCGGAATAGTCGTCGAGTTCAGGGCCGCGATCACCGTTCCCCCGGTGACGGGTTTGCCATCGTCGGCCATAGCGACAGATGCGTTGGCACCGATTGCGCAAGCAAACAGAATTGAGGCCATGCGTAGTTCGAAGATGGTCGGCGATTGACGAAGCATCGATTTCATTGTTTTCCTCCCGTTCTTACTCTCGCTTTGCTTACTACATTGGCGTAGGTGCTGCAGACAGCTCCTCCGCGCGGTGGCAGGCGACATGCGTCGCTCCGACACCCATCGGCCGCAGCTGAGGGTCAACTGCGGCACAGACTTCGATTGCATGGGGGCAACGCTGAAGAAATCTGCACCCTCCCTCCGTCGCCAACGATGCGGCAGGCGCAACCGACCTTGGCGCAGGCGAACGGATCCGGGTTCCGCGGGGATTGGGCAGCAGCCGCGCGTCGAGTAGGAGACGCGTGTAGGGATGGATTGGTGACCGGTAGATTGCCTCGCCGATCTCGACAACGCGGCCTTTGTACATTACGGCCGTGCGGTCCGCGATTGATTGCATCGCGCCGAGGTCGTGACTGATAATCACGAAACCCACATTCGTCGTCCTGCGCAGATCGCTCAGGAGCTGAAGGATCTGCGACTGAACGGACACATCGAGGCTCGAGAGCGGCTCGTCGGCGATGATGATCTTCGGCTTCAGCATGATCGCGCGGGCGATGGCGATACGCTGCTGCTGTCCCCCGGAGAGCTGGTGGGGATAGCGCCCCAGATAATGCTCCGGCGGATCGAGGCCAACGGCTGCGAGCTGTGCGGCGAGGAAACTGCGCACCTCGGCCTTCGCGACGATGTTGTGGCGGTTCGCAACATGGCCGAGGGTTTCCTCGACGGTCATGCGGGGATTGAGAGACGAGGCAGGATCCTGGAACACCGCTTGGACCTGGCGCCGATACCGGCTGCGCTCCTCCTGGCCGAGCGTCTTGAGCGTCGACCCGCGATACGTAACCTGCCCCATGGTCGGGTGGTTGAGCATCAGCAGCATCTTCGCCAGCGTGCTCTTGCCGGACCCGGACTCACCTACGATTGCTAGCGTCTCGCCTTCGCGAATATCGAGATCGACGCCGTCAACGGCGCGAACATCCACTCGACGCCACCCGTTGGCGCCACGGCTGGTATAGATCTGGCTGACGCCTTCTAGGGAAAGGATCTGTGGGTTCATAGCCCAGCGCTCCTGAAGTTGATGCGGTGTGCGCTCAGCTCTATCAGTCGTGCCGAATAGCTATGCTTTGGCCTTTCAAAGAGATCGACAGTGCCGGCGGTCTCGACAACCTTTCCTGTCTGCATGACGTAGACGCGATCGCAGAGCTCTGCCACGACGCCGAGATCGTGCGTGATGATCACGACCGCCATGTTTCGCTCCTTGTGGATGCGGTAAAGTGTCTGTAGGACCTGAAGCTGGACGGTCGCATCCAGCGCCGTCGTCGGCTCATCGGCAAAAAGCAGCTTCGGATCGCTGGCAAGCGCGATCGCAATCATGACCCGTTGGCGCATTCCGCCCGAAAGCTCGTGAGGAAACCCGTGCGCGATGCTTTTCGGATCCGAGAACCCGACCTCCTCCAGCAGGCTGTGAACGCGTTGGCTGTCGGATCGCCCCTTGCCATGGAACGTCAGAGCCTCGGCGATCTGCCGACCGACCCGATGGGTCGGATTCAGGTATCCGAGCGGATCCTGAAAGATCATCGAGAAGCCGTGCGATCGCCGCAGGGCCCGCAGATCTCGCTCGCTCATCCCGAGAATATCGTGTCCCTCGAACCGCAGGTCGCCGCTCAACTCGCTTACACGCAGATTTGGCATCAGCCGCGAGATGGCACGCACCAGCGTACTTTTTCCGGATCCCGATTCGCCGACTACGCCAACACACTCTGCTGGCTTCACGTGGAAGTCGACGCCGTCGACGGCGCGCACCGTCCGGTCCGAGACTTGGAAATGGACCTTCAGGTTCCGCACGTCGAGAAGGTGCTCGGCCGCGCCGGGCATATGGCTCTGCGAAACGGTCATTGCAGCCCCCCCATTCCACGCGTGCTGCGGGGATCGACGATTTCGTTGAGGCCGTCGGCAAACAGGTTGAGCCCGATGATCGCGATACAGATTGCCGCGCCCGGGAAGACGCTCATCCACCAGGCCGAGTCCATGTAGTCCTGAGCGACGAATAGCAGCTGCCCCCAGCTCACCATGGATGGGTCAGACAATCCAAGGAAGCCCAGTCCGGCTTCAATCAGGATCGCAATACTAGCATCAAGCGCGACCTGGACAATCACAGGCTGAATGGCGTTCGGGAGGATCTCACGGAAGATGATGTGAGAGGTCGAAAAGTCGGCGACTCTTGCTGCGGAAATGAAGTCCCGCTCACGCAGCTTTATATATTGCCCATAGACCAGACGTGCCTCCATAGGCCAGATGGCGAGGGCGACGGCAGCGATGAGCAGCCAGAAGTTCGACCCAAACAGGGCGACGGCGCAGAGCACCAGCATGATCACGGGAAGCGTCTGGAAGAGCTCTATGATCCGCATGAGAACCATCTCCACGGGCCCGCGGAAATAGCCAGCGATGATGCCGATGGTTCCTCCGACCAACAGAGCCGCCAGAGCCGCTCCGAACCCAACCATAAGAGAGGAACGGGCGCCATAAAGGATGAGCGAGAATACGTCGCGCCCGATATTGTCCGTTCCGAAATAGAACTCGCTGGACGGCGGTGCGAGACTGGCGGCGGTTTGCTGAAGTGGATGGTAGGGCGCGATCGCCGGAGCGACGATAGCGATGAACGCGAGCAGGAGAAGGATGATTGAGCCGATCGCGCCGTGGCGAGTGCCCATCATGTTCCCGACCTTGGAGATACCCCAATCGGAGGCGGATTTCAGGCGGGCGGAAACGGGGACAGAGGTTTGATTTGTCATGACACCATCATCCCCCCGTCCTGATCCGTGGGTCGAGCATTGCATAGAGGATGTCGACCAGAAGGTTCATGAGAATGACGGCCAGCGCCGAGAATATGACCACCCCGACGACAGTCAAATTGTCCCGCAGGCGAATGGAATCGACCATCAAGAGGCCGAGTCCAGGCCAGGTGAACACGGTCTCCAGCAGCACCGCCCCGCTGAGGGCCGAGCCGAATGCATATCCTGCTACCGTCACCAGCGGCAGACTGGAATTGCGCAGCACATGCCGCCGGATGATCTGGCCACGCGTCAGGCCCTTGGAGCGGGCGGTAATGATATATCCCTGTGACAGGGTATCAATCACGCTTGCTCGCATGATGCGCGCAAAGCGCATTCCTTCGTGGATAGCGAATGCCAAGGCTGGAAGGGCCAGATACCGTCCCCGCTCCAAGACCCAGTCGAAGCCATGCGCACGAGACACGAGTGGACCGATTCCCTGTGTCGGGAACCAACCGAGGCGCAGTGCGAAAAACATCACCAGGAGCTGGCCGAGCCAGAAGGTGGGAATTGCGTAGGCAATCAGGGCTGAGGTGGTCCAAATCTTGTCGGTGTTGGCGCTGCGCGTGGTGCCGGTGATGATGCCAATGGCCATGCCCAGAGGAATGGCGAACGCGAAGCCGACGGATGCCAGCAGGATGGTGCGCGGGGCGCGCTCGAGGATCAAGGCCAGCACGGGCCGCTGGTTCTGATAAGAATAGCCAAAATCCCCCTGCAGCACCGCCGTCACGTAGTTCCATACCTGAGTCAGAAACGGATCGTTCAGCCGATACTTCTCCTCGATCGCCTGTCGATAGGCGGGCGGCACGGGGTAGTCGCCGACCAGGGCCTGCACCGGATCACCTGGTATCAGGTGAAGCAGCGTGAACATGACCACGATTATGACCAGGATCAGCGGCAGAGCGTAGAGAGCTCGCTGCAAGATAAAGCGGAGCATCGGAGACCGCCTTCCCTATCAGAGACGGTGGAAGGTAGCCGCGTTGCCGTACAGCCACTTTTCTATGACCTTATCCTTGAGCGGCAGATTCTTATAATCCTCGATCAGCGACTCGAATGATGTTCCGAATAGATATCGCGACAATCCGACCATAACCTTGTCCTGCAACAGGGTGTTTCCGAATTGCAGGAACTGCTCCCATCCGGAGCCGGGCTGCGCGAAATATCGCGGGTGATGTGCGGCTGTGTCGACATACAGATTCGGGTGACGGCGCAGGAGACCAACCATCTCGTTGACCCACGGCCATCCCGCAAGACCGGCGACGATGCGAAGTTCGGGAAAATCGACGGCGACATCGTCGAGGTAACGGGGATGACCGAGATCATAAGGGCGGTCATTGGCGTAGTTCATCGCCGTGTAGATGCGAACAGGGACATCGAGCTCCGCGGCTTTGGCGTAGAGCGGATAATAGCGCCGGTCGTTCGCGGGCACGCCGTTGTAGAGCGCGGACAGGCGCAGGCCGTTTGCCCCCTCTTCCTTGACTAGACGCTCGAACTCCCGAACGGCGCGCATTCCGTCCGTCGGGTCGAAGGTCACGAAGGTAAAGAAGCGGCCGGGATAGCGGGCATGGATCTTGCCCGTCGCGCTGTTCTCCGCGCCGACCAGCAGCCCGCACGCGATGTTTGCGCGGTTCATGTCTTCGACGAGCCGATCAAGCCCGCCATCCTCGACGTCGTGCGCGGGACCCTCTTCACGATTGCGCGCCTTGAACACTTTGCCGTAGTTGGCGAAGCCGTAGCCCTCCGGCCGCTCCAGAGGCTGAGGAAACGGCGTCCCCGGACGCCCCCTGGCGATCCGCTCAAGTTCTGGATTGGCCTCGCTAGCGGGCATCCCGATTTCCATATCGATTACGCGGGTCATTCCAGCAACCTCCCGTTGTTGCGCCGTTATTACTTACCTTCGACGCATTTCTATACGTCAAGAAAACCACTCATGCACCAGCACGTCAATATTATCGTCAAAATTATTACCATATGTCCAATATGTTGACATTTGTGCGAATGCTCTCTTATTTATTGCAGTAGCGAAGTAAATCAGAGAATTTCCTCGAAGGTGCTTGAGCCGGTCGGCAATCGTTGCCGTAATCGGAATTCAGTCCCCTCGAAAGCGGCTAGGAGGGGCATTTGGAAGAGACCGATCGCGATGCTGGCTTTGCCACGACACTGGCAAAAGGGCTGGCTGTCCTCGAAGCATTTCGCCCCGACCGGAATGTGCTGAGCAATGGCGAGATTGCCGCACATACCGGCCTCAACCGCCCCACGGTTGCCCGTCTGACCTATACACTGACGAAACTCGGCTATCTGAAGCAGGAAAAATCCAAGTTCCGGCTCAGCTGGGGCGCTTTAATGCTCGTCAACCCGCTGCTTGCGGACTTGAAGATTCTCCACATCGCGCGCCCGTCCATGCAAAAGCTGGCGCAGGATCTCGGTGGCACGGTTTCGATCGGGGTGATCGAAGGCGCCAACTTCGTCTATCTGGAAACATCCCGCGTCAACGAGAATATCTGGACATCGCCAGACCTCGGCACGATCGGCCCCCTAGTGCCCGCCGCAATCGGTCACGCCTTGTGCTCGCTGCTGACCGATCAGGAGTACGAACTGAAGCTTCAGCAGATGAAACAACTCCGGCCCGACTTATGGGACAAGTATCACCAGTCCTTCCTAAAGGGAGTAGCAAACTGCAAGAGCGAAGGCTTTTCAGTGACACGTGGCGAATGGATCCCGGGCACACATTCTGCGGGCGTGCCGCTGCTTCGTGACAAGAATGGCGAATGCTTCGCCATGAATTGCCGTGTTCCTATCTTCCGGCTGAGCCCGAACCAGATCGAGGAGGAAGTGGGTCCACGGCTGAAGTCGCTCGCTGCTAATGTGCGAAATCAGCTAGCCTTCATCATGCCCTGAAGCCGAAACTGGCGTAAGATCGTCCTGGGGTCGGAATCACGAGCACACGACGGTGAGGCCGACGGCTGGCTGTCTGAGTGCAAGCGACCTATCGTTCACCCAATTGTTTCGCCCCCATCGGCAACGATCACTTGGCCTGTGATGTAAGCCGAGGCGTCGCTGGCGAGAAAATGCACGATCCCGGCAATATCCTCAGGCTCACCGAACCGCCTCAGCGGGGTCCGGTTCTCCATCTGCGCTCGCCTGGCAGGATCGTTGATGAGTTCGCGAGCGAAATCGGTGTTCACCACCCCCGGCGCGATGGCGTTGACACGGATCCCCTTCGGCCCCCATTCGACAGCGAGATTTCGGGTCAGCGCAGCCTCGGCGGCTTTCGACATGCCATAGGCTCCGATCGTGCCAGTCCCCCGCAATGCCGCGATGGACGACATCATGATGACGGATCCGCCTCCTCGCTGGGCCATTCCCGGCAGTACAAGGTTGCTTAGCCAAATCGTGCTTTGCACGTTCACCGTCATGATCTTGGCGAATGCCTCGTCCGACAGGTTTCCGATCGGCCCGTAAACCGGGTTCGTGGCCGCGTTGCAGACGAGAACATCGATATGGCCCCAGGTCTCCTCAACGAAGAGGACGAGCTCCTTGAGCTGGGTCTGGTCGCCCACATGACAGGACATGGCGATCGCCTCGCCGCCGGCCGCACGGACCTCACGGACGACCTCGTCACAGGCCGCTTGCTTGCGGCTCGAGACGACCACCTTCGCGCCGCTTCTGGCAAGCTGGAGGGCTGTTGCCCTCCCGATGCCACGGGATGCACCGGTGATCAAGGCAACCTTGCCGCCGATATCGAACATGGCTTGCTCCTCGTTAGTGATAGGCTTTTAATTCAAGCTTGGCGATTGTTTCCCGATGCACTTCGTCCGGTCCGTCCACGATCCGCAGGGTGCGGGCTTTCGCATAGGCGAATGCCAGGAACGTATCCTGCGATACACCCGCTGCGCCATGCGCCTGAATGGCCCTGTCGATGACGTTGCAGGCCATTGCCGGAGCGACCACCTTGATCATCGCGATTTCACGACGCGCCTGCTTGTTGCCGACGGTGTCCATCATATGCGCGGCCTTCAGCGTCAGCAGGCGCGCTGTCTCAATCTCGCATCGCGACATCGCAATGAGCTGGCGCAGATGCCCCTGATCCGCCAGCGGCTTGCCGAAGGCCGTGCGGGAGGAGATACGACGGCACATCGTTTCGAGGGCTCGCTCCGCCAGCCCAATAGCCCTCATGCAGTGGTGGATGCGTCCAGGCCCGAGACGGCCCTGGGCAATCTCGAATCCCCTCCCCTCGCCCAGAAGAATGTTGGATGCGGGGACGCGAACATTGTTGAAGCTGATTTCCGCATGGCCATGCGGTGCATCGTCATATCCGAATACCATCAGAGCACGCTCGACGGTGACGCCAGGCGTATCAAGCGGAACGAGAATCATCGATTGCTGCATGTGCTTGGGCGCCGACGGGTCAGTGCGGCCCATGACAATCGCAATTCTGCAGCGCTCGTCATTCGCGCCTGTGCTCCACCATTTCCGTCCGTTGATCACATAATGATCGCCATCTCGACGGAACTCGGTCTGGATGTTCGTTGCATCGGAGGATGCGACCGCCGGCTCCGTCATCGAGAAGCAGGAGCGGATCTCGCCCTCCAGAAGCGGCTCAAGCCACCGCTTTTTCTGCTCGTCGGTGCCATAGAGAATGAGCGTCTCCATGTTGCCGGTGTCGGGCGCAGAGCAGTTGAAAACTTCAGAGGCGATCGACGACCGACCCATCCCCTCGCAGAAATGTGCGTAGTCCAGGTTGCTCAATCTGCCGCCATGCTCATAGGCAGGCAGGAACAGATTCCAAAGCCCCTGCTTCTTGGCCTTGGCCTTGAGCTCCTTCATGATCTGCGGCTCCGACCAGAGCTTTGCCTGCGACCGCAGCTGCCGTTCATACTCCTCCTCGTTCGGATAGATATGGTCCGTCATGAACTGTGTCAGCTCACGCATCAGGGGCTTCAGATCTTCCCGGAGTTCAAACATTTCGGCACCATCCACTTTTTCTATGTTTGCATCTGCGAACGCGGTTCGCTGCCCGGCCGCCATTGAAATGTCCCGATCCCATGGGCGGCGATCGCGCCATGGTCGTCATAGACGTGGGCCTCGGCGGTATAAGACTTGCGGCCCGCGGAAACGAGCCGGCCTTCGACCTGCAGCACTCCATCGACCACCGCTTTGGTGAATTGCGTCGTCAGCGATAGAGTGACCGCGTAACGCGCAGCTTCTCCCGGCTCGCTATGGAGACCAGCCGCGCATGCGGCAAAATCGATCATGGTGCAGAATATGCCGCCATGGACGTAGCCGGCCCGATTGCGGTGACGCGGATCGATAACAAGCCGTCCCGTGACGCTTCCATCTTGGGAATGCATCAGCTCGAGACCCAGAAGCCCGAAGAGGCCGACATTAAGATAGGTCGACGCCAAAGGATCGATCATGTGGTGAGCACGATTTTTCCGATCGCTCCCCGGCTGGTCAGGATATTGAACGCCTCGGCAACGTCGGCCAGGTCCATCGTGGTGCTGACGAGAGGCTTGAGCTTGCCCTCCTCATACCAGCGGAACATCTCGGCAAAATTCTCGCGATTCGCGTCGGGATCCCGATCTCGGAACGTCCCGAAGAAGACACCGACGAGGGAGCATCCCTTCAGCAGCATCAGATTCGCGGGGATCTTTGGAATCGTTCCGGATGCGAACCCCACGATCAGGACGCGTCCCTCCCAGGCAGTGGCACGCACCGCCTCCTCCAGGAGATCGCCGCCAACAGGGTCATAGACCACATCGACACCCTTGCCGCTCGTCAACTCCTTGACAGAGTCCTTGAGCGATTCCGTTGAATAATTCACGAGGTGGTCCGCACCGGCCTTGCGGGCCACCTTGAGTTTTTCCGCGCTGCTCGCAGCGGCGATGACGGTTGCTCCCATCGCCTTACCTAGTTCAACAGCGGCAAGTCCCACGCCGCCGCTGGCACCGAGAACCAGAAGAGTTTCCCCAGGTTTGAGATGAGCGCGCTGCTTGAGCGCGTGCATGCTTGTACCGTAAGTCATCGAGAACCCTGCCGCCGTCACGGCTGGCATTGTGTCGGGTCGATGCATGAGGCGCGTTGTCCTGACATTGGCGATATCGGCAAAAGCGCCCTGCCCGACCATGCCGATCACCGGCATGCCAGGCTGCAGATCCTCGACACCGTCTCCCACGGCCTCGATGATGCCGGCAAGCTCCGCGCCAGGAACGAACGGCAGGTCCGGCTTGACCTGATACTTGCCCTGGACCATCAGCGTATCTGGGAAATTCACACCCGCGGCTTCGACCCGGACCCGCGCGTGGCCTGGGCCGGGCGGCGGAAGATCGAACTCTTCGACCACAAGCGATTCCGCCGGACCAAATTGATTGCACTTCACTGCGCGCATGACGTTCCTCTCTTAAGAAATCAGGGGAATTCGATAAGCGCGGCGCAACCCATACCGCCTGCGACGCACATCGTGACGACGGCATATTTTGCTTGGCGACGACGTCCTTCGAGGACGATGTGACCAACCATGCGCGATCCGCTCATGCCGAACGGATGTCCGACCGAGATCGCGCCGCCATTGACGTTGAGCTTCTCTGAAGGAATTCCGAGGCAGTCCCTGCAGTACAGGACTTGGCTGGCAAAAGCCTCGTTGAGCTCCCAAAGATCGATATCCTCGACCCCTAATCCATTTCGCTCGAGCAGGCGGGGAACGGCGAAGACAGGTCCGATGCCCATCTCATCGGGCGCGCAGCCTGCCGACGCGAAGCCGCGAAATACCCCTAGCACCTCGAGACCACGCCGTTCGGCTTCCGCCGATGACATAAGGAGGTTCACGGAGGCTCCGTCGGAAAGCTGACTCGCATTGCCAGCGGTGATGAAATGCCCTTCACGAACCGGATTCAGCTTGGCGAGACCGCTGAGTGTGGTATCAGTCCTATTGCCCTCATCGAGGGTAAGCCTCACCGTTTCCTTCGTGATGCTGCCGGTTGCCTTATCCGTCACAAGCTTGACGGCCTGTGTCGGGACTATTTCCTCGGCGAAGACGCCAGCCTGCTGTGCGACGGCCGTACGGCGCTGGCTTTCGAGGGAGTATTCATCCTGCCGTTCGCGAGAAATGCCATAACGCCCGGCAACGTTGTCGGCTGTCTCGATCATCGTCATGTAGATGCCCGGAATGTTCTGCTCGAGCCATTCGTTGCGCAACCGATTCTTGTTGGCATTCGGCCCAACGAGACTGATGGACTCGACACCGCCCGCAATGGAGACGGGGACTCCATCAAATTTGATCCGACGAGCTGCGTAGGCCACGGCTTCGAGGCCGGATGCGCAGAAGCGGCTGATCATGAGAGCGGCGGATGTCTCAGGTAAACCGGCGCGCAGCGCAGCCGCGCGGGCGACGTTGCCGCCGGTCGCACCCTCCGGGTAGCCGCAGCCCATGACGACTTCTTCTACATCGCCAGCCGATACTCCGCCCCGGTGTAGAAGCTCGGGAAGCAGCGGCGCCACTAGATCCACGCCGGCTGTATCGTTGAAGGCTCCCCGTTGTGCCTTTCCGATCGGCGTCCGCGCGGTTGCAACGATGACAGCTTCATTCATGTGTGTTATCCGCTTGTATGTCATACCAGTATCATCGCGAGGCAAAAGATTTTCCTTCCGCGGCCAGCCGCTCAAGAAGGGGTGCCGGGCGGAGGGACTCATCGCCTGTCATTTCGGCGAGATCCTTTAGGCGAGCGACAACGTTTGGAAGGCCACGCGTCTGGGCATAGAACATCGGGCCGCCCCTCCAGCGCGGGAACCCATAACCATGGATCCAAATCACATCGATATCGCCCGGACGCGCCACGATTCCCTCCTCGATGATACGTGCCCCTTCGTTGATCATCGGGAGAATGAGCCGGTCGATGATTTCGTCCTGATCGATTCTGCGGCGCTTGACGCCGTGGGTCTGCGATACCGTTTCGATCAGCTGTGTCACCTCAGGGTCCGGGCTCGCCGTGCGTCCATCTTCCGCGTAACGATAGTAGCCGCGTCCCGTCTTCTGGCCGAGGCGGCCTGCCTCGACGAGCGCGTCGGCCACGGGAGCGGTTCGTCCCGTCGCGCGGCGCATTCGCCAACTGATGTCAAGGCCAGCGAGATCGCCCATGGTGCAAGGTCCGAGCTTCGACCCGAATGCGGTGAATGCACGATCGACATCTTCCGGCGTAGCCCCTTCAAGAAGCAACCGATCCAGCTGCTCGCTGCGCCGAGCGAGAATTCGGTTGCCGACAAATCCATGGCAATTGCCGACCACCACAGGAAGCTTCCCGAGCCTTTGTGCCACATTCACGACGGTGGCGATGGCAGTGGCAGAAGTCCGTTCACCGCGCACAACCTCGACCAGCTTCATGATGTTGGCGGGACTGAAGAAATGCATGCCGACCACGCGCTCTGCGACCCCGCTTGCCTCGGCGATCGCGTCAACGTCGAGATAGGACGTGTTGGTAGCCAGAACCGCGTTCTGCTTCGTGGCCGCCGCGAGCTTCGCGAAGATCTGGCGTTTGATATCGATTTCCTCGAATGCGGCCTCGATGACGAGATCGGCGGCGCCCAATTCCGCGTAGTCCACGGCGGTCTTGATTCGGGCGAGGTTTTCGGATCTCGCTGATTCCGAGAGGCTCCCTCTGCGCACCGAGTTTGCGAGGTTAGCGGCAATCCGCTCGAAGGCCCGCTGTGCTGCAGGATCATCGGCCTCAATGAGAGTGACGGGAATACCGTTGGCAGCAAGCGCCATAGCGATCCCGCTTCCCATCGTGCCGCCGCCGATAACACCGACTGATTCAACGGCGATGAGCTCGGACGAGTCGATATCCCCGGGGATCTGACCGCTCTCGCGCTCGGCAAGGAAGGCGTGACGCAGAGATTTCGAGCGGTCGTCGACCAGCAGCCTTTCGAAAGACTTACGCTCTCGCCGCATACCCTCATCGAAGGAAAGCTCATAACTCTCCCTAACTACCCCGACCAATGCTTCGATCTGCGGTTCGCCGGGATGCGCTTTCAACAGCGCTGCCGCGGCAGTCTCAAAGGCCTCCCGGGTCCGATGGTCGACGACGGAGTCGCGAAGGCGTTGGCGGGCACTCCTCTTCGCGAGCGACCTCGCTTTCGCCGTCGCTTCGGTGACAAGTCGTTCGGATGCCGCGAGAGCATCCGCCAGTCCGATCGTCACAGATTGCTCGCCGGTGCAGGGCACCCCATCAGCCATGAGCTTCAGGGCATCGGCAGGCCTCATGAGCCTTGGCAGGCGCTGCGTTCCACCGGCCCCTGGCAACAGACCGAGCTTGATCTCCGGGAACGCTAGAAGCGCCGTGGAGGTCACGATCCTTGCGTCGCACGCGAGCGCCAGCTCAAGGCCGCCGCCGTAGCAAACGCCGTTGATCGCCGCGACAATCGGCTTGGGAGATGCGTCGAATGCTTCGATCACCTCACGCAGCGATGGCCTGGCTGGAGTTTGGTTGAATTCCTTGATATCGGCACCGGCGCTGAAAATCCCCTGGCGCGAGGCCAATACGATGCCGGCCACTGCCTGATCTCGGACAGCCGCCTCTAAGGAACCCAGAATACCAGCCCGCAGAGCAACTCCCAATGCGTTGACCGGCGGGTTGTCGACCCAGACAATCGCGATTTCATCCCTGCGCTCAACCTCTACCGATACCATGACGAGCCTTTCCGTGTCGGATTAGATGTTGGCGGATTGCCGCCGCGCGTCACGCGTCATGTTGCGCGCGATGACAAGTTGCTGGATCTGCGTTGTCCCTTCGTAGATCCGGAACAGGCGCACGTCCCGATAGAACCGTTCGATCCCATAATCCGCGACATATCCAGCGCCGCCATGGATCTGCACGGCCTTGTCCGCGACGCGCCCCACCATTTCGGAGGCAAACATCTTGCAGCAGGCGGCTTCCGTGGCGATCATCTTGCCATTGTCGAACCGGCGGGCCGTTTCCTCGACCATGCATTGTGCGGCGAAGCACTCGGTGCGCATATCCGCGAGCATGGCCTGGACGAGCTGAAATTCCGCGATGGGCTGTCCGAACTGCTTTCGTTCCATTGCGTAGGCCAAACTGTCGGCGATCAGCCGCTCGGCTATGCCGACGCAGACCGCCGCGATAGTCAAGCGGCCCCTGTCGAGCACCTTCATCGCGGTGGCGAATCCCTTTCCGAGGTTGCGCTCACCGCCGATGATGGCAGTCACGGACACCCGGACATTGTCGAAGATCACGTCGCAGGTATGAGCACCTTGCTGGCCCATCTTATGGTCCTTCTTGCCGAGCGTTATGCCAGGCAGATGAGCATCGACGATGAAGGCAGTAACGCCCGAGGCGGTTTTGCTCTCCGGATCGGTTCGCGCGAACACGGTGAAAACACCGGCCTGCGGCGCGTTGGTGATGAATCGCTTGGTGCCGGAGATCAGGAAGTAATCGCCGTCGCGCTTTGCTGAGGTGCGAAGCGATCCGGCATCCGATCCCGCCTCCGGCTCGGTCAGACAGAAGGATCCGATCAACTCACCGCTCGCCAGGCGCGGCAGATAGTAGGCCTTCTGCTCAGACGTTCCGTCGATGACGATGCCCTGCGATCCAATGCCGTTGTTCGTGCCGATAACGGAGCGGAACGCAGGCGAGGTTCCTCCAAGCCGGAAGGCGATCTGCACTTCTTCCGAAAGGTTGAGCTCCAGTCCGCCGAACTCCTCGGATATGGCTAACCCGAACAGGCCGAGGTCGCGCATCTCCTGAACGACGTCGGCAGGCACGGCATCGCTCATGGCCACCTCGAGCTCCCGTGGCCGGAGCCTTTCCCGGACAAAACGCTCGACCGTATCCAAAAGCTGTTGAAAAACTTCGCTGTCTGTTGTCAATTCCGCCCCGTGGAATTAAATTCCGAAATCGTAGTTAGAAGTTGCCCTTTGCCGCAGTTTAGGTCAAGGGGTGGCGTGACAGTTTTTGGCTGGGACGATGATGCGCAAGCGAAAAGACAGTGTCGTCGCGACAGCGACTCTCGCCGACGATCAAGACCCTCGTTTCGTGACCGCCCTCGCCCGCGGGCTCAGCGTGCTTCGGGCCTTCAGGCGTGGCGACATCGGACTCGGCAATCAGGAGCTTGCGGATCGGACCGGACTGGCGAAATCCACGATATCACGCCTCACCTATACGCTGAGTCGCCTTGGCTACCTAGAATATTCCCCGGTAACAGGTCGGTACTCCCTTTCGGTCTCGGCTCTGGCGCTCGGCTTCACCGCGCTCGGGGGTATCGCCGTCCGCGATGTTGCACGCCCGATGATGCAGGAACTTGCAGACCGGGTCGGATGTTCGGTTGCGATCGGCGCGCCGGACGGGCGAACGATGGTCTATATCGAGCATTGTCGTGGCTCGAGCCCGCTGCATATCGGCATCGAGGTTGGCTCTCACATCAGGATGGCTACCTCCGCCATGGGAAGGGCCTATCTCGCGAGCCTCGATCCTGCGGCGCGGGAGCGCCTTCTCGAGGAGCTGTGCTTTCCGGACGAGGCAGGACAATCCATACGTGAGGGTGTTCAGCGGTCTGTCGAGCAATATCGCCAGAACGGTTATGTCACCTCTGTGGGCGAATGGAAGCAGGAGGTCAATTCTGTCGGTGTGCCGCTGGTTCTTCACGGCGCGCAGACCTATGCTTTGAACTGCGGCGGCTCCGCGCTCATCTTGCAAACGGACATGCTCGATACGGTGGGACGAGATCTTGTCGAACTCGCCACGCGCATTCGTCGAGCCTTGGGCAGCGTTTGAACACTCCCGACCCAAGCATCCGGTCGAAAACACGGCATCGGCCTCGTGGCAACTCGTGGCAATGCGGCGGTCTGATCAGCGAGCTTGCGCGCGGCGCAGAGACGTCGGACGCCACAGTTCGGCGTACTCCTCCACCTTGCCCTCGCTCTGCAGCTTCAGCAGATGGGCGACGACATTCCTTTCGGCCGCCATCCTCAACCAAGGATCGGTTTTCGAGTACAAACGATCGACCAGATCCCAGGTGTTGAACGGGCGGATATTCAGGGCATTGACGATTGCTCGCTCACGCTCGGTTCTGTAGCTGAGCAAGCTGGCAACATAGGGCTTGGGATTGTGAATCGGCGGCCCATGCCCAGGAAGAAAGATGTTCTCGCCTCGATTCAACAGAATTTGAAGACTTGTGCAATAATCCGCCATATCCCCATCGGGAGGGGAAACGATCGTGCTCGACCATGACATGACGTGATCGGCGCTGAACAGAAGTCCGTCCGGCCTGGCGAAGCAAAGATGGTCGCTCGCATGGCCGGGCGTATGGATGGCGATCATGCCCTCCACTTCGTCGCCATCCTGCAGCGGGATGTCCGGACTAAACTCGGGGGACGCACTAGCATGGAATGCGACAACTGGGGCTCCGGTCTTCTCCTTCAGAGCTGCGCAGGCGCCGCGATGATCCGAGTGGCTGTGGCTGAGGATGATCGTCGATACACGACCCTCCGTTGCCAAGAGAACATCGTTCACATGAACGGAATCGTCCGGTCCTGGGTCGATTACGATGAAGCCGGACGGCCTCGGGATCAGGTACGTATTGGTGCCGTGATACGTCATCAAACTTGGATTGCGAGCGACGATCCGCCTAATACCGGGCACTATCTCAGAAGCGACACCACGCTCTGGAGTAGACTCAGTGAGAAATGCCATTTGGCTACCTTCCAGCCGCTAAACCACTCTGCCGACGCACATTCATCAAGGAACTAAGGTTAGCTCCGAGTTCTGTTTATGTCCTGTTTTTGACACGCAATCCCGAAGAGCTTTCTCGATCATATTCCGATCAGCGAAATTAATTTCCACCTGCCTCTCTAATTTAATGTGCGCGATTTATGAAGATCAAGATGCACAACCACAAAGATTCGAACTAAGATCGTGGTACCAAGCCGGTGTGCCCAGTTTTCACCTAAGGTTGCGGAGAAGTGATTGATTTCGTTAGATCTTAGCGGAAGGAAAGTCTTAGTCACGGGGGGGGGCATCCGGTATTGGTTTTGCTACTGCCGCTATGTTTGCCAGAAATGGAGCGACCGTCTCGATCAATTACCTAGAGCTGGCTCGGATAATTTGGACAGCGGGATAAGTGGAGTTTCTGCCTGAGAGCGGCCAGAATGGCTGCCGAACAG
>NZ_JACXAB010000026.1 GCF_014699075.1 Microvirga sp. | reverse complement strand
CGATGCTCGGATTCAAGTCGATGGCGTCCGCTCGGACGATCTTGAGCGGCATTGAGATGGTTCACATGATGCGAAAAGGACAGGCGAAGTATGCCTGCAAGTTGAACCTGTCACTTGCGGAGCAGTTCGAGCGGCTAGTCGCCTAAAGCTCAGTGAAGATTGCTCCGCCGCTTCGGCCCAACTCTCAATTTGCGACACGTCCGAAGAACCCACCACCAATCAGCAATCCCGCCCGTAGGCGCTGCCGCCGCATCGCCAGGAGGCGTTGCTGGGGTAGTTGTCTGGGCCAGAACTAATGAGGATGAGAGGGTAAGCAGGGCAGTCCCTGCGAGTGAGGTGGATAGAACATCGCGCATGTGTTCCTCCTTGAGTTTCTTGCCAATGAGAGACGGAAGGTCACGGAGCTAATGACGGAGCGCCATCCGATCCATCAGAAGCTGTAACTCGGCCAACCTCTGAACATAGAGAGCGCTTTCTCTCCGGTAGCGCTCTGCAAGTTGGGCAGCGAACCGCGTCTTAATGGCCTCGGGACCTGCCCATCTCTGAAGCTGTTCCTGATCACTGTGGTAGCGAAGCTCGATATCCGCCAGTGCCGCCAGGGTGCTCTGTAGCTGGGGCAGCAAGTCGGCTGGATACGAGGGGCATGGCATCGACGAGGCAGAAGCCAGTCGCGCGGTAGAGGTACGCGGCATCGAACACCCTCCCTCTTCTCAGAAGAGAGGCGAGCATAGCAGCATTCGGGACAGGGAGAAGCCAGATATCCAGGGTAGATCGCCAAAAATCAGAACTTAGGAGCCTTGGCAGAGCCGTTTTGATCTCGCAGTGAGGTTCAAAGTCGGGATCGGGAATATCGCGTTGTTGCCGGAAGGAGACGACACCTGAGAGTAGGCAAACCGTGGGCCTGACTTTCCTTTTGTCGGCTGGCTAAGCTGATCGACTTTTCAGAGGGATCACGTGTGGGCGGGGTGCTCCTCCACAAGCGTTCCGATCAGACGCAGCAACTCCTGCTGTTCAGGACCCTCACCACGACTCAAGAAGGTGGCAATGTCCTCATGCTCCACGTGCCCTCCAGACGCGACATTGGCTTCGTGATGGATGAACAAGGTACCTGAGGGATCACGGATTAAGTACCAGCGGTCGCCGCTTGAGCTTTCGTAGAACTTGAGCGCCTTCTTCACGGACCGCTCCGATCAAATCGCCGTGGTGCGTCCACTATAGCGCCTTTCACTAAGTGGCAGAACGCGTCCTGTAAGGAACCAAGCGTTCTCCAGGAGAGCCAAAGCGGCATCTTCAATAAAGCCAACGGTTTGGTCACCCGACTGAAGCTGGGTCGATCAGTTGGATTGGCTCTGCTGGATTGATCGCAGAAACTGCATGCTTGTAGACGACCTGCATCCCGGTGCCCCGAACAAGCCGGATTGTGAAGTTGTCGAACGATCTGATCTGACCCTGTAGCCTAATCCCGTTCGCCAGAAAGACGGTGACTTCCACTCTGTGATCGCGAAGGTGTTTCAGGAAAAGGTCCTGAAGGCTTGAGGCGCTTTGTGTGGCCAATGTCCGGTCCCTAATGGAAGGCTACTGCACCAGAGCAGGCCAGCGCTGTCAAAGAAATTGGGCCATAGGATCAAAGCCGTTCTTCTCCAGAGGATCAAAGCTCCTGCTGAACGACGTTCTGTCCGTCAAGATATGCTTGGATAATCCCGGTATCTTCTTCCCGTGAGAAAACATCCAGGGAGCTTGATGCCCCTCGAGCGATGATCTTCCCGTCCTCCAGATGGACGTGACCCGCGCTCACCACCGTGGCTGGAACTGACTGGGCCATGTGGGAGTGCTGCATGAACTCGGGAAAGAGCAGCGGGAGCAACTTGCCGCCGTCAAGTCGGAGCATAACGTATTTCATAGGCATAGAGCCCTCCCACTGATGTCATAGCGATAGTATCCCTACCTCAGATAGGGCCCCCCTCTGGAAACACCCGATGTCCGTACCCACGTGGGTCGCTTTATCACCGAAAGGTTACTCCTATGTTTGAGAAGAAGAAGCAGAGTTACACGCCGACAGAGGCTCAGAGAGCCTCTGACCAACTGGATCAGCTTGTTGCGAAGAAGGCCATCAATCCACGACAGGCCGGTGCCTATCGGCGGCACATCGCCAGCCACGTTCAGGTCACGCTGAAGCCATCCTATACCGCACAGGCGGCACGACGCGCCAAGGCCGAGATCGTGAAGCTGACCGAAGCTGGGACGGTCACTATGAAGTCGGCAGCGGCGTACCGAGCGCACATCACCAAGCGCACGCGGACAGCTTGACCCCGGGAACTTCGTTTCTGACCGTGCGATCAGTTCAGGTCGCTGTGAGCGGTCTTCCGGCTTGATCACGCGGCATACCCCTCGCGCATTGTCGCGTTGATCGTATTCTGCGCTTGAGCCTGCATCCCTGTCCAGAGATCGTCACCGCGCTGCGATTGGGGCACAACGCAGAAGAGGCCCTGATGTGCTGGTAAGTCACGACTGTTAGTGCAATGGGCGTTCGTGAGCTACTTCTTCCGCCCGAACAAGGTGGCGAGCAGGCCCCTCTGCTCATTGGCAGGCTGAAGCTCAACATCGACCGGAGTTTCCTCAGACTTTGTCTCTGCTTCAGGTGTTTGTTCGCTCAAAGGTCCCGCGCGGACATCCGATTCAGCCGGAACAGTCTCATCCGCATCCTGAGCGATTGTTTCTTGTGCCCCCAATGCCATTGGCAAGGTCTCGGGCTCAACTGCCGTAGCCCGCTCAGTCCCTGAGAGAACCTCGATCCGGCCTGGAAAGTCGTTCGGACACTCGTAGAGGACGAAATCACGAAACCCACGCCTGATGGGGTGCTCCCAGTCGAGAATAACCTCGTGCGTGACATCGATGACAAAGAAGCGCCCATCTGAGGCACTGCCATCAACCCGACTGACCGTACCCTCACAAAAGCTCTGCATCGGGTAAGGGGGGTGGAAGTGAACGCGCACCTGATCCCCAATGGCGATCTTCATCACTGATGCCTCAGACATTCAGTGTTGACACTCCTGCTCTCGGCAGGCGCTGAGACGCCCACATCGCAGCCTGTGTACGATTGGTAGCTCCGATCTTTCGCAGGATGGCTTTGACATGCACCTTGATGGTGGCTTCAGTGATGTCGAGCCTGCGGGCGATGACCTTGTTGGCCTCTCCCTTCGTTAAACAGCCCAGGATTTCCGCCTCGCGCGCCGAGAGCTTGCAGGCCGTCAGGTCAGACAGCTTCGCCTGCGCCAAGCTGTCATCCTGAACCAGTTGATTATCGGGTTGGGGAGCCCTCTCCATGAGGGAGCGCACCACCTCAAAGGGCAGAATGCTCTCCCCGAGCATGACCAGTTCCACTGAATTGATCAGCACCTCAGGACCGCTGGTGGTGAGGCAGAAGCCGGTGACGCCCATCTCATGGGCCGTCTGCACGAAGCTGAGGTCGAACTGATCCGCCAGAGCCACAATCCGGGTATCTGGCGACTGCGCTCTTACTTCCTTGATTACCTCAAGCACTCGCCCAGTGTTCTGGCTGGCTTCGATGATCATCAAAGCCGTGTTGACCGCACAATGATAGAGCCGCTTTGGACCTGTAACTGACGCTGCTTCGACAACAGCAAACGGCGTGTCACGAAGGATGTGCTGAAGTCCTGAGCGCAAAAGGGGGCTGTCGCACATCAGGGTCGTAGGGATCGGGGGAGTGAAACGCGTCGATGGGGTGTCAGTGGCCAACGAGAGATCATGTACAAGCGTCAGCGTGTGTGCAGTCATCCGCGCCCCCTGTTCAGCCTTCCAAGTTAATCAAAAGTACACAATGAGCGGGAACTCTGTCTGTCTGAATCCCGACAGAACGTACTCAGCTATAAGTCCTATGCTGTTCTTCCAATCACATCCGTGTGAACAAGCTTGACCTTAGGCGACGTAGCCCCTGAACGTTGCCTCAACGCTAACGATAAATGGCAGACAGCAGGCAATAAGAAGCGCCGCTTCAGGCGCTTCAAAGTTCCGGTCCGGAACTATAAATGAGCCGGGAAAGCGAAAATGCTGTCAGCCCGTTGCCTGAAGATCGTGCGGCATCGCTAACGAGAGATGGCTCTGAAGTTCGGCAATCAGGGTTACGTAAGGCTGACGCCGCTCGCGGTGCCGTCGATTCAGATTTTCAGTAATCTGCCGCTTCAGCGCCGGATCAGTCCTGCCGCGCTCCACCCGCTGGACCTCGTGCTGATGTTCAAAGTCGAGATTGGAGAGGGTAAGTGACGTGTTCTGCAACAGAGCATGGAGATCAAAAGTTTGCTCTGCGCCAACAATCAGGCGGTTAAGCGCAGACGAGACATACTGCTGGTTCTGCATTACGGCCCTCGACTGGCCGCGCTGAGCCGCACCCTTATTCGGGTGCTTACGCTCAGCACGTGTCCATTCACAATAAACGGTTCATCCCTAAACTATTCTGCTTCAGCATACAGTGATCGTGTCACAGTTCCTGATCCTCTCTGTGGGAGGTCAGGCGGTTGGCGGGGGCACCCGCCGACTGGATGTTTGCTGAAGACGAGCAGGCAATAATGAACAATGCATCTTGTGTCTGTCTGGAAGCCGACAAAGATGACGGTTTTTCGTTAGCTCAGCTTGCCGCAGCAGAAATTCCCTTGAACCATGAGGGTCGTTTCGCCAAAGCATCCACAATCACTTGTGCCTGCATAGCGCTCTCGCTTGAGCCAGTTGCACGGTGTTACTGGGTACATACCTCCCGAGGGCAGCACCGTTTTTTCGAATTGCAGTGCTCGATCTACAAAACTCAACAGTCAGGGTTTTCACATAACTAAGGGTACCCAGGAACGCCGCTCGCAGCCTTGGCGTTACAAATGGTGTAGGTTGGCGGCAAACCTGCTCTGAACGCTCTGGAGGACCCGTATGGTCAACGCACCCGATAGTAGCAATCGATCCACTCCTGCCAAAGAGGGTAAGTCTACGGAACTTCCCTCGGATAACAGTCTGGCCGAGAATTCGCAGCAGAACCTTGATGCAAGGCTCGACCATGCGATTGAAGAGACCTTCCCAACGAGTGATCCGGTTTCTGTGACTATCACCAAAGGCCCTGAGCCTGATGGTTCTGATCAGGGCGACCGTCCTTCGTCGGCGGATGGTCAGCGAAAACAACCGGAGCAGGAAGCCACCGAGCAAATCCTGGATCAGGTGAGGGAAGCCCTGCACGACGTTGCAGATCAGGCGTCCGGTGCAGCCCGCGACATGTACAGCCGAGGTGAGCACTACGCGCGGCAAGCACGAGAGCAATATCCGGAGGCAGAGCAATACATTCGTGAGGGCCAGCGAGCCGTCACCCGCCGAGTGACAGGGAACCCGTTGCTTGCGCTGTTCATGGCAGGAGTCGCCGGATACGCCCTTGCGTGGATGATCCATGGGCAACAGCGCGGACGAGACGAACACATCCCGGATTATGGCCGCACCAGCCGGGGCTATGCACCTCACCGCGGCGAGTAAGGGCGAGCAACTCACCGACGTTGTAGAGACAAATACCATGGGTGAGGATAAGCCGCGTTAGCCCAGACGACTCAATCCACAAATGCCCAATCAGGTTCTGCTGATGGCGAGCAAGCGACGACGGGGAGAAAACGCACCTTTCTGCCCGCTATCCACAGCCCTCTGCAAAGATGGTTAACGTCGTCTCAACACCTCGATACATCTACTTAGGCGGTGATTTGGAGGCGGTGATGGGAAGCAGCGGCGCGGGTGGCAGAAGAGTCTCACTGGTCTCCGACGAAGACCTTCTACGCATCATCGGCGAGGACCTCCGTAGCTTCTATGCTGACTTCATCCGACAGCCCCTGCCTCCGAAGATCGAAGCTGCTCTGGCCCGGATAGATCGGGTGCAAAGCCAAGGTAGTAACCTGCGCCGACCAACAGCCCATTGGGCTGGGACCTCACTCGGGCTCTAAGCACTTACCAAGACAGCAAAGGCCGCAGCGAGGGAGGCAGCAATGATGCTGTACTCGGCCCATGCTAACCATTGTGGCCTGCTGTGAAAGTTCACCTCACCAAGCATTTCATACCTCCCGTCAGGTGTGCATCGCACCAAGTTTTGTTCTCGCAATGTTCTCATTCTACGACTTCGTCAGAAGAGATCAAGCCGCCAAGAGACTTGTCCACGGGAACGTTGCGCCTCGTACGGGCGCGAGAGCGAAGCGGTCAATAGGTAGGGACCAGCCGCCGTTCAACCAGCGGCGCACTCATCTGGAAGCGTAGACCCTCCTGGGCATATTGCACCTCCACCGCAGCATTGCACTGCATGGGTAGAACCCGCTGGAGCAGGGTTGAACCAAACCCACGGTGCTGAGGCTCCTTCACCGGAGGGCCGCCGACCTCTTCCCACTCAAGGTGAAGCTTCCTTGTCCCCTCGACCTCGTCCACATTCCACTGAACTCGGACATGCCCCGTTGGATTTGAAAGAGCCCCATAGCGGACGGCATTCGTGGTTAGTTCGTGAAGTGCCATGCCGACAGGCACTGCGAGATCAGCCGATAGCTCAACGGGTTGTCCAATGAGCATGAAGCGGGGCTGTCGACTCTCATCGAACGGCTTGAGTTCGTTGAGGGCAATCTCGCGCAGCGGGGCCGTCTGCCAATAGTCCTCGGTCAGCAGGTTGTGGGTCTTCGCTAACGAAGTGATCCGGCTGGAGAACGAGTGATTGAACTCGTCAAAGCTGCCGGTGGACCGGCCTGTGGCTCCAACGAGCGCCTGGACAGTAGCCAGGGTGTTCTTCACCCTGTGGTGAAGCTCGCGAACAAGCAAAGTCTGCCGCTGCTCGATCTGGCAACTGGTCTCCACCTTCGCATCACAGTCTGCAACAGTTCGACGCAGTTCCAGCAGCGCCATAACCTGCCGCGCCAGAATGGAAAGAGTGACAAACTGATCCTGAGACAGTTCACGCACTACACTGTCGAAGACGCACAATGCTCCTAACGGCACACCATCAGGTGTTCTCAGCGCAGCCCCCGCGTAGAAACGCAGGTTGGGCTCGCCCGTTACCAGAGGATTATGAGCAAAGCGAGGGTCTTCCGTCAGGTCAGGCACGATGGTCAGCCCAGCTTGAAGCATGGCAGTGAGACAAATGGAACGATCCAGGGGTGTCTCTCGAACTCCAAGCCCCACCTCGGCCTTGAACCACTGCCTGCGGTCATCAATGAGGCTGATGAGAGCGACGGGAGTCTGACAGATGCGGGCGGCAAGCTGTACCAGATCGTCGAACGCAGGCTCTGGTGGCGTGTCGAGAATCCCATAGCTGCGCAGGATGGCGAGCCGTTCAGTCTCTGATTCAGGAGGGAGCAAGTTGCCGTTCAACACGAGGGATTACCACTGACACCACTCCTGAGAACGTGCATAACCTATGTTAGTTCGAGCAAAGCGGCTGATTTCAAAAGCGATTTAGGGTCAGCCGACCAGAAGCTGCTGGCAGGCTTGGACCAGAGCCCCAGACGGGACGGGTTTCTCGATCCAAGTAATGTGCTGGAAGTCGGACAGAAGCTGCTGATCCTCCTGGTACCCTGAGTATATCAGGAACGGGACCTCACGGCGGCTTAGCTCCAAAGCGATCTCCCGGCAGTGGCCATCTTTCAGGGTTGTGTCCAGGACAGCCATGTCAGGCGTGGTTGTCCGGAGCCACTCAAGGGCGGCAGAGCAGGCTGAAAAGGGTCCAGCGACCATATAGCCTGCATCCTGCAATTCATCTTGAACGTTGAGCGCAATAAGGGCCTCGTCCTCCAAAATCAGGACAAGTGGTCTGCTGTTGGCTGGTTGGTTCATCTGTTCATTCTTCGGCCATCAGGCTTGAATCTAACCTGAACAGGCAAACTTGGCCATTTCTTATGGAATTGAGCAATTCATCTCAGCGCCAGTGCCGCTTTGGACAGATCATCAGGCCCCAAGTCAGCCCCACCTGAAAACTGTAAGAGTGATGCCAGTTTGAACCGGGCGCGGTTCACGCGGCTTTTGACCATGCCAACCGCCACGTCGCACACCGCGGCGGCTTCTTCATAGGACATCCCGTGCGCCCCCACCAAAAGCAGCGCCTCTCGCTGATCCAGGGGGAGCGTGGCTAAGGCCGCTCGGAAGTCCTCGAAGTCGAGACGGCCATGCTGATCCGGGTGTGTTCTGAGGCCAGCGGCATAGGGGGCTTGTCACGTTAACTGACACTAAGCGCGTCGAGCGCAACTTGGCCACTCAATTGGCTTAAGCGATGAGGGTGGCCGCGGCTTTCCACTCCGCCACGGCATTGAGGCGGAGCAGATGGGTGGCAAGGGCAGAGCGTCGGGAGCGGGGCGGAACGAACAGGTTGCGAGTAGCCGAAAAGACACTGGGGAACCGCTGTAGGCCTCCGGGGGAGCGAAAGCCCTGCATTGCCTGCTCTCGCCGTCGTAAGGGCAGATGCGAGTTCTCCGCCCTGTTGTTCAGACCCTTGTGCGAGAGGTGGTCGACCGCTGGCATGATCTGCCGCCGGGCAGCAGCATACGAGCCGAGCTTATCGGTGATCATCCGTCGCGGTGGACAGCCCTGTTTCTTCCACAGACGCCTCAGCAAGCGCTTGGCCGCCTTGATATCGCGGCGGCTCTGGACGATCTCATCGAGCACATAGCCGTCCTGATCGACAGCCCGCCAGAGCCAGTGCTTCTGGCCGGCGATGCTGATGACCACCTCATCGAGGTGCCAAACATTGCGACGGCTCGCCTTCTTGCGCCGGAGGCGGCGAGCGTAGGCGGGTCCGAACTTCTGAGCCCATCGGCGCACCGTCTCATAGGACACGAGAATGCCGCGCTCCAGCAGCATCTCCTCAACCAAGCGTAGGCTCAGCGGGAACCGAAAGTAGAGCCAAACGGCATGGGCGATGATCTCAGGCGGAAAGCGATGGCGCTTATAGCTGATGGGCTTGGTTATGCCGGCCCATCTACACGGCTCCCTTCAATACCCGAGTTAACGTGACGACGCCTATGGGACGTGCTCCTCGCGTGCTTCTGCCCCGCAGCTTACGACCAAGCGGGGCAGAAGCACGGCCGGACCATTCCATTAGCGGCCATTCACTTCGTTTGAATTTCGGGTGCACCTGATGTGCTCAATTGTTACGGCAGAGTGCCGCAAATTTAATATTATAATGTCTTTAGAGACGAAGGTGCGGAGTCGCAATAGTAACCGGGCTTAGGTAAGTCGAGTACCACTTACCGTCCTATGCAATCGATCTCGGGGAACCGAAGATCCTAGGCTTTGTTGGTTGGTATCGCACGCATGGGGAGGAGCCCGATGATCTGCTGGCAAAAGAATCTTCAGGTTGCAACCTTCATGCTGTTCGTCTCTGCCCCCGTTTCGGGAGCAGCGGTTGCTCAGCAGGCTGAAGAAACGTCGTGCTCAGGGACAATGACCCAGCAACTGAGACGCTTCAGCGAAAAGTGCCTGTCCGATCTGGTGACTTTCGTGGCCACGCAGCCGGATATGACTGCGAAGGTCTACAGTGAGAAGGAGAAGTACTTCGTCGCCGTCATCCGAACCGACGATGGGCTGCTCGCAGAGGCTGTCAGCAAGTTCAATTATCCTTTCATGAAGGAGGATACCCCTGAAGTGCTCGAGCGCTTCGGCTGGATGCCCCCGGAGAACGAATCCGACAACTGGAAGAAGAAGATCACCAGCGACCAGGTCAGGGCCGGCGCCGCGGCTCAGGAACTGAGCCAGGCTCTTGCAGCCTATGGGCTCAAGCAGGGGGAGGCCATCTCCCTGACTGTAGGACCCAAGCTGGCGGACAAGCCCACAAGCGGCTAGCCCCGCCCAGGTTCCATCAGGGCCGAACGGCTGGAGTTTCTAGGGGCATACCCTTGGCACGGGTCATCAGGAATAGTTCGAGCTCGACATATTCTTGCGAGCCGTAGGGGTACGGCTCCGCCCGCACGCCTGTCATGCAGTTTCGCAGCCGCCGCTGTAGGGAGCCCATGCCCTGCCATTCCAGACGATAGAGAGGGTAGCCTGTTGGATGGGATTGAGGGATCATGCTGCTGGCAAGTCTTCTCCCCCAGTTGTCGTCGTGGCAATTGGCGCAGGAGAAGTTGAGCTGGCCCTGCCGCTGTTCGTAGAGCTCCTGCCCCCGGGCGCGGAACGGTTCAAGACGGTTGTCTTCACCTGTCGTGATGGGCATGCCGCGTGACTGCTTTCCGATAAAAGACGAGAGTGCGAGAAGATCCCGGCCTTCGAGCGGAAAAGGTGTCGCATTCTGGTTAGTCTTCCGACAGACATTGATGCGGCTCTGGAGATCAATCGGCCGTCCGCTCTCGGCGAAATAGACAGGATAGCGCGCGGCAACGCCCTTCATGCTCACAGACGCGTCCCCATGACACTCGGCGCAGGAGCGCCCGAGCACACCAGCCTTCGCGTTCCAGACGGCCTCGCCCTCGGCGACCCACAGCATGCCGGGGTTCGAGAAGTCATCCTGCTGAGTCGCCTGCGATTCCGGGCTCATGAACTCGAATCCGGACTTGCGCTCGGACGGGGGCGATTGAGCAGTGGCAAGAGAAATGCAAAGAGCCAGTACGCCTCCGAACCCAGCAGTCAGCGCAACGTTCTTCAGCACACCCCTCATTCGACCGCGATCTCTGCTGTCTCGAGATAAGCCTGCCCCCGATCATCGATCCATCGGAACGCGATCCGTCCGCTCTCGGTTGCTGTGGTGGTGAAGGACAAAAACGGGTTGGCGGCTATGGCCGGGAACAAGTCCGCGCTGAAGATCTCTTCACCATTATACGTGCAGATGAAGCGATTAATGATGTCGCGCGGCACAAGCGCGCCGTCGGGCCCGGTTCGATAACCCGTCTCCATGGGATGCGAGATCAGGGCCTTGATCTCGATGATGTCGCCTCGCTTGGCCTTGGCAGGAACATTGATGAGCGCGCGCGCCATGTTCAGCTCTCCACGCAGGCCGGCAAGGTGACGACGAGTTCGGCCTTGTCGGACCAGAATGTGCCGTCGCTCAGCTGAGCAATGGCAACGATGTTTTGGGAGTCGCCCAAGCGGATCCGGGTGGACACGAGGGCCCGTCCTGCGCGGGGGCTCAAGTAGAAAAGGGCCACGTTCGGCTGAGGATTGCGTTCGTTAAAGACGGCGATCCTCTTGACGTAGTCCTGTGCGGTCATTGGGCTGTCGACCTTCACGGTCAGGGGTACGGAGTTGCCGTTTTCCACGAGTGCGGGTAGCTCGAGGGTCACCATTCCCTCCCGTATATCCGCCTCGCCAACAAAGGCTTTGATGGCAGCAGCCATGCTCTCAGGCGTCGCCCGAGCCGGGCGTGCGATGACCAGCGCCAGAGCGCCCGCGCCGGCTGCAAGAATTTCACGCCTTGACGTCTCAACGGGTCCTGACTTCCGGCTCATGGCGTCTCCGTTAATGTTGTGAGGAACGCCACCACGTCCTCGACCTGCTCTGCGCTCAATACGGGCTTATCCTGCCAGTTCCGCCCAACGCGGACGAGACCATCCATGGCGTAGTAGGGCGGCATGATTGTCGCAGGATTCAGCCGTCTGCTGTCGACGATCTTGAGCCTCAGCTGGCCTTCCGACAAGCGGATCCCCACCCCTTTCAGGTCTGGGGCGAGATTTCCTTGAAAACGCTGCTCCGGAAAGGGACCGGTATGGCACAGAAGGCAAAGGCCTCTCTGACGATCCACCACGATGGCACGACCGCGGACAGGATCCCCCTTGGCAGCGGTCAGCGGCACCGGAATGGCATCACCAACGATCTCGTAGGGGCGCACGTCCTGCGCCCTGGCCTGACTGGGGAGGAGGACGGCAAGAAGGACCAGAGCTCCCGCCATCGCCAATCGCCTATCAGCCGTAGACTTCGCGGGAGATGGTCTGGAACCAAGCTTCGGCATAGACAGCTTCCTGGGCCCTGAAGGACGGCGGTGCATTGACAGGGCTGGTGCCGCCGGCACCCTCCACATCGGCCAGTAATCCATTGCGAGGAGTGTACACGCCAGCAACGGAAATGCCGTAATCGGGCGCCACAAGGCTGTAGCAGGTGTTGATGAGCTTTGGCTCAGCCGGAGCCTTGCCCCGTAGAAGGCCCGCAACAGCCGCAGCGCAGGCCTTTCCCTGGGCATTGGCTGAGAAAGCCGATTTGGGCATACCGCCTGCAATCGAGGCATCGCCTATCACGTGAATACCCGGCTGGAGACGGGACTCGAAGGTCACGGGATCGATGGGGCACCAGCCGGTCCGATCGGCAACGCCAGCCACCTGAGCGATCTCGCCGGCGCGCTGCGGCGGGATGACGTTGACGACGTCGCCTTTATGCCGTCCGAAATCGGTGACCAGTGTATTGGCCTTCGCATCGACCTCGATCACCTTGCCCCCGGACGATAGGGACACCCACTCGATCATGCCGGGATAGAGATCCTGCCAGGCAGCCTGGAACAGGCGCTGTTTGGAGAAGCTGTCCTTTGCATCCAGGATGAGGAGCTTGGATCGTGGCTTATGCGTCTTGAGGTAATGCGCGACTAGGCTTGCCCGCTCGTAGGGCCCCGGTGGGCAGCGGAACGGATTGGCGGGAGCTGCCATGACAAAGATGCCGCCGTCATCCATCGCTTCGAGCTGGCGGCGCAGGAGTATCGTCTGCTCTCCAGCCTTCCAGGCATGCGGCATGATGGCGGCTGCCGCCTCGTCATAACCGGGCAACGCATCGAACCTGATGTCGATTCCGGGAGAGAGGACGAGACGGTCGTAGTCCAGCGAGGAGCCATCCGCGAGGATGACACGCCGAGCTTGTGGGTCGACACGGGTCGCCCTTTGCCGGACGACGGCGATCCCGCCCTTCTCGACAGCATCGAGCTTGAGCTGTTGCGCCTCGATCGGACGAAGACCCGCGATCACCGCATTGCTGAACGGACAAGCAGTGTAGACAGCATTCGCTTCGACAAGGCTTATGGCAAATCCCGCCCGCTGCAGTTCCCGGGCGCACGTGGCTCCTCCGAAACCGCCGCCGACGACGACCACTTTCGACGAGGCTTGAGCAGCCGTTCGGCGGGAGAATGCAGCGGCGGCTGCTCCCACGACTGCCGTTTTCAGAAGCGTCCTTCGGGTCAGGGCTTGCGGCATGCCAGCCTCTCACGGTTGCTGACTGAGCCAGGATGCGATGGCGCGGGTTTCCTCATCCGTGAAACCCTTGGCGATGCGATCCATGACCGTCGCCGGGCGCTGACCCGTCCGAAAATCCTGCATGGCACCGACGATCTCTCCTGGGGGACGACCGTGAAGAGGAGGAACGACCGCATCGGAAATGCCTGGACCATGACATCCGGAGCATGCCGTGGCACCGGGAGGCGCCACGTTCTGAGCCATCGCAGGCACCGTTACGGTCATCGTGGCGACCGCCATCGACATCATGCCTCCCAGCGTGAGAGCAGATGTTCGACGCAACCTGCTCACGCCTTAAGCCCTGCGCAGATCGGCTTTCGTCAACGGACCGGAGCGGACCCGCTTTCCAGTCGCGGCGAAGATGGCGTTCAGCACCGCCGGCGCCGCCACGAAGATCGTCGGTTCGCCCACACCGCCCCAGAAGTCCCCCGACGGCATCACGATGGACTCCACTGCGGGCATTTCGTCCATGCGCATCATCTGGTAAGAGTCGAAGTTCTCCTGCTCCACCTTGCCGTCTTTCAGCGTGATCTCGCCGTAGAGCAAGGCTGTCAGCCCATAGACGAAGGAGCCTTCGATCTGGGCAGCGATCTGCTGAGGGTTGACCGCATGGCCGCAATCCGTCGCCGCCACGATGCGGTGGATTTTCAGCACCCCGTTGTCGCCGACCGAGACCTCCGCACAGGCTGCAACGTAGCTGCCATACCCCATATGCTGGGCGAGCCCGCGGTAGATGCCTTGCGGCGCTGGCGTGTCCCAACCTGCCTTCTCGGCCACTGCATTGAGCACGGCGAGGTGCTTGGGATGGTTGACGAGCAGCTTGCGCCGGAACTCCAACGGATCCTTGCCGGCGGCATGCGCCAGTTCGTCCATGAAGCATTCGAGGTAGAGGGCATTTTGATTGTTGTTCACGCCGCGCCAGAAGCCCGGCGGGATCGGCGGGTTCCGCATGGCATGGTCAATGAGCAGATTCGGGATCGTGTAGCCGAGCACACCTTCTGTCCCGCCCGGGTTCAGACCCTGGAAGGTCGCCGGGTCCCGCCCGTTCTGGAGCCCTTGGGGATTCACACCCGCCAGGATCGACTGACCCGAGATGCGCATGCGCAACCCGGTCAGGTTCCCGTCCGCATCGAGAGCTCCAACCATCCTGGCCTGGGTAATGGGATGATAATGCCCGTGCAGCATATCCTCTTCGCGGGACCAAATCAGCTTCACGGGCGTGCCCGGCATCTCCTTGGCGATCAGGACCGCCTGACGGACGTAATCATGGCTTGTGGCGCGCCGGCCGAAGCCCCCGCCTAGGTTCTGGCGATAGACATCGCATTTGTCGATCGACAGGCCCGATGCGGCGACTGCCGTGGCGAGGGCAGCCTCGGCATTCTGCGTTGCCGTCCAGACTTCGCATCTCTCATTGGTCCACAGAGCGGTGGCGTTCATCGGCTCCATGGTGGCGTGATGCTGGTACGGGAAGCCGTAATCCGCTTCCACTTTCTTGGCTGCACCTGCGATGGCTGCTTTGATGTCACCGGCTTGGTTGCCGACGAAGGCCTGCTCCGCCGCAAGCCCCTCCTTCAGCATCTGATCGATGCTCTCACTGGAAAGTGCCGCATTCGCCCCCCCGTCCCATTCGATTGTTAAGGCATCGAGCGCCGTCTTGGCCCGCCACCATGTGTCGGCAACGACTGCGACCGCGTTGTCGCCAACGGTGACGACTTTCTTGACACCCGGCATGCCTTGGACCGGTGCGGCATCGAAGCTCTTGAGCTTTCCGCCGAACACCGGACAGGCCTTGATGGCAGCATTCAGCATCCCCGGACGCTTCACGTCGATGCTATAAATCTGGGAGCCGTTCAGCTTTTCAGCGGTGTCGATCCGCTTGACGGGCTTTCCGGCAATCGTCCAGTCTTTGGGGTCCTTGAGCTGAACGTCTTTCGGGGCTTCAAGCTTCGAGGCAGCTTCAGAGACCTTGCCATAGGTTGTGGTGCGGCCTGACGGCGAATGAGTGATCACGCCTTTTGCGACTGTACACTCACCGGCTGGCACGCCCCACCCGTTGGCAGCAGCCTGGATCAGCATCTGCCGGGCAGCGGCGCCTCCCTTGCGCATGTAATCGTGCGAGTCACGGACACCCCGGCTTCCGGCCGTTTGGAAATTGCCCCAGACGCGGCTGCGGGCAACGTTCTGGCCTGGGGTTGGATATTCGGTTGTCACCTTTGCCCAGTCGCATTCAAGCTCCTCGGCAACGAGTTGGGCAAGGCCCGTCAGGGTTCCCTGCCCCATCTCGACGCGGCCGACCCGAACTACCACCGTTTCGTCGGGTCTTACGATCACCCAGGCATTGATCTCCGGGGCGCTTTGCGCGAGGGCGTCGCCGGCGAAGGGAATGTTGAATCCTAGAGCGAGCCCGCCTGCTGCTGCAGCGGAACCGACAAGAAATGAGCGGCGAGAGACGTCGAGTGCTGCAGGCATTGGTTCCTCCTGATCCCGGTCAGCCGCGGTTCTCTGAGGCGGCGAGTTTGATGGCCGCCTTGATGCGATTGTAGGTTCCGCATCGACAGATATTCGTCATCTCGGCCAAAATGTCGTCGTCGGAAGGATTGGGATTGGCCTGAAGCAGCGCCGCAGCGGCCATGATCTGACCAGTCTGACAATAGCCACATTGTGGAACATCAAGTTCGAGCCAAGCCTTCTGCAACGGGTGCGACGTGTCTGGAGACAGTCCCTCGATGGTCACGATCTTCTGCTCAGACGTAACAGCCGATATCGGGAGACTGCAGGACCGTGTGGCAACACCATCCACATGAACGGTGCAGGCACCGCATTGGGCAACGCCGCAGCCATATTTTGTACCGGTTAGTCCGACCTGCTCGCGTATGACCCACAAGAGCGGCGTGTCCGGTTCAGCATCGACTTGATGAACAGTTCCATTGATCGTCAGGCTGACCATCTCGTTCCTCCCGCTTTTTGATTATGGGTGCATCTTCACGCGCAACTGAACTATGAATTTTAGAACGGTTCGAATGCCAGTCAATCGTTCGTGACTAAATGCAATAGGAATTCAACGATCCTGTATCTCAGCTCCAGCTATGATCGATTTTGCCAAGAGAACGATCAGGCAAGATGAGTTGAACCGTCAATTGGGAAAACCGACACAGGATTGGATTTCTTGCCGCACTGCACATATCAATTGTGCGATGCATCAACTGAGTTAACAGCAAACAGGTCGCGGCTGTTTTGGGCTGCTTGTTCTCTGCTCGCAGCAGAACTGCGGGGCAGAGTCTATGGAACCGCTATGTCATTCTCCGGTTGTGCTTTGGCAACCGTGACTACTGATAGGCTCTCCGATGCGCATTCCTCTTCTCACATTCTTTACCTTGGCATTCAGTCCAACAATGGTTCAGGCCCAGGACGTGGCGGCCGGCGAGAAGGTTTTTGCGCAATGTCGCGCCTGCCATCAGGTTGGCCCTGCTGCCAAGAATGCGGTTGGTCCGGTGCTCAATGGTCTCTTCGGCCGAAAGGCCGGAACAGTCGAGGGTTATAACTACTCGCCCGCCAACAAGAACTCAGGCATAACCTGGGATGAGGCTATATTTTCCGAATACATCAAGGATCCCAAGGCGAAGGTGCCGGGCACCAAAATGGTGTACGCTGGCCTCAAGGACGAGCAGAGGATCAAGGATCTGACTGCGTACCTCAAGCAGTTCGATGCCTCCGGCCAGAAGACAGCGTCCGCCAAAGGCGGGATTACGGTTGCAGAGCACTAGACGGTGCTAGCTGCTGTCCTGCACCAATAGCCCGCTCTAGGATCTCTGCTCCGTCAGCGCCGCTGTCGCTGGAAGCCCACGCAACGAACTGGTCAGGGCGGATGAGGATTAATCTTGCCTGATACTGCTCGCGGCCCTCGTCGCAGGTATCCCTGATGATCTTGAGCGGCACGCTTCGTTGCTTGGCAGATACTTCGAAGGATTTCAGAGCCTCTTCATGGACGTCCAAGCCCAGCAGACAAAAACCCTGGCCTAGTTCCTCGAATAGGTTGCGGCCTGACGAGAGAAGCACAGGCGCAAGGTGATGTCCTGCCCGCGCTACAAAGCTATGTGAACCGAGAGCGCTGCATCCGCTTTCAGGTTCTCCCCACACAAGCGAGGAGCCGCGGTAGTTGGGCTCAAAGGCATTGATCTCGGCCTTTGCGCCGGAGCTCCGAGCCTTCCATTCTCGCTCAAACGTGCTCCGATCACGATCCGGATTAAATCTATCGAGGAAGTGTTTGTCGGCCGAGATGGCCCGCTCGATGAAATCTCGCGCTGTCGACTGAAAGACCGGCCTTCGCTCTTCATCGTAAGTGTCCAGGAGCTTGGACCCGGCCCAGCCTTGCAAGGCGGCGGCAAGCTTCCATCCGAGGTTTGCCGCGTCCTCGAGACCAGTATTGATGCCGTAGCCACCATAGGGCGGATGGCTGTGGGCCGCATCACCGGCGATGAAGATGCGGCCCTTTCGGTAAATGTCGGCCGTGGCAACTCGCAGTTCCCAGAATCCGATGTGTTCAAATTCTACGTCGAACTCTGCTCCTATGGCGGAATGAAGATACTGCCTGAAATCGAAATTATCCTTGTGCGTTCCAAGTGGGACCGGCGCGTGAAAGAACCACCTCGTTCCAAGATCCACCCGACCTAAGAACTTCCAGTATCCCTTCAGTTCTGGGTCAAGAACATTGTAGTATGACTTCCCGGAAAACCGCTCCAAGAGCTGATGGAGGCCTTTGGAGCGAAACACCAGAAGGACCATGAGTCGGTCGTGGTCAGAGCATGTCTGAGTAATGCCACTCTGCTCCCGTACTAAAGACCGGCTACCATCACTGCCTACAACATACTGAGCATGCAGAACTCGGCGATCCCTTTGCTCACGCTCGGACATAACAACATGCACACCATCATGGCCCTGACTTACCTCCTCGACACTCCACCCATATAGCATGCTGACTTCCGGGATCTCGGCAGCACGCTGCCGGAGCACTGCCTCTGTTGCGTATTGCGGCAGCCGCTCGTTATCAGTGAAATAGAATGGCCTTACGAGCTCCCGCTGAAGCCAGTCATAGGCATACTTCCCAAGCAGGGTTTTATAGGCCGTCAAACCTCCAATTCCGTACTCACGTGGGATGGTTCGCGCAGCGCGCAGAGCCTTTTCCGCACCCCAAAAGTAGAAGTGCTCCATCGTCCGCTGAGTTAGATTCTGCCCTTTTGGAATAGGTTGCGGGGACGTGTAGCGCTCGACGACCACGCAGCGGATTCCGCGTTGCCCGAGCTCGATCGCCAGCCCCATGCCGACAGGGCCGCCTCCGACGATGATGACCTGCGCATCGTGCTGTTTTCCGCCGCTCATGGTCACCTTGAGAAGCGATGACCGGTGAGCTTTTCCAGGTTCCTGAAGTAGATTTTTTCCTTATCCTCCTGGGACAGGTCCAGACCTTCCAGGATCTGGAGTGTCTCACGGATGTAGCCGGGTCCCTGCTCGGGATCGAAGGGGCAATCGGATGCAAACACGACATTGTCGACGCCGTAGAACTCGAGGCCGCACATGGTCGCCGCCTTTGAGCCGAACACGGCGGTGTCGGCGTAGAAATCCTGTTTGAAGTAGTCCAGCGGACGCTTCTTCAGACTCTTCAGGAGGGCGAAGTAATCCTCGTCGGAGGTGCGCTTGCCGAGCTGATCCCACCCTGGCCCGACGCGCCCTTCGAAATAGGGCACCATGGCGCCGAGGTGATGCGCGATGATCTTAAGGTTCGGATACTTATCGAGCGTTTGCGAGAAGACGAGACGCGCCATGGCGACACTGGTCTCATACGGCCAGCCGAAGGTCCACCAAATCTCATAGAGCGACTTCTTCTCATCGAGATAGTCCGGGTGGTTGGCGCCTCGGGACGGATGCAGCCATATGGGCTTGCGGAGTTCGTTCATGGCCGCGAAGAAAGCTTCGAATTCCGGCCGGTCGAGCGGCTTGCCGGCCACATTGCTGTAAATCTGGGTGCCGATCGCGCCGAGATCACGGATCGCGCGCTGGGTTTCCGCTACACCGGCGTCCGGCGTCGCAAGAGGCGTCTGGGCAACGAAGGCGGGAAACCGGTCAGGATACTTGGCGCAGAGTTCCGCAAGCCCGTCATTGCAGCGCTTGGCGAGTTCGAGCGCCGTATCCGGGTTCCCTCCCGAGATGATTTCCAGCGGCGGAGCCGGCAGCGACAGAACCTGCGCATAATCGGGGAACTTGTCCATCACACGGAAGCGCTCGTCGAGATCATGGATCGCGGGGATTGCACGGGCACGGCGAACCATGTCCCCCATGTGGCCCGCGACTTCGCCCATCAGATCGTAGTAGCCTTTCGGAAAGAAGTGCGTGAACGCATCGATCCGCTTCATCGATATCTCCTCATGAAATGTCTTGTGGAATGGAGCTTGGCGTTCTGGCCTTGAGACAGGACAAAGCTCGCATTCTGAACTTGCTGATCATTTTGCACACGGAAGCGGCTTAGGCGCCTATTCCTGGGTGATGCCCGCGTCCTTGACCACTTTCGCCCAACGGGGCAGATCCTTCTCGATCAGTGCCGCCAATTGCTGCGGCGAGCCGCCGACCGGCACGAGCCCTTGCTTGGCGAACTGGTCACGGATATCGGGAGAGGCCAGGATCTCGTTCACGACCTTGTTGTAGCGGTCGATGATGTCTTTCGGCGTGCCCGCCGGAGCACTCAAGGCATACCAGAGATCAACCTCGAACCCGCTGACCCCTTCTTCCGCTAGGGTCGGCACATCCGGCGCAAGCATGGAGCGCTTCTCGCTTCCGAGCGCCAGCAGGCGAACTTGGTTCTCAGCCGCCATCGGAAGCACGGTGTGCACTGGGACGAACATCGCGCCTACATGCCCGCCCACCAAATCCTTCACGGCGCCGGCAGAGCCTGTATAGGGGACGTGCCGGAGATCCACGCCCGCAGTGAGCTTGAACAGCTCCATCGCGAGATGCTGCGGCGTCCCACGTCCGGGCGATGCGTACGTGACCTCGCCAGGCTTGCCCTTCGCATAGTCGATCAGTTCCCGTGTGCTCTTGACCGGGGTCGAGGGATGGACGGCCAGAACAAGCGATCCTGTCGCAAGTTCGACAATCGGCGCGAAGCTCTTCACGGGATCGTAGGGCAAGCTCTTGGAGAGCGCGGCGTTCATCAGGAACGTGTTGACACTGAGCAGGATCGTATGGCCATCAGGTTCAGTACGAGCCGCCGCGGCCGCACCGATGTTGCCGCTGGCGCCTGGCTTGTTGTCGATGATGACCGGCTGGTTCCAGCGCTTACGCAGCTCCTCGCCGACGATGCGCGCCAGCACATCGGGCCCGCTGCCCGGAGTGAAGGGAACGATGATGAAGATATTCCGATCAGACAGGCCCTGAGCCTGGGTCAGGCCAGGGGCGGCAGCCGACATCGCCAAGGCGGCGAGCAGGCTCCGGCGCGACAATCCCACCATAAGCTTCCTCCGAGTCATTTCTTGCGAGGCTGCGTTGGCGCGCAGTTACCGGCTTAGTCCGGGTTCCTCTTGGTAGGAAGAATGGAGTTCTTAAGGCTTTGGACAAGGGAGCAGAGATTTCAGATGGAAAACGGGATGGAGCCGATGGCTGGCGGATGCGCCTGCGGAACAACTCGGTATGAGACGGCACCAAACCGATCCGATGCTGAAATGCCACTGTCGCGACTACCAGCAGGCGACCGGCAGCGCCTATGCGGCTCTCATGGTTGTGCAGGAAGAAGCTTTCCGGAGCTTTACGTCCGGATTGGGTCCACCTGAGAAGTTCCGGAACTTTTGAGGACTTCCGCTTATAGGCTGGAAGCGGTCCTTGGGATTTGGATGATTGGCCTGCTGCCCCTCGTCCTGCGCGTGGACAGCGGGACAGGCAGCTGGTACAGTCAATGCATGCGAGGGCCTCGGAAGCCCTTACTGCGCAAGGACTTTCTGCATCGGGAGCGAGAGTCTCCCCCTCTCCGCCATTTATCTCAATCAAAAGAACATCTTAGCTGCTTCGACTTGCGCTGCTGGTCTGAACCGCGAGCTGCTTTTTTCTCGCAGATTCTGTGACGGCCACAATCGCGGCACTCATCATCTGATTTGGTGCCTGCCCAGCGATGCTCCTTGGCAGAGCAACACCGCTTCTGCTTTGCAGACTCTGAGACCTTTAGAAAGAGCCGTGCCTGCAGTTCGCTGAGAGCGCTGTTAGCGCTGCTTAACCTCCACTCCCATTCTTCCATTGACCAGCGATGTCACCGCGGGTAGTGTTCTCTATCCGTTCTTGATTGTAGGCTTGTGACCCAGCTCTGGGCTACAGGCTGCAATAGCATTGCACGATTGAAGATGATGGCGGCCCAGTCAGCCTCGCGCACGCTGTTCTTCTTTGAGAAGCCCTCGGCCATGCGCCAGCTGCAGCGGTTCTTCAAATCGCCAACAACGATCTGTGTTTCAGCCGAGGGCCACCTCCTAGCTGCCGAGGAACCCGGCAACATCCGGGACGAGTGGAAATCGTGGCGCCTTGATACTCTGCCGATCGTGCTCGAGCGTATTCCTGTTACATACGGCACCAGCCGCTCGGGCCAGTCGCACAAGCCCAAGGTCGAGGCGATCAAGCAGGCTCTCCAAGGCGTAGAGCGGGTCATCATCGCCACTGATCCTGGCCGAGAAGGCTCAATGATTGCTTGGGAGGTGCTCGAGCACCTTGGCTACCGGGGTCGGGTGGATCGTCTCAAGCTGGGAGCTCTTGATGAGATCTCGATCCGCCGGGCCTTCTCGGCTATGGCCAAGGAGCCGGACTCGGGTGAGCGGGACTATGCCGCCTATCTGGAGGCTCTGTGCCGCCAATATGAGGATTACCACCTGGGGCTCAACGGCACGCGCGCCATTTCGTTAAGGCTCCGGCCACCGGCTTTCCGACAGCCTTGGCGCTTTGGCGGCGTGCAAACTCCGACGCTCGCTATCCTGGCTGACCTCGAAAAGCGCATTCGCAATTTTGTCCCTCAGGACTATTTCAAGATCGCCCTGGCCGTTACGGCGGACAGCGGAGCCGAGATCACCCTCTGGCACGCGCCAAAGGACAAGATCCTCGCTAAGCAGATCGCCGAGACGATCCAGCAGGCAGCCGCTTTCTGGTCGGGCCCGCTCGGTGTCGAGCAGAAGGATGTGCGTCGATCGCCTCCTCGCCTGTTCTCAAAAGACACTCTCGCACGCCGCTGCGCCAAGCGCTTCGGCTGGGATCCACAGCACACGGCTAAGCTGGCGCAGGAGCTCTACGACCAGGGATACTTGACCTATCCTCGCACCGAGTCTGAGCACCTGCCGGAAAGCCAGACTGGCGACGCCAGTTCTGTGATCGCGAGTGTTGTCGGGATCCTAACTGATCTTGCGAGCCTCGTGCCGGCAGCAGGCAAACTGGTGTTTCGCAAGGGCAACAAAGGCCATTACGTCAAGGATCCGGGCGAGCACCACGCCATTGTGCCACTGCGCAAGGTGCCTCAGCTGGGGAGCATTAATGGGGATCAGCTGCGTCTCTGGGAGTTAGTGGCCAAGAGCTTTCTGGCAGCCCACCTGCCTGACGGTATTGACGCTCGAACCACAATTGCTGTGCAAGTCGCGACGTCACTCAGTCCAAAGCGGTTTTCAGTCAGCGGCAGCGTAATCAAGTCGCCGGGCTGGCGAGCTGTCTATGGAGCCGAGGCTGATGAGGACAATGAAGTTGTTCCAGGCAAGGCCAAGCCGGAGGAGGAACCGACCATTGGACGCCTGCCGCCCGTTCGGGACAACGAGCCGGGGAAAGCGACCAACGCTTGGATCGAGACTGCCAAAACCGAGCCACCCCGCCGCATCACCCGTGGCGAGCTGCCGGTGGTCATGGGGCGCCTCGTTGATCAGGTGGAAGACCCAGCCCTCAAGGCAGCTCTCGAGAACCCAGCGAACCCAAATGAACCCAAGGGTCTCGGGACCGCGGCGACCCGCGACACAATCCTGCCCAAGCTCCAGAAGAGCCAGTATGTTGAACTGCTGAAGGGCAGGGATCCGCCAATCCAGGTGACTGAGGTTGGTCTCGCATTGATCGCTGCTGTTCGTTGTGTCTTTCCGGCCTATGGCGACCCAGTTGGTCGGGCAATGTTCGAGGCTGATCTTGCTGAGATCGGGCGCGCAGCCACACGCGCAGAGGCGGCCCGCCGAGCGGCAGCCTATCAGGAGCGAACCCGCAGCCGTGTCAGAGAGCTGATCACGACGATTGGACAGTCCGGCGCTGTTGCTCTCGATCCGGCATATCTCCCAACGCCCTCCACAGCGGATGGGAAGCCCCCAACGAAGGCGATGATTGCTTTCGCGACATCGATTGCTGCCCAGCGTGGCCTGAAGCTTCCCCGCGGGCTGAAGTCCAATAGTGCCATCTGCCGGACGTTCCTGGACCACCATGCACCACAACGATCGTCTGGACCTACTACGGCAACACCGCAGACCGGCCCGCGTTCTCCAAGTGAGGCAATGGTGCGCTATGCTCGGTCCCTGGCCGAACAGAAAGGGATCGAGTGCCCACCCGCAGTGTTAGATGACTTTGCCGCTTGCCGCACTTTTCTCGATGAACACTCGCTGAAGGCACAGCATCCTGACGAAAAGAACCGGCCCGTCGCTCCAAGAGGCCGCCGCCCAGCCCGCGCGGGCAACAGCGATGTTGGACCAAAGCGAGTGTCTGCGTCCGTAAGGAGGCCGTCAGAGCCAAGAGCCAAGGCGCCACGTCAGCGCTCAAAATCGCGCACTGTAGCTTTCGGCGAAGACGGATAGTGAACGCGCCGGCCCCGATGAGGAGCCGACGCCGAAGCGAGTTCGAGCCTATCTACTGCGCCGTTGGCCAGGGCATAGCCGCATTCACCGTTGAGACAGGGCCGACGCCTTTGTTGACGAACTTCTGCAGGCGCTTACCCGTGTAAGTCTCAGTTGTGTAGATGTTCCCCTTGGAGTCTACAGCGATGGAATGCACACCGAGGAACATGCCCGGCTGACGACCGCCGTAGCCGAAGTTGTAGAGCTCCTCCATGGTCTGGCGATTGAAGACGCGCACATGCTCGTTCACGCCATCAGCGACATAGAGGAACCGCTGCTCGGGATCATGGGAGAAATCAATGTCCCAAACCGAGCCGTCGGCCAGGGTTTGCGTGGCGACGAACACCTCTTTGACAAAGGTCCCATCGGTGCGGAAGATCTGGATACGATCATTCGCGCGGTCGCAGACATAGACCAAGCCGTCGTTCGAGACATTGGAGCAGTGCACGGGATTGGCGAACTGCTGGGCCACGGGAGCTGCTGGATTGTAGGGCGGCAGGACCTCGTCAGTCGGCGGCTTGCCGTAGGCGCCCCAGTAGCGCTTGATTTTGCCTGTATCCATATCGACCACGGCCACACGGTGGTTCAGATAGCCATCCGAGAGGTAGGCCTCGTTGGCGCTCTCAACGAGGTCGATCTTTGCGACCCGGCCAAAACTCTCCTGATCATGGCTGTTGGCCTGGTAGGTCGGCGCGGCTGCCGCGGCAGGTGCGGCAGCGGAAGGAGCCGCAGCGCTCGCGGCAGGAGTTGCCCCCGCAGAAGGAGCAGCAGTGCCCGCTGCAGGAGTCGCCGCGCCCGCGGCGGGAACACTGCCCCCTGGCGCCACGCCGGCATACCCGGCCAGTGGATCCGAGGCCGCAGCCGCGGGCTTAGCCTGGCGAGCACCCGCCCGGCCCCACTGAGCGACGAACTTGCCGTCGCGGGTGAACTTCAGGACATGCGCATCGCCGGCGCCATTTCCGCCAATATAGACGAAGCCTTCTGCATCGACCGCGATGCCGTGATTGGACGAAGGCCACTCATATTCCCTTGTTGGAGAAGGGCCGCCCCAGGAATTTACGAGATTGCCTGCCTGGTCGAACTCCATGACCGGTGGCGAGGGATTGCAGCATTCCCCAACACGCTGACCGGCGCGGTTGCCGGTAATCGGAACGGCTAGTTCCGTATTGTCCAGAGCGGCCGGGTCCGAGCCACGGTGGACGATCCAGATATGGTCGCGCGAATCGACCGCCACACCGATTGTCTGGCCGAGCACCCAGTTGTTGGGCATGGGCTTCGGCCAGAATGGATCGACCTCAAAGCGCGGGGCCTCCTTGCCCTGCGCAATAGCCTTCTGCAGCAGAAGCTGGCCCGTGCCGAGCGCCGCCATAACTGCCAGGAAACTTACACCGACAAACGCCCTGCGACTCCAGAAGAGCTGTCTCATTCTGTTTCCTCCCGGCCCCCTTGCCGGGCAGCTTGGCGCCGCTCTTGTCAATATATTGAAATGTAGCCAAGCTGGGCTCTGCTGTCGAGAACCATCGAGAATCATGGCGCCCCTTCGGATCGTCTTTGCATTCATCATCGCAGCCGCCCTGCTGATTGGCTGGCCCATGCGCACCTCAGCCCATGAAGTGCCCAACGAGGTCACGGTCCTGGCTTTCCTAAAGCCGGAGGGCAAGACACTGACCTTCCTAGTGCGGGCACCGATGGAGTCTCTGCGCGACGTCGATGTGCCGCTCAAGCCCAACGGATTCCTGGACCTGTCGCGCATCGATGCGCCGCTGCAGCACGCCGCCCAGGTCTGGATCCGTGATTTCGTTGAGGTCTACGAGAATGGCACATTGCTGGGAAAGCCCCAGCTTGTCGGCTCGCGGGTGTCGCTGACCTCCGACCGCTCCTTTGCGAGCTACGAGCAGGCGCTGGCCCATATCCGAAGCGGTCCGTTGCCGGCGGACACGGAGATCTATTGGAAGCAGGGTCTGCTGGACGTCGCCTATGAATATACGATTCAATCGGACCAATCAGATTTCGCCATCCGGCCGGGACTGACCCGTCTCGGGCTCAAGGTTAACATAATAATGCGCTTCCTGTCGCCCGACAGCCCGGAACGGGTGTTCGATGTTCACGCCGGTGTCGGCATCGTTCATCTCGATCCGAGCTGGCTGCAGGCGTTCCTGCTCTTCGCTGAGGACGGCTTTCTCCACATCCTGGAGGGCATCGACCATCTTCTCTTCTTGCTCGCCTTGGTCATCCCATTCCGGCGCCTCCGCCCACTTGCCGTCGTGGTGACCGCCTTTACGATCGCTCATTCGATTACGCTAATCGCTTCGGCCTATGGCCTTGCGCCGAGCGCCTTGTGGTTTACGCCGCTGATCGAGACGCTCGTGGCAATCTCGATCCTCTATATGGCACTGGAAAACATCGTCGGCCCCAGCACGGAGAGGCGCTGGTTCGTCGCCTTCGCATTTGGCCTCGTGCATGGTTTCGCCTTCTCATTCCTGCTGAGCGAACGCCTGCAATTTGCCGGCTCGCACCTGATCACCTCGCTCTTGGCGTTCAATGTAGGTGTGGAGGTCGGCCAGCTGGTTGTGCTGGCAGTAGCGGTTCCGGCACTTGGTCTCTTGTTCAAGTATGTGGTGCCCGAAAGGATCGGCACGATTATCCTGTCAGCACTGGTGGCCCATACGGCTTGGCACTGGGTGACGGAGCGTGGCGCCGAACTAGCGCAACATCCGTGGCCGGTGATCGACGCCGCGGCACTGTCGACCGCACTCTGGTGGGCGATGGCCGCGGCCGCGGTGGGGGCGATGCTCTGGCTGTTCTCTGGCCTAGTGCGGGGCTGGCAGTCGCCTCCCAATGCGGAAGGTGATCGAGCCGCCCCGCCCCGTGCTTCGTAGTTCTGCGTGGTCCCGCGCATAGCCTCAACCGGTCTACTCGACCAGAGGCTCGACCTGCCTATTGCGCCGACGACATCTTGCCCTTTGCTTCACCTGGGCCTCTTTCGAGTGCCAACTCCCCTGATCCGTGCAACGCAGTCCTTCCGCACCACAGCGCTTGGAAGCTGCATCGAGCGCTTGACAGGCAAAAGCGCTGGCCAGACATTCGCTCGATGGCCAGCCGGCTCTAGAATATGGCACCTCTATGAAGATCGACATTGACCAGCTGACCGAAGCCGAGCTTATCGATCTCAACCACCGCATCGTCGAGCGCCTGCGCCTTCTCGACCAGATGCGCGCTCATGTGGAGATGCTGGAGTTCAAGATTGGCGACCGGGTCACCTTCCAGCCTCCCGGCCAGGGTCAACTTGAGGGCATGCTGACGCGCTTCAACAAGAAGACCGTGACGGTGATCACCGGCACTGGGCAGAGGTGGAACGTCTCGCCCACCCTCCTCGGGAGGATTGAGCCGAGCAAGGGCACCAATACGGCTGAATTCAATGTGGTCGTGCTGAATAAGTGCTGATGCGATTATTGCCTCGGGCATGGTTGGACGAAGAAATGTTCGGCCGGCTCCCCTACCGAGCACCTTATCCCTGCCAGAATTGACGCGGCCGTTGCAAAGGATGGAGAACGGCCGACGACTCGGTCTCACAGCAGGCGTAGTGCGGCGCAGTTGTCCGGCCCAACTTCACCTGTTGGACGGCCTATTGAAAAATCATAGCACAAACGAAAAGGCCCCAGATCACTCCGGGGCCTTTCCACTGGGTATGATGGGAGCAGGACCTTAGAAGTCCATACCGCCCATGCCGCCGCCCATTCCGCCACCTGGCATCGCCGGAGCGGATTCTTTCTTCGGAGCCTCGGCAACCATGGCCTCGGTGGTGACCAGCAGACCAGCGACCGACGCAGCATTCTGCAGAGCCGTGCGCACGACCTTGGCTGGGTCGACGGTACTGTCAAGTTGACGTAAACAGACGAACCTATCGCTGGGGCAGTCATCGTGATTGCCCACATCAGCCGACGAGGGCAGTACCAGTCGCATCGCGCCAAGAACTGAAAGCGCGATTGCGGGCAACGCGGTACTCGCTGGCAGAAAGACGGTGACGGCGAAGTTGGAAGTGGTTGTGGATCGGAGTGTGAGTGGCGAGAAATTGCTGGGCCTGCCGGGCTGATTTGAACCGCCTCATGTGGCGCTCCCGTCGTCGGGTGGGTTGGTGTGAGACCTCACAGCGGTTGTTGAGATACCGGCTCTGCCGATGTTCCACGCCCGGCAAGATCTCGCGTTCGGCAGCGCCATAAGAGCCAAGTTTGTCCGTCACGATCACTGTCGGCACATAGCGCAAGCCCTTCAGCCGCTTGCGAAAGAAGCGCTTGGCGGCCTTTGTGTTCCGGCGACTCTGGACCAACACATCGAGTACGTTGCCGTGCTGGTCGACCGCCTGCCAGAGATAATGCAGTTTGCCTCGGATGCGAACAAACACCTCATCGAGAAACCATTTGTCACCGGGTTTCGGCCGGCACCGTTTGAGGCTGTTGGCGTAGGTCCGTCCGTAGCGGAGGCTCCACGCGCGGATGGTCTCGTAGCTGACCACGATGCCCCGCGCTGCCAGGATCAACTCGACCTCACGCAGGCTCAAGCTGAAGCAGTGATACAGCCACACCGCCTGACTGATGATTTCGGCTGGAAAGCGGAAGCCTCGGTAGGGGTTGGATGTCGTGCTCATGCCCAAGACCCTGCCATAGGCCCCAGTCCCTTGCCAATTGACAGTACCGTTCACCGGATATCACCATCGCAGGCAGTTTGCTCCTTGGATCAGCCGCTGGAGGGATCGGAGCTGGGCTTGATGCGCGGAAGAACCCGCTCCACGTCCTGGTCCGCTGTGGCTTGTAACCTTGCATCCGGTGCCCGCGCAGCGTCATGCTCGCGAAGCACATCGGCTCATGTCCACGAAATCGGACCAAGCGATTACGTCTCAGGAGTGCCAAAAGCAGTACTCCTCGTCATAGGCTGAAGATCAGCCGCCAATGAGAGAACCGAAGTGCAGTTTCCGATTTTTCCGCGGAGGTCGTGTCATTGTCTCTACCCAAATGCTATTACGAAGCCCGCAAGGGTGATTGCGGCACCGAGAAACTGATTAGCTTTCTCATGACCCATGGCTATACGGCTCAGGCCGATACCGAGGGCATGCAGGGCTGCACTCGCGAGGCTGAAACCTACGCTATATGAAAATGCAGTGGCGCCGGACGGAACTTCGGTGCCATGCGCGTAACCATGAAAAAGCGCAAAGAAGCCCACGAGCATCGCCGCGGCGCTCAGTGGCCAAGACCGGCCCAAGGCCACCACAGCACCGACGGCAACCACCGAAGCAGCTATGGACACCTCAACGGCCGGAAGATTGATTCCCGCCAGTCCAATGACTCCGCCTACGATCATCATCAACACAAAGCTCGCGGGCACCACAATGAGGGCACGGCTGCCTAGCGATGCGGCGAAAAGACCAACGCCGAGCATGGCGATCATGTGATCGAACCCGCCAAGGGGATGCAGGAAACCGGCGGCAAAGCCCGACATTGAATGCACCCCGGTGTGGGCCAATGCCGGTGTTGCGGCTCCGACCGATGCTGCGGCAAGGATTAAATGTTTAAGTCGCATGAATACCCCCTATGCGGCCGCGGCCAAGCCGCCGGCCTGTTCGATAAACTTCGCGATAGAATCCACACCGATGCCGGCGCGGATATTGCTGAAGACATACGGACGCTGTTTGCGCATTCGCTTCGTGTCCTCCTCCATGACAGCAAGGTCGGCACCGACATAAGGTGCAAGATCGATCTTGTTGATCACCAGAAGGTCCGAGCGGGTGATGCCTGGGCCCCCCTTACGTGGGATCTTCTCACCGCCCGCAACGTCGATGACATAGATCGTCAGATCCGCGAGTTCGGGCGAGAAAGTTGCCGACAGATTGTCGCCGCCGGACTCCACTAGCACGATGTCGAGCTCAGGAAAGCGTTTGCACATGGTCGCGATGGCAGCCAGGTTGATCGAGGCATCCTCTCGGATTGCCGTGTGGGGGCAACCGCCCGTCTCCACGCCCATGATGCGTTCTACCGGAAGGGCGCCTGCGACTGTCAGGAGGCGTGCATCCTCCTTCGTATAGATGTCGTTGGTGATGGCGCAGATGTCGTAGCGGTCGCGGAAGAGCTTGCAGAGCGCCTCCATCAGGGCGGTCTTGCCCGAGCCGACCGGCCCGCCGATGCCGACGCGAAGAGGTCCTGTTTGGGATTTCATGAGCGGAAAAGCCTCGTATACTGGTTTTCATGATGGAAGGAGCCGAGATCGGCCCGGAAGGTCGCACCGCCGACATCATCCAGCGATAAGTCAATGGCTTCCTGCGCGATCTCTTGCACAGTCACAGCCAAGGCAGCGCAGACGCGGATGCCTGCCGTCTGCCCAATCGGTGCGAGCCGGATGGCGGCTGAGACGAGCGTTTGCACGAGCCCGAAGAGATAGGCGCTCAAAGTTAGCGGCAGAGGAACGCCATGCGCCGCAGCCGCCATGCCGATGGCGACCGGGAATGCCACCTCACCGTCCAGATTGAGCAGACGTGGTGCTGGCCACGCAGCCAGGGTCGCATCGAGGAAGCTGCGCCCCTGCTGGCTCGTCTCGAGGTACAGTTCGGCGGAAGGGGAGAGCGCAAGGGCCAATTCATTGACATCCCTAAGGGTTGCCTTATCGCCCGCTTCAACCGCTCGGTAGGCATGGCTCAGCAAGATCGCGTCATTGCGGCCGAAGCCGAGCGTCATCTGGTCGGTCAGCCAAGCGATGAGCGTTTCCTCGTCCGCCACAGCCCCTGCCTCAACCGCCCACTCCAGGGTATGGGAATAGGCATAGCAGCCAACGGGATAAGAAGGAGAAAGCCAGGCGAACAGCGGCAGGATGCCCTGCCCCCGCTCCACGGCCTGCAAGGGGAACGCGTCACCCATGGCCGTGTCCATGATGGTGCCCGGAATGCCCGCCGTGCTCGTGCTGATGGTAAGCCCCGCGCACCGGACGGAACGGGCGCTCGACGATCTCCGTCCTGGCTCCGAGACCGTGCAGCATGTCGAGCAGCACATGATCGTAGGCGATGTAGATCGCCTCCTTGGTGATCTCCGCAGGCACATGCCGGTTGCCGATGTGCCAGGCCACGGTGAGGAGATCCAGGGAATTTTGCGTGCAGATCTCGATCAGCCTTTCGGAGGCCGCCTTCACCTCCACGAGCCAGCCGCTGTCGAGGCGGATGGCGTCCCCATCCTCCAGCACGTCGGCCTTCTCGAGGTCGAGCAGGAAGGTCGTACCGCCATCGGCGTTCAGCATGATCCGGCGGCGATGGCGGTCGCCGTGGTCGAGGGTGATGATATCGACGATGCGGTCGGACTCGACGGCGTCGCGGCGGATGATGGATGTAGCGCGGATCATGATCAGAACAGGAAGTAGCGTTGAGCCATGGGAAGGACTTCGGCCGGTTCGCAGACAAGGAGCTCGCCGTCGGCGCGAACGTCATAGGTCTCCGGGTCGACCTCGATGACCGGCGTAGCGCCGTTCAGCACCATGTCCTTCTTGCCGATGCCGCCGCGAACATTCTCGACAGCGACGAGCTGCTTCTGGACTCCGAGCCTGCCTGCAAGCCCATTCTCGACAGCGGCCTTGGACACGAAGGTGAGCGAGGTTGCCGCCAGCGCACGCCCATAGGCTCCAAACATCGGACGATAGTGCACCGGCTGCGGAGTCGGGATGGAGGCATTCGGGTCGCCCATGAGCGCCGCCGCGATGGCCCCGCCCTTGATGATTAGATCGGGCTTTACCCCGAAGAAGGCGGGGCTCCAAACCACAAGATCGGCAAGTTTTCCGGGCTCAACCGAGCCGATATGCCGAGACACGCCATGAGCAATGGCGGGGTTGATCGTGTACTTGGCTACATAGCGCCGAACACGAAGGTTGTCGTTGTCACCGGTCTCACCGGGCAGCGGCCCGCGCTGCACCTTCATCTTATGCGCTGTCTGCCAAGTGCGGATGATGACCTCGCCTACGCGGCCCATGGCCTGGCTGTCGGATGACATCATCGAGAGCGCACCGATGTCGTGGAGGATATCCTCGGCCGCAATAGTCTCCTTACGGATGCGGCTCTCGGCAAAGGCCAAATCCTCGGGAATCGACGGATCGAGATGGTGGCAGACCATGAGCATGTCGAGATGCTCGTCGATGGTGTTCACCGTGTAAGGCCGCGTCGGATTCGTGGAGGACGGCAGCACATTGGGAAGCGCTGCCACCTTGATGATGTCTGGAGCGTGGCCGCCGCCTGCCCCTTCCGTATGAAAGGCGTGGATCGTGCGTCCCTTGAAGGCCGCGATCGTATCCTCGACGAACCCGGATTCGTTGAGGGTGTCGGTGTGGATCATCACCTGCACGTCGTAGGCATCGGCCACGGAGAGGCAGCAATCGATGGCCGCGGGCGTAGTGCCCCAGTCTTCGTGCAGCTTCAGAGCGCAGGCGCCCGCCTGGATCATCTCCTCAAGAGCACCGGGGCGTGAGGCGTTGCCCTTGCCGGTGAAGGCGAGGTTCATGGGAAACGCGTCCGCAGCCTCGATCATGCGGGCGATATGCCATGACCCCGGTGTGCAGGTGGTCGCGAAGGTGCCGGTCGCCGGCCCTGTGCCGCCACCGAGCATTGTCGTGATGCCTGACATTAGGGCCTCGTCGATCTGCTGCGGGCAGATGAAGTGAATGTGCGAGTCGAAGCCGCCCGCCGTGATGATCTTGCCCTCCCCGGCGATGATCTCCGTGCCCGGGCCGATGATGATGTCAACATTCGGCTGCACGTCCGGATTGCCGGCTTTGCCGATCCTGGTGATCCGCCCGCCCCGGATGCCGATATCGCCCTTGACGATACCCCAGTGATCAAGGACGACCGCATTGGTGATGACGGTATCGACTGCGCCTTCGGCACGGGTCGCCTGCCCTTGGCCCATCCCGTCGCGGATGACCTTGCCGCCCCCGAACTTCACCTCTTCGCCGTAGGTGGTGAAATCCTTCTCGACCTTGATCACGAGTGCGGTATCGGCGAGCCTGATCCTGTCGCCCTTGGTGGGGCCGAACATATCGGCATAGGCGGCACGCGGGAGCGATGCGGGCTTTCTTCCATTCGTCATCAGAGTGCCCCCATCACGCTCTGGCGGAAGCCGTAGACCTCGCGCCTGCCGGACAACGGGATCAGAACGACTTCGCGCGTCGAGCCGGGCTCAAACCGCACCGCCGTGCCGGGAGCGATGTCGAGACGCATGCCGCGCGCCTTCTCACGCTCGAAGGATAAGGCCGGATTGGTCTCGAAGAAATGGTAATGGCTCCCGACCTGAATGGGTCTATCGCCCGTGTTCGCCACCGTCAGAACGGTTTGCTCCGCGCCCCCGTTGAAGACGATCTCGCCGTCCTGTGCCATGACCTCGCCCGGCACATCCTTTGAGGCCGCACCTCGGATCGGATGGTGCACGGTGACGAGCTTGGTGCCATCGGGAAAAGTGGCCTCGACCTGAACGTCATGGATCATCTCGGCCACTCCTTCCATCACCTGATCGACGGTGACAACATGCGCGCCCGCCTCCATCAACTCGGCGACAGAGCGACCGTCGCGCGCACCCTCCACCACTGTGTCGGTGATGAGAGCGATCGCCTCCGGGTGATTGAGCTTCACGCCGCGCTCCAAGCGTCGTCGTGCCACCATGGCAGCCATGGCGATCAGGAGCTTGTCTTTTTCACGAGGTGTAAGTTGCATTGCAGAGTCCTAACTGAGCCAGACACGAGGCAGGGACTCGCCACGAAAGGTGACGAGAAACGGGCAGATGGCGGCTCTCAGCGCCTCGATGGAGAACGCGCAGAAGCGCACGGCGAGAATTCCGTTCCATGCACTTGCCGCCGCATCGCAGCCCTGCCCGGAGGGCAGTTGCTCGCGCACCGACTCCAGGCGGGCCTCGGCATCCGGCGCAACGTGGATCAAGGTTGCGAAGGCACGGGCACCATTGCCCACGCTCGGCTTCTGCAGCAGGTCGGCAATGGCTCCATTAAGTCGCAGCGTATCGGCATAAATGAGCTGCGATCCTCGTCGGATGCGCCAACGATCGATGAAGAGGCCATCGACAATCCGCTCCGCCCTCGCCTTGCGCCCGAAGACGACAGCCTCCAGCAGGGTCAGACGCCCGTCCTCGGCAACATTCGCCTCAAGCTGCCGGTCAAGCCTCGCGTTGTCGAACAGGATCGTCTCCTGTGGGAGCCAATCGAGACGAGCCCCTGCCCCTGCAGTGAGCTTCACCAGCAGATTGGAAACAGGCCCGTCCGAGCGGTAGACCTTCTCCGCGGCAGGCGTCGCAACCGTCACGTTCGTATCCGCCTGTGCCTCGACTTCCACGGTGAAGCGATCGCCACAGGCAATACCGCCTGCAGTGTTGACGAGCACGGCGCCCAATCCCGCCCCCGCTCCCCTCGGCAGACGGATACGCATGGAACCGCTTTCCTCGATGCGCATCGGCCTTGTCCGCCCGTCGACAGCGGCTGCAGCGAATGAAACCCAGCCGACGGCCCGCTGGCGCTGCGCGGGAACGCCGTTAAATGGCAAGGCGCTGACGAACATCGTTCCCCTCCAGCGCTGCGCGGTCGCCATGCTGAACGATCTCGCCGCGCTCCATGACCACGAAGCGGTCCGCCTGATCACGGGCAAAGTCGAAATATTGCTCGACGAGCAGGATCGCCATGTCCTTGCGACCGCGGAGGTAAGAGATGGCGCGGCCGATATCCTTGATGATCGAGGGCTGGATGCCTTCCGTCGGCTCGTCGAGCAGAAGGAGGCGCGGACGCATCACCAACGCCCGCCCTATGGCGAGCTGCTGCTGCTGCCCACCCGACAGGTCGCCGCCCCGCCGCCCCAGCATGGACTTGAGCACGGGGAAGAGGTCGAACACCTCCTCGGGAATCTGCCGCGAGCCGCGCTTCAACGGGGCAAAGCCCGTTTCGAGGTTCTCCTTCACCGTCAGGAGCGGAAAGATCTCCCGCCCCTGAGGCACATAGGCGACCCCACGCGCTGCGCGTTGGAAAGGCTTCAGACGCGCTATGTTCTGTCCCTCGAAAAGAATGCTGCCGCCGGAGATGGGCCGATGGCCTGCGACGGCACGGAGCAGCGACGTCTTGCCCACGCCGTTGCGTCCGAGCACGCATGTGACCTCTCCCACGGTGGCAGCGACGGAGACGCCGCGCAAAGCCTGGGCCGCGCCGTAATGGAGAGACAGGTTTTCGACTGCAAGCATCGTCATCGGCCCAAATAAACTTCCACCACACGCTCATTTGCGCTCACCGCATCGAGCGATCCCTCGGCCAGCACAGATCCTTCGTGCAGGCACGTGACCTTCACGCCGAGATCGCGCACGAAGGTCATGTCGTGCTCGACCACGATCACGGCCTTGCTCCTTGCGATGTCACGGAGAAGGTCGGCGGTGTCGGCGGTTTCCTGGTCCGTCATGCCGGCGGCCGGCTCGTCGATGAGCAGGAGCTTCGGCTCCTGCGCCAGCAGCATGCCGATCTCGAGCCATTGCTTCTGCCCGTGGGACAGCTCGCCCGCCCTACGATGGCGCTGCGCTGTGAGGCGCACCCGCTCCAGGAGAGTGTCGATCCTCTCCCTTTCCTGATTGGCGCGGCGCGAGAGCAGGGTCGCGAGAGGCCCCCGCTTGTTTTTCAGCGCGAGAAGCAGGTTGTCCTCGACCGTATGCATCTCGAAAACCGTCGGCGTCTGAAACTTGCGACCGATGCCGAGTTCGGCGATCGCCGTCTCATCGAGGGCGGTGAGATCATGGGCGCCTTCGAACAAGGCTGTGCCCTCGTTGGGCTGCGTCTTTCCAGTGATCACGTCCATCATGGTCGTCTTGCCGGCCCCGTTTGGGCCGATGATGGCGCGCATCTCCGCATAGTCGATGGTGAGCGACAGAGCGTTCAACGCACGGAAGCCATCGAACGAGACGGTGACGTTGTCGAGATAAAGCAGGGTCGGCGTAACAGGTGCGGTCATTACTCACTCCGCTGCATGGGTGACAGGCTCGGGCGAGCGGCCTGCTAGCAGCCTTCGGCTTGAACGCTCCCAGAGACTCCCAGCTGCCCCGAGGATCCCGCGGGGCATGAAGAGCGTGACGAAGACGAAGAGGCTCCCTAAGGCGAACAGCCAGAACTCCGGCAGCGCGCCGGTGAACCAGGTCTTGCCCGCGTTGACGAGCAGCGCGCCGACGATCGGGCCGGCGAGGGTACCGCGCCCGCCGACCGCGACCCAGATCACCACCTCGATGGAGTTGGCGGGAGCGAACTCGCTCGGGTTGATGATGCCGACCTGGGGCACGTAGAGCCCCCCCGCGACGCCCGCCAGCATGGCGGACAGGGTGAACACGGCGAGCTTGTAGTGCTCGACGCGGTAGCCGAGGAAGCGCGTGCGGCTCTCCGCATCGCGCACGGCCACGAGCACCTTGCCGAACGTAGAGCCCACAACCCAGCGGCACAGCAGATAGCCGCCCGCAAGCGCCAGGACAGAAAGCACGAACAGCACGATCCGCGTCGAGCCCGCCTGAACAGGGAAGCCGAGGATTTCCTTGAAGTCAGTCAACCCGTTGTTGCCGCCCAATCCCATGTCATTGCGGAAGAAGGCCAGCATCAGCGCAAAGGTCATGGCCTGGGTGATGATGGAGAAGTACACGCCCGTAACCCGCGAGCGGAAGGCGAACCAGCCAAAGAACAGGGCGAGCGCTCCAGGCACCAGCAGCACCATCAGCGCAGCGAAGGGGAACCAGTCGAAGCCGTGCCAGAACCAGGGCAGTTCCTTCCAGTTCAGGAACACCATGAAGTCGGGCAGAATTGGGTCGCCATAGACGCCTCGGGACCCGATCTGGCGCATGAGGTACATGCCCATGGCATAGCCACCCAGTGCAAAGAACGCCCCGTGCCCGAGGCTGAGAATGCCGCAGAAACCCCAGATCAGATCGACTGAGAGCGCTAGCAGGGCAAAGCAGACATACTTACCGAGCAAAGGCACTAGATGGTCCGAGAGGTGCAGCGCCGATCCTGGGGGCGCCAGCACGTTCATAGCCGGGACCAGTATGGCGGCAGCGGTGAGGAGCGACAGAACGAGAGTGGTCTGCCGATCGAACAAGGATTGCGTTCTCATGCTTCGACCGCCCTGCCTTTGAGTGCGAAAAGCCCGCGCGGACGCCTCTGGATGAAGACGATGATGGCGATGAGCAGGGCAATCTTGCCCAGCACCGCACCAGCGTAGGGTTCGAGCAGCTTGTTGGCGACGCCGAGTGTCATCGCGCCGACCAGCGTGCCCCACAGGTTCCCAACTCCGCCGAACACGACCACCATGAAGCTGTCGATGATGTAGCCCTGCCCCAGGTTGGGACTGACATTGTCGATCTGGGAGAGCGCGACGCCGGCGATGCCCGCCACGCCCGATCCGAGCCCGAAGGCCAGCGCGTCGATGCGGCTGGTCCGGATGCCCATGGAGCCCGCCATGCGCCGGTTCTGCGTGACGGCGCGCACGTAAAGCCCCAGCGAGGTGTATCGCAGCACGAGGAGCAGAATGGCGAAGACCGCAAAGGCAAAGACCACGATGGCGATGCGATTGTAGGTCAGGCTCATCGCCCCGATGTCCAGTGCTCCGCTCATCCAGGCGGGTGTCCCTACCTCCCGGTTGGTAGGACCGAAGATCGTGCGCACGCCCTGCTGCAGGATGAGGGAGATTCCCCACGTGGCGAGCAAGGTTTCCAAAGGACGCCCATAAAGGAACCTGATGACTGTTCTTTCAATGAACACGCCGACCAAACCTGCAACCAGAAATGCAAGCGGCAGTGCGATGAGAAGCGAGGCCCCGAACAGACCAGGGAAGTAGATGCGGATGACTTCCTGCACCATGAATGTGGTGTAGGCTCCCAGCATCACCATCTCGCCATGAGCCATGTTGATCACGCCCATGGTGCCGAATGTGATGGCAAGGCCGATGGCTGCCAGCAGCAGGACGGACCCAAGGGAGATGCCGTACCAGACGTTCTGGACTGCTTCCCAGAACGCGAGGCGAGTCTGGATGCCGTCGGTCGCTTTCCCCGCAGCGGCTATAACTTCAGGCGTTGCGTGGGACGGCAGGTTGGACAAGAGAGCGAGAGCTTCCTGATCACCTCGAGCCTGCAGGATTTCGATGGCAGCGAGCCTCTGCGCGGGCAGGGCATCCTGCTTGCTCAGGAGGATGGCAGCGCGGGCGCTCTCGAGGGCATTTCGGACATGCGGCTGGCCCTCCTGCGCAATGGCTTTCTCCAGCGTCGGAAGGGCTGCCTCATCCCGGGAGCGGAACACGGCGCGCGCAGCCTCCAAGCGCTTCGCCGCATCGGAGCTGAGCAATGTGAGACTGCCGAGCGCAGCCTCGATGGCGCGGCGCACCCGGTTGTTGACGCGGACCGGCTTCAGCTCGCCAGTTTGGTTGCCCCATGCTTGACCCGTGGCTGCATTGACGAGTTCTCCAGAGGCCCGACGAACGAAGACCTGTCCGGACCCGACAAGAAGCCGCCCGTCGCGCAGGGCCTCGACGACGTCGATAGACAGAGGGTTGCCGCTGCCAGCGACGGCACCGATGGCGGCGTCCGTATCAGCATAGCTGTCATTGGCGAATTTGGGCAGCGACTCCTCGTAAGGTCCCGCCAAGGCGGCGGAGGCCATGCCAAGCAGCAGAACGAGAGCCCGCAGGATATTGCGCAAGAAAATCATGAAATAGACTTTGACCGGAGGGGAGTGAGGGCAGCAGCAGCCGCCCTCATCTTTGAACGGCTAGGAACCGCACTTCTTCGTCACGGTGTTGTAGTTGCCGCACTTGACGGTCTGCCAGTCGGCGATGAGGTCCTTCGAACCCTCCAAGTGCTTCGACCAGGCATCGCCCGCTACCAGATCATCGGTTTGCCAGACGGTGTCGAACTGACCGTCCTCCTTGATCTCGCCGATCAGCACCGGCTTGGTGATGTGGTGGTTTGGGAGCATCTCCGAGACGCCGCCGGTGAGGTTCGGAACCTTGATGCCGACGATGGCGTCGATCACCTTGTCCGGATCCGTCGTGCCGGCTTTCTCGACGGCCTTCACCCACATGTTGAAACCGATCACATGGGCTTCCATCGGATCGTTCGAGACGCGCTTCGGATTCTTGGTGTAGGCCTTCCACTTCTCAATAAAAGCTTTGTTCTCGGGAGTATCGACCGACTGGAAGTAATTCCAGGCTGCGAGGTGTCCAACGAGGGGCTTCGTGTCGATGCCTGCGAGTTCCTCTTCACCGACTGAGAAAGCTACGACCGGAATATCGGTCGCCTTTACCCCCTGGTTGGCGAGCTCCTTGTAGAACGGCACGTTGGCGTCGCCATTAATTGTGGAGACGACTGCCGTTTTCTTGCCGGAGGAGCCGAACTTCTTGATGTCGGCAACGACGGTCTGCCAGTCGGAATGCCCGAACGGCGTATAGCTGATCATGATGTCCTCGGCCTTCACGCCCTTGGACTTCAGATAGGCCTCCAGGATCTTGTTGGTGGTGCGGGGATAGACGTAGTCCGTTCCGGCCAGAACCCAGCGCTCGACCTTCTCCTCCTTAGCGAGGTAGTCGACGGCCGGGATTGCCTGCTGGTTCGGGGCAGCGCCCGTATAGAATACGTTCCGCTCGCTCTCCTCGCCCTCGTATTGGACCGGGTAGAACAGGATGCTGTTGAGTTCCTTGAGGACCGGCAGCACGGACTTGCGGGAGACGGAGGTCCAAGCGCCGAAGACGGCGGAAACCTTGTGCTGGCTGATGAGCTCACGGGCCTTCTCGGCGAAGAGCGGCCAGTTGGAAGCCGGATCGACGACAACTGCCTCAAGTTTCTTGCCAAGCAGTCCGCCTTTCTTGTTCTGCTCCTCGACGAGCATCAGCATGACATCCTTCAGGGTGGTCTCGCTGATGTCCATCGTGCCCGACAATGAGTGGAGAACCCCTACCTTGATCGTTTCCTCTGCTTTTGCGGTTCCCGCCGTGGCGCCCGAAACCAGAGCCGCTGCTGCCAGCGCCATCAGGCTTCTCCGCGTCATGTTGAATATCGACATAGGTTCTTCTCCCTTGCCTGCCCTGGTTCAGGTGCAGCATGGGACTACAAGCAAGAACCGTGCCAATGTTGTTGGTGGGACTGACGCCCAGTGACCGCCGATGAAGGTATGGGATGGCGCAACCCAGGCGTTTGCTTAGAAAAGCAGCGAAAGATTAGAAAAGCAGCGAAAGATTAGATCCGAGGCAGAGAATAAGTTTAGGCGGCTGGTGAGAGGTCCAGTTCGTTTCAACTTGAGCCTTTAGGAATGGCCGTGAAAGGGTTCGCTCCCCCGCAGGTCCAGACGTTCGGTTTGCTTTCTGGAGGGCTGAGGATCTGCCAATTGGGTTGATTTTTCTTGATCTCACCAACCGCACCGAGGAACTTCTGTATGGCTCCATGGTGTGAAACAGAAGGGATCACCTGATGAAGACGCGCAAACTTGGTCCTCACCTCGCCGTTTCGACAGTCGGGCTCGGCTGCATGGGGATGAGCCACGCCTATGGTGGCCAGGACGAGCAGGAATCCATCCGCACGCTTCATCGGGCCATCGCTCTTGGCGTCACCTTCTTCGACACGGCCGAGGTCTATGGCCCGTTCGAAAACGAAATCCTGGTGGGCAAGGCGCTGAAACCCTACCGGGACAAGGTGGTGATTGCCACCAAGTTCGGCTTTCGGATCGACACGAGCAAGAGCGGCGCGGGCGCCATGTCCGGGCTCGACAGCCGACCGGAGCATGTCCGCGAAGTGGCCGAGGCGTCGTTGAAGCGGCTCGGGGTCGAGGTGATCGACCTTCTCTACCAGCACCGCGTCGACCCGCAGGTGCCAATCGAGGAGGCCGTCGGGGCGATGGCGGACCTTGTGAAGGAAGGCAAAGTGCGCGCGCTCGGCCTTTCCGAGGCGGGGGCCGCCCATATCCGCCGGGCTCACGCTGTCCATCCGATTTCCGCTCTTCAGAGCGAATACTCGCTCTGGACCCGCGATCCGGAAGGCGAAATCCTCGACACCTGTCGCGACCTTGGGATTGGCTTTGTGCCATTCAGCCCCCTCGGCCGCGGCTTCCTGACAGGCAAGATCCAGAAACCGGAGGATTTCGGTTCCGAGGACTTCCGGCGGACGCTTCCGCGCTTCAGTCCCGAGAACATGGCCGCGAACGCCTCGCTCGTGAAATTGCTGGAGGAAATGGCGGCGTCAAAGGGCGTGACAGCTGCACAGCTCGCGCTTGCCTGGGTTCTCCACCAAGGGGATTTCATCGTGCCCATTCCCGGAGCTCGGAAGATCGCGCATCTGGAGCAGAACGTCGCCGCTGCGGAGATTACGCTTTCGTCGGACGAGTTGAAGACGCTCGGCGACATGCTCGCGCCTGAAAAGTTTGCTGGCAAGCGCTATGGCGATGCAGCCATGTCGCTGACAAAAAGGTGAGCCGGGGCACTCATCCCTTCACGATGCAGGTGTTCGCCATTCACATCTTTTAAGGCCAATGGGTCAAACTCAGTCCGATGCGAAACCTGCTGTGAAGATATGGTGGGAGGCAGACGAGAGGAGCCGCGGCAATGCGCGCCGTTGCTCCGTGGCTGCGCCAAAGGCACGAATCAGCAGAAGGCGCACAAAGTCGCCTCTGGGGCAATCCACATGCACACCATTGCCGTGTACGGCACAATCGATCACCTCGATCTGAAACCGGTTGAGGTCTGCACATTTGCGGAACTTTTCTATCGGGCTACGTTACAGATTCGGATGGCCGGCTACAGTGACGAACGCACCGTTGGCGTGATCCAGAGCAGCGGGCCAGGTCACCAAGTCTGGTATCCCAGCGTCTCCTTCAGGCTCATGGACGAGATCATCACCTATGCCCTGAGCCCCTTGAGTGCAGCCTCTCTGGCGGTTGAGATGGAGCGTCGGGCGGCCACATCGGCCATTATTGGATGCACGGCCTCGGCGGCTTTCTTTCGCTTTTTTGCCAGTGAACTGCCCGGCATGATCCACTTTTGCGGAACGTAAGAACGCGTCCGGTTCTCCACGCAGTCGGAAGAGCAAGAGCCTTACCGTCATCCCTATCGCAGGGCACGCCTCAGCTAGGACCCACGGTCTCGGCTCACATTAAGGTAAGTTCCCGTATTGCACCGGATAAACTGGGGGACGCCTCCTGCCCGGACATGGAACACCTTCAGCCCGCGCCTGACGTCCCCACCCGTTCGCAATCAGTTCCACACTGACGAGGGACAATGACAGGAGTGCGGTCATTCCTTCACCGCTACCGACGCACCTTCCCTTGTAATGTCGGTGATCATCTGGATGATGAGCTGGGCGGCTGCTTTCGGAAGATCCGCTGTTATGGTCACGCCTGCTTCCGTGAAGCTCTCGTTGCGGATCTGAACACCCGAGGCACTGGAAAGCCGGGCCTTGACCAGCGCCAGGTCGGAGAACGGAACGAAGATGGTGGCTTCCTGTACCGGGACGATTTCAATGCGCTTGGCAGCGCGCAGACAGGCCGCTGCGGTCCCGCCGTAGGCACGACCAAGACCGCCGCTGCCGAGCAGCACCCCGCCAAACCACCGCAATACGACCACCGCGACATAGTCGAGCTCGAGCCGATCGATGGCCTGCAGGATTGGCTTGCCGGCAGTGCCACTGGGCTCACCATCGTCGCTGAACCGGTAGGTCTGACTAACCCGCCAAGCCCAGCAGTTATGATTGGCGTTCGGATCGGAATGGGCGGCCATGAACGTCTTGGCCTCCTGCTCACTTGCAACTGGACCCGCCACGGCGATGAACCGGCTTTTCTTGATGCTCTGCTCAAGCGACGTGATGTGCTCCAATGTAAACATGAATCCCTGCCTTACACCCATCATGCTGACCGGGTAAGCCGGGAGCTCAGTTGAGGTCGGTCACGATTCGGGTCTGTAGTGCCCAAAGACTTACCCGCGAATGCAACCGGAAAGGCTTTCCCGCCTGGGCAACTTGGAACTGCTATGACATCTTCCTAGGATGTCCGTGTCGGGTCGGTCAGCGGGTCAGCCAGATCATGGACGCGATGCCCCAGATCAGACGTCAGACCACCCGTTTGCCGCTCGATCATGCGTCGCACGCGCGGCCGACCTGGTCCCTGATGCAGCGCTCGGAGCCGTTCTCCCACGGCCGCGTCCGCCTGGGTGATGCGTTGGTTGTGCCGCACGTAGTCCAGCCAAGTCGGGTTGTGGTAGCGCTCGATCCAGATCTCAGGGTTCTCCAGATCGCGTAGCAGCGTCCAATGACGCGCCCCGTCCCGGCGCCGAATCCGCCGCCGCTCTTCCATCACGGCGAGGAAGGCCACCATATCGGCTTCCCGGATCGCGTACTCGATCGTGATCACGACTAGGCCGCTCCGCGGTAGAATGTCCACCGCAATGTCAGGCTCTCTCCATCGCTCCAGGGGATCAAGGTTCAGCGTCTTCATCTCGGGCAAGGGGAGCCATAGGCCCAGGGCAGCTCCGGCAACCAGCACCCCTGCCGACATCAGCAGAGCATCCGCCGTCCCATATGCCTCAGCCGCTACGCCCCAGAGCCAGCTGCCAAAGGCCATGCCGCCGAAGGTCGCCATCTGGTACCGCGCGAGGGCACGGCCCACGACCCAGCGGGGCGAGGACAGCTGCACGGTGGCGTTGAAGCTCGAGAGCGCCAGCACCCAGCTAGCCCCACCTAGAGCCATGGCGACGATCGTCAGGATTGCGAAGGAGCTCAATTCCGCGGCCACCGCGCAGATGGCGAAGCTGAGGAAGGCAATCCGCAACAGAGCCTCAAGGGACAGGGCCTGCCTCAGACGGGTACTCGAGAGGGCTCCACCGACCGCCCCGGCGCCGAAGGCCCCGAGCAGGAGGCCAAAGGTGAGCGGACCACCCTGGATCAGGTCGCGGGCAATGAGCGGCATCAGCGCCTGGACGGCAATGGCCGTGATGCCGAACACGGCTCCCCGCAGGAGCACCACACCAAGATTGGGCGACATGGCCACATAGCGGATCCCGGCTGCCATGGCAGACCCGAGCGTTTCGGGCGTCAAAGCCCTGGGCGGGCGGGGAGGCTGCCAGCGCGCCAGGACGACAATCAGACCGAGATAGCTGACGGCATTGACGGCAAAGGCCGCGAAGGCGCCCACAGTTGCGACGATGAGGCCACCGAGGCCGGCCCGACACTGCGGGCAATGTTGAAGCCCATGCTGTTGAGGGCGATCGCAGCCGGCAGGTCGGAGCGGGGCACCATCTCACCCACCAGCGACTGCCAGGTGGGTCCGTTGAAGGCGGTGCCGCAGCCGACCAGGAAGGTGAATGCCAGCAGGAGCCAGGGCTTCACGAGACCGAAGTAGGCGCACAGCGTCAGGGCGATCGAGACCGCCAGAAGGAAGAGCTGGGAGGTGAGCATCAGCTTGCGCCGGTCGAAGTTGTCGGCGATGGCACCGGCCATAAGTGAGAACAGCATAATCGGCAGCGTCGTCGAGGCCTGCACCAGGGCAATGAGATCGACCGATGCACCGATCGATGTCATCAGCCAGGCCGCACCCACCGACTGGATCAGCCCGCCGAAGTTGGAAGCAAGGCTGGCAATCCAGACAGCGAGGAAGATGCGATGCCGGAACGGCGCCAAAGCGGATGCTTGCCTGTGTGATCCTTCAGCGTCTTTTTCCCGAGGTGACGTGTGGGCTAGAGTCAGCCCAGGGCGACTAGGTAGGGCCAGCAGGGCTACGTGCTAGGGTAAAGACGAAGTCGCCGAACAGGGCTGGGCCCAAGGTGGTTTCTGCGTTCAAGGCTTTGATGTCAAAGGAGCCCTGCTCCCCCCTCTGCCGCGATGCTCAACAATCTTGCAAGGCTGAGGCGGCATGGATGCTGCCATATCTCTTGGCTGACACGGCTCTTCCGGCTGTGTTCTTCGCTGCACAAGCCTATGGATGCGCGCCAGAGCATCCTGAACTTCTGGACGAGTGGAAACCTCCTGAGCCGAGAACTCATGCCGGCACAGGCGGCAGGTCAGATCTGCGCCGAACCGCAGCTTCCGTAGTCGGACTTTGAACATCTGGTGGCACTGAGGACAGGCCAGACTGATCCGTGTGCTTCCGTGATCCTCAAACAAGTGGCCTTCTCCGGTTAAGGTTCGTGAAGAAGCCCTGAAGCATGGCAGTAAGGCAACAACGGGGCGTCACCTTCGTAGCCAGAGAGGCCCTACACGATGCTCCAGGCGCGGTAGCGGGTTCGGCCGGTGAACTCGCACGGGAGGGCGCCGCCGAGCTGCACCAGCATCAAGTTGATGGCCTTGGGCGTGGTGATCGGAGCCGGTTGGATTCATCCCTCGGCTCATCCGCTTTCGCTTGGTTCACCTACCACACCTCGCTGGCAGAGCAGGCAGTGGCACCTAGATGCTTACGCAAGGCAGAGATTTACCTGAGATCAGCAGCTACAGAAACGCGGAGGGCGCTCATGACAGGGCAGGATGCGGATAAAGTCCAAGGGCAGATAGGCAGAAACATGCCCGGGCCCGATGTGATGCTGAGGCTTTGGGCCTCCTGGATGGACCAGATGTCCACCCCAGCTAAGGCGTTGGCTGACCCAGGGACTGCGTGGTGGCAGATGACAACGGACAACCCTGTTTCGAGTCTGATCGACGGAGGTGTCGATCAACTCCAGAGGAGCCTGTCACAGGATCCTACTCTTCGCTCCATCGACCAGATGTGGAACGCCAATCCTCTGCGCGAGGTCGTGCCTGTCGACTGGGCTGAGATCGCCCGGGCTCTGCGTATAGTCTGGTTGCGCTCACTGAGAAAACCAGGCACAGCCTTGGACGTCGTGGACCTCAACCAAGACCTATGGCGCTCCGCGCTCGACGTGTGGCACGAAGCAGGGCAGCGCTGGCTTGGTCTTGCCGGCTCATCGTCAGCCGAAAGACCAGCTTCTGCCACAGACAAGCGGTTCGCTGCTCATGAATGGCACGCCAACCCTGTTTATCGCACTCTCCAGCAGATCTATCTGCTCGCGTCCGATTGGCTACTGCAGCAGGGCGGTGTGGAGGGCATGGACGAGGTCGAGCAGCAGCGCATCAACTTCCATCTGCGCCAGTTCGTGGATGCCATGAGCCCTGCCCTGATCCTGTTGTCGAACCCTGTCGCTCTTCAACGAGCCGTCGAGACCGGAGGAACCAGTATTGCAGCCGGGGCCGCCAACCTGGCCGCCGATCTCCAGGCCGGGCGCCTGAGCATGGTCGACACCGAGGCTTTTGCGCCAGGCAAGAACCTTGCCCTCACGCCCGGAAAGGTGGTCCATCGCAATCGCCTGATGGAGCTGATCCAGTATGCGCCCAAAACGGCGAAGGTTCACAAGACGCCGCTGCTGATCCTGCCACCCTGGATCAACAAGTACTACATCCTCGACATGCAGCCGAAGAACAGCCTCGTGCGCTATCTGGTAGAGCAAGGGTTCACGGTCTTTCTGGTCTCCTGGAAGAACCCGGACGCTTCCATGGATGAGATCGGCATTGAGGACTACATGGACCTCGGACCGCTGGAAGCCAGCGATGTGGTGCGCGAGATCACCGGCAGCCCTACCGTCAATGCTATGGGCTACTGCATCGGTGGGACGCTGCTGACGATGACGCTGGCGGTCCTCGCGGCCAAGGGCGACAAACGCTTCAACTCGGCCAGCTTCATGGTCTCCCTGCAGGACTTCTCGCGCGTGGGCGATACAGCCGTCTTCATGGACGAGCCAGGGGTCGATCTGATCGAGCAGCAGATGATGGAGCGCGGCTACCTCGACAGCCGCGAGATGTCGAACATGTTCAACCTGCTGCGCTCGAACGATCTGATCTGGGCCAACGTGGTCAACAACTACCTGATGGGCAGCAAGCCGCCGGCTTTTGATCTGCTGTACTGGAACAGCGACGGCACCCGGATGGCCCGCGCCGCCCACAGCTGGTACCTGCGCAACACCTATGTTGAGAACAACCTGATCGAGCCAGGCAAGATCACGCTCAAGGGCGAGGTGCTTGATCTCGGCCGCATCGGCCAGGACACCTATGCCGTAGGAGCAGAGAAGGACCACATCGTGCCGTGGGATGCAGCCTGGCGCATTACTCAGCTGTTCGGCGGAGACGTGCGGTTCGTCCGTGCCTCCAGCGGCCATATTGCCGGGATCATCAACCCACCAGGTGGCAAGGGAACCTACTGGACGCGGGAGGCTGGCGACGGGGCAGCGAGCAGCCCCGATCAGTGGCTGCAGAGCGCCAGCCGCCATGAGGGGAGCTGGTGGCCGGATTGGACCGCCTGGCTTTCGGACCGCTCAGGCCGAAAGAGCGCGCTGCCCCCGATGGGCAGCGCGAAGCACCCACCCCTGCTGGATGCACCCGGCATGTATGTGATGGAAAAGTAGGATGGCCGAGGTCAATCCAAGTAGCAGTCGTACTGCGTAGCCCCGTTTGTTTGAGCTCAGCCGCGATATAAAAGACCACCGTTCGGCAGCCCATCTGTTGATGCTGGAGCAGGATGTCAGATGAAGATCACCATGGACGTTGAGTGCACGCCTGAAGAGGCACGGGCCTTTCTAGGCCTGCCGGATGTGAAACCCATGCAGGAGCAGCTCATGCGAGAGGTGCAGGAACGCATGACGGCGAACATCAGGGCCATGGAGCCTGAAGCCATGCTGAGGACCTGGCTACCCGCTACCCTCAAAGGGTTTGAGCAGATGCAGGAGATCTTTATGTCCCAGATGACCGGGACGAAACGAGAGTAAGCGAAGCGACGTGCTGAACTGCCAACGCCGGAGCGGTGCCCGACCGGCTTAACGTTCAGATCCCAAGCGGCAAGATAGTAGGCCCAAACGAAGGCCTTATGCCCCGCTCTGATGAGCACTACTTCCTTAATTGGATATTGTGCGTTGCACAAATTTGTCGCAGACTGCCCGGCTCGAAAGCGTATCCATACGCGCTTGTCTCACCTCAACCAGCAGTAATCGCTGGGGAAAGGAAGAACCACATGCGCCAGAGGTTCTGTCCACAGTGTTCCTGCGACGCAGCATCCGTTCTGAGCTTTGCCACGAGGGACCTTGGCTTCATCGCTGCTGTTCAGTGCCACGTCTGCGGCTTCGAGAAGCCCACTGACCGTGGCTTTGAGGACGAGCAGACCGCCCGCGAGGCCGCAATCCACGCCTGGTTTGAGGGAACAGAACCCCTCCCCTCACCTCCTTATGTGTGACCTCAGCGCTTATCTCCTGTCGGCATCGTCAATTTAACGACTTGAGGTCGGTCTGCCGCTCTTGGTTCGTCAGATCAGAAGCCAGCGGCGATGCCAGTCGTCTCAGCCCAAGCCTGAAAGGCCCGCGCGCGTGCACAGCGATGATCAGCGGCATTGGTGTTGGCGGGACGGCGGAAGAGATTATCGGTCACTCTCCAGTTAAATTGACGATGCCGCTGTAGGAGGCTCATCCCTGAAGCCAAGTAGCCGCTTGAACAAGCCTCAGCCCACCGAATGGAACTAACATACATCAACGCGGGCTGACCCAAGTGGTTCTGCCGTTGGATGCCGTGTCGGCCTCCCACTTGCGCCGTACCAGAGCGGATATCCCAGCCACAAGGGAATGGCCGGTCGTGCAGTGCCCCTTCGCCGATCAACGTGGCACAGTCATATGGTCAGCCGACGTTGGTTGTTGTGATGGCAGCTCTGAAGCGATCTCCGCTGTAATGCGTGAGGCGTCCAACTCCCACGCAAAGCCTAGAACGACACCGAGCAAGATCCCAAGAATGGTGAGGTCGAGCGCCACCATCAGCGGGATCACGATAGACTTGATTTCGTAAGTGTCCATTGAGCGCCCCTAAAGCGTAGCTATAGGTAAACGCTGGAGGTGCTCCTGATATTCCCGCTTGGCGTATCGAAGAAATGGGCGACCACTCGGGCCGCCCTCCTTCTCGCCTCAAGACCGATCAATCAATGACCTGAATGACTCGGCGGGTCTGCGGGTCAACCAGGACAGTGCGCTCGTTCAGGACTGAGTACTGATGCTGGGTGTTCACGCCCACATCCGCAGGAACCGGGTAAGAGCTCACCGTTCGTGGCATCGGCGTTCCCACGACGACCTGGTCCTGAACATACGCAGATGGGGTTCCTTGCGTCACAACGTATTGCTGAACCCGAGCAGTCTGAGGGCCCGAAAGAGTCCCACCAGCAATGGCACCAATGGCTCCACCGATAGCTGCGCCAACGGGCCCCCCAACAATTGCGCCGGCTACAGCACCGGTCGCGAGACCCGCGCCAGCACCAGCGGCCTCATGGGCCGTCTGAGCGTGAGCACCAAGAGGAAGAGCGACAGTCGCTAGAAGAGCAGCAGAAAAAATAACTCGCATCGAATGACCTCATTGATCTATGGAGGTCAAACGCAAGGATGCTTGAGATCGTTCCTGTTATGACAACTCTGCTTGACGACCTTGTCTTCAGACAATGATAACGTTTGTTAAATTAGTCAGTCCGGGAGCAGCATACTGCTATTCCTGTTGCTGATAGGCACTCGCGTAGGGGAATTTATACTTCAGCAGAGGCTCTCACCGTGAGATCTGCCTGGATAGCTGAGCAGTGGCTAGGGATGGCGACCACACGGCACTCAGAATCGGCTGGGCGACAATGGCAACAAGCAGCCCGAAGGACGCTACGGCGAGCCCGATGCAGCCGCACAAATGGAGACGCTTCTTGTCGGGCATGGCTACCCTCCTGAGCATCGATGACGGGAGGTAACGCTTGAACTTCAGGCCGGTTGCGGCTCCGGTGTGGGGACCTTGAGCAGTAAGTCACGGCGATTATACCCGTCTCCAAGCGTCTCCTGCATTCCATGAAGGACCTCCGTTGCGGACGCTGGGTCTTACGCTTCCCAAGCCAATTCTTGGATACGCGTGATTTGGTCGGAGATGCGCTGCTTGAGGTCGGCAATTTAATGGGTGAGTCTTCTCAGTTCCTCCTGCTGATTGAAAGCAGTGTCACTCGCCCTGCGTATATGGCCGAGCAGGTCTTGTCCAAGCTTGAGCATATCGCGGCATAGCGGCTCAAATCGCTAAAACCAAGCCTTGCGCCCTTAAGGCTGTCGTTCAATCCCAGGCAAAGCCCAAATAAAAGGCCAGCAGCACCGCGAGGATGGTGAAGCCAAGGGCTGCCAACAGCGGGATCACAAAAGAGTTGAGGTTGTGGATGTCCATGGGAAGCCTCCCTGGCAACCCACTAAGACAACGCTGGAGGGCTCATAAGGTCTCAGGAGCAGGAATCTACAAGGTGCTGAACCAGTGAGGAGCAGTCACACCTTACGCAGTACCAATCAGCAGCCACCGTGACCCTCAGATGCTGAGCCGCTACACCCGCCTGAGGCCGGGAAATGTCGCTGAGAAGTTGGCGAAGGTTACGGCTGGCTGGAGGCCAAAAGAAAGGAGCCTGATGGTGGGTATCCGTCAGGCTCAAGTTCAACAGAAAGGGACACCCAGAACGCTACTGAACCAAGAACCACGCTTGTCCTGAGGTCTTCCTCCTGCTCTCTGCACAGGCATGATCAGGCTCAGCGACAGATTTCCTTACGCACCTGAACCCTCTCGCCCCAGCGGTTCACCCGCTCGTTTATGATGATCTTGCAGCCTCTTTGATGGTGCCAACGCGGCCCAGCGAACACAGGCCGATGCCATTCGTGCCGCTCCACCACTGGGATACCTCGGTAGCCACCATGGTGGTGCCTTCTCTCACGCCACTCAGGAACAGGGCGACCATAGTAGCTATCCGGATCACGATGCCCGTATCTGTGTTCGTCGTACCTATGGCCAACAAACCCACCACCGTATTCTGCAATCCGCTGAGGCCGCCCAGCATCATTGGTGCGGATTGCAACCGTGACTTCCGACGCCTGAGCGGCACCCCCAAGTGCAAGAGCCGCAAAAGCAACGAGAACAAACTTGCTCCAACCGAAGCTCATAAGAACCCTCCTCACAGGGCTGAACTCGGACTGAGCCACCCCATAGCCCAAGAGGATGCACCCGGTCGGTTGAAGCAGAGCCAAACGGCTTCGACAGCGATTGTTCATGATCGCTAGAGGGGTGGTATGCCTGACGTCTATTAGGACTTAAGTTCCTGGGCCTCTCTGAACGGCACTGTCAGGACGGTCTGGCCGCTCTCGTCGTCAATCTCGACCACGAAGTCATTCTGCTGCTCGGCCGACAAATCATTCCAGTAGGGCACGACTTCAATAAAGACCTGCGCCACCCTCAAGGCGACCTTTCGGGCAGCTTCGACATCGAGCAAGTTTTGGCTCTTGGGATACCTGATCCGACGGTGCTGATCGGAAATGAAGAGCTTGTACTGGGGCATGGTTAAGAGGAATATTAGCCAAGCTCTCGTCGCCGACAATCCTCACTTAGGGATTACTTCCACGCCACAGGTATTTAGTTCATCCACTTACGCGCTAGTTGCCCTTCCTGCATCAGCTCCCTCTCATAAGCCAAAGCAACTCTCAGCGCACACCATCGTTCTTCCGCCTCGGTGAGCGTGGAGGCTGCTTGCTCATATCGAGCCAGGGCTGCCTCTTCCTTGGTGAACAGGGGATCAAGTGGTCCGAATGACTGCTCTCGGCAGGCATGATCCAGGGCTTGCTCCAATTCTTCGCGTATGCTCGCTAAACCTTGTGCAGCCTGACGGCACCCGAGCTCAGCCTCCTCAAGCTCACGGGTAGCTTCACGAAAAGCTTCAAGGCAGATGAGATTGGTCACATCCCCAAGGCTGTTCTCCTATCAGAGAGAATTCAGCCTAACATCTTCCTGGAGGGGGTGCCTTTACATCGATCTCCTTTGATCTTCTTGGCTGATGCTATTGAGGGGTACACGCAGCGTGATAAAGGCTCAACATTTCAGTAAATCTTCCTATAATAAGAAAACCATCAAAAGGTTATTCCTCAACTATTGTCTTTTCTTGCAAACAGAAATGTGCAATTTTCATGGCGGAACTTGTTTTCGCCACAAAGCGTTGACCGCCAAAGACAGTTAAACTTATCAATCATGCCTCAGATTCGTCGCTCGACGGATGAAAGCTAACGAATAACAACATGAACAACTCCCTCAATGGTGAAGCTCGCCTTGGATTTTCTGCGCCCGAGGACCGAGTCGTCTCACTCAATGTTCCCCTCGCAATTCAAGACGGGCAGAACAGCTCTCATCACTCCTTTGACATCGAGTATGACTCAGAGCAGCCAGACAAGCTGACAATCCGCCTTCTTGAGCTAGACGAGCATCGTTTCATCAGAACTGCACAACAAAGCGCCTCGTTCCCGGTTGATCTACTGGCTGATCTGGTCAGCAGAAGGAAGGCCACACCGGAAGAAGTCGCCGAGTGGAAAAGTATCGCTGATGAGGATTGATCCACCCTTCTAAGCGTAAGCGCAGCGCGACCTGATGGCCTATTGCCCCTGCACGGGGTGGATCAGGGGCTTGCCTTTTTCAACGATGAACGCGTTGATCATCTTGGTCGTGCTCTGAGCTGCATTCTTGCCCTGGTGAACCACACTCGCTGGTACAGACCAGGACTCGCCCACATTCATCGTCTTCCATTCGCCGTCACCCTGTTTGACGGTATAGGAACCCTCAAGGACAGTTCCATGTTCATCACCCAGGTGGGTATGCACGGGTGTCCCGGTTCCAGCGGGCCACTCGATGCTGACCAGGAGAAACTCCTTGTCCGGCTGCCCTGTCACAGGGGACCTAACCAGAGTGGTCAACTTCGGGGCAGGCGGCTGCTGGGCGTGAGCCACCTGCAACACAAACAAAATGCCAAGTCCGAGTGCACATGCCGTTTTCATCGCCCTCTCCCGTGCGACAAGGCATCGTCTCCTCGTGGAAAGCTTCAGGCAATTTCAATAATGCGCTGCCGGTATCCTGCCGAGGATGCTTAAAGGGGGTACGGCACGGCCCAAGCACCGGCTCCGTGCATGAGACCATCGTCCGCGAATGCCGTAAGCCCCTGTATGGAACCGCTCAGCATGGCCCTCGATTAGAGTGGTGAAGGCTTGAAGGATCATCAAACACCGGCGCACCTATGCCATTGAGCCAGACCCCCATCGTTGAATGGCCAGCAGAACTCTATCACCTTCTGCAGGGTATTCAGATTGTTACCGGCGCTGATGGCAATCGCTATGGTCGCATCGATGCCGACGTGGATCGGGAGACCCTGTTCCAGCTCAACGACTTCGAGGCACGGGTGCGGCACCGCCGGGTACGGCTCAGACTGACTGACAATGCCGAAGAGTGCCTCGTGGGCGAGATGAACCCATTGGTTGGCCTCGGAGCGGCCGCCGACCCAACCCAGCACATTGGCAAAGTCCGTCTCAGCTTTCACGATGTCCAAGATGATAGCTGCATCGATCCATCACCTCTGCACGCCGCCTCACAATTAACATAGATCAACCTATACTTCTGGGTGCTCGCCCAAGGCTCGGAAGCCACAATCCCGAGCGTTTTGGAGTGACGCAAATGCGCAATCACTTCAGCGAATGCTGGGGAGGCCCGATCCGTGGCCTCCGTCTCCCTCTCGTCATGTGGAACACCTTGAGGGACGAAGGCATAACAACCCTCGACCAGCTCAGGGCCGTGTCAGATCAGCTCGAACGACTGCCCCGCATTGGGCCAAAGCTGGCTCAAATAACGCGAGAAGAACTCGCTCGTGCATCAGGTTCTGAAGAGAACTCGCTGGGATAGAGCTGAAGCCGTGGCTCGCGGATGGCAGTGATGGAACCGGGAGCAATCCTGGGGGCACTCGCCGCTGTCGTAGGATCGCTATCCTTCGGGGTAGCCGCCTACCCTGAGTAGACGGCAGGCTGTCCTTTTCAGTCAGCCAGTCCGGCGAGGGGCATGTTAGGGTTGGCCTGCCCACCTCAGGGGGAGGCGACAATGCACATGACGCACACCGAGCGTTTCGTCGTGTTCCAAGTTCAGAATGAGTGGTTGGTCACCTATGGGGATCGCACCCGGATGTCGTACCTCACGCGTGAGGAAGCCGAGACGTCCGCCTTCAATGCCGCCGATGCCTTGGCCTCTCAGGGCCACGCCGTTTCTGTGCTGATCATGCCAGACGGTCCGGATGCCAGTGGGCAGCACCTTATGATCCTCTCCGGGCGCAGCACTCAGGCTCAACCAAACTAAAGTTCTTCTGCGTGTGACACTTGAGACCCTGTGACACGAGCAGTTTCAAAGACTTAGCTAGAGCATCGGACCGGAACTAGGACTCTACGGCTTCTGCGCGGGCTGGAGTTGTGACTCACTGCCTGGAACGGGAGGTGGATCATGGGTCATTGCTATTCTCTCGATCTTCGGGTGCGGGTGGCTGACTTTGTC
>NZ_JACXAB010000025.1 GCF_014699075.1 Microvirga sp. | reverse complement strand
CGACTTAACGTCAGGCCCACCAGCCCGGTCTCTGTGGAAGTTCTAAACAACAGCCACATCAGCGGCCGCCGTCGATGAAGATGTTCTACCCGAACCCCTTCTTTAGGTCAACACCTTTTTCGATTAAATTTTCGAAATCGGCATCAGCCCGCGCCATCAAGCAATATACAGACAAGCTTCATCGTTCGCAGAGATTATATTAACCTCTGCGTTTACTTGCTCCGGATCAATGACAGCGATCCGAAAGCTATTCTTTTCCGTCAGAGGAGCCATCGAGACTCGCCATATATTGGCGCTCATGGCTCTTGTCGCAGATCAGGGTCTTCTAAGAACTCTGATCGAGACCCGAACAAGCGTCGTGATCCAGAGATCGCGGCAGCGTCGGGGCTATTAAGATTGAAGCTCGTCGGAACTGAATTCCGGCGGGGCTGCGGATATGTCGATTCCCGGTTGGTTTGTCAACACCGGCAACGACACATCAGAGATACTTTCCGCACTCTCTCGACGATCAAGGTAAACGGAAGCGCTCGCCCGCAGGCTCCTGTCGTGATGGGAGGGGAATTGGAGCGGGCGATGGGAATCGAACCCACGACATTCAGCTTGGGAAGCTGACGTTCTACCTCTGAACTACGCCCGCGTGTCTCTATTCATACCCGGCCTTGCGGCGATCCCGCAAGGGGGCGGCTTGAGGGATCACCGGAAGTGCTTCGACAGCTTCAGCCCTTGGGCCTGGTAGTTCGAGCCGGCACCCGCGCCGTAGAGCACCTTCGGGCGCTCGGCCATACGCTCGTACACGAGGCGTCCGACGATCTGCCCGTCTTCCAGGATGAACGGCACGTCACGGGAGCGAACCTCGAGCACCGCACGAGCCCCCTCCCCTCCTGCCCCCGCATGACCGAAACCCGGATCGAAGAATCCGGCATAATGGACCCGGAACTCGCCCACGAGAGGATCGAACGGCACCATCTCGGCGGCGTAATCCGGCGGTACATGCACCGCTTCCTTGGAGGCGAGTATGTAGAACTGGCCCGGGTCCAGGATCAGGGTCCGGGAGGCATCCGCATAGAGCGGCTCCCAGAAATCGGTGACGCGGCAGGAGCCCGGTTTGTCGACGTCGACGAGGCCGGTATGGCGCTTGGCACGATAACCGATCAGGTTGTCAGGACCGAAACCGGCGAGATCCACACTGACGGCGACGCCATCCTGGATCGACGGTTCGGCGGAGGTCACCACCCGCTCACGCTCGTGAAGCGCCAGGAGTTCCGCATCGCTCAGGCGCACATCGCCCTTGCGCAGGCGCAACTGGGACAGGCGCGTGCCCGTCCGGACCAGCACCGGGAAGGTGCGCGGCGAGATCTCGGCATAAAGGCGGCCACGATAGCCCGCACCGATCGTGTCGAATTCCTGGCTCTGGTCGGTGATGACGCGGGTGAACACGTCGATGCGGCCCGTGGAGCTCTTGGGGTTCGCCGCCGCTGAGAGATCCTGCGGCAAAGCGAGTTCCTCCTGCAGCTCCGCGATATAGACGCTGCCGGTCTCCAGGATGGCGCCCCGGCTCAGGTCGATTTCGTGGAAGCTCAGCTGGTCGAGGCGATCCTGGACCGTATGGTTCCTCCCCGGCAGGAAGCTGGCCCGCACCCGGTAGGCTCGACGGCCCAGCCGGAGGTCCAGGCTCGCCGGCTGCACCTGATCGGACGCGAAGGGCGTCTCCGGCTTGATGGCTCCCGCTTCCGCAAGGCGCATGATGGCATCAGCCGATTGGATTCCGTCCTTCAACGCTACCATGTCCGTCATCCGAGAGCCCCGCCCCCATAAAAGTGTTGAGCCTGTCAGTATCCTCTAAGCCTTGTTACGGAATTCTCAATCGCTTTCGTTAAGCCTCGTCGCGGAACGCGTGCCAGGCTAGCGTGATGCGGGCCAGCGCGCTCATCATGGTCAACCCGGCGAACGCGTAGGCCAGGACCGCAAAATGTCCGGGGAGCAGGATCATGGCGACGAAAAACAGGATCGTTTCCGTGCCCTCCATGAAGCCGGCCGTGAAATAGATCGACTTGATGCCCCTGACGTCGCTGCTCATCCCCCGCTTGGCGGCGACGGCCGCGAAGGCAAGGAAGCTTGCTCCATTGACATAGAAGGCGAACAGGAGAACCGCTGCCGGCAAGGCGAAGGCGCCGGGATCACGCAGGGCGAAAGCCAACGGAATGGCCCCGTAGATGGTAAAATCAAGAACGATATCCAGAAAACCACCCCGATCCGTCCGTCGGGTCGAGCGGGCGATCGCACCGTCAAGCCCGTCGAGAAGCCTGTTGAGGCCGAACAGGACGAGCGCCACAATATCAAGCTCGAAGATGATCATGAGGGCTGCGGCCAATCCCAGCCCCAGCCCTGCCAGCGTCACGGCATCGGCGGAGATGCCTGCCCCTGCGAGGCCCTGCCCCAGCCGGTCAATCGACGGATCAATCCTGCGCCGCACCCATCCGTCGAGCATAGCCGGTTCTCCTCTGCGTCGATTGACGACGTATGAGGACGGCCTTACCACGGGCGGGTCCAACTCCTCTACTGGGTGAAGGCAGACGCATGTACAAGGCTGTGACCCGCGGCATCTCTGTGACGGTGATGCCCCGCTACATGCCCGAAGAATCCTCCCCCGATGACGGCCGCTACTTTTTTGCCTATACGGTGGAGATCATCAACACGAGTCTGGAGCGGGTTCAGCTGCGGGCCCGCCACTGGCGGATCACAGACGAGCACGGCCATGTGCAGGAGGTGCGTGGCGCGGGCGTGGTCGGCGAGGAGCCTGTGCTCGGGCCGGGCGAGAGCTTCAGCTACACGAGCGGCTGCCCCTTGACGACCCCAGGCGGAACCATGCAGGGCACCTACCTGATGGAGACCGCGAGCGGCGAAACTTTTGATGCTGAAATCCCCGCCTTCTCACTCGATATCCCGCGCGCGAAACGCGTGCTGCACTGAGGTTCCCGATGTCACCTAAAGGCCAGCGGCTCACGCCGCTCGAAATGCTGGCGAAACTCGTGTCCTTCGACACGGTGAGCTCGAAGTCGAACCTGCCGCTCGTCGACTTCGTGGAAAGCTACCTCCAGAGCTGGAACGTGCCGTATGTGCGCGTGCCGAACGAGACCGGCGACAAGGCAGCCCTCTATGCGACGGTCGGACCTCAGGATCGCGGCGGGATCGTGCTCTCCGGCCACACGGACGTGGTGCCGGTGACTGGGCAGGCCTGGACGTCGGATCCCTTCACCCTTCGGGTGGAGAACGGGCGGGCCTATGGGCGTGGAGCCGTGGACATGAAGGCCTTCGATGCGCTCGCCCTGGCGCTGATCCCGGAGTTCAAGGCCGCGAACCTCACGACGCCTATTCACATCTTGCTCTCCTATGATGAGGAGACGACCTGCCTCGGCGTGGTCGACGTGATCCGACGCCTCGGCCACGATCTGCCGATGCCGAAAGCTGCAATCGTGGGCGAGCCGACGATGATGGAGGTGGTGGACGCGCACAAAAGCGTCGTGACCTTCAGCACCACGGTGCATGGTTTCGAAGCCCATTCATCCAAACCTTATCTTGGCGCGAGTGCCGTGATGACGGCGGCAGAACTGATCGCGGAATTGAACCGGATCGGCGACGAGATGATGGAACGCGGCGACACGAGCGGACGCTTTGATCCGCCTTACACGACCGTGCATGTGGGCACGATTTCGGGCGGCACGGCACGCAACATCCTCTCTAAGTCGTGCAGTTTCCATTGGGAGTTCCGCGGCCTGCCGAACCTCGATCCGCAGGAGATCCCAACCCGCTTGGAGGCGTTTGTGCAGGAGGTCGCGCTCAAGCGCCTCAACCGCTTTGGTGATTTCGGACGGATCGAAACGAAGCTTGAGGTGGCTGTGCCAGGCCTTGCGCCGGAGCCGGGATCATTTGCGGAAACTTTCACTCTGCGGCTTGCTGGCAAGAACCAGACGCAGACCGTGCCCTTCGGCACGGAGGCGGGCCATTATCAGGCGGCCGGCATCCCGACCGTGGTCTGCGGACCGGGCTCCATCGATCAGGCGCATCAGCCGGATGAATACATCACCTTGGACCAGCTCGAGGCAGGGGCGGCCTTCATGCGCCGACTCGCTGCGACATGTGCGAGTTCTTAAGACCGTTCACAACACTTTGCCCTCATCCTGAGGAGCGGCCGTGAGGCCGCGTCTCGAAGGATCATCCAGTGCTCTCTGGAGCCTCCTTCGAGACGGTCACTATGTGACCTCCTCAGGATGAGGTGAGTGTGTGTTGAGAAGAGGTTATTGGGATGCCTCTGCCTTCGCGATCTCGGCCTCGACCTCCACCGGATCCAGATCATAGAAGCGCGAGCAGAACTCGCAGGTGATGCCGATGCGGCCGTTCTCGCCCACCATGTCGCGGCGGTCTTCCGGCGGGAAGCGGCGCATCATGCCCATGATGCGCTCATGCGAGCACGTGCATTCCTCATGCACGTGCTGGCCCTCGAAGACACGCACGCCACGCTCATGGAACAGGCGGTAGAGAAGCGTCTCGCTGGACACGGTGGGATCGACCAATTCGTGATCCTCGACGGTGCCGACCAGCGACTTGGCCTCGAGCCAGGCATCGTCCTCGGACGGCCCAGTGAGATCGTTCGACGGGTGGCCCTCAGGGATATCACCCGGGTTGAGATCCGCCTGCCGCAGGCGCTCGGGAGACGAGGGCAGGAACTGAATCATCAGACCGCCGGCACGGTAGGTGTGGCGACCGTTCTCGAATTGCTCGGCCACGGCGAGGCGCACCTGCGTCGGGATTTGCTCCGACTGGCGGAAATACTGGTGCGCCGCTTCCTCGAAGCCCTGACCGTCCAGCGCGACGACACCCTGGTAGCGGCTGCGCTCGGAACCCTGGTCGATGGTCATGGCAAGATAGCCGGAGCCGAGAAGCTCGCCTGTTCCCACTGAGGCGGAGTCGAGAGCCTCAAGCTTGTCCTTGTCGAAGCGGGCCGTGGCGCGTAGGCGGTCCGGCGCGTTGAAGTCCACCACCACCATGTCGATGATGCCGTCGGTTTTCGTCTGCAGCTGGAAGCGTCCCTCGAGCTTGAGGGATGCGCCGAGCATGACGGTCAGTGCCGCTGCCTCGCCGATGACGCGGGCAACCCGGTCGGGATAGCCGTGGCGGGCCAGGATGGTGTCGATGGAAGAACCGAGGCGCACCACGCGTCCGCGCACGTCGAGGGGCTCGACCGCGAAGGGGAGGACAATGTCGTCGGTTCCTTCAAACGAGGCTGAACTCATGCGCTTGCTGCTCCGAGGCACCAGGCCAGGATGCCCTTTTGTGCGTGAAGCCGGTTCTCGGCCTCGTCGAAAACCACGGATTGCGGACCGTCCATCACCTCGTCCGTCACCTCCTCGCCGCGATGGGCGGGAAGGCAGTGCATGAAGATGGCCTCCTTGTCGGCCACGCCCATGAGCCTGCCGTTGACCTGATAAGGCTTGAGCAGGTTCTGGCGGCGGAACTCGTCGTCGTCGCCCATGGACACCCAGCAATCGGTGATGACCGCGTGGGCGCCCTCGGCGGCCTCGAAGGCATCGGTGGTCACGCTGATCTTGGCCCCTTCCTGTTTCGCCCAGGACAAAAGCTCCGGGCGAGGGGCAAGTTCCGGCGGGGACGCGATCTTCAGTGTGAAATCGAGACGCGCGGCCGCGTGGACCCAGGAGGCGAGAACGTTGTTGGCGTCGCCCGTCCAAGCGACCGTCTTGCCGTCGATGGAGCCGCGATGCTCCTCGAAGGTCATGATGTCGGCCATGATCTGGCACGGATGGGTCACCTTGGTGAGACCATTGATGACCGGGATCGAGGCGTACTGGGCGAGCTCCGTCACCATGGCATGATCGAGGGTGCGGATCATGATGGCGTCCACATAGCGGGACAGGACCCGCGCCGTGTCGGCGATGCTCTCGCCGCGGCCCAGCTGCATTTCCTTGCCGGTGAGCATCAGCGTCTCGCCGCCGAGCTCGCGCATGCCCACGTCGAAAGAGACGCGGGTGCGGGTGGAGGGCTTGTCGAAAACCATGGCCAGGACCTTGCCCTCGAGCGGGCGGTCCTTGGCCTTCTCGCCACGGCGGCGCTTGGACTTGATGTCCGAGCCGATCTTCAACAGGCTCCGGATCTCCGTTCCGGAGAAATCACTCAGATCGAGGAAATGGCGGGTTGTCATTGGGCGACTCCCGGCTGAGAGGCGGCTTGCTGCGCAGTTTCAATGGCCGTGCAGGTGGCATCCAGGCGATCGATGGCCTCTCCGAGATCGGCCTCCGAAATGATCAGCGGCGGCAGAAGGCGGACAACGTTGTCGCCGGCGCCGATGACGATCAGCTTCTGATCGCGGGCGGCGCTCACGAAGGCGGTGTTGGGAACAACGGTCCGCAGACCCATGATGAGCCCCTGCCCTCTCACCTCGGCGATCACGCCCGGATGGCGGTCCTTCAGTTCCGCGAGGCGCTGTTTGAGCAGCAGGCCTTTGCGTTCGACGCTCTCCAGAAAGCCGGGCTCCAGGATCACGTCGAGCACCGCATTGCCGACCGCCATGGCAAGCGGATTGCCGCCGAAGGTGGTGCCGTGGGTGCCCAGCGTCATGCCCTTGGCGGCTTCTGCCGTGGCAAGGCAGGCGCCGAGAGGGAAGCCGCCGCCGATGCCCTTGGCCACCGACATGATGTCGGGCATCACGCCGCTCCACTCATAGGCGAAGAGCTTGCCCGTGCGGCCGACCCCGGTCTGGATCTCGTCGAAGATCAGGAGCAGCCCATGGCTGTCGCACAGGGCCCGCAGCTCGCGAAGGAAAGCGTTCGAAACGGACCGGACACCGCCCTCGCCTTGGATCGGCTCGATCATCAGGGCCGCAGTCTGCGGACCGATCACAGCCTTCAAGGCTTCGATATCCTCAGGCGGAACCTGATCGAAACCCTGGACCTTGGGGCCAAAGCCTTCCAGGTACTTTTCCTGCCCGCCGGCCGCGATGGTGCCCAGCGTCCGGCCGTGGAAGGCGCCCTCGAAGGTGACGATATGGAAGCGCTCGGGGTTGCCGTTCGCATAATGATAGCGGCGCGCCATCTTGATGGCGGCTTCGTTCGCCTCGGCGCCGGAATTGGCGAAGAACACGAAATCCGCGAAGGTGTTGTCGACCAAGCGCTTGGCCAGTCGCTCCCCTTCGGGAATCTGGAACAGGTTCGAGGTATGCCAGACTTTGGAGGCCTGCTCGGTCAGGGCCTGGACGAGGTGCGGGTGGGCATGGCCCAGGGCATTGACTGCGATGCCGGCACCCAGGTCGAGATATCGCTCGCCATCTCGGCCGTAGAGCCAGGGGCCCTCTCCCTTCTCGAACGAAAGCTCGGCACGGGCAAAAGTCGGCAGCAATGGCGATATCACAGGTTGTCTCCGCCTCCAAGGACCCAAGGTCGCACCCGGGTCCGAAAAAGAAAGCGCCGCCCCAGCAGGGGCGGCACGGCTGGGGATTCTAACGAGGTGCGAGACCCTGTCAATTCAAGAGAAATGAACTGACTCATCACAAGGAACTTTTCCCAAAGGTGAGTTCCTTGGGGAAAACGGCAGGGGTTGTTCGGGGACTCTTGCGCCCGAGTCCACCCATCCTGTAACTTCGGGTCAGTCGAGTACGGCATTCGTGCGGCGGCATTCACCCTCAGGAGCGACCCTCGCAACGCGGTCGGACATAAAAACCCTGTCCGCGAAGCATCCGGGATTCTGAGTGTTTGAAGGCCGCCTCCGGTGGAGGCAGATTGAAAATGATAGATGCGGGCGCAACTTGGACGGACGAGCGGGTCGAGCTTCTCAAGAAGCTCTGGACCGATGGTTTGAGCGCGAGCCAGATCGCCGCCGAGCTTGGCAACGTGACCCGTAACGCGGTTATCGGCAAGGTTCACCGCCTCGGCCTGTCCGGCCGGGCCAAGGATGCCAAGCCGGCCGGCTCCGCCGCCGCGGCCCGCCCCCGCAAGGCGACCCGCGCGCCGAGCGCCCCGGCTCCCCTGCCGCCTCAGCCGCACACCAACAATGTGGTCATCGCCCCGATCGCCCTCCAGCCCGTGACCCAGGAGCCGAGCGTCTACGTCGAAGACGACCTTGCCGTTCCGGTCTCCGAGCGCGTGACCATCATGGACCTGCGCGAGTCCATGTGCCGCTGGCCCATGGGCGACCCGACCAAGCCCGAGTTCCGCTTCTGCGGCGCCCGCTCCATCACAGGCCTGCCCTATTGCACCCACCACGCCCGCGTCGCCTACCAGCCGGTGGCCGACCGCAAGCGCGACCGGAAGTTCGCCCGGGCTTGAGCCTCATCGTCTTTAAAAGAAAAGGCCGCGCTGATCGTTTCAGCGCGGCCTTTTCTTTCATCGGATCTCCTCAGGCCTCCAGCGCCTGCTCCTCGCGAGCAAAGGTCTCGTCGAAGGAATAGCCGGCGCCCCGCACCGTACGGATGGGGTCAGGCTTGCGCGGCAGGTTGATCGCCTTGCGCAGGCGGCCCACGTGCACATCCACGGTGCGCTCGTCGATATAGACGTCGTGGCCCCAGACGGCATTGAGCAGGTGCTCGCGGGAAAAGACGCGACCAGGGCTCTGCATCAGGAATTCGAGCAGGCGGAACTCCGTAGGCCCCAGGTGCAGTTCCTGGCCGGCGCGGCGAACCCGGTGGGTTTCGCGGTCGAGCTCGATGTCGCCGGCTCGCAGAAGCGTTGCGATATAGGCGGGCTTCGTCCGGCGCAGGAGCGCACGCACCCGCGCCAGCAGCTCAGGCACGGAGAAGGGCTTGACGATGTAATCGTCAGCGCCGGTGGACAGGCCGCGAATCCGATCGCCCTCCTCGCCCCGAGCCGTGAGCATGATCACCGGCAGGCGCTCGGTTTCCGACCGCGCGCGAATGCGACGGCAGAGCTCGATGCCGGACAGGCCGGGCAGCATCCAGTCGAGCAGCACGATGTCAGGTATCTGCTCGCGCAGGCGGATCTCCGCCTCGTCGCCGCGGGACACGCTGTCCACGTCATAGCCCTCGGCCTCGAGGTTGTAACGCAGGAGGAGCATCAAAGGCTCCTCATCCTCCACGATCAGAACGCGAGGCCCCATGATCAGGCTCCCGCCTCGACCGTAGTGTCGATGGAGCGGTCGTTCTTCGGCCGGTCGATGGCCAGCGTCTCGGCCGTGACGAGGTAGTGAACCGTCTCGGCGATGTTGGTGGTGTGGTCGCCGATCCGCTCGATGTTCTTGGCGCAGAAGAGAAGGTGCGTGCAGAACGAGATGTTGCGCGGATCTTCCATCATGTAGGTGAGGAGTTCCCGGAACAGGGAGGTGTAGAGCGCATCGATGGCGCCATCGCGTTTCCACACATCGAGTGCCTTCGCCGTGTCCTTCTGCGCATAGGCGTCGAGCACGTCCTTGAGCTGCCCCATCACCAGATCGTTCATATGCCGGAGACCCACCACGATCTTGTGCGGCTGGAAGTCGTCGCCGATCGCAAGCGCCCGCTTGGCGATGTTCTTGGCGAGATCGCCGATGCGCTCCACGTCGCCGGCGATGCGGATGGCCGAGATGGTCTCGCGCAGGTCGACCGCCAGGGGTTGACGGCGGGCGATGGTGAGAATGGCGTTCTCCTCGACCTCACGATGGAGAACATCGAGGCGCGGGTCGGACGCAATCACCGTCTGGGCCAGAGGCTTGTCATGGCGGGCCAGGGCGGAAACGGAGTCGACCAGCATCTTCTCTGCGATGCCGCCCATCTCGGCGATGCGCTGCCGGAGCCCCTGGAGATCGGCGTCGTAGGAGCGGACGATATGCTCTGACATGGAGGTTCTCCTTGAGCCGCTTCGATCAGCCGAAGCGGCCCGTGATGTAGTCCTGAGTCTGTTTCTTGGCCGGGTTCATGAACATCTTGGTGGTCGGGCCGAACTCCACGAGTTCTCCCAGATACATGAAGGCCGTGAACTGCGAGATGCGGGCCGCCTGCTGCATGTTGTGCGTGACGATCACGATGGTGAACTCGGAGCGGAGCTGCTCGATGAGCTCCTCGATCTTGCCCGTGGAGATCGGATCGAGTGCCGAGGTCGGCTCGTCAAGGAGGATCACCTCGGGCTTCTGCGCGATGGTGCGCGCGATGCACAGGCGCTGCTGCTGGCCGCCCGACAGGCTCATGCCCGACTGACGGAGCTTGTCCTTTGCCTCGTCCCATAGAGCCGCCTTGCGCAGGGCCTCCTCAACGCGGCCGTCAAGTTCGGATTTCGGCAGCCTCTCGTAGAGTTTGATGCCGAACGCGATATTGTCGTAGATCGACATCGGGAACGGTGTCGGCTTCTGGAACACCATGCCAACGCGGGCCCGGAGCTCGTTCACGTCGATGGAGGGCGACAGGATGTTCTGGCCGTCGAGCAGGATCTCGCCATCGGCGCGCTGCTCAGGATACAGGCTGTAAATGCGGTTGAAAGTGCGCAGCAGGGTCGACTTCCCGCAGCCGGACGGACCGATGAGTGCCGTTACCTGCCTGTCGTAGAAATCGAGGTTGATGTCCTTGAGGCCGCGGAAATCACCGTAGTAGAAATTCAAATCTCGCACGGCGATGCGCACAGGCGCTTCGGCATTTCCGGCGGCGGCTTTTCCGACCGCGCTGCTCGTGTTGAGGGCAATCGTGCTCATCGGACTTTATCCTTCCTCAGGAGCAGGCGCGCCACAACCGACAGCGCCAGGATCGACATGGTGATGATAAGGGCGCCGGCCCATGCCAGTTCGCGCCAGTTCTCGTAAGGCGAGAGGGCGAACTGGTAGATCATGACCGGCAGGTTGGCGACGCCACCCATCAGGTTGGGGTTGAACCAGAAATTGTTGTTGAGGGCCGTGAACAGCAACGGGGCGGTTTCGCCGGCGATGCGGGCAGTGGCCAGCAGCACGCCGGTCACCATGCCGGCGCGCGCCGCCTTCCAGCTGATCTTGATGATCACGGTGGACATGGGGGCACCGAGCGCAGCACCCGCCTCACGCAGCGAACCCGGCACGAGGCGCAGCATGTCCTCTGTGGTGCGCACGATCACGGGCACCGCGATGATCGCGAGCGCAACGCCACCAGCCCAACCGGAATAGCCCCCCATGGGCTGCACCATGAGCATGTAGACGAAGAGGCCGATCAGAATGCTGGGCGCGGCGAGCAGGATGTCGTTCACGAAGCGAATGACCTCAGCCAGCTTCGAGCTTTTGCCGTACTCGGCAAGATAGGTGCCAGCCAGCACACCGACGGGCGTTGCTACGACGATGCCGAGAACGGTCATGATCAGGCTGCCCACGATGGCATTGGCGATACCGCCACCCTGGGTGCCGGGTCCCGGCGTCGTTTCGGTGAAGACCGCGGGCGACAGGCCGCCGATGCCCTCGACAAGCAGCATCAGAAGGATCCAGCCGAGGACGAAAGCGCCCAGGACCGTAAACAACGTGCAGATGATCTTGAGGGCGCGGTCGGCCACATGGCGGCTGCGGCGCACCCGTCCCCAGGGGGCAGGAGCAATCGTCGTCCCAACCGAGGTCTGGTGCTGCAGAGCGGTGTCCATCATCGTCTCCTCAACCCACCTTCACCCGTGACACGAGAATCCGGGCGAGCACGAGCACGGTGAACGTGACCAGGAACAGGATGCAGCCCAGCCCCATGAGCGCGTTGAGCTGCAGGCCGATGGCCTCGTTGAATTCGTTGGCAATGCGGGATGCGATGGTGGAGCCCGGATCGAAGAGCGAGCCCGACAGGCGGTTCGCGTTGCCGACCACGAAGGTCACGGCCATGGTCTCGCCGAGTGCGCGGCCCAGGCCGAGCATAACCGCGCCGATGATGCTGACCCCCGCCTGCGGCAGAAGCACGTTGCGCACGACCTCCCAGGTGGTGCAGCCGATGCCGTAGGCACTCTCACGCAGCACGGACGGGATCTGATCGAGAATGTCGCGTGCGATGGAGGCGATGAACGGAATGATCATGATCGCCAGGATGATGCCGGCCGTCAGGATGCCGACGCCGGAGGGCGTGCGGGCATACAGGATGGTGCCGATCATGGGCATTCCCTCGACGATGTTGGAGACGGGGATCTGCACGTAGTTCGCGAACAGAGGCGCGAAAACGAAGAGGCCCCACATGCCGTAGATGATGCTGGGAACGGCTGCCAGAAGCTCGATGGTGGTCGCCACGGGCCGCTTGAGCCAAGGCGGGCAGAGCTGCGTCAGGAAGATCGCGATGCCCAGCGAAAGAGGCACGCCGATCACGAGGGCGATCAGCGCCGTCGTCAGGGTGCCGACAATGGCAACCCATGCGCCGTACTGGTCTTCGTTGACGTTCCAGACGGTTGACGTGATGAAGCCGAAGCCGAACTCACGGAAGGCAGGCATCCCGCCGTAGATCATCGATCCGATGATGCCCAGCAGCACGATCAGCACCAGAAGGGCCGATGCGAGGCTGGCGAGGCGGAAGAGCCGGTCGAAACTTGGTGGAGGGGATCGACGAGCGGGAGCATCCGCGCTCGTAACGAGACGTTCTTGCGAGAGAGCTACCATTCGCCGATCCGCTGTGTTGTTTGATCGAGGTCAGATTACTGCGTGAAGACAGGCTGACCCGAAGCGTTCTTGATCTCGCTCTTCCACGTCGCGCGCACCTGATCCTTCAGCTGGGCGGGAAGCGGCACATAATCGAGCTCAACAGCCATCTTGTCGCCGTTCTTGAACGACCAGTCGAAGAACTTCAAGGCCTCGGCCACCTGCTCGGGCTTTTCCGGATTCTTAGGCACGAGGATGAAGGTCGGAGCCGTGATCGGCCAAGCCTCGTCGCCGGCTTGGTTCGTCAGCGAGATGCCGTAACCGGGAGCCGACTTCCAATCGGCATTGGCAGCGGCAGCCTGGAACGTCTTGGCTTCCGGCGAGACGAACTTGCCGTTCTTGTTTTGAAGTTGAGCGAACGGGATGCTGTTCTGCTTGGCGTAAGCGTATTCCACATAGCCGATCGAATTCGGCACCTGCTTCACGAGAGCGGCGACGCCCTCATTGCCCTTGCCGCCCTGACCCACAGGCCACTGCACCGACGCACCAACGCCCGGTCCGCTCTTCCAGGTCTCGGAGACTTGGGACAGGTAGGTGGTGAACACGCTGGTGGTGCCGGATCCGTCGGAGCGGTAGACCGGGGTGATCGCGGCGTTCGGCAGCGTCACGCCCTGGTTCGCCTGCGCGATCTTGGCATCGTTCCACTTGGAGATCTTGCCGTTGAAGATGTCGGCGAGAACCTCGCCCGTCAGCTTCAGCTGGCCGGCGGCAACGCCCTGAACGTTATAGACGGCGACCACGCCGCCCATGACGGCCGGAAACTGGACGAAGCCGTCCTTCTGGAGTTCTTCGCCCTTCAGGGGAGCATCGGTCGCGCCGAAATCGACTGTCTTGGCCCGGATCTGGCGAATGCCCCCGCTGGAGCCGATCGACTGATAGTTCAGCCGGTTGCTCGTCTCCTTGTTATAGGCCTCGGCCCATTTGGCGTAGATCGGGAACGGGAACGTCGCGCCTGCGCCGGTGATGTCAGCGGCAGAGGCCGTGGTCGTAAAGCCGGCGACGGCAAGGCCAGCCGCAATGGCGAAGGACATGATCTTCAAGGGTCAATCTCCTGTTCATGCAGTGTGACAGGCGGCTTGAAAGCTCTGGACCGTGTCACGCGATGGGACAGCTAGGCCCGACGGATGTCTCCTCTACGACAGTTGGATGACAATTACATGACAGCCCGTCAGGATCCCCTGGGGCGTCTCATTTTCTGGCCTGGGGACAATTGCCCCGTCAGGAGCGGGCCTCGGGCAGCGTCACCGTGAACCGGGCGCCCTGCCCTGGCTCGCTCGCGATGTCGAAATGCCCCCTGTGGCGGTTGACGATGTGCTTGACGATGGCAAGCCCCAGGCCCGTTCCGCCCTTATCGCGGCTCTGGACCACATCGGCCCGATAGAACCGCTCGGTCAGGCGTGGCAGGTGCTCCGGCGCAATGCCAGGGCCGTAATCCTGGACGGTGAAGGTGACATGCGGACCCTGCTCGCCATGGGAGGGGCCAATACTGGCGACCTCCACATCCACCTTGCCGCCGCTCTCGCCATATTTCACCCCATTCTCGATCAGGTTCTCGGCCACGCGCAGAAGCTCGTCGCGGTCGCCGCGCACGAGGATCGGCTGGCTGGGCAGCGCGGCCTGGATGACGACGCCTCTCTCCCGGGCCATGGGCGACAGGGTTTCGACCATCTGGGCTACGATGGCGGCGAGATCGACATTCTGGGTCGGCGAGAGATGGGCCCGCATCTCGATCCGCGACAGGGACAGGAGATCGTCGATCAGGCGCTTCATGCGCTCGGCCTGCCCCTTCATGATGTCGAGGAAGCGCTCCCGGGCCTTCACGTCGTCGCGGGCCGGGCCCTGCAGGGTTTCGATGAAGCCGAGCACCGAGGCCAGCGGAGTGCGCAGCTCATGGCTCGCATTAGCTACGAAATCGGCCCGCATGGCCTCCAGGCGGCGGGCCGAGGTGAGGTCGCGAAAGAACAGGACGACCCCGGACTGGATCCCGGCGCCGGGTGCATCGGCCTGAAGCGGACCGATATGGACCTCGAAAGTGCGCTCGGTGGGAACCCGTTCCGAATATTCCACCTTGAGGGGCTCGCCTCTCTCCAGAACCCTCTGTATGCCGTCCAGCACATCGGGGCTGCGGAGCGCGAAGGACAAAGGGTGCCCGGTCTTCAATCCGCTCAGGAGCCCATAAGCGGCCTTGTTGCCCTCGATGACGACGGCGCGCTGATCCACCAGGATGACCGGATCGGGGATCTGGGCTAGAACCGCCTCGGCGACACTTGATTGCTGGGGCTTGCTGGGCTGCGACCGAACCCCGACCCCGAGACTGCGCTTCGGGCTGGCAACCAGAAATCCGGCGATGATGGCAATGGCAGCCCAGAGCAGAAGCCAGGCATCTCCGCTGCCCCGCACCAGCGCGACGACCACCATGACGAAGCACGTGACAACCGCGGCCCGCAGGGCCGCATCACGCAGGAGCGCAGCGCCCTGGAGCTTAGGTTCCGGCGTCGGATCGTCGGGATCGCTCATCGAACGGAGGGTCTCGGAGGGGTTACACGCCTTCTTTAAGGCAGGTGCCAGCAGGTGTCATCTCCCGCCAAGCTCGGCTCCTGCGGCGACATCATCGTCGTCGGGCTTGAACGAGAGCCGCGCCGCCCGGATCCGGTTGCGGATCTCGTAGCCGCCGAGAAGCGCGAGAGCGATCACGAAGGGAATGAGGTAATAGCACAGGCGGTAGAGGAGCAGCGCTCCGAGAACCGGCTCCCTCGGGTAGCTCGAGAGGGCGAGAAGAATGGTCGCTTCGAAAACGCCGAGACCACCCGGTGCATGGCTCGCCACTCCCAGCATCACGGCGACGATGTAGACTGCCACGAAGGTCTCGAAATTGAGCCCATGCCCGTCCGGCAGGAGGACGAACAGAACGCCCGCGCCGGCGCAGACATCGCCGGCGCCGATCAGGATCTGCGCTAGGGACAGGCGAAAGCCCGGCAGCTCCAGCTTCCAGCCCTGGATCTTCACGGAGCGGCGCTTGAGCGAGACCCAGACCATGTAGACGACGACGAAGACGGCAGCGCCCAATCCTACGAGCTGGTTCATCCAGATATGGGTGTAGACGAGGCTTGCCAGTTCATCGGCCTTGCTGATCAGGCTCCAGGCGAGAACAAGGGCCATGCCGAGCCAGAAGGTCACCCCGGCGATCACGGTGAGGCTTGCCACCCGTCCCGGCTTCACGCCCTTGGGCGAGTAGATCCAGTAGCGGACCGTTCCGGCCGTGAGCAGCGGGAACCCCAGGGTGAAGCTCACCGCGTAACTCGTGAAGGAGGCCAAGGCCGTGGTGCGGTAGGGAATCTGCAGCTTGAGCTGGCGTAACGCGATGGCGTCGTAGCAGGTCAGCAGGCCATAGCTGATGGCGGTGAAGAGCACCGCGAGCCCGATCTGACGCAGGCTGGCCGTCGTGAACGCGGATTTCAGCTCGTTGATGTCGATGTCGGATACGATATGCCAGAGAACGATAAGCGAAGCACCGAACAGGAGAATGCTCGCAGCCATCCCGATCCACGCAAACCGGCGGGAGCGGCGCTCCTTCGGCTGAAGGGCCTCGGCAGATGACATCTCCGGTGGAGACACCGGCTTGGGGCTCATATCATTCATGAAAAACTGTCAATCAGCCTCAGCGTAGGAAGGGTCGCATCGGGTGCGTGGGCTGTCCTGCATCTAGGCGCTGACGGAGGGAACCGCCAGACACGAGGCGGCTTTTTAATGGTTTCACACAATTGGCGCTACTCTTTGTGCCGAGAAAATGCACATGGGATCGGATGTGGGTTGTCAGCCTCGAAAAAGGCCTACAACAATGCTTGCTTAAGCGAAGCCGGTTTGTGAGTGACTTTGGCCAAAAGGGTGGCCCGGGAGTTCTGCGTGGATTTCAAGGATACAGAAACCCAATATGCCATTCTGGCGGAGTCTCTGCCCCAACTCGTCTGGTCATCCCGGCCGGATGGATATGTGGACTATGTCAATCGGCGCTGGCGTGAATATACGGGCCGATCGGGCGAGCTGATCATAGGCGACGGCTGGCAGGAATCCATCCATCCGGATGATCTGGTCCAAACCCAGGACCATTGGAAACGCTCCCTCGAATCCGGACAAGCCTATGAGTGGGAGCACCGGATCAGGAACGCCGCAGGAGACCACGAATGGTTCTTGAGCCGGGCGATTCCGATCCAGGACCTCACCGGCCAGATTACCCGCTGGTTCGGCACAAGCACCAATATCCATGAGCAGAAGAAGAACGAGGAAGCCATCCGGATGCTCGAGAGCCAGTATCGCCTGGCTCTCGAAGCGGCCCATCTCGGAACCTGGCAGATCGATCTCGACAATCGCCAGATCACCTGGGACGAGGAAAGCTGCACCCTCTACCACATCCCTCACAACGGATTGTATAGCCTTTCTCTCGATGAAGCCTTGAACATGATCCATCCTGAGGATCGGGAGGACGCGAAGGCGCGGATTGCCGCCGCCGCCGCTCCGGATTCGGATGGCAAGTACGACAACCACTATCGGGCGCAGCTTCCCGACGGGAGCCTGCGCTGGTTCCGTTCCCATGGCCAGGCCCTTCACGTGCATGACGGCGGCACCCGTCGCGCCGTCAGCCTTTACGGTGTGATCAGCGACATCACGGAGCGCCAAGCCCTCGAAGAGGCCCAGAAGCTTCTAACCAGGGAACTCAATCACCGCGTGAAGAACCTGTTCGCCATCGCAAACGGCATGGTCTCGATGACGGCCCGCACGGCCAAAGACCCCAAGGATATGGCAACCGCTCTGAGAGGTCGGCTCAGCGCCCTGTCGCGGGCCCACGAGCTGGTCCAGCCAGCCTCTATAGCGGAGCCGGGCTCCGGCACCGATGTCGAGCTCTCCCGCTTGATCGAGGCTGTCCTCGAACCCTACAGGCAGTCTGGCCAGAACAAGATCGTGATCGAGGGTCCCGGTGTTGCCGTGGGCTCGAATACGACGACGAGCCTTGCCCTGGTCCTGCATGAGCTTGCCACCAACGCGGCCAAATATGGATGTCTCTCCTGTGCGGAGGGCGACCTCACCATCCGCTGGACGCTCGAGGGCGAGGACGTGGACCTTCTCTGGACCGAATACGGCGGACCATCCATCGAGTCCGCGCCAAGTTTTGAAGGGTTCGGCACGCAGCTGTCCCAGCGAAGCATCGCCGGACAGCTCGGGGGGACCCTTGAGCGGGAGTGGCGGCCGGAGGGCTTGCGTGTTCACATGGTCATCCCCCTCAACCGGCTGAGCGCCTGACCGATCATGCCTTTCTACCGTCGCGTCCTGGTCCTGGGCGGAGCGCGCTCCGGCAAGAGCCGCACCGCCCTGCAGCTTGCCGAACAAGCCTCATCACAGCGGATCTATGTCGCGACCGCGCAAGCCTTCGACGATGAGATGCGCGAACGCATCGCCCTGCACCGTCTGGAGCGCGACCATTCCTGGCAGACGGTGGATGCCCCCTTGGAGCTGTCGCAGGCTATCCAGGCTCAGACAGGCCCTGACAAGGCCGTGCTCGTCGATTGCCTGACCCTCTGGCTTTCCAACATCATGCTCGCCGAGCGCGACCCGTCTCATGAGGCTGATCGGCTGAGCGGCGTGGTCCGGGAGGCCCAAGGCCCTCTCATCCTGGTATCGAACGAAGTGGGTCAGGGCATCGTGCCATCGACCCCTCTCGGGCGCTCCTTCCGCGACGAGCAGGGGCGCCTGAACCAGCGGATTGCGGAAGCATGCGATGCGGTCGTCTTCGTGGCCGCGGGCTGCCCGATCGTCCTGAAGCCGGCCCCGCCTTTGGATCTGCGACTGGCTTGAACAGGGCAGCTTGGACTTCGCCTCACCCCTGAGGGCCTCGATCATGGCCGGCATCGAGGTACCTCCGCAGATCGTAAGACAGCCCGGAAGGGTCGGGCGCCGCTATCCCTGCGAGCGCCTGTTTGCTGAACGCTGCACTCACGCGACCAAAGCTGACTGCCCTGTCCCATGACAACCTGAGCAATTTCCTAGGTGCGGCGGAATGACCCGCAAATCATAGTTAATCTTTGCCTTAAGCGCGTCTTCACGCCGTTATTCTTGAGAAATCAGGAGTTCTTTGAAGATTATCCCCTTTGTCCGGATAGTTGCAAACAGTCAGGTCTGGGAACAAAGTCCAATTCCACCGTTAAGCTGACCCATTCTGGACATATCTGGCACGCACATACTCATCTCACTTGAACGAAGAACAACCGCAAACCTGTCACAACAGTGAAGCGGCGCATTTTTTAGGGGGCTTCTTCATATGCAGATTGCTCTGACGGCGTCTCGCGACGCATGCCAGCAGAAGGCTATTTGCCTCGATTTCGAGCAGCACAGCGGCTTCCGGGGTGCTTGGACGGCTCAGAAGCGGCCTACCCTTCAGGGAGGTCAGACCCTGCTCAACCTGACCAAGATGCTCGGCCTCGGGGCCTGCATGACACTGGCTCTCGGCACCGCCGCCATGCCCCAATCCGCCTCGGCCGCGGAGCAGAAGTCAGCTCTTCCGGCGGCTTTCGATGCCGGCGAGAATGCCATCAAGATTCCGGCTCAGCGCGGGGAGACGTTTGTCATATCGGCAGATAATCCCGCTCAGGCGGACCCATTGGAAGCTATCGTCACGGTGCCGCCCGCTGATGCCAACCAGGCCGACCTGCAGAGGCAGATCATCCTGACCATCCCGTTGACCAATCCGACAACCCGGGCCGGCAGCGAGGATGACAAGCCCGTCTCGCGGGAACTCACGGATTACATGGAATTCGAGGACATGCGCGTGCCGGTGTGGATCGTGGACACGATCCTGCGCGCGTCCCGGATGACCGGTGCCGACCCCGTCTACATGATGGCTCTTGCGGACAAGGAATCGAGCTTCCTGCCCGGCAACAAAGCCTCGACCTCCTCGGCCGTAGGCCTGTTCCAGTTCATCACGAGCACATGGCTCGAAGTCGTGCGCTCCTTCGGGCCTGCTCATGGCCTGGATGCGGAAGCGCAGGCGATCGAGCGGATCGACGGCAAGCTCGCCGTAGCGGACGACACCATGCGCGAGCACATTCTCGGGCTGCGCCGCAATCCTTACATCTCGTCCCTCATGGCGGCCGAGATGATGAAGCGCGACAAGGCGAAGATCGAAACAAGGCTTGGCCGCAAGCTCAACCGTTCCGAATTCTACATGTCCCACTTCTTCGGCGTGGACAGTGCCAGCAAGTTCATCGCCCTGGTGGACGACACGCCCAAGAAGAGCGCGCCCGCCGCCTTCCCGGCCGCGGCGAAGTCGAACAAGTCGCTGTTCTTCACCAAGGACGGCAAGAAGACCCGCCAGCTCAGCGTGGCCGAAGTCTATGGCAAGATCGACGACATGATCGACAAGCGTCTCAACCGCTACGGCGACGTCTCGACCCGCGTGGCCGGAGACCTTCCCTTCTGATCAGGCGCCTCGGCCTCTCCCTCCGGATCGGAGGGGTGAGGCTGAGATTCTGCCGTTCCCGGGTCTGCCCGAGGCGTCAGGCCGGCCGAAGCGGAGCTGGTGGGCGCGATGTCGACAAAGCCGCCTTTGGCAGGCGGTCGCTGCACCCGAATGATCCGCATCACGATGAAGGCGGCAAGGCCCAGTGAAGCCAAGGCCGCGTAGATGAAAAGCCCCTGAGGTCCAAGGACCTCCATGGCCAATGCCCCGAGTAGTGGACCGACGGTGACCCCGGTCGCCCAGGAGAACAGCAGTGTGCCGATGGTGGATACGATCTGCCCCGGATCGACGATATCGCAGGCATGAGCGACGCAGACCGAATAAATGCACAGGGCCAATCCGCCCCAGGCCGCAAACGACCACAGGATCAGCAGATTCGCATTCTGCGTGCTGGCCCAGAGGATCAGGAGCGAGACCAAGCTCGTCCCTAAGGCCAGGCCCGCGATCACGTAGCGTCGATCAGCCTGGTCGGACAACCATCCGAGCGGCCATTGCATCGCGAGACTTCCCGCCTGCAAGGCGAAGAGAAGCGCCGCAGCCTGATCCTGGCCCAACCCGATGCTGACGCCGAACACCGGTGTGATCGCGATGACCGGCCCATTGACGAGGCCGACCACGAAAGCTCCGACCACCGCTGACGGAGCCGTGGCAAACAATTTCCTGACCTCGATGCGCACGCCCTGCGGTGCGCTGGGCTCACTCGTGGTGGTGGCCGCAATGGGGAGCAGCGAGAGCGTGATCAGCGCGCTCACCGCCATGAACAACCCATCCGTGCGGATGTCGCCGAAACTGATCCCGAGAGGGGACAGCATCAGGGCGACCTTGGTGCAGATCATGTAGATGGATAAGATCCGCCCGCGATGGCTCGACGTCGCCCGGGCGCTGATCCACCCGTCAGTGACGGTGAAGATGCAGGCGAGCGTAACGCCCGTCAGTCCGCGCAGCAGCATCCAAGCCAGGGTCGAATGAGCCTGCGTCATCGCCAGGATCAGCACGGACACCACCGCCGCCAGGCTGGCGAAGGCCCTGATGTAGCCGACATGGCGGATGAAGCTCGGCGCAAGGAAGCAGCCCGTCGAGAAGCCCACGCCATAGGCTGCGGCCACGACACCGATGGAAGCCACGGAAATGCCCTCCGCCTGCATGCGCAGCGGCATCAGGGCCTGCAGAAGACCGTTCCCGGCCTGCAAGAGGGTCGTGGCGGCCGTGATGGTCCAGATCAGAGCAAGGGAGGAGTTCACAATCGAATCGACAATGGGAGGCGGCAGGCGCGAAGGTCACCAAGATAGAGAGCAGGTGACGCCCAAGATCAAGAGTCGATCCGGTTCTTGATTGATGGTCTCTGGTCAGCCAGCCGGTCCGGCCAAGGGACCGGACAAGCTTGCTGTTGCGTGCGCGAGCCTACCGGCTCGCGCGGTCCTTCTGGAAGCTGGCGAATAGATAAAATCCGTTGAAACGCACGCCTTCCATGGCGGCCTTCCGATCGAAGCCCAAGGGGGCATCCTGACTTTGCACCCGCCCTTCGAACCGCCAGTTGGGCTCCACGACAAAGGGAGGAACGGTACGCTCCTCCGGGACAGCACAGACGAGGCCGTCCAGTTTCGTACTCTGGAACAGATTATATGCGTACATGTTCTGCTCCTTTTCTTCTCACGACGAATCACATCCTGCCCGCCAACAGTGACAGGAGTGTGATATTGCAGCGCAGCATCAGCAGAATTTCTTCTTTTTCGGTGCCGAATGGAAGTGGCGCAAAGGGATGATCCTTTGTTAGGCTCACCCAACTGACGGAATGAGCCTCACAAACAGGGAGCGTGCCGCATGACCAATCAGAGCAGCCTTCGCCGAAGCTTCATAGGTCTCAGTCTCCTGGCCAGCCTGCCCTTCGCGCCGCTGGCATTGGCTCAAGCGGTCGCGCCTTCTCCTGAGGCTCCCACCGGTCGCACGGCCAAGTCGGTCAGCACTGCGACGAAGGATATGGTCGCCGCGGCCAATCCCCTGGCAGCGCAGGCCGGCCGCGAGATCCTGGCAGCGGGCGGCAGCGCGGTCGATGCCGCCATCGCGGTTCAGCTGGTTCTCAATCTCGTCGAACCGCAGAGTTCCGGCATCGGCGGCGGCGCCTTCATGGTGTTCTGGGACGGCCGCACCATGGCAACTCTTGATGGTCGCGAAACGGCGCCCGTGGCGGCCAAGCCCGAGCGCTTTCTCGGCCCCGACGGCAAGCCGATGAAGTTCTACGATGCCGTGGTGGGTGGCCGCTCCGTCGGCGTGCCGGGAACGCTGCGCCTGCTCGAAATGGCTCATAAGAACTGGGGCAAGCTGAGCTGGCAGCAGGTGATCGAGCCGGCGGCGCGCTTGGCCGAGGAAGGGTTTGCCATCTCGCCGCGTCTCAACGGCCTGCTGACCCAGGAAAAATACCTCCAGAACGATCCGGTGGCACGCGCCTATTTCTATGAACCCGACGGCAAGCCCAAGGCGGTCGGAACCGTGCTGAAGAACCCGGCCTTTGCCAAGACTCTGCGCACCGTCGCCGAGAAGGGAGCGGAGGCCTTCTACACCGGCGAGATCGCCCAGGACATCGTGGCGACCGTGACGGGACATCCGACCAATCCCGGCGATATGACCCTCGACGACCTCAAGGGCTACAAGGTGCAGGAGCGTGAAGCCCTGTGCGGCAGCTATCGCGTCTACAGGATCTGCGGCATGGGCCCGCCGAGTTCCGGCCAAGTCGCCGTGCAGCAGATCATGGGCGTCCTTGAAACCCAGGACATGGCTGCCGTGAAGCCAGGGCCTGATGCGGTGCATTGGTTTGCGGAAGCCGGCCGCTTGGCTTATGCGGACCGCGCTCTCTTCCTGGCCGATCCGGCCTTCGTGAACGTTCCCGTCAAGGGATTGACCGATGCCGGCTACATCAAAAGCCGTGCCGCCCTCGTTGACCCAAACAAGTCCATGAGCAAGGCCAAGCCCGGCGACCCGCCGTTCCAGAAGACCTTCCTCTGGGGACCGTCTGAGGGTATCGAATACGGCACGAGCCACATCTCCATCGTCGACCGCAACGGCAATGCCGTGTCCATGACCACCACCATCGAGGATGGGTTCGGGGCACGGATCATGACGAAGAGCGGGTTCCTGCTCAACAACGAGCTGACGGACTTCTCGTTTGCCACAACGGAGGAGGGCAAGCCGATCGCCAACCGCGTCGAGGCCGGCAAGCGCCCGCGCTCGTCCATGGCGCCGACCATGGTGCTCGACGGAAGCGGCAAGCTCTATGCGGTGGTGGGCTCGCCGGGCGGAAGCCTCATTCCCAACTACGTGGCCAAGACGCTTGTCGGCATCCTGGATTGGAAGCTCGATCCCCAGGTCGCCGCCGATCTGCCCAACATGGGCAGCCGCAACGGACCGACGGAGCTCGAGGCCGGCACCGAGGCGGAAGCCTGGAAGGCGGCGCTCGAGGCCAAGGGCCACGAGGTCAAGCTGATCGACCAGAACTCCGGCATCCATGCCATCGTTGTCACCCCGGCGGGGCTCGTCGGCGGTGCGGACAGTCGCCGCGAAGGTGTTGCCATCGGCAACTGACATGTGCTTGGCAGCGTGTGTCATCACGCTGCTTCCACATCGAAGAGGGTTCGAGTTTCATGCGTATCATCGTCATCGGCAAGGAAGGTCAGGTCGCCCGCTCTCTGGCGGAGCGGGCGCGGGCTCACGGGGCGCAGGCGGTGCTCGTGGGTCGTCCCAAGCTCGACCTTGCCGATCCATCGGGCATCGAGGATGCGCTGGTTGAGACCGGGGGCGACGTCATCGTGAATGCGGCGGCCTACACCGCCGTCGACCAGGCCGAGTCCGCCCCGGAACTGGCCGAGGCCATCAACGGGATCGGCGCCGGTGTCGTGGCCGGCGCAGCGGCGGCGATGAACGTGCCCCTGATCCACATCTCCACGGATTACGTGTTCGACGGCACCGCCGATCATCCGTATCGCGAGGATGACCCTGTCTCTCCTCTAGGCGTCTATGGCGCCTCGAAGCTTTTGGGCGAGGAGGCTGTGGCGGCCGAGGCCGAGAACTACGCGATCCTGCGCACCGCCTGGGTCTACAGCCCCTTCGGCAAGAACTTCGTGAAGACGATGCTGCGCCTCGCCGGCGACCGCGACGAAGTCGGTGTGGTGGCCGACCAGCACGGGTCGCCCACCAGTGCCCTAGACATCGCCGACGGCATCATCGCGGTCGCCCGCAACCTGCTGGAGAAGCCTGAGGACAAGAACCTGCGCGGTGTGTTTCACATGGCAGGCGCAGGCTTCGCCAGCTGGGCGGAGTTTGCCACGGAAATCTTCACCCTGTCGGCTCATCTCGAAGGGCCTTCAGCGAAGGTCAGGCCGATTGCGACATCGGACTATCCTACTCCTGCCAAACGGCCGGCCAACTCCCGGCTCGACTGCACCAGGCTCAAAGAGGTGCATGGCGTGGTGCTGCCGCATTGGCGCTCGTCGCTTGAGCCTTGCGTGAAGCGCCTCATCGAGGAGACCCGCAAAGAATTTCTCCGCGGCAATGTCAGCTGATCGAGCGGCGTCAGACACTTTCCGTCAAAAGAAGACGGTTGTTCTTTATAAAGAACAACAGTAGGATCGCTTGATGACCACGCCCAAAGAGCCCTCCTATCGCCTGGAAACCCGCCTCGTCCACGAAGGCAATCAGCGTACGCCGTTCGGAGAGACATCGGAGGCGTTGTTCCTCACGCAGGGCTTCGTCTACCAGAGCGCAGAGAGCGCCGAGCGGCGCTTCCTCAACGAGGAGCCCGGCTACAGCTACAGCCGCTACTCGAACCCGACCATCGACGCCTTCGAGCAGCGCATTGCCGGTCTCGAAGGCGCCGAAGCGGCCCGCGCGACGGCAAGCGGCATGGCGGCTGTCACGGCCGCCATGGTCGGGCAGGTGCAGGCCGGCGACCATGTGGTGGCGGCGCGCGCGCTGTTCGGTTCGTGCCGCTGGGTGGTGGAGGATTTCCTGCCCCGGTTCGGCGTCGGCTGCACTCTGGTCGATGGTGCGAGCTTAAGCCAGTGGCGGGACGCCGTAAGGCCCGAGACCAAGGCTTTCCTGCTGGAGACGCCGACCAATCCGAGCCTGGAGATCATCGACATCGCGGCCGTTGCCGAGATCGCCCATGCGGCCGGCGCGACGCTCACCGTCGACAATGTGTTCGCGACGCCGCTTTTCCAGAAGCCGCTCGCGCTCGGCGCCGACTGTGTCGTGTACTCGGCCACCAAGCACATCGATGGCCAGGGCCGATGTCTGGGTGGGGTGATCCTCGGCTCCACCGCGTTCATCGAGACCAAGGTGCAGCAGTTCCTGCGCATGACGGGACCGTCGATCTCGCCCTTCAACGCCTGGGTTCTTCTGAAAGGCCTCGAGACGCTTCCCCTGCGCGTCGAAAGGCAGACGGCCACCGCCGGCTCTCTTGCGGATGCGCTCCACGATCATCCGAAGCTGCGGCGCCTCACCTACCCAGGCCGCCCGGACCATCCTCAGGCTGACCTGATCCGGCGCCAGATGAGCGGCGCTTCGACCATGATTGCGCTCGACGTCAAAGGCGGCAAGGACGGCGCGTTCCGGTTCCTGAATGCCCTCAGGCTGATCAGGATCTCCAACAACCTGGGCGACGCCAAGAGCCTCGTCACCCATCCGGCCACCACAACCCATCAGCGCTTCACGCTCGAGCAGCGTGCCGAGATGGGCATCACGGATGGACTGGTTCGCCTGTCGGTGGGACTGGAGCACAAGGACGACCTGCTTGAGGATCTCGCCCGCGCCCTCGACCACGCCTGACCATCACAAGCGCGTGATGCCGATCCGAAGCCTTCTCGGGACAACCGGCTCACGTGAGCGTTGCCCGCTCGGCATCGAGCCGATCCAGCGATGGAGCGGCGGCTCTCCTAAGGTCTTTGTAGAAGAAGATGAGTGCTGAACATCGGCTGGTGAAGTCAAACTCATCTAGGCCAGAGGTCTATACCGCATGCCCGCCCGGACCCCTTGAAGTCATAGGGGAAATGACACACCATCCTCTGCGGAAGAACGCGTTCCAGCATAAGAAAACGCGGTCCCTCACAATGATAACGTTGAAGGGAGGAAGCAGTGAAAAAAGACAAAACACCAGCGTCTCAGACTCCGAGTGCATCCAAGCAGTCTCGCCGTCGGTTCCTGCAAGTCGCCGGCCTGGGAGCTGCAGCAACGGTCGCAGCCCCTCAGGTCTCCAGAGCCCAGACGGCTACCTGGAAATTCCAATCCACCTGGCCGAACCGTGACATCTTCCACGAGTTCTGCAACGACTACGCCAAGCGCATCAACGATATGTCCGGCGGGCGTCTGAAGATCGACGTTCTCGCCTCCGGCGCGGTGGTTCCGGCCTTCCAGCTGCAGGATGCAGTGCACGCCGGCATTCTCGACGGCGGTCATGGCGTGGCAGCCTATTGGTACGGCAAGAACAAAGCCTTCGCCCTGTTCGGCACCGGCCCGTCCTTCGGCTGGAACGCCAATTCCTTCCTGGGCTGGATGAATTATGGCGGCGGCTACGACCTCTACAACGAGCTGCAGCAGCAGATCCTCAAGCTCAACATAGTCGGGTTCCTGTCAGGCCCCATGCCGGCCCAGCCGCTGGGCTGGTTCAAGAGCGAGGTCACCTCGGCCGATGCGTTCAAGGGCCTGAAGTACCGCACCGTGGGATTGGCCGCGGACCTCAACCGCCAGCTCGGCGCAGCCGTCACCATCCTGGCCGGCGGCGAGATCGTGCCGGCGCTGGAGCGCGGCGTCATTGACGGCGCCGAGTTCAACAACCCGTCCTCCGACCTCGTGCTCGGTTTCCCGGACGTGTCGAAGAACCTGATGCTCCAGAGCTACCACCAGTCCGGTGAGACCTTCGAGCTCATCTTCAACAAGGCCAAGTACGATGCGCTCCCGGCGGAGCTGAAAGCCGTCCTCAAATATGCGGCGGAATCCGCCTCGGCCGACATGTCGTGGAAGGCTCTCGACCGCTATTCCAAGGATCTGGAGGCCATTCGCGGCCGCGGCGTCCAGGTGAAGAAGACCCCTGACTCGGTGCTGAAGGTTCAGCTCGAAGCCTGGAACAAGGTCATCGAGGAATTCTCGAAGGATCCGTTCTTCAAGAAGGTGATCGACAGCCAGAAGGCCTGGGTGCAGCGCACTTATGCCTATGAGCGCCTGAACGAGCCCTCACGCGACATGGCCTACGACCACTTCTTCAAGACCACCTGAGGAACGGCCGACTGGCCCATTTTGAACTTAGACGTTTTTGAACGACGAGGGCGGCACGCATGATGCCGCCCTCGTAATGTCCCGCAGGCTTCTGGAAAGGCCTTGCCCATGCGCTTCGTCTATTTCATCGACCGCATCAACACCTTCATCGGCAAGGCCGTCGCCTGGGCGATTCTCGCCCTCACCTTCGCGGTCTGCTACGAGGTGTTCGCGCGCTACGTGCTGCGGGCCCCGACGGAATGGGCCTTTGATGCGAGCTACATGCTCTATGGCCTGCTCTTCATGATCGCGGGCCCCTACACCCTTGCGCGCAACAACCATGTGAGAGGCGACTTCCTCTACCGCAACTGGCATCCGCGCCGTCAGGCCGGCATGGATCTCGCGCTCTATTTCCTGTTCTTCTTCCCCGGCATCCTCGCCCTCGTTTATGCCGGCATTCCGTTCTCCCAGATGTCATGGATGATGAACGAGCATTCCATGAACTCACCGAACGGGCCGCCGATCTATCCCTTCAAGGCGCTCATCCCTCTCGCGGGCATTCTCATGGCCTTCCAGGGCATCGTCGAGGTGATCCGCTGCATTCAATGCCTGCGTGATGGCGAGTGGCCGCAGCGCCTGCATGACGTCGAAGAAACCGAGAAGCTCATTCTCGAACAGGCCGAACAACAAGGCCTTACAAAGGGTAACATCTGATGCTCGCATCCTGGGGGCTGGGAAATCCCGAACTGGGCGTGGTGATGCTCGGCCTGTTCGTGGTCTTCATCATGTTCGGGTTTCCCATCGCATTCACGCTGATGGCGCTCGGTTTCGGCTTCGGCTACTTCGCCATGGGCGACATCGTGTTCGCGCTCGTGGTGCAACGCGCCTACTCGGTGATGACGAACGACACGCTCGTCGCCATCCCGCTCTTCGTCTTCATGGGCTACATCATCGAGCGGGCGAATATCCTCGACCGGCTGTTCCACTCGATCCAGATCGCGGTCGGGGGCCTTCCCGGCTCGCTTGCCATCGCAACGCTGGTCACCTGCGCGTTGTTCGCCACGGCGACCGGCATTGTGGGCGCTGTCGTCACGCTGATGGGTCTTCTCGCCTTCCCGGCCATGCTGCGGGCCGGATACGACGTACGGCTTGCCTCGGGAGTGGTCTGCGCCGGCGGATGTCTCGGCATTCTGATTCCGCCCAGCGTGATGCTGATCCTCTATGGCGCCACCGCCGGCGTGTCCGTGCCGAAGCTCTATGCGGGCGCCCTCTTCCCGGGCCTGATGCTCGCTGGATTGTACATACTCTATGTGCTGATCCGCTGCATGATCAATCCGAGCCTCGCGCCCAAGCTTCCCATTGAAGAGCGCAGGGTTCCTCTTGCGAAAGTCATCTGGTCCCTGGCCACGTCGTTCTTCCCGCTCGCGCTGCTCATCCTGTCCGTGCTCGGCGCGATCTTCTTCGGCATCGCGACGCCAACGGAAGCTGCAGCCGTCGGGGCGCTGGGCAGCCTGCTCTTGGCGGCCGCTTATCGCTCCTTGTCGTTCGGCAAGCTGAAGGAATCGGTGATCCTCACGGCCCGCACCTCGGCCATGGTGTGCTGGCTCTTCGTCGGCTCCTTCATCTTCTCGTCGATCTTCGCCTTCCTTGGCGGGCACCAGCCGATCGAGAACTTCGTCACAGGCCTGAACCTCTCCCCGTTCTGGTTCCTGATCCTCACCCAGGTGATCATCTTCGTGCTGGGATGGCCGCTGGAATGGACCGAGATCGTTGTGATCTTCGTGCCGATCTTCCTGCCGCTCCTCGACAATTTCGGCATCGACCCGATCTTCTTCGGCATTCTGATCGCTCTCAACATTCAGACATCGTTCCTATCGCCTCCGGTTGCCATGGCGCCGTTCTATCTGAAGGGCATCGCGCCGCCGCATGTGAGCATCAACGACATCTTCGCAGGCGTCATGCCGTTCCTGTTTCTGGTCGTCGTCGCTATGGCAATGTTCTACATCTTCCCGGAGCTAGGCCTGTGGCTGCCGCGCTATCTTTACGGCTGAGGTTTGGGACTGCTGGATAGAAAGTTTCCAAACAAGCCCGGAACCCTGAAAGCGCCCTCACGTTGGCCTCCTGTTCGTGCCTGAAGGAGGCCATCATGAAGTGCCAGTTCTGCCAGCAAGATGTGACCGACCCCTGCCACAACACGCAGGAAATGCAGCAGCGCGCCGCAAGCCATGTGGACCGCTGCGAGCATGCCCTCCAGGATCAGCAGGGCACAGGCTCCGGCGCCCATCGTCGCGATATCCAGAGCGGCGGCTGATCTGATGCCCGGCAAGGGCGAGGATCGCGAAGGCTTGGCCGAGCAGAGCGTGAACACCAGCATCGTGCATTCGGACCAGAGCAGCCCGGATCACGCCGCGCAGGATGATCGCTCCGCCGGCAGCCGGCGCCTGACCGAGAACGATCAGCGGAAAGGTCTTGAGAGAACTGAGCCCGATACACCGCAGAACACGTGACCGCACCAAGCCATAGGAGAATGCCTCGGCCCGCAAAGCGCGCATGAGATAATCCTGGAAGAAGGCCATCAAGCGCAAGAAGGCCTCGGCCTTACACAAGGACCACATGACCCAGCGAAGCTGAGGCTGCATCACTTTCCGGCGGCCCGCCTAGCGGGCCATTTTCATTGATAGGGAGGGCAGCACGGGCATGCCATGCTCCCGACGAAGCAATATGACCATGCTTGAAGCATTATGGGGAGCGTTGGCTCCCCATAATGCTTTCCATCTCAATGAAGCGGTTGGATCCCTGCCAGTTACAGCACGAACCAGCTCTTCTGCATGTCCAGGGCGCCCTTCACCTTGATCACGCCTTCCGCCGTCTTGTCGCTGTCGGTGTTGATGTAGACGTAGGTGTCCTTGCCGGCCTTCTCGTAGCGCACCTGGCCGGCCTTGGTGAAGGCGTCCTTGCCGATGAAGGAGAAGGCTTGATCGCCCTTCTTCTTCATGTCGGAATCGATCAGCTTCAGGTCGATCTTGTCCCCGCCCCGGCCGGAGAAGTCCGTGATGGTGTCGGCCGTGGCCTTGCTCGCTCCCGTATCCTTGTTGGCGAATGCGAACACGTCCTTGCCGGAGCCGCCGCTCAGCAGATCCTTGCCGGCACCGCCGAGAATCCGGTCATTGCCGATGCCACCATCGACCTTATCGTTGCCGGCCCCGGCATTGAGGACGTTGTTACCGCCGCCACCGGCGAGAGTATCGGTGCTGGCACCACCTGAGAGCGTATCGCCTGCCGTAGAGCCGACGGTGTTTTCGTTCAGGACGTCGTTGAGAACCACGGTGAGGTCGAAGGTGAGGCTCTTTTGCAATCTCTCATCGATGGCCTGAACCTTGATCACGTGGGTTCTGGCCGTTTCGTAATCGAGGAGAATGCCGTTCTTGACCTCCACAGTCCTGCCATCCGCCCCCAGTTGGAAGCGCCCGCCGGCATCGTTGAGCAGCACGTACTTGGTATAGGCGCTGGTGGCATCCGGGTTGGCCACGGACAGAACGCCGACATCGTCGCCCGTCTTGCTGTTCTCGGCCACTATGCCGTTGCTCAAGTCAATTCCGGAGCCGTAGTTGAGCACCTGGGCAAGGTTCAGGGTGGTGCCGCCGAAGTTGAAGGACTCGGCCTCAAGCACAGTGTCGATGCCATCGCCGCTGGCCCGCTGATCCACAATGGTGACTTCACCGGTTTCATTATCAAAATCGACATGGTAGTCCGAGCGCCTGCCACCATAAACGACGGTGTCGTTACCAAGGCCACCTTCTATGCGATCATTTCCGGCCCGACCCATGATGATGTCGTTGCCGCCATCGCCTCTGAGGCGATTGTCCAGTGAATTGCCGGAGATGATATCGGCGTGGTCGGAGCCGCGGATACGCTTGATGTTGATGAGCGTGTCGACGCCACCGGTGGCATCCAGCACGGCAGCTTCGGATCCGGTGCCGAGATCGATGGTCAGACCCGTCGTTCGCCCGGCGGCTCTCGCCTCTGAGCGGTAATCGACTTCGGTGTTGCCGGAGCCGCCCTCAAACGTATCGTTGCCGCCATGGCCGATGAAGCGATGGTTGCCGATTCCGCCTTTGAAGGTGTCGCCGAACCGGGAGCCGTGAACAGCATTGATGTTCGTGAAGGTGTCTTGGCCTCCGTTGCCGTCATCCGTCACCACACCGGCCAGCGCCTGATCGTCGGAGAAATCGACCACAATGCGCGCGGAGGTCGTGTTGCGATAGTTGATTTCGTTGAAGGCGTCTGGGTTGTTGTTCTCGGCTCCTCCGTCGATGGTGTCGTTACCGCCGCCACCTTCGATGACGTCATCTCCAACGCCTCCATTGATCGAGTCGTTACCGGCACCGTCCTGAATGATATCGTTCCCCGCTCCGCCGGTGATCGTATCGTTGCCATCCCCGCCTTCGAGGCGGTCATGGCCATCACGACCGTCGAGGATGTAATCGCCCTTGTCGCCGCGGAGGCGGTTGTCGAGCCCGTTGCCACGGAGGGTATCGGCGTTCTCCGTTCCGCGGACGCGTTCGATCAGGGTTAGGGTATCTGTGTCGCCGCTGAGATCGGTCACCGTGACGGTGTCCTCCGATCCGAGATCGACTGTGACTCCTGCGGTTATCTCGATTTCATCTGCCTGCTCAAGGCCCCTTTCCTCCGCCCGGTAATCGACCTCATTGACGCCCTTGGTGCCGTCGAAAAGGTCATTCCCTTCATAACCGACGAAGCGCTGGACGCCATAGGTGTTGCCGCCATAGAATTTGTCGGCTTCGCGGGTGCCCAGAACCGCTTGGATCGCATAGAAGGTATCGGTGGTGAAGAGAGTTTCACCCTCCCTCTTCTGAACGGTTCCCGATCCTCCGTTGTCGCCGAACCGGACCTCGATGTCCACGAATCCGCGGTCGAAATAGCGGACCTCGTTCCAGTTAAAATCCGGGTTGTCGCCGGCGGTCAGGCTGCCACCGAAGATCGTGTCGTTGCCCTTGCTGCCAAGGAAATAATCTTCGTCAGTCAGGGGGCCGGTGCCGCCGATCAGGAGGTCGTTGCCCTCGCCGCCGTCGAGGGTATCATTGCCGATGCCGCCATCAAGGGTGTCGTTGCCGCTGTCTCCGTTGAGAACGTCATGGCCGTTGGCGCCATCGAGTCTGTCATTGCCATCGCCGCCGAAGTGAACATTCTCCCCGTTGTGGCCGGCAATGTGATCGTTGCCGTGACCGCCAAAGGCCAAGACCACCTTGTTGACAATCCCCGTCGAGACATTGGCCTCGTTAATCAGGATGAAGTCATCGCCGAAGGTTCCGTTGACCTTGTAACCACCTGTGTCCGGATCCCCGAAGGCGTGAATGCCGAAAGCCGTTCCGATGAATTTGCCAGGCGTTTGGAAGTCACCGTCAACCGAGACATGAATGGCTTCGATGTTGGTCAGCCTGTCAATCCCGTAACCGATTGCGGTCGCGTCGACCGTCCAGGAGCCATCCGCATTTTTCGCCGCGGTGACAAGCGTGTGAACGACCTCTCCATCGTCCAACGTGAATACGATGCTGGTTTCGGTCTCTTGTATGCCCAGAGTCCCGACTGTACTCTCCGACAGGATGTAGTTCATCGAGCCGCCCCAACCGGCGCCACCATTGATCGTATCGTTGCCGGCATCGGACGTGATGTAGTTGACGCCTCCGCCCGCATTGATGACGTCGTCGCCAAAGCCGGCATTCAGCCCATCGTCGCCGTTGTGCCCGGTGATCGTATCATTGCCGCCGCCTGCGAAGATATAAACGGCGTCCGTTCCCTTGAGGCCCGCGATCAGGTTCGCGTTGATGACGTCATCCCGGCCTCCGCCATCGATGTTGTAGCCATCCTCGTTCTGATAGACCGAAACGCCGATTTGAAGCTTGAAGCTGTCACTCGATGAGTAGAATAGGATCTCATCGATGTTGGAGACGGTATCGGTGCCGAGCGGCGAGCCCTCACGCAGATCCTCGATGGTAAATTGCGTCGGAGACGTTAGGGTAATTTTGAAGATTTCTTGACTGATGCCGCCATTCGTCAGCTTGATCCGGACCTCTGTATCCGACACATACTCAAGGCCGAGCGTGCCTGTCATTTCGCCGAGGTTGTAAGCCGCCCGGTCGTTGGTGTTGCTGACTCCGCCCGTGCCGGCCCCGCCGTAGATCGTATCGTTGCCGGCGCCGCCATTCAGGGTGTCCTTGCCGTCGCCACCATCCAGGGTGTCGTCGCCGCCCTGGCCATCGATCGCATCGTTGCCGGCATCACCGCGCAGGCGATTGACCCCCCGGAGCCTTTTATGGTGTCGTTGTTTCGGCTGCCCCGGATGAACTCGATGTTGAACAGCTTGTCAGTATCGCCATTCACGCCCTGCACGAGAACGGAGCCGTCTTGCTGGACGTTCGACAGATCGACCCTTATGCCGGCAGCGCCGTCGACTTGGCGTGTATCGCTTCTGTAATCAACCTCATCGTCGCCTGCGGCACCATCGAAGGTGTCATTGCCCCCAAAACCGCGGAAGCGCTGGAAGCCCTCGGCGCCCTTGAACGAGTCGCCGAAGCTCGTTCCATAGACAGCTTCGATGCCGGTAAAGGAGTCGATTTCCCCAGCTTCGCCGAAAACAACCCCGGACCCTTTGACGTCGAAGGTTGCGACAATACCCTTCGTGCGGATCTCAGGACCGTTGTAGGCGATCATATCCAAGTCGCCTCCGTTGACCGTACCGCCGCCATCGATCGTGTCGCTGCCCAGGCCGGCCCAGAACTCGTTGTCGTGCGCGTCGCCGGTCAGCTTGTCGTTGAAAGCGGTTGCATAGATGCCGGCGATGCCGTTGAGAATGTCGGTCTCAACCGTGTTGCCGCTCCCGATCGTAACCTTGCCGGCCGCATCTGTTGCACTGCCATTGTCGAGATCCACGACGATGGCCTGCGTGCGATGCGAGTAATCAACGTAATCGTAGGTGCTGAAATTGATGTAGTCGCTGTAGCCGTTGATGGTGTCGTCGCCCATGCCGCCGACGAACCTGTCATCGCGGGCGCCTCCGTTCAGAATGGAATTCCCCGTGAGAAGCAGGGAGAACACATCGTTCGGGGTGGCGGTGTTGACCAGCCAGGCCTGCTCGAAATCGGAGAGCGCTACGTTGTCGATGCCGACGAACTCGGCAAGGACGGTCGTTCCATTGGCATCGTACAATGTGACGGTCTGAATCTCCTTGATGGTGCCTGATCCGCCGTTCGTTCCGGTCACGGTAACGGTGCGCGGCTGGCCATCAACGGTGAAGGTGTAGGATTTTGCTGTCGCCGTTGCCGACCCCTGCGTGACGCCGGCGGCAGGAAATATGTTGATTGGCGCAAGACCAAGCGCCGTTAAAATATTAAATGTAGCCATGGATGCCCCCTCTTTATTGCAAGCTCATCCTTCAAGTCATGTCAGCAGCAAAGAACGCTGTCGCAGAATTGACTGAAATGCTTTGTTACAGGGAGACTATTCAGAATTTCTTGGTTTGGGCAAGTGCCACAGAGTTTTGCCGCCGCCTGCGCCGAGGCGTAAACTTGGACGCCGTAAGGCTAATTAAAGGAAATACTTGATGTATACACTTTTTAGAACTTCATAGAAACATACTGCGCCGTAGTATAGTTCAGCAACTGTAAATGCCCTGACAGTCAACAATGCATCCTGAGCACAGTCGTTATGTTATTAAGTTAATGTAAATTCTGTATTCTCTATTGTGATTTCTCGCACATCATTCAATGTAATCTCGGCTGTAATCAGAAAACATCAATCAGCCAGGGAATATTTCTCGGAGGACCTGAATCATGCACGCTTCTTCACTCAGCTTCAGGCTGGCCGTTCTGTTCGTCATCGCCGGCATGGCCATGGGAATCGGAATGGCGATGACACAAAACCACGCCTTGATGCCGGCCCATGCCCACCTCAATCTGCTGGGATGGGTCTCCCTGTTCCTCTTCGGCATCTACTACGAGCGCCGCCCTACCCTCGACACCAGCAGGCTGGCGATGATCCAGGTCGTGCTGTGGTCGCTCGGCACCGTCGCGCTCACGGTCGCGGTCTCAGCCATCCATCTCGGCTATCATGCAGCCGAACCGATTGCCGCTCTCGCGTCGCTCGTCGTGCTGGCAGCCATGATCCTGTTCGCTTACTTCGTCTTCCGCCCGGAGCGGGATGTTGCCCCAGGTCCGGCAGTTCATCTGAGCCCGGCCGAATGAGATGAGATTTCGTCGGAATGCGACACGCTCTTTCGTCGCCGACCGATCGGAAAAAGAGAAGCCCCGCCGAAGCGGGGCTTTTTCTTGAAGCCTTTGGTGCTCCCTCGGGGAATAATATAATAAAAGCAATTAGTCGTGCTCTAATGGGACAAGAAAAATCTGCATACTATTGCAAGGATTTACAGCACAAATTGTCCCAGCCATTTACGATGGTGCCCACCGCCATGATTAGCTCGACCTCGCCCTCAAGAACGATAAGGACGAGTATATCGTGGAGCCGTTTGATCTAGTCCACACGGGGATTGAAGGGAGGGTGCCTGCCCTCCCTACGCTTCGCTCCATCACCTTGGCACACACCCTCGATCAGAGGATTAAGTCATTCCGAAACTCATAATCGGTTGCGTGAAGGCTGCTGATGCTCGTTAGCTGAAAGGTTGCTGTGTAAGTCCCGTCAGTGACGGTCCAAATATCACCCGTATTCTTGAGAGAACCGTTTGTGAAGCCCTGAAAGATGAGGCGATCTCCAGCGTTTGCTCCATTACCAATGAAGTCGGTGACAATATCACCGCTGATCTCGCCTTTCTTGAACACGAAGGTATCGAATTCGGTGCCGCCCGTCAGCGTGTCCTTGCCTGCGGCCCCATCAAGAACATCGGCACCGATGCCACCCTTGAGGATGTTGGCGGCGCTGTTGCCGACCAGCCTATTACCAAGATCATTTCCGGTGCCGTTGATGGCACTTATGCCCTGTAGGGTAAGGTTCTCCACATTGGCAGAAAGCGTATAGCTGACGGTACTGCGGATCTGATCGATACCAGCATTGGCGGCCTCGATGACCACATCACTTGTGGTATTCACTCCATAGATGTCGTCGCCACCCCTACCCTCAAGACGATCGTTCCCCAACATTCCATCGAGAAGATTGTTCAGATCGTTCCCGGTCAGGGTGTTGTTGCTGGAGTTACCGATCCCATTGATAGCCCCTCCCGTCAGGAACAGGTTCTCAACTTGATCAGACAAAGTGTAGCTGACACTGCTGTGGACCGTGTCGACTCCGCCAAGACCACTGTTGGACTTCTCAACGATGATGTCACTCGCATTGTCGACGAAATACGTGTCGTTGCCGTCTCCGCCGTCCATGCTGTCTGCCCCCTCCTTCCCATCGAGGCTGTCGTTTCCACCGGCGCTCTTGAGCACATTCACGAGGGCGTTGCCGTTGAGAATGTTGGCAAGTTCGTTGCCGTAGCCGTTGATGGCGCGGCTACCCGTGAGGGTGAGGTTCTCAACATTGGCGGTGAGCGTATAGGTGATCGAGGAGAGAACATGATCGGCAGAGCCTTCTCCGGATCTCTCCGTGATCACATCACCGGAATGATTGACCGTGTAAGTGTCGCTACCCCCAGCCCCGCGCATGTCGTCCGCGCCGGTACTGCCAGTGATCGTGTTGTTGCCTGCATCGCCCATCCAAACGTTGCTGTAGCCTGGAACCGAGATCGCCCCTGTATCCATACCAGTGACGGTGTTGTTCGAAAGCACCGTTCTGGTGAGACCTCCATCGTCATTGGTGGGCTCCTCCCGAATGCCGTAACGGGCGTTGATGGCACCATTAGAGAGGATCGTGTTGTTCAGGATCTGTGTATCAGTGGAGTAATAGGTGCGTTGGCTGTAATCATCATCGAAGCGCAGGCGAATGTTGATCTCGTCATAGATATTATCGGCTTCCTGCGAGTTGTTGTAGATCTGGCTGTTCTGAACCACGGTATGGGTCGATCCCTCGATCCTTACGCCTTGTCGCTGATTCCCATGGATATCGACATCATCAATGGTGACGTGATCGGACAGCTTGACCAGCACACCTTCCTTGCCGTTGTGATGATAGGAGCCGCCAATGATCTTGACGTCGGTGACCCAAGGAATCTCCGTTGAGTTCGCGGGAGGAATGTTTCCGCGCTGGATGGTGATACCAGCTCCACCAGCCCAGGTGCCGTTGTACATGTAACGAAAGCCGTTGTTGTAGGCTTCATTGTTCTGAAGGACGAGACCCTTGGTCTCATTCTGGATGTTGAATCCGTGGCGGTCGTTCTCGTAGGCTTTGTTGTTCTCATAAACTCCGCCGACCACAGCGTCGGCCACGAAGCCGTCGAGGCCGTTGTGGTGAGAAACGGAGTTCTTGATCGTCATATTGTAGGTCAACTCATGTGGGTTGAACCCATAGGCTGTGCAGTTCTGGATTTCCACATTATCGAGGGTGATGTTTGTCTGCTTGCGACCGGAGCCGTCCTCCTTGATCCCACAGATGAACCCGGCCTGATGGCTGCCTTGGATTTGGTTGCCGCGATTGCCGTCGATGACAAGATTGGAAACTGTGACGTTTTTGACGTCCGTCAGAGCCGTTCGCACAATGCCATTGATTCTGCCGTCGAAGTGGTCTTCAAGCTTGATCGTGGTTCCACGCGTACCGGAACCTGTTAGCTCGACCCCGGATAGAAGCTCAACCGGACCGACCGAGGCATTGCTCTTGTCCCCTGTGACGACCCAAGTGCCTTCAGCAAGTTGCACCTTCACCTGAGTTGTCGAACCCGACGCTATGTACGCGTTGTGAGCCTGCTGAATAGCGAGCTTGATTTTTGCGACATTCTCAGCGGCGTTGGATGAAGGATTTCCAACCAAGATGGTCTGAACTGCCATATCAGGTACCTCTCGAAGAGCTACCCGAGTAGCAAAGAAGTGCACCCTGATCGAATGCGCATTCGGAGTATCACAACTTAGTATATGTTACGTGCTGTTACGCATAATCTTGCAGCGACAAAGAAACACCTCACTTTTGTTGATGACAAACATTCCTGAGATGGGCTTAAATGTATAAGATCGTCTTTGGCTTGCATGAAGCACCATTGATCTACTGCCCCGATTTGAGCAAGCTATACGCTTCTCCGGAAGTAGGGCGACTTGTTACATTTCATTCTCCTTGGCTTTAAGGCATCTAGAAATCTTCAAAACGGTTGCGCGGCTACACCTGGTAGTGGCCTGTATCTGCGACCATGACGAACCAGCTTTCAGCATCGCTGAGATGCCTGCATTGCGGACCGTATCCTCCGTGCGCCCCTTGTAGAGACCTCCGGCCTTCCGCTCTGGCTTGAGCTTGACGCCGACGGCGATCCTGGTAGTCCCTGCGGGCCACGGCAGCCGACATTTCCAGCATCATCCCGTCGACGGCGTCGAACATGCGGATTGTGGAATCACCCGATTTGGGGCTCGCCATCATCCACGATGGGGGCAAGTTCAGCGCCACAACGCGAACTTTTCTGGCGGTCAGTTCCACCTTCAGCTTTTGCCGGTCAGAGACGGTGAGACGGGAGAAGCGATCAACCTGCTCGATCAGGAGGATGTCGCCCGGATGCGCATCTGACAGGAGTCGGCACAACTCGGGACGGGTCAGCTTCGCACCACTCTCATTCTCGACATAGAAGGCTGCAATGCGAAGCCCGTGTTCGGCGGCGAACGTTTATGTCGAAGCTGATCGAGGAGGAACTCTGAACATCCACTGTCCCAATTTTCATTATGGAATTCCGAGTCTGTGACAATCAGGCGCAAAAGCCTAATCAGATCAAAGACCATCCAATAAGGGATGGCGCTCCCTAGGGGACTCGAACCCCTGTTTTCGCCGTGAGAGGGCGACGTCCTAGACCGCTAGACGAAGGGAGCTAGCAAGGTGGAGGCCGCTCGTATAACCACCCTTCTGATTTGCTTCAAGCCCTTTTGCTGAAAAAAGCAAAGGCCAGCCGGAAATGAGGATGCGGTGGACGCGACGCAGCACGAATGGATGTTGGAGGATGGGCTGGCGCCCGAGCGGCTCGATCGCGTGCTGGCGCGGCTCCAGGGAGACCTGTCGCGCAGCCGCCTCCAGGCGCTGATCCGTGATGGTCAGGTAACCGTCGACGGCGCGCCGGCGCTGGACCCCAACCGCAAGGTGGCAGGCGGTGCCCGCATCGGTTTGAGCGTGCCGCCGCCGGTGCCGGCAGAGCCCGCCGGCGAGGCGATGGCGCTCAAGATCGTCTATGAGGATGACGACCTGATCGTCATCGACAAGCCGCCTGGCCTCGTGGTCCACCCGGCGGCGGGGCACGAGTCCGGCACCCTGGTGAACGCGCTCATCGCCCATTGCGGCGAGAGCCTGTCGGGCATCGGTGGCGTGAAGCGACCGGGGATCGTGCACCGGCTCGACAAGGATACGTCGGGCCTGCTGGTGGTGGCCAAGAACGATGTTGCCCATCAGGCACTCTCGGCGCAGTTCGCCGATCATGGCCGCACGGGCCCCTTGGAGCGGGCCTATCTGGCCATCGTCTGGGGCGTGCCCGAGCGCCGGCGCGGAACCGTGGAGGCGGCGCTAGCCCGCTCCACCCACAACCGCGAGAAGATCGTGGTGGTGGGCGAGGAGCGCGGCCGCTACGCCATCACTCATTACGAACTCGTGGAAAGCCTATCGCCTGCACAGCCTCTGGCGAGCCTTGTCCGTTGCGAACTGGAAACCGGACGCACGCACCAGATCCGGGTTCACATGGCCCACCTTGGGCACCCGCTCTTAGGCGACGCAACCTACGGCTCCGGCTTCAAGACGAAGGCGAACCGCCTCTCGGAGCGCTCGCGGGAGGCGCTCACCGCCCTGCGCCGGCAGGCGCTCCACGCCACGATCCTCGGCTTCGAGCACCCGCGCAGCGGCGAGTTCCTGCAATTCGAAAGTCCGATGCCGGCCGACATGGACGCCCTGCTCCAGGCGCTGCGGGGGGAAATTTAGCGTCAATGGGTCGCAAAATTCAGCCACGCTGGCACCCTTGCGAGTCTGGAGCGTTCACCACGTCTTGAAGCCTGACGCCTCTATTCGGACGAGATCGAACCGATTATATGAAGAGGTTGGGCGGCCAGCCATGGGAGGGGGCCGCCGCAGGCTTGCCTCGCGGTGAGGGAGCCAAAGGAGGAGACACGATGGCTACAGCGCTTCCGGTGCTTGCCAATGAAGGAGGCCTTTCGCGCTATCTCGACGAGATCCGTCGCTTCCCCATGCTCGAGCCGCATGAGGAATACATGCTCGCCAAAAGCTGGCGAGAGCATGGAGATCGCGAAGCCGCCCACAAGCTCGTTACATCCCACCTGCGCCTGGTCGCCAAGATCGCCATGGGCTACCGTGGCTATGGCCTGCCGATCGGCGAGGTGGTCTCGGAGGGCAATGTCGGCCTGATGCAGGCCGTCAAGCGCTTCGAGCCCGACAAGGGCTTCCGCCTCGCCACTTATGCCATGTGGTGGATCAAGGCGGCGATTCAAGAATACATCCTGCGGTCCTGGTCCCTCGTGAAGATGGGCACCACGGCGAACCAGAAGAAGCTGTTCTTCAATCTGCGCAAGGCCAAGGGCCGCATTTCCGCCTTCGAGGAAGGCGACCTGCACCCCGACAACGTCAAGCAGATCGCCACCCAGCTCGGCGTGACCGAGCAGGACGTGGTGGACATGAACCGCCGGCTCGGCGGCGACTCGTCCCTCAACGCCCCCCTGCGGGATGAGGGCGAAGGCGGCGGCGAATGGCAGGACTGGCTCGTCGACCAAGGCCAGAGCCAGGAGCAGGTGCTCGTCGAGGAGGAGGAAGGCCAGAACCGGCTGAAGGCCCTGCGCAACGCGCTCTCCGTCCTCAACCCGCGCGAGCGCCGCATCTTCGAGGCGCGGCGCCTCTCGGACGACCCGATCACCCTGGAGGAGCTCTCCACGGAGTTCGGCGTGTCCCGTGAGCGCGTGCGTCAGATCGAGGTGCGTGCCTTCGAGAAGATCCAGGATGCGGTCAAGAAGAACCTGACCCAGATCGAGACCTCGTCGGCCGACGCCTAGAGCATTTTTCGGCGAAGTGGCTCCGGTTCGCCGTTGGAAAATGCGGCAAGCCAAAGAAGAGAGATGATTCCACGCAAGTGGAAACAGCTCTAGGCGTGCATAAGGCAAGTTCAATAAAAAAGCCGCGCTTCATGCGCGGCTTTTTGCTGAGTGCCGTTCAACCCGGCCTACTGCCATTGGCTGAAGGCGTCGTTGATCACCTGTTCGCCGGAGCCGCCCTTTTCGAAGCTCAGGATGGCCCGCTGGCCGGAGGCCATCCGCACCGGCAGGTCTATCCAGTTGCGGCGCACGAACAATTGCGTGTTGCGCGCCACATCTGCCTGAAGGTTGGAGAGGCCGATCAGGAAGAGGTTCTCGCGCACGGGCACCGGCAGGCCGGCGACTGGGGTGCCGCGGGCAGCCTCCTCGCTCTTGAACTGCAGGAGGCCCACGTCGCGGATCACCCGGTTGGTATCGCCCGCGCGGGTCGTGAAGGTGAGCTCGACCGTGTGGGAAGCCGGCAGCGTCGTGTCGAGATTACGCCGCAGCACCATCCTCATGGTGAGCCCTGCATCCGCGATATCGATATTGGCGATCACGGCCCGCTCCAGCGGCTGGCCCTGGCCCGGATTGACGTCCTCCAGGCGCCACGTCACGCGCCCGACCTGTGCCTTGGGGGCCGAGGGGTTGGCGGGATCCTCTTCGTAGAACACCGCGCGCTGTGCGACGCCCGCCTCCTGGCGCGGCGCCGGGTTGGGCGTGGCGGCCGGGGGCGTTGCCTGCCCTCCCCCCACGCGCTCATTGATCTTTGAATCGGCCGGCGGCGTCGCCGGGGCCTCCGCGACCGGGGTCTCGGGGGCGAGGTTCTCGGGCCTGTCGCGCCACAGGAACGCGAAGGCCGCAATCGCCGCAATCACGAGCGCCAGGACGGAGCCGAACACGATGGTGCGCCCGCGTCCCTTGTTCTGCATGGCCGGATGAGGCCGGCTGTCGATCTTGGGCCGGGCCACCGCAGGCTCGGCATAAGACTCTTCGACCTCGTCATCTTGAGCCGGCTGAGGGGCTGGCGCCCGCAACCCATGGACCGACGTTGCGCCACGCGCAGCTTCAGGCCCTGGCCGGACCGGCTGCTCGTCGATCGGCGCGGTGGAAAGGTGATCGGCATCGAGCCCGGCCGGCGGCGCATAATCCGCCTCGACCCGGTGGATGGCCTCGTCCAGGGAGCGGCTCTCGTTCTGGATCTCCGACTCGGACAGGGGAGGATTGAGCGAGCGCAGCTGCGCGATCAGCGCCGTGCGGGCACGCTCGTAGACAGCGTGCCGCTGGTCGGGGTTCTGCTCGGGCAGGCCTTCGACGGCTCGGGCGATGAGGGGGTAATAATCTGCCATTTCTCTTCGGAATGACCCGCCGAGGCTTCGCCGTCAACCCTCAAAGGGGTTCTTCATGAGGATTGTGTCGTCACGCTCCGGCGAGGTGGAGAGCACGGCGACCGGCGCGCCGATCAGCTCCTCGACCCGGCGGACATACTTGATGGCCTGCGCCGGCAGGTCCGCCCAGGAGCGGGCGCCCGCGGTGGAACCGCTCCAGCCCTCGAACTCCTCGTAGATCGGCTCCACGCGGGCCTGTGCCCCCTGGCTTGCCGGGAAGTAGTCGATGGTCTGGCCGTCGAGCTTGTAGCCGACGCCGATCTTGATGGTCTCGAAGCCGTCGAGGATATCGAGCTTGGTGAGCGCGATGCCGTCGATGCCTGAGGTGCGCACGGTCTGGCGCACGAGCGTCGCGTCGAACCAGCCGCAGCGGCGCTTGCGCCCCGTGACCACGCCGAACTCCTTGCCCTTCTGGCCGATCAGCTCGCCGGTCTCGTCGAAGAGTTCGGTCGGGAAAGGCCCCTCGCCTACGCGGGTCGTGTAGGCCTTGGCGATGCCGAGCACGTAGCCGACAGCCCCGGGGCCGAGGCCCGAGCCGGTCGCCGCCTGTCCGGCCACCGTGTTGGACGAGGTGACGAAGGGATAGGTGCCGTGGTCCACGTCGAGCAGTGCGCCTTGCGCGCCCTCGAACAGTATGCGCTTGCCGGCCCGGCGCTCATCGTCGAGGAGGCGCCACACGGCATCCATGTAGGGCAGCACCTTGGGCGCCACGGAGGCCAGTTCCTCGTAGATCTCCCCAGGCTTGAACTCGTCGAGCCCGAAGCCGCGGCGCAGGGCATTGTGATGCGTCAGCAACCGGTCGATCTTCTCCGGCAGGGTGCTCAGGTCGGCCAGATCCATGAGGCGGATGGCGCGGCGCCCTGCCTTATCCTCGTAGGCCGGCCCGATGCCGCGCTTGGTGGTGCCGATCTTGGTGCCGGCGCTGCCGCTTTCGCGCAGCGCATCGAGTTCGCGGTGGATCGAGAGAATCAGCGTGGCGTTCTCGGCCACACGCAGGTTCTCGCGGCTGATCGAGACGCCTTGCTCGGCCAGACGCTCCACCTCACCGGCCAGAGCATGCGGATCGAGCACGACGCCGTTGCCGATGACCGACAGCTTGTTCGGACGCACGACGCCGGAGGGCAGGAGCGAGAGCTTGTAGACCTTGTCGCCGATCACGAGGGTATGGCCGGCATTGTGACCGCCCTGGAACCGCACGACCACATCCGCCTGTTCGGACAGCCAGTCGACGATCTTGCCCTTGCCCTCGTCGCCCCACTGGGCGCCCACGACAACCACGTTCGCCATCGCTCAAACCCTCACATGAAAAAGCCCCGGCGCAAGGCCAGGGCTGGGTAAAAACCTTGCAAACCCTCATGGTGGATCATGCGCCTCAGGTCAAGGCGGAATGAGCCCTGCATCCCCGCATCATAAGCACCGGAAAGGCGGGAATGTGGTTTGGCATTCCTGACCGCGAAACCAGATTGACTTGAGAAAGAGCCAGCACCTTCGGGCCCGAGGCCGGGTGGCCTCAAGCCGTCAGGTCAATCGAGGGTGGCGTTCAGGGCAGCCCGGCTCGATGATGTGTGGTGAAAGTGAGAGCCAAGCTGCTCGTCACGCGCGGTTTGTTTCAGCGGACCTGGAGGCATGCCAGATCGGCCACCTGCGATCACAGGCTTGCGAGGCCTGCGGCAGGACCGCTCCTCGCCCCACTCTTACGACGCCTCGCGAGCGCGCCCCTCATCGGGCGAGGATGTCCCTAGCTATAGCCAAGGTTAGGAGAATTGTCAAGAACAAAATGAGAACAAACCTGCAATCTCCCGGCTTCACCAGGAGCGTCATCCCGGACGAAGCGCAGCGCAGATCCGGGATCGCAAGACGAGAGTGGCGCAGGATCATCTCTCCCAGGGGGAGAGGTCGGACCGGAGGTCCGGGTGAGGGGTTAGTGTCCTCTCCGGATGAGGCTGTAACCCCTCACCCTAACCCTCTCCCTCAGGGAGAGGGAGATCCGCGTCCCATCCTGCACGCGATCCCGGATCGGCTTTCCCCGTCCGGGATGACGAGGGTGGGGATGACGAAGGCAGCGAAGCCCAGGTGCCATTCCCGGCTGGAGCGCAGCGGAGGGGAAGGGAATCCTTAACGCAGTGAGTGGATCCCCTTCCCTCGCTCCGCTCGCCGCGGATGACACCCTCCCGTCATTACTGACCATGAAGCGGAGGGGCAGGCCTCGTGCAGTGACGCCCCCTCTCCCGTGTGGGAGAGGGGCAGGAGTGAGGGTGTGGCGCTCGACCAGCCCAGTACCGCCACCTCCGCTGCAACACGAAGATCGCAGCACCTCCTCCGGCACCGGCCTGCCCTCACCCCGACCCTCTCCCACACGGGAGAGGGAGTGCTGCCGTCTCACGCCCGCCCGCGAGCGCTCTTTTCCGTTCGCACCCGGTGCTCGATGAAGTTGCGGATCTCGCGGGTGCGGCGGTGGGGTTCGAGAACCTCCGCGTCTATGCCGTGGCGCCAGGCGAGATCGAACCGCGCCGGATCCCTGTCTAGCGCCGCCAGATCCTCCGCATAGGCAAGAGCCTCCTCAGGCGTGCGGCAGAAGCCCTCCCGCACGAGAATGTCGGTGCGGCGGCTCAGGATCGCCGCAAGCTCGCCGAGCGAGAACTCCGGGTGGTACTGCACGCCCCAGAACGTGCCGCCGTGACGACGGATCTCGGCAGCTTGAACCGGCGAGATTGCATTGCTCGCCAGCACGGTGCAGTCCGCCGGCACGGCGCTGACCATGTCGAGATGGATCGCGGGCGCGTCGTAAGCGGCCGGGCGGCTATCGAGCAGCGGATGGCCCCTGCCCGCCTCCGTTGCGGTAATCTTACGGGCGACGCCGACCTCGCGGCCGAGCGGGTTCTTTTGCACATCGCCATCTGCCGCCACAGTTGCCACCTGCAGGCCCCAGCAGGAGCCGAAGGCCGGCGTGCGGGAGGCGAAAGTCGCCCGCATCAGGTCGATCTGACGGATAATCTCAGGCGTGCGGTCGTAGATGTTGAGATGGGAGCCGGTGAGCACGATGCCGTCATAGGAGCCGAGCCCCGCCGCATCCGGCAGGTTCGCGCCCTCATCTGTCGGGAAGGCGATATCGCAGACGGCGTCCTGGGCAATCCCCTGGATCACCTCCGCGTAGGACTCGGAGAGCGTGAGTCCATAGGCTTCCTTGTGGGCCTCCCTTGCGCCCCGCGTATTGCCCTCAACCACCAGAAACCGTAAGGCCATGCGTGTCACCCGCTTGCTGTCGCGCCGGTTTAGCCGAACGGCGCACAGCGGCAAGCGTTATGAGGTCCCACCCCATATGAAAATCCTGCACGCGCTTTGGAAGGGAACATGGGGGCAGGCCTATGTGCTCCTGACCCTCACCACGCTGATGTGGGGCGGCAATGCCATTGCCGGGCGGTTGGCTGTGGGCGAGGTGTCGCCCATGATGCTCACCTGCCTGCGCTGGGTCATTGTCGTGATCGTGCTGATGCCGCTCGTCGGCCGCCAGGTGATTGCGGAATGGCCGAAGATCAGGGAGCGCTGGGCTTTCACGATCCTCATGGGAGCCTTCGGCTTCACCGGCTTCAACGCATTGTTCTATGCCGCAGCCCATCATACGACCGCCGTGAACCTCACGATCTTTCAGGGCTCGATTCCGGTTCTCGTGCTTCTGGGCACGGTGCTGTTCTTCCACGCCCGTGTGATCCCGCTGCAGATCATCGGCATGATCGTGACGATCCTCGGGGTCATCCTGGTTTCGGTGAAGGCGGATTTCGAGATTCTCCGGACGCTTGCGCTCAACATCGGCGACGTCTGGACCCTGATTGCCTGCGTGTTCTATGCAGGCTATACGCTCGGCCTGCGCCATCGCCCGGCCATCGCGAGCCTGACCTTCTTCGCCGCCCTGGCTGTCGTGGCCTTCACGACATCGCTGCCTCTTCTGTGGATCGAAGCCGCGCAGGGAAACCTGCAATTCCCCACCGCGAAGGGATGGCTGATCCTGCTCTATGTAGGCCTGCTGCCGTCCCTGCTCTCGCAGGTGTTCTTCATGCGCGGCGTGGAGCTCATCGGCCCGGCAAGGGCCGGCCTCTTCGTCAATCTCGTGCCGGTCTTCGGCGCCCTGCTCGCCGTGGTGCTGCTGGGCGAGCCCTTCGCGTTCTATCACGCAGGAGGCCTCGTGCTGGTGCTCGGCGGCATCTGGCTCGCGGAGAGGAAGCGGTAGCCTCTCACTGTCATTCCGGGCTCGCCTTCGGCGCCCCGGAATGACAGTGAGAGGCTCTGCTAATCCGCAAACACCACCGTCTTGCGCCCGTTGAGCAGAATGCGGTCTTCCAGGTGATAGCGCACGGCGCGGGCCAGCACGCGGCGTTCGATGTCGCGGCCCTTGCGCACCAGGTCATCCGCCGTGTCGCGGTGCGTGATGGACTCCACGTCCTGCGCGATGATCGGACCCTCATCGAGATCGGAGGTCACATAATGGGCCGTCGCGCCGATCAGCTTCACGCCGCGCGCATGCGCCTGATGATAAGGTTTGGCGCCCTTGAAGCTCGGCAGGAACGAGTGGTGAATGTTGATGCAGCGGCCGGAGAGCTTCGCCGCGAGCCCATCCGAGAGAACCTGCATGTAGCGCGCGAGCACCACGAGATCCGCCTTCGAGTCGCGGATGATCTCCCAGACCCGCGCTTCCTGCTCGAGCTTCGTGTCCTTCGTGACGGGAAGGTAGTGGAACGGCACGCTGCCCAGATCCACATGGCTATAGGTGTCGACCGGATGATTGGCGATGACGCCCACAGGCTCGAAATCGAGCTCGTCGATGCGCCAGCGGTACAGCAGATCCGCGAGACAATGGTCGAATTTCGAGACCAGCAGCATGACGCGCTGCTTACGAGTCGGATCGCTCATCGCCCACGTCATGCCGAAGCGCTCGGCCAGGGCCACGAAGCCTGCTCTCAGCGCCTCGATATCGCTCTCACCCTCAACGGGGTTGAACACGACACGCATGAAGAAACGGTCCGTCTGCGTGTCGTCATATTGCTGCGCGTCGAGAATATTGAGGCCCGCATCCGACAGATGTCCCGCGACCGCCGCCACGATACCGGGACGGTTCGCGCAAGCGAGCGTCAGGATGAAGCGTTGCGAGACATTCATCGCCATGATGCGTCCTCTTGCTCTTTGAGGTTTAGAACCGCACGGCGCGGGCGCGCTTGACCTGCGGGATGTCCTCGATCCGGCGCAGGAGCTCGTCGGAGACCGGCTCGTCCACCGAGACGAAGCAGATAGCGTCCCCGCCGGGCTTGTCGCGGCCGAGCGCGAAGGTTGCGACGTTCACGCCGGATTCGCCGAGCAGGGTGCCGAAGCGGCCGATGAAGCCGGGCTTGTCGTCGTTGCGCACATAGATCATGTGCGGGGCGAACTCGGCGTCGACCGCGATGTCGCGAATGTCGACCACGCGCGGCTTGCCGTCCTGGAACACGGTGCCGCCGGCGTGGCGGGCCATGTCCTCAGCGTCGACCACGATGCGGATGAAGCTCTCGTAATCGCGCGCCGCATTCTCGCGCTTGACCTCCTCCACCATGATGCCGCGATCGCGCGCGACGAGCGGCGCCGACACCATGTTGATGTCCTGCAGGAAGGGGCGCAGCACGCCGGTCACGGCAGCCGAGGTAAGCGCACGGGTGTTCATCTCGGCGACATTGCCCTCGTACTCGATGCGGATTCCCTTGATCGGCGCTTCCGTGAGCTGGCCGAGGAACGAGCCGAGCTTTTCGGCGAGCGCCACGAAGGGCTTGAGGCGCGGGGCCTCCTCTGCCGTGATCGATGGGAAGTTCACGGCGTTCTGGATCGCGCCCTGCAGCAGGTAATCCGACATCTGCTCGGCCACCTGCAAAGCCACGTTCTCCTGCGCCTCCGTGGTGGCCGCACCCAGATGCGGCGTGCAGACCACGTTGGGATGGCCGAAGAGCGGGTTCGAGGTCGCAGGCTCCTCCACGAACACGTCGAAGGCCGCGCCCGCCACATGGCCGGAATCGAGGGCTGCGCGAAGCGCGCCTTCATCGACGAGACCGCCACGGGCGCAGTTGACGATGCGCACGCCCTTCTTGGTCTTGGCGATGTTCTCGGCCGAGAGCACGTTCTTCGTCTTCTCGGTCATCGGCACGTGCAGGGTGATGATGTCGGCGCGGCGCAGCAGGTCGTCGAGTTCCACCTTCTCGACGCCGAGCTCAACGGCGCGCTCCGGCGACAGGAAGGGATCGTAGGCGATCACCTTCATGCGCAGCCCAATGGCGCGGTCGGCCACGATGGACCCGATATTGCCGCAGCCGATAACGCCGAGCACCTTGCCCGTGAGCTCGACGCCCATGAAGCGGTTCTTCTCCCACTTGCCCGCTTGCGTCGACGCATCCGCCTGCGGGATCTGGCGCGCGAGCGCGAACATCATGGCGATTGCATGCTCGGCCGTGGTGATGGAATTGCCGAAGGGCGTGTTCATGACGATCACGCCGCGCGCCGTAGCGGCCGGGATTTCGACATTGTCGACGCCGATGCCGGCGCGGCCGATGACCTTCAGGTTCTTGGCCTGTTCGAGGATCTTCGCCGTGACCTTGGTGGCGGATCGAATGGCAAGGCCGTCGTAGTTGCCGATGATGGCAGCGAGCTTGTCCTTGTCCTTGCCGAGATCGGGCTGGAAATCGACCTCGATGCCGCGATCCTTGAAGATCTGCACCGCGGCGGGCGAGAGAGCGTCGGAAATGAGTACGCGCGGAGCGGGCATGGTGCACCTGTGCCTGTAGCGTCATCCCGGCCAAGCGGAGCGCGAGCCGGGATCGTGATGGGAGTCTGGCTGGTGAAAGCGATCCCGGATCGCGGCCTTGCCGCGTCCGGGATGACACGTGAAATCAAGCCGCTTTCGCGAGCTTCGCCTTTTCCTGCGCGAAGGCCCAGTCGAGCCAGGGCGTCAGGGCTTCGAGGTCGGATTGCTCCACCGTCGCGCCGCACCAGATGCGCAGGCCCGGAGGGGCATCGCGATAGGCGCCGATGTCGAGGGCCACATTCTCCTTCTCAAGTGCGGAGACGATGCCCTTGGCCACCTGCGTCACGGCCTCGGGACCTTTCGCAACGATGTCTGGATCGGCGATCACGAGGCACACGCTAGTGTTGGAGGCGGTGGCCGGATCTTTGGCGAGGTTGGCGATCCAAGGCGTGCGCGCCACCCAGTCGGAAATCACCTTGGCGTTGCCGTCGGCCTTGGCGACGAGCGCGTTCAAGCTGCCGATGGACTTCGCCCATTCGAGCGCGTCGATATAATCCTCGACGGCGAGCATGGACGGGGTGTTGATGGTCTCGCCCTCGAAGATGCCCTCGATCAGCTTGCCGCCCTTGGTCATGCGGAAGATTTTCGGCAGCGGCCAGGCGGGCTTGTAGGTCTCCAACCGCTCGACGGCGCGGGGCGAGAGGATGAGCATGCCGTGGGCAGCTTCGCCGCCCAAAACCTTCTGCCAGGAGAAGGTGACTACGTCGAGCTTCGAAAAATCGAGCTTCTGCGCGAACGCCGCCGAGGTGGCGTCGCAGATGGTCAGGCCCTCGCGGTCGGCCGCGATCCAGTCGGCGCTCTGTACGCGCACGCCCGAGGTGGTGCCGTTCCAGGTGAAGACCACGTCGCGATTCTTGGTGTCGACCTGCGCCAGGTCGGGCAGCTCGCCGTAGGGCGCGCTGATCACGCGGGCATCGGAGAGCTTGAGCTGCTTGACCACGTCCGTGACCCAGCCCTCGCCAAAACTTTCCCAGGCCAGCATGTCGACGGGTCTGGCGCCGAGCATCGACCACAGCACCATCTCGACGGCGCCGGTGTCGGAGGCGGGCACGATGCCGATGCGGTAATCCGCCGGCACGTCCAGCACCTCGCGGGTGAGGTCGATGGCGAGCTTCAGGCGCGCCTTGCCGAGCTTGGCGCGGTGCGAGCGGCCAAGGCTGTCGACTTTAAGGTTTTGGAGAGACCATCCGGGGCGCTTGGCGCAGGGGCCGGATGAAAAGAAGGGCGCGCGCGGACGCGCGGCGGGCAGGCTTGTCATGTGATCCATCCTCTCAGATGGGCGCCTCTCGGTGGGGAGAGGTGTCCCGCCGACCGGTATGACGGACGTGAGAGCCATGGTCAAGGCGAATGCAGCCTGATCTGTCGTTGCGGCAGCGGCCCAGATTACGAAATCGTAATACAAAATATCGTGTTCAGAGGGATCCGATCCGGGTAATTGGCATATACTGTGCTAGGACAATGTCCGATCTTCCGAACGACAAAGACTGATGGGTTAAGGAGTGAGCATGCGTGTGTCCGGTCAACTCGCTGTCATAGCCATGCTGGGGGCGGCAGGCTTTGGCGGCTGGTACGCCTATAAGGGCGGCCACTTGGCCAATCTGCCCGTGATCGGCGCGTATGTGAGCCAACCGGCCGGCCAGCAGGCCGGCGCTCCGAGAGGGCCAGGCGGTCGCGGCGGTCCCGCCGGCCCGGCAACGGTCGAGGTGGATGCGGTCAAGACCGGACGCATCGTGGAAATCCGTGAGGCGGTGGGCACCGTGCGTGCCTATGAATCGATCATGGTGACCGCCAAGGTGGCAGGCATCATCGGCGAGATCGGCTTCGAGGAAGGCCAGAAGGTCAAGGCCGGCGACACGCTGGTCCAGTTCGATGCCGCCGAGCGCCGCGCCGCCATCGAGCAGGCCGCCGCCGAGGCCAGCCGCGCCTCGGCGCTTCGGAACGAGATCGCCATCAAGCTCGATCGCGCCCAGTCCCTGCGCCGCACCGGCGCCGGCACCGAGGCCCAGGTGGACGACCTGACGGCGCAGATGAAGTCGCTCGAAGGCTCCATCGCCTCCGCCCAGGCCCAGCGCAAGGCCGCCGAGGCGCGGCTCGAGGAACTGACGATACGTGCGCCCTTTGCCGGCCGCGTCGGCACCCGCTCCGTCTCGCTCGGCGCCTACGTGGCCCCGGGCACCCGGATCACGTCCCTGGACGACCTGTCGAAGGTGCGCCTCGACTTCGCCGTGCCGGAGAACCTTCTGGGGCGCCTCAAGCCGGGCCAGACGGTCAACGCCATGTCTGCGGCCTATCGCGGCCGAACCTTCAAGGGCACGGTCGCGACCATCGATCCCCGGGTCGACCAGACCACCCGCACGGCGCGCCTGACGGCCGAATTCGACAACCAGGATGAGGCCCTGAAGCCCGGCATGTTCCTGTCCGTGTCCCTGGAAGTATCCACGAAGGACGACGCCGTCGTGGTGCCGGAAGAGGCCGTCGTCAGCGAAGGCCTTCGTCACGTCGTTTACCCGGTCAAGGACAACAAGGTCGAGCGTCGCGTCATCACCATCGGCCAGCGCCAGGGCGGCAAGGTGGAGGTGATGGACGGGCTCAAGGCTGGCGAGACAATCGTCGTGCTGGGTGTTCAGCGCGTGCGGCCCGGCGCCGAAGTCATCGCCCGCCCGGTGGGCTCCGGCGCGCCTGCCGCGCCTGTTCCGGCTGCCAACCGCGAGCAGCCCTCCCGCTCGTCGCTGAACGTGCCGCAGGCCATCGGCAGCGCGCAGGCGGCCGAGCGGAAGTAACATGCACTCGGTGTCATTCCCGGCCGGAGCGCAGCGGAGGGGAAGGGAATCCATAGCTCCGCGCTTGATCGTGGATCCCCTTCCCTCGCTGACGCTCGCCGGGGATGACACTGAGCTTCGACTTCTCAAAAGACTTGACCCTAACGGGATCGAATAAAGCCATGCAGGTTTCAGACCTCTTCATCCGCCGTCCCGTTTTCGCCGTCGTGGTCAGCCTGCTGCTGATCGTGGGTGGCCTGGCCGCGCTCATGAACCTGCCGGTTCGCGAATATCCGCAGGTCGACCGCCCTGTCGTGTCGGTGTCCACCGTCTATCGCGGTGCTTCGAACGAGGTGATCGAGAGCCGGGTGACGGAGATCATCGAGGGCGCGATCGCCGGCATCGAGGGCATCCGCCAGATCACGTCGCAGAGCCAGAACGACCGCTCCTCGGTGTCCATCGAGTTCGAGGTGTCCCGCGAACCGGAAGCCGCCACATCGGACGTGCGCGATGCGGTATCCCGCGTGACCGGGCGCCTGCCGGACGGCGCCGACACACCGGTGGTGCGAAAGGTCGACGCGAACGCCTCGGCCATTCTGTGGGTCGGCGTCACCTCCACGACCCTCGATGCCCTCGAGCTCAGCGACTTCCTCAAGCGCGTCTATGTGGATCGCCTGTCGACCGTTCCGGGCGTCGCCAATGTGAACTTGAGCGGCGAGCGGCGCTTTGCCATGCGGGTCTGGGTCGACAGGCCGGCGCTGGCTGCACGCGGCCTGACGGTGCAGGATCTGGAGACGGCCATCAAGCGCCAGAACGTGGAGCTTCCCGGCGGCCGGATCGAGTCCTCGCAGCGTGAGTTCACCGTCAAGACGGATTCCCGCCTCGCGACTCCTGAGGAATTCTCCCAGGTGATCGTCACCAACAAGAACGGCTATCTGGTCCGGCTCGGCGAGGTCGCTCAGGTCGAAGTCGGCGCGGAGGACACGCGCTTCGAGTTCTACCAGTCGGGCGAGACCGCCATCGGCATGGGCGTCGTGCGCCAATCGACCGCCAACACGCTCTCCGTCGTCGAGGGCGTGCGCAAGGAATTGGAGGAACTCAAGTCGTCGCTTCCGCCCGGCACCGTTGCCGAAGTCGCTTATGACGAAAGCCAGTTCATCCGCGCCTCCATCGACGGCGTGCTGAAAACCCTTCTGGAGGGCGTGGCGCTGGTGATCCTCGTGATCCTGGTCTTCCTGCGCGACTGGCGCTCGACCATCGTGGCCATGGTGGCGATCCCGGTCTCCATTACCGCAGCCTTCATGGTGATGGCCTTCTTCGGCGCCTCCATCAATGTGCTGACCCTGCTCGCCATCGTGCTCGCCATCGGCATCGTGGTGGATGACGCCATCGTGGAGATCGAGAACGTGCACCGGCGCATCGAGGAAGGGCAGCCGCCGCTGCTCGCCTCCTTCGACGGCGCGCGCGAGATCGGCTTCGCGGTGATCGCGACGACCGCCACCCTGATGGCGGTGTTCGTGCCGCTTGCGTTCATGACGGGCAACACCGGCAAGCTCTTCCGCGAATTCGGCATCACGCTTGCGGCCGCCATCTTCTTCTCGGGGGTCGTGGCCAGAACCCTCACGCCGATGATGTGCTCCAAGCTGATGGTTCCGGCGCATGGCCGCATCCAGCGCATGACCGAGCCGGTCTTCGAGAAGATGAACAATGGCTACCGTTGGCTGCTCTCCCGCGCGCTGCGAATTCCCGTTGTCATTCTCTTCGTTGGATTCCTGGTGTCGCTCTCGGCCTACGGCCTGTTCCAGTCCCTGCCGAAGGAATTCGCCCCGCAGGAGGATCGCGGCGCCATCATCGTCAGGCTCCAGGCCCCGGAAGGCGCAAGCCTCGACTATACTCGCGACCGGGTGAAAGAAGTCGAGAAGGCCATCCTGCCCCTGCAGGAGCAAGGCGTCATCGGCTCCATGCTGAGCCAGGTCGCGCCGGGCTTCGCCCGCCCCTCCCCGGTCAATGAAGGCATCGTGATCGTGCGCCTCGTCCCCTGGGAGGAACGCACCAAGACTCAGCAGGACATCGTGCGTGAACTGACGCCGAAGGTGTCGAACTTCCCCGGCGCGCGCGTGTCCGTGGTCAACCCGCCGGCCTTCGGCGGCGCCGGCGGCTTCGGCCAGCCGATCCAGTTCGTGCTCGGCGGTCCCGATTACGAGACGATCCGGGGCTGGCGCGACATCGTCATGCAGAAGGCTCAGGAGACGGGCAAGTTCGTCAACATGGATTCCAACTACCGCGAGTCGCAGCCCGACATCCGCGTGCAGATCGACCGGCAGCGCGCCGCCGATCTCGGCGTCTCGGTGGAGGATATCGGCCGCACGCTCCAGCTGATGTTCGGCGAGACCGAAGTCTCGACCTTCGTCAGCCGCGGTGACGAGTATCCGGTGATCATGCGGGCCCGTGCGCAAGACCGCGCAACGCCGAACGATCTCACCAACACGTTCATCCGGGCCGCCAACAGCGAGCTGGTTCCTCTGTCGTCCTTCGTGACCCTTACGGAATCGGCGGCTCCCCAGGCCCTGAACCGGTTCGACCGCCTGCGCTCGATCACGATCCAATCCTCGCTGACGCCGGGCGTGTCCATCGGCGAAGGCCTGGAGATCCTCCAGCAGATCGTGCGCGACAACCTCCCGGCGGAGGTGCGCATCGGCTATACGGGCCAGTCCAGGGACTTCCTCGACTCCACCGGGGCGATCTATGTGACCTTCGCCATGGCGCTGCTCGTGGTGTTCCTGGTGCTGGCAGCGCAGTTCGAGAGCTGGATCAACCCGTTCATCATCATGCTCACCGTTCCGCTCGCGGTGACGGGCGGGTTGCTGGCGCTGTTCGTCACGGGACAGACGCTCAACATCTACAGCCAGATCGGCATGATCCTGCTCATCGGCCTCATGACGAAGAACGGCATCCTGATCGTCGAATTCTCGAACCAGCTGCGCGAACGCGGATACTCGGTCAGGGATGCGGTTCTCGAAGCGTCGGTCCTGCGCCTGCGGCCGATTCTGATGACGTCGATCGCCATGATCGGCGGCGCCATTCCGCTCGCCTGGTCGACGGGCGCCGGCGCGGAGGCGCGCAATGCCATCGGTACGGTGATCGTGGGCGGCGTGACGGTCTCGACGATCCTGACCATGCTGGTGGTGCCCTCGATCTATCTGCTCATCGGCGGCTTCACCAAGCCTTCGACGTATGTGGGCGAGATGATCGATCGCTTGCGCGCGCAGACGGGATTGCGGGCCCATGGCGAGGATCTGCCGTCGCGGACGAAGGAGGTCCCTCCGGCCCACCCGGCGGAGTGACTAAGGCTTAAACCAGCAGAGCGCTCCCTCTCCCGTATGGGAGAGGGGCAGGGGTGGGGGTATGACGGTCAACAGCCCGGCAATGCCATCGCCGCTGCGGTAAGGATCGCTTGGCACCATATTCGGCACCGACCTGCCCTCACCCCCCCGGGAGAGGGAGTTGCGCTAAACAAAAGGCCCCGGCGAGGTGATCGCCGGGGCCTTTTGTTTGAAGCTTCGAAGGAAGTGTCTTTCTAAGCAGCGACCTTGGAGGCCGCTTGAGTCACAGCAGCCACCACATCGTCCACCACGCGGTTGACGACATCCTCGTTGTCGCCCTCGCCCATCACGCGGATGACAGGCTCGGTGCCGGAGGGGCGGATCACGAGGCGGCCTGCTTGCCCAAGGGTCTCGCGTCCTGCCTCGATGGCCTTGATGACCGACGCGTCCTGGAGCGGCTTGCCGGCCTTGAAGCGCACGTTCTTGAGCACCTGCGGCAGGGGCTCGAAGCAATGGCAGACCTCGGAGACCGGCTTGCCGAGGCTTTTCACCACCGCGAGCAGCTGCAGGGCCGCGATGAGGCCGTCGCCTGTGGTGGTATAGTCGGACATGATGATGTGGCCGGACTGCTCGCCGCCGAGGTTGAAGCCGTGGGCCCGCATGTGCTCGAGCACATAGCGATCACCCACCGCCGTGCGCACGAGGCCGAGGCCCATGCCGCTTAAGAAACGCTCCAGGCCGAGATTCGACATGATGGTCGCGACGATGCCAGGCTGCGACAGGCGACCGTCGTCCTTCCACGAGCGGGCGACCACGGCCATGAGCTGGTCGCCGTCAACCTTCTGGCCCTTCTCGTCGACGATCAGCACCCGGTCCGCATCGCCGTCCAGGGCGATGCCGATATCGGCCCGCAGTTCGCGCACCTTCTGGATCAGGGCATCGGGGGCGGTGGAGCCCACATCGTGATTGATGTTGAAGCCGTTGGGCTCCACGCCAATCGACATCACCTCGGCGCCCAGCTCCCACAGGGCTTCCGGAGCCACCTTGTAGCCGGCGCCGTTGGCGCAATCGATCACGACCCGCATGCCTTCCAGATCGGTCTGGCGCGGCAGGGTGCGCTTGGCGAACTCGATATAGCGGGCCTGAACGCTCTCGATGCGCTTGGCGCGGCCGAGCGTGGCGGAGCCGGAGAGGCGGCGGGTCAGATCGGAATCGATCAGAGCCTCGATCTGAAGCTCCATGTCGTCGCTGAGCTTGAACCCGTCCGGGCCGAACAGCTTGATGCCGTTATCCTCGTAAGGATTGTGCGAGGCCGAGATCATCACGCCGAGGTCGCAGCGCATGGAGCGGGTCAGCATGGCGACCGCAGGGGTCGGGATTGGGCCAAGCAGGAGGACATCCATGCCCACCGAGGTGAAGCCCGCCTGAAGGGCCGACTCGATCATGTAGCCGGACAGCCGCGTATCCTTGCCGATCACGACCCGGTGGCGGTAATCGCCGCGCTGCTGGAACATGAGGCCTGCGGCCTGCCCGACCCTCAGAGCGAGGTCCGGCGTGATGATGCCGTTGGCGCGGCCCCGAATGCCGTCAGTTCCGAAGTATTTCCGCACGTGCCTTGTCTCCGCATTCGTCGGCGCCGATCCGCGCTTTGGCTTTTTCAAAGCAACCTCCCCCACTCCGGTCAAGGCATGGAGGCCAATCTGCGCATCACAAGTGATAAGCGATTGTTACAAACCTTACGCCTTGCTCATGTGTAGTATTAGTACTTCGAGGTAAACAAAAAAGAACGCCCGCTGGGAGAGCGGGCGTTCCTGGACTTCACAGATACTGGCGTTTTTAAGCCTGCGGCTGGGGCTCCATGCCCCCGTCGGTTTCCCGCGGACGGCCCGGGCGGGTGGTCGGAACGGCCGAACCGCGGGTCGGGGTGACCGTGTCGCCGGA
>NZ_JACXAB010000024.1 GCF_014699075.1 Microvirga sp. | reverse complement strand
ACCCAGTCGTCCAGGCTTTCGGGAAACAGGGTGGTCTGGCTGCGATCCACGCCTTCAACAAAGCGTCTCATCGGATCCCCCAAACAAGGCTGGGCGATCATATCATCGACCGCGTTTTGACACAGCCAGGGTCATCCAGCGACCATACCCAGCTTTCAGGAACGTCCGCTGACCCTACGCAACCAGACATTCGGCTTACTTCGGCTCCGTGCTATGTGCAGACCTTCGGTTGCCGATTAGCATCCAGCTAAAGCAACATCATCCATTCAACACTGATGGTGGCGACCAGAACCACTATTTTCTATGGGGATGAAGTAAGGGGGAGCCCTCGTGCATGCGCGGGTGTGCCACTGGAGGGGCTGCATCTTCGTTCGCAAGGACCTCTGCCTGATGGTGGTGTCCCAGCACTTCATATCCGACAATCGTGACCACCGGCGCGAGCATCAGGATGACAAGGCAGATCGCCATGTCGACGCCGGCCAACGCCGCGACAACCGCGACTAAGACAGCAGCACCAGTCCCGACCAGCAGCCAGGCGTGAAACGGATCGAATCGGTCGACGAGGTAGGTGTAGAGTGCATAGACCGCCCCGAGAAAGACGCTGACCGGAATGGCGACGGTCAGCACCGTGGCGTGCGCGCTGATATGGGCCTTGTGCTCGATGAAGTACGCTGCGACGTGCAGGCCGGCACCCGTCGCCACGATGGCGGTGACGATCACCATTTGGCCATAGCCCCACACTAAAGCCCGGTTGCGATGGGCATGGAGCATCGGAGCGGACGGCAGGATGTAGTAGACCCACCACATGCCGAAGGTGAGCCCGATGCCAGCGATACAGACAAGCGCCGCATCCACGGTCCAGCCGTGGCCCTCGACCACGGCCGAAAGGGTCGCGAGTGTGCCAACGACGCCCTCACCAAGGGCAATGATTGCGAACAGGCCGTGGCGCTCGACAATATGATGGGCGTGCCAGGGTGTACCGCCATCCCAGCGCTCGGCAATGAAAGGACCCGCCAGTTCCACCAGCGCGAGCATCGAGGCGAAGATGAGGGTCACGCCAAGCGAAAGGTTGAAAAGGATTAGTGTCACCCAGCCGAGTTGGGCAATTGAGATAACCGCGGCATAGGTTGCGCAGGCGCGGCGCCTGACTGGATCCTGCCTGGCCGCCCGCAGCCACTGGAACACCATGGCGATCCGCATGATCACATAGCCGAGCACCATGGCCGAGTTGTCCAGGTGTCCGCCATGCTCAATGGAGGCAAACATGCGCGGCAGGCCGAGGGCAAGGACCAGCACGCCGATCATCTGCACCATAGTTGTGAGACGGAAGACCCAGTCGTCGGTATCGTACGCCGAGGCGAACCAGGAGAAATTGACCCAGGCCCAGCAGATGCAGAAGCTCGCGAAGGCAAAGCCGGTCAGGGCGGTGGCGTAGTGGGCTTCTGCCAGCGCATGGGCGAGTTGGGAAGCCGCAAGCCCGAAGCTGACGACGAACATCAGGTCGAACAGCAGCTCAAGTGGGGTGGCGGCGCGATGAGCCTCGTGAGGGTCACGTCCGCCCATTCGCCGGGCGTGGTGGTGGAGCGCTCCGTGGTCTGTCGGCGTAGCGGTCATGGACGGTCTCTCATTGGCAATCCCACATGCGAGATGCGGATTCCACAAGGCCAGGACATCCAAACTTCAGCGTTCCTGATCCTAGATTAGAACCCGCCGTTTGGCCACGATCCCGGCAGACCTTCCAGGTTTGAACGGAAGGCAGGAATGGCTCATCCACGTTTCGCCTGACAATTAGCGGTAACTGCACTCGTAGCGCGGCTACGGATCTCTCATCGAAGGTCTAAAGGTTTGCTCCGCGCGGCCAGGCAGCGATCCCAGTCAGGCGTGCCTCCGAAGCGTTCGACGAGCGTGTCGATCAGAACCCGGACCTTGCCCGGGACGTGGGAGCCTGGCGGGCGCACGACGTGGAGGCCGTATTCGGGCCTGGGATAACTCAGCAGAAGGGGTTCGAGGGCACCACTCTCAATCGCGTCGGAAACCAGGAACGATGGAGAGTCCGCGATCCCGATGCCCGCGATCGCCCATTGGAGAATGGCCTCCCCGCTGTCCGACCTCAGTCGTCCCTCAGGTCGGATCGAGATCCGGCGCTTGCCCGACAGGAAACTCCACTCGGGCACCAAGCTTCCCGTGTAGATCAGGCATTCGTGGCCAACGAGATCCTGCGGTGTCCTCGGCCGCCCATGACGGGCCAGGTAGCCGGGACTTGCTACCAGTACCGCGTGAACGGGCGCTATTTTGCGGACGACGAGGCTGGAGTCCCTGAGGGAGCCGATACGGACCGCAGCATCGAACCGCTCGCCGATTAGGTCGACCACACGGTCGGTGTAGGACACGTCAATCTCAAGATCAGGGTGGGCTGAGGCGAGGTCCGCCAGGACCGGCGCCAGGTGCCGCACGCCAAACGCCAGCGGTGCGGACAGGCGCAGTCGCCCACGCACGGATCGCCCCTGCTGCGCCACCGCATCGCGTGCTTCGTCCAGTTCCGCAAGGATCCGGTCGCACCGTGCCTTGAACTCGATGCCGGCCTCGGTCGGGATGATTCCGCGCGTGCTGCGGCTGAGGAGCCGGGTGCCGAGATCCGTCTCGAGACGCGTGATCCGCCGACTGATGATGGACTTCGAGACTGCCAGGCGAGCTGCGGCACGGTTGAGGCCGCCGCTCTCGATGACCTCCACGAAAGTCCTCAGCTCCTCCAGCTCGGTCACAGCAGTGTTCCTCCGTTGGCAACAGCATGGTGCCGAATATGCGCCTTCTGCTGCATCCGATGAACCATTACCTCGGTCGTACCGCAAGGACCAGAACCCTTGGAAGGATTGTCTCATGTCCACAGCTCTCGTGATCACCAGCAGCGCGCTCGGAGAAGCCTCCGTGTCCAGCCAGCTTGTCGCGGAAACCGTCGCCCGCCTGCGATCCCATGATCCCGCCCTGCGGGTCATCGCCCGGGATCTCGGCCGCGATCCCGTTCCGCACCTGACCATCGACTCCGCCACGGCGCTGCGCGGAGGGGAGCTCAGCAATTCGGCTCAAGCTGCCGCCCCATCCCTCTCGGATGGGCTGATCGCCGAGCTCAAAGCAGCCGATACGCTCATCATCGGGGCGCCCATGTACAACTTCGGTATGCCCTCAACCCTGAAGGCCTGGTTCGACCACGTGCTGCGGGCCGGCATCACGTTCAGCTACAGCGAGAGCGGTCCCGAGGGTCTGCTTAAGGGCAAGCGTGCTTTCGTGGTCGAGAGCCGCGGCGGCCTCTACAGCGAGGGCCCCGCCCAGCCGATGGACTCGCAAGAGCCACATCTGCGCAACCTTCTCGCTTTCATGGGCATCACCGACGTGATCTTCCTGCGAGCAGAGAAACTGGCTTTCGGACCGGAAGCCCGCGAGCAGGCCATCGAGGACGTGCGCCGGCAGATCAGCGAGACTATCGGCGAGGCTTGTCGCAAGGCGGCCTAGCCGCTGTGGGGCAAAGCTGCCCATTCGCACCGGCGGGTCCGCCGCTTTCCATGCGGGATCGCGCTATGACCTGGATTGGGCATGCACCTTGGGATGGACAATCTCGGCCGTAGGGGCAGAACATGAGACCGCCCTCCGTGGCATGCTCAGCAGCGCGGCCTTGTACGGAGCCCTCACCTGCACGGGGCCGTGCTGCACTATCGACCCACTATGGGCATACACGAGCCCTTAGGACGAGCAACGTCGCAATCGATCACGAGTTCGCCCATGGGCAGGACCAGGCAGGCAAAGCGTATGAGCTTGGGATTAGGTGTCCCGGATCGCTTGGCTACCCATTTCCCCTTGCCACCCTAGGCTGTCAGAACGTCCTCAATGCGGATCGGCAGGTGACAAACACGCTTGCCCGTCGCATGATGGATCGCGTTGGCGATCGCAGGCGCCATTCCGACGAGGGCTATCTCGCCCAGTCCCTTCACCCCGAGCGTGTTGACGTGCGGATCGTCCTCGTCGACGAACAGAGCCTCGAGTTGCCCGATGTCCAGGTTCACCGGCATGAGGTAGTCGGCCATGTGAGCATTGACCGGACGTCCATCCCGCGCATCGAGGGCCGTCTGCTCCATCAGGGCCATACCGATGCCGCCGATCATGCCGCCAGTGCACTGACTTGAGGCCAGGAGCGGATTGACGATGCGGCCCGCCCCGTAGGCGCCGAGGGCCCGCCGCACCCGGATCGTGCCGACGTCCGGGTCGATCGCCACCTCGGCGAACACGGCCCCGAACGAGTGCATCGAGTAGCGCCGGGCGGCCTCGGGATCGCGGTGGTTCGCGGCATGCGCTTCGATTGGCTGCCCGCTGCCCGCGAGGATGTCGCGATAGGGCTGTCCCGCCGAGGCGTCCCCAAGCCGGCGGACGTTTCCGCCGACCCACTCGACGCTCTCCAGGGCTGCGCCGAACACCGGTGAGCGCTGGTCGGCGATCGCACGGCGCGCCACCTCGTCCCGCGCTGCGAGACAGGCGGCGCGGACCGCCGAGCCGACCGAGGCCATGGTCATCGAGCCGCCATGCGGGGGCGCTGGGGGGAAGTCCGAGCGCCCGATGCTGACGCGGACCTGTTCGACCGGGATGCCGAGGGTCTCGGCCGCCACCTGCGTCATCGAGGTGTAGGTGCCCGGCCCCATGTCGCTTGCCGCGACCTCGACCGCGGCGGTGCCGTCCGCATGCAGCCGGACACGGGCGCTCGTGGGAAGGTACCAGACCGGGTAGGTGGCTGAGGCAACACCCATGCCCACCAGCAGGCGGCCGTCCCGCATGGAGCGGGGCGCCGGAGTGCGCTGGGCCCAGCCGAAGCGCTCGGCTCCCCGCTCGTAGCACTGCACCAGGGAGCGGCTGGAGAACGGCTTGTTCTCGCCCTCGTCCATAGTCGGCTCGTTGCGGCGGCGCAGTTCGATCGGGTCGATGTCCAGCGCGTAGGAGAGTTCGTCGAGCGCGGATTCGAGGGCGAACATCCCGCTCGACTCGCCCGGCCCCCGCATGTGGTTGGGCGTCCCGATATCGAGCGGCGTCAGCCGGTAGCTCGTCCGCACGTTGGGGCACGAGTACATGTAGCTCGTGGCGGAGAGCAGTGCCTCGGTGAACTCCTCGTAACGGCTCGTCTCGCCATTGCCCTCGTGGATGATGCCCGTGAGCCTGCCGTCCCGGGTTGCCCCGATGGCGATGCGTTGCAGGGTGCGCGGCCGATGTCCGGTGGTGAAGAACATCTGTCTGCGATTCAGGACAAGTTTGACGGGGCGCCCGACCTGACGGGCTGCCATCGCCACGAGGGTCACGTGCGGCCATGTCCGCAGGGATGTCCCGAAGGCTCCGCCGATGAACGGGCAGTTCACCTGCACGTTCTGGACCGGTAGGCCGAAGATCGCTGCGATCTCCGCCTGTTCGTTCACGACGAACTGGCTCTTGCTCCACAGTGTGAGCCTGTCGCCATCCCAGGCGGCGACGACCGCGTGCGGCTCCATGGGATTGTGGTTCTCGCGTGCCATGTCATAGGTCACGTCGACCTTCACGGGGGCATCTGCCAGCGCCTGATCCGCATCCCCGCGGGCCGCGTGGGAATGGCCCCTGGAGCCGGATGGTTCGACCGCCTGCGCCTTCGGATCGCGCGGATCGACGACCGGCCGCTCGGCCGCATAGCTGACGTGCAGCGCGTTAGCGGCACGCTCCGCGTGGTCGAGCGTATCGGCCACGACGACTGCAACGGGCTGGCCGTAGAACCGGACCTGATCGTCCTGAAGGACATGCAGCCGCTCCCCGACCTCCGGATCGATGAACGCCTTGTGAGGGCCGTAGGCCAATCGAGGGGCATTGAGGTGACTGATGATCTCCACGACACCCGGCATGGCCCTCACAGGTGCTTCGCCCACCGCCGTCACCCGGCCGAGGCCGGCAGTCGCACTGACGATCACGGCATGGAGCTGGGCGTGCTGATTGAAGTCGGCTGCGTACCGCGCAGCGCCTGTGACCTTGGCCCGCCCGTCGACGCGGGTTACTGGTTTCCCAATCAGGGTAATGGTCATGCTGTTCCTCCCGCCATCTCGAGCGCGCGAACGATGGTCCGCGGCAGCAGCTCGACCTTGTAGTGGTTATGCGAAAGCGGCCGAGTTCCCTCCAGAGCGAGGTGAGCCGCAGCCTCGAAGGCATTGCGGTCCGTGGCCTTGCCCCTGAGCGCCTCCTCCACCGCACGCATGCGCCACGGGCGCGTGCCGACGCCGCCCACCGCGACACGGGCCTGGCGGATGGTGTCGCCTTCCGTCTCCAGGGCCACGGCGGCCGAGACGAGCGCGAACTCGTAGGAGGCACGGTCACGAACCTTGAGATAGCGGGCCTGCCGGGCGTACGGTCCGCCCGGCACCCGAATCTCGACGATCAGCTCGCCGGGGCGCAGGGTGTGCTCGAGATGCGGCGTGTCTCCAGGGAGCCGGAAGAGCTCCTCGACTGGGAAGGTGCGCTCGCCCTGGGGACCTCGCACCCGCATCGTGGCACCGAGCGCGACCAGGGCAACGGCCACATCCGACGGATGTGTAGCGACGCAATGGTCGCTGGTCCCGAGTATGGCGTGCCCGGCATTGAGGCCTTCGATCGCCGAACAGCCCGAGCCGGGATCGCGCTTGTTGCAGGCCGCGTCCAGCATCCGAAAGTACGGACAGCGCACGCGCTGCAACAGGTTGCCCCCCATCGAGGCCATGTTGCGAAGCTGCGGCGAGGCTCCTTCAATCAGGGACTCGGCGATTAGGGGCTGAAGGCGCTTCGTCTCCGGATGGGCCGCGACATCGCTCATCCGGGCGAGTGCGCCGATCACGAGATCGGATCCATCGGCGCGGATGTCGGCCATCGGCAGGGCATTGATGTCGACCAGACGCTCAGGACGCTCGACCTCGTCACGCATGAGATCGATGAGTGTGGTGCCGCCTGCGATGTAGCGGGCGCCCGCCGCGGCCGCGCGGATCGCGTCTTGCTCGGTCCGCACCTTCTCGAAGCTGAAAGGAAGCATCGTCAGGTCCTCCCTGCTGCGTCGGCAACAGCCGCGACGATCCCGGGATAGGCGGCGCAGCGGCAGATGTTGCCGCTCATCCAGAACTGGATCTGCTCGGGCGAAGTGGCGTGCCCCTCGGCGATGCAGGCGACACCCGACATGATCTGGCCGGGCGTGCAGAAGCCGCACTGGAACCCGTCGTGCTCAATGAAGGCAGCCTGGAGCGGATGGAGCTCATCGCCCCTTGCCAAGCCCTCGATTGTAGTGATCTCGGCACCGTCGTGCATGACGGCCAGCGTCAGGCAAGAGGTTACGCGCCGTCCGTTGACGAGCACGGTGCAGGCACCGCAAGCGCCCTGGTTGCAGCCCTTCTTGGTCCCTGTGAGGTCGAGCCTCTCCCGAAGGACGTCGAGGAGCGATTGCCGAAGATCGAGCTCGAGTTCCCGTGCGCTGCCGTTGACGACCAGCCGGACACGCGTCGTGGACGTGGCTGGCGGGCCGTCCGAGGAGGCGGTTTGCGTGGTCGCTACGGAAGCTGCGGCAAGGGAAGCCGCTCCTCCGGCCATTTGTAGGACCGAGCGGCGGGACAGCCTACTTCCGGCTGCGCCTTTTTCTGCCATGGGTCGTGCCTGGCGCAAGGGGATTCTATCATGGTCAGACATGGTCATGCGGCTCCTGATCGGTGTGCCGGCCTTACCCGGAAGAACGCATTGAAACGTGAGGAACTACGCGACAGGTCTTGTTCGGCTTGCGGGGTCCTTTCGTTGCCCGCGAGCGGGAGAATGATCGTTCGGTGCCGGTCGGGCCGTCGCGATGTTGCGACGACTGTCCGAATATTGCGGTGAATGGGTAACAAAGATGTGAGCCGGGACCTCGACCTTTGGGAAGCGGCTTCGGAAGAGGCTCGGGATCGTGGGAGTGAGATGGCTGTTGCGCCCGAGGCGGAGTTCTCAGAGCCGGCGCCGGAACTCACTCGGGGTCAGGCCGGCCACTTTCCGGAAGTTCGCCGAGAACGAGGACGGTGTTCCGTAGCCAACGATGAGAGCAATATCGGTGATGTGCATTGCCGGATCCCGCAGGAGCCGTTTGGCATAAGCGATCCGCTGGCGGGTCATCCATCCGTGGGGTGTATGCCCTGTGGCAATACGAAAGGCCGTGCAGAAGTGAAAGCGGCTCAGGTTGACGATATCCGCCAGTTCCTGGAGCTTGATGTTCTCGGCGAGATTGTCGCGCATGTAATCTGTGACCCGTTTGACCTGCCAGGATGCCAGGCCGCGCGGTCCGGAAACGATCGGCATCGCGGTTTCCGAGTGATCCTTGATGAGTTGGAGGCACACCAGGTCTAGGAGGTGCTCGATGTACAGGTTCGATATGACGCCTCCCGACCTGACCTCCTCGTCGATCCAGGTCATGATGGTGACCATCCTGGGGTCGCTGAAGTTGACCCGGTCGAGCAACTCCGGCGCCCGCCCGTTCCCAACCTGATCCGCGCACGCCAGGAGGCGCTCGTGCCCCAGGAAGATGTTCGAGACCTCGACCACCCCCTCTGCCCGCCAGATCCCAGAATGGCCTCTCGGCGCGAGCGTGATCGTTCCCGCCATCGAGAGCGCGGAGATCGTCCGGCGGCCGATCTTCAGGGACGAAAGGCCCTCACCGGCATACTTCGCGGAGAGCACGTGATGCTTTAGGGGTGGCAGATCATATTCGAAGGGTTCGTTCCGCCATCGCCCAACGAGGCGCGTATCGCCGAGAAACACTTCCGGGATGACGGGGGGAGACACGACACGCTGCAAGCGACTGATATGAAGCGTCGTGTCCGCGAACCGAGTCTGCCCCATGGTGAACTTCTCACGTTCAACGCGAAGGAGTTAAGCGGGTACAAGCTAGACAAACCCCGCGATCATGAGAACATACCACTTCGGAGATAGGCGGCCTAGCTGCCGAGCCTCTCCTTAGGGACGGCAGGTAGGCCCATGTCGAAGCGTGGCGGAGCGTGACGGCTTGCCAGTCCGGCATGACGGTGACCGGTGCAGGCTACGCCCTGTTGACCCCGTGCAAGACGACAGCCCGCTGCAATGTGATACTCGCCCGGGTTCCTCGAGGGTTGGCGCCCGGGATCTCAGCGACTGTCGGACGGCTCTGCCGACGACATCCCCAGTCTGCCGCATCTCAGGCAATGCGATCTTCGTTGCCGTCCGCCGTGCGAGCGAAACGGTACCGTTTGGGAGAGCCGCCGACCGCCCGCTTGAACACGTTGCAGAAGGCGCTCTCACGTAGACGCCGTACGGCTTTCTTCGATTGAGCCGTTCAATCACCTGACGTGCCGCCGCGGGTGCGGCTTCCTCACCAGCCGACAAGGACGCTGATAAGTGCGAGTGCTGCCGCGTGTACCACGACGGGATGAGGAAAGTCTGCTTAGGGTCAATCTTTCACCTTCCGGTCGCCCAGCGAACGTCGGCTGTCAGGTGCCGAAGCAGACTAAGCTCTTACGTCGCAGGTGTGCAATTCTGAGACCGTCCGAGCATCGAGAGTGGCGCGTGCTATATCCATCAATGGCTTGCGGCGAGAATTTTGGGGAAGGCTAATTGGCGGCGCTCCCGCGACGCGCAGGTCCACAAGTTGTCCGAGAGGTTGCTCAAAGTCAGTGTTCGCGCCGGTAGTGCATGGCGAGCGCGCCATTCCGGAGGGGCTTTGCCGAGACCAGCTCAAGCCGTCGCGTGCTGGGCAGCCCGCCCTGATACAGGGTCGGACCATGGCCAGCGATCCTTGGATGGACGAGGAGCTTGTACTCGTCGATCAGATCCAAGCGGTCCAGTTCGGTCGCGAGTTTGCCGCTACCGAGGAGCACGCCCGCCGGCGTTGCGTCCTTGAGCCTCTGCACGCCTGTTCGAAGCTCGTCGGCGATGTGGTGACTGTTGGTCCACGGGAAGTCCTTTCGCGTCGACGACACCACGTATTTCGGCTTGGCCTCCAGCTTGACCGCCCACTCGCATATCGCCGGGGGCGCCTCCACGTCGCCGCGAGCGACCGCCGGCCAGTAGCTCTCCATCATCTCGTAGGTGATGCGGCCCCACAGCATCGCCCCGCCCTCGTCCAAGAGGCGAGTAAAGAACGCGTGCGTCTCGTCGTCAGCTATTCCTTCCTGGTGGTCGACGCAGCCGTCCAGGGTGATGTTTATGCTGAAGGTCAATAGTCCCATGTGGCGAGCCTATGCCATACGCTCGAAAAGACCCAGGGTTATTGCTCGCGGTTAAAGTTCAACTTTCTCTATGGGTCGGAAACGGAACCTCGCCGTTCGGATGGTTGTGTCCAGACCCTGGGACATGATGAGGCCATATGCACTGGGTCGTAGATCGCGATCACCTGATTGATGGCCGGGACTTGGTTCTTGATAGCGTCGATTTTGACAACGACCTGCTCGGTCCCCACCTTGCTCAGCTCCAGACGGCGAGCTGGCATCTACGGGATAGACTCGCTCGAGTCTAGTGGGGTTTGCTACCGCATGCCGGATTGATAAACCAGCCTCTCACTCACATCTGACGAACACGCTGATGCTGCTGGCTACGTCAGCCAGATCGGGTGGCGAGAGGTGTGACGCACTAGAGGCAGCCGGAACCTCGACCCGGGTGCTCTCCAGGAACGTGGCCAGCGCCCCTGCCTTGATCGCGAAGTTCACATTCTGAGGGACGTCTCCAATGGCAACCACTGTCTTGAGGGCGTTGAGCTTGGATGTTACCACACCGACAACATTGCCGTTCTCGTCCAGCAAGGGCCCACCGCTATTCCCCGGCTGAACCGGAGTTGAGATCTGGAGAAAGCGGCTATCGTCTCCGATTCCAGCCAGTGCGGTCACGTTGCCGATGGTGAAGTTGCCGGAGCTCGCCAAGACGCTGTTGAGCGGGAAGCCAAAGGCCGCGACTGCTTCTCCAAGACGAACGCCTGAATGGACAGTTGCGAACTTGTCCGTCGGTTGGTCTGTCTTCAGCAATGCTAGGTCGTTGGTCGTGTCCCGGGCCAGGATCCTTGCCGGAAGCGGCGAACCGTTGGAGGGCTTGATCTGGACAGAAGAGCAGTTCTCGATCACGTAGTTGTTCGTGACGACATGTCCCTCCCGGGTGACGAAGAAGCCTGTCCCCGAGGACGCACGCTTCTCCTCCTTGGGAATCGGGCTCGGCGCGACAGGCGTGGGCCGCGCGACCGCGACACTTTCCGGCTGATGGGCTGGGGCTCTCCTCGGGATATATCCCTCCTCCTCGAGGTGCTTGCGCAAGGCCACCGGGAACGTGATGGCGCGCTCCTTCCCGGTCGGACAGGACCCGCCCACCTTCGCCACGGTGCATTCTGTCAGGGGCCAGTCGGTGCCCCGGTCGTACAGGGGCTGCATCCGGTTCCAGGCATCGTCGAACTCGCCCACGATGGCTTTTGTCGCCACCCAAGCGGCGAGGAATCCGTTCGAGCGCCACAGGTACGGCTCCCGGCCGGCGAGATACTCGATCCGGTAGAGTTCCTGGCGCATGTAGGTGCGGAAGCTTGGATGCGCTGTCACATCGACGATACGGTCACCGGAGAGCTTCGAAATGCTCTCGGGTGCCCAGGATCCTGCATACGGCGCGAAGGTGTAGAAGAAGGTCTGGTCGACGCTCAGGAGCTCTGCGGCGCCATCCCCGTCAATGTCATCGAAGGTGTAGCCGCCGTCCCCGTCGATGGTCTTGCCTGGGACGACGCGCCACTCTGTTCCGACCTTCGTGACGATCTTGGTCACAGTGCAGCAATGCGCGCCACCCCAGAAGGACGAAAAGACCACCTGCGGCTCTGAGCTGGTGGGGTCGAGGCGTACGACGGCAACCTCGGCGTTTGGCACCTCGTTCGAGCTTTCCTCAAGGCGCGCCGTGAAGGCCAGACGGCCGTTTGCAGACCCGGACAAAACGGGAAAGTGCCCGCTCTCCTTCCCGCTTGCAAGGCTCGAGACGGTGAGAACCAGTTCGCCGGAGCGCAGATTGACCTGTTTCGAGCCGTCGTACTTTGCCTGTATCAGAGGCTTGAACATCGAGGGCCGCCAGATCTCGGCAACGTATCCCTGGCCCTTGGTAATGACCGTATCGCTCGGAATTTCGCCGGTGCGGACCAAGGATTCCTTGTAAGCCCGTGGGTTCGGGATCCGCTCGGGACCGGCGACAATCGCGTACCATCCGTTCGTCGCCTGCATGACTCTGACAGTCGGAAAGCGCCAGCGGTAGGCGCGGGCGATACCAATCGCCTCATCAATGCTCTGCCGGCTCGCTAAAGCAATCCAACGGGTGTCCCCGGACAGCGTAAATGAGTCGGCTCGAACCGATGAGCCAACCGCACAAACTGCGATTGCAAGAGCGACAGGAACGATACGCATAGACAACCCCCACACGGCATCACATCAGCCGCTGCCCCATCCGCGTGTCAACTTAGAACAAATTCGGATGAATAGAGTGCTAGCTGTCCCGCAGACGTGTTGCCAATATTGCAGCGGAGGTGTTGTCGGATTGAAGAATTTCCTTGAGACGGGGCTGGAATCCTGGCAGTGCGTTTCAATTTATGCCCTTTCCCAGCTCAGCGTAGCCACCTTCTCCGATCACAAGAAAGATGATCGAAGCAGGCATTTTGCTGAACCTTCTGCAACACTCTTCTCCTCGCAATTCACAGCTACTCCTGCGTGTATTTGACTCACCCTTGAATGAGAACATAATAGGAACATCGTCAACAACAGATTTGGCTTCGGCACGGACTCCATGAACCCCGGGCAACAGTACAGGCTTGCCGATTTGCGGCTCCAGATAGCTCGGCTCAATGGCGGGTCACACAAGACCAAGCCTCTGGCTTTCGGTCTTCGCGCTCTCGATGAGCACCTGCCCGGCGGCGGCCTCGCCCGGGGTGCGCTGCACGAGATTATCGAGGCGGGCCTCGCCTCCGAGTTCGCCGGCAGCACCACACTCTTCACCGCAGGGATCGCGGCCCGTCTCAAGGGGCCCGTGCTCTGGTGCCTGAGCCGTCGCGACCTGTTCGCGCCTGGCCTCCTGCACGCCGGCCTGCATCCCGATCGCGTCATCTATGCCGAGGCCGAGCGGGAGCGCGAGATCCTGCCGCTGATCGAGGAAGGCCTGCGCGAGAAGGGACTGGCAGCCGTCGTCGGTGAAGTCACGCGCATGAGCCTCATCGCCTCGCGCCGTCTGCAACTGGCGGCTGAAGCCACGGGCGTGACCGCGCTCGTCATCCGGCGCTGGTGGACATTGGCTGAGAAGGATCTGGTCCATCTGCCGACAGCCGCAGTGACCCGCTGGCGCATCGAGCCTGCCCCTTCTGAGCTCATGCCGGCACCCGGTCTCGGACGGGAACGCTGGCAGGTCGAACTCCTGCGCTGCCGTGGCGCTGAACCCCGCACCTGGATACTGGAGGCCTGCGATGCGAAGGGTCGTCTCGCTCTACCTGCCGACTTGGCCGACCGATCGGATCAGGCGGCGGACCAGCGGGCCGCCGCGTCATGAGCCACTCGTGACCGTCCACACGGTCGGATCACGCCGTGTCGTCCGTGCCGCCTGCGCGGCTGCACAGGAGACAGGGCTGCATGTCGGCATGGCACTTGCCCAGGCACAGGCCCTGGTGCCGAACCTGCATGTGGTTGAAGCCGCGCCGGACGAGGACGAGGCATCTTTGCGGGAGCTGACCCGCTGGGCGATCGGCTACTCGCCCGTGGTGGCGGCTGACCCTCCAGACGGTCTCTGGATCGATATCGCCGGCGTGGCGCATCTCTTTGGCAGCGAGGAAGAGCTTCTCGCTGATTTGACCAGCCGTCTGACCCGACAGGGCATCGTCGCTAGAGCGGCGGTCGCCGATGCCCCGGGGGCGGCTTGGGCAGTGGCTCGCTACGGAGCCGCCGGTGTCGTACCGACGGGCCGCACCGTAGATGCCGTGGCAACCCTGTCGATCCGCGGTTTGCGCATTGCCGCCGACAAGCTCACTGCCCTGCACAAGCTAGGCATCGAGCGGGTCGGTCAATTGGCCGCCATGCCGCGGGCCCCTCTCGTCCGGCGCTTTGGGCGTGACGTCGCGCTGCGTCTCGATCAGGCGCTGGGTCATGCGTTCGAACCGATCACGCCGCTGATCCCCAAGGAAACACCGACGGCGTCTCGTGCCTTCGCGGAGCCCATCGGTCGGCTTGAGGACCTCAAAAGCGTGCTGCTGCGCCTTGCCAAGGATCTGTGCCGGCAACTGGAGCGCCGTGGTGAAGGTGTGCGCCGTCTCGACCTGCTGTTCCAGCGCGTCGATCAGAAGAGCGTCTGCCTGCGGGTTGGCACGGCCAAAGCCAACAGGGATGCGGCGCATCTCGCGAAGCTTTTCGACGAGCGGCTGCAAAGCATCGATCCTGGCTTCGGCATCGAGGAGATCGTCCTGATTGCGAGTAAGGTCGAGCCGCTCGCGGAGACGCAAACTCAAGTTCGTGACCTTGGCGAGGAGGGCGCCAGCGAGGCGGACATGGGCCAGCTTGTTGATCGGCTTGGTGCCCGCATCGGCATGAGGAAGGTGTATCGCCTCGCACCCGTCCAAAGCCTCGTCCCCGAACGGATGGCGCGCCGGATCCCGGCCCTTGCACCGCCGACGGGCTCGGTCTGGCCCGAGAATCTACCACGGCCCACGCGCCTGCTCGATCCGCCTGAGCCCGTGGTGGCAACGGCCCTACTGCCGGATCACCCGCCCCGCTTCTTCGTCTGGCGCAAGGTCCGGCACAATGTCGCCAAGGCCGATGGGCCGGAGCGCATCACGTCGGAGTGGTGGAACGGCGACAAGGGCTTGGCGGCCCGAGACTATTATCGCGTCGAGACCGAACAAGGTGGTCGCTTCTGGATCTTCCGCGATGCGCCCACTGCGGAGGGCGGACGCTGGTGGATGCACGGCTTCTTCTCCTGACAGAGGATTATCTCTCCCATGTACGCAGAGCTCCAGGTCACGACCCACTTCTCGTTCCTGTGCGGTGCCTCAAGCCCGCTGGAGCTGTTCGAGCAGGCCAAGCTCCTCGGCATCACGGCACTCGGCATCACCGACCGCAACTCTCTGGCCGGCATTGTGCGTTCCTACGAGGCCTCCCGGGACACAGGCGTCCGCCTTGTGGTCGGATGCCGGCTTGATCTGACCGACGGCACGTCTCTCCTGGTCTATCCAACGGATCGCGCTGCCTATTCCAGGCTGTGCCGGCTGCTCAGCCTTGGCAAGAGCCGTGGCGGCAAGGGCCGGTGCCATCTTGTCTGGGATGATGTGGTCGCCTGGAGCGAGGGGCTCATTGCCATTCTGCTGGGCGATGAAGCAGACGCCGTCCTCGACCAAAACCTTGCACGTCTCAAAAGTACTTTCGGCAACCGCGCCTACATGGCGCTGATCCGGCGCTTTGCCCCCAACGAGCACCTGCGCCTGCATGCTATCGAGCAGGCGTCGCACGCCGCCCGGGTGCCGACCATCGCTATGGGCGACGTGCTCTACCACCATTCCGACCGCCGCCGCTTGCAGGACGTCGTCTCCTGTATTCGGGAGGGCTGCACCATCGACGAGGCCGGCTACAGGCTAGAGCGTCATGCCGACCGCTACCTCAAGGACCCCGCCGAGATGGAGCGGCTGTTCGAGCTCCATCCCGAGGCGTTCCGGCGCGTTCGCGAAGTCCTCGACCGCTGCACTTTCTCGCTCGACGAGCTGCGCTACCAGTACCCGTCCGAGACAGAAGATGGCGAGACGGCGCAGGAGAAGCTGGAGCGCCTGACCTGGGAGGGGGCGCGACGCAGGTACCCCGAAGGCATCCCCGATGTAGTTGCCGCCACTTGTCGCCATGAACTGCGGCTGATCGAGGAACTCGACTACGCCTCTTACTTCCTCACGGTCCATGCCATCGTCTCCTTCGCCAAGGAGCGTGGCATCCTATGCCAGGGACGCGGTTCGGCCGCGAACTCCGCCGTCTGCTTCGTGCTCGGCATCACCTCGATCAACCCGACCGAGCACGACCTGCTCTTTGAGCGCTTTGTCTCGCAGGAAAGACGCGAACCGCCGGACATCGATGTCGATTTCGAGCATGAGCGCCGCGAGGAGGTGATCCAGTGGATCTATGACACCTATGACCGGCACAGGGCGGCACTAACCGCTGTCGTCTCCTGCTACCGCGCCCGGGGCGCCGTGCGCGAGGTTGGCAAGGCCCTCGGTGTTCCCGAGGATGTGACGGCGGGACTGGCCGGCCTCGTCTGGGGTTGGGGCAATGATGGTGTCTCCGACAAGGAAGCCAAGGAGCTCAACCTCAACCTCGACGATCCGCGCCTGCGGATGACGCTGGAATTGGCTTCCGAGCTTATTGGGGCGCCGCGCCATCTCTCCCAGCACCCGGGCGGCTTCGTGCTCACGCAGGATCGGCTCGACGATTTGGTCCCTATCGAGCCAGCCGCGATGGAGAATCGTCAGGTCATCGAATGGGACAAGAACGACATCGACACCTTGAAGTTCATGAAGGTCGATGTGCTGGGTCTTGGCATGCTGGGCTGCATGCGGCGTGCCTTCGATCTCCTGCGCGAGCACAAGGGTGAGAGTTACGACATCGCCACGATCCCGGGTGAGGACAAGGCAACCTACGCCATGATCCAGAAGGCAGATACGGTGGGCACGTTCCAGATCGAGAGCCGCGCCCAGATGGCGATGCTGCCGCGGCTGAAGCCGAAGACCTTCTACGACATCGTCATCCAGGTGGCGATCGTCCGCCCCGGCCCGATCCAGGGCGACATGGTGCATCCCTATCTGCGCCGGCGAGAAAAGCGCGAAGAGGTCGAATACCCGCGACCCGAACTCAGGCGCGTGTTGGAGAAGACGCTGGGGGTACCGCTGTTCCAGGAGCAGGCCATGCGGGTGGCCATCGAGTGCGCCGGGTTTACGCCGTCCGAAGCCGACCAGCTCCGCCGTGCCATGGCGACCTTCAAGTTCACGGCTGGCGTGTCCAGATTCCGTGAGCAGCTGATCACGGGCATGGTCGCACGTGGTTACGACGCGGCCTTTGCCGAGCGCACCTTCAAGCAGCTCGAGGGCTTCGGCTCCTACGGCTTTCCGGAGAGCCATGCGGCTAGCTTCGCCAAGATTGCCTATGCGTCGTCCTGGATGAAGTGCCACCATCCGGACGTGTTCTGCTGCGCGATCCTGAACTCGCAACCGATGGGCTTCTATGCACCCGCCCAACTGGTGCGGGACGCGCAGGCTCATGGGATCGAGGTGCGTCCCGTCGACGTCAACCACTCGCGCTGGGACTGTACCCTGGAGCAGACCCGAAACCCTCGGCGCTTTGCCATCCGCCTCGGTCTCAGGATGGTGCATGGCCTCTCCAATGGGGATGGCGGACTGATCCCGATTATCCGCACCGAGCAGCCATTCGCCTCCATCGAGGATCTCTGGCGTCGCGCCGGGATATCGGTCAAAGCGCTGAAGCATCTGGCCGAAGGCGACGCCTACGGCTCTCTTGGCGTCAACCGACGCGACGCGCTCTGGACCATCGAGGGCCTCTCGGACGAGGTCATGCCGCTGTTCGCGGCCGCCGATGAGCGAGACCGGATGATCAGACCGGAAGTTGATGAGCAGGAGGTCGAGCTCGTCCCGATGACCGAAGGAAGGGAGGTTGTCGAGGACTACCGCTCGAAAGGCCTGACCTTGCGCCGGCATCCCGTTTCCTTCCTGAGACAGGAGTTGACCGAACGCCGGATCAGATCCTGCGAGGATCTACACCGAGTTCGGGACGGGCGGCGGGTTACCGTGGCTGGCCTCGTCCTTGTGCGCCAGAAGCCTGGCTCGGCCAAGGGCGTGACCTTCATGACGATCGAGGACGAGACTGATGTCGCCAATCTCGTGATCTGGTCGACTGTGTTCGAGAAGCACCGGCGGCTGATCCTCTCGTCCGGGATGATCGGCTGCCGGGGACGGCTTCAGCGCGAAGGCGGCGTCACTCACCTTATTGCCGAGCACTTTCTCGACCTCTCGGACCTCCTGCGCTCAGTTGCGGACCGAGACGGCGAGTTACGTCTGAGGTACGGACGCGGGGACGAGAGTAAGATCGGCACCCGGGACAGGCTGAGGATCGGATCGGCGGAGACGGCAGCTTTCTCGGCCGTCCCTGAGAAAGCTCGAGAGAGCGTCCCGGCGATCAAGGTGGCTACCCGTGATTTCAAATAGCGACGTCTCTGTTCTGCCTAGCGCCGCCCGTTGATGACCGCGACCCCAAGCAAGGCCAAGACGTATCTCCTGAGCCGAAATGCACGAACAATTTCGTGACGTTTGAAATGATGATCTCAGCATAGGGCGACCTTCCGGCCCAGGTCGGAAGCAAGCTCGTGGCTAGCGTTTCAATGTATTGGTCTGTGGGGATTGGTCTATGGGCGGAACGCCCTTTCGGCAGACGGCGTTGGCACGGCAAGGCCGTTCGACCGATCAAGGGCTGTCCATGAACCCCATCAAGGCGGAACGGAAGTTAGCTTTATCGATGAGAGGATATGGACGACATTTATGATCCCGATCACCCGAGGCCCCGCAGGCTCGGTACCATCACAGACGGAGCCACTCCCATGGTCCGGATCGGCACGGCCGCCTGGAGCGTTCCGAAGGAGCACGCAGCCCCTTTTCCACTCACGGGATCCCACCTGGAGCGCTACAGTGCCGTCCTCAACGCGGTCGAAATCAACTCCTCGTTCTATCGCCCCCATCGAACGACCACCTATGAGCGCTGGGCCGCGTCGGTGCCGGAGAGTTTCCGCTTTGCCGTGAAGGTCCCGAAGGCCATCACCCACGAGCTCCGTCTCAACGACACTAATGGCCTGCTGGATTGCTTCCTGTCGGAGGTGAGCGGCCTCGGACCCAAGCTGGGTCCACTGCTGGTTCAACTGCCTCCAAGCTTGAGGTTCGAAGTTGGTGTTGCTGACACCTTCCTGAGCGGGTTGCGAGGCCGCGTCGGAGGCCCCCTTGTTTGCGAGCCGCGCCATGCCTCCTGGTTCACGCCGGACGTCGAGGGCCTGCTCGACGAGCTTCGGATTGCCCGGGTGGCAGCCGATCCGGCCCCGGTGTCAGGCGCGGACGAGCCAGGTGGCTGGCGTAGCCTATCGTACTATCGCCTGCACGGCTCTCCCAGGATCTACTACTCTGCCTACACACCGGAATATCTCGCCGCCATTGCCGAGAGGATTGCGAGCGATGCCGCAGCGGGGGTCGAAACTTGGTGCATCTTCGACAACACGGCAGCCTTTGCCGCGACGGGTGATGCGCTCACGACGAGAAGCTTGGTGTTGAACCGTCGGTGAGGATCTCCGTCACACCACAGGCAAACGCCCTTCCGAACCTTACGATCGCCGCGGCGTCCGCATCATCTCCGTGATACGCCGGACGAGAGTCTCACCGCGATACGGCTTGGGCACGAAACGGCCATGATCCGGGATCTCGTCTGGATGCGGTCGGGCGTAGCCGGATGAGATCAGCAGCAGCACATGCGGCCAGCGCTGGTAGACACGCTCGGCCAAGGCCATGCCGTCCATTGATCCCGGCATGTTCACATCCGCGAACAGCACCTGTACCTCGTCAGAGTGCGCCTCAAGCACCACCAGCGCCTCGTCGGCGTTCTTGGCCTCCAACACCCGGAAGCCGGCGTCATCCAGGTCATCGGCGGCAGTCATCCGTACCAATGGCTCGTCCTCAACCAGGAGGACAACGGTTGGCCTGATGGATTCAGAGGGTCTTATTCAGGCCACCGGCGGCTGCGGTTCGCGTATGGCCTTGTCCGCCTCGACCAGCACGTCGAGGCCGCGCCACGGCTTCGGTATGAAGGTGACGGAGTCCGGCAATGCGTCCGGCCGATCACTTGCGGCACCGGACGTCAGAACGATCCGGATCGTAGGCCATAGGGTGCAGGCTGCCCTTGCAAGCTGTACGCCATCCATCGTGCCGGGCAGGCGAATATCGGCAAAGATCATCGCCACTTCCCCTCCCCGATCCTGGAGGCAATGCAGCGCTGCTTCAGCATTCTCAACCTCCACGACGTCGAGCGTCGTTTCCTCCAGCAGCGCCGCAGCGAGTTCCCGAACATCGGGATCGTCCTCGACGATCAGGGCGATATGCGCCTCAGGCTGCATCATGGTCATATTGGTCCTCACTGCTGCCCATCTGCCGCAGAATTGCCGCGAGCGGTTCAGGAACAGGTTCTACAAGCACATCGCGATAGACCTCGGCGAAGGCTCTGGCGATCATGAAGGTCGCGACGTCCGGGCAAACGTCAGCGACATGGGGCAGGCGCACGTCGCCTGAGGCGTCGTGAGGCATCGGCTTTCTCCCTGGATTGTCCCGTCAGCCTGCCGCAGCACCATGAGCGTCAGGCCAACATACGTTAGTCAGGGCAACTGTCAGCTCTCGAGCCGGTTTCAGCGTAGCGGCAGAAACAACGCCTTCCATCTGTTGCAGAAGCCCGGCAATAATCTGCATCGGTTGAACCCTAAGCGTGACCGTTGCGTTGCTTCTGAGAGCAAGGCGAGAGCATGGTGAAGAACCGACAGGCACTGGCGATAATGGTTATGCTGTGGAGCAGCACTGTAGCGGGCCAACCGGATCCACCTCTGCCCCCGCCGCGACCCCGTGATGCTGCCGTTCCCGCACAGACGCCTGCTCCCCAAGCCGAGAAGCCCCTAACCGAGGCTGCGGCACCGTCTCAAACCGATCCCGCCATGTGCCTAACTGCACTCAAAGCGGCGGGCTTTGACATCGAGACGGCGGAGCAGCCTCCAAGTTCGGATGATCGCTGCCGGATCGAAGCCCCGGTTCGGCTGAGGGCGGTTCCGGTGCCATCCCGGCAGGGATCCTCGGTTCGCCTGACGGACGAGCCTATCCTGGCCTGCCGCTTTGCCGATCAACTCGGGCACTGGATGGGAGATCTGGTCGCTCCCCTGGTGGCCGGCATCAAGGACACGGAACTCAAGGCTGTCCGGACCGGCCCCGGCTTCGAATGCCGCAACCGGAATGGTGCAACAACAGGTAAGCTTTCGTCCCACGCAGAAGGGCTTGCCATCGACATTTCCGGCTTCGAGTTCGCCAACGGAGTGACTCTGCGGGTCAGGCCGGACGCCGGCGCCGCGCCGGATCCGGCACTTGCGGCGCTTAGGACCGCTGCCTGCGGCTGGTTCACGACGATCCTGGGTCCGGGCTCGGACGAGGCGCATGGCGATCATCTCCACGTCGACATTGAACGCCACGGATCAAGTGATCGTTACAGAATCTGCCAGTGAAAGAAGTCCGTCCGGGCTCAATTCCTGCTTCGCCGGTATTGGGAACGCGCACGGAGACCTAGCGTTGATGCAGATCACGGGAAATGCTTGCATGACCACAGCCTCGCCCCACCTGATCGCAGCCGTCTCCCTGTCGTGCATTATCACCGCGCTTACGTGCAATCCCCTTCAAGCCGCCGAGATCGACTTTCTTGAGCGCTTTCGCGGCACCTGGTCCGGTTCCGGCAAAGTCCAGCGCGAGGGCAGTTCTCAGCCCCGGCAGGTAACCTGCTCCGTCACCGGAAGCCCGGCCGAAAACCGGATCAGCGCGCAGGGAACCTGCCGCGCCGCTCTCATCTTCACTCGCCCGATCGGTGTTGACCTCGCTTACGATCCCCGCTCCGGCACCTATCATGGCACCTACACGGGCTCTCGGATCGGTCCCGCTCAGTTGACAGGCACCCGCAGCGGCGATGCCGTGAATCTCAGGATCGAGTGGCCCCGCCCAGTCAATGGCGACAAGCAGGCCGCTATGGTCATCAGGAACGATGGTCAGGGCACGTTGCGCATTACCGTTGCGGACAATCTCACGCCCGGCGGCCCCACCCAGCAGACCTCCGAGATCGTCCTGGCACGCCGGTAGCCGGCATGGCGCTGAGCGGTCGGACGCGTACGGTTGGAACTACTGCTCGGTAAAGAAGGTGAGAACGACCTTGCCCTTGTCGCTGACGAGGCACACGAAACGGTTCGGCTTGTCGCTTTTCTCGCGCTGAAGGTAAGCCTCGCCCATGACCACCATCTTGATCGGTGTATCCTCGACCCGAGTGTCTGCCTTTGAGATCGCCAGCGACTCCACGTCGAAGGTCAGGTGCTCAAGCGAGGGTGACCGTTCCTTGAGAGCCGCCAGGCCCGACAGGCGGCACGCCTCGACCTCGCCTGGTACCTGAGCAATGCAAGGAGAAGCCAGAAGGAAGGAGGCGGCAAGCATCGTGAGAGCAAAGCGCATGGATATCTCCGTTGGATGAAATGCGATCGTGCCGTGCTGATAGAGATCCGAGGCTAATGGCTACGGAATTGATTCCCCCTGTACCGCACGATGCACTTCATCGATCAAATGCGACAGACGGTAAGGCTTGGCGAGAAACGCTGCACCCACGGGGATACGCGCTGCGTGACACCTCCGTGACCGGCCCGAAGCAAGAACGACCGGAAGATCAGGCTGTGCTTTGAACGCTCTATGGGCGAGGTCACAACCGTCGCGCCCACCCAAATCGATGTCCGTAAACAGGACATCAATCATCTCCTGGCTGAGAATGATCTCGGCCTCTTCGGCACTGGCAGCAATCAGAACCACGAACCCGGCTTCCTCCAAGGCCTCGGCTGCCACGGCGCGAACCGTGAGATCATCTTCAACCACGAGCACATGGATGGGGCTTGCCTCCAGGGTCGCACATGCGGCTTGGGATGCTCGGCTCCAGAGCGGTGAGATCGGGATCATGCGGGTGCCCTTCCTTCAGGAGTTCGGTTAGCTAACCCCGAACCAGAGAACGTGTTCACAAGGCAACGCGCCTTCCACTCAGCATGGTGAGCAGATCGTTAAGGCTCCGCTCGTCGCCCGCGCTCTTGCACCCGTTCCTGTGCGTCACCAAGACTGACAAACCCGAGCAAACTCACTTGGTCGATGCATTTTCGGACAGAGGATTGAACTCCTGTCTTGGGATTGTGTCAGTGAGGTTCAAACAAGAGAGCAACTGGCTTTAGAACGTCCGGTATTGCGGTCGTAGGAGACATTCGGTCTGCTTCCGCTCAGTGCCATCAACTGACGTCGCACTCTGGAGAAACAAACCGATGTTGCCGGTCATGAGCATGAAACCGGCAGCATCCGAACTCCATCATTCAGTGGGGGTTTACAGGAGATGAATTCTACTCCCCTCCCATAAGCTCTCATCGGCGGCATGTAACAGACGGCATGTCTTTCGGCTACATGGATGCCACATCCCTATTCAGCAACTCCTGAACCGTTTCATCGAGCGTGAGCTTGAAGCGCTTCACCATGTCGTGGACCTGCTCTTCATTGATGATCAGTGGCGGGCAGAACGCGATGACATCACCAATGGCTCGGATAATCAATCCATTCCCATGAGCGCGTGAAAAGACGTGCGCACCGATCTTGCCAACGGGATCGAACTTTGCCTTCGTCGCCTTGTCCGCCACCAGCTCAACAGCTGCGATCAACCCGACGCCACGCACCTCACCAACAAGGGGGCGACCTGCCAGCTTGCGAAGTTCGACCTGCATCACCTCGCCCACGCGCCGCGCATTCTCGACCAGGTTCTTCTCTTCGATGATGTCGAGATTCTCGAGCGCAACCGCCGCAGGAACCGGATGGCCGGATGCGGTGAAGCCATGACCGAACGTGCCGATCTTATGGGAATTGTCGGCGATGCCGTCATAAAGCTCCTGGCTTATCATCACAGCCGCGAGAGGCTGATAGGACGACGTGATCTGTTTCGACAATACCATAATGTCGGGATCGATTCCGTAATAGTCACACGCGAACATAGTCCCGAGGCGGCCGAAGCCGTTGATCACTTCATCAGCAACGATCAGAACGTCGTACTTGCGGCAAACAGCTTGGATCTTGTCCCAATAGGTTGCGGGAGGCGGCAGGACACCACCCGCGCCCATCAGCGGCTCACCGATGAATGCAGCCACCGTCTCGGGGCCCTCCTCCAGAATGACCGCTTCCAGCTCGGCGGCAAGACGATCTGCAAACGCTTCTTCGCTCTCGCCCGGTTCAGCAAAACGGTAGTGGTGCGGGCAGGTGACGTGTCGCACGGGGACGAATGGAAGATCGAAATCTCGTTGGTTGGTAGGAAGACCTGTTAGACTGCCTGAGGCAAGAGTGATCCCATGATACGCATTGGTGCGGGAGATGAACTTCTTCTTCTGGTGCAGCCCCCGTGCATTGTTGTAGTACCACACCATCTTAATGACACTGTCGTTCGCCTCGGATCCCGAGTTCGTGAAGAAGGCGCGCTTGAGACGATCCGGCGTCATCTTCACCAGACGCTCCGCCAGCAGAACCGAAGGCTCGTTAGTCTTGTGGGAGAAGGTATGATAATAGGGCAGCTTCGCCATCTGCCGCGCTGCAGCTTCGACGAGGCGCTTCTCTCCGAAGCCGACAGCCACACTCCATAGGCCGGCCAAAGCCTCAAGATAACGATTTCCCTGATCGTCGTAGACGTAGATCCCCTCGCCGCGATCGATCACGATAGGCCCGATCTCCTCGTGCTTCCTGGCATTGGTGGCGGGATGGAGCACGTATTCCACATCACGGGCTTGAATGGAATTAGGGAGGCCGCGCATGATCATTAATCCTTTGGTTTTTGAACCTCGGTTGACGGCGATGTGAACCGAGGCTTTAGCCATGACCCTCAGCTATGAAGAGAGCTTAGTCATATTGCTGATGGCGCTGTCTCGAGAGCGCTTCGCTTCTGACGCCATCGCAGCAGAGCAGCGAGCCCGCCGAGGCAGAGCGTACCGATGATGAGGAGAAGCGCTGCCGCGGCGACTGTCGGATTGATATTCTCGCGGATGCTCGAGAACATCTGCCGCGCTAGCGTCCTCTGGTTCGGGCCCGCCACGAACAGGGTCAGCACGACCTCGTCGAGGGAGGTTGCGAAGGCGAAGATCGCGCCCGACACCACACCCGGAATAGCCAGCGGCAGGGTCACGCGCCGAAACACCGTGACGGGCGGAGCCCCCAGGCTGCTCGCCGCGCGCTCGATGGATGGGTCGATTCCCTGTAGGGCAGCCGAGACGCTGACGATCACGAAGGGAATGCACAGAACTGCATGTGCGATGATGACGCCGAGATAGGTACTCGCAAGCCCAAGCCGAACGAGGAAGATCTGCATGCCAACACCGAGGACAACAGCCGGCACCACCATCGGGAGCAGGAACAAGGTTCGCAGCAGGCCGACCATCGGCAGAGCCCCTTTGCGCATCCCGAGGGAGGCCAACGTGCCGAGCACGGTCGCAAACACTGTCGCGCCGCCGCCGATGATGAGGCTGTTGACGATGGAAGTTCGCCATACATCGGCTGTGGTGAGCTCGTGCATCCAGCGCATCGAGTAGGCAGGGATGGGATAGTTGAGAAACACGCTAGACGTGAACGCCAGTGGCAGGATGGCGAAGATTGGCATCAACAGGAAGATGACAATCGCGGCTCCGAAGGTGAACTGAAGCGCCCGAAACATAGCCTCAAGCTCCTGGCACTTGGGAGGACGTCGAGAAGCGCCCGTAGATGGTGTAAAGCACGGTGGTTACTACGAGGAGGATCAGGCCGAGAGCGCCTGCGAGCCCCCAGTTGGCGGTGCCGGTTGCGTAGAACGCAATCACGGAACTGATCATCTGATCATTCGCTCCGCCGAGCAGCGCCGGAGTGATGTAATAGCCTATGGCAACCATGAAGACGAGCAGCGATCCGGAGAGAAGACCTGGCAGACTCAAGGGCAGCAGCACGCGCCAGAACGCTCGAACCGGTCCTGCTCCCATCGACTGCGCAGCAGACATGAGGTTGCGTGGGATGCCAAGGATTACGCTGTAGATCGGCAGCACCATGAAGGGCAGAAGCACGTGGGTCATGGCAATCACCACGCCAAGCCGATTGAAGATCAATGGCAGTGGAGAATCAATGAGCCCGATCGCCTGCAGCGCACGGTTGATGAGGCCTTCGTTCTGCAGAAGGATGAACCAGGCAGCCGTACGCACAAGCAGCGATGTCCAGAGCGGCAGGACAACCGCAAGCAGGAGAACCGACCGCTTCCACCCTGTCAGCGAAGCCGCAAGCATCGCGTAGGGAAGCCCAATGGCAGCGCAGGCGATTGTCACCATGGCCGCGACCAGAAGAGTGCGCAGCATGATGAGGCGGTGAGCCGAGGCGTCCGCACCCTCGAGCACGATGCTGCCCGACCCATCGCGCTTCATGTCGACGGCGGCCAGGATGTTGCGATCCGTATAGGGCGGCATCGCTTCCTTGAGCGCTACCCAGAAGCGTGTGTCCTTCCAGCGCGGATCGACCGTGAGAAGATCAACCTGTGCGGGATCAGACGCGGCTTTGACTGCAGGGATGGTCCGCCCGAGCAGGGTGCGGAAGCCCGATGCCGCGCTGTTGAGCCGGCGCACGGCCTCGCCTAGAGCCTGCTCGTCCGTGGCGGCCGTGAGATCCTGCACGAGTGCCTTGTGGGCTGCTCCCGAGGGAATACCCTGGCCATCCCAGGAAACGATACTGGCCGCCGTTCGCGGCAGAACCTTGCTGACTGCGTCGTCGACGAAGGCGGCGGTGACCATCGCCCAGAGTGGCCACAGGAAGAAAACGGCCATGAAGACGAGGACTGGCGAGACCAGCAGCAGGGCACCAGAGCGCTCACGAAGGATAGCTGCTTTCATTGGGTGAGCACCGTGCAATCGCTGGGGTCGAACGAGGCGACGACGGGAGCGCCGACAGCCCAGTTGCCCGCCAGCCGCTCGCACCGCGCCACCAAGCTGAACTCGTCACGGGTGAGTTGAACCCGCATGTGATCGCCGTGATAGATGCAGTCGGTGATGGTCATATCGAGTGCGTTGCTCCCCCCTGGTGCTGCCCCGAGACGAATCCGCTCGGGACGCAGGGAGAAGGATGCCGTCTGCCCAGCTGAGAGACCATTCCCAGCATGCGCACGCGCGCTGAGGCCGGCGCCGAGGGAGAGACGGGCGACCTGATTATCGACGCTCGCGACCTTAGCCTCAATCAGGTTGGTTTCCCCGATGAACTCCGCCACGAAGCGTGTGCGCGGCGTGTCGTAGATGACTTCAGGATCGTCGATCTGCTCGATCCGCCCAGCGTTGAACACCGCGATCCGGTCCGACATCGTGAGTGCCTCGGCTTGGTCGTGGGTCACGAAGACGATGGTGAGACCGAGGCGCTTGTGCAGATCACGGATCTCAAGCTGCATATGCTCCCGCAGCTGCTTGTCGAGCGCGCCGAGCGGCTCGTCCATGAGGATCACGCTCGGTTCGAACACGAGGGCGCGCGTGAGCGCGATGCGCTGCTGCTGGCCGCCCGAGAGCTGCGAGGGCCGCCGGTCCTTCAACTGCTTGAGCTTCACCATGTCGAGCGCGCGCTCGACCCGCTCAGTGATCTCGGCGCGCGGCACGCGCTGCATTTCAAGCGGGAAGGCCACGTTCTCGGCGACGCTCATGTGAGGGAAAAGGGCGTAGTTTTGGAACACGACGCCCATCTGCCGGCGGTAAGGCGGCAGGTGATCGATGCGCTTGCCATCGAGATAGATTGCGCCCTGGGTCGGTCGCTCGAAGCCCGCCAGCATCATCAGGATCGTGGTTTTGCCGGAGCCGGACGGGCCCAGAAGGCTGATGAACTCGCCCTTTTCAATGGCGAGATCGAGCGAGTTCACCACGGTGAGACTGCCGAAGGCTTTTGAGACCGACTCGAACTGAATGAAAGGTCGCATTTTGCTATGCCCTCGATTGTAATTGCCGCAGATGACGCCTTGGCGGGTGCTGCATCCTGCGCCCTCAGATCGGCCATAATGGCAAAAGCCATCTCTCTGCAGGAGAGGCGCGGGCTTTCGCCCGCGCCTCAATTCAATGGCGGATTGGCCAAGCCAGGAGCAGGGTAATGTATCGGGCGCGCCATCGAGCCTCTGAAACTCGCATATCACCCGCTCCTGTCTGCGTGGATTGCCTCGCCGTTACTTTGCGAGCCAAGCGTTGAAGCGCTTGTTGAGCTCCTCGATGTTGTCAATCCAGAAGTCGGCGTCGAGCGGTACCGCGCCAGTCAGGTTCTCAGGCGCGGTCGGCAGGTCCTTCTGCAGGTTTGCCGGTACGGCGGCTGCGGCCGCTTTGTTCGGAAGGCCGTAAGCGATGTACTCTGGCAGCTTCACCTGGTTTTCCGGCACGTTCGCGAAGGCGATGAAGTCCATCGCGGCGTCCTTGTTCGGACTGCCCTTCATGATCACCCAGCTGTCGATGGCGTAGAGGCTGCCGGGCCACACAACCTTGAAGTTTTTGCCTTCGGTCTTGTTGATGCCCGAGATGCGGCCGTTATAGGCGGTAGTCATGACCACCTCGCCAGAGGCCAGGAGCTGCAGCGGCTGAGCGCCCGATTCCCACCATACAATGTTCGGCTTCAACTCATCGAGCTTCTTGAACGCGCGATCGATGCCCTCCGGCGTGCTCAGCACCTTGTAGACATCAACGGGAGGCACGCCGTCAGCCATCAGGGCAAACTCAAGCGCGTATTTGGGGCCACGGCGGAAGCCGCGCTTGCCGGGGAACTTCTTGGTGTCCCAGAAGTCAGCCCAGGATTGCGGCGCTTCTTTCAAGCGGTTCGCGTCATAGCTGAGGGCGGTCGTCCATACGATGGCGCCCACGCCGCAATCACTGACAGCGGCCGGAAGGTAGGCGTCCTTGCCACCGAGCTTACTCCAATCGAGCTTCTCATAATAGCCGTCCGCGCAACCGAGCGCGAGCTCCTCGGACTCGACCTGCACCACGTCCCAGTTCGGTACGCCCGCCTTGATCTTGGCAGCGATCACGCCGATGCCGCCATCCCAGCTCTCGTCGAGAACCGGCTTGCCGGTCTTCTTGGCGAAGGGCTCGAAATAGATCTTCTTCTGCGCGTCTTGGTAGTTGCCTCCCCAGGACACGATGGTGAGATCGCGAGCCTGAGCCGATGTGACGGCCGCACCCGCAACGAGGGCCGTAAGGTAGCCGACGAGCGTCAGTTTCTTGGCAAGTCTCATGATTGGATCCCTCTCTGGTTATTGGTTCCTCCGGCAGGCAAGCACATCCCTGGCGGAAGTTGGAAGCGGCTTGGCCGCCTAGCGGTGAAAATACTAAACATCGAACCGGCCACCCCCCGTCAACTTGAAGGTCAATAGGTTGGCGGCGTGACGGCGCTGAGAACGGTACTCGGCTCGTTGGCAACGTTACGGAAGCGGTGGGGCATGCGGCTGTCGAAATAGTAGCCATCCCCTGCCTTGAGCACTCGGCACTCGTCGCCCACCGTAACCTCAACGGCACCGCGGAGCACTGTTCCAGCTTCCTGCGCCGAATGGGAGAATGGCTCTCCCGTATCGGCTCCGACCGCATAGGTCTCGTGCAGCATCAGGATCTGCCGGTTGGGATGGTTCATGCCCAGCATGCGGTAGGAGACCGTTTGCGCCTTCCCAATTTCAACCCATTCATCGGCCTCATAGAATGGCGAATGACGCACGGTGGAGTTCAGGTCCGAGAAGAAGCCCGTCAGGGTGGTGCCAAGAGCATCCAGAATGGCGCTGAGCGTGTCGACCGATGGGCTCATGCGGTCCCGCTCGATGAGGGAGATTGAGGAATGTGAGATGCCGGATCTCAAGGCCACCTCACGGACTCCGAGGTTTCGCCGGCGGCGAAGCTCTCTGAGCCGGGTCCCGATCTTCGGCATGCCTACCTCATTTTAGTTCGGGGGCCTCGCCCCCGTCTAAACCTGATAGGGGTTCGGTGCGGTCCCAAGCCGCTCATAATTTTCATCATCTTACGCATGGTTAGAATAATGAACAAGAGGGTCAGGGCTAATTGAGAAGCTCCACGACATCATCGAGAGTTGATCCCTGCCAAAAGGAACAAACAATGTTACGACCGATGTCGACCCTGACCGAGAAGGTTACACACCTCAAAGCCCCGAAGCGCGACGCCGACACGGACAATCGCGCGATCGAAGCCACCGTTCGTGACATCATTGGCGCCGTGCGCACGCGCGGGGATGCGGCTGTGCGAGAATACGGCAACGCGTTCGACAAGGTCGATGTGGCCGCCTTCGAAGTCACGGATGAGGAGCGCGCCGAGGCCGTGCGCAACCTCGATCCGCAGACCCGGCAGGACACGGAGTTCGCCATCGAGCGCGTCCGCGCCTTCGCACAGGCTCAGCTCGGCACCATTTTGCCCCTCGAGGTCGAAGCTCTGCCCGGCCTCAACCTGGGGCACCGTGTGATCCCGATCGAAACCGTTGGCGCCTACGTGCCCGGCGGGCGTTATCCCCTACTGTCCGCTCCGATCATGACAATCGTGCCTGCGAAGGTCGCCGGCTGCAAGGAGGTGATCGCCTGCCTTCCACCGACGGCCCACCCAGCCATGATCGCCGGCTGCCATCTCTCAGGCGCCGACCGGATCTTCCGCATCGGCGGTGCGCAGGCGATTGCCGCGATGGCCTATGGCACGGAGACGGTGCCGGCTGTCGACAAGATCGTCGGTCCCGGCAACGCCTTCGTGAACGAGGCGAAGCGCCAGGTGTTCGGCCCTGTGGGCATCGATCAGCTCGCCGGTCCCAGCGAAATCTTCGTGGTGGCAGACGAGACGGGCGATCCGGAGATGATCGCGGTGGACCTTCTGGCGCAGGCCGAACACGACATCCGCACCCGTGTGGGCCTCATCACCACAAGCAGGGAACTGGCCGAGGCCACTCTCGCGGAAGTCGAAAGCCAGCTTCAGGGTCTACCCACCGCAAACGTTGCCGGCCCTGCCTGGCGCGACTATGGCGAGATCGCCGTCTGCACCGATGATGAGACGATGATCGCCTATTCAGACTTTATCGCAGCCGAGCACCTGCAGGTGCACACGCGCGATCCGCATGCGACCGCCAAGAAGCTGCGCAACTATGGCTCGCTGTTCATTGGGTCGCTCGCCAGCGTGGTCTATTCGGACAAGTGCTGCGGCACCAACCACACGCTTCCGACCATGGGCGCCGGTCGCTACACGGGCGGCTTGTGGGTCGGCTCCTACGTGAAAATCTGCACGCACCAATGGCTTGACGAGCGCGGTGTTGCGGCCGTTGCGCCGCCCGCCTGCCGCCAGAGCGAGAGCGAAGGTCTCGAAGGGCATCGCCGCGCGGCCGCATTCCGCTTGAGCCGTGAGCAGCTGTTGAAGAATGGGCCGATCTAATCTCATAATCGGCAGGAACCAGATGATTAGCGACCGGCGGCAGCGCCGGTCGCTCGCTGTTATCAGGTTGCTCAAGACCGGGAGATGATGCCAGCCAAGGTCTCGTCCATGGCGGATAGGAACTGGTCGGCGTTCGCCTTCGAGAAGACCAGCGGTGGGCGGATCTTCAGGCCGTTCGCCGCGCGTCCCGTCGCGCTGATGAGCACTCGCCGCTCGCGCAGGCCGTTCACCAGGGCCGCCGTCTCCTGCGCCGCGGGCTCCTTGGTTGCACGGTCGCGCACCAACTCCACGCCGACGAACAGACCGGCCCCGCGCACATCGCCGATGATCGGATAGCGGTTCGCCAACTCCCGCAGGCCTTGTCGGAGATAAGTGCCCACGCTTCTCGCACTCTCCACTAGGCCTTCCCGCTCAATGACCTCCAGCACTGCAATGCCGACGGCCGAGGAAACGGGGTTGCCGCCGAAGGTGTTGAAATAGCGCACGCGCTTCCCGAACTCACTTAGGACCTCAGACTTCGCCACCATGGCGGCTACGGGATGACCGTTGCCCATGGGCTTTCCGAGAGTCACGATATCGGGCACAACCCCATGGCGCTGGAATCCCCACATAGCCTCGCCTGTGCGACCGAAGCCGGGCTGGACCTCGTCCGCGATGAAAATCCCGCCAGCCTTGCGGATTTCCTCGACCGCTGGCTTCAGGAAGCCTGCTGGATCCGAGAACACACCGTCACTTGAGAAGATCGTGTCGACAATCAGCGCAGCGGGCTTGATATCATGAGCCCTCATATCGTCGATCGCGGCACGAACATGCTGTGCGAAGGCTACGCCCACGTCCTGCCCATTCGATCGATAATGGTCCGGGGCCGGCACGGTGCGCACGTGCTCTCCGAGCCGCATCCCGGCACCGAGCGAGGGCGACATCTCTGCGATGACGCTCGTGACGCCATGGTAGGCAAAGTCGGTGATGATGATACCGGTGCCGCCTGTATGCGTTTTCGCCACGCGCAAGGCCAAGTCGTTCGCCTCGCTGCCCGTGCAGGTGAACATCACCTGCGGGTTCTCGATCGGAAAATAGTCGAGAAGCTTCTCGGCATAATCGAGAACCATGTCGTGCAGGTAGCGAGTATGGGTATTGAGAGTGGACGCCTGCTTGGACAGCGCAGCCACCACGTGCGGGTGGCAATGGCCGACGGACGCCACGTTGTTGTAGACGTCGAGATAAGCCTGGCCATCGGGATCATAAAGCCACACACCCTCCCCGCGCACCACATGGACTGGGTTGGCATAGAACAGCCGGTAGGCTGGCCCGAGCAGGCGCTGGCGACGGGCGATCATCTCCTGCTCGCGCGCGGCTACATCGGTCGCCTTGGAAGGATCATAGGCGTTGATCATGGACATCGGTCACTCCGGGCGGCTGTTTCGGCGAAGATAGGCGCGCGCTTCCACGCTGTCCAAGGAGGCAAAGCGCTCCAACCCAGCCCAGGCTGACGGCGCGTTGCGCAGGATGTATTCGCGGTTCTCCGGCTGGATGTCGGCGCGCCAGCTGGTAATCAGCACCGTCAGTATCATGCGGGTCGCAACGAGGTCGAACAGGATCTCGAACTCGGCGTCCTCAAGCGGAAGTACGGCATGGTATCCGGCAATGAAGTCGGAGACAGTTTCAAGCGGATGCCCGGCATCCACATTCCGATAGGCCGCGGCGACCGCAGGATCGTTCACTAGGGGAGCTAGCACCGCATCGCCGAAATCGATCACACCGGTCACATGGCCATGATCGCTGCCCGCCACGAGCACGTTGTGCGGGTTCAGGTCGTTGTGGATGACTTGCGTGCGCAGGTTCGGCATGGCCGGCAGCACGAATTGCTCGAACCGGTCGACGAACCGCTCCACAAGAGCACGCCGTTGCAGGTCCTCAATATGCACTAGCAGGGGGCGAAGGCGGTGGGCGTGCTTCATGTCCCACATCAGCTCATGGTTGGAAGCCGGATGCTGGAACTCCCGCATGGCGAGATCGATCCGGGCGAGCACTCCGCCCATGTTCCGCCGCTGGCGCCGGCTGGGCTGTGCCTTGTACATGGGGACGCCCTGGAGAAACGTATAGAGGCGCACGACGCTTGGCGGCTGACCCGGAAGCGCGAGCATGATGTCGGGCGTGCCTTCGACGGATCTGACAATGCGCGGCACAGGCAACGAGGGATCTGCCTGCTCGATGTGCAGCAGGAGTTTGGTTTGGAAATCCGTCACCTGACGGTCTTCGACAGGATTGCTGATCCTCAGAAGGAAATCATTGCCGTCCTCCGTCCTGATGTGGAAGTTGCTATCCCGCTCGCCAGGCAGCTGAGTCGGCTCGCCGCGAATGCTGAAATGCTGAAGCGCAATTGCCTTCACTTCCTCGGCCGCAGCCACGGGCACAGCGGTTTCGAGCACTGCATTGATGCTCGCTTGCGACGTCGTCGACATGATTGGGCTTACCTCGCCAGAACGGCCCGTGGTCATTCAGACTCCGGGACATGTGGGCGGCTCCGCATGGCGGAGGCCTCAGGCGGACAATAGCCGTCTGCAGCAATTTGTCAGCCATTTTCCGCCGAACGATGAGCGCTATTCCTCAGCTCTCTTGGCGGAAGCGTCTCAAGCCCGGCGGTTCTGTCTCCATGTGGTTTGGCTGAGGTAGCTCTCGACCGACAAGGCGTGCCGTGCAAGCGGAGAGCCGCTACGGCGGCTAGTGCGCCGACAACCCTCGGATCTGGGCTTTTTCCCGGCCTCCCCCAGACCTGTACAGGGGTATGCAGCGATCCGGAACAATGGTCCCGCCCTGTTACAAGGAGCGACGCCCTTGCTCCGTTGATGCAGCCAAGGGCCTGAATGCTTGGCATAACAGGTCGTGACCAGAGACTTGACGGACGAAGGACAGCTCTGGGTCAGGTGGTGAAATTCGTCCATTGACAGGAACCTCTGGTGTTACTGTCGGAAGCGGACGTTCCGTTTCCTTTCAGCTCAGTGCCAGAAGCAGTCGTTCTCCCCTGCTGCCGAGTCGGAGGTCTTATGCCGCCGAGTTCAACGCGCTTGAGAGTGCATCAATAAACAACCTCACCTTGGCCGGGACCATCCGTCGCGTTGGGTAGATGGCCCAGATCGCGAGCATCTCGGGTGCTGCGTCCGTGATCCGGACCTCCGCGAGTGCGCCGCTCGCGAGACCCTCCTTCGCCATCCACTCCGAGAGGAGTGCGATACCGAGCCCACCGATGCACGCCTGATAAACTCCTTCAATGGTACTCGCCGTGAAACGGCCACCGATCTTCACGGGTGCCGTTTGATCGGGGCCGCTGAAGCTCCAATGGGTGGTGCCCGTAATCGCTAGACACTCATGGTTCCGCAGGTCAGCCAGGGTTGATGGCGGCCTTCTCGCTTTGAGATATTCCGGTGATGCGAAGAGCCCCCTTGGATTGGGAGCCAAGCGGCGAGCGATCAAGCTCGTATCACTCAGCTTCGCGATCCGCACAGCAAGGTCGAGGCCTTCGCTCACGATATCAACGACGCTGTCTGTCAGGAGAAGGTCAACGCGAACGTCAGGGTTGGCCTTCATGAAGGCAACCGCTGCAGGGGCCAGTACCTTGCGGCCGAAGCTGGATGGCGCTGTCACGCGTAAGAGGCCTGATGCGCCCGATGCCGCCTGGCGCATACTCGCCAATGCGGCATCATGCTCTTCCAGCAGAGCCTGCGCATGAGGCAAAAAGGTTTGTCCCTCGTTGGTCAGAGCCAGCGAGCGTGTTGTCCGGTGCATCAGGCGGACGCCGAGCTCCCTTTCCAGAGCAGCGAGATGCCGTGTGGCGGCCATCGGGGCGATGCGCAGCCGCCGAGCAGCCGCAGCAAGGCTCCCCGCACCGGCTGCCTCAACAAATACCGAGAGTGTCAGGAAGTCCATTCTATCGCCTGAAGATATAGTCGCCTATCAATCTAGGGTACTACAGCTCCTTGCGAGATAGAATAGCTTGATGCCCATTGGCTCGCGGATGAACCCGCGCCGCATCAGCCGATGGAGAGGTACAATGCTCGCGCAGACCCCGGTGGATCTCACCGCTCCGACCACTCTAGGACGCGGAACCATCTTCGCGATGGCGGTAGCCGCCGGAATTGCGGTCGCCAACATCTACTACAACCAGCCGATGCTCGGTGTGATGGAGCGAGACATGCCCGGCTCGCTAACAGGCATGATCCCTACCGCAACTCAGCTGGGATATGCGCTGGGACTTGTCCTGCTCGTCCCTCTCGGTGACCGGATTGAGCGACGGAGGCTGATCGTCGTACAGTTCGGTGCGCTGGCGCTCGCACTCGTGCTCTGCGCCATAGCGCCAACTCCGGCTCTTGCCGTCGCAAGCTCGTTCATTGTCGGCCTTGCTGCGACAGTCGCGCAGCAGATCGTGCCCCTGGCCGCTCATCTGTCCTCCCCCGAGCGTCGCGGTGCCACCGTCGGGGTCGTCTTGTCCGGCATTCTCACAGGCATTCTGCTGAGTCGGACGCTGGCCGGGTTCATGGCCGCCCAGGTGGGATGGCGGGAGATGTTCTGGCTGAGTGCTCCGATGGCGCTCGGTGCCGGCGGTCTCATGGCGCTCTACCTGCCTACGAGCCGGCCTGACACGTCGCACTCCTATGGTGCGCTCATCCGCTCCCTCGCGCATCTCTGGGTTGGATTGCCGGCGCTGCGCCTTGCGGCGGTCACTCAGGCGCTCATCTTCGCGGCGTTTACACTCTTTTGGACCATCCTCGCCTTTCGCCTCGAGCAGCCTCCCTACGGTCTTGGTGCAGACATCGCCGGCCTGTTCGGCATCGTGGGCGCCATTGGGATTGTCGCAGCACCTGTTTCTGGCCGGTTCGCTGACCGGCATGGCTCCACTCGGATAGTACTGACAGGAGCTGCCCTGACCTCCATCTCATGGATAGTTTTTGGCATCTCGGGATCGCTCGTGGGGCTTATCCTTGGAGTGATCATCTTAGACGTCGCCATGCAGGCAGCCTTGGTCGCCAATCAGAGCATTGTATTCGCATTGCAGTCGGAGGCGCGGGCTCGCCTCAACACAATCCTGATGGGATCCATGTTCCTCGGCGGAGCCCTCGGCTCGGCATCCGGAACGGTGGCTTGGCAAGCAGGCGGCTGGTCCGCAGTGGTCGGGCTTGGACTAGGGCTCGGATTTGCTGCGGTGGCTCTCCAGCTTGTCAGAGCGCGGCGCTCGTCACCCGAGTCGGGTCAGTAAGCCACCCGGTTTGCGCTGCAATCCCTCGGCCCTCGTCATCGACTTTTTACTGCCCCGGCAGGGGTCATTCGAAGCCGTAAGCAACCTCTATCACCATAGTTGCGTGGAGAATTCACCATGATCAGCCGGCGCATGTTCGTCTTCGGGTCTTCTGCCTTGCTTGCGTCGTGCACGTCACAGCCTAAGCCTCAGTTGTCGACAGTTGTACCCGTGGTAGATCCGCTCCATGGAGATTTGTACACGGATATCGTCACAGAGCCGTTCCCGCTCCCGGCCGTAGACACCACCGCAATCGACAGCCGATTTCTGAGGCGTATCGTTCCTTACGTGACGCGGGAGCAGCCCGGAACAGTCGTGGTGAACACTGCCACACGGTTCGCCTATCTCACCCTCGGGGGCAATCATGCCATTCGGTATGGCGTTGGCGTCGGTAAACAGGAGGCGTTTAACTTCCAGGGCACCGCCATCGTCGGCCGCAAAGCGGAATGGCCCCGCTGGAGGCCGACCCGCGACATGATCCGGCGGGAACCGGATCGCTACGCCAAGTATGAGAACGGCATGGATGGCGGGCCGGAGAACCCGCTCGGCCCGCGCGCGCTCTATCTTTACAGAGACGGACAGGACACGCTTTATCGTCTGCATGGCACCACGGAGCCGTGGTCGATCGGCTCGATGGTATCGTCCGGCTGCGTGCGGTTCCTCAACCAAGACATCATCGATCTGTACAAGCGAGTTCCAGTTGGCGCAAAAGTCGTTGTTCTGGCGGCGGCCGGGCAGCCGCCAGATGATCTATCCGCAAGCTGAGGACACAAACTGGTGGGAGTTGGCCTGATCATGTCATCAGGTAAGTCAGGTGGGCTATCCCGCTTCTTGCGGTCAAGCAAAGCAGGCGGCATCGGTCAGAGGTTGCTGCCGGACTCAGGTCAGGTGGCGCAGCGTGCCCGGGCTAACGGGAGGCATGCTCCTGCCCTACTGCCGACGACGTCAGCCCCACCAGTAAGTCACAGTTCAAAACAATGAGGTTGGGTGTCGCCTTTGGGGCAAAGTGTAATGTTGAACGAACCAGATGGAGGCCCGCTTGTCGCGCCATATACAAAAATTCGGCTTACTTCTGGAACCTGCCATCAATCGACATTTGCGGGTTTATTTAGACCCAGAACTGCCTGTTGCGGGGAGGCTTGCCAGCAAGCAAGTAGACGCGGCTTCGTTCTCGCCCCACCCCATTTGCCGGGCATACCGTCAATCCCCACGTATCCGTGTGGGCCTCGACCTCCTCGCAGCTGAGATCGCCCTGCAACAAAATTCCCCTGAAGGCTTGTGAACGGACAAGCCGACCCTGGGAGATTGAATTGACGCGGAAGATATGCGCAGACTCGGTTGTAGATGGCAGCAAGACGATTTACGTCCCAGTCGTTCAGGTTTCGCTTCTGCCGATCCCGCGCAGCAAGAGCATCAATCGATCAAGGCAGGGGACGAACCGGTGAGCTTGCCGTTGCATGAGAAAGGTCACTCTGAGCTGCAGGATCAGGGGCCCGTTTCGGAAACTATTCTTAAAACGACTTCCGAGATCGCTTTTGGTCCGTTCCGGCTCGTCCCAGCCCAGCGTTTGCTTCTGCAGGATGGCGAACCGGTTGCCTTGGGCGGCCGTGCCTTTGACATTCTCCTCGTCCTGACGGGTAAGGCAGGCGAGATTGTTAGCAAGGATGAGATCTCAAGCGTCGTCTGGCCGGGGGTGTTCGTCGAGGAGAGCAATCTCAGGGTGCAGGTTTCCTCGTTGCGCAGGGCCCTTGGCGAGAGCTCCTCCGGCAAACCCTATATCGTCACCGTCCCGGGTCGAGGCTACGCGCTTTCGGTCGATGTGACAGCGCCAACGGCGCCCTCCAAAGAACCCGATCCCAAGCCAGGTCCGGTGCCGACCGCACCGAGCGTGCCCCTTCCCCTGAAGCCGCTCGTGGGTCGGGAGGAGCTCGTCGCCCTAGTCGACTCAAAGCTGTCGGAAAGGCTGGTGACGCTGGTCGGCCCCGGCGGCGTGGGCAAAACCTCATTGGCTCTCGCTGTCGCCCAGAATGCCCACAGGTTTGCGGATGGGGTCCGGGTCGTCGAGCTCGCCACGTTGGAGGATCCGCGGCTCGTTCCGACGGCGCTCGCCTCAGCCCTCGGCCACCCGGTGCGGTCGGAGAACCCGCTTCCCGGCTTGCTGGCCACCTTGCGCGACAAGCAGATGCTCCTGTTGCTCGACAACTGCGAGCATCTGATCGACGCTGCCGCGAGCCTCTCCGAGCAGATCATGATCGAGGCCCCGGCCATCAGCGTCATCGCGACGAGTCGCGAGCCTCTGCGCGCCGAGGGGGAGAACGTCGTCCATGTGACGCCGCTCGCGTTCCCCGCGGAAGGCGGGAGCCTCTCCCACGAGGCGGCCCTGGCCTATCCAGCCCTGCAGTTATTCCTCCAGCGGGCGAAGGCCAGCAACGATAGTTTCGCTCTCTTGGAGACCGAGGTCCCGCTGCTGATCGAGATCTGCCGCCGCTTGGATGGCATTCCTTTGGCGATTGAGCTGGCGGCGGCGCGGGTGCACGCCTTCGGCATCGCAGGCCTGGCCTCCTTGATGGATGACCGCTTCCGCGTCCTGACGAGCGGGCGCAGGACCACACTGCAGCGTCATCAGACGCTTCGGTCCGCCATCGACTGGAGCTACGAGCTCCTCTCCCCCATGGAACGCACCGTGCTCAGGCGGCTCTCGGTCTTCCAGGGAGCGGTATCGCTGGCAGCGGCGACTGCCGTGACGGGCGCAGACTTCCTTCCGGCCGAATTCGCGGACATCGTGGCCGACCTTGTGCTGAAATCGCTCGTTGTGGCGGAGGGGGCGCCGACGATCCGTTACCGGCTGCTCGATTCCGTCAGGGCCTATGCACGGGAGAAGCTCTCAGACAGTGGCGAGGACCTCGAGTTCGCGCGCCGCCATGCCGAATATTTCGCGGCGGCTCTCTCCCGTCCCGCAGGCGGCCCCGGGGCTGCGCCGGAACCGTGCCTCACGCGGAGTGACTCTGAGATCAGCAATGTGCGCGTTGCCTTGGACTGGTGCTTCTCCGAGCAGGGTGACCGCAATCTCGGGGCCACGCTCACGGCCGCTGCCGTTCCGCTTTGGCTGAGCCTGTCACTGCTGGAGGAGTGTCGCTCGTGTGTGGAGCGCGCCCTCGTTGCGCTTGGACCGGCCGCCGCCCAGGGCGGTCGTCGTGAGATGCAGCTCTATGCGGCCTTGGCGGGCGCCACGATCAACATCAGGGGAGCCAGCCCGGAAACGAAAGCCGCTTGGTCAGCCGCCCTCGCCATCGCCAAGCGCTTGGGCGATGTTGATTACCAGTTGCGGACGCTGTGGGGGCTGTGGCTCCACCACTATACGAGCGGCCCCCACAGCGAAGGCCTCTCGACCGCGCATCGGTTCCAGGAGATCGCCAAGGGAGCGGGCCTCGACGATGACGTCCTGATTGGCTTCCGGATGGCCGGCGCGGCGCATTGGGCTCTTGGCGAGTTGGCCGACGCCCGTCTCGTGGTCGAGCAGATGCTGGCCCGGTATGTCGCGCCGGCTGACCGGTCGCATCTTGCCCGCTACCACTTCGACCAACGCGCCGCAGCGACTGCTGTTCTTGCGCACACGTTGTGGCTGCAAGGTTTCCCGGACCGGGCCATGCGTGTCGCGTTGGACATCGTCGATGAAACGAGCGCGCTCCAGCACGACTCCTCGGATTTCGCCGCTGTCGCTCTTTGCGGTTGCCGGCTAGCGCTCCTGACCGGGCATCGTTCCGCGGCCGAGCGCCTTGTGAACCGCCTCCAGGAGCTCACGAAACGTCAGGTCAATTACGGCACCTGGGTGCGGGCCTACAGCGCACAGATGCTGATCGACCAAGGAGACGCGGAAGCGGGGTCGCAACTGTTGAAGACAGCTCTGACGGAGCTGCCGCAGACGGCCTTCCATGTGCAGCATTCACCGTTCCAAGCCGCTCTGGCGGAAGGGCTCGCGGCAGCGGGCCGGGTCGCGGAAGCGATGGCGGTGATCGAGGAGGCGCTGGCCGGAAGCAAAGCCAAGGAAGAACATTGGTTCAGACCCGAACTCATGCGCGTCAAAGGCGAGATATTGCTTCGCTGTCTGAGAGAACAACCGGAAGCGGCCGAGCAGGCCTTCGCGAGCTCACTGGCATTGGCGCGCACGCAGGGAGCCCTCTCTTGGGAACTACGGACCGTAACCAGTTTGGCACGACTGCACAGGTCGCTGGGGCGTCCTGACGACGCTCTCGGACTGCTCGCCCCGGTCCTCGCCAAGTTCGAGGAGGGCTTCCGGACAGCCGATGTCGCCGCAGCCGCGGCTCTCGCAGAGGCTCTCGCAGCCCGAAGAAGCACGCAATCCCCCTTATCCTGACCGAATCCCGCACGGATTGCTCCGTCAGGAGCCTCTTTAGCGGTTCCAAGTCTTGCCCGACGCGTCTCAGGATCGTCGGACGCAACTCCGCTCGCGAGGACGCCGCGTATTTGCGCCATTTCACAGAAATTCACGGCGATTAACTCCCTGTCCGGACCGGATCGGGGCACTGTGGCTGCGGAAATCGGCGGCCCTGACGGAAACGCGATGATCCACGCAGACCTCCGGGGTGAACTCCACACCGGGAGCAGCAGGCCAACAACTCCTTGGAACAGGAGGATGCGAACCACCTGGTCGAGCCATCGTTCGATGGCCTGGGCTGATCAACCTATCACGTGAGGACCCGGTCCGATGACGATGCTCAGTACCAGGGATGGAACGCAGATCTACTTCAAGGACTGGGGGAGCGGTCCTCCGGTTGTTTTCAGTCACGGCTGGCCTTTGAACGCCGACAGCTGGGAGGCGCAGATGCTGCACCTGGCCGCGAACGGCTACCGCTGCATCGCGCATGATCGCCGTGGGCATGGTCGTTCCAGCCAGCCTTGGCATGGCAACGACATGGACACATACGCGGACGACCTTGCCGAGTTGATGGATTGGCTTGATCTGCAGGACGCTGTGTTGTTCGGCTTCTCAACCGGTGGCGGCGAGGTCGCGCGGTATGTCGGACGCCACGGCACGAAACGCGTCGCGAAACTCGGGCTGATCGCCGCGGTTCCACCGCTCATGCTGCAGACCGAGGCCAATCCCGGCGGCACGCCCATCGAGGTGTTCGACAGAATGCGCGCCGCCTCGTTGAACAACCGCGCCGACCTGTACCGGGACCTCGCCGCGGGACCGTTCTTCGGGTTCAACCGGCCCGGCGCCAAGTTTTCCCAGGGCCTCATCGAGTCCTTCCGGGCGCAAGGCATGATGGCCGGTCACAAGAATGCTTATGACTGCATCGAAGCCTTTTCGGAAACCGACTTCACACACGACCTCAAGACCTTCGACAGACCGACGCTGATCCTGCACGGGGACGACGACCAGATCGTGCCACTCGATGCGGCGGGACGCGCGTCCGCGCGGCTCGTGAGGGATGTCACGTTCAAGGTTTATCCGGGCGGGCCGCACGGCATCACCGAAACCCACAAGAATCAACTCAACGAGGACCTCCTGGCCTTCGTGGGAGCCTGAGCTTGCCCGACCGGTCATCGGTGCGCTGGTCGGTGCCTCACACGGAACACAGCATCGGACGAAACCTAAACGCGAGGACAACCCATGCCAAAAGCCACTCCCACCCCCGGCTCGACGCTCGTCAGCCCCACCGATCACGCCCTGATCCTGATCGACTTCCAGTCGCAGATGTCGTTTGCGACCAAGTCCATCGACGCGGTGAACCTGCGCAACAACGCAGCCCTGATCTCCGAGGCGGCCGCCGGCTTCAAGGTACCGACGATCCTGACCACGGTTGCGGAGAAGAGCTTCTCGGGCCCGATGTTCTCCGAGATCACTGACGCCTTCCCAGGCCAGAAGCTCCTGGACCGCACCTCCATGAACACCTGGGAGGACGCTGCCGTCATCGACGAGGTGAACCGGATCGGGAAGAACCGCCTGGTCTTCGCCGGCCTCTGGACCTCCGTCTGCATCGTCGGCCCGACCCTCTCGGCGCTCGACCAGGGCTTCGAGGTCTACATCATCACCGATGCCTGTGGCGACGTCTCCACAGAGGCACACGAGCGTGCCGTGGAACGCATGGTCCAGGCCGGCGTCCGGCCGATGACCTCGCTGCAATACCTGCTGGAGTTACAGCGCGACTGGGCCCGCACCGAGACCTACGACATGACCACGGGCATCGCGAAGAAGTTCGGCGGTTCCTACGGCCTCGGCATCATCTACGCCAAGACTATGTTCGGCGCCAGCGAAGGCGCTCACGGATCCGCCCCGGCCGTCGCTGCCGAATAAGTCGTTGAAGGCAGGTGTCCCGCCCCCTGCCGAAGGGGCGCCGCATCGTCACCGATACGTCGCCCCTCCTTGTGCATTCCTCCAGGGAGGCGTTGTTGAAAGTCTACCTTCTGTCGCTCGGGGCCGGCCTGCTGGTCGGCATCATCTACAGCCTGCTTAACGTGCGCTCGCCGGCGCCGCCGGTGGTCGCCCTGGTGGGGCTGCTCGGCATCCTGGTCGGCGAGCAGATCCCTCCCCTCATCAAGAGCTTCTGGCAGAAGGCGCCAGCGACACAGTCCTGGTCGCATCAGGTGCGTCCGCACGTCTTCGGCCACCTGCCGGAAGGGGCCAGATCCTCGCAACAGACCCCCGATGCCCAAAGGAGGGCGTCATGACCACGCGCCGCACGTTTCTCGGCGCCGCAGCGGGCTTTGTCCTTCACGGATCACACGCGTCCGCCGGCGCTTCAGACCCAACCCAGTCCCCGATGGGAGCCACGTCCATGCAAGCCGACCTGATCCTGTTCAACGGGAGGATCACGACCCTCGACCGTCAGAAGCCCGAAGCCTCGGCCGTTCTCATCCGGGACGGGCGCTTCGCAGCCGTCGGCAACGAGCAGGAGGTGATGCCTCTCGCCGGACCGACCACGCAGCGGATCGACCTCAAGGGACGCCGCGTCATTCCCGGGCTGATCGACAGCCACATGCACATCATCCGCGGCGGCCTCAACTACAACATGGAGCTGCGCTGGGACGGCGTGCGCTCCCTGGCGGACGCCATGCGGATGCTGAAAGAGCAGGTGGACCGCACCCCAGCCCCGCAATGGGTGCGCGTGGTCGGCGGCTTCACCGAGCACCAGTTCGCCGAGAAGCGTCTGCCGACCCTCGACGAGATCAACGCCGTCTCGCCCGACACACCTGTCTTCATCCTCCACCTGTATGACCGTGCCCTGCTCAACGGCGCGGCGCTGCGGGCGGTTGGCTATACCAAGGACACGCCAAACCCGCCCGGCGGCGAGATCCAGCGGGATGCGAACGGCAATCCCACCGGCCTGCTGATCGCCAGGCCCAATGCTACGATCCTGTACGCCACCCTGGCGAAGGGTCCGAAGCTCCCGCCAGAGTACCAGAAGAACTCCTCGCGCCACTTCATGCGCGAGGTCAACCGGCTCGGCGTCACCGGCGTAATCGATGCCGGCGGCGGCTTCCAGAACTATCCGGACGACTACCAGATCATCGAGGAGCTGCACCGGGAAGGCCAGCTCACGGTGCGCCTTGCCTACAACCTGTTCACCCAGAAGCCGAAGGAAGAGCTCAAGGACTTCGACAGCTGGTCCAAGCAGGTGAAGCCCGGCCAGGGCGACGATCTCTACCGCCACAACGGTGCTGGCGAGATGCTGGTCTACTCCGCGGCCGACTTCGAGGACTTCAAGGTCGAGCGGCCTGAGATGCCGCCCAACATGGAAGGCGACCTCGAGCCGGTCGTCCGCCTGCTGGTCGAGAACCGTTGGCCCTGGCGGATGCACGCCACCTATAACGAGACCATCACCCGGGCGCTTGACGTGTTCGAGACGGTGAACCGCGACATTCCCTTCGAGGGCCTGCACTGGTTCTTCGACCATGCCGAGACCATCGACGAGCGCAACATCGACCGGATCGCCGCATTGGGCGGCGGCATTGCGGTCCAGCACCGGATGGCGTTCCAGGGCGAGGATTTCGTCGAGCGCTACGGCACCAAGGCGGCGGAGCAAACGCCGCCCATCAAGCGCATGCTGGAGGCCGGCGTGCCCGTCGGCGCGGGCACGGACGCCACCCGTGTTGCTTCCTACAATCCCTGGATCTCCCTGTCGTGGCTTGTGACCGGCAGGACGCTGGGTGGTCTGACGCTTTATCCAGCAGCCAATCGCCTTGATCGCGAAAGTGCCCTGCGGCTGTGGACCGAGGCCAACACCTGGTTCTCAAACGAGGAGACCAAGAAGGGTCAGATCAGGCAAGGCCAACTGGCCGATCTGGCGGTGCTCTCCGACGACTACTTCGCCGTTCCGGAGGACGCGATCCAGGACATCACGTCGGTCCTCACCCTTCTCGGTGGCACGCCCGTGCATGGCGACGCCGAGTTCAAGGATCTCGCGCCGTCGCTGCCTCCACCCATGCCGGACTGGTCGCCCGTCCGGAGCTATGGCGGCTACCAGCAGCGCGCCGGCAATGACGAGGCCCGCAAATACGCCTTCGCGGCGGCGGCCTGCGCCTGCGCCAGTTCCTGCGGCGTGCATGGCCACGCGCATGCCAGCGCCTGGGGCGCCAACACGCCAACCTCGGACGCCCGCTCGTTCTGGGGCGTGCTCGGCTGCTCGTGCTGGGCGTTCTGAGGGAGGATGCGATGATTGATATCGCGGCTCCCCGTCCGATCAACCGGATGCTGGCCCTGCCCGGGCTTGACGCCCTGGCACGCCTGGCGCTCGCATCGCCCTTCCTGATCAGCGGCGTCGTGAAGCTCGTCGACTTCGGCGGAGCCACCGCCGAGGTCACAGGCCTTGGCCTTCAGCCCGCGGCGCTGATCGCCGCCGCCGTCATCCTGACGCAACTTGGCGGGTCGGCGCTCTTCCTGACCCGCCGCACCTGCTGGCTCGGCGCCGGCATCCTGGCCGTGTTCACCGTCATAGCTACCGTGCTCGCGCATCCGTTCTGGATGTTCGAGGGTCCGGATCGGGGGCGCCAGACGGCAACCTTCTTCGAACATGCCGCCATCGTGGGCGGACTTATCATGTCGGCCCTGTTCGTCAACTCCCGGAGAGGACAGCCATGACCGGAGCTCAAGGAACGATCACCGAAGGGGCAGCGCCTCCCCCGCCACCGGGCACCTTCGCGCCGCTGCGGCACAGCCTCTTCGCGGTGATCTGGACCGCGACGGTGCTGGGCAACGTCGGCACCTTCATGCGAGACGTGTCATCCTCCTGGCTCGTGACGGAGATCTCCGCCTCGCCTGCCGCGGTCGCCATGATCCAGGCGGCGGGCACCCTCCCGGTCTTCCTCCTGGCCATTCCGGCCGGCGTGCTGTCCGACATCCTCGACCGGCGCCGCTTCCTGATCGCCATCCAGATCATGCTCGGCATCGTGAGTTCGACGCTCGCGTTCCTGTCCTGGACCGGATCGGTCACGGTCGAGAGCCTTGTGGCCCTTACGTTCCTTGGCGGAGTCGGTGCGGCGCTTGCAACCCCGGCCTGGCAGGCGATCACGCCTGAGCTCGTTCCCCGCTCCGACCTGAAGGGCGCCGTGGCCCTGAACTCCCTGGGCATCAACATCGCCCGCTCCATCGGTCCGGCCCTGGGAGGCTTCCTGCTGGCAGGCCTCGGAGCGGCGGCGGTCTATGGCCTTGATGTCATGACCTACATCCTCGTTGGCGGGGCCCTGCTCTGGTGGCGGCGGGAAGCCGATGCGGATGATGGCCTGCGGGAGCACTTCGGCGGGGCGCTGCGGGCGGGTCTGCGTTATGCCCGGGTCAGTCATGACCTGCATCGCATCCTGTGGCGCGCGGTGCTGTACTTCGCCTTCGCCAGCGCCGTCTGGGCGCTCCTCCCCATCGTGGCCCGCCAGGAGATCGGCGGTGGCCCGGACTTCTACGGTCTGATGCTCGGCAGCGTCGGGGCCGGCGCCATCCTGGGTGCGCTCCTGCTGCCGCGGGTTCGCGCCCGGCTGGGTCAAGACCGGCTCGTGCTCGCCATGTCGCTCGTGACGGCCGGCGCGACCACCCTCCTGGCCCTGACGAACTCCGAGGTCGTGGCGATCATCGCGACCTTCGTGCTCGGCATCGCCTGGATCGCCATGCTGACCACGCTCAACAGCACCATGCAGACCATCCTGCCGAACTGGATCCGGGGCCGTGGTCTGGCGATCTATCTCACGGCGTTCAATGGCGCCATGGCGGCGGGCTCCCTGGGCTGGGGCTTCCTCGCCCAGGAGATCACGACCGACACGACCCTGATCGTGGCGGGCACTGGCCTCGCCATCGCGGCGCTGCTGGCGCACCGGGCTCCCCTGCCGAGCGGGGAAGGCGATCTCACGCCCTCGCTGCACTGGCCCGAGCCGGCGATGGCCGAGCCCGTCGCGCATGACCGGGGACCGGTGATGATCATGGTCACCTACCGCATCCGGCAGGCGGATCGCTCCGCCTTCCTGACGGCTCTTGAGCGTCTCTCAGAAGGGCGCCGCCGCGACGGCGCCTACGCCTGGGGTGTGTCCGAGGACGCGGCGGATCCCGAGCACATCGTGGAGTGGTTCTTCGTCGAGTCCTGGGCCGAGCACCTTCGCCAGCACAAGCGGGTCTCGAAGGCCGACGCCGACATCCAGGCCGAGACACGCCGCTTCCATCAAGGGGCCGAGCCGCCTCTCGTGCAACACTTCCTGGCGGTCGGCAGACCCAACCGGGACACGCATTGAGATTGCGGTGAGGGGCGGTTGCGCTGCACGATCAGCCGCACATCGCCCCTCCCGTCACCCGCCGCGACGCCTTCCTCGGCGCCGCGGCGGCACAGCCTCCCGTCCCCTGCCCATGGCATCGGGCGCGGCGGCAACGCCCACCCAAGCATAAGAAAGACTTTCAATGGGCACGATCACGACGAAGGACGGAACCAAGATTTTCTACAAAGACTGGGGCACGGGTCAGCCGATCCTGTTCTCGCACGGATGGCCGCTGTCCGCGGATGCCTGGGACAGCCAGATGCTGTTCTTCGGCCAGCAGGGCTACCGGGTCGTCGCGCATGACCGCCGCAGCCACGGCCGCTCCGACCAGACCTGGAACGGCAACCACATGGACCAGTACGCCGACGACCTGGACGAACTGATCGAGATGCTTGATCTGCGCGACATCGTGATGATCGGCCATTCCACCGGCGGTGGCGAGGTGGCGCACTACATCGGCCGCCACGGCTCCGCGCGTGTCGCGAAGGTGGTGCTCGTCGGGGCCGTGCCGCCGCTGATGCTGAAGACCGAGACCAATCCGGAGGGCACGCCCATGGAGGTCTTCGACGGCATCCGCCAGAGCACGGCGGGCGACCGCTCGCAGTTCTTCAAGGATCTCACAATCCCGTTCTACGGCTTCAACCGTGACGGTGCGAAGGTCAATGACGGCCTTCGTGAGTCCTTCTGGCTTCAGGGCATGATGGGCGGCATCAAGGGCGAGTACGATTGCGTCCGGGAGTTCTCGGAAGTCGACTACACCGAGGGCCTGAAGAAGATCGACAAGCCGACGCTCATCATCCATGGCGACGACGACCAGATCGTGCCGATCAAGGCCTCGGCGGAAAAGGCCGCGAAGATCGTCGAGGGCGCCCAGTTCAAGGTCTACCCGGGCGGATCGCATGGCTTGGCGCAGATCGAGGCGGACAAGTTCAACGCCGACGTCCTGGCCTTCATCAAGGCTTAAGGCAGGGCTGACCCAACTCGGGGAACATCCCGCCATTACGCGGAACAGGTCGGAATTGCAGCGGCTGAGGGGCCTACCACGCCTATCGTACAGTCGACCGACAGCAAGCTAGGGAGCGCAATGGATGAGTGATAGCAAAACTACGGCACCGGTTCAGGCAGCAAATCACGGCGTCGCCTGGGAGAAAGCCTTCGGATATGCGCAGGCGATCGAGGTCAAGGATACGATCTACGTCTCTGGGCAATTGAGCCACGACTCTGTGGGCAACCTTGTGGCTCCGGCCGATCTCGATGAAACTGGAAAGCCCCAATCTTTCGACAACATGGAAGCGCAAATCCGCCAGACTTACGAAAATGCGCGGATCCTGCTAGCACAGTTCGGAGCCTCCTTCGATGACGTCGTAGAGGAGACACTTTACGTGCTGGACGTCGACGCAGCGTTCAGTGCGGCTTCCAAGGTTCGCAAGCAGGTTTATAGTGCAGAGATACCCCAGCTCGCGAGCAACCTAATTGGCGTGTCACGGCTCGCCTTCCCGCAACAGCTCGTTGAGATCACGTTCCGCGCTGTCGTGGATCGATAGAGTGCTTTGGTGGAATTTTGGGAAAGCCGCTCGGCCCACGCGGGGCGGCTTTCTGTGTTGCGATGGTCCGTTGTGCCTTTAGCTCTCTGGGCTCTTCGGCCGCTTTGGGTCTGGCGCTGGGTGTCTGATCGCCATCGGCTCGATGCTCAGTGGGTGAGGTGCGCCATATCACAAGCACATCAGCAGCGGTGCTCCTGACCGTAGTGATGACGTGGGCCGCGAGTGATCCTTCGAATGTCGCCTGTGGGTCAGATAGCGATGTTTATGGACGCTTCGGAGTGTCCGGTTTCACGAGGATTTCTGACCTCGTGCTTACGTCTCGGGAGTGCCAGGAGCCGACATTGCTCACCATCAGGGGATCGTCGGGCTGACCGGAGCGTGTACTTCTTCAGGAACGTGATCCGGCGGGTGCGACCGTCGCCGTTTCCATGCCGTGAGCATCGAAGAACCGGCGAACGGTTCCATCGCTCTTCAGGTCTTCAATCATGCCGCTGATTATCTCCAATGCTTCGGTTCGGCCCTTGGGCACTGCCACCGCAGTGCCAGCAGCATGGAAATGACCGTCCAGCATCCGTGCGCCAGGAAACCGCGGGAGCAGGCTTCGGAGGGATTCCTTTCCGAGGGCGAGCGCATCCACCTCGCCATTGCGGAACCTTTCGAGAGCCTCATCAAGGCCCTGGAGCCCGATGGCCGATGTGTTCTTCAGGGATTTGCGTGCACTGCGGATCGTGGCGGTATTCTCAATCCCATAGGCTCGGATGCCCTTGCGATCCACCTCCTCGATGCTGGTGATCGGCGATCCGGCCGGAACCATGTAGGTGCTTTCGCCGAGAAAGTAGTTCGGACCGAAGTCGACAAGCTTCTTTCTCTCGGCATCTACGGGAGCGAACGACACATCCCAGGTTCCTGATGAGGCAGTCTCGATGATCTCTCCCGAGCTTGCGCACTCGACGAGAGACAATGGAACGCCAAGGCGTTCGGCGATGTGCCTGGCGAGATCCACCGTCGGGCCGCGGGGCTCACCCGCTTCTGCATCCCGCCTCGTCCAGACCGCAGAGATTGCACTGCCTACCGCAACGGCTATCCGCAGGCTTCCCGTTGGGGCCAGCAACTCGCGCGTTCTCTGGTCGACATTCGCCATGAGACCATTTCCTTTTCGAATTCGGCGTGCCCGGACGTCTCGAGCACGCACCTACACCGTGGTCGCGAAGACTATGCATACGGGGCTGCCGGTTCGGACGGCCTCCCCCTCATGCGACAGCATCCCAGTCTTCCGATCGACCTTGAAGGTCACGACATTGTCGCTGTCCTCGTTGGCAACGAACATCCATGCTCCGGACGGATCGAGCGTGAAGAAGCGAGGAGTTCTGCCATGGCTCTTCTCCCAGCCGATACTCGTCAACCGGCGCGATGGCGGATCGACGGAGAAGATGGCGATGCTGTCGTGCCCCCGATTTGACGCGTACACGAACCGCCCATCCGTCGACACCATGATCTCGGCGGCGCGGCTGGGGCCGATGAACGTGTCCGGCAGCGCGCTCACAACTTGAAACGGCGTCAGGTTGCCGTGCCCGGGATTGAGCCGGTAGGCCGTGACGGTGGAGTCGAGCTCGTTCACGACATAGGCAACGGCACCGCCAGGATGGAACGCAACATGCCGTGGTCCGGCACCCTCTCTGGCTGGAGCGGGCGGCGCATCCACCGCGAGGAGTTTGCCCGTCACGCCATCAACCGCGAACGTTAAGATTTGATCGAGTCCCTTGTCCGGGACGATGACGAAGCGCCCGCTCGGATCGAATTCGACCTGATGGGGCTTGGCGAAGGGCTGCTCGACACGATGCGGGCCGATCTGTCCCTCGAGGATGACCAGATCCACATGCTTTCCGATCGAGCCGTCCTCGTGCCGCGGCACCACCGCCAGGCTCGACGTGACGTGGTTGGCCACGATAAGGAAGCGGTTGCCGGGATCGACGCTCAGGTGCACCGGGTTCTTGCCCGCGGTGGTCTCCTGATTGATGAAGGTCAGCCGCCCGGTTCCGGGATCGATGCTGAAGGCGCTGATCTCGCTGGCATCGCCATGGACGCAGTACAGGAACCGGCCGCTGCGATCCAAGGCCAGGAAGGACGGGTTGAGAAGCCCGTCCATCAGTTGCACATGGGTCCACCGACCGGTGGCGGCATCGACACGGTAGACGCTAATGCCGTCCCCCCGCGCGTTGCGCTCCCGTGTCGTGCGCGACCCGACATAGGCGAAGTAGAACGGTGAGGCTGTTGTCATATGGTGCCGAACCCCCGACGCCGCGCACGTTTACTGTGCCTTGATTTCGGCAGTCGTGATGATGTTCTTGAACTTCTCCGACTCCGCCGTGAGGAAGCTCTTGAACTCCTCAGGCTTCATGGGCGACGGGTAGCTGCCCAGGTCCGCCAGCTTCCTGGCCGTAGCCGGATTGCTGAGCACTTGGACCACCGCCTTGTTCAGCTTGTCGACGATGGGGCCGGGTGTGCCGGCCGGCGCGAACAGGCCAAACCAGTTGGTCACGTCATAGCCCTTGAGCTGCGGGTGCTCGGCCATGGCAGGGACTGACGGCAGGCTCGGGATCCTCTCCGACGAGGTGACGGCGAGCGCCTTGACCTGCCCCGCCTCGACAAAGGAGGCGACAGCCAGGTAGCTCGCGAAGGTTGCCGTGACGTTATTCCCGAGGACATCCGTCACCTGCTGGGCCGCGCCTCTGTAGGGAACGTGCGTTAGCTTGACTGAGGCCATGCGGTTGAGGAGCTCGCCGGCCAAGTGCTGGGGATTGCCGACCCCGCTGGACGAGAACGACGCCTTGTCTGCGTTGCTCTTGGTGAACGCGAGCAGGTCATCGAGGGACTTCATGCCCGATGCGGCATTGACCACGAGGACATTTGGAACCTTGACCACCAGGGTGACCGGGGTGAGGTCACGGCTCGGGGCGTACTTGATGTTCTTGAACAGGTGCGGGTTCACCGCGGCTTCACCGGCTGATGACAGCAGAAGGGTGTAGCCGTCCGGCTCCGCGCGAACGGCAGTTTCCGCCCCCCGCATGCCGCTGGCGCCCGGCAGATTTTCTACAACGACGGACTGGCCCAGAACGCCCTTGAGTTCCTCGCCGAGGATGCGAGCAACCGTATCGACACCTCCACCTGCGGTGAAAGGCACGATCAGCTTGATGGGGCGGGTCGGGTAGTCGGCCTGCGCGAAAGCGGTCGTGGAGATTGCGCCAAGGCTGACGGCCAATATGGCTTTGAGAGCCCCCGAAGTCATTGCTTTCATGTGATTTCCTCCCGTGCCGGCCACAGCAGCGGCCTGCTGGCACGGAGATCAGTTAACATATCTCTCATCCTAAATGCAATTTGACTTGCATTTATCGTTATTATTATGCAAATTATGTGTCGCATTGAGCGAGCAAGGTCCGCTGAGAGACCGGCCGCACAATTATTAACCAGGAAACGCAGAGCGGTCCGATGCCCAAGACTGCCGACATCACGAGCGCTGGCAAACGTCACCGCATGATCGACCTGCCTGCGGCGGCTGGCGCCGACCTCGAGCGGTTGCCGCACATCCTGCGCATCATGCTGGAGAACGTCTTGCGCAATGCGAGCGAGGATGCTCCCCGGGCCAAGACGGCGATCCTGAACTGGCTCTGTACTGGACGCAGCGAGGAGGAGATCCCGTTCTTGCCCGGCCGCGTCCTGATGCATGACACCACCTGCGGCCCGGCCCTGGTGGACATCGCCGGCATGCGCGCTTCCCTAGCAGAGGCAGGGCGCGACCCGAGCTTGCTCAATCCCGTTCTGCCTGTCGACGTCTCGACCGATCATTCCCTCGGTGTCGACGTGTTCGGTTCCCGCGATGCCCTTCAGCGCAACATGCAGCGTGAGTACGGGCGCAATGCGGAGCGCTACCGCTTCATGAAGTGGGCCACGCGCGCCCTGACCGGGTTCCGCGTCCATCCGCCCGGCACCGGCATCATGCACACGCTCAACCTGGAGCGCCTGGCGACTGTCGTCACCACCAGGGAACGGGACAGTGTGTCCTGGGCCATGCCCGATACCCTGATCGGCACCGACAGCCACACCCCGATGATCAACGGCATCGGTGTGCTCGGCTGGGGTGTCGGCGGCCTGGAGGCGGAGAGCGTGTTTTTCGGGATGCCGGTGATGATCCGTGTGCCGGAGATCGTCGGCGTCCGCCTCACCGGCCGCCTCCGGCAGGGCGTGCTAGCGACCGATCTTGCACTCACCGTGACCGAGCGCCTGCGCCGGATTGATCTGGCGGACCGTTTCATCGAGTTCTTCGGCGAGGGCGTCCCGACGCTCTCCGCCGGCGACCGCGCCGTCGTCGCCAACATGACGCCCGAGTTCGGCGCCAATTCCGGCTTCTTCCCCATCGACGATCAGACCCTGCGCTACCTGCGCGAGACCGGCCGTTCCGCCGATCACGTGCAGCTCGTGGAGGACTACACCAGGCGGCAAGGCCTCTGGTTCGATCCGAAAGCCGTTCCCTGCTTCACGGACGTGGTCGCGATCAACCTCGACGAGGTCGAGGTCAGCCTCGCCGGTCCGCGCCGGCCGCAGGACCGCATTCCGGCAAGCCAAACCATTGAGGCAATGGCGCCATTGCTGGCAGCTCGGCCTGCTCCAGCGTCAGCCGAACAGCCCGGCAACGGTTCCGTCGCCATCGCGGCGATCACGAGCTGCACCAACACCACCGATCCCAGGTTGCTGGTCGCTGCCGGCCTCGTCGCCCGTAAGGCGCGTGCCTTGGGCCTCGCCCCACCGGCCTGGGTCAAGACTTCCCTTGCACCCGGGTCTCCCACGGCGGAGCGCTACCTGCGCCGCGCAGGACTGCTGGAGGATCTGGAAGCCATCGGCTTCGGGATTGTCGGCTACGGCTGCACCACCTGCATCGGCAATTCCGGCCCGCTGCCCGCCGTGATCGAGCAGACCATGACGGAGCGTGGCATCGTTCCCGTCGCCGTGCTGTCGGGCAACCGCAACTTCCCGGGGCGCGTGCATCCGCAGCTTGAGGCAGGCTTTCTCGCTTCTCCTCCTCTTGTGGTCGCCTTTGCATTAGCCGGTGATGTCAATCGCAACATCCTCGCCGATCCCATTGCCCGCTCGGCGTCAGGCGAAGACATCCGGCTGGCTGATCTCTGGCCCACGGGCGATGAGATCGACGCGGCGCTGGCCATGGCCATCGATGCCGGCGATTACGACGCCTCGTACGACGAAGCCGAGGCCAGCGACACTTGGCGAGTGCTCGACGCTCCCGGCACGCCCCTGTTTCCCTGGAATGAGAACTCGACCTACATCCGGCGTCCGCCTTTCGCGGGCTTCGGCAAGGGCACGCTGCTCGGCACCTATGCGGCCCATCCCCTGCTCGTGCTTGGCGACGACATCACCACCGACCACATCTCCCCGGCCGGCGCCGTTCCGCCGCGAAGCGAGGCGGCGGAGTATCTGGTCGAGCGCGGCGAGAACCCTCGTGACCTGAACGTCTTCGCGTCCCGCCGCGGCAACTGGGAGGCGATGGTCCGGGGGCTGTTCACCAACAAGTCTGTCCGCAACCTCCTCGATCCGCAGATCGCACCGGGCTCCACGATCCATGTCGGCTCCGGCGAGCACCTGCCTCTGTTCCGGGCCGCCGAGCGATACGCCGATGTAGGCGCCTCCGTCGTCGTCGTGGCGGGTGAGCGTTACGGCATGGGCTCGTCCAGGGACTGGGCGGCCAAAGGCGTAGCGCTGCTTGGCGCCCGCGCGGTGCTGGCCTCGAGCTTTGAACGCATCCATCGCTCGAACCTGATTGGCATGGGCATCCTGCCCTTACGCCTTCCGGCGGAGCGCCATCCGAACGATTTGCACCTGCGTCCGGGCGATCAGATCCTGATCGATGCCGATCCGGCGAGGATCAGCTCGCGCTGTGCGGTGCCCGTCAGCATCCGTCGCGCCTCTGGCGAGAGCGAAGCCTTCATGGCTACGGCCGCCATTGAGACCAGCCTCGAGGTCGAGATCCTGCGCGGCGGCGGCATCATCCCCCTCATCCTGCGTCGCGTCGTCAACGCGGAGGCCACAAGCCGCGAGACGCCCGCATCCGAGACCACCGGCGACGGTGAAAACCTTCGGCGAGAAGCCTCGCCGAGCATCAGGCGCTGAGCGGCAACGTCCGCTTCGCGTTCAACATCTCACGCAACCCAAAGGGAGGAACTCGTGAGCCATTTGACCAAGACAATCCGCGGTGTCGCTTTTGCCGCTATGACGCTCGTCGCATCATCGGCCTTCGCGCAGCAGGAACTCAAGATCATCGCCCCCGCCGGCCCCGGCGGCGGCTGGGACTCGGCCGCCCGCTCGATCCAGCAGGTGCTCACGCAGACAGGGCTTGCGAAGAGCGTGCAGGTGGTCAACGTCACCGGCGCCGGCGGCACGGTGGGCTTGGCCCAGTTCGTCAACCAGGCGAAGGGTGATCCGAGCCAGCTCATGGTCAACGGCATCACCATGGTCGGCGCGATTCTCACCAACAAGTCACCGGTGACCCTTGATCAGGTGACGCCAATCGCACGCCTGACTGGCGATCCGCTCGTCATCGTCGTGCCGGCCAACTCGCCGATCAAGTCGGTCAAGGAACTGGCCGATGCCGTGAAGGCCGATCCGGCGAAGGTCACCTGGGCTGGGGGCTCAGCAGGTGGTGCCGACCACATTCTGGCGGCCCTGTTCGCCAAGGCGGCGGGCTCTGATCCGTCGAAGGTCAACTACATTGCCTTCTCGGGCGGCGGCGAGGCCCTGGCGGCCATGCTCGGTGGCCGCGTGACGGCCGGCATCTCCGGCTATGGCGAGTTCGAAAGCCAGATCAAGGCCGGCAAGCTGCGGGCGCTGGCGATCTCGTCCGGCAAGCGTCTCGCCAACGCCGACGTTCCGACGCTCAAGGAGCAGGGCTTGGACGTCGAGGTGGTGAACTGGCGCGCCATCGTGGCCGGCCCGGACATCACGGCCGAGCAGAAGAAGTCCCTGACCGAGACTGTCGAGAAGGTGGTCAAGTCGAAGGAATGGGCCGAGATCCTCAAGCAGCGCGGCTGGGAAGATTTCTATCTCGCCGGCGAACCCTTCTCCGCCTTCCTCAAGGAGGAGCAGGTTCGCGTCGGCGATGTGCTCAAGTCGGTCGGTCTCGTGAAGTCCTGACAATTGACACCTGGGGAGCCCATGCGGGCTCCCCTTTTCCTGCTTCAACGTCACAGGATGATCTTGCAATGTCGCTGCTTGCAAAGCGGCGTGCGGACAAGCGCGCGCTGGTGGTCGGTCTCACCCTGTTCGTATTCGCCGCGCTGGTTTGGCGAGATGCAGCTGCCCAGACGCTGTCGGCCACTTACGGGATCGGGCCTGCGGCGATGCCGTATGTGGTTGCGGGGGCACTTGCCGCCCTCGGTCTGGGACATATCGTGGTGGCGTTCAGGGATGGGCTGCCCGTCCCGGAGCACGCTGATGGCATCGCCATTGGCTGGATCGCATTCGGCCTGGTGGCCCTGCTGCTCTGCATCGCGTTCGGTGCCGGTTTCATTCTCGCGACGACCATCCTCTTCGCCGTCACCTCACGAGCGTTCGGTCGGCGCGCGCTGCTGGTCGATGCCACCATTGGGTTCGGCCTCGGTGTCGCAATCCATTTGCTGTTCAGCAAGCTCCTGACGCTGTCCCTGCCGGCGGGGCCACTTGAGCACCTGTTCTGAAGGAGCCTGCCATGGACTCGTTTGTCTCCCTCGGCCAGGGTTTCCTGGTTGCCCTTGAGCCCTCGAAGCTGCTGTTTGCGGCTGTCGGCGTTCTTCTTGGCACCGCCGTTGGGGTGCTGCCCGGCATCGGTCCGGCCCTGACGGTGGCGCTGCTCCTGCCCGTCACCTTCAAGCTCGATCCCACCGGCTCGCTCATCATGTTCGCAGGCATCTACTACGGCGGCATGTACGGAGGGTCGACGACCGCGATCCTGATCAACGCGCCCGGCGAGAGCGCCTCGGTGGCAACCGCCATCGAGGGCAACAAGATGGCCAAGGCGGGCCGCGGCGGTCCCGCCTTGGCAACCTCCGCCATCGGCTCCTTCGTTGCGGGCACGATCGCAACCATCGGTCTTGCGTTCCTGGCGCCGTGGCTGGTGGAATTGGCCGTCAACTTCGGCCCCTGGGACTACTTCGCTCTCATGGTGCTCGCCTTCGTGACGGTGTCTGCCACCTTCGGCGACTCGCCCTTGCGTGGGCTGACGAGCCTGACGATCGGACTGATGCTGGGCCTCGTCGGGATCGACAAGCTCACCGGACAGGCCCGCATGGCCTTCGGGGTTCCCGAGTTCTTCGATGGCATCGAAGTCACGACGCTTGCCGTCGGCCTCTTCGCTGTGGGTGAGGCCCTGTACGTGGCGTCGCGCTTCAAGAGCAATCCCGAGGAGATCGTGCCCATTAAGGGCTCGCTCTGGATGACCCGGGAGGATTGGCGGCGGTCATGGAAGCCGTGGCTGCGGGGAGCGGCATTCGGTTTCCCCATCGGGGCGCTGCCGGCCGGTGGCGCCGAGGTGCCCACCTTCCTGTCCTACGTAACCGAGAAGAAGCTTTCGAAGCATCCGGAGGAGTTCGGCCATGGAGCCATCGAGGGTGTCGCCGGTCCCGAAGCCGCCAACAACGCCTCTGCGGCGGGAACGCTCGTCCCGCTGCTCACCCTCGGCCTCCCGACTTCAGCTACGGCGGCCATCATGTTGGCCGGGTTCCAGCAGTACGGGCTCAACCCGGGGCCCCTCCTGTTCACTGAGAACCCGGCCCTGGTCTGGGGACTGGTGGCCAGCCTTTTCATCGCCAACGCCATGCTCCTCGTCCTCAACCTGCCTTTAGTTGGGCTGTGGGTTCGGTTGTTGGCAATCCCGCAACCGTGGCTCTATGCGGGCATCCTCGTGTTCGCCGCCATGGGCACGGTTGCAGCCAAGCCTTCTGTGGTCGAGGTCGGGATGCTGTTCGTGTTCGGCTTCCTGGGCTTGCTGATGCGCCGCTGGGACTATCCGGTTGCTCCCATGGTGGTCGGCCTCATCTTGGGACCCATGGCCGAGGCTCAGCTCCGGAGGGCCATGCAGATGACTTTGGGCGACCCGATGGTCTTCCTCGAGAACCCAGGCTCGGCCACGTTGCTGTCCCTGTCTGCGATGGCGCTCCTGGCACCGTTTGTCATGAAGGGGCTGAGCCGATTCCGAGCAGCCGAGGACTGACAGCGTGAGGGGCGAGGCTCTCTCGGCCTCGCGTCCCGGAGTACCGGGATCTCGACAAATCGGTTAAGGAGAAGGTGGAGCCATCTTGAAGGTCGAGTGCGAGGGTATGTTCATGAGTTCAGCCGGGGAGCGCACGGTCAACGGAAAACGCGAGTTGACCGAAGGTCTCGCCGCACAGATCTTGGAGCATATCCGAAGTGGCGCGTTAGCCACAGGAACGCACCTCACTGCACAGGAACTAGCCGAGCGGTTCAGCGTCTCGCGCTTTCCGGTCGGTCAGGCGTTGCAACTGCTCGCCGCTAAGGGCGTCCTGACGCATCAGCGCAACCGCGGCTACTTCGTGTCGGACGTGAAGGACGTGTCTCCCGAGACCCTTGGCCTATCCACCAAGGATGATGCTTCCGAGGTCTACTTCAGGATTGCGGAAGACCACCTCCAAGGCCGCCTGCCTGAACCTGCCTCCGAGGCGTACCTCAAGGAATCCTACGGGATCAGCAAGGCACAGTTAAATGCGGTGTTGGGCCGGATTGCCCAGGAGGGCTGGGCCGAACGTCGCCCTGGCTACGGCTGGTCGTTCTCGCCGATGCTGACAACGCCAGAGAGCTTGGAGCAAACGTATAGGGTACGTCTAGCGCTCGAACCCGCCGCGTTGCTGGAGCCGACCTACCGCCTTGATCGTGACATCGCCGCCCGCTGCCGCGAGGCAGAGCTCCGCCTTCTCGGCGGCGCCATCGAGACGGACAGTGCCGCCGCGCTCCATGAGCGGGGCGTGCGGTTCCACGAGGCGATCATCGGCGCATCCGGCAATCCGTTCTTCCTAGAGGCGGTCCGGCGCATCAACCGCGTCCGGCGCCTGCTCTCCTATCGCTCAATGGTCGACCGCAAGCGCTACCGCCAGCAATGCGAGGAGCACCTCCAGATCCTCGACCTGTTGGAGCGGGAGCGGAATGAAGAGGCCTCGCAGGCCCTGCGCCGCCATCTGGAGCACACCATCGGAAATCTTCAGGAAATCAGGCCGATCCTGGAGCACTGAGCGAGACGGCTGGAGCCAGGAAGGGAGCCATCATGAGCGTTGAACTCCCCGGTGCGCGCGAGGCTGTGATCCGGACGATTGCAATGCCCTCGGATACGAACCCGGCGGGAGACATATTCGGCGGCTGGCTGATGGCGCAGATGGACTTGGCCGCCGGCAATGCAGCCGCTCGGCGTGCGCGGGGGCGCTGCGTGACCGTTGCGGTCGACGGGATGGTCTTTCACACTCCGGTTCATCTGGGTGACGAGGTTTCGGTTTACGCTGACCTGATCTCCACGGGACGGACGTCCATGAAGTTCCAGGTTGAAGCCTGGCGCCGCTCCCGTGACGGGGACGAAGAGATTAAGGTGACAGAGGCGGTCTTCACGTTCGTTGCCATCGACAGCGGCTCTCGTCCCCGCCCACTGCCCCCGGGGTGAGTTCGTAAGTCAGTTAACTGCGGAAGGTCTGTTGTGGGTCAAAGTAAGATGTAGAGGATGGCTATGTGAATGTCTGCTTAGTACGCGATTTCGTTGAAAAACTCCCGGGCGCTGCCGGGTCCGTCTATTACTAGCGTCAGAGCACCAGGTCAGGCCCAGCATCCTGTATGCCAGCAACGCGAAAACTGGCAGTTGCGGACTTTTTCAACAGTATCTACGCAGAAGCAGACATCCGATCAGGAGCAGCTCCAGGCTGGAGCATGGATCCCTCTGGCATACCAAGATTGTGCTGAC
>NZ_JACXAB010000023.1 GCF_014699075.1 Microvirga sp. | reverse complement strand
GGTGCCGCTGTTTGGGAATGTGGTGACGGCGAGCAGCGTTGGCTTTGAAGGGCACGACAGGCATCCAAGATCAGGGGGCCCGCTCTCCTATGCTAGCCACCTTCGACTGCCAAGTCGCGTATTCGTGCAACAAGGCACCTGAATGGCCTATTCAGCTCATTGTGCCCTCCCCGAGTTACTGCAACACAGCCGATCAAGGACGGGTCCCGTGCTGGCCGCGGGGCAGTATCGCATTCTCGACGAACGTGGTGACAGCCTCAACATACTGCTCGGGCAACACGCCGCGGCGACGATATTTGCCGCGCTTAACATACCAGTCCTGCAGAAGCGGCTTGATGAGCGACGCGGTCAACTCGACATTGGCGGCCGAAAACCGCCCGCGTCGCACGCCGTCGGCGAGCGCATCCGCGATCAGGGCCTCGGTTGCCAACTCGCTCCGCCGCGCCTTCTCACGCCCCTCCTTCGGAAACGCCTTGGCCTCCATGTAGGCGAACTGAAACCACGGCTGCATCGTCTCCGTCAGATAGACGTGGGTTTCCAGCAGCCAGCGCAGGCGCTTGCCTGGATCCTCGGACAAAGCTGCCGGTGGGCTCCCGAGCGTGGCTGACACCGCCCCCGAGACCTCGCCGAGGATCATCAGCAGCAGCGTGTCCTTGCTGTCGAAGTAGGTGTACAGCGCCCCCATGCTCAGCCCCGACGCGGTCGCGAGATGCCGCAGGCTCATCGAATGGAAGCCCTTGCGGTTGCTCAGCGCGAGCGTCGTCTGGACGATCCGCACCAGCCTTGCCACCGCCACGTGGGGCTTCTGGGTGCGGATCGTGTCGCGGTGCCGTTGGAGCATGCGGGTGCAGAGCGCCTCAGGAGAGAGGTCGAACTCGGACTGGAAGGCCTTGAGCGTCCGCGGATGCAGGGGCAGCCCCGGGAACCGGGCCGCGTCCTGAACCGATGCAACCTTGACGACCATGGGTTTGGCCTCCCTGGCACGATGAACTTCTGCGCGTCTTCCTCGCCGGACCCCCGTCGACCCGGAGCAGCCGATCGGCCGCATTATTGACTTTAGCGCCTCGATGGCACCATCATCAATAAAAACGAGCGCTCGCTCACAAAATTTACGATCGCGGTAGGTCGCGAGGGAGGAATGCGGATGGCACTCGGGTTTGATCTGAAGGGGCGCGTCGCTCTTGTCACCGGGGCATCGAGCGGGCTCGGCCGGCACTTTGCCCAGGTCCTGGCCCAGGCCGGCGCCAACGTGGTCGTCGGGGCCCGCCGCACCGGCCCTCTCGATGATCTCTGCCGCGCGATCACCGACGCCGGCGGACAGGCCCGTGCGGTGCCCCTGGACGTCACTGACGGCGCCAGTGTCGAGCAAGCGCTCGCGGACATCGCGGCCGGTGGCGGCCTCGACATTCTCATCAACAACGCCGGTGTCACCACGACCAAGTCCGTGCTCGACCTGGCCGAGAGCGAATGGGACCATGTCGTCGGCACGAACTTGAAGGGCAGCTTTCTCGTCGCTCAGGCCGCCGCGCGCCTCATGACGACCCAGGGCCGCGGCGGAGCCATCGTCAACATTGCCTCGATCCTCGGTTTGCGGGTCGCAGGCCACGTTGCGGCCTATTCCGCCTCAAAGGCTGGCGTCGTTCAGCTCACCAAGTCGATGGCGCTCGAACTGGCGCGCCACGGCATCCGGGTCAACGCCCTCTGCCCGGGCTACATCGAAACGGAGCTGAACCAGGACTTCTTCCAGAGCGAGGCCGGCCAGGCGCTCGTCCTGCGCATTCCGCAGCGCCGCCTCGGCCAGCCGGCCGACCTGGACGGTGCGCTTCTGCTCCTCTGCTCCGCGGCCGGCTCGTACATCACGGGCGCGACCCTCGCCGTCGACGGCGGCCACCTCGTCTCCAGCCTCTAGGATGCTCTGATGGACTTCCACATTTCACCTGGAATCGAAGACTTCCGCGCACGCATCGCCACCTTCGTCGACCGTGAACTCCTTCCTCTTGAGGTCGATCCCACGTCTTATGACGAGCACGAGAACATCCGCCTCGATCTGCTCCAGCGGATGCGCGAGAAGGCCAAGACCGACGGCCTCTGGTGCCTGCAACTCAAACCGGAGACGGGCGGCGCGGGTCTCAGCAAGGTCGGCATGGCGGTATGCTACGAGGCCATGAACCGCTCGATCTTCGGTCCGGTCGTCTTCAACTCGGCAGCGCCCGACGACGGCAACATGATGGTGCTCGAGGCTGTCGGCACGCCCGAGCAGAAGGAGCGCTGGCTGCAGCCCATCGTCCGCGGTGAGGTGCGCTCCGCCTTCGCCATGACCGAACCGCATCCCGGCGGCGGCTCCGATCCGAGCATGATCCAGACCCGGGCCGAGAAGCGCGGCAACACTTACGTCGTCCATGGGCGCAAGTGGTTCATCACGGGCGCTGAGGAAGCCAGCCATTTCATCCTCATCGCTCGCACCTCGGATGATCCCCGCTACGGACTGACGGCCTTCCTGTTCCACAAGGACCAGCCGGGCTGGCGCATTCTGCGCCGGATTCCGATCATGGGCCCGGAAGAGCATGGCGGCCACTGCGAGATCGCGTTCGACGGCCTGGAGATCCCGCAGGAGAACGTGCTCCTCGGCGAGGGCCAAGGTCTGAAGGTAACGCAGATCCGCCTCGGGCCGGCGCGCCTGACCCATTGCATGCGCTGGCTCGGCCTGTCGAAGCGCTGCGTCGAGATCGCCCAGGCCTATGCGGCCGAGCGCACCGGCTTCGGCCAGCGCCTTGCCGACCGGGAGAGCATTCAGCTGATGCTCGGTGACCTCGCCCTCAAGATCGAGATCGGGCGCCTGCTGGTCATGAAGGCTGCCTGGGCGCTGGACCAGGGCAGCTTCGCCCGCAAGGAGGTCTCCATGGCAAAAATTCATGTCGCCAACCTGCTGCATCAGGCCGCCGACACCGGCATCCAGGTCAACGGGGCCCGCGGCTACTCCAAGGACACCGTGCTGGAATGGATTTACCGCTACGCCCGCCAGGCCCGGCTGGTGGATGGAGCGGACGAGGTGCACCGCATGGTGCTCAACCGCTTCCTCACGTCAGAGGGCTCCGACTTCTGGAGTTGGCCCGTTGCGGATGGCGGCACGCTCGCAACCTCCCCTTGAGGTCGGAGCCTTGTCGGTTCGCGGTAGGATAGACATAGATCTTGGGAGCGGTCGACATGAGACATGAGAAGCATCTGGCCCCCCGCGAGGCCAATTTCCGGCCCTTGACGCCGCTGGATTTCCTCGAGCGCTCGGTCTCCGTCTATCCTGACAGGCCCGCCGTGATCTGGCACGACCAGCGCTACACCTACCGCGCGTTCGGCGAACTCGTCGGCCGGTTCGCGGCGATGCTGCGCCGCAAGGGCATCTCACGTGGCGACACGGTCTCGATCATGGCGCCGAACCGTCCGGAGATGCTGGCCGCGCATTATGCCGTGCCCATGGTCGGGGCGGTGCTCAACACCATCAACACCCGGCTGGATGCCGACACCGTCAATTACATCCTCAAGCACTCGGAGAGCAGAATCCTCATCGTCGACCCGAGTTGCGCCGACGTAGCACGGCAGGCGGCGGTTGGCCTCAATGTTGCTCTCATCCATCTCGATGACGGTGCTGGCTCGGGAGAGGCAGAGAGCTTCGGCGCCCTCACCGGGGATGAGACGCCCGATCCCATCACCTCCTCCGCTGTTGCGGACGAATGGCAGCCGATCTGCCTCAACTACACCTCGGGGACGACCGGACGCCCCAAGGGCGTGGTCTATCACCATCGCGGCGCCTATCTGAACGCCTTGGGCAATGTCCTGTCGCTGGGCCTGAACACCAGCTCGGTCTATCTTTGGACCCTGCCGATGTTTCACTGCAACGGGTGGTGCCATACCTGGGCCGTGACGGCGGCGGGCGGCACACATGTTTGCCTCGATAAGGTCGAGCCCTCCCCGATTTTCCGGGCCATCGAGACGCACGGGGTGACGCATCTCAGCTGCGCGCCCGTCGTGCTGTACCTGCTGCTCAACCACCCGGACAGGAGCCTGAGGGATCCGGCGCGGCGGGTGCTGCTGGCGACGGGCGGCGCCTCTCCGACGAGCGCGTTGATCCGGCAGCTGGACGTGCTCGGCTTCGATCTCGTCCACCTCTATGGCCTGACGGAGTCGTTCGGGCCTGCGACCCTCTGCGCACTCCGTGATGATTGGGAGCTGACCAGCGACGAGGACAAGGCCCACGCTCTGGCGCGCCAAGGCGTGCGCCACCTCACGGCCAACCGCGTCCGCGTCATTGACCAGCAGGGCAACGAGGTTACACGGGACGGGACCACCGTCGGTGAGATCGCCCTGCAGGGCAATACGCTGATGGCGGGCTACTACGGGGATGAGGCTGCGACCGAGGCAGCCTTCTCCGGAGGCCGGTTTCACACGGGGGACCTCGCCGTTTGCCACCCTGACGGTTACATCGAGATCAAGGACCGCTCGAAGGACATCATCATCTCCGGCGGCGAGAACATTTCGAGCCTGGAGGTCGAGAGCGTCCTGCACCAGCACCCGGCCGTTCTGTTGGCGGCCGTCGTGGCGGTGCCGGATGAGAAATGGGGCGAGACGCCCTGCGCCGTCATCGAGCTGAAGGACGGCATGACCGCCACGCCCGAGGAGCTGACGGCGTTCTGCCGAGCCCGGCTCGCCGGCTTCAAGGTCCCGCGCAGGTTCATGTTCGAGCCCATTCCGAAGACCGCCACCGGAAAAGTCCAGAAATTCCAGCTTCGTGCGGAGCTGCGGACCTCCAGATCCTGATCATTCTCTTTTACGCAGAACAGGAGACTACCGATGGGCGCCCCTTCGACCTCACTGGATCGCGCGCCGGAATTCGACGCCGAGAGCCTCGACCGTTTCCTGCGCGCGTCCATTCCTGGCTTGAGTGGGGCCATGTCCCTTGAGCGGATCGCCGGGGGGCAATCCAACCCGACCTTCTTCGTCACCTATGACACTCGGCGGCTCGTTCTGCGCAAGCAGCCTATCGGGAAATTGCTCCCGTCCGCGCACGCGATCGACCGCGAGTATCGTGTCATGGGGGCGCTGCAACAGGCAGGCGTCCTGGTCCCGGCTGTCGTTCTCTACTGCGACGACAGAGACGTCATCGGGACGCCTTTCTACATCATGGATCGTCTGGAGGGGCGTGTCTTCCACGACAGCGCGCTCCCTGGTGTGTCGAGCGACGAGCGCCGCCTCATGTACCGATCACTTGCCCAAGCGTTGGCGGCTCTCCACAACGTCGATCCGGCCAGTGTCGGCTTGTCGGATTATGGGAAGAGCGGAAACTACTTTGCCCGCCAGATCGCACGGTGGACCAGGCAGTGGGAGCTTTCCCGCACGCGGGAGGACGCCAACATCGAGTGGCTGGTCGCATGGCTTCCCGAGAACATCCCGGACGATGACGTCACCGTGGTGACGCATGGCGACTTCCGGGTCGGAAACATCATGTTCCACGAGCACGAGCCCCGCGTCGTCGCTATCCTTGATTGGGAACTGTCTACCCTTGGACACCCGCTGGCGGATCTGGCTCATGCCTGCATGGGGTGGCACTCCGGGCCGCACGAGTATGGCGGATTGATGGGGCTGGACTTGGCCACTCTCGGGATCCCCAGCGAGGCGGAGTTCACGCAAGCCTACTACGAGGCGGCCCATCACGGGCTTCGCATGACTCGCTTCCACATGGCCTTCGCGCTCTTTCGTTTCGCCGTCATCTTCGAGGGCATCGCAGCGCGGGCAAAGGCCGGCAATGCCGCCGATGCGAGTGCTGCGGCCGTCGGACCTCTGGCGGCGGGTTTCGCCCGGCATGCCGTCGATGCCGTGAGCGGCAACCGATGACCGCCGCCTCGGCGACGGGAACTGTCGTGCAGCCGAGCCCGTCGCCTCTGACCATGTCGTGTATGCTGGATGGGTCAAGATGCTGGGAACGTTTTGGCTCGGATCGGTTGAACCTGGGTTTAGGGCTTCGCTGCGGCTCCCTCGCAAACCCAACAGAGCGTTCCGGAAATGTGCCCAGAATTCTGGGCACATTTCGCGGCCGGTCTGCGAAGCGCTCGTCACGATAGAGCCGGCCCATCGCAAGCTCTCGAGACAAGAATTGTGGCGACGATTTAAACATTAGGCTCATGCAATTGCCGAAAAAGACAGCTTGCGACGAGATGGCTTTTGTATAGTATTTTGAGCATAGGACGCGTCCTTCCACCTTCCGCACACGGTTGGATCACAGAGAGGACCTGGATGTGTGTAACCTCTTCCGACCAAGCTGGCTTCCTGGGAGGATCATTCTCGTCCCACGCTTCGGTTTAGCCCATCCATGGGAATGCAACGGAGACGCCCTGTGCCCGACATGAAGCTCACGCGCCTTCTGCTAGAGCTGCACAGAACGGACTTCCTCTCATGGGAGGGTGAGCCAGTGACCTAGACCAAGCTTCAGGCCGGCAGGAGGGCGGCCGGCAGTTGAAGAGAATTCATTAAGAGAGGAGAGATTATGAGGCTTAACTTACTGTCACTAGCCACCGCAGCTGTGCTGTCGTTGGTTTCGCCTGCAGCCCAGGCACAGGTCGTGCTCCGGTTCTCCAACTGGCTGCCGACCACACATGCGCTTTACCCGGCCGTTTGGCAGAAATGGCAAAGCGATGTTGATCGCGTCACACAGGGCCGTGTGAAAGTGCAGTTCTTGCCCAAAGTCGTTGGGACTGTACCGACCCAGCTTGACGTTGTGCGGGATGGCCTCGCCGATGTCGCCTACATCATTCACGGATACTCGCCCGGCCGCTTCACCCTTCAGGGCGTCGCGGAACTCCCATTCCTCGGCGACAATGCGAAAAGCAATGCCCTCGCCTACTGGCGCACTTACAACAAGCACCTCAAGTCGTACAACGAACATGAAGGCGTAGTCCCCGTCGTCGTGTGGGCGCATGGTCCGGGCATGCTGTGGTGGAACAAGGGCATCCTGAAGAATCTTGCTGATCTCAAGGGCGCAAAACTCCGGACCCCGGGAGCGACGACTATTCCGGTGGTCGAGGCAATCGGCGCGACGCCGGTGCAAAAGCCGCTGACAGAGATTTACGAACTCGCCGCAGCGGGGATCGTGGACGGAACACTCCTCAGCCGAGAACCTGCTCAGGCCTTTAATCTCCTCGAGTCGCTTAAGTACCTGACCGAGATCAAAGGAGGGCTCTATACCGCGAGCCAAGCCATCATCGTCAATGAGGCGAAATGGAAGTCCATCAGTCCTAAAGATCAGGAAGCCATTATGTCGATTTCCGGCGAGCATATGGCTGCCGAGATTGCTCGCGTTACCGATGAGCAGGACCGGAAAGCGGTGGAAAAGATGAAGGAGCTGAAGCTTACTGTTGAGAAGGCAAGCCCTGAGGTCATGACGCAACTGAAGGCGGCGCTGGCACCAGTCGAGCAGGCCTGGATCAAGGCGGCCAAAGCCAAAGGCATGGCGAATCCTGAACAGGTGCTGGCCGATCACAGGGCCGAGATTGCAAAGATCGAGGCGGGATCGAACTAACAGCATCACATGATGTCCCAACGATCGGCGGTCTTCTCCGCCGATCGTTAGGATGCGTCCGTGCCAGTCGACCGTCCTGCATGCGACTCAGCCTTCTCCGCTCAGAACCAATGACGGTTGCTTCAAGGGGTGCCCCATGAGTGATCCAATCTTCTACATCGTCGAGCTAGAACTCCCCGATAGCGACCTCGATAGCTTCTTGAAATGGTACTCGGCCGTGCATACCCCGCACCTTTACGAGGCTGGCTTCACGGTATGTACGTCTTATCGCGCGATTGCAGGAGCGATGTCCCTCGTCGATATTTATCAAGCGCCGAGCTGGGACATATTTGAGAGCGCCGCGTTTGAGCGCTATAGACAGATTGCAGCCTCAGATCCGCATCGCCCACACTACATCGGCAAGAATACCAACACGCGGACGCCTTACCACCATGTGCAATGGTCACATCCCCCCGATCCCGAGATCACACGTCCGCTCGTGACCGATTGGATTACGATATGGCGCTTCCCAGCCGATGCATTGACCCTCGATAGAGTCGCAGCTTGGTTACGTGATGAAGGTGGGGCCCACCTACGCGACCGTGGGGCTCAGTACATACGCCTGCTGCGGAAGGGCAGAGAGGCGCCGACTGGGAGATCAATTCGGCCGGAGGCTGCCATTGTCTTGCAATGGAAAAGCCAACCTCCCATGCAGGCCGTAAATACAACGACCCTGCCAGCTTGGCTGTCAGACGCGATCAGCCAAAGCGATGCATTCACTGGATACAGGCTTTATCCATGGGCGGATGATCCCGCCGTCAAGGCCAATTATTGGACGGGGCGAACCTGATATCTTCTTAGGTGCTGTCAGGCTATCCTGAAGATGTCGATGAGCGCCACTCACGCAGCCGATCTTGGAGCCGCAGCCGTGTTACAATACCTTGTCTTGCGCTTGACCCGTGCAGTTGACCTCATATTCGGGACAGCGGCTGCGCTCTTCCTGCTTGTGCTAATGGGTGTCACATTGGTTGACGTACTCGGTCGCAATCTCCTCAATCGACCTTTGACTGGCGCGCTGGAGCTTACCGAGCTCCTGCTCTTCCTCATCATTTTTCTGATGCTTCCGCAAGTCACCCTGAGAAACCAGCATATCGTCATCACACTCCTGAGTTCCACGCTCGGATCGAAGCTCGATATCTTTCAACGCGTGCTTAATGCGGTTCTCGGCTTTGGGCTCTATTCAATCACCGGGTGGCAGTTGTGGGCTCTCGCCGCAAGGTCAGCGAGTTACGGCGACATGACACCCACGCTGCAATGGCCCTATGCTCCATTTCTGTTCGCAATGGCGGTGCTATCCTTCCTCAACGCCGTCGCGTTCCTGCTCAGCACCGCTAATCCAGGTTCGGATACAGAAATCTCGGTAGGATAACAACAAAGGGCCCTGCCTATGCTCATCGCAGCAATCGGTTTCCTGCTATCTTTCTTGCTCATCATCCTGCGGGTCCCAATCGCGATTGCCCTCGGGGCAACAGGCTTCATTGGCTTCGGATATCTCGTCGGATGGAAGCAATCGGCCGTGATGTTGGCGATCATCACGAAGGAATCCGCGATGTCCTACACTCTCGCGGTGATTCCTCTGTTTGTGCTCATGGGCAATTTCGTGATTGGAGCAGGAGTTTCTAAGGAGATATTCCGGAGCGCGCGCTTGTTCATGGGCCATCGTCGCGGCGGACTGGCGATGGCAAGCATTACAGCGAGCGCAGGCTTCGCCACCGTATGTGGTTCTACCATCGCGACTGTTACGACGATTGGGCGGATCTCCATGCCGTCGATGCGGGAACTGGGCTACAAAGATAGTTTCGGTGCGGCATCAGTTGCTGCGGGATCGACACTTGGAATCATGATTCCTCCAAGCACGCTCATGGTCGTGTACAGCATCATGACCGAAACGAACATCGGCGCGCTCTACGCAGCCTCCATCATTCCGAGCTTTATCGGTTTGTTCGGCTATCTACTCGCTGTTCAGTGGGTTGCGTGGCGGAGGCCCAATGATGCCCCGGCGTCCGAACGTGCCACATGGCACGATGCCTTGGTCTCCCTCAAGCCCATTTGGTCAGTCGCTGTCCTATTCTGCTTCGTGCTCATGGGCATATTCGCCGGCTGGTTTACAGCAACCGAGTCGGCTGGCATTGGCGCTGCTGGAGCCCTCCTCCTGCTTATCATCCGTCGCCGCATGACACTGCGGATCTTTTTCGATGCGCTCTATGACGCCGCCGTGACAACAGCGGTTGTGTTTGGGCTGATTATCGGAGCGGTCATCTTCACCGAGTTCTTGAACTACTCGGGTGCGCATACGGCATTGCTGGATTTCGTGCAGAATTCCGGGTTCTCTCCATTCACGGTCATCCTGGTCATATGTGCCATCTACATCGGCTTGGGCGCAGTCATGGAAGAACTTTCCATGATCCTCTTAACCGTGCCTCTGTTCTTCCCTGTCGTGATCGGCCTCGGCTTCGACCCAGTATGGTTCGGCGTGATGATCATCGCGCTGTGCGAGATCGGCTTAATCTGTCCTCCCCTTGGCGTGAATCTCTTCGTCGTACGCAGCTTTGCTCCCGAAATTCACGTTGCGCGTGTCATGACTGCAATCACACCTTTTGTGGTCACGGATATCGTCCGCGTGTTCCTCTTGGCAGTGTTTCCTGCACTATCGCTCTGGCTGCCGACGAAACTCTTTTGACCGTGACTTTGGCAGCGGCGATAAGAATGTCGTCAACGTCACTGCGGGGTTCGTCGCAAATGTCGTGTTTCAGGAGTTCGGCTACCGCGATCTGGGTTGGAAGATACAAAACTATGGTTCACCCGCGACAGGGTGAGCGCTCACCGAACCGGTTCTGCACCCGGTGATACTTGGCCTCCTCAATTGAGGCCGCTGGAAGCGGACGCGCCAATGAGTGAACAGGGCAAACGTGATCTTGAGTAGGAAATGATGGCGCTTGTCGCTGACCGGCCGAGCCATGCCACTTGACCGGCACGGCTCGCTCTAACGCCCAAGCTGATGTGCCGCGTCTGTTGAAGCCGATCGAGGCACAAGACCTTGGCGCATTGCCGTACATGGCTGGGATCGCTAGCCGGACTTGGCCGACGAAGGATCCCACCCGGCTGGGGCGGGATCCTAGACCATCGGGCAAGATGCCGGATCCAAGGCATCCTGCATCCCAGCCATCCTGGACCCATCTCGACGCCGCTGGTGGTGCGTCCACCCAAAGGTCCGATGCCTTTAAGGTCACTATGGAGAGCGCTACCGCGTCCAATCAGGGATATCAGCGCTCACAGCCGCCCGCACATACTGGTGAGGGACGTTGATCTTTTCCCCGAGCGCCTCAGCGGCATGCCACGGCCAGCGCGGATCGTTCAGGAAGCCCCGACCGATCGCGACCATATCGGCCTGTCCACCCCGAACGATCGCTTCTGCATGTTGCGCGGCGCGGATGAGACCTACAGCCATGGTCGGGATGCCGACCTCGCTCTTGACGCGACTTGCGAAAGGAACTTGGTAGCCCGGCCCATTCGGAATCTTGGCAAAGCCGTTGCCGCCGGAGGATACATCGACGTAGTCGCAGCCGCGCCTTGCGAGCTCGGAGGCGTAGCGCACGGCCTCGTCGGGCGTAATGCCACCTTCCATCCAATCGGTCCCATTGAAACGGACGCCAAGCGGGCGTTCCTCGGGCCAGGCCTCCCGTACGGCTTTGAATACTTCAAGCGGGAACCGCATCCGGTTCTCAAGGCTGCCGCCATACTGATCGGTTCGGAGATTGGCCAAGGGGGACAGGAAGCTGCTCAGAAGGTAACCGTGTGCGCTGTGGATCTCCAGGAGATCGATGCCGAGGCGGGTGCAGCGACGTGTCGCCTGAACGAAGGCGGCGATCACCTCATCCATAGCCTGCCGGTCCATTGCCTTGGGGTGCGGCCACCCGTCCGAAAAGGCTGCCGCGGAGGCGGCTCTCGTCTGCCAGCCACCTTTCTCTGGCGGGACCATTCCCCTGCCGTCCGAGGGCCGCATCATCGAGGCTTTACGACCCGCATGCCCAAGCTGCAGCCCCACCGGCATATCGCTGTAGGAGCGGACGACCTTGAGAACGCGGGCCAAGGCTTCCTCGTGCTCATCACTGTAGAGGCCGAGGCAATAAGGGGTGATCCTTCCGGGCGCCTCAACCGCGGTCGCCTCGATGATCAGGAGGCCGGCCCCGGACAGAGACAAATGGCCGAGGTGCACAACATGCCAATCGGAGGCATTCCCCTTGTCGGCGCTGTACTGGCACATCGGCGCGATGACGATTCGGTTCGGGAGCGTCAGGTCGCGAAGTTTGATGGGCTGAAAAAGCTCGCTGGGCATTTGTTTCTCGCATTCTTGCCGCGCCCGACAGGGAACGGCGACACGTTGGCCGGCGAAGGGCGCCTCTGCAAGGAAGCGCCCGTCGGATCTCCGTTCAGGAAAGCGGCAGTCTCAGGCCGGCAGAGCGACCGAGTCGGAAGCGGTGACCTCGGCAAGGGCAGCCTCAAAGATTGTGAGGCCTTCCTCGACCTGCTCGAGTGGGATGGTCAGCGGGGCAAGAATACGGATGATGTTGGCATCGATCCCGCACGAGAGCAGGATCAGGCCTTTCTCCTGCGCCTTGGCGATGATGGCCGACGTCACGGCGCTGTCCGGTTGGCGAGGGTCGCGATTCTTGACGAACTCGATCGCCACCATCGCGCCGAGATTGCGAACCTCCCCGATGCAGGAGAGGCTGTTGCGGCGCGCCACGTCCTCGAGCCGCTCGCGCATCAGATCACCAATCTGCATCGCACGCTCAGACAGGTTCTCGCCGTCAACCACGTCAAGGACAGCATTCGCCGCAGCCACTCCGATGGGGCTGCCGCCATAGGTGCCACCCAGTCCGCCAGGATCGGCGGCGTCCATGATGTCCGCCCGCCCTGTTACGGCGGCCAGCGGAAAACCGCCGGCAAGCCCCTTGGCCATTGTGATGAGGTCGGGAACAACTCCGGCATGGTCGATCGCAAACATGCGACCGGTGCGGGCGATGCCTGTCTGGATCTCGTCGGCGATCAGCAAGATTCCATACTGATCGCACAGGGCCCGCAACTCCCTCAGGAACTCGGCGGGCGCGATGTAGAAGCCACCCTCGCCCTGAACTGGCTCAACGATGATGGCGGCTACCCGTGACGGATCGACATCGTTCAGAAAAAGTTGCCGCAGCCCCTCCATGGCCTTCGCTGGGTCCACTCCGTGGAAGGTTTTCGGGAACGGCGCATGATAGACTTCCGCCGGAAAGGGGCCGAACCCTTTCTTGTAAGGCACCACCTTACCTGTCAGCGCCATCCCCATCATCGTGCGGCCATGGAACGCGCCGCCGAAAGCGATGATGGCGGAACGCCCCGTCGCCCTACGAGCGATCTTGATGGCGTTCTCGACAGCCTCGGCTCCAGTCGTGACCAGCAGCGTTTTCTTGGGGAACTGCCCGGGTGTGAGCGCGTTCAGGCGCTCGGCCAGACGGATGTAGCTCTCATAGGGCGCGACATGGAAGCAGGTATGGGTAAAGGCCTCCGCTTGCTCCGACACCGCCCTTAGCACGGCTGGATGCCGGTGGCCGGTGTTCAGGACCGCGATTCCTGCCGCGAAATCGATGTAGCGCTTGCCGTCCACGTCCCAAATCTCGGCATTCTCGGCACGCGCCGCGTAGAGGGTCTTGGTTGCGATCCCTTGAGGGATGGCGGCCTTCTGGCGGCTCTGGAGGGCAGACGTTGCGCTCATCAGGAAACTCCCGGTATCTACACTGTAGCGTGATTTCAACTTGCCTAGGGTTGCTCAGAATTTTAAGCAATTCAAGAGACGATGTTGACCAAATATGAGCGAACAGATGGATTTTGATGTCGGAGCGCGGTTGAAGGAGATCAGGATCGCGGCAGGCCTCTCGCAGAGGGAGTTGGCAAGCCGGGCCGGCGTCACGCACGGACTGATCTCGATGATCGAGCAGAACAAGAACAGCCCGTCGGTCGCATCCCTGCGCAAAATTTTGGGGGGCGTGTCCATGACGATGGCCGACTTCTTCCAAGAGGATGCGAAAGAACGGCACAAGGTCTTCTTCTGTCCGGACGAGCTTCTCGACCTCACGTCGAAGCTCGGGAGCATCAGCAACAAGAAGAAGAAGCGCATGACATTGCGGCAAGTCGGCAACGCACGAGAGCACGGCCTGCAGATTCTTCACGAGCGCTATGAGCCAGGCGCCGATACGGGGCCAACCATGCTTGAGCACAACTCTCATGAGGGCGGAATCGTGTTGTCCGGCGCCCTTGAGGTCACTGTCGGCGACCAGGTTCAGGTCCTAAAATCCGGCGACTCTTATCTGTTTGACAGCCGCATTCCGCACCGCTTCCGCAACACCGGGACAGAGGTCTGCGAAGTCGTCAGCGCCTGCACCCCTCCTTATCTCTGACGGTCTCTGTCTTTTCCGTTGGACGTGGATAGAATTTCGAGCAAAGATGGGACTGTCGACACCACGGGCATTAAGAGGACAGTGCGAAACGATGGACGAACATCTCTCCTTTTACATCGACGGGCAATGGGTTCAGCCGGAGGGGCGGCGGACCCTGGATGTCATCAATCCAGCGACGGAGGAAAGCTTCGCCCGCATTGCCTTGGGCACCGAGGCTGACGTGCACGACGCGGTCTCCGCCGCCAAGCGAGCCTTCTCGAGCTATTCCCGCACCAGCCGCAAGGAGCGGATCGACCTCCTCGAATCCATCCTCAGTGTCTACAAGAAGCGCTACGATGACATTGCGCTGGCAATCTCACAGGAAATGGGCGCCCCGACATCTCTTGCCAAGCAGGCGCAAGCCGGGGCTGGGCTGGGGCACATCCAGCAGGGCATCGCGGCCCTGAAGACGATGGAGTTCGAGGAACTCATCAACACCACCCTGGTGGTGCGCGAGCCCATCGGGGTCTGCGGCCTGATCACGCCCTGGAACTGGCCGCTGAACCAGATCTCCTGCAAGGTTGTGCCAGCCCTGGGTACGGGCTGCACCATGGTGCTGAAACCTAGCGAGGTTGCGCCGATCTCGGCGATCGTGTTCACCGAGATCCTGCACGAGGCCGGCGTCCCGGCTGGCGTTTACAACCTGGTCAACGGCGACGGTCCGACGGTGGGTCATGCCATCTCCAGCCATCCCGGCATCGACATGGTGTCGTTCACCGGCTCGACCCGGGCCGGCATTCAGGTAGCCAAGGCGGCTGCCGACACTGTTAAGCGCGTGCACCAGGAACTCGGCGGGAAGTCGCCCAACATCATTCTCGACGATGCCGATTTCGAGGCGGCGATCACCCATGGCGCTCGCGGCTGCTTTCTCAACAGCGGCCAATCCTGCAACGCCCCGACCCGCCTCCTCGTCCCGCGGAACCGCCAGCAAGAGGTGGCGGCCATCGCCCGGCGCATTGCGGAAACAACCGCCGTCGGCGACCCGCGTTCACCCGAGACCACTATCGGCCCCGTGGTGAGCGAGGTCCAGTTCAACCGCATCCAGGATCTTATCGCGGCGGGCATTAGGGAAGGTGCAACCCTTGTCACGGGCGGCCCGGGGCGGCCGGAGGGGCTGAACCGCGGCTACTATGTCCGCCCCACCGTCTTCGCCGACGTGACGAACGACATGACCATCGCGCGCGAGGAGATCTTCGGGCCCGTGCTGTCGATCCTGCCCTACGAATCCGAGGACGAGGCCCTCGCGATCGCCAACGACACCATCTATGGCCTGTCGAGCTACGTGACCTCGGGAGACCCGGAACGGGCACGCCGCATCGCGCGCGACATTCGCGCGGGCATGGTTCACCTCAACGGCGCGGGCGGCGACCTCGCCGCCCCGTTCGGCGGCTACAAGCAGTCGGGCAACGGGCGCGAGTGGGGCCGCTACGGCTTCGAAGACTATCTCGAAGTCAAGTCCATGTTCGGCTACAACCCCGCGCAGAAGGCATCCTGAGTGCGACGGCTCTGAACAAGCGGCCCGCTTCGTAAAGCGGCGGCCGCGTCTTCCCCAGGACGATGCGCCGGTCGGATGACGGCGCGTCGTCCTCCAAGTCACGACAACAAGGCACAAAAGGCACAGACCCCGCGAGCGGTGTCGAAGGGAGCAGGACATGCAGCAAGCCGACATCATCATTTCCGGAGGCCGCATCTTTTCGGGACTGGCGGAAGGATTCGTGGATGCGCTCGCAATTGGCGGTGATCGCGTGCTGGCTGCGGGCCCTGCCGACGAGGTCATGTCCCTTCGCGGTGACGGCACGCGCTTGATTGACCTCGACGGCCGCGTCGCCATCCCTGGCCTGAACGACGCTCACATGCACCTGTTGCTGCTGGGTCTTGGCATGAAGGAGGTGAACCTCCGGGCCGAACAGGGCGTGCGGAGCATCGACGAGCTTCTGCGGCGCATTGCCGACGATGTGAAGACCAAGAATCCGGGCCAGTGGGTGGTCGGTGCAGGCTATGACCACAACGAGCTTGCGGAGCGTCGGCATCCCACAGCGGACGAGCTCGACCGGATCGCACCGGACAATCCCATCTACATCAAACGGACCTGTGGCCATATCGCCGTCGTCAACGCGCAGGCGATGCGGGCGGCAGGGATCGGGCACAACACCCCGAACCCGGACGGAGGGTTGATCGAGAGGCGGGACAACAGGCTCACCGGCCTGTTGGCGGAATCGGCCATGCGCCTAGTCGTCGCCGCGATGCCGAAGCCCTCGAAGGCCGAACTCGTCACGGCCATCGAGCACGCAGGCCAGTACATGCTCGCGCAGGGCTTCACCAGCGTGATGGATGCCGCCGTGGGCATGGCGGCCGGGATGGATGAAATCGAGGCTTATGAGGAGGCTGCCCGATCAAACCGCCTTCCGGTACGCACGTGGGTCTGCATCTATGGCAATCCGGACGGGATCGCGGATGTCGCCCATGCGGCCGGCCATCGCTTCGGTCGGGAGGTCGGCCGGCTGCGCTATGGCGCGATGAAGGTCTTTGCCGATGGCAGCGCCGGCGGCCTCACTGCGGCGATGAGCGAGCCTTACAGTGCCGGAGAATCGGACAACCGGGGCCTTTTCTGCTTCTCGGAGGAGGAAATGCACAGGCTCCTAGCCCGTTACCACGACCTTGGCTATCAGCTTGCGATCCATGCCATTGGCGATGCCGCGATCGAGCAGGTTCTGTCTGGCATGGAGAAGGCCGCTTCGGCGGAGAAGCCGATCCAGGGACGCCGCCATCGGATCGAGCATTGCGGCTTCCTGAGCGATGATCAACTCGCCCGGATGGCGGCGGCCGGCATCGACCCTGTGCCCCAGCCGATCTTCATCTACGAGTTCGGCGACCTCTACATCCACAACCTCGGCCAGGACCGCGCCGAAGCGAGCTACCCGATGAGGCGATGGCTGGACGCAGGCTTGCACCCAGCTGCCAGCTCGGACGCACCGGTCTCCGCGACCGACCCCTTCAAGAACCTGTTCACGATGGTCACCCGCAAGTCAAAGAGAGGCACCGTGATTGGAGAGCGGGAGCGCCTGACGATGGAAGAGGCCGTCCACGCCTACACCTATTGTGGAGCCTTCACGCAATTTGCGGAGGGCCAAGTGGGACGCCTAGTGCCCGGACAGGCAGCCGACATCGCAATCCTGTCCCACGACATCTTCGCCGTCGAGCCGGAGGTCGTAGAGACGCAGGCCCGTTGCGACATGACCATTCTCGGTGGAGAGATCGTTTTCGACCGGTTGGGGCAATTCGCGAACGCTGCCGCGTGAGGGGTGAACCGGGCCTGCCCCTGAACAGCAGGCGGCGCGCATCTCAAGCGGTGCGGAGCGCTAGCGCCGCACCGGAGTGCGCCTCCCCTCGCTCGCTCCCGGTCCGGCTGGAGCAGCGTTCGCCAACACCAACATTGAGGCAAGTGAGAATAAGATGAACGGTGCCGACCGCCTGTGTGACGTACTGCTGGCCCATGATGTTGAGGTGTGCTTCGCCAATCCAGGCACATCCGAGATGCACTTTGTGGCGGCCCTCGACCGCAAGCCCCAGATGCGTTGTGTGCTTGGGCTCTTTGAAGGCGTCGTCACCGCCGCCGCTGACGGCTATGCCCGCATGGCCGACAAGCCGGCGGCGACCCTTCTCCATCTCGGTCCAGGCCTCGCGAATGGCCTCGCCAATCTCCACAATGCGCGGCGCGCCCGCACGCCGATGATCAACATCGTGGGCGACCATGCAAGCTATCACCTGCAGCATGACGCGCCCTTGACCAGCGACATCGAGAGCCTAGCCCGCCCCATGTCGCACTGGGTCGGACGCGCCGCCAGCCCGGACGATGTCGGCCCGGCCACGGCGGCAGCCTACCGGGCGGCTATGTCGCTCCCCGGCGTCGCGACGCTGATCCTCCCGGCGGACGCCGCCTGGGGCGAGATTACGCCGTCGGCCATCGAGCGCACCGAGGCGCCCGCTCCGGCACCGGTCGCGGCAGACGCGACCCGCGCCGCCGCCGCCGCAATCCGCTCGGGCCGTCGCACCGCCCTGCTGATGACAGGCCACGCCCTGCGCGCCGAGGCCCTGGAGATCGCAGGTCGCATTGCCGACACCGCCGGCGTGCGCCTCCTCGCTCCGATGTCCAATGGACGCATCGAACGGGGCCTCGGCCGGGTTGCCATCGAGAAGGTCCCGTATCCCGTCGACGAGGCCCTGGAAGCACTGCGAGACATCGACTGCCTCATCCTGATCGGCGCGCAAGTCCCGGTGGCGTTCTTCGCTTATCCTGGAAAGCCCGGGCGCCTCGTTCGGGATGATTGCGACATCATCGAGTTGGCGCGCCCCGGCGACAACGCCAGGCACGCGCTCGCTTGGCTCGCCGACGAGGTCGGCGTGACACCCGGGACCCCGGCACCCGTGGTGCAACGCGGGACCCGGCTCGATCACCCCCGCTCAGGACGCCTGACGGCGGATGCCATTTCGATCGCCGTCGCCGCCCTGATGCCGGAGAACGCCATCATCTGCGATGAGGCGGTCACATCGGGCCGTCGCTTCTTTCAATCTTCCCGGCACTCAGCCCCACATGACTATATACAGCTCACCGGTGGAGCCATCGGCATCGGCATTCCGCTCGCGGTCGGTGCCGCCGTGGCCTGCCCTGATCGCAAGGTGATCGGCCTTCAGGCGGACGGGAGCGGCATGTATACCGTGCAAGGACTATGGACCCAGGCCCGTGAGAATCTCGACATCGTGACGATTGTCTTTGCCAATCGGTCCTACGCAATCCTGCAAGGCGAGATGCGCAATGTCGGCGTGCAGAACTTCGGGCGCAATGCACAGCGCATGCTGAACATCGACGATCCGTCCCTCGATTGGGTGTCGCTGGCGAATGGCACGGGGGTTGAGGCGGGACGCGCCGAGACAGTCGAAGATTTCCTGAGGCTCTTCGAAAGCGCGCTCTCTCGCCACGGCCCATTTCTCATTGAAGCCGTCATATGAGGCACCTCGACACCATCGGCCCCACAGGCGGCCGCCACGTTTCATGTCCGCCGCTTGTCGTTTCAAGGGATGCTACATCCCGAACTCCTCTTCTGACGGCACTTGCGGTGGCGCTCATTTCCCACTCTTACTGACCACCAAAGGAGTCTTTCCGTGAACGACCTGGAGCGGCGCATTCAGCGTCTTGAGGACATCGAAGACATCAGAAGGCTGAAAGCTCTCTATTCGAAATACGCGGACGACAAATATACCGATTCCCACGAGAGAAAGCCCGAGGCGGAACTTGAGGAACTGGCGCGCCGGCAGGCCTCGCTGTTCACGGAGGATGCGGTGTGGGACGGCGGCGCACATTTCGGCGTTCATCACGGGCGGGAGGCAATCTACCGCTACGTCCGCAAGGGAGGCTGGACCTTCGCGATGCACTATTTCGTCAACCCGATCATCGAGGTTGACGGGGACTATGCGCAGGCGACGTGGATGCTCTGGCAGACATCGACGCTCACCGAAGGTGAGGTTCCGGTGTTTATGGCAGCGGTGGAGGACGACGAGTATGTCCGGACGCCGGAAGGCTGGCGCATGAGCCGCATGAAGTTCACGCTCAAGTTCATGACGCGGTTCGACGTGCCATGGTCGGACGTCCGCAATATGCCGTTTTCGCTGCAGCAATCCACGAAGACCAGTCCATCGCGCACCTGACGGAGCCGCCTGTCTCTTCAAGCCATGGCGCGGGAGATCGGAGGAGACCCGGTCGCTGCGCCGTCGCAGCGCTGTCCCAATCAGGAGACTTCGAGATGACCGAACCGATCTTTTACATTGTCGAAGTCGAGATGCCCGACCACGGTCTCAAGGAGTTCATGGAGTGGTATGCGGGCGTTCACGCCGCTCATCTTTACGAGGCGGGCTTTACGACCTGCGCATCCTATAGGGCTGTGGCCGGCGGTCTTCCGATCGTGGATGTCTACCAGGGCCCGAGTTGGGATATCTTCGAGCGTGAGAGCTTCAACCGCTACCGCGGGATTGCTGCCCAGGATTCCTATCGCCCGGAGTTCCTGACGTCGGCTCGAAACGTGCGGACGGTGTACACGCACCACGGTTGGTCGAGCGCTGCCGCAGCAACCGCGTCGCGCCCGCTCAACGCCGATTGGCTGACGGTCTGGCGGTTCTCCGGGGATGGGGAGAGTGGAGAACGGGTAGCCGACTGGCTTGCTCGTGAGGGGGAAGCCCGACTGCTCGACCTCGGAATAACGCAGATCAGGCTGATCCACAGAGCGAAGGACGCTCCGACGGGGCAGTCGCCCCGCCCCTCCTGGGCGCTGATCGGCGAGTGGAATACGCGCCCCCCTGCGAATGCCCATCCGGACATCCTCCTCTCGGGGTTGGTTCCGCCGGTTGCTGACGAGGAGATGTTTATGGGCTTCCGCCTCTATTCCTGGGCAGATGATCGCGCCGTGCGCGTCGCAGCTCTCCAGATGGCGAACGAGCGCGCTCGTTCGCCTAGGACCTAAGCCGGACTCCAGGGGGAGCATCCGCGCGGCAGGAAGGCGCGCAGGCACCAGCGTTGTTCCGGGTCAGATCTGTCCGACGTTTGCCGAAATTCTCGTCGCGCTCCAGCCTCCATCCACCCTCAGCACCTCTCCCGTGATGAAGGAGGCGTCCTCCGAGCAGAGGAATGCTGCCGCTCCCGCGATGTCGTCCGGCTGACCGGGACGCCCCAAGGGCGTTCCGCCCAGCATGAGATTGCGGTAGACGGGATCCTCCAGTCGGGATCGGGTCATTTGCGTCTCGATCAGCCCGGGCGCGATCGCGTTCACGCGGATCCCCTGCGGCCCGTAATCGGCTGCCATCTGGTGCGTCAGGCCGATCAGCGCCGCTTTCGAGGCAGCATAGGCCGCGGTACCGCTATAGCCGACGATGCCGTAGATCGAGCTGATGTGGAGGATGACACCCGACTTTCGGGGCAACATGTGGCTCAGCGAGGCGCGAGACAGCCGGAAGGCCGCACCGAGGTTGACGTCCAGGATGCGCTGCCAGCTGGCGTCGTCTGTCACGGCAACACTGCGCGCGCCGCCGACACCTGCGTTGTTGACCAGAATATCCAATTGGCCAAAGCGCTCCAGAGCCTCATGGATGGCATGATCGGCGGCCTCGGGATGAGCGAGGTCGCAGCTCAGATAGGCAGCTTGCGGTTCCCGGAAATCCGCTGTCGTCCCCGGCTCCGGCCGGTCCTGCTGGTCGACCATGAGGACCCGGCACCCGTCCCGCAGGAAGCGCCGTGCGATCGCCGCCCCGATGCCGCGGGCCGCGCCCGTGACGATAGCGACCCGCCCTGTCATGCCAGCCTCCCCCCGTCGACAGGCAGCGCAACGCCGGTGATGTAGCCGGCCGCAGACGAAGCCAGAAATGCAATGGCCATGGCCACCTCTTCTGCCGTGCCGAGCCGTCCAAGCGGATGGAGCGCCGCCATCGTCTGGCGTTGCGCCTCCCGATCCTGATCCGTGAATGTGCTCTCAAGCATGTCGCCGTCGATGGAGCCTGGGCAAACCGCGTTCACGCGGATGCCTTTGCCGGCTGTGCTCAAGGCCAGGGAGCGCGTCATGGAGGCAACGGCAGCCTTCGACATGGCGTAGGCCCCTAGGCGACGGGAGCCGACCAGACCCGCGGTTGATGCGACGTTGACGATGGAGCCCCGCCCCGCGCGCTCCATGATCGCCACTGCCGCGCGGCAGCAGAGAAAGGTTCCTTTGACATTGATTGCTGTAATGCGATCGAAATCGTCGGCGGAGCAGTCCTCCAGCGGGCCTACATGCCCGATTATGCCCGCACTGTTGACCAGGATATCAAGGCCACCGCCCGCCGCGATAGCGTCAAAGGCGGCCGAAACGTCTTGCTCGCTGCTGATGTCACAGACACGACCCCAAGCGACGCTCTCGGCCCGCTCCAGGCTGTGGCAGGTGGCTTGGAGGCGACCGGCATCGCGGTCGAGCACGACAAGGCGGGCGCCCCCCCGGGCCAGCACCTGCGTCGTGGCGAAGCCGATCCCAGACGCTCCCCCCGTGACGACCGCCGTGAGGCCGGCAAATGGCTGATCCGCGAAAAATTGCGTCATTTTCGATTCCTGTGGCGGCGGGGAAGACACGCGACCGCTCAGGCCTGCGCTTTGCAAGAGCGAGGCGCAGCTCGCTTGTTCTCAAGCCGGTGACGGCCGTTGGAGTGGCGACGCCCGGGCCCGGGCGTCGCCATCAGGCACTAGCCCACCTTGCGCGCCCGCCGGTAAGTCTCGTTCACGCCGATCGCAGAAACAACGGTATCCGTGAAGCGCTTGTCGATCAGGGTCGGGAAGTCGACCTCCACGAGCCATGCCATCGGGACCTCATCAGTCAGGATCTTTTGGACCTCGCTGTAGGCCTTCTGGCGCTCCGCATCCGACAGAGCAGAGGCGCCCGCGGCGAAAAGCTCGTCGACGCGAGGGTTCGTGTAGCCCGTGTTGTTGCTGTAGGCGACGCCCTTGCGGATGTTGCTGGACACAAAGAAACGAGCGACGCCCAGCGCCGGGTCGCCGAACTGGTAAGGATAGTTCGACGTCATCTGGAAGTCCCAGTTCGCATAGCGCGAGGTCCAACCTGCAGGATCGGCCGACTCGATCTCGACAGCGATCCCGACCTTGGCCAGCGACTGCTTCACATATTCCGCGAACCGGGCCCAGGACTCGCCCCAGGGCAAGCGCAGGAACTTTACCTGCGTGCGCACGCCGTTGGCGCCCGGCTTCAGCCCCATGTCGTCGAGCAGGGCCTTGGCTTTCTCCAGGTCAAAGGCGTAGCGCGTTACATCGGCATCATAGAAACGCGTCTTGCTGTTCAAGGGGCCGGTTGCGACGCGCCCCTGCGAGAAGAAGATCGTGTCCAGAATGGCCTTGCGGTCCAGAGCATAGTTGACGGCTTGGCGGAAGCGCTTGTCGTCGAACGGCTTGACCCGTGTGTTGAACTCGATACGCGCGACCGGTGCATAGAATTCATAACCCTTCGTGATCAGCTGGATGTTCGGCAAGCTGGCCAGGCGCTGCACGTCGAAAGGCTCTAGATCCTGGAACTGGGTCTGCTGCACGCGTCCCTGTTCCAGAGCAAGAGCGCGGGAGCCCGCATCCGGCAGGATATGGAAGTACATCTCATCGAGGTGCGGCTCGCCCTCGCCATGATAGTCCGGGTTGCGGACGAGGCGGATGAAGGAGCCCTTCTGCCATTCGGCGAGCTTGAAGGGACCCGTTCCAATCGGCTTCGCGTTGTTCGGATTGGTTCGATAGTTCGTCCCCTTGTAGAGGTGGGCCGGAATCATCGGCGCCGTCGACATTTCAAACGCCATCAGGAACGGAGCGAACGGCTTTTTGAGGGCGAACCGAACGGTGTGAGGATCGAGAGCCTCGATGGTCTCGCAGTTCTCGAAGATCACGCGAGCGCGAGGGTGAACCTCCATCAGGAATTCCTTGGTCGTGAAGACCACATCGTCCGCCGTGAAGGGCTTTCCGTCATGCCACTTGGCATTCTCCTGCAACTTGAACGTGTAGGTCCGGCCATCGGGCGAGATCTCCCACGATTTGGCGAGGCTCGGCCGCGGAGTGAAGTCGAAATCGTAGGTCAGGAGGCTCTCGTAGATCTTGCCTGCCACCGTCTGGGTTGAGCCGTTCTGGTCGAGACCAATGAAGAGCGTCGGCGGCTCCGGGAACGCGATGACATTCAAGACCCCGGCTCCCCCTGCGGCCAGCGCGGGTCCGGGCAGCAGGGAAAGCAGCGATGTGGCGGAAGCTCCTGCCAGCAGCGTGCGACGGGTGAGTGCTAGATCTTTCATGTGTCCCTCTTTCTTCTTGTTAGGCAAAGCTTCTCGTCGTGGAATCTCCGCCGGGTGAATGGTGCCATTCACGACCCGGCACGGCATCGATCAGGCTGCGCGTGTAGCTGTCACGCGGATTCCGGAACACGGATGTCGTCTCGCCGCTTTCGACCACCCGCCCCTTGTGCAGCACGAGGACGCGGTGGCAGAGCTGTGACGCGATGCGCAGGTCATGGGTGATGAACAGCATGGCGAGTTGAAACTCCTCGCGAATATCGCGGAGCAATTCGAGCACCTGCGCCTGGACGGACACGTCGAGTGCGGAAACGGCCTCGTCCGCCACCAGGAGATCCGGTTCGACAGCCAGCGCCCGCGCAATGCCGATCCGCTGGCGCTGTCCCCCCGAAAACTCGTGCGGAAAGCGATCGGCGGCCGCCTCATCGAGGCCGACCCGGATCAGGAGACGGTTCATGCGCTCACGGGCGGTCTTTGCATCAATCCCATGGGCCAAAGGCCCAGCCATGATGCTCTGGCCAACCGTGTGGCGGGGGTTGAGCGAGGCGTAGGGATCCTGAAAGACAATTTGGATCTTGGAGCGGAACGGCCGGAGCTGCGAACGCGACAGCTTGGCGAGGTCGGTGTTCTTGTACTCGATGGATCCGCCATTCGGGTCGATGAGGCGCACAAGGCATCGCCCCGCAGTCGACTTACCGGAGCCGCTCTCTCCTACCAAGCCCACCGTCTCGCCGCGACGGATGTCGAAGCTGATATCATCAAGGGCCTTGAACTCCCTGACGGGCGTAAAGAACCCGCCCTGGGTGACGTATGTCTTGTTCAGGCCACGGACCCGAACCACGGGCTCGGCTTCCGGTGACGGCGGCAGCGGCTTCTCCCGGAACTGCGGCACGGCCCGGATCAAGGACTGGGTATAGGCGTCCGCTGGTTGGTCGAGCACCTCCCGCGCCGGGCCGATCTCAACGATGCGGCCGTGCTGCATCACGGCGACCCGATCCGCGATGTCGGCAACGACGCCGAAGTCATGGGTGATGAATATCACGCCCATTCCTTGAGACCGCTGAATCCCACGGATCAGTTCAAGGATCTGGGCCTGGGTTGTGACGTCGAGAGCTGTCGTCGGCTCGTCCGCAATCAGAATCTCGGGTTCGAGCGCGAGCGCCATGGCAATCACGACGCGCTGCCTCTGGCCACCCGACAGGCGGAAGGGATAACGGCGCGCCAACGCCGCGGGCTCCGGCAACCCGACAGCGTTGAGAAGCGACAGCACCCGTCCCGGACGATCCGCCTTCGGGATGCCGTGCGCCTCCAGAACTTCCTCGATCTGATCGCCGACCTGCATGACCGGGTTGAGAGCGGTCATCGGCTCCTGGAAGATCATGCCGATCCGAGATCCGCGGATGGTGCGAAAGCGCTCGTCGCTCATCTGCAGGAGGTCTTCCCCCCGAAACAGGATGCGGCCCGATTGCACCTTCACGCCCGCGTCAGGCAGCAGTCCCATGATCGCGGAGGCGGTCATGGACTTACCGGAGCCGGACTCGCCGACGATGCAGAGGATCTCGCCAGGGTTGAGGTTGAAGCTGAGGCCCTCCACCGCATTCACCCGGTCGCCTGCGGAGGGAAGCGCAATGGTAAGGTTCTCAACCGACAGAAGCCGTTGGCTCATCATGCCCGCCCCTTTCTGGCCAGTCGTGGGTTGAGCACATCGTTGAGGCCCTCGCCTACGAGGTTGATCATGAGCACGACGAGCACGATGACCAACCCGGGAAAGAAGCTCATCCACCATGCCTGCCTGATGACCGTCCGCGAGGCGCCAATCATGTACCCCCAGCTCATCATGTTGGGATCGCCCAAGCCCAGGAAGCTGATGGCTGCTTCGGTCAGGATGGCCGACGCCACCATCAGGGAGCCCATGACCAGGACGGGCGACAGTGTATTCGGCAGGATCTGCCGCAGGATGATGTGGCGGTCGCTCTCACCCAGCGCGATGGCCGCCTGCACGAACTCGCGGCCGCGCAGGCTCGCGAACTCTGCCCGCACCAGTCGCGCCACGGGCGGCCAACTCACGATGCCGATCGCCAGGATGATCGACAGGATCGACGGGCTGAGGATCGCGACCATGACCAGGGCAAAGATGAAGGTCGGGATGGTCTGAAAGAATTCCGTGACCCTCATGAGCGCGTCGTCGGCAAGTCCGCCGTAATAGCCGGCGATGCCGCCCAAGGTGACGCCGAGCACGATCGCGCAGGCGGTCGACACGATCCCGACGATGAGGGACACGCGAGCCCCATAGGCCAGGCCCGCCGCGATGTCCCTCCCCATCATGTCGGTGCCGAGCGGGAATTGCGGATCTGTAAAGGGCGGGAGGAACGGGCGGCCCGCCATAGACCATGGATCCTGCGGATAGAGCACGGGAGCCAGCGCGGCCACGACCACAACCGCGACCAGGAGCGCAATGCCGATGGCCGCACCCGGGTCCTTGAGAAGCCGCCATAGATTCGAGTTCATGATGCTACCTCGATCCGCGGATCAGCGATGCGATAGGCCATGTCCGTGATGATGTTGAACACCACCACCATGACCGACGTGACGAAGAAGACGCCAAGCAGCACGGGATAATCCCTCTGCAACAGCGCATCGAAAGCGAGGCGTCCGATCCCCGGCCATGCGAACACCGTCTCGGTCAGAACGGCTCCACCGACAAGCTGGCCGGCTTGGATGCCGGCGAAGGTGATCACCGGCAGCATGGCGTTGCGTAGGATATGGCGGCGGACGATCAGGCCGTGCCGCAGACCCTTCGCACGGGCCGTCCGCACGAAGTCCATATCCTTTACTTCCAGCATCGAAGCGCGTGTCAGGCGCGTATACACGGCCACATAGAACAGACCTAGCGTTCCCGCGGGGAGGATGAGGTGGTGAGCGATATCAGCCGCTCGGGTCCAACCAGCATATCCGGCGCCGACACTCTCCATCCCAAAGGACGGCAGCCAGCCCAGCCATACGGAAAACAGCATGATCGCCATCAGGCCGACCCAGAAGAGCGGAGTGGCGTAAAACAGAAGCGCAAACAGCGAAATCAGCCGATCCGTGAGCCGCCCGACCCGCATGGCCGACGTGACCCCCATCAGGACGCCGAGACCGAGCGCGACGATGAAGCCGCTGATCGTCAGCAGCAGGGTTGCCGGGAGCCGGTCCAGGATCAGTTCAACAACCGCCTCACGCTGCCGGTAGGAATAGCCTAGGTCGAGCCGAACGACGTCCGCAAAGTAGTAGGCGAGCTGCTGGTAGAGGGGCCGATCCAAGCCGAACTGCTCTCTCAGCTGGGCCATGAATGCCTCGTCCGCCGCGCCGGCCTCGCCCGCCATTGCGGCCGCCGGATCACCGGGCGCAAGCCTAATGAGCAGGAAGTTGAGAACGATGATCGTTGCGATGATTGCGATCGACTTCAGCAGACGACCGATGATCGGGCGCAGCTTATCCATAAAGGCAACTCCTCGTCACACGACACCCAGATTTTGGTTCCAGACGCGCAACACGGGCGGTGCCGCTCTTTGCAACCCAGGAAACCCGGGGATCCGCCTGCATGATGTCTGGATGAGCAATCCGAGTCCTCCAGGTCCGTATCGATATACGATACAAACGTGTTGCATAACGAGCCTACTTACTCGTATAAGGTTCGTCAACGGGACCATGCTGCAGGATTCATCGATGACCAGCGACACTCCGTCCGGCAAGCAGGCCAAGAGCCCTAGGAATGGCGGCGATCAGCTTCTTGAGGTCGATGATCGCCTGTTTCTGCAATCCGTTGCGCGGGCCCTTTATGTTCTCGAAGCGTTCGGGCGTGATGCCAGACCCATGTCTTTGAGCGAAATCGCCGCAAGCGCCCGGATCACGAAAAGCGCCGCTCAGCGCGCGGCCCAAACCCTGTTGAGCCTCGGATACCTTGAGCGCTCGTCCGACGGCGGATTGCTGCCCGGCAGACGCCTTCTCGATCGGGCCTTTGACTATCTCCGGTCCAATCCATTGATCGAGCGAGCCACGCCGATCCTGATCGAGCTCCGCAAGAACTCCAGTGAGCGCGTCGACTTCAGTCTCTTTGACGACCTCTCCATTCTTTACGCCATCCGGCTGCAGAGCAAGCGCGAGACGTTTTTTGCCACTCTTGCGGGCCGGAGAATCCCAACCTTCTGCTCGTCAGGCGGACGCGCGATGCTGGCGCATCTGGACGACGCTGCTATCGACGACATTCTTCGCCGCTCGGAGCGCAAAGCGCTGACGCCCAAAACAATCACGGACCTGGACAAGATCTGGGACAAGGTGCGGGAAGCCCGCCGCGAGGGATATGCCTATGCGGTCGAGGAAAGTCTGCTCGGCGAGGTTGTTTTGTCTGCCGCCGTGCTCGACGATCGACGTCAGCCCGTTGCAGCGGTGCATATCGCCGGCTCGCTCAGCGAGTGGACCGTGGACGATTTCCGCAAACGCTTCGCGCCTCTGGCCATCGAAGCGGCCCGGGCCCTGAGTTATTGAGCTGCATCAGGTCGGCCGGTTCCGACGCTCAAGGCACCATCGCCGGGGCCTGGATTTTATTTTGAACATGATGGGTATTTTATTGAACAAAAAAGTTGCAAGCCACCGCGATATGAAGAATAAATTTCTGGGTGCCGGCTGGAGCCTTGGACGACACCGCATCAACCGATGCACATCTGCCTTAGAGGACTCTCTGTATTCTGGAGCACGACGCGGATGATGCGAGTTTCACCTGACGACGCTACGCATCGCGCATGCGCTGTGAAGATCGACGGTCTTCACAAGAGCTTCGGTCAGTTGGAAGTTCTGAAAGGCATCTCGCTCGAAGCCCGCGAGGGTGATGTGGTGACGCTGATCGGGTCGAGCGGCTCCGGCAAAAGCACCCTCCTGCGCTGCATCAATCTTCTCGAGGTTCCGAATGCGGGCACGCTCAGCGTCGGCGCTGAGGAGATCCAGTTCACGCCGTCCAGAGGAGGTCGCCCGCCACGGCTGAACCCTCACAAGGTGCGCGGGATCCGAATGCGGCTCGGAATGGTGTTCCAGAGCTTTAATCTCTGGAACCACATGACGGTTCTCGAGAACATCATCGAGGCTCCGCTCTTCGTGCACGGTGTTGCGCGCGCTGAAGCGGTGGAGTTCGCCGAGCAGTTGCTCGCGAAGGTCGGGCTTTACGAGAAGCGCGACGTCTATCCTGCATTTCTGTCGGGCGGCCAGCAGCAGCGGGCTGCCATCGCCCGAGCCCTAGCCATCAATCCGCGGGTCATGCTGTTCGACGAGCCCACGTCGGCATTGGATCCCGAACTGGTCGGGGAGGTGCTGAAGGTCATTCGTGACCTCGCGGATGAAGGACGCACGATGATCCTTGTCACTCACGAAATGAGCTTCGCCCGCCAGGTGTCAAGCCATGTGGCCTTCCTGCACAAAGGGATCGTGGAGGAGGAAGGTCCACCGGCGAAAGTCTTCCACAATCCCCAGAGCGAGCGGTGCCGCCAGTTCGTCTCTGCCCAGCATGCTCTTGCCTGATGGCGAGCAGGGGATGAATTCAAGCTGCAAGCAAGCGGCGGTATCGGGAGGAAACAATGAAAGCCTTTAGATTGTTGTCGCAGATTTCGGGAGGCCTGCTGGCCATCGTGCTCAGCACCGCCGCGGTTTCGGCCCAGGACGTCGTTCGCGTCGGCCTCGACCCCGGTCCCTTCCCGCCCTTCACCGACAAGAAAGCCGACGGCAGCCGCTTCGGCTTTGAGCCCGACCTGCTCGCATCGTTCTGCGCAAGCATGAAGGTGAAGTGCCAACTGGTCGAGATCACCTGGGATGGCCTGATCTCCGCCCTGAACAACAACAAGATCGACATGATCTACAACAACATGACGATCACTGAGGAGCGCAAGAAGCGCGTGGACTTCAGCAATCCTTACTATGACACCCGCGTGGTGTTCGTGGGGCCGAAGGGCGCGCCGGTTCAGCCGACCAAGGAAAGCCTCAAGGGTAAGATCATCGGCGTCATCAGTGGCTCGGTTCATGCCGCCTATGCTCAAGCCCGCTTCGGCGACAGCGCCGAAATCAAGATCTTCCCGCGTCAGGACGAAGTCACGTCGGACCTTCTGGCCGGACGCCTTGACCTGATGATCTCCGATGCGCTCGCCATGGAGGAGTTCCTGAAGACTAACGAGGGCAAGCCTTACGAAATCAAGGCCGAAGCTCCCAAGGATCCGCTCCTCGGCGGCGGTGTCGGCGCTGCGTTCCGCAAGGGCGATCCTCTCCGCGACAAGATGAACGCGGCCCTGAGCAACATGGTCGCAAGCGGCGAGTACGATAAGATCCAGAAGAAGTACTTCAAGGTCGACGTCTCTCCCCGCTAGACCGATCCTGGGATCCGGCTCTTCATGGCCGGATCCCGCACAGGCGCATCAGTCATGACCAGATACAACGGCATCGTCGATCAGGTGGCGCATGGGCCCTGGCGCATTGTTTGAACCCCTCATCGGCACTGTTTCCAGCTGGAAGGGCGTGCTCCTCCAGGGAGCTCTGCTCACCGTGCAGATCGCCGCCGGATCGTTTCTGGTCGGCCTGCTGCTCGGCATGACCTCCGCCGTGGCAAAGCTCTGGGGCGGCCCGGCCACGCGCGCGGTCGCCAGCGCCTATACGACGGTCTTTCGCGCCATCCCCGAACTGCTGCTCATCATCCTTCTCTATTATGCGGGCTCTTCCGGCTTGAGCGCACTGCTCGCGGCGCTGTGTTTCGGACACGTTGAAATCAACGGCTTTGCGACAGCCGTCGCGGTGCTCGGCATCGTGCAGGGTGCATATGCCGGCGAAATCTTCCGTGGCGCAATCCTTGCAATTCCCACCGGGCAACTCGAGGCGGGACGGGCGTTTGCGTTCACGCCTTGGCTGTTCCTCAGGCGCATCATTCTGCCTGCCATGCTGCCGGTGGCTCTCCCGGGACTCGCCAACCTCTGGGTCGTGCTGATCAAGGAGACGAGCCTCATCAGTGTGATCGGGTTCAGCGAATTGCTGTCCAGCGCCAAGTCTGCGGCCGCCTCCACGAGGATGTACTTCACCTTCTACTGCGTGGCAGGTCTGATGTATCTCGTCATGACCTTGGCCTCCAACCTTCTGTTCCAATCGGTCGAGCGGCGTTTCCGCCGAACGCAGCAGGTGATTTGAGGAAGCATCCATGGACTTCTCTTGGGTGAGCGAATTCTGGCCAATCCTCCTCGGCGGACTGTGGCGCACGCTTCTTCTTCTGGTTCTCGGGGCGCTGTTCGGCTTTGCCCTGGCAATTCCTGTGGCCGTCGCCCGGGTCTCCCGCAATCCGATCCTGTACTATCTTAGTGGCACGTTCACGACAGTCATCCGCGGCACCCCTCTGCTGGTGCAGATCTACATTCTCTACTACGGCGTCGGCTCGCTCCTCGCTGCCACTCCGGAAGTCCGCACAAGCATTTTCTGGCCCTATCTGCGCGACGGTTTCTGGTATGTGGTTGTGTCCCTTGCGATCAGCGTGGCAGCTTATGAAGGCGAGTTGCTGCGGGGCGGCCTGCTGTCCGTCGCCAAGGGTCAGCTGGAAGCGGCCCGCGCATTTGGAATGTCGTCGGGGCTGATGTTTCGCCGCATCTGGCTGCCGTCGGCGTTGCGAATGTTGCTCCCGACCCTCGTCGGAGACACCGTTCTGCTGCTGAAGTCGACCGCCCTGGCCTCAACCGTCGCGGTCGTAGATCTCGTGGGGGCGGCGAACCAGGTGCGCACGCACACGTTCCTCGTGTACGAGCCCCTGCTGACCGTAGCACTCGTCTATTTAGTCATCACGGCGATGATCACATCAATTGCAGGCCTGATCAGCCAGCGCGTTCCGCAGAAGGCTGTGTGACATCCCGCATGGCGTTGTCACAGATGGGTAGAACCTGAGCTTAACCTGCCCCAATCAAGGTGTCCGAGAGGATTATGAGCATGTCACTTCGAGGTGGTCGGGAATTCTTGATGATCCCGGGTCCGACGACAGTTCCGGATGAAGTCCTGAGCGCCATGCACCGGCCGGCGGTCGACATCTACTCGGGCCCGCTGGTCGACGTGACCATGTCGTGCCTGCGCGATCTTCGCACGGTGTTCAGAACCGCCGGCGATACCTACATCTACGCGGCCAACGGCCATGGCGCCTGGGAGTCTGCCCTCACCAACACCTTGTCGCGCGGCGACCGGGTTGTCGTGCTCGAGTCGGGTCTGTTCGCCCTTGGATGGGCGGAAATGGCCAAGCGCCTTGGAATCGATGTCATCATTCTTCCAGGTGCTTGGAGGCGGGCTGCGGACCCGGACCAATTGCAGGCCTTTCTGAGAAATGACCGCGAGGGCCGGGTCAAGGCCGTTCTGCTGACTCAGGTCGACACCGCTTCGGGTGTGCTCAACGATATCCCGTCGATCCGCCGTGCCGTGGACGAGGCCGGGCACGACGCGCTGTTGATGGTGGACGTCATCGCATCGCTGGGAGCGATTCCGTTCGAGATGGACGAGTGGGGCGTCGCCGTCGCCGTCTCGGCCTCGCAAAAAGGCCTTATGATGACGCCGGGCCTGAGCTTCGTGGCTGCCAGCCCGAGGGCCAAGCAGGTGCATCCCGAGGCCGATCTTCGGACCTTCTACTGGGATTGGAGCTTCCGAGATGGTCCGGAGCATTATCAGAAATATTGCGGCACCTGCCCGGAGCACCTCATGTTCGGCTTCCGCAAGGCGCTCGACCTGATCCTCAGCGAGGGCCTGGACAATGTTCATCAACGGCACCGCCTCTTGGCCGAAGCCACCCGCCGGGCCGTCGCCGAATGGGCCAAGGGCGGCGCGATCGATTTCAATATCCTGCAGCCGGACCAGCGCTCGGATTCCGTGACAGTCCTGGCGATGGACGAGGCGCATGCCACGCCGCTGTTGGATTACTGCAGGGATGTATGCGGCGTTGTGCTCGGGATCGCAATCGGCCCGGCCTCTGGCCATGGCTTCCGGATCGGGCACATGGGCCACATCAACGCGCCCACCCTGCTTGGGACCTTGGGCGTCATCGAGATGGGCTTGGCTGCGCTGGGAATCCCGCACGGCTCCGGCGGCTGCAGCGCAGCAATTGCCTACCTGGCCGAGAAAACAGACCGCACGTCCGGCTGAGGGCAGTCTCAGCCTCGCGCTTGCCGCGCCCGCTTCTCACGAGGCTTGCAGGATGTCGGATCAAGCGGGTTCCCGCGGCCGTCAAAGCAAGCTGCCATCTGTTTTGAACGCCGCCGAGGTGCTACACCCCCGCCGCCCGAGCTGCCTGCACGTAGGGGGCTGACGCGCGCTGCGGCTCCAGCCTGATCCTGTGGGGTGCCGCCGCATCGACCGCTTCCCGCGAGTACAACATCGGCACATACTGACCCGCTGCCCAGATGGGCGCGAGATCCCTGTAGTGCGGCGAGCGCGGATCGCCCGATTGCCCCGGAGCATTGATCCAGCGGCTCTCGTCCCACGCTCCGACATCAACGACCATTCGAACCGAGGCGCCTGCGATCGTGCGGAAGTCCGATGGGCGATAGCCGGTATGCATCGGCGTGACCGAACTGCCGCCGTGCGGGAACGGACCGATGTTGAAAGCCTCGTTGCCATGCTCGATGGACGCGAGCGAATGCTCGAATAGGGCGTGATGCAGCCTGCCCCAGGCCCAAGTGGAGGTGTCCTCGCCGAGCCGATCGGCGCAATCCCGCCAAGCCGCCGCGAGCGTCGTGCGCAGCAGTGCATCCCGCCCAGCCGCAGGGCTTGCGCCGAAACGCTCATCCGGTGTTTCAAGCGCACGGAGAATGCCCTCGATGTCTCCTGGAGCCAGAAGCCAGCGCAGTTTGTCGTCTGGGACCAGTGCCTCAAGAAGCCCTGTCTTCAGGTGCTTAGCCCACCACAACTCAAACAGCGCAGCAGGTCCACTGTCGACCGCTAACGCATGATCCCAGCCCTTGAGATAGGCGAGCGCGGCTGCCGCATCTCCGTCCGCTTCGAGGCCGTCCAACAGGCTGCAGACCCGCCGCGCCGGCATAGACACGACGTCGGTTTGCAGCCGGCACGCATCGTCGACGGAATGCTGCGGCGATCGGTGGAGGACCTCGTGAATGCGGGTCGTGCGCGAATTCTCGATCCATTCGTAGCCGACGGCATGAGGATAGTCGGGCGGCAGGTTCATCTCGTTCGCCGTTGCAAAGAAGCCTTTCTCCGGGTTCACCACTCTGGGAAGCTTCTCGTTGTCGAGGAAACCGTCCCACTCATACCGACCGTCTCCGGGAACCGGCATGAGGCCGTCCCAGTTGGGGCGCACTGGCGTCCAGCTAGCTGGCACCCAGGCGATCGTGCCCTGCACGTCGGCAAAGACGTGGTTCGACGAGGGCACACCCCAACCACGCATCGCATCGCGGAATTCCGCAATGGTCCTGGCACGCATGGACGTGAGGCTCCTCAGGTAGGGCGCGGACCCCGGCGTGGACCACACCGACCTGACGGCGTAAGCCTTTTGCCGCTCGGGCTGCTCGAACAGCACCGGGCCGTGCCGGGTGAATTTGAGGGCCATCACCTGGTCGGGCGCGCCCTTGACGGCGAATACCTCTTCAACAACCTGCATCTCCTGCCACGAATCCTCGTAGCGGTAGCCTGTCGGCTCGCCCTGTTTCGTCTCATAGACGTAGAGATCCTCCTGATCGGCATAGAAGATCGTGAGGCTGAAGGCGATCTGTCCATTGTGCCCGATCGACACGCCAGGAACGACCGGCTCGCCGGCCCCGATCACATCCAGCCCAGGCGCACTCAGATGCACCAGATAGCGCAAGGCCGGGACGGCGTGGTTTCGATGAGGGTCGCTTGCCATGAGCGGCCGTCCCGTGACCGTATGAGCCGCATCGACCACCCAGTTGTTCGAGCCCTGCATGCCGACTTCCGCGACAACATCGCCGAGATCGGTCACCTTTGTCCACTTCCAGGCCTCCTCGAGAGAAGCCGCGAGACGCTCGGGCGAGAACATCACGGCTGCCGTACCAAGCTTGTAGGCGGTCAGAACCTCCAACGGGACGGGCGACCGATCAAGCCCTTCGGGGACGGTCGGAACGACTGACGGCTCCAGCACCTTCCGAAGATCGTCTGTTGCTTGATCCGCACCTGTAAGGACATGGGTGCGGAGCACCTCGGACAGGATATTGCGGGTCATCGCATGGCTTCGGATCCGGACAACATCCTCTGGCTCCCATCGCGCAGGCTTCGTGCCCATCTGTGCGAACTCGGGGGGAAGCCTCTCGGGCTCGCGCTCCGTCAATGTGATGTACGCGTTGATGCCGGCGACAAAGGCTGTGCAGATGTCTTTCGCATCGGGCGCGTAGGTTGCCCATTCGGCATCCATGTCCCCGCGGTAGAGGAAAAGCCGGGACGCGTAATCCTGCGCCAAGTACCCCGGTCCGAAATCGGCCGCGAGCAGACCGAGGCCCCTTTTGCGCCAGAGATCGAGTTGCCAGAGACGGTCGCGCGCCGCGTTGAAGCCCTGCGCAAAGAACAGATCGTCGAGCGAGTCCGCCCGGATGTGGGGAACGCCCCATGCGTCGACGAGGATCTCCGCAGGCGCATTCAGGCCTTCAACAGACTCAATCTGGATGGTGCTCGTCATGGCTAGGGAGCTCTGTTGCTTAGCGTTGGAGATGGTGCGGCCGATGGCTTTGACATCCTTCCGGAGGGAATGGGATGCAATAGGCCTGAAGCGCCGGCGAACTTAAATACTCACCAGCGGGGCGAGCACGATGATGCGTCGGGCCGACGATCCTTCATGCCCGCAGCGCTTCAGCCGCAGCGCGGGTTCGGAACCTCTCGGCAGCCTCTTCCATCGTGAGGAAATGGGCGCCGCGTTCGAGAAGCGAGCAGATCAGGCGCTCGAGCACGATCATGCGATGCCCGCGACCGATGACGAAAGGATGGAACGTGTAGGTGAGGCACCCCCACTCTTCGGTGCGTGCCATGTACTCGAAATCATGGACCCAGTTTTCGAGAACCAGTGCCGCATTCGCCAGCCCTGGGAAGACCACGTCCTTGAACCGCATGAACTCGAAATGCGGAAAGTCGTCGAGCGACCAGCTGACGGGCATTTCGACCAATGTGGTCGTCTCGCCGAATTGGATCGGCTCTTCGTCCGGCACAACATCGTTGCGGCGGGCGAAGTAGGGATGATGGTCATGCCCCATCATGCTGCTGTCGTAGAGAAAGCCATGCTTGAGCAGCAGGTCGACCGTCACAGGGCTGAGATCCCAGGCCGGAGACCGGTAGCCCCGCGGGCTGCGGCCGGTCACCTCGGCGATGGCCTCACTGGCACGGACGAGGTCCGCCTCCTCTTTCTCTGGGGCGAGGCTGGCCGGAGTTGCATGGGTCCAGCCGTGATTGGCGATCTCATGTCCGGCCCCGATGATCCGGCGACAGTGATCCGGATAGGTCTTGACGACGGTTCCTGGAACGAACCAGGAGGCTTTGATCCGATATTTGTCCAGGAGCGCGAGAATCCGGGGAACGGCAGCGGCCCCGAATTCCCCGCGTGAAACGGGTGTCGGACTCTTGAGCCCGCGAGCAACCATAACGGACATCGCGTCAAAATCGAACGTTAGGCACACGGCATGACGACTCATGATTTCCTCTTGGATCAAACAAAACGGGGTACCTTACATGTCAGCGGGGACGACTGCGTCCCGAGACATCATGCCCCCTTGAGTTCCGCTGCAGATGGCGCACCCCGTGGCGAAGAAAAACGCGGATACGCCCATCTCCATTCCAGTATGTACACTAAATTCGTATCGATATGCGATACTATCGAATTGATTATTGATGATGCACCCAGCATCGCTCAACTGTCAAGCGAGGGCACCGTCAAGTTACTAGGAAGGGACGCCACGATCTAAGGTTCATTTCTGGATCAGGCGAGCGTCGCAGCGTCGGTTACCTCATTCCAGGCCTGGAACGCACGAGCGCGGGTAAGGCGATGATCAGCAGCGCTGGGGTTGGCTACACGGCGGAAGAGGTTTGAAACCTGATCATGAACCGAGAGGAAACGCTGGGCCTGGCCGGCTAACTTGAAGCGCTTCATGATGCGCTCGCGCCGTCGGGTCGGCTGATGGCTGTTCTCGGCTCTGTTGTTCAAACCGTGGTGCTGCCGGTGCTCAATATCAGGCATCACAGCCCGTGTGACTGCGGCATAGCTGGCCAGTTTATCGGTGATCATCACACGAGGAACTACGCCCTGTTTCTTGAGCAGCTTGCGCAGCAGGCGCTTGGCTGCTTTCGCATCACGGCGGCTCTGAACCAGAATGTCGAGCACGAGTCCGTACTGATCGACAGCGCGCCAGAGCCAATGCTTCTTGCCGGCAATGCTGATGAGAACTTCATCGAGATGCCACTTGTCTCCGGGTGTCGGAAGACGCCGGCGGATCTGGTGGGCATAACTCTGACCGAACTTCAGCGCCCACTGCCGCACCGTCTCGTGGCTGCCCAGGATTCCGCGGGCAGCAAGCATCTCTTCCACCATCCGGAGGCTCAAGGGAAAGCGAAAGTAGAACCACACGACATGGCCTAAGACTTCAGCTAGGAAACGATGGCGGGCATAGCGAGAGTGGCGAGGTGATTTCATCCATCACCTATGCTCCGATCCGGTCACCCCTCGGTTAATTTGACAGTACCATGGCGGGCACGTCAGGATGGTTTGCAGGATCAAAGGGAAGCCTCGGAAGTGCCCAACCTCAACCATGATGCAGAGGCCAAGGCGCAAGCCGAAGAGGCAATGCGGCAGATGATGGCGAAAGCGTCAGGAAAGCGGCGTTAACCGGACGATCTGAATCCTATGAAGGTGGAAAATAGGTACGTCATCATCGACGTCGAAACTGCGCAATCCTAGGATCACATCATCTAAATTGCCGCTGTCGAGGTATCGGCGCGACAATCCCCTCTCGCTTGTTTGTCCAAGGGGGCAAGCCCCGGTCAGCGACGAGCCCATATTGCAGCCCGGAACGGCAACTGGATCGGAGGGCGCTCGTGTTCCGGCGCGGGCTTCAAGAGGAGCTTCAAAATGAACCTGGCTAGATCAGCGGACTCAATCAATCACCGTTAGCGAATTGTATTTTACTGATATCAGCTCCTGCTACAATTGGAGGCTGCCTGGAAGCATCGGAATGGAATTCGCAGCCCGGGAATTGGGCATAACCTCCCTTGCCTTATGAGAAAAGCTCATGTTAGCCTTTCCCATAGGTCAGGTTCAGGAGCTTACCAGAGTCCTGGCCCGAGCCTGACCCCCACGTTCAAAGCAGGCTCATGTCGCTCATGGCATCCGCAGATCCTCAGGTTATCTTCATCTCTTCTCCTCTCGAATATGAACACGTCGAGCGCATTGGCGAAGTGGCGCCCCGCCAAGTCGAGGTCATCTACGAGCCGGACCTCCTTCCTCAGACTCGCTACATCGCCGATCACAAGGGTCGCGAAGGATTTCGGCGCACTGAAAGTCAGGAACGGCGCTGGCGTGAAGGCTTGGCGCGGGCAACGATCTTGTGGGATTTCCCTTCACGTCCGGAAGGAACCCAAGGGCTTGCTTTATCACCCCACGTGAGATGGGTGCAGACGACAAGCTCCGGCGTGGGTCAACAGGTCGTCAGCATGGGTCTGGACAAAAGCGATGTGATCGTGACGACCGCGCGCGGCGTGCACGCCGATGCTCTCGCGGAATTCGCTCTGCTGGTCATGCTCGCGCATGTGAAGGACTTGCCCCGCCTTCAGCGGGAGCAGCAGGCCCATCGGTGGGAGCGCTATTGCTGCAGCGAACTCTCCGGCAAAAGCCTCACCATCATCGGAGCCGGACAGGTGGGCGCGCGCGTCGCGAGCCTGGCGCGCGCCTTCAACATGGAGGTCAATGCGGTCGTCAACAGGCCCTCGCCTGAGCGGCGCGCGGAGCTGTTTGCCAACGATATCTTCGGGCAAGCCGACATGAGGGTGGCCGTGAAGCACGCGGACTACATCGTGCTGGCAACCCCTCATACGCCGCAGACGGAAAAGATGATCGACGCGGAATTCTGGGCCGCTACGAAACCGGGCGTGGTGTTCATCAACATCGCTCGCGGTCAGGTTGTCGACGAACCGGCTATGATCGCCGCGCTCGGCAACGGCCAGATTGGGTTTGCAGGCTTGGACGTGGCGGCGAAAGAACCGCTCCCGCCCGGATCACCCCTGTGGTCCATGCCGAACGTGCTCATCAGTCCGCACTCGGCCAGCACAGCGCCGAGCGAGAACCGCAAGATCACCGATATCTTCATCAGAAACCTGCGCCACTACATCGATGGCAATCCGGACAAGATGATCAACGTGCTCGACAAGGCACGAATGTACTGAAGGCACGCACCGCGTGCCGACCCATGCAAGAACAACAAGAGCTGTCAGCATCCCCACGCGAGCGGGGATGAAAAAGAAAACAGACGGAGACCTTCCATTAAGGACCAGAGGAGAGCAACCATGAGATATTATGCGAGCGTGGCGGCAGCAGCAGCCCTAACGGCCTCCGCGTTCATTCCGGCCTCGGTCAGGGCCCAGGATGCGAAGCCCCAATACGGCGGCGAACTCGTGCTGACGGGGCAGTTGGACAAGACCATGTTTCCGGGCCGCAACACGGATGCGGGCGGCATGGATGTCTACCTGAATGCGTGCGAAAACCTGGTCACCATGGCAGCGGACCGGACGATGAAGCCAGCCTTGGCCAAGAGCTGGTCCCTGTCGGACGATCAGAAGACCATCACCTTCCAGCTCAATGAAGGCATTCAGTTTCACGACGGAACGCCATTCAATGCAGAAGCGGTCGCCTTCGTGTTCAATGAAGCGCTGGCCAAGAAGTTTCTCTATGTGAGCCTGCTCGAAGGCCTTGAGAAAGTGGTGGCGGACAGCGAGCACCAGGTCTCCTTTAAGCTCTCCAAGCCTTCGGCGGCGCTAATCCCGAACCTGGCTTACCGCACCATGTGCATCTTCAGTCCAACCGCCTACAAGGCCGTTGGCGAGGAAGGCCTGGGCAGCAAGATCATCGGCACCGGCCCATTCGTGGTGGATTCCTACGTCAAGGGCGAGCACGTGCGCTTCAAGCGTAACGAAAATTATTGGCAAAAGGGCAAGCCCTATCTTGACAGCATCCGAATTCTGTTCGTTCCTGATGTCACCACCCGCCTCGCCATGCTGGAAAGCGGCGATGTGGACCGCGCGGCAGGCGTTCCGGACTTCGACATCCCGCGCCTGTCGTCCGAGGAGAACCTGAAGGTCTCCACCATTCCGAGCCTTCAGCAGAACTATGTCGTCATCAACAACCTGAAGAAGCCGTTCGATGACCCACGGGTGCGGCAAGCTCTGAACTATGCGGTCGATAAGGCCGGTATCGTGAAATCGGTCTTTGCCGGAACCGGCGCGACCCTTTCCCAGGCCCCCACCCTCACGCCTGGCGTGTTCGGCTTTGCCGATATGCGCGAGCCGGGCAAGAACACGATCTTCGCCTATGACGTGGAGAAGGCGAAGGACCTGCTCAAGCAGGCGGGTTATGAGGACCGCAACGGCGACAAGGTGCTGGAGAACGCACAGGGCGAGCCGCTGTCGCTGAAACTGTGGACCCGCAAGACCGGCAAGGGCGAGTACCAGATCGCGCAGCTGATCCAGGCCTTCCTGGAAAAGATCGGCATGAAGGTCGAGCTGACGGTGCTCGAGAGCGCGACCTTCAGCGCATCTCTGTCGCTCGGGCCGCAGGATGCCAAGTACGATCTCGCTCTGTTAGCATGGACGGTGCCCACAGCCGATCCCGATGAGCCGATGATGTACATGACGCACACGAAGGCCTGGAAGCCTGCGGGCGCGAACCGCATGTTCTTCTCCCACCCGGAGACCGACCGCCTCGCCGAGCTGGCCCATGCGGAGCCGGATCAGAAGAAGCGTGCCGAATACGTACGCCTTTGGATGGCCGAGCTGCTCAAGCAGGCTCCTGTGATCTATCTTCCCACCGTGAACCTGACGGAAGCCTACCGGACCTATGTGCATGGCGCGCAATACATGCCGGCAGGCACCTACGACGCCACCATGGCTTGGATCGACAAGGCGGCCAAGAAGGAGCAGGGCATCTCCCGCTAGAGCATGAGAACACGGCCGCAGGGCTCCATCCTGCGGCCGTCTTACTTTCCAGGGATCTCATTGAACGGCCCCGACCAGAAAGCTCCATCGTGAATCGGCTCCACCCGTCATGCTGAAACTCATCCTCAACCGCTTGGCCTTCATGGTGGTCGCAGGTCTTCTGCTCCTGACTTTTTTGTTCTTTCTCTTTCATGCCATTCCCGGCGACCCCGCGCGCCTGATTGCGGGAGACAGCGCCCCCGAGACTCTCGTCGAAAGCATCCGCCAAGCCTATGGCCTCGATCAGCCGCTGGTCACCCAGTACACCACCTATATGAGACGGGTTCTGCAGGGCGATTTCGGTCTCTCCAACTTCTCGCGCCAGCCCGTTCTGCAGATCGTCGGCCCTCGCCTTCTCAACACCGCCAAACTGGCCGGCTGGTCCATGCTGCTCGCCATGAGCGTCAGCCTTCTTCTGGGCTCCCTGTCGGCCATGTACTGGGACCGCCCGCTCGATCGCGGCATCACGGCGTTTTCGCTGGCGGGCATCTGCACCCCCATCTTCGTCACCGGCATCCTGGGCATCTACTTCTTCGGCGTCCATCTGCGCTGGCTGCCCATCGGCGGCATGAGCACCTGGAAGCACTACATCATGCCTGTGATGACCCTAGGGCTGGCGCAAGCCGCCGGGTTCACCCGCATGGTGCGCGCCTGCATGATCGATGCCCTGGGCCGCGACTTCATCACGACAGCACGCTCCAAAGGCGTGCCGGAGCGCACCATCGTGTTCAAGCACGGGCTGCGCAATGCGCTCTTGCCGATCATCACGTTCTTCGGGCTGGGTCTCGGCCATACCCTCGGCGGCGCCGCGGTGGCGGAATCCATTTTCAACTGGCCGGGTCTCGGCCGCCTCATGGTGGACTCGATCCTCACGCGCGACCTGCCGCTCACCCAAGGCTGCATATTCTTCTTCGCCATGGTGTTCATCCTGGTCAATCTCATGGTCGATCTTCTCTACCGCTGGGCCGATCCGAGGCTCGCCAATGATTGACCTCCCCTCTTCCCGTTGGAGCTGCCGATGATGGACATTCTCAGGCGCTACGCCCGCGACCGTGTCGGGCTGTTCTTCGGCATCATGCTGCTGGCTTTCTACTTCGTCGCCATTACGGCCCAATGGATTACACCGCAGGACCCGTTCGAGACGAATTTGAGCGAAGGCCTTGAGCCGCCCTCCGCAGCCCATTGGCTCGGCACGGATCAGTTCGGGCGCGATACCCTGTCCCGCGTCATCCTCGCCACGCAGGTCACGGCCAGGATCACGACGATTTCCCTCCTGTTCTCGCTGCTGATCGGCGTGCCGATCGGCATGATCGTAGGCTATATCGGCGGACTGCTCGACGCGGTGGTGATGCGGATCACCGACATGATGCTGATCTTCCCCACCATCATGATCGCCATCATCATCGTGGTCGTGGTCGGCCCGTCCGAACATGGCGTGGTGATCGCGCTGGGTTTGTCCCAGCTTCCCAACTTCATCCGCATTGCCCGCAGCGCGGCTCTGTCCGTGCGCCGCGAGCTCTATGTGGAGGCGGCTGTGGCGGCGGGCGCAAGTTGGCCGGATATTCTGCTGCGCCATGTGCTGCACAACATCTCCAGCCCGATCATCGTGAAATCCACCCTCGCCCTACCCGGCTTCGTTCTCGGCGCTTCGTCCTTGAGCTATCTCGGCCTCGGTGTGCAGCCGCCGACGCCGGAATGGGGGCAGATGTTGCATGAGGCCAAGGATTTTCTGACGAGCGCCCCTCACCTCATCATCGGACCGGCCATTGCGCTGTCCCTCTTCGTGCTGTCGGCCAACATGACCGGAGACAGCCTCAACGAGAGCCTCGACCCGAAGCTGAAGGGCCGCCGCATCAAGCGCATCGTCCCTCGCCTTGCGCCATGGTTCTTCCCGCGCTTCTGGAGCAGGCCGATATCGCCATGAAGAACCTTCTCGACATCAAGGATCTGCGGGTCAACTTCATGACAGAAGCAGGCGTGGCGCAAGCGGTGGATGGCGTGGATCTCTCCATCGCACCGGGCGAGACCCTGGCCATTGTGGGCGAGAGCGGCTGCGGCAAATCCGTTACCTCTCGCGCCATCATGGGCCTTATTCAGCCGCCCGGCTGGATCGAGAGCGGAGAAATCTGGTTCCAAGGCCGCAACGGCGCCGTCGATCTGGCGCGCTTGCCCCCTAACGGACGCCAGATCAACGCCATTCGGGGCTCCGAGATCAGCATGATCTTCCAGGAGCCGATGACCGCGCTCAACCCAGTGCTTACCATCGGTTCGCAGCTCATGGAGCCGCTTCTGCTTCATGAGAAAATCTCGAAAATGGATGCAAAAGAGCGCGCCATCGCAGGGCTTGCAGCCGTGGGTATCGCCTCGCCGCGTCAGCGCTTCGACGAGTATCCACACAACCTTTCCGGCGGCATGCGCCAGCGCGCCATGATCGCCATGGCGCTAATCTGCAATCCCTCGCTCCTAATTGCCGACGAACCGACCACGGCTCTCGACGTGACAATCCAGGCTCAGGTGCTCGACCTCATGAAGGATCTGCGCCGGGATTTCGCCGGCGCGATCATGTTCATCACCCACGATCTCGGCGTCGTCGCCACCATGGCCGACTGGGTGGTGGTGATGTATCTTGGTAAGGTGGTGGAGCGCGCCGCCGTCCGCGACCTCTACCGCAATCCGCTTCATCCTTATACGCAAGGACTTCTGCGCTCCGTGCCATCAATCACCGGCGGCAGCACCAAGCGGCTGGCGACGATTGAGGGCGCGGTGCCACGGCCAACCGACCGTTTGGAAGGTTGCGCCTTCGCGGCCCGCTGCCCGCATGCGATGCCGGTCTGCCGCCAGGCAGTTCCGGCCTTGATCCCTGTTGAGGGAGATCATGCCGCCTCCTGCTATCTTCATCACACGACTGCCGAAGGGAAAGCCCATGCCGCTTGACGATGTGCTGCTGCAGGTCAAAGGACTGCGCAAGCATTTTCCCATCCGCAAGGGCATTCTGAAGCGAAGCGCCGGAGCTGTGAAAGCCGTAGATGGCGTCGACCTGACGATCCGCAAAGGTGAGACGATCGGCCTCGTGGGCGAGAGTGGCTGCGGCAAGAGCACGTTAGGCCGGTCCATTCTGCGCCTTATCGAGCCCACCGATGGTGAGATCCTGTTCCGGAGTCAGGTGCTGGCGGATGAGGCGGGTGAAGCCATGATCGATGTGGCGCAGCTGCGTCCTGCGAAGATGAAGCGCCTACGTCGAGAGATGCAGATCATCTTTCAGGATCCCTACTCCTCCCTCGATCCGCGCATGAACGTGGGCGACATTGTCGGCGAGCCCCTGCGGATTCAGGGTACTCTCAACCGCAGCGAGCGCCATGATCGGGTGATGCGCCTTTTGGATGCCGTCGGCCTCGGGCCCGACCATGCCAAGCGCTTTCCCCATGAATTCTCGGGAGGCCAGAGGCAGCGCATCGGTATTGCCCGCGCGCTTGCGCTCAATCCCCGCTTCATCGTGGCTGACGAACCCGTTTCGGCACTCGACGTTTCGATTCAGGCGCAGGTGGTCAATCTAATGCAGGACCTCCAGGCGGAACTGGGATTGACCTACCTGTTCGTCGCGCACGACCTCTCCGTAGTGCGGCACATCAGCAATCGAGTAGCCGTGATGTATCTGGGGCGCATCGTGGAAATCGGCGACTGTGAGGCGATCTTCTCCCGGCCGCAGCATCCGTATACAGAGGCGCTATTGTCTGCAGTTCCGATTCCCGACCCGGATTCCACGCGTCAACGGATCCGACTTAGGGGCGATGTTCCGAGCCCAAGCTCACCGCCGTCCGGTTGCCCGTTTCATCCCCGCTGCGCTTATGCGACGTCGCTGTGCCGCGAGCATGTACCTCATCTGCGAGACGCAGGTCGGGCTCAACAAGCAAGCTGCCATCGGATTGAGGAACTCAATCTCTCAGGCGTATCCTGACCACGAGTGGCTGCTGAATCCACAGGCCGTATGTTGTCATGCAACAATTGAAAGAGCATTCGCGGTGAGCGCGATTTCGACAAAAGTCGTCGCTGGTCATTCCCGCCGCGCGGCGGGCAGTCGGCGATGTTCAACTGCACCCTACCAGGAGATGCTTCCATGAGATTGGCCCAATCGACCTATGTAGAAGTTGCCGAATACCTGACCCGCTCGCGGGGAATCATTTTGCCCACTGGCTCCACGGAGCAGCACAGTCCCATGGGAGTTATGGGGACGGATCACATCGATGCCGAGACAATCGCATGGCGAACGGGTGAAGTGTCTGGCGCGTTGATTGGCCCCACAATCACGCTCGGCGTCTCCGAACATCACATGATGTTTCCCGGATCGATCACGCTGCGGCCCTCGACCTATATAGCAGTCATGAGTGACTACATCCTATCGCTCGTCGATCACGGCTTCGAGCGCTTCTACATCCTCAATGGCCATGGCGGGAATACCGCAACGCTTAATGCCGCCTTTGTAGAAATTTACAATTATCTGCGACGCGTTCGCGGCACCGGCGCTCCCGACATTCGCTGCAAGGCGGCGAAATGGTTCGAGAACGAAATCTGTGAGAAGAAAGCGCTCGAACTCACTGGACACACGGCAAGGGGGCACGCTTCCTGCGCCGAGGTTTCAGTCGCCCAATTCGCGGACCCGGCCAATATCCGCTCCGTGAAGCTCGAACCGGAATATGGCCCTCTCGACCACACCTTCTACAACGCCGAGGATTTCCGTCGCCGCTTTCCTGACGGGCGCATCGAATCCAACGCCGAGAAAGCCAGTCCCGAAATCGGCCGCGCATTGGTCGAAACAGCGGCTGAGTACCACGCCGCGCAGTATCGCGCATTTCTCGCTGACTAAGGCGTGTGGACATTCATTTAAGGGCGCCGTTGCATTAACCTTGGCCGTATAATGGGGGGCGGTCAATCGAGGAGCCGTTCTGTTGTCTCTCTTCGAGCACCGTCGCTTCCCACCCCAGATCATTGCCCATGCAGTTTGGTTGTACTTCCGATTTCCTCTGAGCCTCCGGCTCGTCGAGGAGATGCTGCTCGAGCGCGGTGTCGTCGTCTCCTACGAGACGATCCGGCGCTGGGGTAAGAAGTTCGGACCGGCTTATGCCCGGCGCCTCCGCCGCAAGCGGCCAAGTCCTCATGACGTCTGGCATCTGGATGGGCTCTGTCGCGAATTTTGGATGAGGACAAAAAGAGGACCATTTCGTCCGAAGTCCTTACGCAGCCAAGATGTTGAACTGCTCGGAGAGGGAGAGCTGTGAACGGCAGGCATACTTCGCCTGTCCTTTCCGCATGATGTGAACCATCTCAATCCCACTCAGGATCACCCGAGCGGATGCCATCGACTTGAACCCGAGCATGGAGCGGATCCGCCGCTTGATCGCGCGGTGATCCTGCTCAATCCGGTTATTCAGGTAGCGGCTCTGCCGAATCCGGATCGGCTTCAGCTTGCGTCTTGACCGAGCTTGGAGCCGGTCTGTTGTGTCACAGGACAGGATCGCTTCGCGATTGGTTTGACTGCCATCAATGACGATCCGCTCAGGCCGGCCATGCCGCTTCATGGCTCGGCTCAGGAAGCGTTTAGCAGCGGTGAGATTGCGGCGCTCACTGAACCAGAACTCGACCGTCTCGCCGTTACTGTCGATCGCCCGGTACGGATACAGCCACTGGCCTCGGACTTTGATGTAGGTCTCGTCGACATGCCACCTTCCGGTGACAGGGCGCTTGCGCCGATTGAATTGCTCAAGCAGGAGCGGAGCATAGTGGACAGTCCAGCGGTGGATCGTAGCGTGATCGACCGAGATGCCGCGCTCCGCCATCATCTCCTCAAGGTCACGTAGGCTCAGGCTATAGGCTAGGTACCAGCGGACGCACAGCAGGATCACTGAGCGATCGAAGTGGCGGCCTTTGAACATCTGAACTCCGGAGTTTTGCCGGAGACGTAGATCGAACTGAGTTACTGAACCGTTTGCGACGGAGCCCTATAATCTCGACGATTATGATCCCGCCTCCTTGATCGATCTGGTTGATCGGATCGAGTTCAGGTACCGAGCTGCTTTTGCGAGTCCGTACTGGGCCCCCTACCCTAGGGTCATGGTCATCGCCAAGCTGACGCGCCGCAATCTGACAGCATATCCGAAAGTGAGGATCGTCTACCAGCGACGAGAGCAGATGATTGTGACGGTACTCCCGCTGAAGCTGGACTCGAACCGCCGAAACAAGCTCAAGACCCTGACGGTGTAAGGCAAGTTATTTTGGTTCTCGTGTTCGGCCGAGAATTCGGGCCACAGCAGATGGTTGGCTTGCGGAGTTTTGACAAGTCAGCAAATCGGGCTTTGGGCGCCCCCTAGCCGCGACGCGAACACTGAGAATCAACTGACGCAGTCCCAATCAACCTAAAGGCTTTTTAGACAGGCACGACCGCGTGACGCGCAATGTCCTCCCAAACGTCCTCAGGCCCTTTCCGCTCAAGGACGTCGATGATGGATTGCGCTAGTGTTTCGGTATCAGGAGCGATGAACGTGTGGCCATTGAGCTCAAGGAAATCGACGAAGGCGATGAAGCCAGTCCGCTTGTTGCCTTGTGCGAACGGATGGTTCCGGCCAATCCCAAACAACAAGGCCGCGGCGAGCGTCGTTAGGTCCGTCTCGCCGTAGGCCCAAAGTTGCCGCGGACGCGCGCAGGCACTTTCAAGCAAGCCATAATCGCGCAGATGGAAGGGCTCCATCGTCTCGGTTACGGCTGCATAGTTGAAGTCAATCACATCGTGTGGGGAAACCCACACAGGCTCACTCGGCAAGGCGAGCCATCGTCTTGGGGAAACGCGCCATAATGGCCTTAGCGCGCGCGGAAGCGTCCCGCCGGCCGTCGCTGTCCTTGCCGTCAGCCGCCCTAGGCAGGGTCTTTTGGTTCTTGCCTTTTACAACGTACTTAGGAACCGTAGCCATCGGTTAACTCCACCTAGGCAACAATGTTCGGAAACGTGCTTCGTTCCAAAATTGCGCCAAGGCCTTAGGAAGCCTTACCAACATAAGGAGCAGCCTTACAAAAGGCAAGTTTGGCTCGGCACGGACCAAGTACGCTCAAGGAGAGGCTGGGGTCTGAGCCTTCCCGGCCTCTCCCCGCCTGATCCCGAACGCCGATCGGAGCAGCCATACCTTAAGTCGGGAGAATGATAGCAGGCTTCACACTGCCCTACTTCACGAGCTTTGCCCTAGCCTCGGCGGAAGGAAATCGGACGAGGGCAACTGTCTGACGAGCGGTGAGGCGGCCGCTGTCGAGGCGCGCCAGAATGTCGATCCGGTTGAGTTCTCGTTTGCTCATCCGGACCGCGACCATCAGATCTGCCGCCTCCGTTCCTCGATCCCAGAGGGCAAGAGACTGACATTCTGACTTCTGCTCAGTGCTGACAATCTAACTCTGCGCCTACACTATCTAAGGAGATAACATTTCTCATAACAAACAGTATGGAACCGGCTACGCTGGACTGATTTACCCTCACCCGTGTTATCTGAGCGGAGGAAGGTGTGGCCATGACCCACGCTTCGAGAGCAGAGCACCGTACGAACTGGCTCCTGGCAGCTCTGGAGCCTGAGGACTTTGCGGCTCTGCAGCCCCACCTAGAGGTGGTCGAGCTGACCCGTGGGCAGGTGCTCTACGAAGCCGGGGATCGCATCCGCCACGCCTACTTCCCTCACCACGCCGTCGTGTCGCTGGTGAATGTGCTGGAGGACGGCCAGACGGTCGAGGTGGCTCTGTTCGGGCGTGGTGGCGTCGCGGGCCTGCTGAGCGCTCTCGTGACCCGTGAGGCTTTTGGACGGTATGTGGTGCAGATGGCCGGCACCGCCTCGCGCATTGCGGTCGAGCACCTGGATGAGGTGCGCAACGTTCGCCCCAAGCTGCGGCAGCTGATCGCCAGCTACGGCGAACTCCTGCTCGGACAGACGTTCCAGATCCTCACCTGCAACGCCGTTCATCCGGTGGAGGCCCGCTGCTGCCGCTGGATCCTCATGATGCATGACCGGGCGGAGCAGGACACTCTGCCGCTCACTCACGAGTTCCTGGCCGAGATGCTGGGCGTGCAGCGCTCGACCGTGAGCGTGGTCCTGAGGACCTTGCAGACGGCGGGGCTCATTCAGCAGGGGCGTGGGAGCATCACGGTGACGGACCGGGCCGGTCTCGAGGAGACGGTATGCGAGTGCTATGGCCGGATCCGACGCATCGCCCAGCGCGTGATGCCGGGCCGTTACCCGCTCCCGAAATCGGGCCCGTAAGTCTGTTCAGCAATTTCGCATAAGGCATGTTAGGGACCAGACTGGATACGGCCTTTCCGGAGGGCAAACGCGGGTTCAAAAATCGCTGTCGGGTTCGGCGGAAGGATTGCACAGAAGGTTGAGTAATCCATCCCGTAACCGACCATGAAGCGGGTATCCCCGCACCAATGTCCCCCGCCTGTTTCACCTGTGTCCCCGGGCAGAGCGCGATACTGGATCGTGTAATCCGGCACAGCGACCCAGGTTCCGTTGACGAGCATTAGAGCGTCGGACGATTACACGGACGCATATCCGGCGGCCTTGAGGAAGTTCCAGCATTCGTGCGGCTCAAACAAATTGCAGATGTCGCCGAGCGCTCGCCAGAGCGCGTTGAACGTTCGGGCCTCGGCCTTGCGCAAGTGCGCCTTGATCTTGGCGAAGGCCTGTTCAATTGGATTAAGATCGGGCGAATAAGCTGGCAGGAACAGGAACCAGGCGCCTCGCCGTTTCAGACACTCGGCAGCCTTCTTGCTCTTGTGAACCGCCAGATTATCGAGGATCACCACGTCGCCTGGGTGCAGCGTCGGCGCGAGCTGCGTCTCGATGTAAGCCTCAAACGCTAATCGAGTGATCGGATCATCAATCACCCACGGGGCGCTCAGCTCGCTGCACCGCAGCCCTGCGATGAACGTGTGGGTTTTCCAGTGTCCAAAAGGAGCTTTCATGTGCAGCCGCTGGCCGCGGCGAGAGCGTCCGCGCAGGCGCGTCATCTTGGTGTTGACGTAAGTCTCATCGAGACCCGAAGGGCCGCGAAGCGAAACACCAATCGGTGCGGCTGCTGGCGCATGCGAGGCTGACGGTGGCCTCTCCAAACCCGACGCTCCTCACGCACGTCGACGCGTGCGCACTCCGCCGCCATCAGAGATTTTTTTATATGAGAAGCCACGCCGGCACAGGAAGCGCGAGAGCATCGCAGGGGCTGCCACGACCCCGTGTTCCTCCCGCAACCGAGCGGCCAGTTCGGGCATGGTGATGGCGGGCTTGGCCTCGACGGTCTGGATCAGGAAGCTCTCATAGGGCACCAGCTTGCCGCGTCCCGGCGGGCGGCCCTGACGGGCCGGCGCCAGTGAGCCAGAGTGCCGCTGGCGCTGCATGAGCTTGATGGCGCAACTGTCACTGACCCCGAAGTGGCGGGCCGCCGCCCGGCAGGGATGGCCCGCCTCGACAAAGGCCGCAATCCGCACGCGCAGATCCAAGGAGAAGCTCTGGGTCATGATCCACCTCCTGTTCTCACAAGAGAATCACACTTCAGCCCAGGCTGAAACCTCTTGAATCTACCTTTCAGTCCGATGCTCTAGCACTCCGGTTGGCGTCACCCGATAGGGTGCGGGGCGACAATCCTGCTCGTTGCAGCAACTGTTACCCAGCCTGTCCTTCAGGTGCGAGTAGATGTCATGGGCTTTGGCGGGCGGCTCAAAACTGATCAGGAGGATGGCCGCACAAAGGTCCAGCTTGAGAGACATGGCCGCTCTCCCTCATAACGGGCTGGCGGCGCTCATTAGAGCGTCGGGAACGCTGCTCCTGTCATTTTTCTCCCGAATGAGGGCCCTGTCGCGCCCGCCCGTAAAGCCAGGCGCAATTTCGCATAACCCGCAGTATGGAACGCGATTTGAAGTGTTCGGGAGGTCTTCGTGCGGGCTTATGGAATGCCGCGCCGACTATGCAGTAGAACTGGCATATCGGACGCCATCAGCGTCAACGACTATACTCGCGAATGCTTGGCGACCGATCAGGCAAAGAAAAGCCTCCCCGCCCGCCATTGCCAGTGGGTGAGGAGGCCTCCTAGTCCATGAAGAAGGCAGGATGCGTGACAGCCTTCGTGGCGAACAACTGCTCCAGGCGGGAACGGTTTCAGCACGGCCATAGAAAAAGCCCCTCACGGTGGGCCCCGAACATATCGTAGAAGGGCAACCCTGATGGATGCCGGGTTGTCGGGGCAGCCGGGCTGAACATCCAGCTCAAAGGCGCCGAATACGTGCATGAGGGAGTCTACTATCGGTCGGAGAGGAAGGTTATAGGGCGCGGCCGCATCCCTGCCCGCGTCAGCGGATGGCGGGGTGTGCCTGGTGCTGGAAGAAGCCACGAAGACGGCAGCAACGGTCACCGTTCGGGAGAAGCACGGTGGTAAGTGCGGTGGCGCCCCGGAGACGACTCCGCGTCGGTTCACCATGGAAATCGACTTGGAGACCGGGGCGACTCAATGGGACAACAACGAGGAGATGGAGATGAAGCCCGTCGCTTGAGACGCGGCAGGATCTGACAGCCTTCTGTGGTCTTGCGTCATAAGTCCGGGAGGGCAGGCTGCACTTGCCCGGTTCTGTCGCAATTTCCGGCAATCGACACGAGAGATGCCAGGGTGAACGGTAGGTGCTTATGCGGCGAGCATCTCGAACTGCTCCGCAAGCGAAAGGCCTGGATTGGAGGCATACTTCGCCTGGCCCTTCCGCATCATGTGGACCATCTCGATGCCGCCAATGATCGCACGAGCACTAAACACTGATTTGAACCCGAGCATTGGGCGAACCCGCCTTTTCACGGCGCGGTGATCCTGCTCAATGCGATTGTTCAAGTGGCGACTTTGCCAGATACGGATCGGCTTCAACTCCCGTCGTGATCGGTCCTGCAGCCGGCTCGTCGCGTCACATGACAGGATTGCCTCGCGGTTGGTTTGGCTGCCGTCGATCACGATCCGCTCGGGACGGCCATGCCGTTTGAGAGCCTTGCTCAAGAACCGTTTGGCGGCAGCCAGATTGCGCCGCTCGCTGAACCAGAATTCGACCCTGTCGCCTTTGGTGTCGATGGCTCGGTAAAGATACATCCACCGCCCGCGCACCTTAATATACGTCTCATCGAGATGCCATTTGCGGCTGACGGGACGTTTGCGCCGATTGAACCGCTCCAGGAATTCTGGTGAGTAGCGGACGACCCAGCGCCCGATGGTGGCGTGATCGACGGAGATGCCCCGCTCGGCTATCATCTCCTCCAAGTTTCTCAGGCTCAGGTTGTAGGCCAGATGGCTCTGTCGCAATCTCTGACTGCGGACAGAAAGATCTAAGCGCAGTTCGTACTCGCCTATGCCACGAGCCGCTCGAACTGCTCAGCGAGTGATGGTTGCTGGGCGCAGGCATATCTCGCCTGTCCCTTTCTCATCATGTGTACCATTTCGATGCCGCCCAAGATAGCACGAGCGCTGTTCAGGGACTTGAAGCCGAGCATCGATCGTACGCGGCGTTTGACGGCACGATGGTCCTGCTCGATGTGGTTATTGAGGTATTGACTCTGCCGGATCCTGATCGGTTTGAGCCTGCGTCTTGAACGGTCCTGCAGCCGGCTCTCGGCGTCACACGACAGGATCGCCTCCCGGTTGGTCTGGCTGCCGTCGATGACGATCCGCTCGGGCCGACCGTGGCGCTTGAGAGCCTTGCGCAGAAACCGCTTGGCCGCAAGGAGGTCCCGTCGCTCGCTGAACCAGAACTCGACCGTGTCGCCGTTGCTGTCGATCGCCCGGTAAAGGTACATCCAGCGGCCTCTCACCTTGATGTAGGTCTCGTCGACGTGCCACTTTCCGGTCACGGCTCGCTTGCGTGCGTTGAAGCGCCTCAGAAGTTCGGGCGAGTACCGGGCAACCCATCTGTGAATGGTCGCATGGTCGACCGAGATTCCGCGCTCAGCCATCATCTCCTCTAGGTTTCTCAGGCTGAGATTGTAAGCCAGATACCACCGAATGCAGAGCAGGATCACCGATCGATCAAAATGTCTGCCCTTGAACACGCCGCCACTCCGTCCCTAAACCGAGGGAGCAGTAACTGAAACTCTGAAACAAAAGGTTTGCGACAGAGCCTTGCGATGTCGTCCTGACCACGTGCGAGCAGATTGACGGAGAAGCGCCCGCTCTCCCGGATCGGCTCATGTGCACTCGCCCCGGCGTTGATGCAGATCAGAACCGTTGGCGGATCCGCCGAGACAGAGCAGACGGCGGTCGCAGCCAACCCGGTCCGGCGTCCCTCGTGCTCTGTCGCGATGATGGTGACTCCCCCAGCCAAGGGGCGCATGGCCTGCTTGAACTCATCCGACGGCACCATGGCTGTCTCGCGTTGCCCTTGCATCCCGGTGGCGGCTACTCGGCCGCATCCAGGCTCTGCCTGAGCCTGCGATAGGAAGCGCCCGGATGTGTGTCAGGCAGGAGCGCCTGTCCCGGGCCGAACAGCTTCTCGCGCAACGTGCCCTCAGCATAGTCCCGCTTGTAAATCCCGCGCTCCTGCAGGATCGGCACGACGAGGTCAACAAAATCCTCCAGCGTCTCCGGCGTCACCACGCGGCTGATGTTGAAGCCGTCCACGCCGGTCTCTTCGACCCAGGACTGAAGCTCATCAGCGATCTCCTCGGCGGAGCCAACCAGAGGCGGGTTGCGGGCGCCGAGACCCTTGTCGAAGATCTTGCGCAAGGTCCAAACCTGCGAGGTGTCGCGGGTGAAGGCCTCGAGCATCGACGCCATCGCATCCGTCTTCTGGTACTGAAGCGGCTCATCAAGATCCTGTTTCGAGAAGTCGATGCCTACCGTGCTCGAGAAGTGCGCCAGCGCGCCTTCTTCACGAGCCACCCACCTTTCGACCATATCGTCGTCTCAGCCGCGCAGACTCCATATGGGCCTGTTAGGACGTTATCACTGGAGGACGCCCGCCAAGCCATGGAAAGCAAGTTCTGGGGAGCATACCGGATCGCGCGCGCAGCAAGGATTGCGGATCGTGGTTCGCTCACCTTCATCTCCGGCTACCTTGCTGAACGACCCTCGGAAACTTCCGTCCTGCAGGGTGCGATCAACGCAGCGCTAGAAGGCTTGCGACGTGGCCTTGCCCTCGAACTCTCGCCGCTCCGCGTGAACATGGGGTGTTCGGGGAAGCGGGTATGTCGGCTCGGCTGATTGCCGGACAGGCCTTCGGGCTGACCAACCCGGTCAGGACTCAATCTCCCCTGTTCTATGTCCATGGTGAATTGCAACCTGGCGGTCGGATCGGCATCCCGAGCGAGTATCCAGAAAGAGCCGCTTACGTAGTCGCAGGGCGCGTGGAAGCGGACGGGTGGGACTATGGCCCAGGGCAGATGCTGGTCTTCGCCGGACGCTCGGATCCGGTTCTGACGGCGCTTGAGGCCTCGACGGTTATGCTGCTGGGCGGGGAACCCTTGGGACCACGGCACATCTGGTGGAACTTCGTGTCCTCGCGCCAGAACAGGATCGAGCAAGCCAAGGCCGACCGGCCATGTGGCTCCTTCGCGCCTCATGGATCGAGCCCACATCAAACCCATCACAAGGCGGATGCGGACTCGTTGGGCTTAGCGTTTGAGATCTTTGGAGTCTTTGGCAGGGTAAACATTGGGACCTGCGGGCGGGTTCGATGAGCCGGTTGTTCCCGTCGTTGTCGATTCTGCGGTCGTTCCCGCTGCCGTCCGGTTCACTCCAGCCACACCGGAGGCTGTTGTCGCGCCTTGTTTCTTCTTCATGAAATACCAGATCGCAGCACCGATAATCGCCAGCAGCACCAGAAGCCACAGCCAGCCTAGCCCACCGCCAGCATCCGTCGCTGGAGGCGGTGTCGTGGTCGCTGGCGTCCCGGTGGTCTGCGCATAAGCGACTGAGGACACAAACAGGAAGACCAAGGCGGGAATGCTCTTCATTGGATTTTCCTCCGCACCAGCAAGATAAACGAACTCTGAGCACTGCATCGCACAACCGCTACCGGCGCTCGGAGGCTGACAATCTTTCACGAGTGTGCTCCTCACTCGGGTGCGTGAGGAGCTTGATTTTGAAAGGGGCAATAACCTGTCCAAAACCTTGCGGATCAGAGAGGCGCAGCCTCGTAGAGACTAGCCGCTCTGCTGGAGACGCTTAGCCAAGAGTTGCTTAGCGCGGTCAGCCCGCTGCTTTTCTTGCTGTTGAGCTTCGCGGAAGAAGGAGGCGAGATCCTGATCGCCTCCAGCATCGCTGGCATACTGCTCGTACAGGTCTGCTCCTTGGAGAGCATGGTATAGGACGCTAACGAGATTGTAGGTGGCGTCTTTAGTGCCAGTCGTGTCAGCCATAGCAAGCCTCCTCTAGTGCGAAGATACTGGCGCAATACTTGGCTGCCAGGAAGGTTCCCGTACCATCTGGATTACGTTGGGTCAGAGGTCCCGAATAGCTCTTCTATAGTCAAGCACCTGGGAGAGGCAGCATCCTTTACTAGGGTTCATGACACATAAGTAAGAAGGGGGTTGGCCCCTTCCTCAATCCTTCTTGAAAGCGTTTTTGACGGAATCCTTGATGCCGCCGATGGTGTTCTGGATCTTACCTTCGGCCTGATCTGCCTTGCCTTCGGGTTGCATCTTGGAGTCACCGGTCACATTACCGATACCTTCCTTGACTTTGCCACCGATGTTCTTGGCGGAACCGTCAACGCGATTTTTATCAACCATAACTTTCTCCTCAGTTGCTGATTCAACGTGCAGTGAGTTGAGCTGTTCCTGCGGCATAAAACGCTAACGGGTGCATATGACCCGGTGCCGGAAAGATCCTTCAACACGGTCACCGAGCGTGGGGAGTTCATCGCACGGGAGCCAACGAAGGAACTATGATGCTCTGGCTTATGGCTCCCATGCCCGTTCTGAAGAACACTCAGACGAAGCCGAACAAGTTTTTCATGTTCGTGATAGAGAAGGGAACAACGGTAACGGGGATGTCCAATGCTCTATCTATCCGTCATGTGGACGGTCATCGGCCTTGCTGCCATTGCTCGCTCCTACATCCTGCTCATGGGGGAGAATACCCCTGACGCGCGCCGTAAGACGGCCACGACCACCCGTGTGGCTGGTTTTACCCTGATCGTCGTTGGCGCGATTCAGATGCTGGTCTGGGTGTTCACAGCCTGAAGCAGGTTAATGTCGTAGCAAGGGAGGTCTGATGCCGCCCCTCACCTATAGCGGACATCTCTTAACTCGCGCTCCTTCGCCCGCGAGGAGATAATCCAGACTGCATGGACGATGCCGGGGATGTACCCAAAGATCGTCAGCAGGATGTTGATCCAGAAATGCAGACCTAAGCCGACCGTAAGCAGAACCCCTACGGGCGGCAGCAGGATCGCTAAAATGACGCGGACAATGTTCAATTTAGGTCTCCACGGCGCTTGGGGCGGATGTTCCCGTCTGGATACTAATCAAGGCAGACCAATTGACGTTCCGCAGAGCGGCTGCGTTTGGGAAGGAACTCTCCACTGAACCAACACGATCCCAAGTGCACGGCCCAGTTCACCGACGTTGAAAGGACCAGCCGCCCTCCCCCGGACCGCCTGCCTATGATGCGAAAGCTCACGATCATACGTGGTGGAAAGGGCTGATCCCAAAGGTCCAGCCGACTGGACGTTCTGTTCACAGTTGGCACAATGCCATATGAGGTCAAAAAAAACCCGGCTGCTTTTGCCAAGCGCCGGGCTCGAGAAATGTACATCTCGTAAGTCTTAGACCCGTCGCACAAGGGGAATGCGGGGGATATGACGGGTCCGCATGTGTTCACAATCCGGAGAAACCCAACAGGTTCCAGAATTCCGTAAGTTTTCTTGCTGGATTGTTTCGCGCATAGACTCGTATCAATTTGAAGATGCGGAGTGTGATCGCTCCCTGGGTATATGTATTACTTCTTTATCTCGCCGGAACGGGTGCCTGTCGAGCCCGTGGCCTTGACGGAGAATGCCTCTTTCAGTTCACGAGCCGCAAGGTCTTGCGCCTTGTCAGCATCCGCAACGGCGGGAGCCATACCGAAAAACTCATGGGTTGCACCCTCATAGTTCTGATAAGTAACCTTTGAGCCTGCCGCCTTCAGCTTCTCAGACAACGTTTTTCCCTCAGACATGAGCGGATCAATCTCTGCCGTAATAACGGTCGCATCTGGCAGGTTCTTCAGGTTCGCCTGAACGAGGTTGAGCCTCGGGTCCTTTAGGTCGGCCTCAGACTTGACCGTGTTCTTCGCGAACCACTCCATTGCCTGCTTGCTTAGCGGGATCGCGTTTGCATTCTCTTTGTAGGAGGCGGTGGTCATGTCAGTGCCTGCCACAGGGTAGATGAGGAGCATATGGGCAGGTTGCTGAAACTTGCCCTCGCGGGCTGCAATTGCAACGTTGGCAGCAAGATTACCGCCTGCTGACTCGCCTGCCACTGCAACATGGGTGGGATCACCACCAAACGATTGAGCGTTCTTAAGCACCCAAGAGTAGGCTGCAATGGCGTCCTCATGGGCAGCCGGAAATTTGTGCTCTGGTGCATGGCGATACTCAACAGACACCACCATAGCATTGGCTTTCTTGGCGAGAGCCATCGCAGAGGCTTCATAGGTGTTGATGTCCGCAATGACCCATCCACCACCATGATAGAAGACCACCACTGGCAGTGGACCCTGAGCAGCTTCCGGCTTGTAGACGCGCGCAGGCAGATCGCCCGAAGGTCCTGAGTAGGTAATGTCCTGCTTGGCTACCTTCATCTGCGCCATTAGGGCATCCGGGTCCTTACCCTCATCCTTCAGAAGGGCTTTGACAGCATCAGCAGGAGTCGGGCCTTTCCGGGTTTCTTCAACAGATTGGGTGCCGAGGGGCTTAGCGCCGAGTTCCTGAAGCTTGGCGATGACACGGCCCATGTCGTTGTCGGCGCGCTTCATGGTGCCAGAGTCGTCCATCCTGGCGGCTCCTTGAAGAGCCGTATTGTCCATCTGCATCGCTGGCGCAGCAGGGGAGGACTGAGATTGGTTCTGCTGCGCGATGGCCACGGAACTGAGTGCCAGGGAGCTTGCAAGGGCAAGCAGAGATACAGCGGCGAGAGCCGCCTCTCGGGTTATGGCCATGTCGGAGTCCTTTGGTGGAAGCTGCCGAGATCAACCTCTGTTAACGTCGGCCAATGTCCGACAACGAGCCCACGAACTCGGTGTTCCCGGTATTACTTTGAAGGCAGAAGTTAGCAACGGAAAGGACCGGAGCGGGCGAGTACGAATCCAATGCACGAACCATGCCGAATCCGGAACCTGTCCGGACCCGAAGACGCACTATCTTGACACTATCGAGCAAGAGGTACTGGCCCTTCTCCGAGGGGCTTTGCAGAAACCGGAGCGCGTCCAGAAGTTCGTTGACGAGTACCAGAAGGAGCGTCGGCGGCTAATGGGAGCGTCCATCAGCGAGCTCTCCAAGGTTGGGCGGCGGCTCGGTGAGCTTCACCGCACGATTGATCGCGCTACCGAAATGATGCTCGATGGCCAGGGCGATCAGCGGGTCTTAGACAAGAAGATCAAGGCGGCGGCGGCTGAAAGGGATCAGCTAGAAGCTAGGCTTGAGGCCCTGGAGGAACAGGCCCCGGACCTTAAGATCGAGTCCCACCCTACTTTGATTAAGCGACATATCGACATCCTGGGGAGGCTCCAGCCGCTATTGGAGCAAGGTGCTCATGCCGATGACCCATACTCATTAATCGTCCGTGAACTCGTCGAGCACGTGATCGTCAACCCGGATAAGACGCTCAAGATCGTAGGGCGTCTCGATGCCTTAACTGGTGCATTTAAGGAAATAGGTGCTCCCGCCGAAAATGTGTGGGGAGCGATGGTAGCGGAGGTCCGTTTCAGCCAATCCCCCCGACACCAAGGAGTCTTGTTCTCATTCAGATCGGACTGAAGAAGGGTTCGGTTGCAGCCCAGACCAGCAAGCACCGATAACGTGCAAACAGGCAGTTGTGCCCACATTCCACAGGCCAAGAAAATTATGGTTAACGGCTCCCTACTCGCCCCTTTCTCAGCCGAATCGCGGCTTCCAATCAGGAGAGGCAGCAGGTTGGGAGGCGGCGATGGGAAGCGAGATCGGCCTTGGCAAGCAGCATCTAATTGTTCCTGATGCGGAACTGTTGCGCCGGATTGCTCATGATATGCGCTCCCTCTATGCCGAGGTGATCAGGCAACCCCTGCCCCGCAACATTGAGGTCGCTCTGTCGCGCATCGAACGGGAGCAGAGCCGTGCCGCGTATAAGGTGCAGCGGCTTGGGGTTTGACGCCCCGTCTGACAATCTGATTAGAGGGTTGCCAGAAGCGCGAGTGCCAAGAAAATGGACCCCACAACGACCGCAGCGCCAGTCCAAGCAGACCCTCGGGGACGGCTGTGGAAGTTAACTGCCTGGGGAACCGCCATCCCTTGCATCCTATGGCTAAGGAATACTGTGGCCTGATGGCAATTTAATCCAACTCCCGAAGGGCGTATCGCGGGAAAAGGGAATGCTACCAAAGAGCCTGATCAGGTTGGGTGACCTTCCGTATCGTCGATCCCAGGCGACTGCTCAACGGGTATCTGCTGATCCGGCACCTTTGCACTCTCGGTTGGGTCGTGCTCCCTATTCTGGTGGGCGGGGTTGCCGGTTCCGTCTTCCTTCGTACCGCTGCGGCGGCTGCTGTTGACGCTGAGGTTCTCCAGCCCTGTGTCCTGGTTCGGTTGCTTGGGGCCTGCCATAGCTATCTCCTGCGGTTTCATGCTCTCAGGAGAACGGTGATCGCGGTGCTCGGTTCAGGGCCTACTTTGGCTGCTACCTTATTCGTGCCGTCTGAGTTCAATGCGCCCCCCTCACCGTGCCGACGAAGCGCCGCTCTGCCTTGTAGAGGCACCATAGCAAGCTGCATCACCTCACTGAACGAACCTCTCAGAGACCAGCCAACCGATGATGCACAGGATTGAGAGCCCTGCCGTTAGCAAGCCCAGTGCGGTCCAGCGATTTACCCGCTTTTCCCAAACGTGAGTCAGGTGTTTCACCTCCTCAGACAGGGGAGCCTTCAGGAAGGTCCGGAACTTCGCACCAGCGTACCAACCCCCGACGAGACAGCTGATCGCCAGCCATCCTGCGATCAGCGCAACAATCCATAGCAGATCACTGATTGATCCTGTTGCCACGATAGCCTTTCACCTATCGCTCCGGAGACAATCCGAAGGGAGCACAGCTCTCTGAGCACGAGGCTTCCATTGTTAATCTCACTTAGGCCGCTTCCCCAGATCGCGGCTGTGGCTCTTTTTGTGGCTCATCCAACCTATAGGTTTTCAAGTCCTCTTCCAGGATGTCACGGAGCCGGATCAGGGTGTCGCGGTGTCGGACCTCGATCTTGGGCGAGTTTACCCTCTCGTCGAGCAGCCTCAACAGCGAAAGAATGTCAGCTTCAGGCATGATCCAGCCACGCGTTCTCTGCCGCATGAATGCCCCCAGGTTCTCCTGGCCGGAATGTGGATGGCCAATCTTGGGCGTTCAAGGTGCTGGGCATCCACTGCTGCAAGTCTGCCCGACGAAGGTTCGAACAGAACATGCACAGGACCAGCAGAGGAACTGACGTTACCACTCAATATCCTCTGTTCCTGTCGGCTGTTGAGAGTCATGCTCTCAGTCAAACTGAAGGGACAACTATCATGCGCACGATAGTGATTGTAGCAGCCGGTGTGTTGATCGTCAGTGGGCTCGGGGTGCTGGCTCAGCAGGGTGACCCGATCTCTCAGCGCCAAGCCCTGATGAAGAACAATCAGGAGCAGTTGCGGGCGTTGACCGGCATGGCCCGAGGACAGGCTCCTTTCAACGCAGCGATGGCGCAAGCGTCCCTCCAGCAGATCGAGCAGAACGCCCGACAAACCCCCGCCCTGTTCCCGGCAGGCTCGCAGCAGGGCAAGACCGACGCCCTTCCGGTGATCTGGGAACGCAAGGCCGACTTCGATGCCCGTGCGAGCAAGCTCGAACAGGATGCCAAGGCCGCTCAAGCTGGAATCACGGACCAAGCATTCTTGCAAGCGGCGGTGCAACGGGTCGGCCAGAACTGCGGCGGCTGTCACGAGACCTACCGCAGGAAAGAAAGCTGATAAAGCGACCAGGGGCGTGAGGCGAACAGAACCCTTCTCTGGGAGGGGTCGCAATGCGGTATCTCAAGGCTCCCTGGCTCATCCCGGTTGTTGTTACCGGACTTCTGACCCTTGCTCCCGCATGGCGCTCCGCTCCTGTCGAGGTTGATCTGGCCCTCGTGCTGGCGGTGGATGTCTCCACTTCCATGGACCCAGACGAACAGAACCTGCAAAGGCAGGGCTATGTGGAAACCTTCCGCTCGCCCCTGGTCCATCAGGCCATCCGCACCGGCATGCTTGGACGCATTGCGGTCACTTACGTGGAATGGGCCGGGGCTCATACTCCAGGCTACCAGAGTGTCATCGTACCCTGGACCGTCTTGGAAACTCCGAACGAGAGCATCGCCTTTGCTGAGCGTCTGGCCCGTGCTCCCACGCGCCGCGTATCGGGGACCTCCATCTCCAAAGCCATTGACTTCAGCATGGCTCTCTTCTCGTCCAGTCGCTTCCTGGCTGCACGGCGGGTGATCGACATCTCCGGGGATGGCTCGAACAATCAAGGACGTTTGGTCACGGATGCTCGCGACGAAGCGGTTGCGCGGGGTGTCACGATCAATGGCCTGCCGATCATGCTCAAAGGGCCTGATCGGGGAGAGAATGCGACCTTGGACGCGTATTACCACGACTGCGTGATCGGAGGGGCGAACGCGTTCTTAATCCTGGTGCGCGAGCGCAGGCAATTCCTGAGCGAGACCAGGGCCAAGATCGTCCGCGAGATCGCAGATTCGGCTGGACCAGATTTACTAATGCAATCCGTAAGAGGTCGGCCTCTGACAGACTGCGACACCAGTGAGAGCGTCTGGGACGATTTTGCGCCGAACCATCATGGGCCAGTGATCGGTTCAGAGCGGGACCTGTAAGAGGTTTACCCATCAGTGCTGGTTCCGATTAGGGGGCTGGCCAGCCGGACACTTTGCGAGAGCACAAAGCTGAAGTTGGATGCGAAAGCTCGGAAACCCAACATCTATGGATGACCCTCGTCACTAGATGTTTGGTGGCGGAACGTTGTTGGGATCAGGTGTGTTGCGCGATCGAAGACTATGCTTGGCGCTTTGACCACCTCCGACGCCGAGCCCCTCGCCGCAGGAGGAACTGATGCGGTGATGTTACATCAACAGGGAATACGGTTCTGTACTCGTCAAGAAAAACTTGCGTGTCGAAGAAGATCAGCGACTTGGCCTGTACAAAAGCTAGCCTGACGGCCTCCTCAACGCCTACACTCAGATAATGTAACATCCTCAGCTGATATTCTAGGAGGCTGTCTGACGTTCCTGTAACCGGGCCGGTCATGCATGCGCCAAGCGCATGAAGTCCCTGCTTCGAAAGCTCCGCCTTCTTTCCTGAGGCTCGCAATAGGGGCTGTTCAACTTTTTACGTTTGCGCGCACTGACGGGAAACTTTCTATCTCGTATGCGCCTTGAAGCGTAAACGAACGAAAGGGACGCCCATGAAACGTCGTGCATTCCTCCAAGCTGCAACATTCGGCGCTGCATCGACCGCCGTTGCCGCTCCGGCTATCGCCCAATCGAACCCCGAAATCCGCTGGCGGCTGACCTCGGCCTTCCCGAAATCTCTGGACACCCTGTTCGGGGGCGGTGAGACGCTCGCCAAGCTCGTTTCCGAAGCGACCGACGGCAAGTTCCAGATCCAGCCCTTTGCACCCGGCGAGATCGTCGGCGCGCCTCAGGCACTTGATGCCATCGCGGGCGGAACGGTGGAGATGGGCCACACCTGCTCCTACTACTATGTCGGCAAGGACCCGACCTTCGCCATTGGCACGACCTTGCCCTTCGGCCTCAACTCGCGCCAGACCAATGCATGGCTCTACCATGGCGGCGGCAACGACTTGCTGAACGAGTTCTACGCCAAGCACAACGTGTATGCTCTGGTGGCGGGCAATACCGGCGTGCAGATGGGCGGCTGGTTCCGCAAGGAGATCAAGACCGTTCAGGACCTGCAGGGCCTGAAGATGCGCATCGCCGGCCTCGCAGGCCAGATTATGGGCAAGCTCGGCGTCGTGCCGCAGCAGATCGCCGGCGGCGATCTCTACCCGTCGCTCGAGCGCGGCACCATCGACGCCGCCGAGTGGGTGGCTCCTTATGACGACGAGAAGCTCGGTCTCAACAAGGTGGCGCCGTACTACTACTATCCCGGCTTCTGGGAGGGTGGCCCCGCCATTCATTTCTACATCAACCTGCAGAAGTGGAACGAGCTGCCGAAGACCTATCAGGCGGCGCTTCAAGCCGCTGCCGGCTATGTCAACGTGGACACGCAGGCGAAGTACGACGCCCGCAATCCGGCAGCCCTGCGCAGCCTCATCGGCGCCGGGGCGCAGTTGCGTCCGTTCTCGCAGGAGATCATGGAGGCGGCTTACAAGGCGGCCAATGAGGTCTACGACGAGACCTCAGCCAAGAACGCTGACTTCAAGAAGCTTTATGACAGCTACAAGGCGTTCCGGAACGAGGAGTATCTCTGGTTCCAGGTGGCTGAATATGCCTTCGATACCTTCATGATCCGCGCCCGCGCGCGGGGGTAATCGCACGTCGATCAACTTTGAAAGGGCTATACGCGGCTTGCCCTTTCAACCCTTCAGGGCAGGAATCCGACGTTGGGCAGTCGATCAGGCAAATCGGGAGAGTGACCGCGCCTGACCCTTGTGCCCAGGTCTGGTGTTTATTTCCTGCCGGGCTGCCCTATCCGAGAGGATCCGGAAAACGCTGCGTTTGCTGATGCCCACCTGTTGAGCGATCTTGCACTTTGCAAGACCAGTTGCAGCAAGACGCTTGACCTCGTCTGCTTTGGCAAAAGCGGTGGGCGTTCTGCCCTTGAACTTCCCTTCCGTCTTGGCTCTTGCAATGCCTTCGCGCCACCTCTCGAGTATGATCTGTTTCTCGAATTGAGAGATCGTAAGCATAGTATCCATGATGACTTGGCCTGTGTCATAACGTGTGTCGAGGCCAAGGTTCAGAACTCGAAGGTGCACACCCTTGTCGGCAAGACGTCTCTGAACTGCGACAACATCTGCCACACTCTGACCCAGTCCTGACAGATCGGTCACAGTAAGAGTATCACCTTCACGTGCGAACTCAATTGCAGCTTCCAGCTGGGGGCGCGCTCTCACGGAGGTTGTTTGCTCGCAGAATAGCTTCTCAACACCCGCGGACAGGAGATCGCGCTTTTGCTCCTCCAAACCTGCAATCACATTCAGGAGCGATGCTCGTGCCAGACCGATCAGCATTGTTGTTTGCCTCCTACAACAATCAATGAAGTGGATGTAGGTTGCGCAATTCGAAGCACTCTTGAATGACATCCGGAGGTGCTGAACAAGGTTTCCAACTGTGGCTTAGGCTTGCCAATATGCTCGTGATAAAAGGTGCGAACAGGCCATACCGTTCGCTCTCGTTGATGCCAGCCGCTGCCGTCAGCAGACCGCACATTCTGGTCTGTGCAAGCAGATTGGCCGACTTGCGCATGGTCAACCTGAGGCTCCGCTGGCCGGCTGGCATTTCCCCAATGGTGCCTGACCACATAAAAAGCTCACCTGTGCAGTTTGCATCCGTACGCTTTTCTCCAATGAGGTTGAGGCGGACCGCCGTTCCGGCAAGGAATCGGCTGTGGATCTGAAGACAGCCTAATCAGGTCCGCCTGCCCCACAGCGGATGTGAGCGCTCGTCGGGCGTATCAGCGCTGGCGGGGGCTCAAGGATCGGGCGAGCTCCCGAATGACGCTGTCCTCGATCTCAAGATCATCCTGATCGTCCTCGTTCTCTGCTTCGTCCTCAGCCGGTTTCGAAGGAGCGACAGGCTGAGGAGCCACCGCTTGCGGCTGATCGGCTCCCAAGCGGCCCTCCAGGGCATCGAGCAGGCTGTTGAGTGCCGCGTCCGTGAGCTCCACCTCAGGCACTGACGACAGTCCATTCAGAGCTATGGTGCGGCCCTGGTAGGCAGGGTCTCCCGTGACCTCCGGACCAAACCAGATCAGCGGCTGAAACTTGCGGGCCCGTTTGCCATGCTCGAACGTGACGGTGAGCAGATCCAGCTGTTCTGGTGTGAGGAAGCGCCGGAGCATGGCTGTTTGGGACCCGATGGTCAGGCTGACCTCCAGGTAGTCCACCTGTCCGGCGGTGAGCTCAAGCAGAGCCTCGGCCTGTGAGCGAGGAATGTCCGTAGCCTCCTCGACAGGGCCGTTTGGTTGATTGACGACCAGGACGAGCCGACCTGTCTCCTCCTCCAGCTGCACGTGGGTGCCCCGATCCGGTCGATTCGGGAAGTAGCCCTGCCGGACACGATGGCCTTCCCTCTCCTTCTCGATCAGCCGAGCCAGGGAGGGCGCAAGCAGAAAAACACGGGCGGTGCTCATCACATATCAGCCTTCCACAAAGGGTGACGCTGGTCGCGCCAGCTGCTTGTAAGGTTACGGTGTGACGATGGACGGGGAAAGAGCGTTCGTCACCGTCTCGCCAAGGGCAGGTTGACGGTTAACAGAGCGGCCCAAGCCATCCCCATGACAGCTGTCAGACAACAGCTTGGTGACAGCCGGCAATAGGTCCTGATGTCGGGTTGTGCTATCATTGCTCACAGGCTGGTGCCCACATGAGGCGACCCTTCCGCGCCTTCGTGAGAGGAGGCGGACATGTCCTTCAATGATCTGCTGCTCATAGTCGGGAAAGACACGGCAGCCGGCGAGCGGTATGCCCTGGAGCTGGCTCGGCTCAGAGGTGCGGCATTGACGGTCACATCGTCAGGGGCAGCTCCCAGCCTGCCTGCGCTCATCCGCTCGGAATTGCCCAGTAATCTCCTCGATCACATGCGCGAGGACGTGGAGAACACGGCAAGAGCCGCTCTGGAGGCTTTCGCCAAGAGAGCAACGGAGGTGGGGATCACCGTCGAGACGGTGATGCTCGACCTCTCGACGGGACACGTCAGTGGTGAGGTCATCTGTCTGGCCCGGTACTTCGATGCCACCGTGCTTCAGCAACCTGACCCTGCAGAAACGGACACAGCCAACCTCATCGAAGCGGTTCTGTTCGGATCAGGACGTCCGGTGTTGATCGTTCCCGCCCACCAAGGAGATGCACAGCTCAGAACTGTCCTCATCGCCTGGGACGAGGGGCGCCCCGCGGCTCGGGCTGTTGCCGATGCCTTGCCCCTGCTCGCCATGGCCGAGCGTGTCGAGGTAGTGATGATCGGCGACCGAAGAGGAGACCGAAACCAGCACGGCGGTCGCTTAGTGCGCCACCTGGCTCGGCACGGCATTGAGGCGCATATGACGAACCTCATGCGCAACCACGGGGGTGTTGCCAACATCCTCCTGTCCCATGCGGTCGATGTGAAGGCCGATCTGATCGTGATGGGTGGCTATGGCCATTCGCGGCTGCGGGAGATCGTGCTTGGCGGTACGACCCGCAGGATCATCCAGACTATGACTGTACCAGTGCTGATGGCCCATTGATCTGACGACAGAGCGAGCATCGCTGCCCAGGAGATCAACCATTGTCGCTGCTGCATACGACGCGAAGCCCTCTAGGCTTGTGGCGCTCAAACGCCTGGGAGTGCTCGCAGGTACGAGCAGGTCCGTCCTGCACGCGTCGAGCGGTCGTGATTGGCTCGACTTCAACATTGGTGACGCGCACAATGCACCTTTGGCTGGCACAAGAGTGTTTCTTTCATCAACGAGGGAGGCCTGCATGTACAAGAACATTCTGATTGCAACCGACGGCTCATCCTTGTCGGCCCGTGCCGTCGAGCATGGAACCAACCTGGCAAAGGCTGTGGGAGCGACGGTCCTGCTGCTCACTGTGGCGGAGCGCTTCCATGTCTTTGCACTTGAGGCCGAACAGCTTGAGGAAACATCGGCGTCGTTCAGGGAGCATATGCAAAAGCACGCCGAGCGCACCCTGGCGGAAGCCTCCGAGATCGCGCGCAAACTTGGTGTCGATGCCACGACCCTTCACATGGAGGACGCCGCGCCCTACCAAGCGATTATCCGCACGGCGGAAGGCCAGCGCTGTGATCTGATCGTGATGGCGTCGCACGGACGCAGCGGGGTCTCGGCCCTTTTCCTCGGGAGCGAGACCATGAAGGTGCTCTCCCACTCGAAGGTTCCGGTCCTCGTGGTGCGCTGAGTGAACTCAGGCTCTAGCCCTGAACGGAATCTAGATAGGCGCGCAGGTCGTTGATCTGGGCCGGATCGAGCTTGAACTGGGTCATGGTGGGGTGGCCCGTTGTGATGCCTTCTGCCAAGTCCTCTACAGGATAGCGATTGTCCACCGCCCGGAAGAGCGGCACCTGAAATGGGTTTTCTGAGAAGCATATGTGGAACAACCTTCAGCTCGTGCGCAGGATCACACGAAAAAAGTTGAGGTAGAATTGTCTATACATAGTAAAAGCTCCTGAAGGCCGCATTCTAAACGTAAACTTCTGCAACCGTGCTCAAGAGGAAATAAACAACAATTAAGTACAAGTTGTTTCCGATTTGGCTCGCAAGGCTGGGATTATGCGTACTTGTATTTATCAGTATCAGGATTATTCATATGTCTGTCGTTAATAATACAAACAATCAGGCGAACGACCGTGCTAAAGTTGCGGGTGAACACAATCGCGACAACGCAGAGAAGGCACAGGACGCCATGCGGTCTGGCTTGAACTCTGCTTCTGAGAACACCCGGCGCTTCACCGATCACGTCACTCAGGCTTATGGCATCACGGGCGAGGGCCGCGAGGAGCTCACCCGTCAGGGGGCCCAGAGCCTTGAGATGATGACGCAGGCCAGCACCATGCTGACGCGTGGAGTGCAGGACCTCTCGCGCGAGTGGTTCAGCCTTACGCAGGAGCGGTTGCAGAAGAACGTCGAGGATTTTGGTGTGCTGGCACGCTGCCAGTCGCTCCCAGACTTCATGGCAGCCCAGAGCACCATCATGCGGCACAATCTTGAGCAGACCATTGAGGGCACCCGCCGGATCGCCGAGGTTGCCACACGTGTGGCGAATGAGGCCGGCCTGACACTCAAGGCTGAGACGAAGAACGCCAGCCGCGCTGCCTGATGCGTTGCGACACCTCGTGCTGAGAAAATCAGAAGAGAGCCGAGGCAACACCTCGGCTCTCGTCCTATGGTTGATCAGGCTCTTGCGAACCTCATTGGCATGGCTCGGGAGGAGCACTTGCCTCAGCAGTGCAGGGCCTTGCGGTTACATCGAAGGCCGTGTTCGTTCATTGAGGATGCGGCTCTTGGAAGAGACATGGATTTTCCGGCACCCACATCCTCCCAGGGAGGACTGATGATCAAAGTCGCAATCACTGTCGGGTTGTTGGCCCTCGCCATCCCAGCAACAGCACAGGAGGCCCCGCCATCGACCTGGCGCGACCCAGATACCCGGTGCGTGTATCTCAAGGTGGGAGATGCCCTGAGCCTGCGCTACCGTCGTGACGGCACACCGGACTGCGCGAGCGTTCAGCAGGACAGCACTGACGCGTCGATCACCCGCGGTGACCTGCGGGAAGCGACGCAACAGATTGTTCGCTCGATCGAGGAGTTGCGCCGGGATATTGGCGCAGTGCGGCGTGAGATGGAACATACCCGCAATGAGCTGGAAAACATCCGCCGCGAAACGAGGCAGCCCCGGGCGCAGTAGTCTGGCCAGCGCCCCTTAGAGCTAGTCTGTAACAGGACAGATACGCTTTGTCACTGACACGTTCCTCCTCTTGCAGCTTCCGCCCAGCGGCGAGAGGCGTTGAGATGAGAGTAGTGTGGTGAAGGTTCTGCAAATCGCCTGATCGGGGCGGTCATGGCAGGATGGTGATGTCCAAGTCACCCTCCGGGAGGAGCCCCACCATGACCAGCACCAAGGATAAACCTGCCGCTGCCGCCATCAAGGACCTTCTGAGCCAGAGCCCGGACGGGCTGCGCGAGATTGTCCGCGCCGTCATGCAGGAGATGCTCGAAGCCGAGATGAGCGATGCGCTCCAGGCTGAGAAGGGCGAGCGTACCGCTGCCCGCCTCGGCTACCGCTCCGGCTACTACAGCCGCACCCTGGTGACCCGCGTGGGTAAACTGGAGCTGCGGGTGCCGCAGGACCGGGATGGCCGCTT
>NZ_JACXAB010000022.1 GCF_014699075.1 Microvirga sp. | reverse complement strand
CCCAAGTTTCCCTGGGTTATTCCGAACTGAAGGGCACGTTCCCACGCGTTACTCACCCGTCTGCCACTCACCCCGAAAGGTGCGTTCGACTTGCATGTGTTAAGCCTGCCGCCAGCGTTCGTTCTGAGCCAGGATCAAACTCTCAAGTTGAAGAATTTGATCTCGACTATAGTCACTACGCAAATTGACAGAGTACCTTCCATCTCCAGCGTTTCCACTGAAGCGGTGTACTCACCAAAGCATAGAACTGGTCGATGTATCTTACAGCAGCTCGTAAAAGCTGCCCGCAAGGACACCGCCGCCTACGCTTCTCTTCCCCTCTCAACAATGTCAAAGAGCACATGCATCCCGCTAGAGACACAAGAGAGCTTCCGCAGAACAGACTCTGTTCCCGACTTAACGTCAGGCCCACCAGCCCGGTCTCTGTGGAAGTTCTAAACAACAGCCACATCAGCGGCCGCCGTCGATGGCCGGTATATAGGCCCAAGCCTTTTGGCCTGTCAACGGGCTTGTGAAAGTTTTTTGACAGCTCGGGAGGGCCGCTGATCCGGTGGCCTGCCGCACAGGTTTTTGCAGCTCCTGCCTCACTGCCGACACAGAAAGGCAGGAAGCAGAGCCGCGGCAGGCCTCGCTTCTCAAGGAGTTGGCGTCCTGTACAAGCTTATCTATTGACCTGTGCGGTTGCTGTCTCTTGTGCTAGATGGCCTTCTGGTGTCTGTGACAGCAACCCACCCAGATCGACACTCGACAGGGATCATGAACCATCTTCCCCCCGATGACAGCCATGCCGGACGCGCTCGTAGGAATGCGCCGCATCTGTCGTCCGGTATCGACCTGGGACATGAGCCACCCCTGAACAGCAGCGGCAACGCCGCTCCTGAGATCGATAAGTGGGAGGTCAATCTGCGCTGGCTTGGTGCTAGTGTTCTGACCGGCGTCACGGGAGCCGCCCTGATCGGGGCTTCCATCTATATCACCTTCGAAGGCGCGGCGATCTCGGCGCTGCCTCCCGAGCGCGCAGCCCTCAATGGCCGCACCTCAACCAAGGATGACGAGCGGGCGACGAATGTAGCCCGCAAGACCGACCGGCTGAACATGACGGAGAACACGGTCTCCGCGCGCCAAAGCTTCAAGGCCCCGATGACCATCCGCAACGGTGAGCGCGAGGCCATCAAGGTTCGCCAGTTCGTCCGGGTCGCCACGAACCTGTCACTCACCTCCGGCACCTACGCGGCCGACATCCCACCTTTCAATCCCCTGCGCCTGTTTGCGGAAGAGACGGAGGGGCGGGTCGAGCCGACCCCTGAGGTCGCCGATGCCGATGTCTCGGTTCTCAGGCGTGATCTTGCACTGGTTGCCATCGAGGCGAGCGCTCCGTCGTTGACCGATAACGACGTGCTCGCGATCCTCGAGGAGGAACGCCGTGTCTTCAATGAGGCGGGCCGCCGAACCTCTGTGCCGATTCCCGCCCAGCAGATGCTCTCGAGGACGCTGCGGCCGCCGGAGGCCCTTGGCGATGCCCTCGGCTATGCGCGGGTGATCGACGCTCCCTTCAGCACGATCGAGGTTCGGGTCGTGCCGGAGAATGTGACCGACCTCCCGAAGATCGAGCAGAAGGCCATGCCTCCTCTCATCGAGGAGCGCGACGTGGTTCTCCGCAAGGGGGAAACCCTTGAGACAGCTCTGCGCAGCTACGGGGGAACGCCGGAACAGATCGCGGCCATTACCTCCGCTCTCTCGGCCCGGATGAGGGTCGAGGGCATGGCCGAGGGCCAGCGGCTGCGCATCCTGATCGCTCCTGGCCCCCGCCTGGGAGACCCTCGGCAGATCGTGCGCGTGATCGCATTCGGTGAGCGTGGCATCGAGGGCATCGCTGCCACCAACGATCGCGGCGTCTTCGTGTCCGTCACTCCCCCCGAGGATCCGGCGACCCGCCAGGTTGCCGACGCATCCGACGAGGAAGGCGAGGAGGATGCCCGCGGGGGCGTGCGCCTCTATGAGAGTCTCTACGAGACGGCTCTCAAGAACGATCTTCCCCGGCAGACTGTGGATGAGTTGGTGCGCATCTTCGGCTACGACGTCGATTTCCAGCGCCGGGTCTCGCAGGGCGACTCCTTCGAGGTCTTCTTCGGGTCCGACGACGAGAACGGCGCGCCGGAAGTCCTCTATGCGTCCCTGACGGTGGGCGGGGAACAGCGCCGCGTGTACCGCTACCAGGGCGACGACGGCACCGTGGACTTCTTCGACGAGGCGGGCCGCTCTCTCAAGAAGTTCCTGATCCGCAAGCCCATTGCCGACGGTATCCTCCGCTCAGGCTTCGGCTCGCGCTTCCACCCGATCCTGGGCTATTCGCGCCCCCATACCGGCGTCGACTGGGCCCACAGGGTCGGCACGCCCATCATTGCCGCGGGCAACGGCACCGTGATCAAGGCGGAGTGGGATTCGGGCTATGGCCGTCGCGTCGAGCTCCAGCACACCAATGGCTACGTGACGGCCTACTCCCATATGTCGAGCTTCGCCAAAGGCATTGCACCCGGCAGACGAGTGCAGCAGGGCCAGGTCATCGGCTATGTGGGCAATTCCGGCCTCTCGACGGGCCCGCATCTCCACTATGAGGTCATCATCAACGGCAGCTTCGTCGATCCGCTGAAGATCCGCCTACCCCGCGGGCGCGAACTCGAAGGCCGTGGTCTGGTGGAGTTTAAGCGTCAGCGCGAACAGGTGGACGAACTGATGTCTCACAGCGTGGCCGCCGTCAGCCTCTCCCAGCGCGCCGAACTCCGATAAACCCGAATGCTTGACCTGTTCGCGATCGTCCTGCCGGTCTTCGGCCTGATCGGCATCGGCTATGTCGCGCGCCAGACGGGCTTCGTCTCCGAGCGGGTCGGCGAAGGGCTATCCGAGTTCGTCTTCACCCTCTCCCTCCCCTGCCTGATCTTCCGCACCCTCGTCCGGGCCGAGATCCCGGACGTCCAGCCTTGGGGCTACTGGATCTCGTATTTTGCCGGCGTGGCCGTGGTTTGGCTGCTGGCCACCAGCATCGGCCGGCACTTCTTTGGCATCAAAGGCGTCTCGGGGGTCGTTGCCGGCTTCTCGGCGGGCCAAGCGAACACGGTCTTCGTCGGCATTCCGATGATCCTGAAGGCTTATGGCGACGAGGGCGCCGTGCCGCTCTTCCTCCTCATCGCCGTGCATCTTCCCGTCACCATGACACTCGCGACGATCCTGGCCGAAGGACGGCAGGCCTCGCCTCTCATCATCCTGCGCCGGCTCCTGACCCACCCGATCGTGGTCGGGATCCTGGCCGGGTCGGCTTGCCGGCCGATTGCCGCCTATGTGCCGGCACCGGCTTGGCAGGTGATGGACCTGCTCGCGAGCGCAGCCGTGCCCTGCGCGCTGATCTCCATGGGAATTGCGCTGCGCCGCTATGGCCTGCAGATGGGCTGGAAGCTGCCGACCGTGATTTCGTTCCTGAAGCTCGTGGTGCATCCCCTGGTGGTGCTGCTGCTCGCCACGCAGGTGTTCCAGATGCCGCCGGTCTGGGCGGGCGTGGCGGTGCTTTTTGCCTCCTGCCCGTCCGGCATCAACGCTTATCTCTTTGCTGAGCGCTATGGTGAAGGTGTGGCGCTTGCCTCCAGCGCCGTGACGCTTTCGACCTTTCTGGCTCTGGGAAGCACTCTTGTCTGGCTCTACGTGCTGGGGATCGGCTGAAGCCTAAAAGCCCAGGCGCTGCCGGATGTCCTGAGGCGTGACACCTGAGGTCCGGAGCTCCGCAAGAGACGGCGACTGACGGCTTTTAGCCAGCTTGTCGCCCTCGGGGTCGAGCACGAGCCGATGGTGATGGTAGAGAGGGACCGGAAGCCCAAGAAGCGCCTGCAACAGCACATGGAGATCGGTGGCGGGCTCAAGATCCTGGCCGCGAACCACGTGGGTGACGCCCTGGAGCGCATCGTCCACCACCACGGACAGATGATAGCTCGTCGGCGTGTCCTTGCGCACGATGACTGCATCGCCCCAGCGCCAGGGATTGGCCACTACATCCTCTTCATGACCGTCATAGTCGAACCTGCGATAGCCGTGGGACCCTGGAAGAAGCCTTTGCAGAGCCTGCATATCGAGCCGCCAGGCATGGGGCTCGCCGTGTGCGATGCGCCGTTCGATCTCCCCGGCCGATAAGGTTCGGCACGTGCCGGGGTAGAGCGGAGCGCCGTCCGGATCGCGGGGCCAAGGCTGGGCTGCTCCTGTCTTTGCCTCCGCCTCCCGGCAAGCAACCGCCTCCGCAATGTCTTTGCGGGAGCAGAAGCACGCATAGACCACTCCCCTCCCCTTCAGGGTGCGGAAGGCGGCGCGGTAATCGTCGAAATGCTCCGACTGCCGCCGCACCGGCTCTTCCCATTGGAGCCCGAGCCAGGCGAGATCCTCATGGATCGCTTCCTCGAACTCGGGACGGCAGCGTGTGGTATCGATATCCTCGATGCGCAGAAGCAGGCGCCCATCGAAGCGCCGCGCGAGATCGGCATTGAGCAGGGCCGAATAGGCATGGCCCAGGTGAAGCCGTCCGTTGGGGCTTGGGGCGAATCGGAAGATGGGCTTCGTCACGGGAGCCTGCGTGAGAAAGAAGGAGCGCAAAGGAATGGTCACCCTCCTCGAAACGGACGCGGTTCTCAAGAGGGGCTTCGCGGCGCTCGCGAAGGTAGACCCGGTTATGGCGCGGCTGGCCGCTGAGGGCGTTACACCACAGCTGCGCAAACGCCCGCCCGGCTTCGAGGGGCTCGCCTGGATCGTGGTGGGCCAGCAGGTTTCCACCGCGAGCGCCACGGCGATCTGGGGCCGCCTGCGGGCGATCCTCGAACCGGCGACCCCGGAGGTCTTCCTGGGAATGTCCGACGGCTCCTTGCGGGCGGCAGGCCTCTCGGCCGGGAAGGTTCGGACCCTTCGGGCCGTGGCGACGGAGATCATCGAAGGGCAGCTGCCCCTCGACAATCTCCATGATTATTCAGCCGATGAGGCTCACAGCCTCCTCACGCGGGTGAAGGGGATCGGTCCCTGGACCGCCGACGTATATCTGCTCTTCTGCCTCGGGCATCCGGATGCATTCCCGAGCGGGGACCTGGCCGTGCAGGAGGCCGCCCGCCTCGCTTACGGCCTGCAGCAGAGGCCGGATGCCAAGGCGCTGAACGCACTGGCCGAGCGCTGGCAGCCATGGCGCGGCGTCGCCGCGAAGGTGCTCTGGGCCTATTACCAGGTGGCCAAGGCACGGGAGGGAGCGCCTGCTTGACGGACGGGCCGTTCCGCTCTGCAATCGACGCATTGTCAACGATCGAGGATATGCGTCATGGCCAGCATCGACGGTCCGCGCCTGGCGCCGCAATCCGGCGTGGCGAAGCAGCTCGTGGTTTTTCTCCATGGGCTGGGAGCGGACGGGAACGACCTGATCGAGCTTGGAGAGCAGTGGCGTGCCTGGCTGCCGGACGCCGCTTTCGTGGCCCCGCATGCGCCCGATCCCTGCAGCAACGTTCCGATGGGCCGGGAATGGTTTCCACTCACCCTGACGGATCCGCGGGAGTTCTGGCGCGGCGTGACCTATGCGGCGCCGGCTCTGAATGCCTTTCTCGATCAGGAGCTGGCCCGTCATGCCCTGCCGCCGTCGAAGCTCGCCCTCGTGGGCTTCAGCCAGGGCGCCATGATGGCGCTCCATCTGGGCCTGCGCCGCCCAACCCCTCCGGCTGCCGTCGTGGGCTATTCGGGTCTTCTCGTGCTGGAGGACGGCGAAGGACCGGAGGGGCTGATGCCCCTGGCCAGGACGGCACCGCCCATTCTGCTGATCCATGGCGATCAGGACGACGTGGTGCCCGCCGAGATGTTCTTCTTCTCGAAGGATGCCTTGAGCGCCGCGGAGATCCCCTGCCAGTGGCATCTGTCGGCGGGGCTCGCCCACGGCATTGATGGAGAGGGCCTCCGGCAGGGAGGCATTTTCCTCGCCCAGTCCTTCGGGCTTCCCTACCCTGCCAACGCTTAGGCGCGGGCCGCCGCCAGAGCCGCATGAGCGCCGGCGCGCAGCATGGACATGTCGCTGCCGATGGAGACCATGTGGAAGCCCTTGGCGGAGAGCTGCGCCGCCCGTGCGCCCGAAACCGCATAGATGGCCGCGATCTTGCCGGCGGCCTTCACCCGGGCAAGGGCATGATCCAGAGCCTTGTCCACCTCGGCGCTGGTCGGGTCGACTCCCCTGCCGCCCGATAGCGCGATCGACAGGTCGGAGGGGCCGATGAAGACCCCGTCGATCCCCGGCACCGCCAGGATGTCGTCGATGATGGCGAGCGCCTCCCGGGTCTCCACCATGGCGAAGGAGACGGCAAGATCGTTGGCCGTCCGGAGGTACTCGCCCGGCTCGAGCCCCGTGAGGGCAAGCGCCCCGTAGGCACCCCAGCTGCGCTCGCCCACGGGCGGGAATTTCGTGAAGGCGGCGAGGCGGCGGGCATCCTCGACGGTGTTGATCATGGGCGCGATGATGCCCGAGGCACCGGCGTCGAGATAACGGGACGCGGTGGCGAAATCCCCCACGGGGATGCGGACGATCGCCGGTTTCCCGGCTGCCGCGATCAGCGGAATGGCCTGAACGGATGCGGCGAAATCGATGGAGCCGTGCTGCGTGTCGAGCACCACGGCGTCGAAATCCTCCCGGGCCAGGGTCGCGGCGATGGATGGATCCGGCAGGCCGCACCAGGCCGTCAGAAGGGGCGTGCCGCCTTTCAGGCGCTCGGAGAAGGAGGGTTGGGTCGGCATGGCGCCCTTTCGGCTGATGATGGTGTGGAGAGGTGGGATGACGGTTGGAGAGCCCTCACCGGCCCGCCTTGACCTCCTCGATCGCGCGTCCCGTCAGTTCGTTGAGCTTGGTGTGGAGTTCGGCGTCTCCCATGGACTTGCCGGCGCCGTCGAGATCCCGGCGAACCTTGCGCAGGACATCGGCGTCGCCCGCCTCTTCGAAATCGGCCAGAACGACACTCTTGGCATAGGCCTCGGCCTCGTCGCCGGTCTTGCCCAGGCGCTCGGCCACCCAGAGTCCAAACAGCTTGTTTCGGCGCGCCGTCGCCTTGAAGCGCAGATCCGCGTCGTGGGCGAACTGCTTCTCGAAGGCGTTTCTCCGGTCGTCGAAAGCGGTCATTCCGTTCTTCTCCTTATATTTTAGCCTTCTGCGATATATGGGCGCACTCGCGCGGATGCCAGACGCTCCCCATCTTTAAGATCGGTGCTTCGATCTCGCTGCCCGCCTTGAATTCTCCTCCGCGTTGTACTTGCCCGAGGGATCGGATAGGTTGCCCCTTCAAGCGGAGCGCCGGTCGAAAGCCGCGCTTGACGCCAGCCGCGGATCTAAAAATGACCATCCCCAGGAGCCACGGCAAATGGATTTTCTCAAACCACGGTACACGCCTATGAATCGTCGCCGTCGCATCTATGAGGGCAAGGCGAAGGTCCTCTATGAGGGCCCGGAACCCGGTACGCTCATCCAGCACTTCAAGGATGACGCGACCGCTTTCAATGTCACCGCGAATGCCAAGAAGCATGAGGTGATCGACGGCAAGGGCGTGCTCAACAACCGGATCTCGGAATACCTGTTCCAGCATCTGAACGACATCGGCATCCCAACCCACTTCATCCGCCGCCTCAACATGCGCGAGCAGCTGATTCGCGAGGTGGAGATCATTCCGCTGCAGGTTGTCGTGCGCAACGTCGCGGCAGGCTCGCTCGCCACCCGCCTCGGCATCGAGGAAGGCACGCAGCTCCCGCGTTCGATCATCGAATTCTATTACAAGAATGACGCTCTCGGCGACCCGATGGTCTCGGAAGAGCACATCACCGCCTTCGGCTGGGCCTCTCCCCAGGAGATCGACGACATCATGGCGTTGGCCATCCGGGTCAACGACTTCCTGTCAGGCCTCTTCCTGGGTGTCGGCATCCGCCTCGTCGACTTCAAGCTGGAGACCGGCCGTCTCTGGGAAGGCGAGATGATGCGCATTGTCGTGGCCGACGAGATCTCCCCCGATTCCTGCCGCCTCTGGGACATCAAGTCCAAGGACAAGCTCGACAAGGACCGGTTCCGCAGGGACATGGGCGGGCTGGTGGAGGCCTATACGGAGGTCGCCCGCCGGCTCGGCATCCTGTCCGAGAACGACAATCCGGTGACGGGCGGTCCGCGCCTCGTTCAATAAGCCGATTGCCTTGCAACGATACGAAAGCCCGGTCTCATGCCGGGCTTTTTCTTTGACCAACGAAGCTATCCCGTTTCGTCGATTTTGCGCATAGACTGGTCTCATGTTCGTCCGCCTGTTGCGTTCCAGCCTCCTGATCCTAGCCCTCGGCCTGTCCCTTGCCAGTTGCGGATACATTCCCCGACAGGTGGCAGGCCTGTCGGTCGATGCGTCCTGGGACGCTCTGCCTTTGCGGAAATGGCTGGCTGAGGATCGGTCGGAGCCGGTTGCGCTGTCCTTCTGCGCCCCACCCGAATGCAGCCCAGGCCTCGCCGTCAGCGTCGTGCGTCTGACGGGAAAGGACGCTGACATCACGGAAGCCGTCCTAAAGGACCCGGAGCGCCTGGCCCGCGCCCTGCGCTCGCCGACAGGCCGGGGCAAGCCGGTCAAGACCCAAATTACGGTCGAGCGCCTGAGGGATGGCCCCTATCTGGGCTTCGCCATCGATCTTGCTCCAACAGACGGCAGCAAGCGTCCGGCCTACGGCGCCGCCTTCGGCAGGCGCGAGGGTGAGGCCCTGTCGGTCGTACTGGTGATCGGCGAAGTTCAGGATGCTGTGCGTGAAACGGCCAAGCAGGTCGCTGCCCGCGAATTGGGCTCCTGAGGCCTGCCGCACGATCTTACGGTGAAACCGGCTTCCACTTCACCGGATCGTGCTTCGAAGGCGTTGTTTCTTGGCCTTAATGCCTTTATGGCGTGGGGCGCATCGTCAAACAGCCCGAGGCCTCCATGAAAGCGCGTGTCACCGTGACCCTCAAGAACGGCGTTCTCGATCCCCAAGGCAAGGCCATCGAAGGCGCCCTCAAGTCCCTCGGCGTCGAGGGCATCGACGGCGTGCGGCAGGGCAAGGTCTTCGACATCGAACTCGGAACCGCCGACAAGGCTCAGGCCGAGGCCCAGCTCAAGGCCGCCTGCGAGAAGCTTTTGGCGAACACCGTCATCGAGAATTACCGCGTCGAGATCGCGTGAGGCTGACATGAAATCCGCAGTCATCGTTTTCCCCGGCTCCAATCGCGAAGGCGATGTGCTGCGGGCGCTGAAATCTGCCGGATCCCAGGTCGAGAAGGTCTGGCACGCCGAAACCGAGCTGCCGCAGGGCACGGACCTCGTGGTTCTTCCCGGCGGCTTCTCCTATGGCGATTATCTTCGCTGCGGCGCCATCGCCGGTCGCGCCATTGTCATGGATGCGGTGCGGGCGCACGCAGCTCGCGGAGGCCTCGTGCTCGGCATCTGCAACGGCTTCCAGATCCTGTGCGAATCCGGGCTGCTCCCCGGCATCCTGATGCGCAACGCGAACCTGAAGTTCATCTGCCACCGCCAGTTCCTGCGGGTCGAGCGCAACGACACCGCCTTCACTAAAGCATACGCCAAGCATCAGGCGATCGATGTCTGCGTTGCGCATGGCGAGGGCAACTACACGGCGGACGAAGAGACCTTGAAGCGGCTCGAAGGCGACGGCCTCGTGGCCTTCCGCTATGCGGATGCTCAAGGGCACATCACCCAGGATGCCAACCGCAACGGCTCCATGAACTCCATTGCGGGCATCTACTCCGAGAAACTCAACGTGCTCGGCATGATGCCTCATCCGGAGAACCTGATCGAAGACCTCGTGGGCGGCACCGACGGACGCGGCCTGTTCGAGAGCCTCGTGTCGTCCTTTTCCCGCGCTGCCTGATTTCTCCAGATTACGAGACCCCGATGATCCGCAACGACGTCGCCATCACCCCGGAGCTGGTCAAGGAGCACGGGCTGAAGCCCGATGAGTACGAGCGCTTCGTGAACCTGATCGGCCGCGAGCCGACCATCACCGAGCTCGGCATCGTGTCGGCCATGTGGAACGAGCATTGCTCGTACAAGTCCTCCCGCATCCACCTGCGCGGCCTGCCCACCAAGGCACCCTGGGTGATCCAGGGTCCGGGCGAGAACGCAGGCGTGATCGATATCGGCGACGGGCTCGCCTGCATCTTCAAGATGGAGAGCCACAACCATCCGTCCTTCATCGAGCCCTGCCAGGGTGCGGCGACGGGCGTCGGCGGAATCCTGCGCGACGTGTTCACCATGGGGGCGCGGCCCATCGCGGCGTTGAACTTCCTCCGCTTCGGCGAGCCTGATCATCCCAAGACCCCGCACCTCGTCTCGGGCGTGGTGGCGGGCATCGGCGGCTACGGCAATTCCTTCGGCGTGCCGACCGTCGGAGGCTCCGTGGGCTTCGACAAGCGCTACAACGGCAACATCCTGGTCAACGCCATGGCGGTGGGCCTCGCCCGCACGGACGAGATCTGGTACGCGAAGGCCACCGGCGTCGGAAACCCGATCGTCTATCTCGGCTCCAAGACCGGCCGCGACGGCATCCATGGCGCCACCATGGCGTCGGCCGAGTTCGACGATGCGTCGGACGAGAAGCGCCCCACCGTGCAGGTGGGCGACCCCTTCGCCGAGAAGTTGCTGCTGGAAGCCTGCCTCGAACTGATGAAATCGGGCGCCGTGATCGCGATCCAGGACATGGGCGCAGCGGGTCTCACCAGCTCGGCGGTCGAGATGGGCGCCAAGGGCAATCTCGGCATCGAGCTCGACCTCGACAAAGTGCCCTGCCGCGAGGAGGGCATGACCGCCTACGAGATGATGCTGTCGGAGAGCCAGGAGCGCATGCTCATGGTGCTCAAGCCCGGCATGGAGCAGGAGGCGCAGGCCATCTTCCACAAATGGGGCCTCGACTTCGCGGTGATCGGCAAGACCACCGACACGCTCCGCTTCGTCATCAAGCACCAGGGCGAGGTGAAGGCCGATCTTCCGATCAAGGAGCTCGGCGACGAAGCCCCGCTTTATGACCGTCCGTGGGTGGAATGCCCCAAGCAGCCGGTGGTCGCGCCCGAGAGCGTGAAGGCGCCGATGTCCGAGGCCGAGGCGCTGCTGAAGCTCGTCGGTTCGCCCGACCAGTGCTCCAAGCGCTGGGTGTGGGAGCAGTATGACCACCTGATCCTCGGCAACACCGTCCAGACCCCGGGCGGCGATGCCGCCATCGTGCGCGTCGAGGACGGGCCGAAGGGCCTAGCGCTCACCACCGACGTGACGCCGCGCTATTGCGAGGCCGATCCGTTCGAGGGCGGCAAGCAGGCGGTGGCGGAGGCCTGGCGCAACATCACGGCGGTGGGCGGCCTGCCGCTGGCGATCACCGACAACCTGAACTTCGCCAGCCCCGAGCGGCCCGAATCCATGGGCCAGTTCGTGGGCTGCCTGAAGGGGATCGGCGAAGCGTGCAAGGCGCTCGATTTCCCGGTCGTGTCCGGCAACGTGTCGCTCTACAACGAGACCAACGGCCAGGGCATCCTGCCGACTCCGGCCATCGGCGGCGTCGGCCTCGTCGACGACGTGACGGTGAACGCCTCCCTGGCCTTCAGGCGCGAGGGCGAGGCCATCATCCTCATCGGCGCGACCCAAGGCTGGCTCGGCCAGTCGATCTATCTGCGCGACATCTGCGGCCGGGAGGAAGGCGCTCCGCCGCCGGTGGATTTGCTCCAAGAGAAGCGCAACGGCGACTTCGTGCGCCAGCTCATCCGCTCCGGCCAGGTGACGACCGTGCATGATCTCTCGGACGGCGGCATTGCCTTAGGCCTCGCCGAAATGGCCATGGCAGGCGGCGTGGGCGCCGAGATCACAGCTTACCCGGAGGGCTTCCCCCTCCATGCCTTCCTGTTCGGCGAGGACCAGGCCCGCTACCTCATCGCTGTCGACGAGGACGTGGCCGCCGACATCCTCTACGAGGCGGGCGCCATCGGCATCCCGGCCGTGACCCTGGGCCTGACCGGGGGCGATGCGTTGATTCTGCCCGGCCAGCAGGCCATATCCGTGAAGCAACTGAAGGCGGCCCACGAGGCGTGGCTGCCGAACTACATGACCGGCAAAGCGTGACCCGAAGGTCCTGAGGAGATTGATTCATGCCAATGAATGCCCATGAGATCGAGAGCATGATCAAGGCTGCCCTGCCGGATGCTGTCGTGGAGATCAAGGATCTGGCAGGCGACGGCGATCACTATGCCGCCACCGTCACGTCCTCGGCCTTCAAGGGCAAGTCCCGGGTTCAGCAGCACCAGCTGGTCTATGCCGCGCTGCAGGGCCACATGGGCGGCACCCTCCATGCCCTTGCATTGACGACGCTGGCACCCGACAATTGAAAGCATGAACCCGGCGCCTTGACCGCTGCGGAACAGGAGAACACTCATGGCTGACGCCAACCAGATCATCGACAACGAAGTGAAGTCCAACGACGTCGTGCTCTTCATGAAGGGCACGCCGCAATTTCCCATGTGCGGGTTCTCTGGGCAGGTGGTCCAGATCCTGAACTACCTCGGCGTGCCGTATAAGGGCGTCAACGTGCTCGAGGACGAGACCGTCCGCCAGGGCATCAAGGACTATTCCAACTGGCCGACCATTCCCCAGCTCTACGTGAAGGGCGAGTTCGTCGGCGGCTGCGACATCACCCGCGAGATGTTCCAGGCCGGCGAGCTGCAGCAGCTCTTCACCGACAAGGGCATCCAGGTTCAGCAGAGCGCCTGATCGCGCTGCCTGCATGGATCCAACAAGGCGGGGCCGGTGCCCCGCCTTTTTCGTTTGCCTATTGTCCAAGACATTCCCGCTGACCAGCCGGCGATCCGCAACGGAACCCTCCTCCCCCTTGTGGGGAGGAGTTGGAGGTGGGGGTGTAAGCGATATCCTATGAAGGCTTGGCGCCGGCCCCCCACCCTGCCCCTCCCCACAAGGGGGAGGGAAAGAGCGTCTTTTGTCGCATTTCGTCCAAGGCCCCGTTTCCGGCACAATGGCGGTTCCGACTGGATCGGCCGCTGACACAACAAACAGAATGCAGCGGCTTGCATTGGGGGCTTTCATGCTGGAACCGGAGACGAACGTCGTCGCCTTCAAGCCGCGCAGCAGCGTGGCGCATCATCCCAAAAGCTTGATGGAGCGGGTCTATGCCGCCGGCTCCCTCTCGTTGAGGGCCGACGACCGGGCCACCAAGGCGGCGGCCGTGATGCTGCAGGCCTTGGGGTTCCTGGTGATCGAGGAGATCACAGCCGACGGAGCACCGCGCCGGCTCCAGCGCGGGGAATCCAAGAGCGCCATGGATCGGCCCTGGCGGCTCTCAAAGCCGGCCTATTCCGGCACGATCGGCGTTCCCGACGGCGGAGCCGTTCCGACCTAGCATTCTACCCCAGATTCCCTCCGATTGTTGGGTTGGTCCCTGGGTAACTTGGGTGTAGCCTGTCCTGACCGTATCTGCACGTCGGAACGATCTGGAAGGGGACCTGTGAATGTCGCCCGCCCAAGCCATGATCTGCAAAGGCTGCTGGCAGCAGATGCGGATCCCCGTGCCCCTGCACGGTCTGGCCTCCGTGCCCTTTCGAGCCTTCGGCATTCGTCCGAGCCGGATGAACCCGAACACCTGCACGGTGTGCGAGCTCATGTTCACGCGCATCATGAAGGCCCGCAAGATCCCGGTCGACGTCTCCATCCTGTTTGCCGATCTCAGAGGCTATACGGCCCTGTCGCAGTCGCTCCCGTCCGACGCGCTCTCGTCCCTGCTCGATGCTTTCTATGACGAATGCGCGGAGGCCATCTGGGACTACGACGGGCTCCTCAACAAGACGATCGGCGATTCCGTCATGGCCATCTTCGGCTTCCCGATCCAGCAGGCCAATCACGCCGAGCAGGCCGTAAGGGCAGCCCGCGAGATCCAGCGCCGCTGCGAGGCTCGCCGCAGGACCCTCCTGGCTGAGAACAGAGGCCTCGAGGGGAGCGAGCTCGGGGTCGGGATCGGCATCGACTCAGGGACCGCCAGCTTCGGGGAGTTCGGCCGGGCCCATCGCGACCTGACGGCCATCGGGCCCGTGGTGAACACGGCCGCCCGCGCGCAGGCCGCGGCCGGAACGGATGAAATCCTGGTGACCCGAACCGTCTTTGAACGGGCCGGGCGTGACCTGGTCCGGGGCGAAGGGCGGGACTACCAGCTCAAGGGCATCGAGGCACCGGTTCAGCTCTTCGCCGCTTAAGAGCGGTTCAGCGCGGCCTTCATGAACGCGACCGCATCGGGCGAGGCCCATTCGGCCGGCCCTTTCAGCAGGGCAATCTCGCAACCGGAGGCATCGACCACGAAGGTGGTCGGCAGGCCGACCACATGGCCCGATTTCTGCAGAACCTGCAGGATCTTGCCCTCAGGATCGGCATGATAGGCCAGGTTCGTGATGCCGTTTTCCTTGAGCCAGGTCTTCGGCTTCTCCCGGTTGCGGGTGTCCACATTGATGGCGACCACCTGGAAATCAGAGCCGCCCAGATCCGCCTGAAGCTTGTCGAGGGCCGGCATCTCCTCCCGGCACGGCACGCACCAGGTCGCCCAGAGGTTGACCAGGATGGTCTTGCCCTTGAAATCGGCAAGGCTCATGGGCCTCTCCTCAGGGCCCGTAAAGGCGATCACCGGAGGAGGCTTGGGGGCGCTGCTCACCCCGACGGCCGCCACCTCGCCCTTGGCCAGCGGCTTCAGCCGCTCGGTCGTGGCTTTCGAGGCACGGCACTCGGCGACGCCAGCCGTCACGGGATCGCGGGGCGCAAGACCATACCAGGCGGCACCGGCCCCAATGAGGACGAGAGCGGCAAGGCCCATAAGCCAGGTTTTTCTGGATTTCACTGCGTTCGACATGGCCCGTGATGTGGCGCTTTTCGGCTCAAGGCTCAAGTCCGAGCTACAGAAACGGCTCCGGTCGGCAGGTCACAATCCTGTGGCGGCAGCGCCTGTTGTCTTTCACACCTTGCCCCTCGCATCCGGGACCGCTTCCCGCTATGGTGCGGCCACGTTTCGGAGCCTCCTGATGTCGTCCAGCCTGTCTCTTGCCCGCACGGTCCTGGTTGCGGGCCTTGTTATTGTAAGCCTCTCGGCCTGCGGCCGCCGCGGTGCGCTCGAGCCGCCGCCGAGCGCCTCGGCAGCCACAGTTGAGACCCAGCAGCAGACGGCGGCTGGCGAGTCCACCCTGCCCTCCCCTGTCGGCACACCCCGGTCCTCGCCGCGTCGAGGCTACACGATCCCCGACAAGCCCTTTATTCTCGATCCGCTGCTTTAGGCCTTTTCGATGCACCACTTTGCCTATCGTGACGGCGTCCTCCATGCGGAGGGCGTCGATCTGCGCCGCCTTGCCGATGAGGTCGGCACCCCGTTCTACTGCTATTCCAGCGCCACTCTGGAGCGGCACTACCGGGTCTTCGCCGAGGCTTTCACCGATACGGATGCCCTCGTCTGCTACGCCATGAAGGCGAATTCCAACCAGGCGGTGCTCAAGACGCTAGGCCGCTTAGGAGCGGGCATGGACATCGTGTCCGAGGGCGAGCTGCGCCGGGCGCTCGCGGCCGGCGTGCCGGGGGAGCGCATCGTGTTCTCCGGCGTCGGCAAGACCAAGCCCGAAATGGCCTTCGCGCTCGACAACGGCATCCTGTGCTTCAATGTGGAATCGGAGCCGGAGCTTGAGGCGCTCTCCGAGGTCGCCGTGTCCAAGGGAATGCGCGCCCCGGTCTCGATCCGCATCAACCCGGACGTGGACGCCAAGACCCACGCGAAGATCTCGACCGGCAAGTCCGAGAACAAGTTCGGCATTCCGATTTCCCGCGCCCGCGAGGTCTATGCACGGGCAGCGGCCCTCAAGGGCGTCGAGATAACCGGCGTCGACATGCATATCGGCAGCCAGATCACGGATTTGAGCCCCTTCGACAACGCCACCGCGCTGCTGGCCGAACTCGCCCGCGACCTGATGGCGGACGGGCATAAGCTGCATCACATCGACCTCGGCGGCGGCCTCGGCGTGCCTTACCGCGAGAACAACGAGCCGCCTCCCGATCCGCAGGCTTACGCCGCGATCATCAAGCGCCACACCAAGGATCTCGGCCTAAAACTCGTGTTCGAGATGGGCCGCCTGATCGCCGGCAATGCCGGCGTGCTCATTGCCCGGGTGATCTACGTCAAGCAGGGAGCCGACAAGCCCTTCGTGATCGTCGACGCCGCCATGAACGACCTCATCCGCCCGACGCTCTACGAGGCCCATCACGACATCAAGCCGGTGACCGAGGCCTCGCCCGACACGCCCCGCATCGTCGCCGACGTGGTCGGCCCCGTCTGCGAGACCGGCGATTATCTGGCGCTGTCCCGCGACATGCCCCAGGTGAAAGCCGGCGACCTTATCGCCATTATGACCGCCGGCGCCTACGGGGCCGTTCAGGCCAACACCTACAACACACGTCTCCTCGTGCCCGAGGTTCTGGTGCGTGGCGATGACCATGCGCTGGTGCGGCCACGCCCCACCTATGACGACCTGATCGGCTTCGATCAGGTTCCCGGTTGGCTGGGCTGACGAAAGCGGCCCTTGTTCGAAGTAAAAATCCCGGCGCTGGTCACGCCGGGATTTTTTGTTAGCTGGCCTCTAGCGTCTAAATTACGAAGAAGTCCTTGTTCGTCATCGCGAGCTTCTTGGAGAGCGAGGCGATCTCCACGGCGGCTTTGGAGCCCGACCCGTCGACATCGAAATACAGCTTGCCGGTCTTCTTGCTGTAGACAATGTAGTCGTCCTTGTCCTTGGCCTTGTCGCCGATGGTGAAGAAAGACTTCTTGAGTTGGGCGGGGGCCGCCTCCGAGCCCTTATTGCCAAGCTTGGTGAAGATCTTGTTCTCCAGCCAGATGGAATCGTCCGTCACGCTGAAATCGGCAACCTTATCGAGATTGGTCTTCTTGTTCGGCTTGGAATCGAACACGAAGACATCCTGTCCGCCGCCGCCGGTCAGAACGTCCTTGCCCGCGCCGCCATAAAGGGTGTCGTTGCCTGTGTTGCCGACAAGACTGTCATTACCGGCCAACCCCTTGATGGTGTCGCGGCCTGCTGTGCCGGTGAGGCTCTCGGCTTTCACTGTGCCAGTTATCACATCGATCTCGTCGGTAATATTGACTGCAAACTCCCTGGAAATCGTGTTGCTCCCGTCGGATAAGGTCAACTTGACGATGCGATGGGAAGAGGTTTCGTAGTCGAGTTTGACACCCTCGCGGACAACGACAGCGTAATTGCCGTTTCCGAGATCATCGAGATCGAACAGGGCTTCGCTTTCGGGCGACAAGCTGCAATCGACAACGTCATCATAATCAGGGTCTGTCACCTTGAACGTGGCCACGACGATATTGGCCCCGTCACCCTCCTTTACGATGATCGGAGGAGCGTCAGTCACTCTGGGAGCAAAGCTTCCAAAAGCCAGTTCGAACGTCTCCTCGAATGGAGTGTTGAACCCGTCGGTAACCGTCACGGTGAAGCTGCGTTGCGCTTCATCCAAGTGATCGAGGGTCACGCCTTGTTTGACGAAAACACCGTATGTGCCGTTCGCGTTTTTCACAAGGGTGAACAGACCGACGCTCTCTCCCAGGAGGGTATAGCGGACTGCCTCTCCCTCCGGATCGTATCCCACAAGAGTGCCGACAAGGGTGCCGGCGGGCGTGTTCTTTTGGACTTCCAGGAACTCGAAAGTGGCCTCCGGCTCCAGGTTATCGTTGATGTTGAGAAAGACGGTTTCCGTTGTTGTTTTGTTGTCGCCGTCTGTCACTTCGATCACGAAGCTCTGAAAGGCTGCCCTGTCCGAACGCAGGGTGACGCCCTCCTGCACCACGACGTTCCAAGTGCCGTCGTTATTGTTGACGAGGCTGAACCACTGGTCGCTGGCCTCGGACGGTTTATACCTCAGCGGAGTGCCCTCGGAATCCTCGGCGCTGATCACGGCGACGAGGGTCCCTCCTTTAGAGCCATCCAACACCTCCTTCGGATCGGCAGTCACCTCCGGCGCTTCGTTCAAGGGGATCACGGTGAGCGTGATCGGCTTCACGTAAAACAGGCCTTTAGCGTCTGTGACCTTGACATAGACCAGCATCGGTTCGATCGAGGCATCGCCGAGGTCGTGCTTGACGACGATCTCGCTGCCGGAAGTCTCGAAATAGGGATGGTCGTATTCGGTCGCGCCGGACATATCCGTAACGATCATGTAGGTGAACTGGTCGCCCCGATCCGGGTCCTCAGCATTCAAGGTGGCGACGGTGTGGCCAATGATGGCATTGTCCTCAACGGTGCCGCCACTGACAAGGATGATGTCCGTGGGAGCCTCGTTCACATTGGTGAGGCTGATCACCACCGGAGTGGCGTCGACCGGCGTGCCCTGGTTCCCAGTGACTTGGATGTTGAGCGAGAACTGCTTCTGAGTTCCTTCGAAGTCGAAGTTGCCGGACTTCACGACAAGCTGGTTTCCATTGACGATCTGGAAACGCTCATCATTAAGGACGAACGAGAATGTCTCGCCCGCGACGACCTCACCATCGACGCTGAGAGTGCCTACGAGAGCGCCTGCCTGAGCATTCTCGGCAAGTGTATTGGAGGATAGAACAAGCGTAGCCATGGAAGCGCCCCGAACAAATAATGTAATTATGTTATTATTGAAATAATGTATCGTCTTGGGACCGTTGACGTCAAGGAATTTCCCCGCTCCAGGCCTCCCGTCACAGCCGTGAACCCAGGCCGTTTCAGCCGCGTTTTCATAAAAGCCCCGGTCACCTCTTCTTGAACCTCCGTGCCGATTTGACCGCTGGTCATGCAGGGCGGCCGTGCTAGCTTCCTTACGGGGGCGTCTGCACGTGTGGTGCAGCGGGAGACTTGGTTACCATGAGCGAAGGCCCGAACCCGACATCTGGGCAGAGCCGGCTGAACCAGCGGTTCGGCCGCCTTGTGACTCATGCGCGCTGGTCCCTCTGGTGGGAGGAGGCCTGGCCCCGGCTCTGGCTGCCGCTCGCTATCGTCGTGCTGTTCCTCACCCTGTCCTGGCTCGGCCTCTGGCTCGATCTGCCTGTCCTGTGGCGGACGATCGGGCTCGGCCTGTTCGCGGCCGCCTTCCTTCTGTCGCTCTGGCCCTTGGTGCGCCTGAGGATGCCGAACCGGACCAGAGCCCTCGACCGGCTCGACCGGGAGACCGGCCTCACGACCGGCCCGGCGCGCGCCCTCGACGACTCGCTTGCCATGGGGTCCGCCGATCCGGGCACCCGGGCGCTCTGGGCTCTTCATCGCAAGCGTGCGGAAGAGGCGGTCAGCCGGATGCGGGTCGGTCTGCCCCGGCCGGACATGCCGCGGCGCGACCGCTATGCCTTTCGGGCCGCGGGCCTGCTCGCCCTGGTGACGAGCGCCTTCGTGGCGGGTCCCGAGATCGGCTCGCGCCTCGCCGCGGCCTTCGACTGGCGGGATCCGGAGACGGCAACGGCCTCCTTCCGCATCGACGGCTGGATCGACCCGCCTCTCTACACCCGCACGCCGCCTCTCATGATCGATCTTGCCCGCGGGCAGAACTTGCGGGCGCCGGCTCACTCGACGGTGGTGATCCGCATCGCCGGCGAAGGCAGCGCCGAGGTCAAGCCGGGCAAGGGGCTCACCCCCCTGCCCCCCAAGGCCAGCCAGCGCACCGACATGCGCGAGGAGCGCTATACGCTTGAGGGCTCCAGCGAGCTGACGGTCAGCACGGGCTTTGCCCAGAGCGTGACGCTGACCATCGAGGCCACTCCCGACCGGATGCCCGAGATCGCCTTCACCACCCCGCCGGAGGTGAATGCACGCGGCACCTTCACCCTCTCCTACAAGGGCAAGGACGACTACGGAATCAGCGCTCTGGAAGGCGCCGTGGAGAAGGCCGACAACAGCCGGGGCCGCTCCCTCGTGGCCGCCCCGCAGCTGACCCTGACGCTGCCGAGTCACGAGGAGAATGCGCCCGACACCAAGTCGCCCGTCGATCTCACCAACCATGCCTGGGCCGGCGCGCCGGTGACGATCCAGCTCAAGGCCAAGGACGAGGCGGGCCAAGAAGGGCTAAGTGAGAAGATCACCTTCACCCTGCCGCAGCGCCCCTTCACCAACCCGCTCGCCAAGGCCCTGGTGGAGCAGCGGCGCAACCTGGTGCTCGCGCCCGACGACCGCAAGCGCGTGCAGGTGGCGCTCGACGCGCTGCTGATCGCGCCTGATCAGTACACCCCGCAATGGGGGGTGTTCATGGGGCTGCGCACGGGAACGGAGCGCCTGCGGGTTGCCAAGACCGATCAGGATCTGCTGGATGTGGCCGACTGGCTCTGGACCATGGCGCTGCAGATCGAAGATGGCGGGTTGTCCGATGCGGAGCGGGAGCTGCGCGCCGCCCAGGAGCGCCTGAAGGAGGCCATGGAACGGGGGGCGACGGACGATGAGATGCGCCGCCTCACCGAGGAGTTGCGTCAGGCCATGGACAAGTTCCTGCGGGAATTCGCCCAGCGCATGCAGCAGAACCAGCAGCAGTCGCAGAACCAGAACCAGCGCGCACCGGACCGGACAATCTCGCAGGACGACCTCAACCGCATGCTGAAGCAGATGGAAGAGGCCATGCGCCGCGGCGACGTGGCCGAGGCCCAGCGCCTGCTCGAACAGCTGCGCAACATTCTCGAAAACCTCCAGACCGCCCAACCCAACAGCCGCATGACCGACCCTCTCGGCCGCGAGATGAACCAGGCCATGCAGGACATGGAGGACATGGCGCGCGAGCAGCAGAACCTGCGCGATGAGACCTTCCGCGACGGGCAGAACCGGCGCATGCAGCAGGGCGACCGCAACGGCCAGCGCCAGCAGGGTCAGCGACAGGGCCAACGTCAGCAAGGCCAGCGCCAGCCCGGTCAACAGGGCCAGCAAGGCGAGCAGGGCGAAGGCCAGGAGCCAGGCGAGAACGGCCAGGCAGGGCCGGACCAGGATCCCCTAGGCCTCAAGCAGCGGCAGCAGGCCCTGAGGGAAAGGCTGGAGGAGCTTCAACGGCGCATGCAGGGCATGGGCATGCAGGGCGAGCAAGGCCTCGGCGAGGCTGAGCAGGCCATGCGCGATGCCGAGGGCGCTCTCGGCCAGGGCCAGGACGGTCCGGCCGTCGATGCCCAGGGCCGGGCTCTCGAGAGCCTCCGGCGCGGCATGCAGGGCATGGCCCAGCAGATGCAGCAGATGCAACAGGGCGAAGGCCAGGGTAACGAGCAGGCGGGCGACCAGCCGGGCCAGGGCAATCCACAGGGCAACCAGCAGGCAGGCCAGCGCGACAACGACCCTCTGGGACGCCCGTTGCGGAACAGGGACTACTCCGATGGCCGCGTCGAGGTGCCCAGTGCCGGTGCGTCACCGGCGCAGCGCGCCCAGCAGATCCTCGAGGAATTGCGACGCAAGCTGGGCGATCCCTCGCGAGCGCAGGAAGAACTCGAGTATTTCGAGCGGCTGCTGCGCAGAAACTGATATCAGGGTCAACGCGGCCCTTGTCTCTCCTAAAGGTTCGGGCCAGGGTCGCCCGAACCTCTTCATGGAATCACGATGTCCGGTTTTGTCGATCTTCTTGTGCCGATAGCGGTTGTCGCTGTCGCTCTGGTGTTGCTTCTCGGTCTCTTCAACATGCTGCGCGGCGGCAATGCCAATCGGTCGCAGCATCTCATGCGACTGCGCGTCCTGCTGCAGTTCGTCGCCATCATCGTCATCATGGGCGTGATCTGGTGGAGAGCTGCTTGAGTATTTCCCATGCGTAAGATCCCGCAAGGCAAGTCGCCGGATCGTTCATAAGCGTGGACAACCGGCATCACCTGTCCGGTTAACGCTCCGGGCATCTCCGTATTGACACGTTTTCGCCACGGTTTGTATTAAGAGATCGTTAGCCATAACGGCGTAGCCTTTTGGCCTTAATTTTTATTGAGTTATGGACCTTTTAATGCGCACCAGCCCGGCCCTAGGCCTGAGTCTTCTGGTCCTGTTCATGGGATCGGCAGGCGCTTTGGGCTCCGATTTCAAGCGACAGGCCGACACCTCCCAAATGTCATCTCAAGCCAGCATCCTGTCGGAATTCCGTTTTGGGCTGTCGGCTCAGGATCCCTGGGGACGCGAAGGACGGGATGGCTCGGCCAACCTGACCGGCGAAATCCTGTTCGATAAGCCCTTCACCACATCGGACCTTTTCACCAGCTATTTCATTCCCCGGCCGCACATCGGCGGCAGCCTGAATTTCGACGACCGCACCAGCTTCGCCTATGCGGGCCTGTCCTGGACGATCGACGTCACGCCGAACATCTTCGTGGAAGGCAGCTTCGGCGGCGCCATCCACAACGGCAAGGACTCCTCTCATCCGCTCTCGGATCGTCAGACGTTAAGCTGCTCACCGCTGTTTCGTGAATCCGGTTCGGTGGGCGTGCGGCTTTCCGCCAACTGGAGCGTGATGGCGACCATCGAGCACCTGTCCGACGGCGGCACCTGCTCGGACGAGAATAGAGGCTTGACGAATGTCGGCGCGCGGGTTGGGTATTCCTTCTAGCGAATCCTAACCTGTCAGGCCTTTCATGGTCGTTCTGAACCGCATCTATACCCGCACCGGTGACACCGGCACCACCGCGCTTGCCGCCGGAGGGCGCCGCCCCAAGCACGACCTTCGCATAGAGGCCTATGGCACGGTGGACGAGACCAATGCCTGCATCGGGCTGGTCCGCCTTCACACGGCGGATCACGAAATCGACCCGATGCTGGGCCGCATCCAGAACGACCTGTTCGATCTCGGCGCCGATCTCGCAACGGTGGAGACGGACAAGCCCCTGCCCTACGAACCCTTGCGCATCACGCAAGCCCAGGTGGACCGCCTCGAGCAGGAGATCGATCGCTTGAACAGCGAATTGTCGGTGCTCCGCTCCTTCGTGCTCCCGGGCGGCACGCCAGCCGCCGCAGCGCTGCATCTCGCCCGCACCATCTGCCGCCGCGCGGAGCGTCATGTGGTCGAGCTCACGGAAAAGCCGGACGAGAAGGTCTCCCCGGAAGCGGTGAAATACCTGAACCGCCTGTCCGATTTCCTGTTCGTCGCATCCCGCTATGTCAACGACAAGGGTGCGCTCGACGTGCTCTGGGTGCCGGGACAGAACCGGTAGGAAGCAGAACATGTTTCTCCCGCTTCACGACGGCGTCCCGCTCAAGCACATGAAGACGCCGCTCGCGACGCGGTGTCTGATCGGCCTCTGCATCGTCGCCTATGTCGTCACCTTCTATGTCCCACCGGGTCCCGATGCGATGGTGGGCGGCCTGGGCTTCATCCCCTCGGTTCTGTTTGGCACGGAGGCGCTGCCCGAGGGCTATCCCTTCGTGCCGGTGGAGCTGACGCTCGCCACGAACATCTTCCTGCACGGATCCCTGTTCCACCTGATCGGCAACATGCTGTTCCTGTGGGTGTTCGGCGACAACGTGGAGGATGCCATGGGGCACCTGCGCTTCGTCGCGTTCTTTCTGCTTTGCGGCACGGCCGCGAGCCTCGCCCATGCCTTCATTACCCCGGAGCCCCACCGCCCCCTGATCGGGGCCTCGGGCGGCGTGTCCGGGGTGGTGGCGGCCTATCTCATCCTCTATCCGCGGGTGAAGATCTGGGGCCTCTTTCTCAAGGGCATTCCGCTGCACCTGCCGGCCTACTGGACCATCGGCTTCTGGTTCGCCCTCCAGTTCGCCTCAGCCTTCTTAGGCGGCGACGACAGCGTCGGCTGGTTCGCCCATCTTGGCGGCTTTCTCGTGGGCGCTATTCTCACTCCACTCATGCGCCGTCGCTACGACCCCGTGCTTGCCCGCGTTCAGGCGCAGGAACTGCAGGCGCCGCGTTGACAATCGGGGCCTGGAAGCTACGGTCCCATCCGCCTTTTTCCTATATGTCCGGAGGGCCCGTTATCGGCCATATCCGGACCCGACCTTTGGTGAGGACAGTCGAATGAAGCTTCTTGTCTGTGTGAAGCGGGTTGTGGACTACAACGTGAAGATCCGGGTGAAGCCGGACGGGTCCGGCGTGGAACTCGCCAACATCAAGATGTCCATGAACCCCTTCGACGAGATCGCCGTCGAGGAAGCGGTTCGCCTGAAGGAGCAGGGCAAGGCCACCGAGATCGTCGCCGTGTCCATCGGCCCGCAGCAGGCGGGCGAGACCATCCGAACCGCGCTCGCCATGGGCGCCGACCGCGGCATCCTGGTCAAGACCGACGCCACCGTGGAGCCGCTCGCCGTCGCCAAGATCCTGGCCAAGGTGGTGGAGCAGGAAAAGCCTGATCTCATCATCATGGGCAAGCAGGCCATCGATGACGATGCCAACCAGACCGGCCAGATGCTGGCAGCGCTGCTGGGCTGGCCGCAGGGCACCTTCGCGTTCAAGGTCAATGTGGGCGAGGGCTCCATCGACGTCACCCGCGAGGTTGACGGCGGCCTGCAGACGGTGGGCCTGAAGCTGCCGGCCATCGTCACCACGGATCTGCGCCTCAACGAGCCGCGCTATGCGTCCCTGCCCAACATCATGAAGGCCAAGAAGAAGCCGCTCGACGAGACCTCGCCTGAGACGCTGGGCGTCGACGTGGCGCCGCGCCTGAAGGTGGTTAAGACCGCCGAGCCCGGCGGCCGCAAGGCCGGCGTGAAGGTCGGCTCCGTGGCCGAACTCGTCCAGAAGCTCAAAGTCGAAGCCGGCGTGCTCTAAGAAGGACAAGAAACAATGACCACCTTGCTGTTTGCCGAGCACGACAACGCTCACCTGAAGGACGCCACCCACAAGGCCCTCTCCGCCGCACAGGCGCTCGGTGCCCCCGTGCACGTGCTGGTGGCCGGCTCCAACGCCCGTGCCGCGGCTGAAGCCGCTTCCAAGCTCGAGGGCGTGGAGAAGGTGCTGTTGGCCGAGGCGCCCGCTTACGAGCACCAGCTTGCCGAGCCGACTGCGGCGCTCATCGTCTCGCTGGCCGGCTCCTACGATGCCTTGGTGGCCCCTGCCACCAGCAAGGGCAAGAACGTGATGCCCCGCGTGGCGGCGCTCCTCGACGTGATGCAGGTCTCCGACATCATCAAGGTGGTGTCGCCCGACACCTTCGAGCGCCCGATCTATGCCGGTAACGCTATCCAGACCGTGCAGGCTACCGACGCCAAGAAGGTGATCACCGTGCGCACCGCTGCCTTCCAGGCTGCGGCTGGCGAGGGCGGCTCTGCCCCAATCGAGGCTGTCGGCCCCGCCGAGGATTCAGGCCTGTCGACCTTCAAGGGCGAGGAGATCGCCCAGAACGACCGGCCCGAGTTGACCTCGGCCCGGATCATCATCTCCGGCGGCCGCTCGCTCGGCTCGGCCGACGCCTTCAAGCAGTATATCGAGCCGATCGCCGACACCCTGGGTGCCGCCATGGGCGCCTCGCGCGCGGCCGTCGATGCGGGCTATGCCCCCAACGATTGGCAGGTGGGCCAGACCGGCAAGGTGGTGGCGCCCGACCTCTACATCGCGGTCGGCATTTCAGGCGCCATTCAGCACCTGGCCGGTATGAAGGACTCCAAAGTGATCGTGGCGATCAACAAGGACGAGGAGGCCCCGATCTTCCAGGTGGCCGATTACGGCCTTGTCGGCGACCTCTTCACCATCCTCCCTGAACTGAAGGATGAGTTGACCAAAGCCGGTCAATAAGGTCAGGAATAATGACGGACCGGGCGGAACCTCCGCCCGGCCGCTGTGACGGTTGGATGCAGGCAGCAGATCGATGGGCATTGAGATCAAGACGGTTGGCGTGATCGGCGCCGGACAGATGGGCAGCGGCATCGCCCATGTGTGCTCGCTTGCAGGTTTGAACGTCCGCCTCAATGACCTCTCGGAAGAGCGGATCAATACCGGCCTGGCCACGATCAACGGCAACATGGCCCGGAAGGTGTCCAAGGGCACCATCTCGGAGTCCGACCGGCAGGCGGCGCTCGAGCGCATCAAGCCTGCCCGCACCTATGACGATCTGGGCGCTTGCGACATCGTCATCGAAGCCGCGACTGAGAACGAGGAGGTGAAGCGCAAGATCTTCACCAACCTCTGCCCGTCGCTCCGGCCCGACGCCATGGTGGCCACGAACACCTCGTCGATCTCCATCACAAGGCTCGCAGCCGCCACGGATCGCCCCGAGAAGTTCATCGGCATTCACTTCATGAACCCGGTGCCGGTGATGCAGCTCGTCGAGCTGATCCGCGGCATTGCGACGGACGACGCCACCTACGAGTCGTCCAAGGAATTCATCCACAAGCTCGGCAAGACTTCGACGGCCGCCGAGGACTTCCCGGCCTTCATTGTCAACCGCATCCTCCTGCCGATGATCAACGAGGCGATCTACACCCTCTATGAGGGCGTGGGATCCGTGGAGGCCATCGACACGGCCATGCGGCTGGGCGCCAACCATCCCATGGGCCCGCTCCAGCTCGCCGACTTCATCGGTCTCGACACCTGCCTGTCGATCATGCAGGTGCTGCACGAGGGCCTTGCCGATTCCAAATACCGCCCCTGCCCGCTTCTGGTGAAATACGTGGAGGCCGGCTGGCTCGGCCGGAAGACGAAGCGCGGCTTCTACGATTACCGGGGCGAGAAGCCGGTTCCGACGCGCTAGACGTCCCTTCCGAGGGTTCGGAAACGCACCACATCCCTGTGGGTGCGTCACAGACGTCTGAGCCTTTGATCTTCACAACGGCGTCACACTCCCTATAGTCTAATGATACGGGAATTAGTCTTCTCTTATGTGAAGAGGAGGTGAGGTGACGATACACGTCCAACCTGTTGTGCGACCGGAGGCCTGCCCGGCCCTCGTCCTCAATGCCGACTACCGGCCTTTGAGTTATTATCCCCTGTCCATCTGGTGCTGGCAGGATGCGATCAAGGCGGTCTTCCTCGACCGGGTCAATATCGTGTCGGAATACGACAAGGTCGTGCGAAGTCCGACCTTCGAATTCCGCCTTCCCTCGGTCATCTCCTTAAAAACCTACGTCAAGCCGTCCCGGCACCCGGCCTTCACCCGCTTCAACGTCTTCCTGCGCGACCGTTTCAGCTGCCAGTATTGCGGCATTCGCGAGGACCTCACCTTCGATCACGTCATTCCCCGGTCCAAGGGCGGGCAGACCACCTGGGAAAACGTCGTCGCCGCCTGCGCCCCCTGCAATCTCAAGAAGGGGGACAAGCTGCCCCGCGAGGTCGAGATGTGGCCCCGGCAGAGCCCCTTCGCTCCGACGATCCACGATCTCCACTCCAACGGCCGTCTCTTCCCGCCGAACTATCTCCACGACAGCTGGATGGACTATCTCTACTGGGACAGCGAACTGGAGCCGTAAGGCCACGGATCTTAGAGACTTTACCGTCCGAGACAGAAGCCCTTGCCGGCCGCCGCCCGGGCGGCGAAGGCCGCAAGCGCCAGCGAGATCAGCACGTTCCATCCCGCCAGCGACAGGCCGAGAAACCGCCAGGCCGCTTCCGTGCAGCTGACCACGCGGGTGTTCTGGAGCTGGTTCAGGAAATCGCCCACATTGCCCGCGCCCTGGCCCGCCCCGCCGCCGCAATCGCTCGGCCCCGCGAACACGCCCCACTCGACCCCCGCATGATAGGCGCCGAGCCCCGCGCTCACGATGAACGTCAGGGCGAGAAGCCACAGGCCTGCCCTGGTCCAGCGCGGCGGCAGGAGAGCCGCCGCAAGGCCAAGCGGGATGGCGATATAGTAGGGATTACGCTGGGTGAGGCAGAGCTTACAGGGAACGTAGCCGAAGACGTGTTCGAACACGAGCGCCCCGCCGACAGTGGCCGCAGCACCCAGGGCAATGGCCAGGGCGGCGTGGCGCATGGAGAGAGCAAGGCGCATCGTTCCTCTCCTCAGAACATGTAGCGGAATGCCACGAACCCGCCGACGATGGCGACGATCCCCACTCCTGCCACCAGATTGAAGTTGTTGTCGATGATCGCCTTGATGCGCGGGCCGAACTGGCTCATCAGCAGGGCCACGAGGAAGAACCGGGCGCCGCGGGTCAGGATCGACAGCGCAATGAACCAGCCCAGATGATAGCCCGCGAAGCCCGACGTGATGGTCACGAGCTTGTAGGGGATCGGGGTCAGCCCCTTCAGCAGGATCACCCAATGGCCGTAATCGGCATAAGCGTGCCGGAACGTCTCCGCTCCCTCGCCGAGGCCATAGATCTGGAAGAGCCAGGCCCCGACGGAATCGTACAAGCCCAATCCGATGAAATAGCCCAGGATGCCGCCGAGAACCGAGGCGACCGTGCAGATCAGGGCATAGGACCAAGCCTTGTCCGGCCGCGCCAGCATCATGGGCACGAGCATCACGTCCGGCGGAACCGGGAAGAAGGAGCTTTCCGCGAAGGACACGGCCGCCAGCGCATAAGGGGCCGAGGGCCGCGCTGCGAGGGAGAGGGTCCAATCGTAGAGACGTCTGAGCATGGGGTTCCGACCGGTTAAGGGGCCTACCGCGCCCCGCGCCCTTTGAGCACAAGGCGCCCGGAAAGGCGAGAGGCCAGCCTGCGGCTTCCCTTCACATCTGGCACATTGACCAGCCTTCATGCCTCATGGTACGTCGCAGGTCCTTGCCCCTGTGGCGGAATTGGTAGACGCGCTCGACTCAAAATCGAGTTCCGCAAGGAGTGCTGGTTCGATCCCGGCCAGGGGCACCACTGACCTTTCAGTGGCACGGCAGAACGCCGACGCACGTTGCGCAATCGGAAATCGTTGAGCCTCAACCGACCTTGGGGCTGCGCTGCGCATGACTGCCGCCTTGCTCATCTCAATGGATTATCGCTTTTGGGCTACCTCATCTTCTGCGTTGCACAGGCTGCTACGTTTGGAACAAATGCCCGCGCTGGGAATGGCGAATGCGAACGGCGCTCGAAGCGACCATATCGCATCACGTACACAGTCAATGCGAACCGGGAGGGGCACGTCATGGAATATGGAATCGAAGCAGTCGCGCGCGCGTTGTATTCTGTCGAAGATGACGCTCATGTGTGGGAGCATGAGCCGGAAATCCTCAAGGACGAATTCCGTGAGCATGCTCGGATTGCGCTGGCGTTGCTTGCACAGCACCGCAGGCAGGAGCGGTATGACAGGCAGGCCGTGGCCTTTCCTTACGCCGCGTAGGCTCTCTCCACCATTCCGCCCGGCGATTCCTAACACTTCAGACGAGCGGGCGTCATCATTTCCACAATGAAAGCGCCCGCGGCTCACTCAAGCCGCGGGCGCCTAATGTCAGAAGCGACGTCGCTGGGCTGCCGATCAGCCGCGGCGCTCGATCACCGTCACGATGCGACGGGTGCGAGGCTCGAGGATCACGACCTGATCGCGCACGACGATGTATTTGCACTCCGGCAGGCCGGTCAGGATGCGCTCAACATTGTCCGGGCAGTCGTAGAGGGTCGTCACCGAAGCCGGGATGGTCGAGCCGACGCTGACGCTGAACTCCACATTGGTGAGCGGCTGCACGTTCACGCTGCTGAACGACCGCGAGATCTGCGTCCGCTGCTCCGAGGTCACGCTGATGTTCCCGGATCCGGACGAGGTCGTGCTGCCCGTGGTGTTTGTGTTGGCAGCATTGCCCGTCGAGTTGGAAGCATTGCCCGTGGTGCTCGAGGTGCCGCTGGAGGCCGTGCCCGACTTCGTGCCTTGCGTCGTTCCCTGCGCCGTACCGGAGGTACCTGACGTGCCGGACTGGGCGCTGTCCGTCGAGCTGCCGCCCGTGGTGGAGGTGCCGGACGAGCCGCCGGTGCTGCTGGAGGCAGAACCGCCCGAGGTGGTTCCGCTCGACGAGCCGGATGCACCGCCCGTGGTCGAGCCCGAGGCACCGCTGGACGAACCGCCGGGTGTCATGATCGTGGAGCCGCCCGAGGACCCTCCCGAAGCGCCGCCGGAGCTGCTGCCACTCGAGCTACCGCTCGTCTGCGCCATCGCGGCCACGCTTAGGGAAAGAGTCGCTGCTGCTACACCGGCCAGTAAAGTAACACGCATTGGATGAAACCTCCCTTTGATGGAGGACCGACAATGGCCCCCTGTAATGCCTATCAACGGGGGTTTTCAGCTAGGGTTCCGTTCCCATCGGCAAGTGCTGGCTGTGTACATCTGCGGTTCATGAACATGAACGAAAAGCCCTGGAAAAACTGGACTTTTCTGCTCGATGTCCTTGCCGACCAACTCGGCATGGCAGGCGTTGTCTCCGGCCCGCATTGCAAAAGTTTGTCAGGGGTGCGCCGTGCTGTGGAGTTGCTCCGGTACGAGCGGCGCAAACACCGCGACAACCTTCTCGTAGACAGGTCGCTTGAACGGAATGATCAGTTCCGGCAGGCGGCGCATCTCTTCCCAGCGCCACTCGTCGAATTCGGGCCTGTGGCCGCCTCCGCCCGGCTGATGGATGTTGATCTCGCTGTCATCGCCCTCGAACCGGAAGGCGAACCATTTCTGGTTCTGCCCGCGGTAGCGCCCGCGCCAAGCGCGACCTGCCACCATGGTGGGCAGATCATAGGCATACCATTCAGGCGCTTCGGCCAAGAGACTCACGGAACGAACGCTGGTTTCCTCATGGAGTTCGCGCAGAGCCGCCTGATAGGGTTCCTCGCCGGGATCGATCCCGCCCTGAGGCATCTGCCAGGAATAGCCATCGGACGCCGTGTCAGCCTCGGAACGGCGCCGCCCGATGAAGACCAGGTCATCCTTGTTGATCAGCATCACGCCGACACAGGAGCGGTAGGGCAGATCCTTTCTGGCCTGTGATCCTCTTGCGCTCCTCATCAGTCACTCACTCCCTTGGTCACGGAACCGAGATGCGGCCGGTTCTTATTAGTGCCGGTGCTTGGTCATGGTTCCGAAGCAAGAAGAGAGAGTGCCGCTTCACCGGCTCCCGCACAAGCCTTTCCGCTGGCCTGTGGATGCCGCAACAAAAATGGGCCCGAAGGGTTCGCATCCCGCCGGGCCCATTTTGCATCATTGTTTCTCGAACGAAAGGACGATCCGCCCTTAGTTCGGATTCGGCGTCGTGGCGGTATTGGCAGCACCCTTGCGGACGCCATGCAGCAGGTCGTAAGCGGCGATCAGCTGCTTGTCCTTGCTCGCATCCGGCGGGATGTAGGCGGAGGAACCGCCGCGCTCTTCCTTGTCGCCGCCGTTGCTCAGGTGGCCGCGCAGACCGGCCTCGCCCTTGGTCTCGTCCTTGCCCTTGAGCTCCTCGGGGATGTCCTGCAGCACCTCGATGTCGGGATCGATGCCCTTGGCCTGGATTGAACGGCCGGCCGGGGTGTAGTAGCGCGCCGTCGTCAGGCGCACGGCCCCGTTGCCGCCGAGCGGGATGATGGTCTGCACGGAGCCCTTGCCGAAGGAGCGGGTTCCGAGAACCGTCGCGCGCTTGTGGTCCTGCAGGGCGCCGGCCACGATCTCGGAAGCCGAGGCCGAGCCGCCGTTGACCAACACCACCAGGGGCTTGCCCTTGGTCAGGTCGCCGGCCTTGGCGCTGAAGCGCTGAGTGTCCTCGGCGTTCCGGCTGCGGGTCGAGACGATCTCGCCGCGGTCGAGGAAGGCGTCCGACACCATGATGGCCTGATCGAGGAGGCCGCCCGGGTTGTTGCGCAGGTCGATGACGAAGCCCGCCACCTTGTCGGCACCGATGTCGCTGGTGAGCTTGTCGATGCCGGTGCGCAGGTTCTCGTAGGTCTGCTCGTTGAACTGCGTCACGCGCAGCACGCCGATGTCGCCTTCAACGCGGGCCCTCACGGGGCGCACCTTGATGGTCTCGCGGGTCAGCTTCACCACCACCGGATCCTTGGCTTCCTTGCGCTGGATCTTGAGGGTGACGGAGGAATTGACCGGTCCGCGCATCTTGTCGACCGCCTGATTCAGGTTGAGGCCCTGGACCGGCTCGTCGTTGATGTGAGTGATGATGTCGTTGGCCAGAACGCCGGCCCGTGAGGCGGGGGTCTCGTCGATCGGGGTCACGACCTTGACGAGGCCTTCCTCCATGGTGACCTCGATGCCGAGGCCGCCGAACTCGCCGCGGGTCTGCACCTGCATGTCGCGGAAGCTCTTGGCATCCATGAAGCTTGAATGCGGATCCAGGGAGGTCAGCATGCCGTTGATGGCAGACTCGACCAGCTTGGCCTCTTCAGGCTTTTCCACGTAGTCCGTGCGGACCTTTTCGAAGACGTCTCCGAAAAGGCTCAGCTGGCGGTACGTGTCGGCCGAGGCGGCAACCGCGCTCATGCTGGACAGAAGGCTCGTCTGCGACACCATGGTCGCGCTGCCTGCGCCGATGGCTGCACCGAGAATCAAGAGAGATAGTTTGCGCATTATCCGCGAACCTTTTCGCTTTGCGATTTTGCCCACCAGGGACTTGGATCGATAGAACCGCCGTCTTTCCTGAACTCAACATAGAGGACGGGATTGTTCTTTTCTATGGCGGAGCCGATCAAACTCATGAGAGGAGCCTCCCCCATGGTCGCAACAGGCTCGCCGGCGAGCACGAACTGCCCGACATCGACGTTGATTTGGTCCATACCGGCCAGAAGAACATAGTATCCCCCACCGGCATTGATGATCAAGAGTCGACCATAGGAGCGGAAGGGGCCTGCAAAGGCCACCCACCCGTCCGTCGGGGATACCACGGTTGCATTCTGCCGCGTCGTGATCGAAATGCCACGCGTCGTTCCGCCATACCCGTCCGAGGCGCCGAACTCCAGGGCCGTCTCGCCGCTGACGGGGCGCGGCAGCAGGCCCTTGGCTTCCGCAAACGGGATCTTCGGGGCCAGCCTGGCCGGATCCCGGAAGGCCAGCTGGGCAAATTTCTCGCGCGTCTGGCGCTCCTGGGCCTCGGCAGCCTTGCGGGCCTCCTCCGAGGCTCTTTGCGCGCCTGAGATTTCCGCTTCCATGCGGTCGATGAGTTCCTTGAGCGTTCCGGCCTGGCGGGCCAGCTCCTCGGCCTTTTGTCGCTCAGCACCCGCATTGCGCTCCACCTCGGCGATGCGGCCCTGCCGGGCCTCCATGAGGGCGGCGACGCGCTCCTGCTCGCGAGTGAGCGCTGTCAGCTCCCCATTCAGGGTCGCACGGTCTGCGGTGATCGCCTCCTTCAGGCGCACGAGTTCGCCCAGGTCTGTCGCCAGAATTTCGGCCTCGACGCGCAGCTCGGGGAGAACGGCCCCCAGCATGATCGAGGCGCGCACCGCCTCAAGCATGTCCTCGGGCCGCACCAGCACGGCGGGCGGCGGGCGGCGGCCCATGCGCTGAAGGGCGGCGAAAACCTCGATGATGACGCCCCGGCGGCTCTGCAGGGAGCGGCGAATGGCCGCTTCGCTGGAGGTCAGGGTCTGAAGCCGCTGCTCCAGGCCGCGAATCCGGTCTTCGGTGCCGCGCACGCGCTCGGCGGTTCCGATCAGGGCGGCATTCAGCTTGGCCCGGTCCGCCTTGATGGACTCGATCTCGGCTTCCAGATGGCGGCGGGCCTCGGCATTGGCCGTGATGGCCTCCTCCAGAACCTTCAGGTCCTGCTCCCGGCGCGCCTTCTCCTCGGCTGTTTCAACCGGAGCAGCAGGCGCAGGCGCGGGCTGCTGGGCCCCGGCAGGGCCCAGACTGGCGGCGGTCAACAAGACGGCAAGACCAAAAGCCTTGCGGGAAAAGGATTTGAAGCGGAGCATCCGGTCAGGAATCATCGTGGCCGGCGCGATGATAAGGGTGTCCGGCGATGATTGTCAGGGCCCTATAGAGCTGTTCGGCCACGAGCGCCCGCACAATCTGGTGCGGCATCGTGAGCGCTCCGAAGGACACCACGAGGTCGGCGCGCTGGCGCAGCTTGGGATCGAGCCCGTCGGGCCCGCCGATGACGCAGGCGATTCCGGCGCGGCCCTCGTCCCGCCACTGCCTGATTTTCCCCGCGAAAGCGTCGCTGGAAGGGCTCTTGCCGCGCTCGTCGAACACGATCAGCACGGAGGAGCCGGCCTTTTCGAGCAAGGCCGCTGCCTCTTCCGCACGCCGGTCATCATCCCGTCGCGCGCGGCTCTCCGGCAGCTCGACCATGTCGAGCCCGGCCAGACCCAAGGCTCGCCCCATGCCCTCAACTCTCTGCCTGTATCGCTCGACCAGCTCCCGCTCGGGGCCGCTTTTCAGACGGCCCACGGCCAGCAAGCTCAGTCGCACGATAAAAGCCTTACAATCTCAATGCCGCATGATCTTGATCGGGCAACCGATCCCCACTTGCCCGGATCATGCTTTAGCTGGCGCGATCCTGCGGACGGTCGGCGCCCCACATCTTCTCGAGGTTGTAGAAGCCGCGAACCTCGGGGCGGAAGACATGGATCAGCACGTCGCCGGCATCGATGAGCACCCAATCGCAAGCCGGCAGGCCTTCGACGCGCGCGTTTCCGAACCCCTTGTCCTTGAGGTCCTTGATCACGCGCTCGGCGATCGCGCCGACATGACGGTCGGAGCGGCCCGAGGTGACGATCATGGTGTCGGCAAGCGAGGTTTTTCCGGCCAGGTCGATCTCGACCGTGTTCTCGGCCTTCATGTCCTCGAGGGAGGCCAGGGCAGCGGCCCGGATGTCCTCTGCGGCAGGAGCATCCGCTCCGGCGAGAGGAGGAAGCGGGTTCATGTCCGCTTCGACGGAGGATAGTCGGTTCAGGTTCAGACCCTTTCTCAGCAGCACTCGGAGGTGCCGACCCTTAAGATAATGCGGGAAGGCCCCATTTTTCAACGTCCCTTAATGGGAGAAGTTCGTCGCAACTGCCGCAGCTGTGTGGATGACAGATGGGACCGGGGCCCGTGCAGGAATGCCCAGGCGGGGGGCTTCAGGCTAGGCAGGGCGCGGGCATCGGCCTCGTCGATCCGCCCCTTGGACAGGGCAGCGGCGCTGCGGGAGCGGACCGCCTTCAGGGTCCAGCCGGGACGGTCGATGATGGCCATCGGCATCATCCGGGCGATGCGCCTCCACCCCCGCCAGCGGTGGAAGCTCGCCAGATTGTCCGCTCCCATGATCCAGACGAACCGGACGTTCGGATAGCGCCGCTTCAGATAGGACAGGGTATCGACCGTGTAGCGGGCGCCGATATCCTCCTCGAAGGCGGTCACATCGATGCTGGGGTGATCAGCCAAAGCCTGAGCCTCCTCCACCCGCATGGCCGTGGTGGCGAGTTCGCCCGTGTCCTTGAGGGGGTTGCCCGGCGTGACGATCCACCAGACCCGGTCGAGCCCGAGCCGCTTGAGGGCCATAAGGCTTACGTGCCGGTGTCCGGCATGGGGCGGGTTGAAGGAGCCGCCATAGAGGCCTATCCGCATGCCGGGCGCCACCCGCGGCAGACGGGCCAGGCTGGATGGCCTGATGCGGAAGCGGGAGGGGCTGAGCTTCACGGGCGCGTCTGGCCCGAGCCGCGGATGCGGTACTTGAACGAGGTCAGTTGCTCGACCCCCACGGGCCCGCGGGCATGCATCCGGCCCGTGGCGATGCCGATCTCGGCCCCGAACCCGAACTCGCCGCCATCGGCGAACTGGGTCGACGCATTGTGGAGCACGATGGCCGAATCCACCTCGGCCAGGAAGCGCCCGGCCGCCGCCTCGTCATCCGTGACGATGGAATCCGTGTGGTGGGAGCCATAAGATTCAATATGGGCGATGGCCTCATCGAGCTCATCGACCACCCGGACGGAGATAATGGCGTCGAGATATTCGGTGCGCCAATCCTCCTCTGTGGCCGGGGTCACACGCGGATCGGCGGCCTGCACGGCCTCATCGCCGCGCACGGCGCAGCCAGCCTCCAGCAGCATCGCCACCAAGGGCTTCAGGTGAGTGCTGGCGCAGGCGCGGTCCACCAGCAGCGTCTCGGCCGAGCCGCACACGCCGGTGCGGCGCATCTTGGCGTTCAGCACAATATTCTTGGCCATCTCCAGATCGGCTTCCCCGTGCACGAAGACATGGCAGATGCCCTCCAGATGCGCGAAGACCGGCACCCGGGCCTCTTCCTGCACCCGTGCCACGAGACTTTTGCCGCCGCGCGGCACGATCACGTCGATGTTGCCGTCGAGACCCGACAGCATGGCGCCCACCGCGGCCCGGTCGCGGGTCGGAACGAGGCGGATGGCGTCGGCTGGGAGACCCGCCTGCTCCAGCCCCTCCCCCATCGCCTGCGCGATGGTAAGCGACGTGCGGAAGCTCTCCGAGCCGGTACGCAGGATCGCGGCATTGCCCGCCTTGAGGCACAGAGCGCCTGCATCCGCCGTCACGTTGGGACGGCTCTCGAAGATCACCCCGATGACGCCGAGCGGCGTCGCCACGCGCTCGATCTCCAGCCCGTTCGGGCGCTCGAAGCGCGCCAGCATGCGCCCGACCGGATCGGGCAGATCGGCAATGCTCTCGACCGCAATCGCAATGGCCTCGAGCCGCTCGGGGTTCAGCATGAGCCGATCGATGAAGGAGGGCGGCTGCCCCTTGGCCTTCGCCTCGGCCAGATCCTGTTCGTTGGCGGCAAGGATCGCATCCGCCTGCGCCCGGATGCGGGCGGCCATGGCGCGTAAAGCGGCATTCTTGTTGTCAGTGGAGGCAAGCGCCACCTGCCGGGCAGCGCTCCGTGCGCGGCGGCCGAGCTCGCCCATGAGAGCCGGCACATCCGGCTCTCCAACCGAAGCCGCACCTGGCGCGTTGAGATAGTCAGCGAGCACTTCAGAAATCAAGGCGCGAATATCGTCCATGTCCCAGTCCCAGCCCCTGACGGCCTCAGGGGAAATGCCTCATCTGGAACCCATAGCACGGCAGGCGGCCCCTGAGCCAAGCCGCTCCGCCTTGCCTGAGATCCGCGTCGGAACCTCCGGCTGGCACTATCGGTCCTGGCATGGACCTTTCTACCCGGCGCGTCTGAAGATCAAGGACTTCCTGTCCTACTACGTCCAGCGTTTCGATACGGCGGAGATCAACAACTCGTTTTATCGCCTTCCCACCGAGCAGGCTGTGCGGGCCTGGCACGATTCGACGCCGACGCGATTTCTGTTCGCCTGGAAGGCCTCCCGCTTCATCACCCACATGAAACGCCTCAAAGGAATCGAGGAGAGCATCGATCTGGTCTTCGGCCGCATGAACGCTCTCGGCGACAAGTTCGGCCCGGTCCTGTTCCAGCTGCCGCCCACCTTGAAGGCCGATGCGGAGACACGGGAGCGGGTGGCGCGCTGTTTATCGCTGGTGCCGCAGGGACGCCGCTGCGCCTTCGAGTTCCGGCACCCGAGCTGGTACGACGAATCCGCTTTCCGGATCCTGCGCGACCACAACGCTGCCCTCTGCATCTCCGACCATGCGGATGCGCCCGCACCCTGGGAAGCGACCGCGGATTTCGTCTATGTGCGCGCCCACGGCACCAATGGACGATACGCGGGTAGCTATTCCGCCGAGACGTTACAGGAGTGGAGCCACCACATCGCCGATTGGCGAAAAGGTGAGCGCAGCGTCTATGTGTATTTCGACAACGACATCAAGAGCGCCGCGCCCAGCGATGCGCAGATCTTGCTGAAGCTTCTCGACGAGGATCAGTCGCTGAGGGCCATGTCGTCCCGGTGAACCATCTCGGTGCGGCCGGGATAGCCGAGGATGCCCTCGATCTCACGGCTTGGACGGCCGATGATGCGCGCCGCATCCTCCGCGTCATAGGCGACAAGGCCGCGACCGAGCACACGCGCTTCGCTGCGGATCGTCACCGCGTCGCCGCGATGGAACGAGCCTTCAACCTGACGCACGCCCACCGGCAGCAGGCTTGCGCCGCTCTGCAGGGCTCGTGCCGCGCCCTCGTCCACGATGAGCGTGCCACGCGGCTCAAGGGCGCCGGCGATCCAGGTCTTGCGGGCGGTGGCCGGATTGGACGGCGTGAGGAACCATGTGCAGCGCCCGCCCTCGGCCACGCGCTTCAACGGATTTTTCGTGCGACCATCCGCAATGATCATGTGCGTGCCGCCGGCCGTCGCGATCTTGCCGGCCTCGATCTTGGTGCGCATGCCGCCGCGCGACAATTCGGAGGCCGCACCGCCCGCCATGGCCTCGATGGCCGGCGTGATGCGCTCGACCACCGGGATGTGCTCGGCCTTCGGATCGGAAGCGGGAGGGGCCGTGTAGAGCCCATCGATGTCGGAGAACAACACCAGGAGATCGGCGCCGATCATGGTGGCGACGCGGGCCGCCAATCGGTCGTTGTCGCCGTAGCGGATCTCGGAGGTGGCCACCGTGTCGTTCTCATTGATCACCGGAACGGCCCGCATCTCCAGAAGCTTCAGGGTGGTGGCGCGCGCATTGAGATAGCGGCGGCGCTGTTCCGTATCCGCGAGCGTCACAAGGATCTGGCCGGCCGTGATGCCGTGATGGGCCAGCACCTCCGACCAGATACGCGCCAGAGCAATCTGCCCGACGGCCGCAGCCGCCTGGCTCTCCTCGAGCCGCAACGGACCGGAGGGCAGCCCCAGCACCGTGCGCCCCATGGCGATGGCACCGGACGAGACCACGAGAACGTCGGCCCCCTTGGCATGAAGATCGGCGATGTCCTCGGCGAGCGCTGCCAGCCAGGCATGGTTCAGCCGTCCCCTGGCCCGATCCACCAGCAGGGCGGAGCCGACTTTCAGAACGACGCGGCGGAACTGGCCGATCTGCGGGCTCACGGATGCCACTCTTCCTGGGGTTGGGACGGCTCTTCCTCGACCTTGGCCTGGTCGATGACGCCAAGGAGCGCCTGCAGCACCTCCTGAACGCCCTGGCCGGACGCGGAGGAGATCACGTAAGAGGTCCGCTTGCTGGCTTTCTTCAGCTTTTTCAGCTGCTCCTTCAGGGTATCGTCATCGAGAGCATCAGCCTTGGAGAGCGCCACGATTTCCGGCTTCTCATCCAGGCCATGGCCATAGGCCTCGATCTCGTGGCGCACGGTCTTGTAGGCCTCGCCCGCATCCTCGCTGGTGCCCTCGACCAGATGCAGCAGCACCCGGCAGCGCTCCACATGGCTTAAGAAACGGTCACCGAGGCCTACGCCTTCCGACGCGCCTTCGATCAGGCCCGGAATATCGGCCAGGACGAATTCGCGGTTATAGGCCCGCACGACGCCGAGGCCCGGATGAAGCGTGGTGAAGGGGTAGTCGGCGATCTTCGGCTTGGCCGCCGTGGTCGTTGCCAGGAACGTGGATTTGCCAGCATTGGGCAATCCGACGAGGCCCGCATCCGCGATCAGCTTGAGCCGCAGGATGAGCGTGCGCTCGATGCCCTCCTGGCCGGGATTGGCCCGGCGCGGAGCCCGGTTGGTCGAAGTGGTGAAATAGGCGTTGCCGAAGCCGCCATTGCCGCCCTTCGCCAGCAGCACCCGCTGGCCCACATGGGTCATGTCGGCGATGACGGTCTCGCCGTCCTCCTCCAGGATCTCCGTGCCGGCCGGGACTTTCAGCACCGCGTCCGAGCCCTTGGCCCCGTGGCGGTTCTTGCCCATGCCGTGGCCGCCGGTCTTGGCCTTGAAATGCTGCTGGTAGCGGTAGTCGATGAGGGTGTTGAGCCCCTCCACGCATTCCGCCCACACGTCGCCGCCGCGGCCGCCGTCGCCGCCGTCCGGGCCGCCGAACTCGATGAACTTTTCACGGCGAAAGGAGATGGCGCCACCACCACCGTTGCCGGAGCGAATAAAGATCTTGGCTTGGTCGAGAAATTTCATAACCCGCATCCTTTACGGGACTGGAGCACTTTTCGCAAAAGCGGATCCACTATCGCGGTTAAAATGCTGCCGTCCACGTCGTCGTGCGGAAGCAACGCAGACAAAAGAGAAGCGCTCCCGGAAAGCTTTCCGGGAGCGCCTCCTGGTCTCAACTGGCAAGCGACATCCCCCGCTCGACCTCGACCTCAACGGAGAGAGGCTCGCGCACGAAGCCGGTCTGGCCCCAAGCCTTCAGGCTCTCCCAGGTGCGCCGGTCGAGCCGGAAGTGGTCGACCGGATAGAGGCCGCACCGGGCCGGCAGCTCGGACAGTCCGGCACCCTGATAGGCGAAGCCGCACTTCTCCAGCACGCGCCGGGAGCCCGGGTTGATCACCCGGGCGCAGGCCGTGACCTCGTCCTCCTCGCCATAGGCGAAGAAGGCGTCGATCAGCGCGCGGACCGCCTCGGTGGCATAGCCCTTGCCCCAATAGGGAGTGCCGAGCCAATACCCGAGGTTCGGCTTGCCCGTATCCGGATCAGGCCCGATGCCCACCATGCCGATGAGGCTGTTGGGCTTAGCCACCGGCGTGATGGCGAGCTGCAGTCCCTGGCCGTCCGCATTGGACCGCCGGGACTGGAAGATAAATCGCTCGGCATCGTCCGGGTGGTATGGATGCGGAATTCGCGCCGTCATCTCCGCGACTGCTTTCTCCCCGGCGAGGCGTACGATGGCTTGAGCATCCGCAAGACGGGCCCAGCGCAGCCACAGGCGGCGGGTCTCGAGGCGGAAAACATCGTCACGGGTGAGGTCGGGAAACATCGTCTTGCTCCGATCCGAATGGGCCCTCCCTGGGCCCGGAAAACACGAAGGGGAGGTGGACATCCCACCTCCCCTGTCGGTTCTTGGATCTGAGCTTGGCCTTTTCGGGCCTACTTCGGAGCTTCTGATCCGCCGGGTCGGTGTAATGCCGGCGGGAGCTCCTTCGTTTTGCTCTCGCCGTTTATTCTGCTGCCTCTTGGGCCGGTACGACCGATACGAAGGCTCGGCCTTGACGCGTCAGGAATCGGACTCGGCCATTGGCCGTGGCAAAGAGGGTGTGGTCTTTGCCCATGCCGACATTCGCGCCGGCATGCCATTTGGTGCCGCGCTGACGAATAATGATGTTGCCGGCGACAACCTGCTGATCGCCGAAGCGCTTGACGCCCAGGCGACGGCCTGCCGAGTCGCGACCGTTGCGAGACGAACCGCCTGCTTTTTTGTGAGCCATGGGTTACTCCCGTGTCCTGTGTTGAGCCGAGCGCTTATTCAGCGGTGGCCGGCGCAGCTTCGTCAGCCGCAGCCTTGGTGGTCTTCTTGGCCGCAGCCTTCTTGGGCTTTTCGCCACCGGCGAGGATCTCGGTGATCCGCACCACGGTGTAATCCTGGCGATGCCCGCGCTTGCGGCGCGAATTCTGGCGACGGCGCTTCTTGAAGGAGATGACCTTCTCGCCGCGGGTGTGTTCCACCACTTCGCCTGCCACGGTCACGCCCTCGACGAGGGGGGCGCCAACCTGGGTCGAGCCGTCGTTGGTGACCATGAGAACCTGGTCAAAGGTAACGGCGGCGCCCGGCTCGCCTGCGAGCGTGGCGACGGTGATGACGTCATTGGCGGCAACGCGATACTGCTTGCCGCCGGTCTTGATCACTGCGAACATCTTGATCCTCGTGTTCAAACCCAATTCTCAGCGGGCATAACCCCGCCGGATTGGCTTTTTGGCAGTTTCCGGCTTCGGTTCACGGCAGGCTAAAGCTGCCGCATGGATATGCGCAGGCACGCGTGCCCGTTCATAGAGGACGCCTATCTACGGACGCGCCTGGTCTTTGTCAATCAAAAACCTTGCTTTTGGCGCTTGAAGAGCCGCAAAGCCCATGATATCCACCCCGCCTCAACCAGCGGGGCTTAGGCCCTTCGCACCCCGGAGAGGTGGCAGAGTGGTTGAATGCACCGCACTCGAAATGCGGCATACGGGCAACCGTATCGGGAGTTCGAATCTCCCCCTCTCCGCCATTCTTGCTCACCTTAAGATCTGCCCGACATAGGGTTCATGCTGACCGAGGGCACATGGGCGGTACACGCGTGGAAGCACCATTAAACTTTGCAGATGAGGAGCCTGCCTCGGGGAGCAAGGCAGGCGCTTCGTTATCAACCTGGGCTCTGCGGATCATTGCCTCGCGACGTGAGGCCCGGCCCTTGATCCATCACGAGTCTCGCGGCCCGATCAGCTTTGAATGAGGGCGAGGAGATCCGGGTTGATGATCTCCGGGTGCGTGGTGCACATCCCGTGGGGAAGGCCATCATACACCTTGAGCGTGCCATTCCTGACGAGCTTCACTGCCAGCAGGGCCGAGTCGGCAATCGGGACGATCTGGTCATCGTCCCCGTGCATGATGAGCACAGGCACGTCGATTCTCGTGAGGTCCTCGGTGAAGTCAGTCTCAGAGAAGGCTTTGATGCAATCGTAATGGGGCTTGATGCCGCCCATCATGCCCTGGCGCCACCAATTGTCGATGACCGCCTCGGAGACCTTCGCGCCGGGACGGTTGAAGCCATAGAACGGACCGGCAGCGACATCTCGATAGAACTGAGCGCGGTTGGCCGCGAGCTGGGCGCGGAAGCCATCGAAGACCTCGATAGGCAGGCCGCCAGGATTCTTGTCCGATTTGACCATCACCGGCGGCACGGCCCCAATCAACACGGCCTTGGCAACTCGGCCGGGTTCCGCGCGGGCGACATAATGCGCGACCTCGCCGCCACCGGTGGAATGGCCGACATGGATGGCCTGCTTCAGGTCAAGGGCTGCGGCCAGTTCGGCGACATCGGCGGCATAGGTATCCATCTCATTGCCATGCGCGGTCTGGGTCGACCGCCCGTGGCCGCGGCGGTCGTGGGCAATCACACGGAAGCCCTTATCGAAGAAGAACTGCATCTGGCTGTCCCAGTCGTCGGCACTGAGCGGCCAGCCATGATGGAAGACGATGGGCTGAGCGTCGCGTGAGCCCCAGTCCTTGTAGAAAATCTGCGTACCATCCCGAGTTGTGATCGTGCTCATCGTCTTCTCCTTGCGCAGGCAGAGCGCAAGGCCGAGCTTAAGACGATTGTTTGACACGCTTGTGGCATCGCATTGCTGTTCTCATCCTGGAGGCCGGGTAGCCATCCACCCTCCCTTGAGGCGCGAAGGGCATGCCATGGACGAGATCAATGATATTTGGCGATCACGATCTCTGGCCAGCACAGTTTCGTCTCTCACTTGAGCCGAACTCTGCTGATATCGGAATAGATAAATGAAATAATAAGCAGCGCTTGCTATCGATCAGGAAAACATCTATATAGTTCTTATCGGATTTTGGCCGGACAATCGGGTCGTTTCGCTTTTGGTTCTTCCAGGCGCACGTTCGGACTTTCTTACCATCACATCGACGAACCGAGTTGAAACCACGCTTTTGCGTGGCGTCGCTCACGTGCATCTGCAACAATCGCGAAAGGTCACCCCAATGCTTATGGGCACAGTAAAATTCTACAATGACATGAAGGGCTTCGGCTTCATCCAGCCGAACGATGGCAGCAAGGACGTGTTCGTCCACGCCACGGCCCTTGAGCGCGCCGGAATGCGCGGCCTCGTTGAGGGCCAGAAGGTCTCCTTCGACACCGCTGAAGACCGCCGCTCCGGCAAGATCGCCGTCAACAACATTCAGACCGCCTGATCGTTGATGGCCGGCCCAGCGCATACGCCTGAGCCGCTCAGCCCTGAAGCCGCCCCCGTGGGGCGGCTTTTTCGTTTGACCGGCAGATCCCTTTAGCAGCGACCTGCGCTGCCCTGCCCTGCCCAACGGCAACCGAATTCCACGAGGAACGAATGTCCCATAAATTTCAGATTCATCAGTTGGTCCGGATCGTCCATCCGCGTATTTCGGACAAGCGTGCAAGTGCAAGCGGCATCTACGAGGTGACCCGCCTTATGCCCGCCGACCAGACCGGTGAAGTCTCATACCGGATCAAATCGTCCGGCTTCGGCGAGCGCGCCGTGCGCGAAAGCGAGATCGCAGCACGGGCATCCGAGATTTGACCAGCGGCGACGCCTTCTTCCAAGGGTCGCAGATCTACGATCCGATCGCGCTGCTTCGGCGAGACGACGAGGTCCTGTACGTTGCCCGCGTGGGCATGAAGGCCTCACGACAATTCATGATTCTGACGCCGACAGGCGAGCCCGCTTGGCCGCACGAGCCGCTCGGCAGTCTCTCTGACATCGGCTGGTCGCTTCGAGCGCATCGATGGCACGATGTGACGCCTGAGCCCGTTGGACAGAATGAGCGCTTGGCCAAGACGCTGGCACGCCTGTTGACTGAGCGCGCATAAGCAGTCGACCACTAAGAGGTATTCAGGCAGCGGATACGGAGGAGCAGATAATGGCCGATCAACTCACCAATCTCGATGCTCATCGCGGCATGGCGGCTCAGAAGGCAACCGACCTTCGACGTCTCCGGTCCGAGGTCGAAGCCGACCAGGAAGCGCTGCGAACGAGACAAGCAGAACTCGAAGACCTGCTGGCCGCCGCACCCGCCAGCGATTGGCATGAAGCGGCCGAGAAGGCGCGCTACCTGCTTGGCCTCTTCGCGCAGAGCCTGGATGCAAGCGATCTCCGTCGCCGCAAGCTCATTGACCGCGTCCTGGCCGACTTCGATCATCTCCTCGACAAGGCGCCTCAGGACTGAGATGATCCTACCGACGAACTTGCGGGCACCAGCACTTCATGATCCCCTGGGTGTTACTCGACACGGCAAAAATCCCTGGTGACGGGGGCGAGCTGCGTCTCAAGAAGCGTGGTGCCGAATTCTCCATCATGCTGGGCAGCAACGAGCTGATGAACAGCCGCCTGAGCGGCTCCGAGGAGGCGCTGGCCAGACTGTCTTGCCTGAGGCTCCGAGACCGCGAGCGCCCAACGATTCTCATCGGTGGGCTGGGGATGGGCTTTACGCTTCGCGCCGCGCTCGCTGAACTCGGCTCTGAAGCCCAGGTCACCGTGGCTGAGCTCCTGCCCGCCGTTGTGGCATGGGCGCGGGGCCCCATGGCCGAAGTGTTCGGCGACAGCCTCACAGATCCGCGTGTCAGCATCTATGAGGGAGATGTCGGGCGCCTGATAAGATCGAGCCGGTCTGCTTACGATGCCATTCTGCTCGACGTCGACAACGGACCCGAAGGCCTGACACGCAAGACCAATGACAGCCTCTACGACCTGCCGGGGCTCAGCTCTGCCCGCGCGGCCCTCACACCCGGTGGCGTCCTGGCTGTGTGGTCATCGGCGCCGAACAGCGCCTTCACCCGGCGCCTGCGCAATGTGGGGTTTGGCGTTGACGAGGTCGGTGCGCGCGCCAATGGAGCACGCGGTGGCGCAAGACACACGATCTGGATTGCGACCAAGCCAGGGGGAACAACGGCCTCGCAGACGCGAAGCTAGAAGGACACCGTCACGCGTGCTTCGTACCCTAGCAAAACCGGCACGTAACTTTCACGCCGAATTGCTTGCTTCGATAGTATTCCCACCCGGAACATGGCCGGAATAAGCATTCATGGACACGAGACTTGGGCCAGGAGCAGCACAGATGATGAAGAAGCAGATGATTGCCATCCAAGATGTCTACGTGCCTGTCCAACGGCGGCAAACTCTCGATCCGCAGAAGGTTGAAGCCCTTGCCGAGAGCATGCTGGCCAAAGGTCAGGAGGCGCCTATTCTCGTGCGGCCGGATGGAAAGCGTTTCGTCCTGGTCGAGGGTTTGCATCGCCTGGAAGCCTGCAAGGCTCTCGGAGAGACAACGGTGCCCGTTTATCTGGTGCAAGCCCGCAAGCATTAGCCGGCATCCCGTCAAAAGCGACTGCTCCCGCCTGCTGTCTTCAGGCGGCTCGATCCCGAGACACCCATGATTCGGATACTCTGAAACCTCCCCTCGCCGGGTCAGACGAACTCCCTTGGGTTGACCTCGCCTTGAACAAGCTCGGCAGCGATGCGCTCTACCTTGAGCCAGCCATGCCAATCCGGGAGGATGCTCCAATCCAGGTCGCCGAGATAGGCATGCGGAAGCCGGTAATGGAACACCGGCCGTGGGCCGATCTTCTCGCGTGGAAGCGCTTGGCGCACCTGCGCCTCGTTCAGGTAGGCGAGCACCGGCAGGAGGTCGAGGGCACGCTGGCGGGTCGGATTGGCTGCCAGATAATCGGCGGTGAGGTCCGGCAGGCTGGGCCAATAACCCGGAGCAAGGACGCGCTCCTTGTAGCTCCCAGGGTAATCCGGTGGGAGCGCAAGCGCGAGCCTTAGGCTGCCCCCAGCGGTCTGCCGCCTGAGATCGTCGCTGACCAGAAGAAATGCTTTCAGGAAAGCCGTGAGTGTCCGCGCATCGAGGCTTGGCGGGTCGATGTTGAAGTGCAGGCTGAGCGAGTTCTGGAAGATGACGCCACGGCCTCGAGCGCCCACGGACCGAAGGCTTGCAAGAGCTTTGTCCACATCGCCAAGCTGAGCCGCAGGGATGGGTGCGGTGATCAGCTCCCGCGGGACAAAGGGCGAGACGAGGGTTCCCAAGAATGCAGCACCGCGGCGACCAAGCCCGACATCCAGGTGCGGGTGGCGAGCGGGATGGATATGACGGAGATCCAATTCGACCGACAGGTTGCCCAAGCGGGTGCCGCGCACCTTGATGGCGTGAGGGTCCTCGGGTTCGACGACCCCGCCCAGATCCCGGGCAAGGGCGGCGGCGGCGGCACTGGCGCTGGGACCGAGAAACTCCACCTCGACACCCACGCGTCGCACGCTGCCATCCGCAGCGATCATCGCGGCGGCTTCAAGGTGGTGGGATCGGGTAACGGGATTGTCCATTCATCAGAGAGATGGGAGCGGTCACACCATATGGCAACAACTGGTATGGCTGCTTCTCATGGCCTCCGCAGGCCCTACTTCCCTATAATCTTGAACTGCAACTCTGGATCTGCCTGGAAGCTGGTCGGCAACTCCGCCACATTGTCCAAGGCAGACAGGTGCAACAGGAGCAGGATATGCCTCTCGGTTCCAGCGATCGGGTCTTGTGCAGCGTCCGACTTGGTGCGGTTCTCCTCGCCCTGTTGCAGGCAGCACCGGGTCAAGCGCAAGGGGCGGGGTACCTCGTGCCGGCTCTCGGCAAGGACAGGGGGCAGGCGGAGCCGGAATACAAATGCGAGATGCCTGGAGCGCCTGTGATCACCCTTGAGACGCAGAGCAAGTATAAGCAGGCCGATAGCTTCCGCGCGACGGTCGATGAAAACGCCAACGAGACCTACCTGAAGGCTGTGGTGCCGCTTCGGGCTTACGCCAAAGGGCTGGTGCAAATCGCCAACGATTATGTGCGCTCAAATCCGGCGGCAGCCGCTTGTGCGCTTGATTGGCTGGAGCGTTGGGCTTCGGCGAATGCAATGACCGACATGCGCTCGAAGCAAGCCCTGTTCAATCTGGGCCAGACCCTCGGCGGCTTCGCGCTGGCCTATCTCCAGATCCGGAATGCTCCAGACCTGCAGAAAGACAAGAAAAAGCGGGTCGAAGCCTGGCTCAAGGCACTCGGCCAGCAAGTGGTCAACTTCATGGATGAGAACCACGAGGTCTCAGGGCGGAACAACCACCGCTACTGGGCAGGCCTTGCCGCCACTGCGGCAGGCATCGCCGCCGATGACAAGCGCTTGGCCGATTGGGGCGTTGAGAGCGCCCGCATCGGCCTTTCGCAGATCACCCCGGAAGGCACATTGCCGCTCGAAATCAGCCGGGGAAAGCGTGCCCGCGACTACCATATCTACGCAGCGGAACCGCTCGTTGCTACTGCGCAACTGGCGCGCAGCCGAGGTGTCGACCTTTATGCGGAAAACAATGGCGCCTTGAGGCGGCTGGCGGACCGGGTGGTTGCATCCCTTGACGACCCGTCCTTCTTCGAGAAGGCCGCGGGCACGAAGCAGGAGGCTTTTTCGGGCGACGGCACCGTCCCGCCCAACCGCATCGCCTGGCTTGAAATCTACCAGAGCCGCTTCCCCTCGCCCAGCATCGAGGCGGTGATCGCATCAAGGCGCCCTCTCGCCTCAAGCGGGCTCGGGGGAGACCTGACGCTTCTCTTTCACGGCAGCCAGTAACCCCTGCTTGTGATGCGAGAGAGCGAGGCGCGCTGTTCGTCAGATCATGCCGAGGCCGCCGTTGATCTGGAGGATTTCTCCAGACAGATAGGAGGCGCGGTCTGACGCGAGGAAGAGCACCGCTTCGGCAACATCCTCCGGAGTCCCCTCCCGGCGGAGAGGGGTTCGCTCGACCGTTGCCTTGCGCCCCTCGGGCGTGCTGAACACATCATGGAAGCGTGTGCCGATAAGGCCGGGCGCTACCCCGTTCACGCGGATCCCCAGCGGGCCGACTTCCTTCGCCAGCGCCCGGACATAAGTCGCGACCGCACCCTTGGTCGCCGCGTAATGCGAGGCGCCGGGGCCACCGCCGTCGAACGCGGCAAGCGAGGACATCAGCACGAGGGTTCCTGACTTCCGGGGCTCCATGCTGCGCAGAGCCAGCTGACAGGCGAGGAACGTGCCCGTCAGGTTGACGGCAATCGCCTCCTGCCAGAGATCCAAGGACGCATCGACACAGCGGCTGCGCTTGAGCAGGCCGCCAGCATTGGCAAACAGGATGTCGACCGGTCCAAACGCCTCCTCGGCCCTCCTGAACGCGTCGGCAACGCTGGCGGGATCCGTCATGTCGGCTTTGATGCCCATGACCTGGCGCTCCGAGCCATTGAGATCACGCTCCAAGGTTCCGGCTTCCTCGGCGCTCGTCATATAGGTGAAAGCCACCTTTGCCTCGTTTGAGGCGAAGGCGCGGGTAGCGGCGGCACCGATCCCGGATGCCCCGCCGGTGATCAGGACGGTCTTTCCGGCAAACTGGAACTCTGAAGACATGGCGGCCTCCCTGCAGGCAATGCGCTCGTGAACGCTTTTGCCATCAAATGTCTCTTGCCAGAGCCCCGTCAACTGATATCTTAGAACTATAAGGTGATATCTCTGTTATGGCGCTGCCCGTTGAAAGACCGCTTACAGACGTCCTTCAGCCCAGCCTTCTGGCCGGGGGTGGTCCGCTCGTCGTGCAGATCCACAGGGCCTTGAGGACCCTCATCCTCGAAACCATTCTGCTTCCCTGGCAGACCCTGTCGGAAAAAGACGTGGCCGCGTGCCTGGAGGTCAGCAAGACGCCGGTGCGCGAGGCGATCATCCGGCTGTCCGAGGAAGGACTCGTCACGGTCGTTCCAAAAAGCAGGACCTATGTGGCGCCGATTAATCTCGATCGCTTCATGGAAGGCTGCTTCGTCCGTCTGCAACTCGAGAGCGGCGCAGCCAAGCGCGCGGCCGAGGAGCGGAGTCTCGAGGACGTCTGCAACCTGAAAGCCTGCCTTGCCCGTCAGGAAGAGGTCATAGCAGCCGAGGATTACACGGCGTTCAGGCACCTCGACGAGGAGTTTCACTTCCTCGTCATCGAAGCCGCAAAATTGCCAGGAGTCATTCAGCTCCTTGAGACCGCGAAGGTCGAGATCGACCGGATCCGCAGCCTCAAGCAGCGCCTGAACATCCGCGCCACGGATCGGGTTCTGGCCCAGCATCGGTCGATCACGTCGGCGATCGCCGACAAGGACCCGGCCAAAGCCGAGGAAGCCATGCGCGCCCATCTCGGCAGCATCGAGACCAAAGTTTGGGAGCTTGGGGAGAACCCGGAGTTCTGGGCGCTCTTCGAGGCGATCAACCGGGAACGCCCACGGTTCAGACTCTCCGCATAAGCCAAGAACAGAAGCGGAGGCGAAGGGAGGAAGGCAGGATGGCAGACGCGGCACTCGACAGGGAGAGCGGCGGCGGATCCGTGAGAATCATGGACGGCGTCATCGCGACGCCTGAACTCGCCACGCCACCGGCCTTTTCCTCGACCGGTCCAGGATACGACTTCCGCAAGGCGGTTCGCACTCTGCTCAGCGACATGCGCCGGGACTGGCAGCTCTATGTGCTGCTCGCCCCCATGATCATCTGGTTCGTGGTTTTCCTCTACACGCCGATGTACGGGCTCCAGATCGCGTTCAAGCAATACAGCCTGTTCCGTGGGATCGAGGGCAGTCCGTGGATCGGCTTCGATAATTTCGTCGCCCTTTTCAGCAACGAGTACTTCCTGCGGGCGGTTAAGAACACGCTCCTCATCAGCTTCTACTCGCTCGTCTTCGCCTTCCCGGTTCCGATCGTCCTGGCCCTGATGTTCAACGAGATCCACCACCAAGGATTTCGCCGGATCGCCCAAACCATCACCTACCTGCCGCATTTCATCTCGGTGGTGATCATCGCCGGTCTCGTGGTGAGTTTCCTATCGCCAACGACCGGAATCGTGAACATCATCCTGGATCGCCTCGGCTTTGAGAAGATCTACTTCCTCACGATTCCGGAGTATTTCCGCCCGATCTTCATCGGCTCCAATATCTGGAAGGAGGCCGGCTTCGACTCGATCGTCTATCTGGCGGCCATCGCCGGCATCAATCCGGCGCTCTATGAATCCGCCCGCATGGACGGCGCCTCGCGCCTGCAGATGATCCGCTACATCACCCTGCCCTCGCTCCTCCCGGTGATCATGATCATGTTGATCATCCGTGTCGGCCAGCTCATCGAGGTCAATTTCGAATATATCATCCTGCTCTACCAGCCCGCCACCTTCGAGACCGCCGATGTGATCTCGACCTTCATTTACCGTGCGGGCCTCCAGAACAATCAATATGCGCTCGGCACGGCGGCGGATCTCTTCAACGCGGTCGTGGCCCTCGTCCTCGTGGTGGGCGCCAATTGGCTGAGCCGTCGCTACAGCCAGCACTCGGTCTGGTGAGGTTCCAGTATGTCCTCTCGTGCACTCACCTCCGACACCTCACACGAACCTTTCAATCTCTATACCCGGGGAGACAGGATCTTCGGCTTCGCCAACACGGCGCTCCTCCTGCTCTTTGTGCTGAGCACCCTGTATCCCTTCATCTACATCCTGTCGGCGTCGCTGAGTTCCGGCTTTGCGGTCACGTCAGGCCAGGTCACGCTCTGGCCGGTGGACGTCACGCTCGCCGCCTACGAGTATGTGCTCGCGGACCAGAAGTTCTGGATCGCCTACGGCAACACGCTGTTCTACGCCTTTTTCGGCACCATCACGAGCCTCCTCATCATGGTGCCGGGCGCCTTTGCGCTGTCGCGGGCGCGGCTGAGGGGGCGCCGCGTCATCGGCTTCATGATCGCCTTCACCATGTGGTTCCATGCCGGGCTCATCCCATTCTTCCTCAACGTCCGCGATCTCGGTCTGCTCGACGCGCGCCTCGGCATCGTCCTGGCCTTCGCCTGCAACGCCTTCAACGTGATCCTTCTGCGCAACTACTTCGAATCCGTGCCGGCCTCGTTCGAGGAGGCAGCCCGGATCGACGGTGCGAGCGACTTCCAGTTGCTGTGGAAGATCTTCATCCCGCTTGCCAAACCGGCGATCATCACGGTCGCGCTCCTGTGCCTCGTCTCCCGCTGGAACGGCTATTTCTGGGCCATGGTGCTTCTGCGCAGCGAGGAGAAGGTCCCGCTTCAGGTCTACCTGAAGCGGACGATCGTCGACATGCGCAGCGACGACAGCTTCGCCAGCGGGCTCATGTCGACGGACTACTCGTTCGAGACGATCACGGCGGCCATCATGGTCGTGTCGATCCTGCCCATCGTGATCGTTTTTCCATACGTCCAGAAATACTTCAACAAAGGCATCACACTCGGCGGAGTCAAAGAATGACGAGGGAACGCCGCGCCGGGTCGGCGAGCCCCAAGGGAAACGCTACTGGAGGACTACGATGAAAAGGATGATGACGGCCGCGCTGCTGTCGGCCTTGCTGGCCGCAGCGCCCGCCGCGGCTCAGGACGCCAAGACGACCAAGATCACCGATAAGCCGCTCGAACTGACGATCCACATGCACTTTCGCGACAAGTACGTGTGGAACGACGACTGGCCCGTGGCCAAGGAGTTGAACCGGCTCACGGGCATCAAGCTGAAGAACGTCGCGTCGAAGGCCACCACCCTCAGCCGGGAGGCGTTCAACCTCCTGATGGCTTCCGGCAACCTGCCGGACATCGTTGCAGGCAATGAGCTCCGGCACGATTTCGTGCGCTATGGAATGGAGGGCGCTTTCCAGCCCCTCAACAAGCTCATCGACCAGCACGCCCCGAACCTGAAGCGGTTCCTCGCCGAGAACGAGACCGTGCGCAAAGCCATCACGGCGCCGGACGGGAACATCTACTGGGTACCCTATATTCCAGACGGAAAATACGCCCGCGGCTGGTTCATCCGCTACGACTGGCTGGAAAAATTAGGCCTGCAGCCGCCGCAAACGGTCGATGAGCTCTACACGGTGCTGAAGGCCTTCCGCGAGCGCGACCCGAATGGGAATGGCCAGAAGGATGAGGTCCCGCTCTTCATCCGCGAGCCCGACTCTGAACTCCAGCGCCTTGTGGTCCTTTGGGACGGCCGATCCAGCGGCTCGGACGCAGCGCATGACTTCTATATCGACAACGGCAAGGTTAGACATCCCTATTCAGGCGACAATTATCGGACCGGCATCCGCAACATCGCCAAATGGTATGCGGAAGGTCTCATCGACAAGGAGGTCTATACCCGCCGAGCTCGCGCCCGCGAGGCGCTTCTCGGTGCCAATCAAGGCGGCATGACCTATGACTGGTTCGCCTCGACCGCCAGCTACAACACCAGCCTCAAGGACAAGGTGCCGGGCATGAAGTTCCTGGCGATTGCCCCGCCGGCCAGTGCCTCGGGCAAGCGCATCAACGAGAACCGTCGCGCCCGTCTGCGGCCCGATGGCTGGGCGATCACTGTCGCCAACAAGAACCCGGTCGAAACGATCAAGCTCTTCGACTTCTACTTCACACCGCAAGGCCGCCTTCTCTCGAACTTCGGTGTCGAGGGGCAGCATTACGACATGGTGGACGGCAAGCCTCGCTACAAGCCGGAGATCCTGAGTGCCAAGGCGCCGGTGAATGCGCAGATGTGGGACATCGGTGCCCAGATCCCGATCGGCTTCTGGCAGGACTATGAGTATGAGCGCCAATGGACCGACGAGAACGCACTAAAGGGCATCGAGCTCTACGAGAAAGGCAACTACCTCATCGACGAGTTCCTCGGCGTGAGCATGACAACGGACGAGCGTCAGATCTTCGACCGTCACATGCCCAATATACAAACCTTCATGATCGAGCAGATGCAGGCCTGGATCCTGGGCTCCCGGGATGTGGACAAGGACTGGGAGACCTACAACGCCCAGCTGAAGAAACTCGGCTTGGATCAGGTTCTTGCCGTCATGCAGAAAGCCTACGACCGCCAATATCGCTGAACGTTCGCCGCCAGCCTCCGGGCTGGCGGCTCCTCACTATCGGATCCGTCCTCATGTCGACCAGCGTCTCCCCGCATTCCGCCGCCAAGCAGACCATCCTCGACCAGCCGAAGGCCGGTACGCTGACGGTGAAATACACACCGGATGCCGAAGAGGTCTACGAGAACCCGCCGCGGTTCGTGTGGCTTCCCACTCTGGACGAAGGGTCATGCTACGTTCTGAAGGTGACAGAGGGCCGCAGCGTGAACAGCAGGCCCCTCTTCATCTACGAGAACCTGCCGAGAAACTTTTTCACGCCGGATCACGCCTATGATCCGGGGGAATATTCGTGGGCTTACGCCGTCTGGGACCCAGACGAGGGTGCTCCTGCGAGCGCCTGGAGCGAGAGCCGCTGCTTTACTGTGCCAGCAGGCTTGGATCCGGTGCCGCTCCCATCCGGCACGGCCCGGGCCAGGGCCGCCCTTCCGTCCCATCCGCGACTCTGGCTGAACCAGGACAAGACCCGCGCCTTTGCCGCGGCCCTGAAGGATGATCCGGACCATTGCGGATTCCGGAATTTCTACGAACGATCAGTCAAGCCATGGATCGACCGGCCCATCATCGCGGAGCCTGCTCCCTATCCCAACAACAAGCGGGTCGCCTCCCTGTGGCGGCAGATGTACATCGATTGCCAGGAGGTGATCTACGCCATACGGCACTTGGCGATCGCCGGCCGCCTGCTGGAAGACGAGGAACTTCTCGTACGGGCCAAGGAATGGCTTCTCGCTGTCGCCGACTGGGATGTGCTCGGGCCGACATCCCGGGCCTATAACGACGAGGCGGCGTTTCGCGTGGCGGGCGCCCTCGCCTGGGGTTACGATTGGCTTTACGGCTGTCTCGATGCGCAGGAGCGGATGATCGTCCGGGCGGCCCTCCTCGCGAGAACCCGCGAAATCGCCGACCATGTCATCGGCCATGCCCGCATCCACATCTTTCCTTATGACAGTCATGCGGTGCGAGCCCTGTCGGCCGTGCTGACACCTTGCTGCATCGCTTTGCTGGACGATGAGGACAAGGAGGTCCAGGACTGGCTCGACTACACGGTCGAGTATCTGTTCAGCATCTACGCTCCCTGGGGCGCGAGGGATGGCGGCTGGGCGGAAGGACCGCATTACTGGACGACCGGTATGGCTTATCTGCTGGAGGCGGCCGGTCTCATCCGCAACTACTACGGCGTTGACGTTCTGCAGCGAACCTTTTTCCAGGCCACCGGCAACTTCCCCCTCTACACCAAGGCGCCAGGAGTGCGCCGCACTTGCTTCGGTGACGATTCCACCATGGGGGATCCGCCAAGTCTCAAGACCGGCTACAACATGCGCCAGTTCGCCGGGGCGACAGGCAACGGCCATTACCAATGGTACTTTGAGCAGGTGAAGCGCGACGATCCAGGCACCGAGGACCTGTTCTACAATTACGGCTGGTGGGACTTCGCCTTCGAGGACCTGCAATACGCCCACGATCTTAACGCCGTCGAGGCCAGGCCGCCGACGGATCTCCCGCTGCTGCACGTGTTCCACGATGTCGGCTGGGTCGCTCTTCAGAAGGACATGGGCGATCCCGCACGCCACCTTCAGTTTGTGTTCAAGAGCAGTCCCTACGGCTCCCTGAGCCATAGCCACGGCGACCAGAATGCGTTCCTGCTGCGTGCCTTTGGCGAGGATCTGGCCATCCAGGGCGGCTATTACGTGGCGTTCAACTCCACCATGCATCGCCTCTGGCGCCGTCAGACGCGTTCCAAGAACGCAATCCTGATCGGCGGCAAGGGCCAGTACGCAGAACGCGACAAGGCACTGGGCAAAGCAGCCTCAGGCAAACTTCTCGCCGTGAAGCAGAATGCCACAAGCATCTTCATGAGCGGAGACGCCACCGCCGCGTACCGGTCCCTCAATCCCGGAGTGAAGCTGGCGCAACGGGACGTGCATTTCGTGCGCGAGCGCTACTTCGTGATCGTTGACCGGATCTCGCTCGACGAGCCGGAGCCGATCACGTTCCTGTTCCACACCGAGCACGAGATGGAGATCGGCGGCCAGACCTTCCGGGTGACTGGCAAGCAGGCAGGCCTTTACGGTCACTTTGTCTTCAGCAGCGCGGGCAAGCCCGTTCTCCGGCAGCACCAGGGCTTTCCGGACGTTGACCCGGCGGAGATCGAAGGCCTTCCACTGCAATGGCATCTTGCTGCCGACATGCCCGCTGCCCGACAGCACAACCTGGTCACGCTTCTCGTTCCCTATGCTCTGAGTGAGCCGTCGCGCGTCCTGCACTTCATCGACGATCAGGGCTTCAGCACCGATATCTATTTCGTCGACGAAAATGATCAGGAATTCTCGGTGGTGCTGCCGAAGGAGTTCTGATCGAGCAGAAGGTCCTGAGCCGAAGGGGCTTATATGCAATCTGGAGCGTTGTCGCTCCAGTACCCGCGCACCAGGAGCCGTCGTGTCGGACACCAGCCTTGCAGAAACTGTCGCACAAGTTCCCCTCGCCTTTTCCGATTGGAAGCCGATTCGGCATTTGGAGGATCCGCTCCACAAGGATCTCTCGGCCGTCACCCGGATCGGCAATTGTCTCTTTCTCGCCTGTGACGAGACCGCCAGCGTCGAACGTCTCCGGCGCCTGGATGACGGCAGCTTTGGGGATCATCAGCATTACGTCCTGGACGCGCTGGTCGACCTTCCTGCCGGAGCGGACGGCGAGATGGATATCGAAGGCCTCTGTGCCGATGGCAGCTTCCTCTGGATCGTGGGATCCCACTCGCTCAAGCGTTCCAAGCCCAAGCGCGATGAGAACGACAGCGCTGAAGCTCTCCAGAACATGGAGGAGATCGAACGCGAGCCCAACCGCTACTTCCTGGGGCGCATCCCGCTCGTGGAAGAGGCTCCAGGGCTCTTCTCTCCAGCGCGGTCAGACGGGGAACGACAGGCCGCCTGGCTCAAGCTGGGCAAGAAGCGGAGCGCCCTTGAGCGTTGGCTTGCGTCCGATCGGCATCTTGGGCCGTTTCTGAACATCCCCTCCAAGGAGAACGGCTTCGACATCGAAGGGCTGGCGGTGCGCGGCAACCGGGTCTGGCTTGGGCTGCGCGGCCCTGTGCTGCGCGGGCACGCCGTCATCCTTGAGCTGGAGCTGAAACAAAAAGCTCCGGACCGGCTGAAGGCGGGTCGCATCGATGGTGAGAGGCGCTATCGCAAGCACCTTCTCGATACCCGAGGTCTGGGTATCCGCGACATGCGGTTTGAGGAGGATGATCTCCTTCTGCTTGTCGGCCCGACGATGTCTCTGGAAGGGCCGGCCTTTGTCCTGCGGTGGCGGAACGCGGCCCATGATGACGGCTCCGGCGTGATCGCTCCCGAGCGGATCGAGACGATCGCGGAGCTGCCTTACCGGCTGCATGTGGACCACCCGGAGGGCATTGAGCTCTGGCCTGAGGCAGGCAATGGCGCCCTGCTCATCATCTACGACGCCCCTGCCCCGGAGCGAACCGATCCTGATACGTTTACGGTGCGGGCCGACGTGATCTGTCCCAGTGGGGCAGGACCAAACAAGAGCTGAGCGGATCGTCCGGCTGCCGATTGGCTACAACCGCAGCACAAGGCGCTGGAATGCCGTAGAACCTTGTCCGAGCTCATCCGTTTTCCTTGAGAGCGTCCCAAGACGCCCTGCTCGAAGGAGAATCACATGATGAGGATGCAGCTTGCGGCAGGCCTTGCCGCAACCGCCCTGTTGGTCGGATCGGCCTTGGCCCAGACGACGGCTCCCACACAGCCAGTCGGGCCCGGCCAAGTCATGACGCAGATGCCGCCGGACCTGATGCGCGGCTCGCAGCTGATGGGCATCGACGTGTACGGGGCCGACAACCAGAAGATCGGCGACATCGACGAGGTTCTGGTGGACCGCCAGGGCAAGATCCATGGTCTCGTGGTAGGCGTGGGCGGCTTCCTGGGCATCGGCCAGAAGGATGTGGCCATCCCGTTCGACCAGGTGCAGTGGATGTCGAACCAGGAGGTTCAGGCCTCCGCCAACACCGGGCAGCGCACGAATACGGCCGATACGACCGTGCCGAGCACCGCCACCGGCGGGGCGGGCCAGCCTGCCACCACCGGCAGCACAGCCGCAGGCACCACCGGGTCTCCCGGAGCAGCCGGAACCTTGGGCGGCGCAGGCACGGCGGGCACGACTGCTGGAGGCGCCACGGCAACGTCCGGCAGCGATGCCAACACACCGGCGCGCGCCATGGTGAAGATGACCAAGGCCGACCTGCAGAACGCGCCCGAGTTCCGCTACAGCGCAGATGCCAACCGTGCCGGCGCTGTGGGCAACACCAACCCGCCTCCGCAGAACGTGAACACCCCTGGCAATACACCGCCGAACACGCCGCGGCAGTAGACCCGGCAGGTGTCCAAACAGGCGGGATTGGCAGCATCGTCAATCCCGCCGGATAGTCTGATCAAACTAGGCGGCCAGTGCCTCTCCACTCAGGCCGCCTGCTGACTGGCCGATCCGATCGGAATGGCGATCGTGCAGCGCATGCCTTCACGCTCGAACCTGACTGTCAACTCGCCAGCGAGTTCCTGAATGATTGTCTGTCGCAGCAGGCGAGAGCCAAATCCGGAATTCGGTTGACCCTCGAGCAGGGGTCCGCCCCGTTCGCACCACTCGAGGGCGAGATTGGGCTCGCTGCCCGCTTCATTGATCTTCCAGTCAACCTGCACCTGGCCGGACGCCAGAGACAGGGCTCCGTGCTTGACGGCATTGGTGGCAAGCTCGTGGATCGCCATCCCCAGCACCACTGCTGATTTCGGAGAAAGCTGCACCTCAGGGCCGTGGAGCCGGATGCGCGAGGGAGCCGTTGCATAGGGCTGGAGCTCAGTTTCCAGAATCGTCCTGAAGGAGGCTCCCTCCCAATGGGTCTCATTGAGGAGGTTGTGCGTGCGCGAGAGTGCCAGCAGGCGCTCCTGGAAACGCTGCTGCGCCACCTGGGGCGGCACTCCGGGACGCGCAGCCTGCCAGGCCAGGGACTGGACCGTTGCAAGGGTGTTCTTCACCCGGTGATTCAGCTCGTCGATCAAAAGCCTCTGGCGCCGGTCGGCCTCCCGACGCTCCGTGACGTCCTCGACCACCCGCACCGCATAAAGGAACTCTCCTTCCGCATCCCGGACTGCCGTGCTGGTCACGCGGGCCCAGCCGCTCCTGCCGCTCTTGTGGTGGAACTTGCTGTCCGTCGTATAGGTGTCGAAGTCGCCGGCGACCTGCCGACTGAACAGGTCAAGATCCTGTTCGAGCGTCGAAGGATCGGCCGCGTGGCCGAAGTGCAGGCCGAGCAGTTCCTCATGAGTATGGCCGGTCAGTTTGCAGCGTGCCTCATTGACGGAGACGAATCGTCCGTCCCTGTCCACCTCGGCAATGCCTACGGCCGCATTGTTCTGAGTGGCACGCAGGCGGGCCTCGCTTCGGGCCAACGCAGTCTCGCGGCTGCGCAATTCTGCCGAGGCGCCGGTCAGGGCCTCGCCGACCCGATCGATCTCCGTCAGTCCGGTCGATGCCGCGGCAAGCGGCTCGCCACGGCCGAGTCGCTGCGCCAGGCTGACCAACCCCTGGACAGGATCGGCGATGCGTTTTCCGAAGCCAAGGGCGAGAAGGAAGGAGAGCCCGAGCAGGCCCATGCCGAGCCCGAATAGGGTCCAGAGGGAGCGGCGCAGAGGGGCTTGGACGATCTCGGCGGGAACACCCACGAAGGTCGTCCAATTCGACAGCTCCGAGCGCGAATAAGCCCCGAGAACCTCAGTGCCCTCTAGATTGTGTCCCTCCCAAATCCCTCCATCCTCCCGGGCCGCCCTGAGGAACTCGTCAGGTGCGGCCGTTCCGACAAATGATTCATGCCGGCGGGACCGGGCCACCACGCGGTCTGCCCTGTCGATGACCGTAGCAACCCATTGGCCTGGAAGACCTTCGGCTTGCAGGACGTCCGCGATCCGCCGGGGTTCGACCGCCATGGACAGGACGTGAGTCACCGTATCGTCCCTGAGAACAGGAACCCTGACGCTGATGATCGGCCGGGCGGCCGTTGCGCCGGTGAAGAGGTCCTGGACCACGGGACGCTTGGTTGCGATCACCTCCTGGTCGATCGGAAGGTTGGCTCCCTTCGGCAGGGGCGAGCCCCAGGGCAGACGCGTGTTGGCGACCTGCTGGCCCGTGGTGTCACGGACCACGATGGCATAGTCGTCCGGCTTCGCCCGCGACCAGGATTGAAGGGTCATCTGGGCCTGACGTTGGAACGCCTCGAAATTGCCTTCGAGCAGGGTCGAGGAGGTTGCAAGCGCCTGAGCGGCCGCCTGGATTCCCACGAGTTCGCGGTCGACCGAGGCCATGATGCGCTGGGCAGTGCCGAGGGTTTCCTCCTCGTAATGGTGGCGCTCCGCGCTCGCATAGCGCCACAGCAGGATGGCCGCGAAAACTAGGCCCGGCAGCACGAGGGCGGCGCCGAAAGCCATCAAGCACTGGCGAATGGTGTAGCTTCGCAATGAGACCATGCGGGCTAAATACCGCTTCTCTGATGCAAGTCGAGAGACTAGCCTGAGATCCTAAAGATCTTAGCAGAAAGAACCATGCCCCGTTTCTCGGCCAATCTGGGTTTTCTCTTCTCCGATCGCCCTGAGATCGAGCGGGTCGCTGCCGCTGCCTCCTGCGGCTTCAAGGCCGTCGAGATGCATTGGCCTTACCACGTGCCCGCCCATGACATGCGCGAGGCACTGGCAAGCCACGACCTCACCATGCTCGGTTTGAACATGCCCATCGGGAACGCCGCGGGCGATTTCGGCTTGGCCGCCCTGTCGGGCCGCGAGAGCGAGTTCCAGCATGCCCTGGATCAAGCCCTGTCATATGGCAGCACGATCCGAGCCTCGGCGCTTCACTGCCTCGCCGGGATCGTTTCCGCCGATGAGCGGATGGCTGCCGAGCGCACCTTCATCACCAACCTGCAGATGGCGGCCGACAGGGCCGGTCAGGCAGGCATGACGATCCTGATCGAGCCGATGAACCATCGCGACCGGCCGGGGTATTTTCTCCACCACGTGGAGCAGGCAGCCGCCATCATCGAGCAGGCCGGGCGCCGCAATATCAAGCTCATGTTCGACTGCTACCACGTGCAGATCACCCAGGGCGATCTGACCACGCGGCTGAGGACCCATCTGAACCTCATCGGCCATGTGCAGATCGCCGCGGTGCCGAGTCGCGCCGAGCCGGACGAGGGTGAGGTCAATTATCGGGATATCTTCCGAACACTCGATAGCCTGAGCTACCAGGGCTGGGTCGGAGCCGAGTACCGGCCGCGCGGGCGCACCGAGGACGGTTTGGTCTGGCTTTCAAACCTATCGGGCAACTAAGCGGAATCCGTCACGCGTCCGCTGCAACGAAATCGTCCCGCATCGGCGTAAAGACATCGAGGAGAACGCCGGCCTCAACGGCAACCGCTCCATGGACGGCATTCGGCGGGACAAGGAAGCTGTCGCCCTGCCTCAGCCGTTCGGTGCGGCCGTCGATGGTAACGTCGAAGACACCCTGCTCGACCAGGCTGCACTGGACGTGCGGATGGAAATGGGGAACGCCGACGGCTCCCGCCTCAAAGGCCACGCGCACCATCATCACGCCCGTGTCGTAGGTCAGCACCTTGCGGCGGATGCCCTCTCCTGCAGCCTCCCAGGCGGTTTCACGGTCGAAAGCGAAGGCTAAACCTTTGCGAGTCATGATCGTCTCCGAAATGATTTACCGGGCAAGCCATCCGCCGTCGACGGGCAGGACGATGCCGTGGATGTAGTTTGCTGCAGACGAGGCTAGGAAGACGGCGGCGCCGCCGAGGTCAGCCGGGTCGCCCCAGCGGCCCGCGGGGATCCGGCCGAGAATCTCGCTGCTGCGCTTCGGGTCGTTGCGCAGAGCCTCGGTGTTGTTGGTGACGAAATAGCCCGGCGCGATGGCGTTGACGTTGATGCCCTTCGACGCCCACTCGCAGGCCAAAAGCCGCGTGAGGCCGGCAAGTCCGCTCTTGCTTGCCGTGTAGGAGGGAATCCGGATCCCGCCCTGGAAAGACAGGAGCGAAGCGATGTTGATGATCTTGCCGCCCTGTTCATCGGCCATCATTGTGCGCGCCACAGCCTGGGACAGGAAGAAGGTGGACTTGAGATTGACGTTCATCACGTCGTCCCAATCCTGTTCCGTGAATGCGATGGCATCGGCCCGCCGGATGATGCCGGCGTTGTTGACGAGAATGTCGACGCGGCCGGTCAGAGTGACGGCGTCAGTGACGATGCGCTCGATCGGCTCGAGGGAGGACAGGTCCGCCTGCACGCTGTGGAACCCAGTGCCTGCCTCGCGACACAGGCGCTCCGTCTCGTCCATGCTGGAGCGGCCGACCGCCACGACGGAAGCGCCGGCTTGGGCCAGCGCCACCGCAATACCCTGACCGAGGCCCGTGTTGGCCCCAGTGACGAGAGCGGTCTTGCCTGTCAGATCGAAAGAGAACGTCATCGCCATGTCCTCAGCGTAGGGCGTCCATGGGCACCATGTCCATGTCGGTGAAGTCCTGGTTGTCCCCGCCCATGGCCCACACGAAGGTGTAGTTGCTGGTGCCGACGCCGGAATGGATCGACCAGCCCGGCGAGAGGATCGCCTGCTCGTTCGACACGACGAGATGCTTGGTCTCGTCGGGCTCACCCATGAAGTGGAACACGCGCGTGTCGGGCTGCATGTCGAAATAGACATAGACCTCTGAGCGCCGATCGTGGAGATGAGCCGGCATGGTGTTCCACATGCTGCCCGGCTTGAGTTGCGTCATGCCGAGAACGAGCTGCGCCGAACGGCAGACCTCCGGATGGATCATCTGGAAGATGGTGCGGACATTGCCGTTCGCCGCATCACCGAGATCCACGCGGCGGGCCCGATCGAGGCCGATCTTCACCGTCTCGAAGCGGGCGTGCGCCGGGGTGCTGACGAGATAGAATTTGGCCGGGCTTGCGGCGTCAAGGCTCTCGAAGCGCACGTCTTTCGTGCCCATGGCGATGTAGAGCGCATCGCGGGGCGCAAGATCATGAACGGTTCCATCCGTATGGACGCGCCCCGCACCACCGAGGTTCACGACGCCGAGCTCACGCCGATCGAGGAAATTCGGGGAGCCGATCTGCTTGTGCGATTCCAGCTTGATGGCCCCCGAGGTCGGGGTCACGCCGCCGACCACCAGACGGTCGATATGGCTGTAGGTCAGCTTGACCTCACCCGGAACGAAGAGCGTCTCGATCAGGAAGTGGCGGCGCAGTTCGGCCGAGCTGAAATGACGAACGGCCTCGGGATGGCAGACCTGCCGGATTTCGATGGTCATGATTGCCTCTTTCAGTAAATGGATCAGCGGAACAGGGCCGGCAGCCAGAGCGACAGCCCAGGAATGTAGGTGACGAGGAGCAGCACGAGGACGCTCGCGCCCAGGAACGGCCAGATGGTCTTCATGGCCTCGCCAATGGTGATCTTGCCGACCGCGCAGCCGACGAACAGAACGGATCCGACCGGCGGCGTGTTGAGGCCGATACCGGCATTGAGAATCAGGATCACGCCGAAATGCACGGGATCAATGCCGAAGGCCTTGATCACCGGTAGGAAGATCGGCGTGCAGATGATGATCATCGGCGCCATATCCATGAAAGTGCCGAGCACCAGCAGGATGACGTTGATGAGGAGCAGAACGACGATCGGGTTGTCCGATACGGCCTTCATCAGGGCAATGGTGGCCTGCGGCACCTGCAGGAAGGCCATGAGCCAGCCGAACGCGCTGGCGGTGCCGATGACGAGGAGCACCATCGCGGTGGTGCGCACGGCACCGAGGGTCGCCTCGACGAAGTTCTCCCAGTTCATCTCGCGGTAGACAAGGAGCGTGACCAGCAGGGCATACACCACCGCGATGCACGAACTCTCCGTCGCGGTGAACACGCCGGAACGCACGCCGCCGAAGATGATGAAGATCAGCAGGATGCCCGGCACCGCAGAGGCGAAGAAGTAGGCCAGCATCCGAAAGCCTGGAAACGGATCGGCCGGATAACCGCGGCGCACGGCCACGACATAGGCCGTGATCATCAGGGCCGCCGCCAGGAGGAACCCGGGCAGGACGCCCGCCGTGAAGAGATCCGCCACCGAGATCGTGCCGCCCGCCGCAATCGAGTAGATGATCATGTTGTGCGACGGCGGGATCAGAAGCGCGATGATCGCGGCGTTCACCGTCACGTTGACGCTGTAATCCTTGGCGTATCCCCGCTTCTCCATCTGCGGGATCATGATCCCGCCGATGGCGGACGCATCCGCGATGGCCGATCCGGAGATACCGCCGAAGAGCGTCGACGCCACGACGTTGACCTGTCCGAGCCCGCCGCGCAGGTGACCGACAAAACCGGCGGCCAGACGGATCAGGCGGTCGGCGATGCCGCCCCGCATCATGAGATCACCGGCATAGATGAAGAACGGGATCGCCATCATGGCGAAGGCGTTCATGCCTGAATTGATCTGCTGGAACACCACGACGGGCGGCAAGCCCATGTAGAGAATGGTCGCAAGCGACGCGATGCCGAGGCAGAACGCAACCGGCGTGCCGATGAGAAGGAGCAGCGTGAAGACGCCGAACAGAACCCACATCTCCATGGCGTCAATCCTTCACGGCAACAAGATGAGGCTCGTCCACGCGCACCAGCGGCACGTCTTCTCCCAGGGAGAGGAGGCGAACGAACTTTTCCAATGAAAAGAGGGCGATCAGGGCACCGCCGAATGCAAGAGGGACATAGTCGAACCCTTGCGGGATCGGCAGACCGGGCATCGCCGCCGACCAGGTCTCCACGGCAAGCTCAGTGCCGTACCAGGCCATGGCTGCGCCAAAGACAAAAACCAAAACTTCCGTGACTCCGAGCATCAAGCGCCGCAACCCTGGGGGAGCATAGTGAAGACCGATCTCGAAGCCGAGATGGTTGCCCTCCCGCACCCCGACAGCAGAGCCGAGAAGAATGAACCAGCTCATCAGCAGGAGGGAGGCCGGCTCGGTCCAGCTCGGCGACTGGTTCAGCACATAGCGTCCGAACACCTGCCATCCGACGAAGACTGTCATTAAAATGAGCCCGACCCCGGAAATCCAAAGCGCCGCACGGTTGATAGCAGCAAGAATTCGGGACAGCGCGGCAAGACCATCGCGCATCGATCAAAATCTCCAGAAGGAAAAAGGGGCCGGCCGGAGCCGGCCCAGGTTGGTTCGGGAGGAACCGAACTCAGTTCATCGCCTGGATGCGGGACACGAGGTCCTTCACCTTCGCGTCCTTGGCGTACTTCTCGTAGACGGGCTTCATCGCGTCGATGAAGGGCTGCTTGTCCACATCGTTGATCTGGCTGCCGCTCGCCCGGATCTTCTTCTCGGCTTCCTTCTCGCGGGCTTCCCAGAGCTCACGCATCTTCGCCACGGACTCCTTGGCGGTTTCGCGTACGGCCTTCTGGTCCTCGGGCGAGAGCTTGTCGAAGCTCTTCTTCGACATCACCAGCACTTCCGGCGACATGGAATGCTGGGTGAGGGAGTAATACTTGGCCACTTCGAAGTGACGGAAGGAATCATAGCTCGGCCAGTTGTTCTCGGCTCCGTCGACCACGCCGGTCTGAAGCGCCGAGTAGACCTCTCCCGGAGGCATCGGGGTCGCGTTGGCTCCGAGTGCATTGATCATGTCGAGGAAGAGGTCGGACTGGATCACCCGAACCTTCATGCCCTTCAGGTCGGCCGGCGTGTTGATGGCACGCTTGGAATTGTAGAAGGACCGGGCGCCCGAGTCGTAGAAGGCGAGCGCCACAAGGCCATGAGGCTCGAACGCCTTCAGGATCTGTTCGCCGATGGGCCCGTCCATGGTCTTGCGCATATGGTCGACGGACCGGAAGATGAAGGGCAGGCCGGGCACCAGGGTCTCGGGAATCAGGTTGTTGAACGGCCCCATATTGATCCTGTTCAGGTCGATGACGCCGAAGCGGGTCTGCTCTATGGTGTCCTTTTCCTGACCCAGCTGGGCGGAGTGGAAGACCTGCACCTTGTACCGGCCGTTGGTTTTCTTCTCCAGCAGGGAGCCGAAATGCTTGACTGCCTCGACCGTTGGGTATCCATCCGGGTGAATGTCAGCCGAGCGCAGCGTGGTCTGGGCGCTGGCCGTGCCGCTCAGCAGTGCGGTGCACAGACCAAGCGCAGCAGCGGCGAATGTCCTTTTCGTCAGCATCGTCTTCTCCTTGAGCGTCCTCTGATGATTTCTTGTTTTCAGACCCAGCCTTCAGCCGGATCGTCACCCGCCCAGGAGCCCTCAAGCCCATGGGACGGAGCCAGAAGCTGTCTGTCGCAGCCCTCTGGTCGACGATTGTATGGTAGTATACACTAATATATGACGCAACTCGCCAAAAGAATGAGATCCATTGTGAACAGCCCCTTTCCTACCGGTCATGGCTCTGCGGCCCAGCGCATCGAAAGCGAGTTGCGTCGCCTGATCATCGCCCTGGAGCTCCCGCCGGGCAGCCGGCTCTCCGAGCAGGACATCGCCGAGCGTCATGGCGTTTCCCGCCAGCCGGTCCGCGAGGCCCTTATCGGCCTGGCCAAGACGAGGCTCGTGGAAATCCAGCCCCAGCGCGGCACGACGGTGGTGAAGATCTCGGTGCGGAAAATGATGGAATCGCGCTTCGTCCGGGAGGCGATCGAGACCGCTGTGGTGCGCCGGGCCTGCTCCTCGTTCGACACGCAGAGCCGGGAAAGGATCGATGATCTTCTGGAGTTGCAGGCCCAAGCCGCCAGCCGGGACGATCATGCGGCCTTCCAACGCTATGACGAACTGTTCCACATCGCGCTTGCGGAAGGAGCCGGCTGCCCTCTGGCCTGGGAGGCGGTCCAGGATATCAAGGCCCATATGGACCGGGTGTGCCAGCTCACCCTTCCGAGCCCGGAGGCGATGCTGCCCCTCATCGACCAGCACCGGGCCATCATGGCTGCGATCGATGCCCGGGACGAGGATGCGGCTGCAGACGCGATGCGCCGCCACCTCACGGAAATTCTGCGGGCCCTGCCGCGCGTGGAGGCGGAGCACCCGGAGCTCTTCAGCGCATGAGCGAGCAGATTTAGGCCCGGGAGAACCCGATCTCCTCCTTGTGATTGTTCAAGCTCCAGCCAGACCGTAAGCTCCTGTCACCCTCGCATTCCCACTGGAGCAGGACGTGCTGTCGCGCAGACAAGTCGTAAACCTGATCGGATCCCTCCCGTTCATCGGCACCGCCTCGGGAGCAAAGGCCCGGGAGGGCGGCTTCTACTACAGCGGCCCGCCGAGCGATCACTTCGACGGCCAGCGCTTCTTCAACCCCAGTGGCGAGCCGTCCCGCGGGTTCGGCGACTTCCTGCGCTGGCGGCTGACCAAGAGCGCGGCACCATGGCCGGAGCCCTACCCCAGCCCGTTCCAGGACACGCCCCCGGCTCGCGTCGGGCGACGCGACCTGCGCATTAGCTTCGTTGGGCACGCGTCCTTCCTGATCCAGATCGCCGGCCACAACATTCTGACAGACCCGATCTGGTCCGAGCGCGCCAGTCCTGTGCCATTTGCCGGACCGCGGCGCTACAACCCGCCGGGCATCCCGTTCGATCAGTTGCCCCGGATCGACACGGTGCTCATCTCGCACAATCACTACGACCACATGGACCTGCCCACCCTCGCGCGCCTGTGGCAGCGCGACCGCCCGCGGATCGTGGCGCCGCTCGGCAACGACGCCATCATCCGCACCCATGATCCAGGCATCGCCGTCACGGCGATGGATTGGGGCGACCGCATCTCGCTTGGCTCCGATCTCCAGGTGTTCGCCGAGCCGGCGCATCATTGGTCCGCCCGCGCCACGAACGACCGCAACCATGCGCTCTGGGCCTCCTTCATGCTGCGCGGCGGCGGCCGTTCCGTCTATTTCGGCGGCGACACCGGTTTCGTCGGCGGCAGGCATTTTCAGGGCATCGCAGCGCGACACGCCGGACCGGATGTGGCGCTGCTGCCCATCGGCGCTTATGAGCCGCGCTGGTTCATGGCACCCAACCACATGAACCCAGAGGATGCGGTGCGCGCATTCGGCATTCTCAAGGCCAAATCGGCCTTGGGCTATCACTGGGGAACGTTCAGGCTCACGGATGAAGGCGCCGATCAACCACCTCGGGACCTCGCCAGGGCTCTGCAGGCACGGAACATCCCTGCGCGCCGCTTCACGGCCATGAGGCCGGGACAGGTATGGACCGCCTGATCGGCAGTTTTACCAGCGTCATGATCCAAGAATCTTGTCCACGGTGATCGGGTAATCGCGGATGCGCTTGCCCGTGGCATGGAAGATCGCGTTCCCGATCGCCGCGGCAGTGCCGACGATGCCGATCTCGCCCAATCCCTTGATGCCCATGGGATTGAGCTTGTCGTCATGCTCGGAGACGAAGATCACGTCGATGTCGTGAATGTCCGCATTCACGGGCACGTGGTACTCGGCCAGATTGTGGTTCATGAACCGCCCGAGGTTGTGATCGAGCAGGGATTCCTCTTCGAGAGCCATGCCCATCCCGAACACGATGCCGCCGATGATCTGGCTGCGCGCGGTCTTGGGATTGAGGATGGTGCCCGCGGCCACTGCGTTGACGATTCTGGTCACCCGGACGATGCCGAGTTCTTCGTCCACTCTCACCTCGGCAAAGACGGCGGAATGCGAATAGCCGGAATAGCGCATGCTAGTCATCATGCCCGGGGCTGCCTTCTCCTCCGCTTCAACCTTGTCGACGCCCCGGGCGCGCATGATGTCGGTGAACGAGATTCCTGTCTCCTGATCATTCGTCAGCACGATCCGCCCGTCCGCGAAGGAGACATGCTCAAGGCTTGCATTCGCCAACGGCGAGCCATCCATCTCACGGGCATATTTGAAGAGAGTCTCGCGCACGCTCCGGCAGGCGACTTGCACCGCCGTTCCGGCCGAAGCGGCTGTCCATGACCCGCCTTGAACCGGAGACTTCGACAAGCTTGAGTCGCCAATCCGCGTCGTGACCTTGTCTATGGGCACTCCCAACGTGTCGGCGGCAATCTGCGTCAGGATCGTGTAGGTGCCCGTTCCGATATCCGACGTAGCGGTTGAGACATCAAGATGGCCGTCAGCGCCGAGCACTGCCCGGGCGGCCGTCTTCTGCATGAAGGCCTCCCAAACACCGGTTGCCATGCCCCATCCGACGAGTTCCCGCCGCTCCCGCATGGAACGCGGCTGCGGATTGCGCTTGGACCAGCCGAAGCGCTCGGCACCAAGCTGGTAGCAGGCTCTCAGCTCCTTGCTGGTGAAGTCTCTCTTGTTGGCCTCGTCCACCTCGGTGTAGTTCCTGAGCCGCAGCTCGACAGGATCGATGCCGGCAGCATAGGCCAGTTCGTCCATGGCCGTCTCGATGGCGGTGACGCCGGTCGCCGCGCCGGGCGCACGCATGTCGCTGGGCGTATAGGTATCGACCTGAGCCAGACTGTAGGTCAGCTTGACGTTGTCGCAATGGTAGAGAAGGTTCGACCAGTTGACGATGACCTCCTGGTAATCCTCGAAGGATGAGGTCGTCTGGACGGCATCGTGCATGATGGACTGGAGCGTTCCATCAGGATTTGCACCCAGCGATATGGTCTGGATGGCTTGCGGCCGATAGCCGAAGGTGAACATCTGATCGCGGGTCAGCACCACCCGGACCGAGCGCTTGAGCTCCAGGGCTGCCATGACGGCGAGGAAGAGCTGGTATTGCGGACGCAAGCCCGAGCCAAAGGCCCCGCCGACGAACGGCGACACGACGCGGACCTGATCGCTGGAGAGGCCGAATACGCCTGAGACGTAGCGCTGGCTGTTCTGAACGCCTTGCGTCTTGTCGTGAATGGTAAGCTTGCCATCCTCTTCATAGATGACGGTGGAGGCATGGGGCTCCATCGGATTATGGTGTTCGATGGCAATCCGATACTCGGCGTGAACTTTCACGGGCGCCCGAGCGAAGGCCTGATCGGCGTCACCGCGCGGACTGGGCGGCGGCGTGACGCCCGACCGCTTCTTCGGCGGCACATAGGCCTCGCTCCGCTTGATGTCGAGATCCGTCATGTGAGTGTCAATCTCGTACTCAATACGCACCAGGGAAGCCGCATGGGCTGCTATCTCGAACTCGTCCGCCACCACGAGGGCAATCGGTTGGCCGCTATAGACGACCTGTTCATCGTAAAGCGGACGGAAGGGAGAACCGGGCGGAGCGACATCGTCCCGGTAATTGCGGTTAAACCATGCGGTGCGAGGCCGGTTCTCGTGCGTGAAGACCTGAACCACGCCCGGTATGGCCAGGGCAGCCGAGGCATCGATCGATGTGATCCGCCCCTTGGCGACCGCGCTCGAGATGACGATCCCATAGGCGAGGTCCGGCGCATCGAACTCCGCGGCATAGCGCGCCTCGCCCGTGACCTTGGCGCGCCCATCGACCCGGTTCTGCGGAGCGCCGACGTAACCATGAGCTTTCAGCATCCGTCCCGTCCTTTACCTGATGCGCTTGTCGGTCTGGGATTGCGGCGTTCCCGCAGCGGCCTGCGAGAGGGCGCGGACGATCCCGCGCCGGGCCAGATCAATCTTGAAGGCATTGTCCTCGAAGCCTTTGGCCTCGCGCAGGATGTGATCGGCGACACCCGCAAAAAGCTCCGCACTGGCAGGATGCCCACGCAGCATCGCCTCGGCATCCGGATCGCGCCAGGGCTTGTGGGCAACCCCGCCGAGGGCGAGCCGCGCCTCCGCGATGGTGTTCCCATCCATGCGGAGCGCAGCCGCGACGGAAACCAGCGCGAAGGCATACGAGAGGCGATCACGCAGCTTCAGATAGGTGTGGTGAACCCCGAAATCCGTCCGCGGAAGCTCGACGGCCGTGATGATCTCCCCATGCTGCAGCGTGGTGTCGATCTCCGGCCTGTCGCCCGGCAGGCGATGGAACTCGGAGATCGGGATCGTGCGCTCGCCATCGGGTCCCGCGACGTGGATGACAGCCTCTAGAGCCGCGAGAGCCACACACATGTCGGAGGGATGCGTCGCGATGCAGTGATCGCTGGTGCCCAGGATCGCATGGATGCGATTCCGCCCGAAGGTTGCCGGACAGCCTGTGCCGGGCTCGCGCTTGTTGCACGGCGTGGCCGTGTCATAGAAGTAGTAGCACCGGGTACGCTGAAGAAGATTGCCGCCGGTCGTCGCCGCATTGCGCAATTGCGGCGAGGCGCCGGCAAGGATCGCGCTGGCGAGCAGCGGATAACGGCTCCGGACAAGGGCGTCATGAGCCACGTCGTCATTGGTCGTCATGGCGCCAAGGCGCAGCCCGCCACTCTCGGTTTCCTCGATGGTGTTCAGGGGAAGGCGCGTGATGTCGATGAGACGGGTCGGACGCTCCACATTGTACTTCATCAGATCGACGAGGTTCGTTCCGCCGGCGATGAAGCGGGCGGACGCATCGGCGGCTGCCGCCTTGACGGCTTCCTCGATACTGCCGGCCCGCAGGTAGGAAAAGCGGTTCATTGCGCTGCCTCCGTGGTCGAGCCCAGCACCTGCTCGATGGCGTCGACAATATTGGTGTATGCGCCGCAGCGGCAGATGTTGCCGCTCATCCATTCGCGAATCTCGTCGCGGGTGCGCGCCCGGCCCTCCTGAATGAGAGCGACGCCGGAGCAGATCTGGCCTGGGGTGCAGTAGCCGCACTGAAAGGCATCATGATCGATGAAGGCTTGCTGCAGGGGATGCAGCTCGCCGTCTACGGCAAGCCCCTCGATGGTCGTGATGCTCGCGCCGTCCTTCATGACGGCAAGGGCCATGCAGGAATTCATCCGCTTGCCATCGATCAGCACCGTACAGGCGCCGCATTGCCCATGATCGCAGCCCTTCTTGGTTCCCGTCAGGCCAAGATGATCGCGCAGGAGGTCGAGAAGGACGGTCCAGGGCAGGACCTCCACCGTTCTGGTTTTGCCGTTGACCGTGAGGGTGACCGGTACCTTGTCGAGCGCGGGCGATGGATGATTCTGGATTTCACTCAATCGAAACCTCCCTCGGCGCGACAGAGACCGACCGCCATGCTGGAGAGCGATCAGGCTGAGGTGAAATCACCGCCGACCTACATCGGAACAGGGAGCACACGGGTGCATTGGTCGGCAGTGGACGTGATCCAACGGCCCAGATCAGCCAGGGTTCCGGCCACCTTGCACGGCAGGTGAGCGCTATCTATTTGGGTGATCAAGCCTTGAGCCGGGAACGCATCGGTCGCCTGTGCTTTCCCAAAGGAGCAATCCACCGATGGAGCTCCCATGTCTGACACGCCAAAGCCTTCCGACCAGCCGCCCGATGTCCCGGGTCCCTTGCCCGAACTTCCATCGCTAGATCCTTTTGAGCCCTTAGAGGACGACAAGCCCGCCGACGAACCGACTCCTCCCGTGGATGTGCCCATCGTGCAGCCAGGCACCCAATAAGACTTCTTCGGCAGGACAGATCCCTCGGAGGCTCCCTCCCGCCGGGCAATCGTCAGGACCAGTTCATCCGGGAGGCATCGACCTGAAGATCGTCGATGGTCTGAATATGGTCAGCAGCCGGCTGGTCGAGATTAGGTACCGAATGGGACGCAGCCGAGGAGGGATCACCGTCGATCTGCTCCGTCCATGAGGCAGTCGCGGCGTGGCTCATGTCAGCCTCCTCATCGGACATCAGGAGGATCATGTCCGATCCGGCACTGTTCTGCACGGTATCGGAGCCCTGCCCTTGTGGTGCCACAGGTTCGGCTTCGTCAATCACCACATCCACGGATTTTCGCGTCGAAGAGGCGCCCTCGCTGTCGGACAAGACGACCCCGATGCTGCGGGTTCCGGCTGTTAGGCCGGATTGAGCGCCGCTCTCGAGCATCAGGGACTGCAGCACCGCGGCGTAGGTTTCGGGTGAGGCATGGCCGCTGAGAGTCAGCGTACCCGTCTCGCCGGCATAGGCTCCTCCCACGAGTTCGATGCCGGTGTCACCAATCATCGTCCTCCCGTTCTCGCTGTGCAGGGTGAAACCCTCAAGATCGAGCCTGTCGCCCGGCTGTGCGCCCGAGAGCGTGATGACAGCGCCGCCGAGCTGCGTGCTGTCGATATCCGTCGCATGTGCAGTGCCAATGACCTCCGCCTGGTGCTCACCGGCCTCTGCGTGTTCCGCAGCGGTCAGACTCAGCTCGGGCGCATCGTTCACCGGAGCGACCGTCACCGTGAACGGCTTGCTGCTTGTGGCGGTTCCTCCTGAACTCGTCTCGGTGCTGGTGGCCTGAACCGTCAGGTTCAACGTGCCATTCCAATCCGCCGGAGGCATCAGCTTGAGACCCTGCAGATCTCCGCTTGGCACCCGCCATTCGCCTCCACCCCGTGCCGTTCCGGCTGACAGCATGAACTTCTCGGGAATGCCGAAGATGCTCACAACCATGGACTCAGATCCATCTGCATCGGTGAGAGCGGCTGCGAGGTCGAGCGGGATGGCGCTGTCCTCCTGACCTGTCGCATCCCTCGCCGTCACCTGCGGCGCATCGGCCACCGCCGTAACGCTCACCGCATGGCTACCCGTCACCGTCCGGCTGACGCTGGTGCCGTTGCCCGTGTCGATCAGCGTCGCCCTGATCGTGAGGGTGAAGTCCGCATCCGAGTGCTCAGCCGGATGCACCGCCACCCGCCCGGCCCGCAGGTCGGCGGTGGCCACCTGCCATACGCCAGGGCTCAGCTCCGCGCCCTGGCTCAGCCGCGCGCCTGCCGGCACGCCCGACACCTGAGCGAACTCAGACCAGGTCTCCGACGGATCGGGCGAGGCAAAGACCGGCTGGAGCACGATGGCCGTGTCCTCGGCACCTGTGCTGGAACCTGCAATGGTGCCGGCATCGGCCACCGGATCGACCCCCACCGTGAAGCTGGCAGAGGTGCGGGCGTTCGAG
>NZ_JACXAB010000021.1 GCF_014699075.1 Microvirga sp. | reverse complement strand
GCGTTCAAAGGCCGGAGACATGACTGCACCCGCCCCGCTAGGCCGAAACGTCAACAACAATCACATTGCCAAACGGGCGCCATCCAGACATGACAACACCGGTGAAGGAGGCGAGCACGGCCCCGAGCGCGAACAGCTCCTAAGCAAAGCCAAGCGGTTCGTTGGTGCTTTCTCGGACATGAATGGACCACACCGCTTGCTAGCGCAGCAATGCGAAAAGGTGCTCGCTAGCAAAGATCTCTTGGCCCGATGACTTCTCCGCCTAAGCGGCGGTGAGTTTCCGCACGTCAATTCGAGGTCCGACAGCCGGAACGCGTATCTCGAAATGATCAGCCTGCGTGACATCGAGAATATTCGTGGGGCGATGCGCCACGATGTTGGTTCCTCCACGGCGCCGCAAGCTGTCGTAGATGATGCCAGCCTCACCAGCACGACGGATCGCTTCTCCTAGTTGCTGCGAGGCCTCGTAGCGATCAGGCGCATAAACATCGGCACGCTCTGTCTGTTGGCCGCGTATATCCAGGTAGACACCATTCAGTCGCGCTGAATAGCTTCGATAGACCCGTGTCAATTCCGGAACGTTCCGTGCCACTGCCTCGCGTCGAAGGTGATGTCCGACCTCGGCTACCGCCGTTTCGATTTCGCTGGCAGCATACCAGGCCCCGAGGTCGGGCGAGTTGAACCGCATGCCTGCGGGGCTGACGTGCAGGAACGCCGCCATCACGATGCTGGCGTTCGGCCGGCCATAAACCCATTCCTGTTGGGGAAGGCGAGAAATGCGGCTGGCCACCAGCCGGTCATTGGTCCACCCGACCAACTCCATGACCGCCGATAGGTCGGCAGGGGTTGCCACTGTGTCGAACAGGCCAATGGGCGGAAACTGGGATGGGATCAGGCGATACGTCGGGTAAGGCGCTTCAGCGACGTTGGTCACGAGAAGTGGATATCCGTATCATCATAGGGGATGAAGTTCCGATCTGCCGCATTGGGCTCCATGTAGAGGCCGCCACGGGCTGCATCGAGGAAGCGCCGTACGGTCAGGAGACTGTCCTGAGTGCCATCGCCCATAAGTTCGATCGGCGGATGACCTCCAAACACTGTGGCCTGATGAGGTCCACGAAGCCATGCCAAGCCTTCCTGTTCCGTTGCGAATAGGACGCGCAGCGCCTGGTAGATTCCAAGGACTGCTGAGATCCGGGTCAGAACATCGGCGTCTAGGGTAAACTCGACGTGCTCACGGGCCTGTTTGGCCCACTTGTGATAGGTGGAACGCGCTGGGTACCCGAGGATCCGGAGGCGCTCCTGCTCGGTTAGGCCCCATAGGTCGGCAACGGCCAAGAAGGTACGCATGCCGGGAGCGCTCAGGCGCCTCCGATTAGAGGGCTCAAAGCGCGCTTGCTCCAGGTGAAGGAGATCCTGTGAGGCAGCTTCCGTGTGGTTCTTGAGAGGCTGTGCCATGGCATCACCGCTGTGTCTATATATAGACTATATCTCATTAAGGACATAACGCAATCTCGGGATGAAGGTTCATCGTTGAAAGGACAGCATACCTTTATAACAATTCCCAAACAAAGATTATGGAACCTAAATCTCACAGTGCTGAGGGGATCTCATAACTCTCTGCCCGTTTGCGGCTTGGACTCGAGTGAGCGATACCACTCGGCATTTTGACAAGAACTCTGGGTCGTCGCCATTGTCTCCCGTACTGGACTCAGGCGGCTAGAGCGGTTTCGCGATCAAAGGTTTCAAGGATCCATTGCCGAACCGCCGTTACGGCCGGACGCCGCTCGTGATCGCCGGCATCGATCAGGAAAAATGAGGCTGGCGCCCGGACGCTCTCAGCAAACGGTCGAACGAGAACCCCAGATTCCAAGTAGCGTTGACAGGTCACGTTGTCTCCCATGGCGAGACCAAGGCCGCCGGCAGCCGCCTCGATCATTGCGAGATGATTTCCGAGATAGTGGCGTCCTCCCGTGAGGATGCTTCCCTGCGGGACTGTCGCCAACCAGAGGTCCCACTCGTGACCGTTTGCGGCACATAGCAGAGGCGATTCGGCCAACTCCCGGATGTCACCGCTTGCGAGAAGATCCGGCTGACAGACCGGGAAGAGATCGGTGTCCGTCAACCGCTCGCTGCGCCGGCCAGGCCAGATTCCATCACCATAGCGAATGCACAGATCGACATCGGAGGCGATGACCTCCTTCGGACTGTTTGAGGGACGCAGGTGCAATCGTAGGTCCGGATACTGCTTCAAGAGATCGCCGACCGTCTTCACGAGCCACAGGCATGTCAGAGCAGGTGGCGCGCTCACAGTGACGTCGCCCCGCACGCTCGGTCGATCCAAGCTGATAACGGCTGCCGCCAGAAGATCGAACCCGGAACTCAGGGGGGCTAGGAGCTGCTCTCCTGCCACCGTCAGCTTGAAGCGGTTGCCCGCCCGCTCCAAGAGATCGGTGCCGACGAAGGCTTCCAGGGTTCGGAGCTGGTGGCTGACTGCTCCATGCGTCACCCCGAGCTCTTCAGCGGCCCGGGAGATCGAGCGACGGCGGGCCGCTGCCTCGAAGGCCCGCAGAGCATTGAGAGGAGGAAGTCGACGTGCCGCCATTGTTAGATTTTCTCACAGTTGAGCCGGAGACATTCTCGTTTGCGTGAGCCTATCTGTCTAGAGCAAGGTCTGAGGCTCCTGGTGGAGACCTTGGTCGACCCCTGGATGGATTTCAGAAACACTCAAAAAGGGAGCGGCTCGGTGAAGCGTCTTCAAGTACTCGGTATGGCAGCTCTGGGGCTTCTTGCGGCCACAGGCAGCGCCTTCGCACAGGCAAAGAAATGGGAAACCGTGAAGATCGCCACGGAAGGCGCCTATGCTCCATGGAACTTCACTGGCCCTGGCGGCAAGCTCGAAGGCTTCGAAATCGATCTTATTGCCGAGCTCTGCCCGCGGATGAAAGTGAAGTGCGAGATCGTAGCCCAGGACTGGGATGGCATCATCCCGGCGCTCAACGCCGGCAAGTACGACGTCATTATGGCCGGGATGCAGATCACCGATAAGCGGTTGGAAACCATCAATTTCTCGCAGCCGTATGCACGCACCCCCGGCGCCTTCCTCGTTCCCAAAGACTCTCCCCTGGCAAAGGTGCCGAACGACAAAGTCTTCGATATCGGCGCGGATGCTGCGGCGGCTCAGAAGGCCGCTGACGAGATCAAGCCCCTCCTTAAGGAAAAGGTCGTGGGCGTCCAGGGTTCGACCACTCTCGCAACCCTGATGGAGCGCCTGTTCCAGGGTGTAGAAATCCGCGAGTACAAGACTACGGAGCAGCATGACCTCGATCTCGCGGCAGGACGTGTCGACGCTGTGGCCGCCGCCACGACAGCCCTCGACATCACCCTGAGCAAGCCGGGTTTTGAGAACTTCGTCATTGCCGGTCCCGGCTTTACCGGTGGTTTCATGGGTCGGGGTGTTGCCGCTGGTCTGCGCAAAGCTGACCAAGACCTGAAAGTCATGTTCGACGAGGCGATCGCATCGGCCCTGGCCGACGGCACCATCTCACGGCTGTCCCAGAAGTGGTTCAAGCGCGACCTCGCCGCAAAGTAATGAACGATCAATGTTGCTGAAAGTGCCCCGCTCGGCTGAGCCGGCGGGGTACGCTGCCTCTTTGCATGGGGACGAGACACGAGGGAGCAGACGCTTCACCGGTACTCGTCCCCTGCCCTCCTTCAAACCTGGAGTCGGACCATGTCCTTTCGCGTTCTCTCGGCACAGATCATGCACGAGTCGAATTCCTTCAGTGTGCGCCTGACATCCCTTGACCGCTTCGCCAACGTGATCCTGCTCCACGGTGACGAGGCTCTGCGTGCGCTCGATGGGACGAATACCGAGGTCGCGGGCTTCCTGGATGTTGCACGCGAGAAGAACTGGGAACTGGTTCATGTCATCAGTGCCCATGCTAATCCGGCAGGTTGCGTCACCGAGGAGGCTTTCGAGGAAATTGTGAAGGTCGTCGAGGAAGCCGCCCGCCGGGAGCGGGAACGGCTCGATGGGATTCTGCTCGCATTCCACGGCGCCATGGTCACAACCCATTCAGGTGATGGCGAAGGGGAGATTCTTGAACGCCTCCGCGCCATTGTCGGTCGGAAGACTCCGATCGCCGCGACCTTGGATCTGCATGCTAACGTCACCAGGCGCATGTGCGAACTGGCCGACATTCTGGTGTCCTATAAGACCTATCCGCATATCGACATGCGCGTGGCCGGCCGGCATGCGGGCGAGCTGCTGCATCGGACCATGGCTGGCGAAATCAAGCCACACACCCTCTTCGTGCGCCCCCCCATGCTGGAGGACGCCAATGGCGGCCGCACGGATGTCGGGCCGCTTGTCGCCGTGATGGACCGCGCCCGGGCGTATGAAAGCGAGCCCAACGTTCTCGCGGTGAGCGTCAACGGCGCCTTCCCTTATGCCGATATCGATGAGATCGGCCCGACGATCACCGTGACTTATTCCGGAGATCCGGAGCCCCACCGGCTGTTTGCCGAAGAGATGGCGAAGGCGATGTGGGACATGCGCCATGCTCTCGTCAACCGCTTCCTGTCCCCGGAGGAGGCAGTAGCTTCCGCACTTGCGGGCGATGACCGGCCAGTGGTGATTGCGGATTATGCCGACAATCCCGGGGCCGGAGGGTACGGCGATGGCACGAACCTGCTTCGGGCCTTGATTGCGGCGGACGCAGACGCCTGCTTCTGCCCGATTGTGGACCCCGAGACTGCCTCGCAGCTGCACAGCAGGAAGCCCGGTGAAACGGTATCGATCCGCCTCGGTGGCAAAGTGAACGCGTCCTTTGGTGGCGAGTCCCTTGACCTCACTGGCACGCTGTTGAGCGTATCCGACGGCAGCTACACCTGTGATGGACCGATGTATGCGGGCGTCCACATGTCCTTTGGCCCCACGGCGGTGATCGAGGTTGGGCGCGTTCAGGTCGTCATCGTGACCGAGCCTCACCAGTGTCATGATCTGCAGCAATTCTTCGCCTTCGGCATCGACCCTCGCGCCAAGAGGATCGTCGGTGTCAAATCCATGCAGCATTTCCGGGCCGCGTTTGAGCCGATCGCAAGTCGTGTTCTGGTGTGCGACAGCGGGGCGCTCGCCTCCCCAGACCTGACCAAGTTCACCTTCCATCGTGTTCCGAGGCCGATGTATCCACTCGACCCGAACACTCCTTACAACCCTGAAGTCTTTATCCGCACAGGGCGGTCTGACATGCCGATCGCGTCGGAGAACAGAGTATGACACAGCCCTCCCCTGCCTGGCTCGATGCCACTGCCGTCTTGGATCGGATGAGGCGCGTTGACGCCGTCGCGGCGATGCGCGAGCTCTTCGAGGCGCACGGACGAGGCCGGGTGACCCAGCCGCCGCAGGCTCTCACCCTGCTGCCCGACAGCCGGGGCGACTTCATTACCTACTCGGGTGTGCTGCCGGAGGATGGTGTCTTTGGGGTCAAGGTTTCGCCCTATGTGGTCACCCCGTCTGGCGGCAAGGTCACGGCCACGACGATGCTGATGAGCTTTGAGACGGGACAGCCCTTGCTGTTCTGCGACTCACTGGCGCTGACGACAGAGCGAACCGCCGCAACAACGGCTTTGGCGGTCGACCTCCTCGCCCAATCTGATGCGGCCAATCTGGCGATCATCGGCAGCGGCCCCATTGCCTTGGCTCACTTGCGTCACGTCCTGCCGCTTCGACCGTGGCGGCGGATCCGCATCCATTCACGCAATATCTCCACCAAGCAGGAGGCCCTTGAGGCGAGCCTTGGTGAACTCCGACCGGTTCCTGAGATCGTTAACGATTGCTCTCTCGCGGTGACCGATGCCGATGTGGTGCTGCTTTGTACATCCTCCGGCACCCCAGTTCTATCCATGGAGCATATCAAGCCCGGGATGCTTGTGACCTCGATCAGCACCAATGTCGCACGGGCACATGAAATTTCGCCAGGAGCCCTGACCCAAATGAATGTCTATTGCGACGATCGGTCGACGACCCCACTCATCGCAGGTGAGATGGTGCTGGCCTCCGGGAATGGATGGTCCCGCGACGACATCCGCGGTGATCTGGGTGAGCTTGCCTGCGGCAAGGCACAAGCCCCCTCCCCCGATCGAGCTAGTTTTTTCCGGTCCATGGGCCTTGGGATTGAGGACGTGAAGATGGCGCTCGAGATCCACCGCGTGGGTTCGCACGCTTCCTAACCTGATGACACACCCACATCCTGAAATCCGCGCCGATGTCATTGTGCTGGGAGCCGGCATCGTGGGCGTCTCCGCCGCTCGGCACCTTCAGATGCGGGGGCGCGATGTCGTCCTGATTGACCGACGCGGCGCGGGCGAGGAAACAAGCCACGGCAATGCCGGGCTGATTGAACGGTCGAGCGTCATTCCCTACGGGGTTCCCCGCGATCTCAGGACCATCCTCCTCTACGCCCTGAACCGCTCCGCAGATGTCCGTTCCGACTGGCGCTTCCTGCCCCGGATCCTCCCTTGGCTCTGGCAATTCTGGCGCGAATCCGCACCCGGATCCTTGAAAAAGGCAGCGGCCGACATGCTGCCTCTCATTGAGCGGTCAGTCGCAGAGCATGAACTCCTTATGACCGAAGCCGGACTCCTGGAGCAATTGCGCCGGACAGGCTGGATTGAGGCATTCCGCAGCCCAAGGTCCCTTGACCAAGCAGCGAAGAATGCAGCGGCTCTCGAGCCTTATGGGTTGCATCTCGATATCCTCGACGGCAAGGCCCTTCGTCAGCGCGAGCCTCACACGTCCGAGACCCTCATTGGCGGAATTCATTGGCGGGACCCGGCGACGGTTCCTGACCCTGGCGGTCTCGTAAAAGGATACGCTGACCTGTTTCTGCGACGCGGCGGCCGTTTCGTTCACGGCGAGGCCCGCACGCTCCAGCAGGACGGCATCGAATGGACTGTCCGCAGCCAGGATGGCTTGGTCCGCGCCAACGATGTCGTAATTGCTCTTGGACCATGGTCCGACACAGCCCTACGTCCGCTCGGGTATCGCGTGCCGTTGGCCGTCAAGCGTGGGTACCATGTGCATTTCCGGCCAAGAGCCGATGCTGTCCTGCACCATCCTGTGGTCGATGTGGATGGTGGCTTTCTGCTGGCGCCGATGACCCGCGGCATCCGCCTGACGACGGGTGTCGAGTTTGCCCACCGAGACTCTGTACCAACTCCTCTGCAGTTGGACCAAACGGAGCCCCTGGCACGCGGGATCTTCCCTCTTGAAGACCGCATTGATCCACGGCCGTGGATGGGGGCACGCCCCTGTCTCCCTGACATGCGTCCCATCATTGGTGCGGCCCCAAGACATAAAGGGCTATGGTGCGCCTTTGGCCACAATCATCATGGCTTGACCCTTGGGCCGGTCACCGGGCGATTACTGGCCGAGATGATGACCGGCCGGGAAACCTTCACCGACCCGAGGCCCTACTCGATTGAGCGTTTCACGGCTTGAGCCCCGCTGCTGAGTGCAACGCTAGCTCAGGCCGCAGGACCGGTTACAGACTGAGTTGACGGACGTGAGCATCGAACCGCCATCCTCAGCTTTTCGGAGCGATGTTGATCTTGAACCACTTCATGGACAGTCTTTGGATGGTACCGTCCTGAGTGGCACCCTTGATCGCCTCGTTGAGCTTCTGCTTTAACTCGGCATTCTCCTTGCGCAGCCCAATTCCGACACCGTCGCCTTGGATGCCACCGGTGATTGCGGGACCAACGAGAGTGTAGTCCTTGAACTCTGGCTTATCGAGGGTGCCGATAATCGCAGTGGCGTCAGCCAGCACCGCATCGATGCGGCCGGCCAGAAGATCGAGGTCGTGTGCCTCGGTGGTCTTGTACTCCCGGATCTCAGCTGTCCCCTTTAGATACTTCTCGGCGAAGACTGGATGAGTCGTGGAAACCTGCACGCCGATCGTTTTGCCCATGAGGAGCGGCTTCGTGGCTTCAATCGCCCTCTCGGCCTCTGCTCGCTGGCTCACCAGATTATAGGTTTGCCCTGTGCCCTGCATCTTGGCGAGTGGCGTGTCCTTCGCCACCAGATAGCCATTTGGCGAGTCTGCGTAGGGGCCTGCGAAGTCAATCACCTGCTTGCGTTCATCGGTGATGCTCATGCCGGCCATGATGGCATCGTATTTCTTCGCCTGAAGCGCGGGAATAATCCCATCCCAGTCCTGGGCTACGATCTCGCACTTCACCTTGATGCGGTTGCAGAGTTCGTTGGCCAGATCAATGTCGAAACCCTCGAGCTTGCCGCCCGCACCTGTGAAGTTCCAGGGAGCATAAGCACCTTCGGTGGCAATCTTGACGACTCTATCCTGCGCCGTAGCCGCGCCACCTGCCAAGGTGGCTGCGATTACGGCCAGGGCGAAGCTCTTCATGATGTTCATTGTCGTTCCCTTGGCTCTTTCTAGAGCGTACGCTAAAGAGGCTGCATTCTATACCGAGGCGTAACCTATTGAAACCGTCCGAGAGCTAACGAGTGCATTGAGCTGAAGCTGAAGTCTGGTAGAAGGGCTCCGTTGCATTAACCGTGGCGGGTTAGGACAGGGCGGCTAATCGAGGAGCCGTTCTGTTGTCTTTGTTCAAGCGCCGCCGCTTTCCAGCTGAGATCATTCTGCTGTGTGTGCGCTGGTATTGCAAATACGGGATCAGCTACCGTGATCTGGCTGAGGTGATGGAGGAGGCCGGTGTCGCTGTTGACCCGAGCACCATCTTCCGCTGGGTTCAGCGCTATGCCCCCGAGATTGAGAAGCGAGTTCGCCAATACCAGGGCCATCGATTAGGATCATGGCGGGTTGATGAAACCTATGTGCGGGTCGGCGGGCGATGGAGGTACCTGTTCCGTGCTGTCGACAAATTCGGCCGACTGATCGCCTCCATGCTGGCAGAGCGGCGCGATACTGGAGTAACTTATCACTTCCTGCGTAAAGCGCTAAAGACGATGAGCGACTATCCACCATCCTCCATCACGACGGATAAACTGGCGTCGTATCCCAAGGCAATCCAGCGCCTACAGACCGACGGGCTACTATCGAAGGATGTCGAGCATCGCACCTCGAAATACCTGAATAACATTCTTGAGGCAGATCATGGGGCGCTCAAGCGCGTGATCCGACCGACACGCGGCTTCCAGACGATGAAAACCGCCATTGCGACCCTGAAGGGCTTTGAAATCGTTCGCATGACCCGCCGCAGTCATTGCATCCAGCGGGAACGTCGAGCGACAGGCGAAATCCGTCTCGTCAATCAGCTCTTCGGTCTTACTGCCTGAGCGGCTCATTGAACTGGGCTCGTTATGCCCTTTGCAAGTTCCTGCAACAGTGCCGTTCGGCGTGGTCAACCGGTTACCAATCATGTCGCTGTCGATGAAGCATCGGTTCAGAATCGCGCGCTCGGTGCCTTTCTTGGTCTCGCTGTAGGAGATGCACTAGGAACTACCCTCGAGTTCAGCCCGAAGCCGGACAGGCCGGTCCTTCACGATATAATTGGCGGGGGTCCGTTCCGACTGGAGCCTGGCGCTTGGACCGACGACTGCTCTATGGCTCTGGCGCTCGCCGATAGCCTGATCACGAATCCTGACCTCGATGCCATTGACCTGATGAAGCGGTTCGTCAGCTGGTACCGTGACGGGCGGTACTCTCACACTGGTGTTTGCTTTGATATTGGCAACACAACTTTAGATGCCATTCAGACCTTCGAGGCGAACGGCAAAGCGTTTGCTGGGTCGACAGATCCACGAACGGCCGGGAACGGTTCGATCATGCGTCTGGCACCCGTCGCGGTGCGCCACTGGAATGACCGTCCACGCCTGATCCGTATTGCAGGAGACCAGTCACGCACCACACATGCGGCCGTAGAGGCCGTAGCCTGCTGTGAGACTTTGGCCGAGATCCTGGCTGATGCGATTGGAGGCTGGTCACTCCCTAAACTACTGACCCGCCCGTCGGTACAGCAGGTCAGGGGTTTCGAGATTGGCCAACATCGCCACCATGTTCGTGGCACTGGCTACGTAGTAGCCTCTCTTCATGCCGCCCTCTGGGCGGTCTCAAGGACGTCAAGTTTCGCGGATGCGGTTCTTCTTGCCGCAAACCTTGGAGAGGATGCGGACACTACTGCCGCCGTCGCTGGTCAGATTGCCGGAGCGATCTATGGTGTCTCTGGAATTCCGACCGAGTGGCTTGATCACCTCGTTTGGAAGGATGAAATTCGGCACAAAGCTGAAACTCTGTTCCGAGCTAGTCTGGCAGTTGCTTGATAAACCAAATTTGATAACCCCCACCACTGCCCTCACCCCTTGGAGGTTCGAGTATGAGTAACCAAATCAACCGTCATCCATCCCTCGTCTATTATGGATCGAAGACCCTCACTCACGATTTCCCATTGGTCCTGTTCGTAGGTCGGGAGCCCCAAATCGATGAGGAAATAATATCGAGGATCGGACCATATGACTTTACCGAACATCCTCGATGTGCCTTCTGGAACGTCGCCTACTGTCAGGTTGCAAAAGCCGACGGCCGTCCCGAGTTTGGGACAGCTGCCCTCAAGCGCGAATGCCGACAAGTCGACGCGTCACCGATTACTTTTGCTGATGTTCTCCCAATATGTCTTTCGAACAAAAATAGCTCGTCAGTGAAGCTTCGCGAGCGCAGTGCGATAGCATGCACTCTGATCGACGAACATATCGATGGCATCCTGAGCCTAGATCTTTTTGAACGAGTAAGTCTGGTGGTGTTGTCGGGTCACGAGCGTAGTGAGTTCACATACGCAACAGAGGTCTTTCAAAGTCGTCTCGATGCAAAGGGTGTGCCGCATATCACAACAGCATTTCTCTATCCCACCAATAGCTCTAAGATAAGGTCCGTGATCGAGGAAACTGGCACGATTGGACGCTTTCAATCAATACTTAGGAAATTTCGAAATGCGTTCTAGCAAATTACCTCCGCACCATCTGGCTAGGGGTTGCATATGAGCACGGCGCTTTGGTTCGCTTGGTTCTTCATCTCACGGGCAGCCACCTACTTCATAATGGTTGGCATTTGGCTATTCTCAGGGCTCTTCTGCCTCGTCGGTGGCCCTGGCCGACCGCCGCCGCCGCCGCCGCCGCCGGATAGTTGGGCCCTGTACTGGATTATCGGAACCCTTATAGCCGTCCCATTCGTCGCTTGGTATACGCTGTACAACATCCGGATTTTCACCCGCAAATCTGGGCAAGGCGTTAGGCAATTCACCCAGTTTGCTCACTCGGAGTGGACAAGGAATGGGTAACGGAAACTGGCTCCATGTATCATCACTATGTCCCTGTAAGCCACCTCTCCCGGTGGCAGAGGCCGGAAGTATCGAACGAGGTATTCCGTTTCGTTAAGTCTGATGGAGAGGTTAGATACTATAGCAACAGCCCTAGATCGATCTTGGGGCAGGACAATCTATACGCGCTCTCACTTCAAGACGGCTTGGACCATACACTGGAGCACGACGTCATGACCAGCATGGTTGACAACCCGTACTTGGAGGTCGCAAACCGGTTGATTAGCGACATCCATTTCAGGCCACAGCCTGCAGATTATCTGATGCTAGCTCGGTTCTTTCTTGCGTCGCTGCTCAGGACACCGTGGGCTATCGATGAGATGCGTCCGAAAGTAAACCAAGGCATCTCAGAGGCCTTGGCGTCCGGAGGGGGCTTCGACATACAAGATCTGTCGTTTGTTCCCGACGAAATCAAGGTTGGATTCGAGAAAGGCGATCGAGTAACCATGCTTAAACATGGGGTTCTCGTCGCGATCGCTCAGCAAGTGGAAAAGTCTGAACTCCTGGCGTCTCATTCGAAATGCCACAAGCGAGTAATCCGCCTTACTCAGCCAGGACTGTCGTTTATTACAGGCGACAGGATCATGTTGATGATGCAGGAGAAAGGAAGCCATGTACGGACGCATATTGCTCCACTATCTCCACACGTTTGTTTAGCTATGGTCTCTGATAGATCGGGTCTCCCAAGCCCAACATCACAAGAACTGTTTTGCAGGCTCGTCAATGAGGAAATGTGGAACGCAGCTCGCGGGAGTGTTGTCGGTTTCCCTAACGCACCAGGGCTTTGCGAGAGAACTCTCGTCCGAGGTGATGGTCGGAGACCGTGAAGGTCGCGTCGGGCGAACTAAAGATTAGGTCTATTACCCCAACGCCTTTTCAGGTACCGAATTAGCTTATTGTCACTCGCTCAATCTAGAATGCCTATGATCCGGACGTCTCTTGCTCTTTTCACCCTTCTGCTGTCTGCAACTCCGATCTTAGCTGAACCAATCATTGGCCGCGCCAGCGTGACCGACGGTGACACGCTGGAGATCAGAGGTACGCGCATCCGTTTCCACGGCGTTGACGCTCCCGAAAGCGCCCAGACCTGCCAGAGCTCGGACGGCAAGGCATACCGTTGCGGTAGCAGGCGGCCTTCGCTCTCTCGGATAAGATTGGCACTGCGAATGTCTCCTGCGAGCAAAGGGATATCGATCGCTATAACCGGGTCGTGGCTGTGTGCTCTGCCGGGGGCGAGGACCTGAACGGCTGGCTGGTTCAGCAGGGATATGCCGTCGCCTACCGGCAGTACAGCACGGATTATGTCAGCCATGAGAACGGGGCCAAGAAGGCCAAGCGGGGAGTTTGGGCCGGAGGCTTCACGCCACCCTGGGATTGGCGCAGGGGCGATCGGAGAGACAGCCCTTCTACCGTTTCAGGGCCGGCTGCTGCTTCTAAGCCGCCGGCTGGCACGAGCGGCTGCAAGATTAAAGGCAACATCAACACCAAGGGTGACTGGATATTTCACGTGCCCGGCAGTCGCGATTATGACCGCACCCAGATTAATGAGGGTGCCGGTGAGCGGTGGTTCTGCTCAGAGAGCGAGGCGCTTGCGGCCGGATGGAGAGCGCCGCGTGGTTAGAGTTTAATCCCCGCAAACAACGTTATGTCTGGCTCACCCTATAGGTGGCCCACCAAGGATCTCCCCTTGAAACTTGTAAGCATCTAGACGGCACCGGAGGTGGCAGCCATCCTCTCCGGCTTGGCTACGACTCTCATGGGCCCACAAGCTTTTATCTGTGTCCGGCACGATGCTGCCAGTGGCTGACATTCTCACTAGACATGACAGCCAAGACTTAAGGGACACAATTACGACAACGCTCACGCTCTATTTTTGCGATAGGGCCTCTCATCTCCATCCACCCTCGTCAACAACACTGACGCCACTTGGGTTTCCAAGTTTCGCACCAGATCAGGAATGCTGCTCGTTCAGCTTTCTCTCCAGCGAGGGACTTGCCTGCCGACATGAACGTTCGTTCGGAACTATCGGGGAGACCGGGTATCCCGACCCACTCCGACCTCGCGCGGGTCTTCGTCCCGCAGATTGAGCAAGGCCGCCTGGGAGATATTCTCCCAGGGTCCAACCCGTGAACCCGACCTGTGCGAGAGCATGGCAGGTCGGGCTTTCCAATACATCTGTACTTACCGAACGACGGGGCTACCGGCGTGGCATACGTCTCTGGGGCTCTCACCACATTGTTCAAGCAATGAGGAAGCCAGCCCCCACAGGATCATTGCGATCGATCACCCAGCGAGCCGTACCTAGAATGCTTGCCGTGCCCTTCACGGTGGGGCGAACGGCACGCGTGCCATTGAGGCTGGTCTCGCCGACCAGGCATCCCTCGAATGTTCCGCTGCCGAGAAGGCCCTCTGACTTGATAGGCTGATTAAGCTTCAACTGATTCCTGGCCTCGAACATTGCCATCATGGCGCTGGTACCTGTGCCGCCCGGCGAGCGGTCGAGCTGACCGGCGGAGAACACATGGACGTTCTTGTAGAACGCGCCTTCAATCGTGGGCTCGTGCCAAAAAGTCACAAAGTTGAAGTTGTTGATGTGCTTCGAGGCAGGATGCTGAATGGCCACCTTCTCGCGAAGCTGTTCGCGGGCGATGATGCCAAGACGCGAGAGCTCGGTGCCGTTCTCTGGCGAGATGCGAAGCGACGTGCCACGAAGGTCGATTATGCCAAAATAGTTTCCACCCCAGGCGATATCGGCCTTGAGTTGACCAACCCCCGGCAGCTCAAAGGGCACATCCTGGGCCGCCACATAGGCCGGGACGTTCTCAAATCGAGTCCACTGAACTTCCGGCCCCTCACTCGCGACCTCGGCCACGACGAGACCGGCTGTCGTCTCAAAGCGGATCGTCGTACGGCCGTTTTCTCCGCGCCGGACCAAACCGAGGGCGACCATAGCCATGGCAACCGCAATGGTTCCGTGCCCGCACATATGCGAATACTGAGTGCCGTCGATGTAGATGAGGCCGGCATCGTACTCAGTACTCGACGGTGGAGTCAGGAAGACGCCGAACATGTCCTTGTGGCCACGGGGTTCGCGCATCAGGGCGCAACGCAGCCAGTCATAGTTCTGCTCGAGGAAACGGCGCTTCTCCAGAATATTGGATCCAGTGGGATAGGGGATCCCGCTGTGGATGATGCATAGGGGCTCACCCTCGGTATGGGTATAGATCACGTCGAATACGTCTTGCTGTCGCATAATAAGGCTCCTTGTCGCTTCAGCTTCCCTCAGCGGCGCTCCGACAGGACGTCGAGACCGAGAGTGAAATCGAGAATTATGATGACGAGCGCCGCCACCAGGATGGTGACCGCCGATACTGCGGCGATGGTGGGGTCGATCGTGTACTGGACGTAGTTGAACAGCTTGACCGGAATGGTCGTCAGTTCGGCTGTCGTGTTGAAGATGCTCAGCTCTACGTTGATCCAGGAGGAGATGAAGGCAAAGATCGCACCGCTGAGAATGCCGCTCCGGATCTGCGGGAACGTGACCAGAAAGAACGTGGTTACGGGCCGCCCTCCCAGATCCGCCGAGGCCTCTTCGAGGCTTTTCTGCTCCTCAGTGAGCTGCGGCAGCACCGCCCTGAGTACAAAAGGCGTGATGATTACGATATGCCCGACCAACAGCGCCAGAAAATTGCGGGTGAGGCCGATCGCCGTCCCATACTGTAGGAGAGCGGCTCCCAGCACCACGTGTGGAAGTATGAGGGGCGACATCAGAATAGCGGAAAGCGCCCGCTTGCCCGGAAAGTTGTATCGCGCGATCGCCAAGGCAGACGGAACTGCGAAGAGAATTGCTACCGCCGTGGCGAACGCCGCAAGCACAGTGCTCGTCACAAAGGAGGATACGTAGGACGCGTCCGTTATGACCTTGCCGAACCAAGTCAGAGTGAGCCCCTGTGGCGGGAAGGCGAGAAAGCTCGTGTTCGTCAGCGAAGATCCAACGATGACCACCAGAGGGAGAACGAGATACAGCAGGGCGGCTAAGGAGACGATGCGGATTAGAAGAGTGATCATCTCATGCCCCTTTTGTTGCGCCAACGCGTCCCGCAGTGGCGACAAGGACAAGGGTGAGAACAAGCATCGTGATGCTCAACGCTCCACCGTAATTGAAATCGAATACGGAGCTGTATTGCTGGAATATCAGCATGGAGAAGACGGTGATCCGCCCCCCACTGAGCAGTGCCGGCGTCACGTAGGCACTGACTGCGAGCATGAAGACCATGACGGCACCTGCCATCAGGCCGGGAAGGCATAGCGGGAATGTGACGGTCCAGAAGGTCGTCGCCGGTCTGGCTCCCAGATCGGCCGACGCCTGCTCCAGCGAGGGGTCAACATCCGCCACCGAATTGCCCACCGCCAGTACGATGAAGGGCAACAGGATGTAGACTAGACCGATCACGATGCCGAGCTCGATTCCGATAAATCGGATGGGGCGCTCGATGAGGCCTAGGGTCTGCAGGCTATCGTTCACGAGGCCATTGCGTCCGAGCAGAACCATCCAGCCGAAGGAACGAACAATATTACTGGTAAAGAGCGGGACGATCAGCAGGATGACGCAGACCCGCCGCCACGGCCTCCAATCGACGATGCGCACCAGGTACCACGCCAATGGGTAGCCAATGAGGACGCAGGCGATGGTTGTGATCGCACCGATCCTGAAGGTCACCCACAGCACGTCCCAGTGATACTGGTCGAGTAGGATGCGGGCATAGTTGACAAATGTCAGGTTGCCACTCGCGTCTGTCAGACTGGCGAGGGCGACCACCGTCATCGGAGCGAGGAAGAACGCCAAGAAAAAGAGAGACGGGAGGCCGACAAGCAGGCTCACCCTACGGGCTGTCGTGCTCATGGCTTTAATCCCCAATCAGGTGCAGGTCGTCCGGCCGAAAGCCCACGTGAAGACGGGCTCCCTTGACGACCTGCGCGGGTAATTGACCGCTGACACGGCTGGTGATGACTGTGTCGCCAACTCGTGCATTCACCATCACGTGGCTCCCGACGTGGATGACATCCTCGACGACAGCTGGGACGGTAGAAAGGCCCTCCATTGCGCCATCTGGTAGCAGGCTTACCTGTTCGGGGCGCAGCACCGCGACGAGGTTGTCGCCTTTTGGCCGTAACTTCGGTCGTACCGAAAGTGCGCCGACACTCGTCATCAAGCTGCCATCGGGCAGGATTGAGCAGGGAAGCAGATTGGCTTCCCCAATGAAATCTGCGACGAAGCGGGTCGCCGGTGCACGATAGATGTCCTCTCCGCGGCCCACCTGTTCAATGCGACCACCGCTCATGACGACGACCCGGTCCGCCATGGTCAGTGCTTCCTCCTGATCGTGAGTCACGAACACGAAGGCGATGCCGAGCTTCTCCTGGAGGTGTTTAAGCTCGATCTGGACGCGCTTGCGCAGCTTTAGATCGAGCGCGCTCAAAGGCTCATCCAGCAGAAGAAGCTTGGGACGGTTGACGATTGCTCGAGCCAGCGCGACGCGTTGCTGTTGGCCGCCTGAGAGCTGGCGTGGAAAGCGGCCGGCAAAACCAGAAAGCCCAACCAACTCGAGGGCGTCGGCTGCCTGGGAGAGAGCGTCCTTTTTAGTCGCCCCTCGACGGCGGGGTCCATAAGCCACATTATCTTCCACGGACATGTGGGGAAAGAGCGCGTAGTTCTGGAAAACCGTGTTCAACGGTCTGAGGTAGGGTGGGAGCCGGGTGACATCCTCTCCCGTGATCCGAATGGATCCGCTATCGGGCTTTAGAAATCCTGCAATACAGCGCAGCAGAGTAGTCTTACCGCACCCTGATGGGCCGAGCAGAGCGATGAATTCGCCTTGCTCGACCTCAAGATTGACGTCCGACAGGGCCGCTTGCCTCCCAAAGTGCTTTGACAGCTTCGTGATGTTCAACAATGGGGCGGTCATGGCGAACGATGTACCTTGGCTCTTGGATCGGCTGTTACTTGCGCGCGATCTCGCGATTCCAGGTGTCGACGATTTTGCTCCGTTGTTCGTTGATATTCACCCAGTCGAAGAGTTTCAGGTCCTTGACCGAACCCTTCTCACCCCACGGCAACTTCCGCGCTACGTCTGCTTTGACTTGAACACCTTTCACCGAGGGACCGAGATAGAGCTTTTCGGCCAAGCACGCCGAAGACTCAGGAGTGAGAGCCTGATTGATGAACTTCTGGGCCGCTTCCTTCTTGCTGGTCCCCTTCACCAGATGAAGCCGGGCATCAGTCGCCCAGGCGCCTTCCTTCGGCACGACGAAGCCAATCGGCAGGCCTTTATCCGCCATATCCCACGCGCCGACGTTGAAGTGAGCGCCGATGACCGCCTCGCCACTCTGAAAGGCGTTGGTGGCTGCTCCGGAGGAGTCGAAGAACAGTGCCGCCTTGAGGTCCTTGATCTTCTTGAACGTCTCTGACAGATCACCCTCCGGCACGCTCCAAATCTGCGACAGGAACATGATGAATGGCACCCCGGCGGAATTCGACGGGGACGGGATCGTTACCGTATCCTCAAATTCCTTCTTCCAAAGATCATTCCACGAGGTTGGGGCTTCCTTCACCTCCTTCGTGTTGTAAGTTAGGCCAAGTGAGTAGTAGCCGGTGCTGACCGCATAGGTGGTTGAGCCGGACTTGTAGACCGATTCCGGAAGAGCATTCGAGAGATTGCTGATTGCGCCGGCATCCAGGTTATCCACCACGTCGGCCGCAAGGGCGAGTTCGCTGATGCCGCCATCCATCCAAGCGACATCAATGGTGGGGGATCCCTTCTGCTGCTGCAGCTTGGATAGGGTCACTGTCGAGGTGCCAATTTCCGCACTGACGCTGATGCCGGTTGCCTTGGTAAACGGCTCAGCGACGCAGGCGCGGAATGCGTCACCCCAGTTGCCTCCGTACCAACCCACCGTGATTGATTGTGATTGCGCATAAGCGGGCTGGGTCAATGCCGTGGAGCAGAGAACGAACGCGGCAAGATAGCTACTGTGTTTCATAGTCTAACTCCTCTGGATGATGCATTCATGGTTCTTATTGTTGGTCAGTAGCTTGACCCAGCCAAACAACCCTCGCTAGAACGATACAGCCCCGGATTTGAATATTTCCGACATCATGAATGATGATCACGAGATAATATCTTCATTTCCGCTCGATGTTGCCGACAAGACGTCGAGCGGACCACGGTTGCGGGTCGGCTTCGTTCTTCTCCACCAGTTCACGCTCGCTGCATTTTCGGGCTTCATTGACGCGTTGCGGCTCGCGGCCGATCCCGGCGGGCGCAGCCGTCAAGTTCATGCCGCCTGGCAGGTCATGAGCCTTGGAGGACTGCCGCGCCGGTCAAGCTGCGGAGTAGAAGTCCATCCCGGTAGCGACCTCGTCGACCCCACCTCTTTCGATTACATCGCCATCTGTGGCGGGAACGACTACCTCAATGTGAAGGTCCCGGAAGCGCTGTTGGATTATCTCCGGAATGCGGCGGCGAACGGGATCCGGCTTGTTGGGATCTGCACAGGAACTTTCCTAATTGCCCAGGCCGGGCTCGTCGGTGATCGCAAAGTATGCGTTCATTGGAATGTCCTAGACGCCTTCCGAGAACGCTTCCCGCGCACAAACGCTACAGTGGATAGGCTGTTCATTGACGAAGGCGATCTGATCACTTGCGCGGGATCTACAGCGGCAATCGATCTCGGCCTCTATCTCATCACCAGGCACTGTGGGCGTGACAAGGCCCAGCAGGCGATCCGGCATATGATGCTGCATGACATCCGCCCGGCAGCAATGCCACAGGCGCATTTCTACGCAAATCTGGACGGAATCCACGACGTTCGCGTCCGACAGGCAACCCAATTCATTGAGCAGCGTCTCGATACGCCACCCTCAATCGATGCCATTGCTCGCTATGTCGGACTTAGCAGCCGTCAGTTGGAAAGGGTGTTCCACACTGCTCTTGGAATAGGGCCCGCAGCCTTTCAACGAAACTTGCGCCTGGAATATGGGCGCTGGCTTCTCAGCAACAGCTCCCGCACCATCACGGAAATCGCAATCGACAGCGGCTTCGCCGATGGCGCGCACTTTTCCAGGGACTTCAGATCAGCCTTCGGCTGCTCGCCACGGGAGTTCAGAGACAGCTGTGCATCCCCAGGCTGATCGTCAGTGTCTAACAAGGTTCGGCTTGTTCTGATCCGAGGCCATTTTTGCCAATAACTTCTGAAAACTGACCCCGGCCAAGGCTGTCAGATCAGTCTCCTGCCAAGTTCCCGCTTTTAGTTCCCATGCCACCTGGGCGGCGTACGAGGTACGCTTCAGGTTCTCGATGAGAATGAGGTGGGCCTCGCATCGGGTTTGCTGTCTGGCAATAACGTTGTCTCTCATTTAGAAACATGCACATGAACCATCTATTCCGCCTGTTGCCTCGTAGCCCACTATGACAAGACATGTAGTTATCGATGTCGAAACAGCGCAGTCATACGACCACGTCGTCGAGCTCGCCGCGGTTGAGGTGGTCAGCAACACCATATCATCTCGCTCGCTGGTGCGCCGGATAAAGCCGCGCTCGGCCATGAGCCGGTTCTGCTACGCCGTTCACGGCATTTCGCTGACAGACCTGCAGAACGAGCCGTATTTCAAGGACGTGATCCCGGAACTTGTCGAGTTCGTGGGAGACGCCACCATCGTGGCTCACAACTACGTCTACGAGTACAACACGCTGAAACGAGAGTTCGAGCGCGCGGCCCATCCGGTTTATCCACGGGAGCGCTTTTCCTGCACCATGGCCCTGGCCAAGCGATCCGGCCTTCCCGGCAAGCTCCGGCACGCGTGCACTCAGGTGGGGATCAGCGTCGCCCACCTTCGCGACGAGCACGATGCCTTGAACGATGCGCTTCTGGCAGCTCACTTGTTTCTCAAGCTCAATCGAAACTGATGCCCCTCGACCCTTCTCAGCGGAGCGCCGCAACCTGTGATGCACCAATCCAGCTCACCCTTGCGGGTCCAGGGTCTGGCAAGACCAGTACGCTAACGGGGCGATTTATTCATCTCGTGCGGCAAGGAGTGGATCCACGGCGGATCCTGGCCGTGACATTCACGAAGAAAGCGGTGGAGGAGATGAGACAGCGGATTTCCGCCGCCTTGCCCGACCTACTGCCGAAACAGCTCGAGATCTTTACGTTCCACGGCTTCGCGTATCGGTGCTTGAGACGCAATCCGGCGGCCGCGGGGCTGCCCAGTAGAATCCAGCTCTGGGACGCGCCGGAGCAGCGCGCGGTTTTTTCGAAGAGGCGCATGTACTGGAACGAGGATGAGGACATCCTCGACATTATTGGATCGGCCAAGGAGCGCCTGCTCGATGCCAGGACCTTCGAGGCATCGCTGAATCCGGGGGATGAGGTCGGCAGGTCTGCAGTCGAGTTCTTCCGTGTCTATGAAGAGACTTTGAACCGAGCAGGAGCCATCGATTTCGCCGATATGGTCCCCCGTTTGGTCCAGGCCATGGACCGTGACCCTAATTACGGCCGGAGTATCGTACGCGCATACGATCACCTCCTCGTCGATGAATACCAGGATGTGAATCCTGGACAGGACCTACTGATCTCGCATTTCGTTCGAGCGGGTGTGAAGCTCTGGGCAGTCGGGGACGACGACCAGACCCTTTATGCGTTTCGCGCCTCCGATGTCGGATACATCTTGGACTTTCGAGAGCGCTATCCTGGGAGCCACGTTCACATCCTCGACCGGAACTATCGCTCCGCTCCGGGCATCGTCCGAACCGCGAAAAAGCTGATCCGAAAGAACGAAGGACGGGTCGACAAAGATTACAGCGCCGTCAACCAGGGCTCATGCGACATTGTTGTTCGAGGCTACAGCACGCCGGCGGTGGAGGCCCGGCAAGTCGCCGCTGCGATTTCACGGCTCATCAGTGACGGTTTGGAGCCTCGGCAGATTGCCGTTCTGTACCGATCAGGAACCATCGGCATCCACTTCCAGGCAGCGCTTCGCCCTCTGGACATTCCATTTGAGGTCCGGGGTGCCGGAGATTTCTGGCAGAGTTCCTCAGCCAAACTATTCGTCGGCTCGCTCTATTACCTGCGCGACCCCACAAGTGCGGCAGCCCTCGAGAAAATGGGCACGGGCAAACGGGGCGACATCACCCGCGAGCGTCTGAACCTGATCGATCGCCGCACCAGGCTCGACTTCCAAAGCTCATGCGCTCACGTCCAGCGGATCGTTGCTGAGGCACTTCCCATACGAGCATCCGGCCGGGAGCGGGCGGAATGGGAAAGCATCGTCGACGGAGTAGCCCTGCTGGCGACGACCTGTTCGTCGGTTGAGGAACTCGAGACGCGAATTGCCGAGCAGACCCAAGCGGCCAAGCGCCCGCACGCGAACAGTGTTGTTCTTTCGACGGTCCATTCCGCAAAAGGTCTTGAGTGGGATGCGGTTTTTCTTGCCGGGCTTGAGGATGGTGTCATGCCCCACGGCAATTCAGACGATGTCGAGGAGGAGCGACGGGTGGCCTATGTGGCGATCACGCGGGCCAAGCGCCGTCTTGCCCTCACCTATGCTGCGGAGCGCTTTGGGACAAAGTCGGAACCATCTCCATTTCTGTTCGAGATGAAACATGGAGATATCATTTGGACCGGCCCGAGCATGTCCAACGCTGACAACCGTCTTCCTTTAGTGAGCTCAGAGGAACGGGCTCAACCCGTAGTGAAGAGGTCATCACCAATGTCCAGCCGAACCGCTCACAGGAGTTCGCGCGAGAGGACAGCACCTAGCTCAACACCATGGACGTCCCGTGAGGATATGCGCCTTCAGGCGGCGTATGCGTCCTCAAGCAGTCTTGAGGAGATGTTCCTGATCTTGAAGCGCTCGCCTGATGAGATCGTCAGCCGTCTCGTCGCCTTGAAGTTCCTGCCCACCCGTAACCCGTATGACGCTCTCTCGGCCGAGTATCTTCGTCGGTCATTACGCTAGCGGCATTGTCGGGCAAATCGACCCGACCTTCGATCAAACCCACTGGAACTCGCGTCAGCGCTGGGTCAACAGGACCACGTTGGATCCAGCCGGGTTGGCGTTCTTGGCCGGCCTGGCCCTGCTGAGGAGGGTAGGCGAGACGTTCCATCTCTGCCCATTATCGGTGATCACCGTCACTGTCTTCTTGTTGTAGCGCGTCAGCATGCCCTCGAGTTGCCCCTGGCCGGGTGGCTGGAAGGTGACCCGGTCGCCAATCTTGAATTCCAGCATCTCTATATGAGCGCGCATCTGGTTAAGAAAGCGCAGGCGCTCGACGATGCGGTGATTGAGATCGATGAGCTCGGCCTCGGTCAGCTGGTCAATGTCAATCGTCATAGCAGTGCCAAAGATGAGAGCCCGGCTGGGGCTATCAAGCGACTGTCTGACCCGCGCTTGCGCGTGTCAAGAGGAACAGGGCGGGCTCTGAAAGTCCCCTGCCCTTCGCGAAGGTCCGTTATCGTCGGACGAGCGGACCAATGCGTTACTTCCGAGAAGTGCCATCAGCGGCCATTGCCTACTAAGGGTGGCTGCTTGGTTCGATGTTTTGCAGGATTGAGCCGAACACAGAATGGCCGTCCCTGTCCTCCATCAGGATGGTAACGGCATCCCCTGCCTTGAGGAATGGGGTTCTCGGTTCCCCGAACAGGAGCGTTTCGACGGTCCGGAGTTCGGCAATGCAGGAATAGCCACGCCCGCCATCCATAATCGGCTTCCCCGGCCCTCCATCGGCATTCCTGTTGGAGATCGTCCCTGACCCGACGATCGTTCCGGCGCCGAGCCTGCGTGTCTTGGCAGCGTGCATGATGAGGGTTGGAAAGTCGAAGGTCATCTCCTGACCCGCATAGGGACACCCGAACAGCCGACCGTTGAGGTAGGTCGCCAATGGTAGGTGCACCTTGCCATCTCTCCAGGCATCGCCGAGTTCGTCGGGTGTAACCGCGACGGGAGAGAACGCAGACGACGGTTTCGACTGTAGGAACCCGAATCCTTTGCCGAGCTCGCCCGGGATGAGGTGGCGCAAGCTGACGTCGTTCACGAGCATGATCAGCCTGATCGCCCGCATCGCCTGTTCCCGCGTCGCCCCCATTGGCACGTCGCCGGTCACCACGGCAATCTCCGCCTCAAAGTCGATTCCCCAAGCCTCGTCCATGATGATCGGGTCACGAGGACCGAGAAACGTGTCGGAGCCACCCTGATACATGAGTGGATCCGTCCAGAACGAGGGCGGCATTTCGGCTCCCCGTGCCTTCCGGACCAGCTCGACGTGGTTCACGTAGGCCGAGCCGTCGAGCCATTGGTAAGCGCGTGGCAGTGGTGCCGCACAGTCCTGCTCCCGGAACGGGAATGAGGACACCTCATCGCGTTCCAGCCTTGCGGCAAGTTCGATCAATGCAGGCAGGGCGTGCTCCCAGCCATCAAGCGCCGATTGAAGCGTGGGAGCTACGTAGTTGGCGGGCGTCGCTCGGGACAGATCTCCCGATACGACGATGAGCGTTCCGTCCCGGCCGCTCTTCAGAGAGGCAAGCTTCATTGTTCAAAGTCCGTGGTGGTTTCGGGTCTAATGGGCTTCGGTAGCTTGGGTGACGGCCCCGGCGTAGACCGTTGCGGTGTTGGTCCCGCCGGTTCGCGTGGCGGCATCGCTGATCGCGGCTGCAAGGTGCTCGGCCGATGCGCGGGCCCTTCTGCGGATGGGCGCCAGTTCCGCTCCCACGAGCTTTCCGTCCCGCTTGCGTTCGGCGCCGTCGATGATGACCGTGTGAACGTCGCTGGGACGAGCCTGAAGGACGATCGTGGCAATCGGATCCGGGCTCGGTGGCATGTGATGGATGCCGTCCATCGTCAGCAGCACGATGTCGGCCCGTTTCCCAGGCGTGATCGATCCGATCTGGTCCCTCAGGCCCATGGCCGCAGCTCCGTCAATCGTGGCGAAGTCGAAGGCATCCCGCACGGTAAGATCAATCGTCACCGGCATCTTCCCGGTTTTCAGCACACGCTCGTTATCGATTGCCCGCGCTGTTTGGAGGGCAAGTCTCATCTGGGCGAACATGTCGCCCGAGCAATCCGAGACGATGTCGATCCCGAACGTCGGCCTCAGGCCGGCTGCAAGTGCGCGGTTGGTGATGGGGAAGCCCATTCCCATCTGCATCTCGGTTTCCGGCGTGATGGAGACATGGCCTCCGCTGTCGGCGATCTGGCGTAGCTCCTCGTCGCTCGATGCATTGCAGTGGACATGGAGCATGTCCGGGCCGAGCAGGCCGCCATTCCTCAGTCGCGAAACCCCGTCCGGCGTGGACAGCGTGCCCATGTGCATCGTGATCGGCAGATCCAGCTCCCTCGCAAGCTCCACCTCGGCCCTCGTCTTATCGATCGATACGAGGCCGAACTCCGTCAGGGCGACCCCCATGGAGATCAGATCCGACGGCGACGTTCCGGCGAACATCCCGGTACGGACCGCGCGGGCGTGCTCGAGCCGGGCATCGTGGTCGGTGAAGACCGGGCGTTCGTCCGGAATATCGTAGAATCCCTGATGGAAGCGAACCCGCATGCCGGCATCGCGCAGGGCAAGCACAGCAGCCTCCGTGTGTTCGGGCGAGCGGATGATGTGGCAGTAGTCGCAAAGGGAGGTGATGCCGGCATCGATGGCTTCGAGGGCACCCACGTACGTGCTGATGTAGACGTCCTCCGGTCGATAGCTGGTCGCATAGCCGAGGCGGATGTTCCGGATGTACTCAACGAGGCTCCAGTCGGCGGCGACCCCGCGGATTGATGTCTGCCAGAGGTGACGGTGGGTATCGACGAAGCCCGGCATGACGATCATGCCGCTGGCATCGATCACGCGGGCACCGTCCGCGGAAATCTCGCGCTCGACGGCCTTGATGACCGCTCCCTCCAGGAGGATATCGGCCATTGCCGCGTCGAAGCCGACGACATGCCCGCCCTTGATCAAGGTTTTTTCTGTCATTGGTCCAATTTTCCGTCTACTTGGCGTTGCGGGATCTTGTCTTGCGCTGCACGGCTGGCGCGGGCCGGTCCACGGGAGGAGCCGTCATTCCGGCGGTCAGGAAGGGAATGGCGTAGCGGAGCGCTCCTTTCGCGTCCGACAGGGAAAACTCCTCGCCGAAGATGTGTTGCAGGCGGCTATTGTCGGCCCGGATGTACATCATGGCGCCGTAGACGCAGGCGACCCGCCAGAACATCTCCTGCGGGGAGAGGTCGGGGCACGCCTTCGCGAGAACCTCGAGGAAGCGGCGGGCAACGGAGTCGTAGACTGTGAACAGCACGCGCTTGACCTCTGGGTTCGGATCCGTCGAGGCGCGACCGGCAAGAAGCTTGAAATTACGCTCGCCCTCGGTTCCGCCTAGTTCAAGCGTTGGTCCGATGAACGCGGCAAGGATATCGGTCATAACGGAGCCATCCGCTCCGGCACGATCGCAGACTTCGAGCAACTGCTCCCGCCGTCGGTTAATCGGATCGAGACGGCGCTTGAAGATCGCATCCAGCACGGCCTCCTTCGAGCCGAAATGATAATGGATTGCGGCGATGTTGACGCCGGCTTCGTCGGTGATGTTGCGCGTCGAAACCGCGCTATAGCCTCGCTCCGCGAACAGGCGCTCGGCCGTGTCCAAGATCCGTTCCCGGGTATCAGCGCTCGGCGCCTCAAGGGGTTTCCTTCCTGTTGCTGCAACTCGGGCCACGCTGTCCTCCTACTGACGACGAGCATACCTCAGGCGAATGCTTCAAGCAACTATTTCAAACAGGCGCTTGACTAATTTCTGCGGATGCGGCTTCCTGTGCCGGCGAAATTCAAAAATTCCAAGGAGGAAACAATGCGCAGAACGGTACGGCTAATCAGCCTCTTGGCTGGCGTCGCGATATCCAGCATGGCCCTGGCTCAGACGAAGGAGCCGATCAAGATCGGCGTCATCGGTCCCACCAAGACGCTAGTCGGCAAGCAAGGCGTCCAGGGGGCGGAGCTCGCCGCCGAACTGATCAACAAGGAAGGCGGCATTCTCGGTGGCCGTCCGGTCCAGCTCGTCGTCTACGACACGAACTTCGCTCCCGCCGAGGGTGTCGCAGCGGTCCAGCGGCTCCTGACGCAGGATGAGGTGAAGATCGTCACCGGAGAGGTCTCGAGCAGCGTAGCCCTGGCGGCGGTTCCCGTCGTCCAGGCTGAGGACGCGATCTACATCGCGACCGTGCCGAAGCACCCAGACGTCACCAAGTCCGGATACGATAAGATCTTCCGCTTGAACTCGACGACCGCGATGGATGCGGCCTCGTTCGACCAATTCCTGACGCAGACGGTGAAGCCAGAGAAGGTGGCCGTCATCGCGGAGAACAGCGACTTCGGCCGCCTGACCATCGACAACCTGAAGAAGCTGTTCGGATCCAAGGTAGTCTTCGCCGAAAGCTACGGCATGCAGCAGAACGATTTCAACTCGATGGTGACCAATGCTCGCGCCTCAGGGGCGGACCTCGTCTGCGTCGCCGGCTCCAATATGGAGCAGTACGGCAACATCCTCCGTTCCCTTGCCGACCTGAACTTCCAGGGCAAGCGTTGCGTCATGCCCGGCATCCTCAACTCGCAGGGAATCAAGGTTGCCGGCAAGTCCGCCGAGGGGGCGATGAGCGCGGACATCTACTTGCCGTCCATGGACAGTGAGGCCAATCGGAAGTTCGTATCGGCGTTTGAGGCCAAGTATGGGAACGGGCCCGAGAAGATTGAGCTGCTCGGGTTCGAGAGCATCTGGATCGCTGCGAAGGCAATGGACAAGGCGGGCTCCGCCACCGACGCTGACAAGATCGCGGCCGCCATCCGCGAGACCCCGTGGGAAACCCCGCGCGGCAAGGTGACCTTCGATACCAGCGGACAGGCTAAGAGCGGTGACCTCATCCGGCTTGAGGTTCGCGAGGGCGCCATGACTCCAATCCGAAACTGATCGACCGCACCGATCCGTCGAAACCTTGGGCACGGCCCTGGATGAATCATGACAGAGCTTTTACTTCAGCAGCTACTCAACGGACTCACCCAGGGCATGGCCTACGCGCTTGTGGCCCTGGGCCTCACCATGATCTTCGGCGTTCTCCACGTCATCAACTTCGCCCATGGTGAGTTCTACATGCTCGGCGGGCTGACGGCTGTGTTGGTGACTGCGTCGGCCGGCCTGCCGTACGTGGTCGCGATCGCCCTGGCGATCGTGCTTGTGGGCGCGGTTGCCTGGGTGGTCGACAGGATTGCTGTCGCACCTGTCTTGGACAAGCGCGACGGCCCTTCGACCGTCCTGCTCGCGACCTTCGCCGTCAGCCTTCTCATCCACCAGGGCGTCTTGCAATCGTGGGGTCCGACCCCGGCACGGGTGGAGGGCATCCCGGGAGCCATCTCGGTCGGCTCGATTGTCCTGGGCCATCAGCGTCTCCTCGTCCTCGTGACGGGGATGGCGCTACTGGTGAGCATCGAGTTGGTGCTTCGTCGCACGGTGATCGGAAAGAAGATCCGGGCGCTCGCCCAGAGCGCCTATGCGGCCCAGGTAGTCGGCATCGATACCGCCCGGGTTCGACGTACCACATTCATCGCCGCTGCCGCCCTTGCAGGCCTCACCGGCGCTCTCCTGAGCCCGGTTACGCTGTTCACGCCCGCCATGGGCCAGCACGTCATCATCAATGCGTTCGTCGTGGTCGTGATCGGCGGAATGGGAAGTGCGACCGGCGCGGTCGTCTGCGGCTTGGCCCTTGGCGTGCTAGAGGCCCTGGCGAGCATCTACCTTCCGCAGGAAATCGGCACGGCCATCATCTATGCCCTGCTCCTTGCCGCCCTCCTGGTGCGTCCGCAGGGGCTGTTCGGGAGTGCCCGCGCATGAACAAGATCTCTGTCCTTCTGGTTGCGGCGGTCTGCATAGCCCTGCCGTTTGCCTTCGCCGGGAATGCCTACTACAGCGGCTTGGCGGCCTATGCGGCCATCCTCGCCCTGTTCGGGTTGAGCGTGAACCTGACCGTCGGCTATCTCGGCTACGTCTCGTTCGGTCACGCAGCCTTCTTCGGACTGGGAGCCTATGCGGCCGGTCTCCTGGTCATGAAAGTCGGGCTCAATTTCTGGCTGGCATTGGTTCTCGCCCCCCTCCCTGCGGCCGCCTTGGGGGCCCTGGTCGGGTTCGCTTCGGCGAGGGTCGGTGGCGCCTATTTCGCGATTGCCACCCTGACGACGGCCGAGATCCTGAGGCTCGTGGCTGCGAATTGGATCGACCTGACCCGCGGTCCGCTCGGCCTCATCGTCCCCCGTCCCCGCATTCCCGCACTGGAGGGCCTCGGACTGAGCTTTCACCAGTACTATCTGGCCTTCTGCCTGATCGCCCTGGCGGTCGCCGTTGAGATCGTCCGAAGGCTCATCAACAGTCCGGTCGGCCGGTCTTGGACGACCATCCGCGAATCCAGTGCCCTCGCGGAAAGTCTCGGCATGCCGGCTCTGCGCCAGCGGGTCATCAACATCGCGCTTTCTGGGGCGCTCGCCGGCTTGGCCGGGGCGCTGTTCGTGCCCCGGACCCTCGTCCTCACTCCCGACCTCTTCAGTCCGACCCTTTCGGCGACAGGCCTCCTCATCGCGATCCTCGGCGGGAAGGCAACCCTGATTGGCCCCCTGCTCGGGGGCTTGACCTTCGCGATACTTCCCGAAGCCCTGCGGTTCATCGACGAGTACAGGATCGCGATTTTCGCCGTTGTCCTGCTGCTGGTCGTACGCTTGCAGCCCAACGGCCTCGTGGCCCTGCTACCGTGGTTCAGGGGAAGGGCAAAGGCGCTTGTTCTCCAGGTGGATGCAGACGCCTCAGCGCCGATCCGGTTCAGCCCCGCCGATACTCTGACGGCCTCAAACCTCACGAGACGCTTTGGCGGCCTCACCGCCGTAGACGATGTGTCGCTCACAGTGAAGCCTGGGGAACTCGTTGGAATCATCGGCCCCAATGGCGCGGGCAAGACGACCTGCCTTTCGCTGATGAGTGGCTTCCTTGAACCGAGCGTCGGGCAGGTTAGGTTCGGCGAGACGGAGATCACCGGACGCGAACCTTATACGGCGGCTCAGTCAGGCCTCGTCAGGACATTCCAGCAGACGGCGCTGACGCCCCACACGACGGTCTACGAGAACGTGCTGTCCGCGACGTACACAAGCATTCCCGAGACCTTCTGGAGCAGCCTATTCCAGACCTCGTCCTACCGGGAGCGTGAACGGCAGAGATCCTCGCTTGCCCGGGCGTGCATCGATCTCGTGGGTTTGGGTGCCCGCGCTAGCGACGAGGCCGGATCACTCCCATACGGGGAGCAAAAGATGCTCTCGATCGCTGCCGCCCTCGCAACGCGGCCACGTCTCCTGCTGCTCGATGAGCCAGCCGCAGGCCTAAACCACACCGAGGCCAACCAGCTCTCAAGCCTGCTCCGGCGGCTACGGGAGTTCGGGCTGACCATCGCGGTGATCGACCACAACCTCAGGATGATGATGGCACTCTGCGACCGGATCGTGGTCCTTGATCGGGGCAAGCTGCTCGCGGCCGGATCGCCATCCGAGGTGAGCCGCAATCCGGATGTCGTCAAGGCGTATCTCGGACCCGGCCGAAAGAAGGAAGATGCCCGTGCTCACGCTTGATCGAGTTTCCATACAGTACGGTGCGGTGAAGGCGGTTCACGGCGTCAGCCTTGAGCTTTCCCGGGGTGAGGTCCTGGCGCTCATCGGCGCCAACGGCGCGGGCAAGTCGTCCGTCCTCAAGAGCATCCTCGGAATGGCTCCCGGCTCGGGCAGCATCATCCTGGACGGTAAGAGAATCGACGGGTTGCAGACCCATGCCCGCGTTGCGCAGGGCATCGCCCTGTCCCCCGAAGGCCGCCACGTGTTCGGTGGAATGACGGTCGACGACAACCTCGATCTCGGGGCGGTCGGCTCCTCCCATGGGGAAATCGCTTCCCTGAAACGCGACATGTTCGACCTCTTCCCACGGCTAGCCGAGAGGCGGGACCAGCGTGCCGGCAGCATGTCGGGAGGCGAGCAGCAGATGCTCGCGATCGCACGTGCACTCATGTCGAAGCCGAAGGTCCTCATGTTGGATGAGCCGACCCTCGGCCTCGCGCCCATCATTGTCGATCAGCTCATCGACCTGCTCCATGTCCTGAAGGGTCGTGGTCTCGCGATCCTGCTTGCCGAGCAGAACGCCGAGATGGCGCTTGAGGCGTCGGATCGGGCTTGCGTGATCGAACTTGGCAATGTCACTCGCGTAAGTGACAGCGCGACGTTGCGGGAGGACCCCGCCGTTCGCGAAGCCTACCTCGGCCTGTGATTTCCTACAACCAGATAAGCTAGAGTCCCCATGACCCGCCGTATCATCGACCTGTCCATTTTTCTTGAGAACGACGTCATCAGCGATCCTCCCCTCAGCCGCCCGAAGATCACCTATCTGGGCCATGACGAGACGCTCGACCGGATGCAGGCCTTCTTTCCCGATCTCACCCGGGAGAAGCTTCCGGACGGCGCCGCCTGGGCGATCGAGAAGGTTGAGCTGACTACTCACAACGGGACGCACCTCGATGCGCCGTATCACTTCCACCCGACCATGAATCATGCCCTGCGTGAGGGCGGGGAGCCCTCGATGACCATTGATGAGGTTCCGCTCGAATGGTGCTTCCAGCCTGGCGTGAAACTCGATTTCCGGCATTTTCCCGACGGGTATGTCGTCAAGGCTGACGACGTTGCACATGAACTTGAACGGATCGGCCATGAACTCCAACCGCTCGACATCGTCCTCGTCAACACGCGGGCAGGATCACGGTACGGACACGACGACTTTGTATCCGCGGGATGCGGTATCGGGCGTGACGCGACGTTGTACCTTCTCGAGCGTGGGGTCCGCATCACCGGGACAGATGCCTGGAGCTGGGACACCCCCTTCAGCTATACCAAGGAGCGGGTCGATGCGACGGGCGACTACAGCCTGATCTGGGAAGGACACAAGGCCGGTCGGGAGCGTGGTTATTGCCACCTCGAAAAGCTCCATCAGCTCGAGCTTCTGCCAGGCACAGGGTTCCAGGTCTGCTGTTTCCCCGTGAAGCTTCGCCGGTCATCGGCGGGCTGGACGCGGGCCGTAGCAATCTTGGACTGATCGGCCCCTCACCGTCTGCGGATCGGGGGTTGCTGTCCGTGCGCATGAGAACCGTACCAGCTCCCGGGCGAACGAGGTGATGGGCCCTGCAAGGGTGCGGATTGGATGTGGAGCCCATTCGTATCGTGGTGGAGTGGGACGAGGTTTGTGCCACCAATTGCCACTCGGCCGATGCTCCATGTTTAACAGAGCCCGGTCCTGGGCAGTCGCATCTCCGTGCCAAAGTCGGCTTGGGGTCAAAATGTAATGTTGAGCGGATAAAACGAAGGTCTGCTTACGCCGAGAAAGCGGCAATCCGGATAAGGTCAGCCCCGTGCCAGGTCCTGACATTCCCTTCCAGCGGCTCCCTGCGAGAGTGATCCTCTGGATCAATTGGACGCTTACTCGCCTGCCAGATGGTGCGGGTCCACATATGGCAAAGGAGGTTGTGCTTCGCATGACCATTGAAGAAGCCGAGGTGGGCCGCAAAGCGCGCGTCACCTCGATATCTCTTCGGTCTAAGCCCTGGCTTCTGCAAGCTTAGTTCTGACGATAGAGGAAGCGCTCGGGTTGCACCAGCTCTTCCCGCAGGCCCATGCGCTGGAGGCGGTAAAGATGCTTGGTGAAAGCGAGAGCGTCTTCCTTTGAAAGCTCGCGCCCGCGATAATATGCTTCCATCTCGATTCTGACAGCTTCGGGTGGATGCCGGGCAATTTTCGCCGCAACCTGACGCGCCTCATCCATTAGACTTTCAGGTGCCACGATCTTGTTGACAAGCCGATGCGATAACGCTTCTTCGGCATCCATCGCATCGCCGGTCAGCAGCATCCACATCGCGACCGTATGTGGCAATTGCAGCCCGAGGCGCGAGGTACCGCCCGCCCCGCCCATGCCATATGCAATCTCCGGGAAGCCGAATTTCGCCCGCGTCGAGGCGATACGAATGTCAGTCAGCGCGAGCAGATAGATCATCCCCTGACCCAGGCACCAGCCATTAACGGCACCAATGATTGGCTTGAAGCGCTCCAGACCGAGAACGTCACGGGACCAGGCAAAATCGTGCGGTGTTTCGCCCTCGCCACTGTGGGGCCAAAGATGATTGCCGAGCTCCCCGCGTGCCGTGTCGCCTTTGTGATAGGGTGTCTTGATGTCATCGCCGGCGCAGAAACCGCGCTCTCCCGCCCCCGTAATAATTCCGCAGCGGATTGCCGGGTCAGCAAGGAAATCCTTGAGTGCGAGAAACAGCTCTTTGTGCATGGCGGGAGTGGTCGGATTCACCGAACCGTTTTCAATGGTGAAGACAGCGATGTCGCCGTCCTTTTCGTAATGAAGAGGCAATGTAGGTTTCCTTTCATAAAGCGGTGCGGGCTGTACCGTTCAGGCAGGTTGCAGATTGTGAGTGAGACGGTCATAGACACCGGCTCGCAAATCCTCGCGCTCTGCAATAATGACGTGCTTGGCGATTTTCTCAGACGGGGTCTTCGGCAGGTTCTTTCGGATTTCAAGGAAGCGCGGCACCTTAAATGGTGCTAGATGCTGAGTGCAGTGCTCGAAGAAGCCCTCCAGGTCGAATTGGTCCTTGGTGATGCCAGGCTTCAGCACCAGGCAGGCCAAAACTTCCTGGCCGCGGTCAGGGTCAGGCACGGGAATAGCTGCGGCCTCGAGAACCTCGTGCCAGCCCAGCATGACTGCCTCGACCTCGCGGGCCGCGATATTCTCTCCTGAGCGGCGGATCATGTCCTTGATCCGTCCGACGATGTAGTGGAAGCCGCGCTCATCGCGCCGGAACAGATCGCCGGTGCGGAACCAGCCACCCTCACGGAAACTCTCCGCATTGGCCTCGGGCTTGTTCCAGTAGCCCTGGAGAATGCCAGGGCCGCGGATCCACAATTCACCGATTTCGCCCGGCGGAACCTCCCTGCCCTCCTCGTCTCGGATCGTGGCTTCGCGGAACGGCGAGGGAATGCCGCAGGTGCCGGAGCCGACCATCGAGGTCGCGCCGTAAGGCGTGAACAGCGCCGAGCCGACCTCTGTCATGCCGAAGCTCTCGCGCGCCACCACGTCGAAGCGTTGTTCCAGCTCGGCATGCATGTCCTTCCGCAGGCCAAAGACCGCAACTATCTTGAGCGGAATGTCGCGATCATCGGGCCGGGGCGGCTGCTTCAGAACAATCTGCGGGAAGATGCAGTACTCGATGCCGTAGCGCCGGACCCAGTCGAGGAAATGCGTCCCCGAAGCCTTCGTCGCCACAAAGAGCGTGCCCTTCAGCCGCATCGCCATCAGCAACAGCCATTGCGGATCCATATAATAGAAGGGTTGAGCCGCAAGGACGTTCCTGACGATGCCGTTTGCACGCATCGCGGCGACTCGTGCCAGTGTCAGCCAGTAACGATGGCTGAGCATGCAGCCCTTAGGAAATCCGGTTGTGCCCGAGGTGTACTGGATGTTGACGAGGTCATCGAGCTCGGGCTCCCGTGCTGGGACGAAGTCCTCGGCCGGCGTCGCGGCCAGCGCCTCCCAGCTCCCGTCGGTGCCACCGACAACGATCGGCTTGGCGAAGGCGGCGAGATCCCGGACCTCCGGCGCCGCGCCGATCTCTGCCAGCCCGGAAGCTTCGATAACGATTGTCTCCGCGCCACTGTCGGTTAGCACATAGGCGACCTCGCGCGGGGTATAGCGCACGTTGATGGGAACCATAATCGCGCCCAGGCGCGCCAATGCCAGCCAGGTCAGCGGGAAGGCCGCGATGTTCGGCAGCATGACACCGACTCGATCGCCGAAGCCGATGCCACGCGCGGCCAGACCTGCCGCGATAGCGCGGGTCTTAGCAGCGAGTTCGCGGTAACTGAGGGTAACGCCAGCCTCGAAGAAGTTCGCTGCAGGAGCATCGCCGAGCTCGGCGGCACAGGCATCGACGAAAGCAGGGAGATTGCGTGGGAATGGCTCCGCCTCAATCATGGCTCGCAATTCCGCCGCGGCCCGCAGTTCTTCATCCATCGGTATTCTCCATTCTCAGCCGGCGCAGCCCGGCGCTTCGTGCGAATTCTGCGATTCCGAGCCCGATCATCGACATCGCCACCATCACGCAGGAGGCTGCAGCGACGGTGGGGTCAAGCCTCAGGTTCAGGTCATTCCAGATACGAAGGGGCAATGTCTCCATCGCTCCCGAGACAAAGAGCGTGATGACGAGATCGTCAAATGACGCGAAGAAGGCGAACATCGCCCCCGCGAGGATAGCGGGCCTAAGTGCAGGCAGCGTCACCAGCAAGAAGGTCCGCCATGGGTCAGCACCGAGGACGCGGGCGGCGCGCTCGATCGTCTCGTCGAGATTGCGCAGCGCCGCGCTCACCACCACGATCACGTACGGCACGGCGACCACGGTATGGGCGAAGACCAGCGTCGTCAGGCTTTCCAGCCATTGCAAACGCGCGAATAGCATGAACATGCCGAGCGCGATGACGATGCTCGGCACGATCAGTGGCGCGATCGACAGTCCGTAGAGCAGGCTGGCACCGGGCAGTCGGTGCCGCACGATCGCGAGTGCGCTCGCCGTTCCGATAACGAGGGACAGGATCGTCACAAGAACGCCGATCTTGACGCTGAGCCAGAGCGCGTTGCTCCACGACGCATCTAGGAAAAGCACGCGGTACCAGCGCAGCGACCAGACCGTTGGCGGGAAGCTCAGGATCTCCGACTCGTTGAATGAGAGCGGGATCAAGAACACCAGTGGGAAGAGCAGGAACAAGACGATGGCACAGAACCAGAGGCCAAGCCCGAAGCGGACGAGACGGGGGCTCATCGGGCGCCCCCATGAAGATTGCGGTCCGGCACGAGCCAGCGCAGCAGTACCACCGCAACGATCGTCGTCGCCAGCAGGACGAGAGCCATGGCCGAGGCGGATGTCCAGTCGTTCATCTGGTGGACCTGGAGGTCGATCAGATTAGCAATCGTACGATGGCGCGGCCCGCCCAGCAGCGCCGGCGTGATGTAGAAGCCGAGCGAGAGGATGAAGAGCAGCATCGCGGCGGCGACGATGCCGGGCTTCGTCATCGGCAGGTAGACATGCCAGAATGCACGCCAGGGCGAGGCGCCAAGGACCCGCGCAGCCCGCGTTAGCCCCGGATCGAGCTCAGTCATGACGCCGACCAGGGTCAAGATCGCCACGGGCAGTAGGATCTGGACCATGCCGAGATGCACGGCGAGCGGTGTGAACATGAAGCGCTGCGGCTCGTCGGCGAGGCCAAGCCAGATCAGCGAGGCGTTGAGCAGACCCTCGCGTCCGAGCACCAGCGCCCACGTGTAGGTACGCACGAGAACGCTAGTCCAGAACGGCAGCAGCACCAGCGCGAGATAGATGCCGCGCTGGGAGGCCGGTTGGCCTGCGATGAAGCACGCGGCGGGGTAGCCGAGGCCGAGGCAGATCAGCGTCACCGTCAGCGCGAGCTTCAGTGTGTTGACGAAGATCACCGCAAAGAGTGACGACGACATGAGCCAGGTGGCGCCCGCGAGCGCGCCACCCTGGCCCGAGAACGAAATCCGCATGATCTCGATGAACGGGACCACAAAGAAGATCGCGAAGAGCAGCAGGAGCGGCGCGACTAGAAGTGGCGCCACCATCGACTTTCTGGACAAGATCCTGTACCCCATCTCGTCGACTGCGTCAGGTCAACAGCCAGGCGGCCCAGCGCTCGGTCAGCTTTTGCCGATGCTCGCTCCAATAATCCGGGTCAAATCTGTACTGGACCGCAACATTGTCGGGGTGGATCGGCAGGGTCTTTGCGAGTTCGGGATTGACCTTCTCGATCAGGCCCGGCGCGAAACCGGGGTACGGCGAATCCTGCAGGAGCTGCGCGCCTTTGTCTGGATCGAGGCGCGACTTCATGTAGAGCATCGCCTCGCGCGGATGCTTGGCACCCTTCGGCACCGCCCAATAGGAGAGCTGCAGCGCGCCGCCGTTCCAGATGATGTCGACCGGCTTGCCTTCCTTCTTGAGCGGCGGAACGCGCCCGTTCCAGACCGTGCCCATCACCGCCTCGCCATCGACAAGGAGCTGGACCTGCTGCGCACCGGTCGTCCACCAGGCCGCGACATTGCCTTTGATCTGGTCGAGCTTCTTGAAGGCACGCTCAACATCGAGGGGATAGAGCTTGTCGGCCGGCACGCCGTCGGCCAGCAGCGCGAATTCGAGGTTCTGTACCGGCGAATCCTGAAGGGCGCGCGGCCCCGGGAAGCTCTTCACATCCCAGAAATCGGCCCAGGATTTCGGTGCCTTGCCGCCGAACTTGTCGGTGCGATAGGCGATCACGGTCGAGAAAGTCGAGGTGACCATCCCATATTTCTGGCGCGCGATCGGCGGCAGCTTGTTGTCGGGATCGACGATCGACCAGTCGATCTCAGTCAGCCAGCCGTTCTTGATGGCTTCGATCATGTCGGCCCCGCCCATCTCGGTCAGGTCCCATTCCATGTTGCCAGTCTCAACCATCGCCTTGAGCTTGGGGAGCGAGACGGGGGCCGTAGAGCGCACGCCAATGCCGGTCTCGGCGGTAAACGGCTTCTCGTAGATCCGCTCCAGCGACTTCGCGAGGCTGCCGCCGGAGCCGTTGACCGTGATTGTTACGGCCTGTGCATGGGCGCTTTTGCCCATCGCGGCCAGCGCCGCGCCACCAAGGGCCAAGCGGCCCATGTCACGTCTCGTCATGTTGGTCATCGTATTATCCCTCCCTTATTGTCATTGTGGAATTGATCGTCAGCCTTCGAGGAACGCCGCCCTTTCCAAGCTGAACTTGAGTGTCACGGGCGCACCGACGACTGGGCCGTCGCTGCCATGCCGCCGCTGCTCCTGCACGATGACGCGGCCTGCCTTTTCTGTCTCGACGACATAGCGATAGCTGCCGCCATGGAAGGCGATGTCGCCAATCTGCCCGGAAAGCGTCGGCGCGCCGCCGGTCTCCGCGGCAACCCGCGTGAAATGCTCCGGCCGCAACGCCATGCGCCCGCGCCAGCCCTCCGGCAGGCGGGCGGGCGCGGGCGCATCCACTCCGGCGAAAGAAAGCCGCCCCCGGGCCAGCGCTGCAGAGAGGAAATTCGTCTCACCGACGAATTGTGCGACGAAGGCGTTGTTCGGATTGTCATAGATCGTGGCCGGTGTACCGATTTGCTCGATCCGCCCCTCGTTCATCACCACAATCCGGTCGGACATTGTAAGTGCCTCGCCCTGGTCATGCGTGACATAGATCACGGTGCAACCGATGCGGCGCTGCACCTCCCGGATTTCGTCCTGCATCGCCTCGCGCAGCTTGAGGTCGAGCGCACCGAGCGGCTCGTCCATCAGCAGCACGCGCGGCTCGAACACGACGGCGCGAGCACATGCTACCCGCTGACGTTGCCCACCCGATAGCTCTTGAGGCTTGCGATCGCCGTAACCAGCGAGCCGGACCATCGCCAGCGCCTGCTCGGCCCGCGCATGCCGCTCGGCCTTCGGCACCCCACGCATGCGCAGCGGAAACGCGACATTGTCGCGGACATCCATGTGCGGAAACAGCGAGTAGCTCTGGAAGACCATGCCGACATTGCGCTTTTCGGTCGGCAGGCGGGTGATCGAGACGCCGTCGATCAGCACGTCGCCGGCGCTGGGCTCGATGAAACCGGCAAGGATGTTAAGCGCGGTCGTCTTGCCGGATCCGGAGGGGCCGAGGAAGGTGACGAATTCGCCAGCAGCGATGTCGAGCGAAAACTCATGCAGCGCTGGGACACCGCCATATCGCTTTCCGATTGCCTGAAAGGAGATCGGAGCTCCGATCGTTTCGGAGAAGGTCCTTGCAGGTGCAAAAGCAGGGTGCATAGCTTTCCTGAAACTGATATCAACGTCAGTATGAGATTCGGAGTTGTGGCATGTCAAGTAGCCATCAGGAGATGAGGATCGAGGATGGGGCGCAGTTGAACAATGGAGAGAACATCTCCCCAAATTCGGCACCTAGAGGATTCTACCTGCCGGACGCGATGCGGCGAGACCTTCAGGTTGCTACTGGGCTAGCTCGCTCAGAAACAACCAAGCGTCACCTGATGGTTGCTGGAGCGGAGGTCATTCAAGAGAATGGGTTTGGCGGGCTTAAGGTCGCAGAAGTCTGCCGACGCGCGGGCTTTGCGCATGGAACTTTCTACCTCCACTGGAAAGATCGCCGGGGCATTGCGTACGAGGTCCTGACTACATTTATGGCTGCGATTCGTGCACATCGGCCGCGGCGCGTGGAGGGTCAAAGTTTCTACGAGAGATTGCTTGTCGGCCATCTCTACTACATCGATCTCTACCGTCAGAACGTCGGCTTGATGAGGTGCCAAAGTCAACTTGCCGATGAACTCGATGAATTTGCCGCACTCTCGATTGAGGCCAACGTCGCCATGGCACGCCGGGTGGTACGAGCGGCGGAAAATGAGAATCCGAGGCTTGCAGCCGAACCTGTGCCGCGCCGGCTGGCCACAGCTCTAAGCTGCATCTCGATGGTCGATAAGCTCCTGCACGACGTGTTTGCCCGCGGGCTTGAGTTGGGTCTTGACGATGAAGAACTGGCTGCTTCGCTGTCGCTTAGTTGGCACAGAGCGCTACTTGGCTGTGATCCATGATTGCGTTGGGGAATTGAAGCCGATGGTGTCTAACTGCTTGATTAACCCGAAGAGCTTTATGAGCATCTCAGGTTTAGTCAGCGTTTTTCGACGTTTCCGGTTAGCGGATACTACGAGGAGCGCCCGCACAACCTCAGTCAGCTAATGTCAACTTGGCGCCAAAGACTCAAAGCTGCCTCGGCGTAGCGGTCATGTGAGTAAATGCCAGTTCACGAAGGCAACACCAATCGCATCGCACCAGGTGAGAAAGGCGCGACCGCGAGCAGTTCGGTATTCACTGGCCGCGAGACAATGTTGGCGGATTTGGGAGTGGTTGCGAATCCGATCATCAGCCATATCCGGGAAATCTCCGGCGTGATGTACTCGGAAACCAGCATCCCGCTGAACGAGCTTTAAGCGCTGAGTCCAACTGCGGGAGTCAGGGATAGGGTTATCACACCTCTCATATTCCATGGGCAATGCCTGGATATCCGCCCCGAGTTGAATGCGTGTTATGATCTTGAATGTCTTCTCAGCGTCCTTCAGCGGGTCCGCGCAAAGGTCCGCTCATCCCAGCAGTGCGGAAGTACGGCTGAGGTCAGCCCCGTGCCGATTTCGTTGAAGAACTCCCAGGCACTGCTTGGCCGGCCTATTACTGGCGTCGGTATGCCAAGCGAGGCTCAACATCCTGTATGTTGCCGACGCGAAAAACGGTATTTGCCGACTTTTTCAACACTATCTGCCAGTTCCAGACCTTTGAGCCCTATGACGTGCTAACACCTCCGCTCAGTGAAACCTGACCGGCAGCTGGATTGACAGGCGTCCGTAACCTCGGTCTAGGCCGTCGTAGCTGCGCTCGTAGCCGCCACGCCAGCGGCCGTTGCGGCTTTCGTCCTTCTAGGGATCTGCGCTAGGGATCTGCGGAGGCGCTGCCCACTCATCCGGCCAGGATCAAGCTCAGCGCGGCAGTCCATCCAAGGACCTTCATGATACAACTCCGTACACGCTCACTGAGGGACTCTGGCATATAGAGAAGATTGAACGATATGCCCGCCGTGAACCGAACCCGAACGGCAACGGCGGTTGGCTCCCTTCGTGACATCGAAAGAGAAAGGGCGGCCCGAAGGCCGCCCCAAGCTGATTGCCAGAGCCAATGATCGTTAGCGGACGACCTGCACGATCTTGCGGCTGCCTGGCTCGACCAGAACCGGGGTGTCGTTCACTACGGTGTACTTGTACCCCTTCACCTTGTACTCGGCCGGCACCTCGTGATAGGTCACGCCGGACTCCGGCAGGGTCGCGCCCACGCGCACTTCCTCGCGATAGGTATAGGACGGCACCTTCTGCGTGGTCACGTACTGACGGAACTGCGGCTGCTGCTGGTCAGCGAGGCCGCCCACGATGGCGCCCGTGACGCCACCCACGGCGGCACCCACCGGACCACCGACGACCGCACCGCCAACGGCACCCGTGGCCGCACCAGCCGCAGCACCGCCAGACTGGGCGAAGGCGGCTGCGGGGGCGAGAGAGGCGAGGACGGCACCGGCGAGAAGGATCTTCTTCGACATGAGTTGACTCCTGAACTACATTTGCGAGCTTCTTGCCCGTTGCGAACTAAACGCGCCTCCATCAATGTAGTTTCAAATACAAGTAATAATAATCTCAATATAAACCAGTATTCATCAAGATGAACGTGAGCTTAATAAATGAGGGCAGGTCCCGTGGCCAAGCGCCTGCCGGATCGCGCGCCCCAGCGCTTCCATGTTGAACGGCTTTTGCAAGGTCGGCCGAGTGGAATAGGCGTCCTTGATCCCACTGCTGCCGTAGCCGGTTGCGAAGATGAACGGGATGCCCCGCTCCGCGAGCACGTCAGCCGCCGGATAGGTCAGGACACCGCCCAGGTTGAGGTCCAGAATTGCAATATCGATAACCTCGCTTGCGGCTGCGGCAAGAGCCTCCTCAAGACGCGTCGCCACCTTGATCAGTTCATGGCCAAGGTCCTCCAGCATGTCCTCAACCAGCATGGCGATCATGGCCTCATCTTCAACGAGGAGAATGCGGTGGCCGGGCATATCATGAGTCATAGCAATCCTATTCGAGGCAAAGCTCCGCAATCGGTTGGGCGGGTGCCGGATAGCAGAAGATCTCGTCCGATAAGACGTTACGGCGGAATGTTTGGATCGGGTCAGACTTTGAAATTCCGGCCCCCCAATGATCGTCAACTCTGTCTGCCGAAGTCTACCAAGCTCATTAGCGCAACAAGCCAAGAGGCAAAGACCCGTAGAATCCCGTAGTTGTGCGTAAGCCGTTTATGAGATGCAACTCAAGGAACGGACGCTGGCTGGTGTCGCAGAGCACCTACTGGAAGTTGACGACAGGCACAGTTGCTGGCTGCCTTTCTCCCGTTATGGCCCGACTTCCTTAAGGTTGAGTACCGTTCATGAAAACGGCATCCGAGTATCGGAAGCATGCCCAAGAGTGCCGCACTCTCGCCCAGCAGATGTCGGCCGGACAGCCGCGCGAGCAGCTTTTAGCTATGGCCAAGGCCTGGGACAGTCTGGCCAATGACCGGGCGAAGTCGGTCTCGAGTTCTCCTGAACCCGAGGGCACAGCACAACCGACCAACGCGCAACAGCCTTCAAAGCGCTAAAGGCCACTGGTTTTCCCTTGCAAAATCCCGCCATGGTCTCTCATCCCACCGCTCTCATCATTGAGGCTGATCCTGTTGTTCAAGAAACGCTGATCCTGGTCTTGAAGGAGGCAGGCTATTCCGTGGCCGGGTTTGAGAGCGGGGAAGCGGCTCTGGCGGCCCTGCGAGCAGGCATTCCGGCAAACATACTCGTGACAGAGGTGCGACTGCCTGGCCTTGATGGCTGGCAGCTTGCTCGCGCCGTCCGCCGGCTGCGGCCTGATCTCCCCATTCTCTACATTCCTGCAGTTTCTGGAGGTCGCCCACAGGGCGTGACGCGAAGCTTCGTTCTGCCGAAACCGTTTCGCTCCCGTGCATTTGAGTTGGCCGTCCGGCTTTTAGCGAGCCCGCCTGTAACCTATCATTGACTATAAGTTCACGGTTCCCTCGCTCGCCAGAGACGACTGCAAACCATCGGCCGAATGTCTCCTCAGGGTCCAGCCTGTGTGAAAACGCTGACGAGCCACTCCTTGAAGCAACTTCGCGTCTCGTAAGCTTCCATAGACCGGGAAATCCCGGGACAGAGGACCGAACTTGTACGAATAGTTCGTCTCAATAAGCCTGGTTCGAGTTTTCACACAGGCTCGGTCATTCTCTACCGATCCCCTGCCCTTCACGAACGCCCGCTGTTCACTGCATGAGCGGACATTCAACCTAATTCCGGAATGTGCCGATTGTGTTGAAAAACTCCGAAAGTACCGTTTTTCGGATGCTCGACGTACAGGATGCTGAGCTTGGTCGGGCACACAGGCCCTACTAATAGATCGACACAGCAGTTCCCGGGAGTTTTTCAACAAAATCTGCCAAGAACGGACACGCACTGGTCGCTTCACCATAGAAGGCAGTGGGTGCCTCAGATCTCCCCTGCACGAATACAGGCCACATCAGTCTTGCACTTTCGATTATGTTCCAGCATTGGGACGATCTCTGCGCATCGGCTAATCGCAAAGGGGCAGCGCGTCCTGAAGACGCATCCTGAAGGAGGATTGAGGGGGCTCGGAAGATCGCCCGAGACCGAAGCCTTCGGACGGCTCCTACCGCTCTCAAGCGACGGCGTGGCTTCGATCAGAGCGCGCGTATAGGGATGCGCCGGATTGCGAAAGACATCGTCCGCGCGACCCTGCTCGACAATGCGGCCAAGATACATCACGACGATGCGGTCGGAGAGATGGCGCACCACATGGAGATCGTGGCTGATGAACAGGATCGCCAGACCGAGACGCTCGCGCAGATCCGCGAACAGATTGACGACCTGAGCCTGGATCGAGACGTCGAGCGCTGCAATCGGCTCGTCGGCGACAATGAAGTCTGGATTGGTCGACAGGGCCCGGGCGATGGCGATGCGTTGGCGCTGGCCTCCAGAGAATTCGTGGGGCAGGCGGTCCGCCTGCTCTGGGCGAAGCCCAACCTGATCGAGAAGGGCTGCTACCCGTTGCGACCGCTCAGTCTTGGAGACGGCATCGGAGATCCCATCTGCAATCTGATCCCCGATGCGGCGGCGTGGGTCCAGGCTTCCGAACGGATCCTGAAAGACCATCTGCATGCGCCGGCGTACGGACCGTAGACGGCCAGCCGGAAGGTCTGCGATATTCTCACCGTCGAAAACGATTCTGCCTTGGGTCGGATCGAGGAGACGCAGCAGGAGACGGCCGAGCGTGCTCTTGCCGCAGCCCGATTCACCGACGACACCGACCACTTCCCCTCGCGCAATTTCCAGCTCAACGCCACGGACGGCGAAAACGGATTTCCGGCGCCCCAAGATGCCCTGACTTACCGAGAACGCGCGCGACAGCCCCTCTGCCTTGATCAGCGTTTGCATTAGGCAACTTCCTTCCACTTGAGGCAGCGTGAGACGCGCTGGTCACCCACGGCCTGCAGAGACAGTATGCCGATCTTGCATTCTGGCGACGCGCGCTCGCACCGGGATGCGAAGCGGCATCCTGCTGGAAACTTATCGGGCGTAGGAACGGAACCCGGGATGGCGCTCAGTCGCTTAGCCCCGCCTTCCGGCACGCTCGCCAGGAGAGCGCGCGTGTAGGGATGCTTGGGTGCAGCAAAAACCTCGCCCACTGGGCCTTCTTCGACAATCTCGCCCGCGTACATGATGCAGACGCGGTCCGCGATCTCAGCAACCACGGCCAGATTGTGGGTGACGAAGATCATTCCCATCTGGCTGGACTCGCGCCTCAAACCGTCGAGCAGTTCCAGGATCTGCGCCTGGATGGTGACGTCCAGCGCGGTCGTCGGCTCGTCGGCGATGAGCAGTTTCGGCTTGTTGGAAATCGCGCTTGCTATCATGGCCCGCTGCTTCTGCCCGCCGGACAGCTCATGCGGATACGAGCGCGCGCGCCGCTCCGGATCGGGCAGGCCGACCTTCGCCAGCAATTCTACCGCCCGCTCGCCGGCCGCCGCGCTGCTCATGTCGCGGTGGACGAGCATGGCCTCCGCCACCTGATCCCCAACCCGGTGGACGGGGTTGAGGCTTCCGCTCGGATCCTGGAAGATCATGCTAATCTCATCGCCGCGCAGCTTGCGGCGCTCCGTATCCGGCAGGGACAGAAGATCGACCTTCGTTCCATCGCGACGCGTGAACTCCACGGAGCCACTCGTCACCTTCACGGCGGGAGGAAGCAACCCCAGGAGCGCGAGGCCGGTGAGCGTCTTGCCAGACCCGCTTTCTCCTACGAGAGCCACGGTCTCGCCGGGCCTGACAGAGAATGACACGTCCCGGACGACGGGCTGTTCCTTAAGCCCTGCAATCTGCAGGGTCAGGCCCTTGATCTGGATCACGCTCGCTTCGTCGTCTCCGACGAGACCGGGCAGAAGCCGAGCCGCCACGCGACGCCGTGTGCTCGCGCCCGACGGACTGCTCTTCGAGCGTGGGTCAAGCACGTCGCGGAGCTTGTCGCACAGGATGTTCAACATGATCACCGCTCCTGACAGAGCCAAGCACGGCCAGACGAGCAGCAGGGGCGCCTGCTCCATCGTGCTGCGAGCGCTACGGATCATCAGGCCCCACGACGGCTCGGGCGGAACGACGCCGAGGCCCAGGAACGACAATCCGCTCTCCAGCACCATGGCGGACGCCACGGTCAGCGAAAATTGCACGATCAGGGGAGACATGACGTTCGGCAGCACGGTGCGCAGCAGGATGCGAGCTGGATGCGTTCCAAGGGTTTCCTGCGCGGCGACATAGTCGAGAGCGCGCACCGAAAGCGTCTCGGCGTACACGACGCGCGCATAGCCGGGCGTGTAGAGGATGCCGAGCGAGATGATCAGCGTGCCGGCTCCGGGCCCGAGCAGCGTCACGACGAGGAGCGCCAGCAGTAGTGGAGGCAGGCAAAGGATGACCTCGGACGCGCGCACGGTCAGCAACTCGGCGACACCCCGGAAGTAGCCGCCGATGAGCCCCAGGAACGTCCCGGCGATACCGGCCACCAAGGCAGCCGCGAAGGCGACGCTTAGAGAGGTGCGGGCTCCCCAGAGGATGCGGCTCAGGACGTCACGTCCGTATTCGTCGCGCCCCAGCGGATTCTCTAGGGACGGCGGCGCCAACCGACTTCCCATGAGCATCTGAACCGGGTTCTCAAGCGGCAGAAAGGGCACGAGAAGCGTGATGAGGAAAATTCCTCCGACAAGGGCCAGGGGCAGGCGAATGTCTTTTGGAATGGAGATTCTCATCGTGCATACCTGACGCGCGGGTCGAGCGCTGCGTAGAGCAGGTCAACCGCGAGGTTGAGAAGAACGAACAGGATCGAGATGACGAGGACGATGCCGACCACTTCGGGATAGTCTCGGGCTTCGACGGATCGCACGAGGTATCCCGACAAGCCCGGCCAGTTGAAGACATACTCGACCAGGACGGTGCCACCGAGCAGTGTTCCGATCTGCAGGGCAAAGACGGTGACGATCGGGATCAGGGCGTTACGAAGCACGTGGTGAACCACGATCCGCTTCTCCTTGACTCCCTTCGCATGAGCCGCCCGCACGAAATCACGCCCCAAAATTTCCAGCATTGCATTGCGGGTCGTGCGGAAGACAACTGCAGCCAGTCCGACGGCGATGGTGCCCGCCGGCATCGCGAGAAGAACCAGGTGCCCCATCAGGTCTTTGGATGGAGGCGTGTATCCCCCCGCAGGCACGATCCGTAGCTGCTGAGAGAAGATCAGCACCGACAGCGTTCCCACAACGAAGACCGGAATGGACAGAAAGACGCTGGCCGTGACCGAAAGGACGCGGTCGAGCAGCGTGTTAACCCGCCTTGCGGCCAGGATACCCGTTGGCAGGCCGATCAGAAGGGACAGAAGGGCCGCGGCGCCGATCAGCTCAAGCGTGCGCGGGAGGCGAAGCCAGATCTCCTCCGCGACCGCGTGCCCGTCTTGCAGGGACGAGCCCAAGTCGCCCTGGAGGACGCCGCTCAGATAATTCCAATACTGGGTCAGCAACGGAAGGTTCAAGCCGAGCTGCTCACGCAGTTCCTCGACTTGGGCCGGATCGGGGGCCACCCCGCCCTGCGACAGGAGGAGTTCTGCCGGATCTCCCGGAACAGCGTGCAGGATCATGAAGATGAGCGTGGCCACGAGCCACACCAGCATCATTGCAAGGCCTATCCGCTTCAGCACATAGATTGCCATCGTATGTTACCTGTTCACAAAGTCAGCGGTCCTTGACCAGGCTGCTTCCCCTCCGGAGAGGGGAAGCTTGGTCAACTCTCATCAGTCGCTGGACCTGTCACGGCTTCAGAGGAACAGGTCAGGCGAGGGAGACGCCTTCAAGCGTAACACCCGAGAAGAACGTCAGCTGTCCGGGCAGATTCTTGAAACCGTTGACCCGTGATTGCATCGCGTATCCCTGCTTACGCCAGCAGAGTCCGACCATCGGCACTTCTTCCAGCGCCACCTTCTCCATCTCATGATAAATGGCCTTGCGCTTTTCGAGGTCGAACTCGGCGCGACCGGCCTTCAGAAGAGTCTGGATCTTGGGCACGGGCAGGTTCGTGGAGCGGCTAATCGAAGGCGGCAGGCTGCCGTCCAGGAACGACGTGAGGGCATCCGGATCGTTGCTGTCGGCTGCGGTGCCGTGCACGGCGATATCGAACTGACCCCGGTTCGCCAGCTGTACGCGGGTCGACCAGTCCGGGAGATTCAGCTCGGCCTGGATTCCGACCTCGGCCAAGTGCTGCTGAACGACCTCAGCCGTGCTCTTGAGCATGCCGTACTGAGCCGTCGAAAGGATGTTGCACGAGAACCCGCTGCCGACGCCGGCTTCCGCCAGAAGCTTTTTGGCAAGCGTGGGGTCGTACTTCCAGCCGTCGGCGAGATCGGCATTGAAGAACGGGCTGTCATTGGAGATCGGCAGATGCGCCAGCGGGGTTCCGCGGCCGAAGAACGCCGCCTTGACGATGTCCTCGCGACGGATCGAATGGGCGATGGCTTTCCGGACCCGCGGATCGCCGAAAGGCTTCTTAGCGCCGTTGAACAGAAGGCACATGAAGGGCCCGTCGACCGCATCGAGCTTGAGCGCATTGTTGGCGGCGACTGCATCCATGGACTGCCACGGCACGTACTCGATCAGATCCACATTGCCGGCCTGGAGAGCCGCGACGCGCAGGTTCTCGTCGGCGTAGACGACGATCTGGATTCCCTTCAGCTTGGGAAAGCCCGCTTTGTAATAATGGGGCGAAGCCTCGAGGGTGATCGATGCACCGCGCTCCTGGCCAGTAATGACGAAAGGACCGGCTCCGATCGGATTGGAGAGATCCGATCCTTTTGGGATGATCGGAAGATTGTAGCTTGCGAACCAGAGCGGCAGCGTGGAGATCGGCTCCTTCGTGATGATACGGACGGTCTCGTCGTTTGGCGTATCAACCTGCGCGATTCCCTGAAACTCGCTGCGGAAAAAGGCGGTCGATTTCTCTGCGGCGATTTGCTCGATGCACCACTTTACGTCGGCGCTCGTCACCTTATTGCCGTTGCTGAACTTGGCGTTGGGACGAAGCTTGAACACCCAGGTGGTCGGATTTTCATTCGCCCAGCTCTCGGCCAGCTCCGGCGTATATTCGCCCTTCGGCCCATATGAGAGAAGGCCTCGGTGGATCAGGAGCTTTACCGTTCCCGCCGCCGTTCCGGACTGGGACCAGGGCTGCAGGTTCGGAGGATAGCTTGAAAGGCCGAAAGTCAGAATCCCGTTCTCCGCAGCGCGCGCGCCGGGAATCCTCAAGAAGGGCAACGAAGCTGTAGCGCCTATAGAAGCTGCAGCGCCTATAAAGGTACGACGTGATAGGTTGATGCTCATGGTCCGTTCCCTCACACTGATGCGGCGCTTCGGTCCGCTTGTCGCAGTCTGCAATTGTTCGGAGAACATGGCGCTGCCGGGCCGCGCCATGCGTGTCTTTAGGCGGCTTTGGAAACCAGTCCCTGCGTCGTCGCCCAGGCATCCTTGATCCCCAGCGCGAGCGCGCCGTGCTCCATGGTCAGGGCCATCTGGTGAACGCCATTCGCCATGGCGAAGCGCTTCTCGTCGACGCTCCAAGCCGGCAGGATCCACTTCTTGCCGGTGGCCCGGGCGGCATCCGCCACACGCTTGAGGTCGGCGAAATCGGCCTCACTGCGCTTGTAGGAGCCCCGGTCGCGGCGAAGCGAGAGGTCCGACGGCCCAATGAAAACACCATCGACCGTATCCAGCGCGAGGATCTTCTCCACGTCGGCAAGGGAGGCGGCGTTCTCGATCATCGGATAGCAGCGGGTGTTCTTGTCCTGCGCAGCGATCCATGCATCGTCGGGAGCACTGTAGTTGACGGTGCGGCCACCTGCGAAGGAACGGTCGCCTAGAGGCGGGAACTTCGCGAAGGCGCAGACCCGCTTGGCGTGCTCAATGTCTCCCACGTGCGGGATGACCACGGCGTCGGCACCGAAATCAAGAGCCTGCTGGATTGGAGCTCGTTCCGCCGCGAGAACCTTCGCGAGAACCTCAAGGCCCAGGCCCTTAAGCACCGGGATGAAGCGCTCCAGGGTGTCGAGATCGAACGACCCGTGCTCGATATCGAGCACGACCATGCCATAGCCGACCGAGGCTGCGATTTCCGCGGCAGCGATGTTCGGACTCGACAGCCAGAGCCCAAAGCGATTGTCATTGCGCTGCATCATGCGGCTTCTCCCAGAGCGTAGACGTCGGGACGACGGTTTAGGAGGGACGGTAGCTCGTCGCGGATCTTATTGAGCTGGCTGAAGTCCAGATCGGCCACGATGACACCAGTGGTGTCGGGAGCTGTTGCGAGCACCGTGCCCCACGGATCGATGATCATGCTACGGCCGGCGCAGGCCTTGCCTGGCATGTAGGTGCCTACCTGACCGGCAGCCACGACGAAGCACTGATTCTCTACGGCGCGCGCCCGGAGCAGCAGCTCCCAGTGATCACGGCCGGTGTAGAGCATGAACGCCGCGGGCACGAACAGGATCTTAGCGCCATTCAGAGCCTGTAACCGGTAGATTTCCGGGAATCGGACATCGTAGCAGATCGACAGTCCTGCGATGGTGCCCTCGATGTCAGCGGTGACCACCTCCGTGCCAGCGACAACCGTATCGGATTCCTTGTAGACGACCCGACCTGGAAGGTCGACGTCATAAAGGTGAAGCTTCTGGTATGTCGTCGCGATGTTGCCGTCGCGGTCGAACAGGACGCTAGTGTTCGCACATTGATTGGCTCCCTCAATGCCGGCATGCATGGAGCCGAGCAGCACCCACATCTTGTGTTCGCGTGCTTTGGCCGCAATGCGGTCGCTTAACGGACCGGGGATCTGCTCCATGGCGGCTAGAGCGCCGGCATTGTCTCCCATGAAGTCGGTGTACTCGGGAAGCACGGCAACGTCGGCGCCGAAGCCGGCCGCCTTATCGAGAAGCTCGAGGGCAATCCGGATGTTTTCTTCCTTGTTGTCTTTGGAGTTTAGCTGACAGGCGGCGACACGCATTTTCTTGCCTCAGATGGTTCCTAATGCGTCGTGTATACGTGAGGAATTCACTGGTGTCTACTCCTTGGATATTGTATGAAAGTCTCATTCGGAGGTTGCAGTGGATCAGGACAAGTTCAGCATTCGTGCTCACGAGACAAGCGGGCCGGCCCGGGAGCGGGTATACTCCTACGTGTGCGAACAGATTTTGCGCGGCTACTTTACGGGTGGCTCATTCATTGAGGAGGAGCAGATCTCATCTGCGATGGATGTCTCACGCACACCGGTGAGGGAGGCATTTCATCGCCTAGAGGCGGAGAAATTCATCGATCTTCTCCCCCGCCGCGGCGCTCTCGTCCGGCAGGTCACAGCCCAGGAATTGGCCGACCTCTACGAAACCCGCAGGGTTGTCGAGGGCTATGCGATTGCTCGCATTTGCCAAGAGCGGCTGCCCCTTCCTAATCAGATGGCAGCTTTGCTGGAAAGGATGCGGGCGATACAGGATGCTCCGGATCACTTCGAGCATGTAATGCTCGACCAATCCTTTCACCGGACCATGGTTGCGGCATCAGGCAATGCGATCCTCGCGGAAGTCTACGACACGCTTCGCTCGAGGCAGCTGCGGGTTGCAATGACCGCCCTCTCCATTAATCCGCAACGGATTCACCGCATCTTGACTGAGCATTCTCAGTTGCTTGATGCTCTTATTGCGCATGACGAGCATGTTGCTCGCGAAGTAATCGGTCTGCATCTGCGACCGGTCTTTGACGTGGTATCACGCCTGCCGGGATTTGGTGTCGTATCGGCTAATGGAATGTAGGCCATAGCCAACTTTGGAATGGCAGCCTGCAGATTAGGGTCAGGTATCGACGAATAGAGAACGTCTGAACGTCCGCTCTTCACCGCTTCCGGAACGCTCGAACACCTGGGAGGAACGTTGCCTCACACCTCGCCAAGTGTCTTCGTCGCCGCAGAGATGCAGTCATAATCGGAGAGCGAGTTGCAGACTTTCGGGCTCCTGGTCCGTGTTCAGAGCTGATAGTGACACCCCTAGCAGCCGTACGCTCTTTTCAAGCGGAAACACAGCCTGCAGCAGGTCGTAGGTGGTGTGCTCAACCTCGCCCTGGCTTTCAACATAAGTAGTCAGTGTGCGACTGCGGGTGATTTGCTGAAAATCAGAGAATTTCACTTTGAGGGTCACCGTCCGGCCCAGTGCGCCTGTCTGCTCACAGTGTCTCCAGACCTTCTCGATTATAGGCTCAAGTGCTGCTCTCATTTCCTCTAAACTTACAAGGTCTTGTGAGAACGTATTCTCGGCGCCGACTGATTTTCGGATACGATCCGGCCTAACGGGTCGATTGTCGACGGCTCTGACGATCCAGTAATAATGAGTTCCTGCCTTACCAAAGCGCTCTTGTAGGAACTCGAGGGTCTGCGCTTTGAGGTCAGCACCAGTGAAGATGCCGAGCTCGTTCATTTTTCTGGCCGTAGCCGGACCAATCCCATGGAACTTGCCGATGGGAAGGCTCTCCAAGAAGGCAGGTGCCATTTCTGGGGTGATCACAAACTGACCATTCGGTTTGTTCTGATCCGACGCCATTTTGGCCAAGAACTTCTGGAAGCTGATTCCTGCCGATGCAGTGAGCTGGGTCTCCTTCCAGATCCTGGTCCTGACTTCCCGCGCCACCTGAGTGGCGTACTGGATGCCCTTCAGGTTCTCGGTCACATCGAGATAGGCCTCGTCCAACGACAGAGGCTCAACCAGAGGGGTGTACTCGTGAAAAATCTCGCGGATCTGTCGCGACACCTCGCAATAGACGTCAAACCGCGGTTTGACGAAAATCAGCTCGGGACATTTCCGGCGTGCTGTGACGGAGGGCATGGCCGAATGCACCCCGAAGCGCCGGGCCTCATAACTGGCTGCTGCAACCACTCCCCTCTCGCGGGATCCTCCCACGGCAACCGGTCGACCGCGCAGTTCGGGATTATCCCGCTGCTCTACACTGGCATAGAAGGCGTCAAGGTCTACATGAACAATCCGGCGGTGCTCCTCGCTGTGCCGGACTGCTGTTTCTGCCGAGACCGACCGATCCCCTTCCGCAATGTTGAAGGATTCGCCCAACATCGGCCGCTATGGTCCCTCACTGCCACGCTTCGCTGGTATGCTATTGCAGCCGAGATTAGCACAAACAGAGAACATTTGATCCCACCGGGTAGCGCAATCCACAGCAACCCTACTAACACGTCGTTCCCTACACCTCTGTCGGACAACAGGTGACGATTTCCTTTTTATTGCTGTCCCAGTTCGTCGAGAGCACGAAGGCTGCCGCCGAGTCGGCGGGAGGTGGTGTTCGTAAGACAGTCGCCTGTACGGCATCGTTCCTGCAATAGATCAGGAGGTTGGAATGAGCACTACTCATTATCCAACCTGTAGATATCCAGGTCTCCAAGCTCAATTGAGTTTGGGAGGTTAACCAGCTCGGCCCGATCAACATCGATTTCCTCAAGCGTTTCAGTGACCGGGCCGATCAACGTCAGAAGCACGGATGCCTGAAACCTTACCGGAACCTCAACTGATCCACCACCGAGCGAAACGTAATCTCCATCAAAAGGGTCGCGGATAGAGAGCGCGTAAGATACCTCAGCCTTAATTTCGAGCTCCACTCCTACTTTTGCGACGACCTCCTCTCTCCCGAGGTTGACCAAGTCGAAGTCATCAGGGTTCAACGTAACGTCAGCAAGCACCAGATCGACTTGGGAGATTTCCCAGTCAAAAGGGACCGACGCATCCGGATAAGGGACCCATGCATCGATATCCCCTTCGATTGCGTGACTTATCTGCTCTTTTAAATCCGGCCGCTCACCGCGTGCCAAACACGAGAGCAATTGTTCAACAAACTTCCGCGCTTGCTCGGTATGCTCTTGAAACGCGGCCAACGCTTTAGAAAGGTCGTCCGTTACATCGATATGCTCTGAGCTGTCAGCGAACCGCTTCCAGCCACTGTCCTTCGAAATCGCAAGGACTTTCATCCCTCGAGCCTTAGCGAAATCAGCGAGCGAGATCAGCGCAATTGCATCCGGAAACTCAGCTTTCTTGGCCTCAGATTTTTCGAAGGGCGGTGTCGGCTCGAAGTACATTCTGACCAAGTCAGCGACCGCAACATTTTTGGGGTCGATAACCTCATATCCAGTAACGTCTTGGTACTGTTTCAGGCGGGCACCGTTGCATTAACCTTGGCCGTGTAGCGAGGGATGGCTAATTGAGGAGCCATTCTGTTGTCGATCTTCAAGCGCCGTCGCTTTCCGGCCGCGATCATCCTGCTGTGCGTGCGCTGGTACTGCAAGTACGGGATCAGCTATCGCGATCTGGCCGAAATGATGTGCGAGCGCGGTGTCAGCATCAGTCCAAGCACGATCTTTCGTTGGGTCCAACGCTATGCCCCAGAGTTTGAGAAGCGGGTGCGACCATACCAGGGGCATCGTTCAGGCTCATGGCGAGTGGATGAGACCTATGTACGAGTGGGCGGACGCTGGCGGTACTTGTTTCGAGCAGTCGATAAACACGGTCGGCTGATTGCCTCCATGCTGTCTGGCCGGCGTGATACCAACGCCGCTTATCGCTTCCTGCGCAATGCCTTGAGGGCGATGAGCGACTATCCCCCCTCATCCATCACGACCGACAAACTGGCGTCTTATCCGAAAGCGATCGGGCGCTTGCAGAACGAGGGGCTGCTGTCGAAAGATGTCAAGCATCGGACGTCTAAGTATTTGAACAACATCATCGAGGCGGATCACGGTGCGCTCAAGCGGATGATCCGGCCGACCCGCGGGTTCCAACGAATGAAGACTGCTTCCGTGACCCTGAGGGGTTTCGAGGTGATGCGAATGGTCCGCCGAGGTCACTGCATGGCAAGGCATGCGGGAGTGCCAGGCGAGATCCGTCTGGTGAACCAGTTGTTCGGTTTCACCCCATAAGGAAAGCGCGCCGATAGGCTCATTTTGCCCTATCGCAGTTAATGCAACAGAGCCATGGACGATGCGGCGTTCGGCACGCACAGCGCCCTCGCCCGGGTTTTGGGCTTCCGGCGGTGCATCTGGAGTAGGTTCAAAATTGGTGCCCAACATCGCTTTCACGGCTGAACGCAAGCAAGCAGCATCGCCCCATTGATAGCAGTTTATGTTCTTCTTTTGTACCGCCGGCCCACCTTTTCCCAGGGTTTCTGTGCCGCAGCCGTTCTTGAGATCCTTTCAATCAAGCCCCCGAAAAGAGGAAATCAGCGATGTCTACCGACAAGCACCGTGGCCTCGCCGTCGCACATCGGGGCGATCCCCGATCTCCTACTTGCTGCAAGCCTCCAGAGCGATCACCTGCCGCATCAAGGCGCCGAACACGCCCTATAAACGCAAGGAGCTTCTCAAAGCCCGATCCTACCGCTGATACGACGGATCCGATGGGTCGCGGAAAGCGTGGTGGATCGACGTTCCCGCGGAGAAGCTCCGGGAGGAAATCGCCTTCCTGCAGTCGGAAATCTATCTGGGCCTGGTCGATCCGCCAGTGCGCCGGATCACAGCCCTGGACCGTTTCTCCGCACGGGCCGATTGAGGCTTACCGACCAATAGTCCGCGGGCGGATCACCGAATAGCAGTCGACTGCCTCAACATGAGGTTCGAAACAACCTCCCCCGAAAGGGTCTCAACATACTGAACTGCATGGCCCCGAATGGTGCCGCCTCCCTCCAGATCGGCCAGTCCATAGAGATGCAGGGCGAGATGGTCGTTAACCTGCAGGGTGTCGATCTGGCGGATTACGACCTCTGGCGAGCTCATCTCGCCACGTCTTTGAGCAACCGAAGCATCCACTTGAACCCGAGACAGTCGACCTGGCTTGATCCGAAGTCTGTTCAGTGTGCCGACGCCACTTTCTTCCTGCGCCGGGGGCGCAACTTGGTCCAAACGGGGTGGGAGTGGACGGTTCGGGGCGACAACCGGAGAAGGTGCGCGTCGTACATTGCCCGCATAATCGATAATTGGGGCCAATGTGACTGGGATACTGGTGAAGGCCTGACGCACCGAGTGGGTGTTGTCTGTTACATCGACGACGAACATGCCGTCTGCTTGCCGTCTGATCTCCAAGTCCACATCCGTTATGCCATCTGGCAGGAAGGATTGCCACCGCCCGGACCAAGGTGCCTCCCCGCCCCCGCGAATAGGCTTCAGTTCAAGGTAGCGTGGCCTTGGATCGTCAACGGTAAGGCCAACACCATGGCTGGCTACCTGATCACGCTTGTCATCAACACCAACCAGCATCTGAAAGCGGTTCGCAAAGACGGGGTGGTGAGCAGGGGATGCCAGCCAGGACGTCAAAATCGCCATAGGCCCCACGGGCAGCACCTCAGCCAACTCCTTCCAGAAGTTGCTGTCTCCTCGTCCTACTAGCCCAGTGTTTACGAAGTAGAATGGCGACGGATCATCGGAGCCGAGAACGTCGCCGCACGCCCTGAGAGATACATTGCACCAGGGCGCGCCCGTAAAAGGACTGCCGAAATCAATCCTGATGCAACCGCTGGTCCCACGGCGATTAGAGATGAAACCACGCTCATCCTTCACTTCAAGGAACACATTTTCGATCCTGTCCTGAATGGTATACTCAACGAACCCCTGAGTGCCGCGAAACGGATTCGCCCAAGGCGCAGCCGACTTCCAAGCAAAGACATTCGGCTGATGGGCGGTCTTCGGTTTGACATCAATCGTCTCAGGCGGCTCCACCTCCCAATGCCCAGTCTCAAGCTCAAAGCTTCGACGTCGGAGTTGGAACGGTGTGTGGTTGAGGAAGTAAACGGCACAGGATCGATCGGCCATATTCGTATCCTCCAGACTGAGCAAAAGAATCTACTCAATTGTTCAGTAATCGCAAAGCAGACACTGCTCGAATATTTACAGATGGGTGCTCAACCACACCAGAATGACTACCTCTAGTGCACGCAAGGCCAAGCTTGCCTCACCTGTCAGATGAGCTTCCCCGCTTCGAGAATGATGAGTGGTTCTCGGCAAGAGCCGATTGAGGCCAGGATCTGAGAACTGGCGGAAACTACTTAAACAACCGGATTGAGCAGAATCATCGGGCCATCAAACGGCGGATTCGGCCAATGCTCGGCTTCAAGTCGGTGGGTAGCGCCCGCGCGATCTTAGGTGGCGTCGAAATGGTGCACATGATGAGGAAAGGACGGGCGAAGTACGCCGGCAATCGGCGACCGCCACTTGCTGAGCAGTTTAATTTGCTCGCCGCATAAGCGGCTCACAATGCACCTGCTATTTTCTCGCCCCTGCCCTGGATTTGCGACGGATCCGCCCCGAGAAGTACTACTCCGGACAATTCAGCGGTGTTTCGCTTCGCCATTGGACGCGAGATGCGCCGAACAAATGCCGGCGGGATCAACCTTCTCTCGAAAGTTGCTGTGTTTGGTTTATAATAACGGTGTGCGCTTCATTGAGATGGCCGGGACGGTCGCCGGAGTGGCCCTCCTGCAACTCGCCTTCGTGGGTTCGAGAACACCGACAGGTGCCGTCTCGGCGATATGGCGCCCTTGTCAGTATGACATGACACCACCTCGGCTCAGTCGGGCAGGTTCGACGAACTGGGTCTCGATCAACTCGCCCAACTTGGCATAAATCTCGGAGCTGCGGATCAGCTCCGCAAGCTGCATCGTCTCCGGCATGGGATCGATGCTCAGCTCTTGAGAGAGAAGCCTTTTGCACCGCCCATAGTGGTGTATCGCTTCGGCGCGCTGTCCATTCATCACGAGCAACAGCATCATGCTCCGGTGCACACTCTCCCTGAGGGAATCCTGGCCGAGGATCGTACGGCCGTAGTCGAGGGCATCCTCGTAGCGTTTGTCGCGCGCTGCACCATTCATCAATTCCAGGAGCGCGCGCATATAGAGGCACTGCAGCCGCTCGCGCTCCAGCACGATCCAATCATCGTCGTCACCATCGAGAAACGGTCCGCCGTAACCATCGACAGCAGATTGCAGCGCCAGGTGCGTTCCGATAGCATCGCCGGCGGTCGCCAGCTCCTTTGATTCTTTCAACCGCTCCAAGAAGGTGTGAAGATCCACGGAGATCGCCTCGCAAGGCTCCAAGATCACCTCGTCGGACGTTGTTACAAGCTGCCGGGTGGCACTCTCCTTGGCGCCCGATCCGAGCAGCTTGCGCAACCGCCAGATGGCTGTGTTGAGCGCCGCACGAGCATTGTCCGGCTCGAGATCCTCCCAGAAGAGGTCGGCAAGCTTCTCTCGCCTGTGCGTTCGGCCGGGGAAGGCCAGAAGATAGCAGGCCAAGCGCCGCCCGCTCTGCCCGAGCTCGTTCTTGATGCGAATGCCGTCGAGAACAAAGGATACGCCACCCAGCATGGTTACGTTGAGCATGGCCTCAGCCCGCCTTTGTCACCCCCGATAATCCGCTATTTCGAGGTGAGGCGCAAGCCTGTCCGATCCCATGGATACGGAAGTCCGGCCTTGATTCTTGGTGCTCGGCCCTTTGTCCCTGCTGCGACCTCAGTCCTCTTAGCACGCAATTCTTGCCGCGGACCTGTCACGCGCCGATCACCATTCCATCACGACTGCCGATTGCCGCCTGCATGAGGGCCGAGACTCAGAAGCCCGCCACAAGGGATGGGCATAGCCCGGTCGGAGGTCTGGCCCCCTGGGAGAGGCATGACAGCCGGACCCGCATTCGGTCATTCGTCATCGTCCCTTGGCAGCGGCTTGGCGCTGAGGCGATCTCGAATGATGTCGAAAGCCGCCTCGATGCCATCAAAGGGACTTTGCTTCAGGACAACTTGGGCATGCGGGTCAATGTGCCATACCCAACCACGCCAATGGGGAGGGGACGTCTGCTCTAGCCAAGCAACGATCCTGAACAGATGGCGGTCGTCAATCCGCGCTTGCTTGTTTTTGCTGTGTTCCCCATTCATCGGGCCATGGTGCCCGATGGCTCTTGAGGAACTGTCTCCTTTCCCTCGCTAAGCGATGGCGACAGGCTGGGCGTTTCAACTCGCGCGAGTCACGAGGATCTATCGCTCCGGCTAATGGCGGGTATCACAGCCGTCACCACCGCAGAACAGCTCGCCATCTTCGCCGATGGGCGCGCTTCGGATCTGATGCTCTACTGCCATGCCTTCCACTCTGGTCTGAATGACCTAGACCCATGCTGGTCATCGCAGCTGGAATGGTGATCCTTCATCAAATGCCAGCGTATGGTCACCCCGGTGCGCTAATCATCTCGCGTGCTGTGCCACTTGTCCCATCAGGTGTGGGCCCGATCTTTGACGGCGCCGATACTTCCCAGTGAATGCGACGGCCTGCAGGTCCGTTACGTTGCGCGATCACGAGAGGTGCAACCAATCGCAGTCTTCGGATCGGACGCGACGGTGCTGCACATGGCATTATTAGGACGCAGATGGGCGATGTCCGGAATAGAGCTGCCGCATTGTTGCGCGATGGCTGCTGTCGACCGTCCGCGCGCATCGCGGCAGTCGCAGCGCGATCTGCGAGCGCAGTCGGAACGGCGACGCATCTTCGGCGCCATTGCACATGCCGTGGATCGCACATGCGCAATGGGTCCACCGGCTGCATGCCCGCGGGTATGAATCCTGATGCGACGACCGTGACGATCCGGTGAGCCTGCGGTGATGATGCAGTGGCTCGGATCGTGCAGCATGGGTCCATTGCAGGTCTGGTGTGACCGAAGGACGATGTGGATGACCACGAAACCGCAACCCAATCAGATGCCGCGCATCTCTTATCCGGGAGAGCCATCATCTGAGGGTGGCACGGGAGTGGCAGGCTCGCTCTCGGGGCAGAGCGTCATGCTATGCGTGGGACGACGGGTCGTTTGGCCGGCATTCAGCCACTCATCGTCCAACATTGCCCGAGCCCGGCCAACAGTCGATCCGCTGGCCTCACTCTCGGTTGAAACCGTCGTTGCCAGGAGCAGAGCATGACCGCATACGAATCTCTGGATCCAGGGGCCTATCCATATCTGCGCCAGGTGGTCCAGCCCTCGCTTTCAGGTTTGCCGGCACACGAGCTGCGCGCGCGCATCGACGCGACGCTCGGGGAAGGCACCGCGGAGTCCATCGAACAGGATCTCGAAGGAGCATTCGATGGCATTGGCCGGATGTTCTCCTCGGCCGCACGCGACATCAGTAAGTTCGCCCAAAAAGCGGCGCCGGCTGTCGCCCACATTGGTGGAGGGGTTCTGCAAGGCGCCATGGCGGGTTCAGCCGCCGGGCTGCCAGGGATCATCGCCGGCGCCGCCGTCGGAGGCGCCGGCGCGGGGCTGAGCCGCTACGGGAAAGGCGCCGCGCGCCAGGTCGGCGGCGCCCTCAGCGGCGTCACATCCCTTGCCGGCCAGTTCACACCGATGGGGCAGGCTGGCGCCGCCCTTGGTTCGACCTTGAGCGGGCTTGGCGGGGCGGCCGCCGGCAAGGGAGGCAGGTCGGTCCGAACAGCTACTCCAGGTGCCGGACGGGCCGGAGGCATTCCCGCGCTAGGACAGATTGCAGGTTTACTGACCTCCCCCCAGGCCGCAGCCGCTGTGGGCGGGCTGTTCGGCGGCAACCGCGCGGCCAATCAGTTCGCCAGTACGCTTCAGCGGCCGGAGGTCCAGCAGGCGCTTGCCGCGATGCGCCTCGGTCCTCTGGGGCGGTCCGCGATCTCGGTCGGATCGGCGCAAACGCCGGTTCCGACCGGAGGCTTTGCCCAGCTGCTGTCGCACCTTGTCCAGCAGATGGCGACAGAAGCCGCTGATATCGAAACAGAAGGCGAGGCTGAATCTGCCGCGATAGAGTTCATGAGCGATGGCGCTGGCGGCTTCGTCGGCGATCCCGCCTTACCCAGCAGCCGCGCGGCCCGGCTGTGGGACATGCTCAACGAGGCGCAGTCTGAACGACTGGTCGAGGCTATGGACAGCGTCGATCATGACGAGGTCGACGACAGTGAGGCGGACTTCGCCGACGCTGACGAAGGATACGGGGCTGACGACGAATACTACGACGCGCTCGACCTCGCCGACGTCGAGGACATCGACTATGCGCTGTCGCAAGAGGATCTGCACTATGCCCGATGACGCCGACACCATTGACATGGCTGGCAACGAAGCAGCCGGCACCAATGAGCACGAGCCATTTAAGGGTGAAGATGTCGCCCCTGGAGCGAGCGCGATAGCATTTCTCGAGGCGCTGCGCTCCGGATCAATGGATCCGCACAAGGTGATCATGAGCGCGCTGGCGGGCCAGACCGAGGAGAATCCGCATCTCGGCCTGCTGCTCAAGCTGGTTGAGGAGCAGGGCGAGGATAACCACGACGGTCAGCTGCGCGAGGAGATCCGCGAGGAAGTGCGCGCCGAGCAGGCCGAGGCGGTCAGCGAACTGAGCGAGACCGCGCGGCGTCTGTTCGCCGATGTGGAGGCCTGCCGCGACAGGCTGGCGTCCCTCGCCGCCGCACTTGGGGCCTGCCCCGCCTGCTTCGGCGAGGACCTGCTGTGCGAGACCTGCGGCGGCGCTGGTGCGCCAGGATCGCGGTTGCCGCAGGCCGACGAATTCCACCGCTATGTCAGGCCCGCGATCGAGCGCGTGAGGGCGGCTCTGCGCCGCGCGCCGCCCCGGCGGCCCTGGCCCGGAGCCGCACCGGCGCGAGCCGCTGATCCCCAGAGCGGAAAGAAAGCAGGAGCAGGAGCAGGACAATGAACTACGAATACACCGACCAAAGCTATCTCGACTCATACGAGGATGAATCGTGGCCTTCCGAGGAGCCGGAGGATCTCGAGGATGAGAGCCTCTACTCCGAGGCCCGCCGCCGTCGCCGTCGCACGCCGCCGCCGGTGAAGCCCGCCACCGGCGCCAGCGCGTTTCGTCCGCGCCCATCCGGCCCGAGCGGGCCGGTCACCCAGGCGCAGCTCGAAGCGGCCTTGGCCCGTGTGCGCCAACAGGTCACCGCCAACGCGACCGCGATCAAGACCATCGACGGTCGGGTGCGGACCGTCATCGCCGACAACAACCGGCTGCAGGCAACCGCCAAGAGGGACACCGACAAACTGCGGGCGGATCTCAAAACGACCCAGACCCTGTCTGCACTGATCCCGCTCATCGCTCCAGCCGGCACGACGTTCGGCCAAGTGGCGCCGCTGTTGCATCTGGTTGGACCGGACCTGATGGGCGGAAGCGGGGCGACGACGCCCGCAAGCGGCGGCTTGCTCGGCAGCAGCAACAACCTGATCGCCATCGGTGCCCTGCTGTTCGCCAGCGGCGTTTTCGACAACAAGAAGTGAGCTGAAGGACAGTGCCATGGATCCGTTGATGCCGTTGACGGCCGCTGTCGTCACCAAAGACTTAGAGCCGCAGAAGAGGCTCGCCCTGACCGGGGCCGCGCTCGTGCTGAACGGGCCGCTGGCGCTCGCTCCGGCGCTTGTTGCCGTGGAACGCGCCCGGCGGGCGCCACCCCGCCCGCCGGGAGCCGGGCCAATTGGCCCCGAACTCACCGATGTGCCTGATGTCGTCGGCCAACCGGTAGATGAGGCTCGAAAGTCCCTGACCGGTAACGGCTTGGTCCCATCCGTATCCCTAAACCGCAGCAGCGAGAGACAGAAGGATCAGGTGCTGAGCCAGGATCCACCCCGACGTGCCGGCGAGTTGGTTGAGACGGGATCGGTTGTCGCGCTGCGTGTTGGCGCGGGACCGGACGCGCCCATCGAACAAGATGAGCATGGTCAGCTGAGCAGAGCTGTCCAGGATCTCGTCAAAACCAACCAGGAGCTCAGCAAGGCTGTCCAGGAGCTCACCCAAAGGCTCGACCGCCTTCCGCCGCCTCCCCCTCCGTCAGCAGCCGGCGAGCCGGCCCCAACGGGACGAACAGGGTCGAAGTCAGGCTAGGAGTAGCGCGACTCATCTTCCACGACACAGGTGTCCGTCATCGGACGGACGCCTGCGCCCGTGACGGTGCGGGGAGGCATGTGTGGAAAGCGCTTTATGGGAGCTGTCCGAAGAAGGCGCGGCTGAAGACGAGATCTCGGTCATCGTCCGGTTCCGCGACCATGGCCCGCCGCCGCCAGCATTGCGGGTCATCGCCCGCTTCGGCCTGATCGCCACCTGCAGGGTGCGCCGCGGCGACATCGCCCGGATCCGGGCGCAGGTCGCCAGCATGAAGCGCCCGCAGGACTACACGCCAGCGCTCGAAACCGACGAAGGGATCAATGAAGCGAGTGATGACCTGGCGCCGCGTCCGGGCGACCAGCGGCGTACTCCCGGTCTGCCGACCGGCGCGGGCATCGTCATTGCCCACCTCGACTGGGGGCTCGACTTCGCCCACCCGGTTTTCCGAAAACCCGACGGCGGCACGCGCTTGCTCGCCTTGTGGGACCAGGGGCAAGCCTATGACCCCAAGCGTCCAAACCGCTACGGTCTCGGCCGAATCTATCTACGCAAGGAGATCGACCAGGCGCTGGCCACCGACGATCCCTACGCGGCGCTCGGTTACCGCTGGTGGACCTCGGATCGGGGCAAAGGCAGCCACGGCAGCCACACGATGGGGATCTCCTCCAGCAATGGCCGCGAGGGCTGTGTGCCGGGCCTTGCCCCCGAAGCCGACCTGATCTTCGTCGACCTCACGACGCGCACCGGGGAAGGTCCCCAGGCGCTCGGCAGTTCGACCGATCTGCTGGAGGGCTGCGACTTCGCCAACCGGGTTGCTGGGGATCGACCGTTGGTGATCAACACGAGCCTCGGCCGTCAGGCTGGCCAGCATGATGGCCTGACGCTGACCGAACAGGCGCTCGACCACCTGCTGCATTCCCGGCCCGGACGGGCGATCGCCATGAGCTGCGGGAACTACTTTTCCAAGTCGGCGCACGCCCAGTTGACCCTGCTCCCGGGCGAGACGCGGAGCCTCACGCTCCACCTGCGCGACGGCCATCGCAAGGCCGAACTGGACATCTGGTACCCCCGCGCGGATCGGCTAGCGGTCAGCGTGTCGGGACCGGACGGCATTGCGCTCGGCCCGGTCGAGCCCGACAGGAGCGGTGACCTCGTGCATGCGGGCCGAGCGGTCGGTCGGCTCTACAACCGCACCGACGATCCCAACAACGGTGACTGCCAGGTGTCGCTGTTCCTTTACCCGGAAGCCCCGAAGGGCCGCTGGGTGCTCGACCTCACCGGCCGGGCCGTGGGGGATGGACGGGTCCACGCCTGGGTCGAGCGTGACCCCGCCGGGCCAAGCCGCCTGTCGTTCGACGAGGCCGATGTCGACCCGCACGCAACCATCGGCACGATCTGTAACGGACACGCGACGATCGCCGTCGCCGCCTATGACGCGCATTCCGGCCAGCGCGAGCCGGCGCGGTTCTCCAGCGCCGGGCCAACTCGCGACGGACGCGAGAGCCGGCCGACGCTGGCGGCGCCCGGCTGCGAGGTGCTCAGCGCCCGATCGCGGCCGAAGGACCGGAGCGACGCCCCGCTGCAGAGCCGGATGTCCGGGACGAGCATGGCCGCGCCGCACGCCGCAGGCACGATCGCGCTGATGTTTGCCGCGGCGCCCCGGCCGCTGTGGATCGAGGAAACCCGCGCCATCCTGGTCGGCAGCGTCGATGCGGTGCCCGAGGAGCAGCGCCGGCGGCTTGGCGCGGGCTATCTCGACCCGGCCGCGGCCGTGGCCGCGGCCGGAAAAGTCCCCCGGCAGGCGGTGCGGCCGACCCGGCCCGCGGCGCCGCTGGTTCCACGACCGCAGCTTCGACTTCCCTTCCCACAGGAGAGCGAAATGGCACGTTTCCAAGAACCCGAGTGGCCTGAAGAGCCGCCCTTCGACTGTGAGGCCGACTACGACGAGGAGGTCGAGGCCGGCGGCGGGGAAGGGCTCGACGATGTCGATGCGGATGAGATCGTCGCTGTGTCCGCTGAGGACGCGGAGGAGGTATCCGAAGGCGACGAGATGAACGAGAGCTCCTTTGACGAGGACAACGGGGAAAGGAGCTTTGCGCGACACCGCCGCGGCCGGTCGCCCGGCCTGCCCTTCCAGTTCCAGATCCCGGTGGGAGGCGCCGGCGGATTGGGGCTCGGGATCCCGATCGGCGGACGGTCGAGCCCCTTCGCGCTGAGCGTTCCGCTAACCAGCCCTGCGGCGCCCCCTCAGCCCCAGCCGATCCCTACTCCGATCCCACCACCGGTGCCACCGCCTATTCCTGCGCCAACGGCACCACCGGCTGCCATCGGTGCAGATGAGCCGCCGCTCACCACGGCACTGGACCTTGGCCTTGACCCGATGACGGCGGCGACGGCCCATGCCGTCGAGGCCGGTGAGATCGATGACACAGCCGATGAGATCTGCGGTTGCGAGGACGACCATGAGTCTGATCCCGAGGACGAAGCGGCGATGGCGGAGGCGCTGCTGATCGATGAGCTGGAGCGCAGCTACCATTCGCCTGACTATTCTGAGATCGATGAGACCTATGCGGGCGAGCAGATGATGGCGGCGGTGGGCACCATGCTCGATACGGCGCCCGACTCGACCACTAGCCTGATGACGGCGCTCGGCGAGGCATTGGACCACGTTGAGGGCTTCGGTGAGCGCGGCGATGTCTCCCAGGTTTCCCTCTACCGGCTGTTCCGCACCATTGCCGACCGCTCCGGCCCGGTTCCGCACCTGTTCGGCCGGGAGGTCCGTGTCCTCTCCCGGCCAGGCGAGCCCCTCGGTGGCGTGCGTCCGCTGCGGGGCGACCTGCTGCTGCGCGTCCTGCCCGGCCACCGCTGGGTCCAACTGTCGTTCGTGGCCGAGCCGGGGCTGGTGAGCGCGCAGCGGCTCGCCGAGCGTGGGCTCCAGCCTGAGGGTGGCGTCGATAGGCTGCCCGGCCGCTACGTCCAGGTGGTCGAGGCGTGGCCCGTGCGCCGGGACGAGCAGGACCGCTACGGCCGGCGGCTGGCCAATGCCGCCGATCTGGTGCTGCTCGACACGATGCTGCTGCGGCTTCTGCCGCCTGGCGCGACTAGTCCGGTCGAGGGGGAGGCCACGGAGGCCGGGAGCGGCCGATCCACGCAGCCGGTTCTTGGTCCCGGTGCCGCAGGCGCCGCAGTGAGTGATTTGCAGCGCCGGCTCAACGCCCTGCACGCGCAGCGCACCGCAGCCGGACAGCCGGGCCTTGGCGACATGCCGCTGGCGGAGGACGGTCGCTATGGACCGCGGATGCGCGCGGCCGTGCAGGCGCTGCAGCGGCTCGCCCCTCCCGGGCTGGTGCCGAGGCCTGACGGCGTCATGGGCCCCGCGACCTGGAACGCGCTGGCGCTGCTCGAGGCCGGCGCGGCGATGCTGGCCGCGAGCCCCCCTGCCCCGGCACGGCCTCCTGCCCCTGGCGGCGCAGCCATCGACGCCGGACAGAAGATCATCCAACGGGTGCCGCTGCTGGCGAGCCATCGCGGCACCCCGCCCGACCTGGTCCTGCGCTGGAACGCCATGCAGGCCGCCCCTGAACGGTTGGATGTGGTCCTTCATCTGCACGGCTTTTCCGGACACGGCGAAGCGATGCGGATCGACCGTCACAAACTTCCCGACAGCGGCCTCGACTTCGCCAACCCTGCCAATCCCGCTGAGAGCGGACGGACGACGCCGATTCTCGCGGTGCTCCCGCGTGGCAACCACTATGGCGGCGCCTCGGGGGCCGGATACAATTTCCCGGCGCTGTTTGCCCCTGGGACCTTCAATCAACTGATCACTTTAGCGCTCGAGCAGTTCGCGGCCGCCGCCGGCATCACTCGCGTTTCCCTGGGCCGCCTGCTCCTTACCGCGCACTCGGGGGGCGGCGCGGCGCTGATGCGCCTGCTCGCGCATCATGACCCCGACGAGATCCACTGCTTCGATGCCCTCTACGGGCAGCCCGACGCATTGGTCCGCTGGGCGGAGGCACGGTTGCGCGGTGCGGATCCAGCCGCGGCCGCGTTGCGTGTGCTCTATCGTGACGGCGAGCCGACCGCCGGCCACAGCCGGCAGGTGGCGCAGGCGATCGGCCGCCTGACCAGGGGCAATCCGGTGCTGGAGCGCCGCTATCGCGTGGAGGCGACCCGCGAGCCGCACAACGGCATCCCGCGCCGGTATGGCTGGCGGCTGCTCGCCGACGCAGGGGGGGATCTCGATTTTGGAGGGAGGCCGGCAGCACGCCGTGCGCCGCAGCCCAAGCCTGCTGAGGAGGAGCGCTGGTCCGAGGAGTCCGGCGAACGTTGGTTCGACTCTCCCGCGGTCGAGGTCTCGCCGAGCGATGGCTTGGCGCAAGGAGAGATCGACCGTCTGGCGACGCGCGAGTTCGGCGGTTCCGCCGAGCTCGAAGGCTACTTCGGTTCCGCTGGCGGGTTCGCTGATTGGTTCAACCGTGAACTGTCGGGGCGTCCACCCTTCGTGCGCCCGGGGCGCGGCGGGCCGCTGCGCATGCCGACCGGCGAGGCCGCGCAGGCGCGCTTCCATGGCTTCTGGGACCGGCTCGAGCTCGCCTATGGCATGCCGCGCGTCAGCCTGCTGGAGTTCGCCTCTCTGCTCGCGATAGTCCTTAACGAGACCGACGGCGACTTCGCCGCCCGGACCGAATCGAGCGGCCGCGGCGGCGGCGGCCGCACCGATGCCCGCGGCAGGCACCCCGGCCTCGCCTACTTCTTCGATCGCATCGAACTCCGCCCCGGGCATTGGAAGGCAAGCTACAACCACCTCAGGGGCGGGCGGACGGCGGGCAGCCTGTTCGACGACGAACTGTTCATCCGCGCGCATGGCACGCTTGGCGGCGCCGACCGCTTGGCGCGCCAGGGCAACGCCTTCGATCGCGTCTGGCACGGCCATTTCTACCCTCAGGACCGCTTCAGCACTGACGAGCAGAATGCCGAGACCGCCTTCATCCGCGAAGCCGACTTCTACAAGTTCCGCGGCCGCGGGATCATCCAGACCACGGGCCGGGCGAGCTATATCCGGCTCGCGCGCTATGTCCGTGGGTACCGCGGGGTCGACCCGGTGCTGCGGACGCTTACCGCGCATTGGGCGGCGATGTCCGACGATCAGGCGTGCACGATCAGCACCAACCAGCAATGGGAACAGCTGTTCGGGATTCCCGACATGCTGGCGCTGGCGTTCTCGTTCCACTCCGGTGGGCGCAACAGCTATCGCATGATGAGTCGGCGCGCCGACGTGCTCAACGCCGTGCCGCCCGCCGGGACCGCTGGGCTGCCGGGCTCGATCTATCTCATGGGCCGCCGGATCAGCGGCAGCCATGGCTATGGCGCGGGCGTCTACCGCGACCGCGTCATCGGGCTGATGCGGAAGATGGCTCAGCTCGAAGCGCCGCGCCGTCCAGCCGCCCCACCCCCGCCGGCTCCGGTGCCGCTCCCATCCCCAGCCCCCGGTCCGGCCAAAGGCCCCGGGCAGGAGCTCGAGCATCGCCGCCGGCGCCCGGAGCCGACGCCCTCCGCACCCAGCGCGCCTGCCCGCAGTCCCGTGGCAACGCCCGACCCCGAGACTGCGCGCGCCCAATGGCAGGCAAACCCGCGCGCCCACGGCTATTTCGGCAACAGCGAGGCGACGTATCTCGAATTCGCGCCGCTCTATGCCCAAAGAGGGGTTGGCGACGCCGCCGCCTACCTTGGCAATAACATGACCAGTCTGCGCTTTTTCGGGCGCCGGCAGGACGGGCACCGGGATCTCATCGCGCCTCTGCAGGCGGCCGAGGCCGCAGTGAGCGGGCACACGGTCGATCCGCCGATCCACTTGTTCGGGTGTCTCAAGGTGCGCAGGATCGCCGAGACTAACCGGTTGAGCTTCCACGCCCTCGGCCGGGCGATCGATCTCAACTATGACAGCAATCCGCACATTAAGAGCGGCGACGACTTCCTGGTGATCCAAGCCGTGACCGGCCTCGACCTGCGCCGCGAGCGCTCGCCGGCACGGCTGCAGGAGGCCAGCCGGCAGTTCCAGCGGGACTTCACCGAGGAGTGGATCGCCCGCCAGAGCGACCGGCGCGTCGCGGCCGTGCTCGCCCAGCGGAGTGCTCGCATCCGGTTGCAGGGCTATGCCCGCCGCGGATTCTGCACCCTCTACCTGCCGCTCATCGAGGCGCTGATCGCGACGGGCCTGAACTGGGGCGGCGGTTGGTCGACCAGCAAGGACTTCATGCACTTCGAACTGCGGTGACGCGCCAAGCCGTCGCTGGGAGGACGGAACCATGGACTTTTGGAGCAGGAGCGACCAGGGCGAGCAGATGACCACCGCATGGGCCCCTCCCCTCGCCGGGGCAGAAGCCGCGGCGGGCGCCGACCTAGATGTGCGCTGGCTGCAAGCTGCGCTCAACCAAGTCGCCAACGCCGGGCTCACGGTTGATGGGGCCGCCGGTCCCGCCACCCGCAACGCGGTCCGCGTCTTCCAGGCGGCGCATGGCCTGAAGGCGGATGGGATCGCCGGACCGCAGACCATTGCGGCGCTGCGGGCGGCGCTGGCGGGCGCGGGCGGCGCGGCACCATCGCCCGTGTGCAACGGCCTTCCGGAGCGGCAGGTGCTCGACCGGTTCGCCTTTGGGCAGCATCGGATCGAGCCGCATCACCGGGCGCAGATTGACGCCATCGCCGCCTGCCTGCTCGCCAGCCTCGACAGCCCGACCCCAATCGACGGTCTCTCGCTCGTTGGGCACACCGATCCGGTCGGTGATCAGCCCGCAAACATGGCCCTTGGCCAGAGGCGGGCCGAGGTGGTGGCCGACGCCATCATCGCGAGCCTTCAGCGCCAGGCGCCCTCGCGACGTTTCAGCTTCGTGTTCACGCCGTCCAGCAGGGGGGAGCAGAACCAGTTGCCGGGCGACCCGGCGCTCAGCCGAAGGGTCGAGGTGATCGCTCCCTTCGCTTTTCCCAGGCTAACGCCCAAGCGCGACCGCCCACCGGCGCCGGCGCCACCGCCGTTCCGCTCCGATCTCGATCCGCCGCGCTGGGGGCCGATCCTCGCCCGGGCGATCGGCCCGCAGGCGGTGTTGCGCAGCGGCAATGCGGTGCGGCATCTGGTCGACGCGGAGAACCCTGGCAACCCGTCGCTGGCCGGCTACACCGCCATGGTCGATACCATCCGGTCGGCGCGCGGCGGCGACGCCTTCATCTATCTGCTCGGGTGGATCTGCGTCGACAGCTTCGACATGATCAGCTGTGATCCCTCGAGCCAACTCCGCCGCCTGCTGGCAGACGCTGCCACCCGCGGCGTGCAGGTGCGAGCCGTCTTCTGGGAGCAGTCGCGGCTTTACGGAACGCAGCGCCGACAGACGGAGGACTCCGCCAATCGCATCAACCGCCTGCCGGGCGGCGCCGCGATCATCGACAATGAAACCCTGAGCCTTGGATCGCATCACCAGAAGCTGCTGGTTGTCGGCGGCGCCGACGGGGCTCTTGTCGGCTTCACGGGCGGGCTCGACGTCAATCCCGACCGGATTCAGCCGTCAACCATCGTCTGCCCAGTGCCGACGCTTGCCCGGGGCCGGGAAGATATTGATTTGGAAAGTGATCCGGAAAGCATGAGCGGGGGAGGCGGAGCGCCGCTGCATGACGTCCACTGCCGTATTGAGGGGCCGGCTGCGTTCGACCTGCTGCACACGTTCATCAGGCGCTGGGACCACCATCCTGACAGCCGCGCGATCGAGCTTCGGGCGCCGCTGCGCGGGCGGACCCGGGTTCCGGCGGCCGCGCTCGTCCGCCCGCTGCCACCGGCGCGCAGCTCGACGGGAGAGACCTGCTCCATCGTCGTCGGGCGCACGTTCAATCCGCGCCGCGGTTCCGGCATGGCCCGTGAACGCGACATCAAGGCGATGTTGCTGGCCGCCATCCCGCGGGCGCGTCGCTTCATCTACATGGAGGAGCAGTACCTGCTGAATCTGGATGCGGCGCAGGCTCTTCGCGCGGCCCTGCCCAACATCCAGCACCTGACCATCGTGATCGCCGGATCGGACATCAACGGCGACACACCTTGCATCTGGACCTACCGGCGCGAATTCGTACGGACCCTGGCGAGGGGCCTCGCGCCCGACCTGGCCGCCAAGGTCCGCCTGTTCCAGCTGGTGACGCCGCCCATCCCCGGTATCGCGCCGCCCTGCTCGACGCGGCGCCGCGCCTACAGACCGACCTTCGGCCGGCACACCTATGTCCATGCCAAGTGCTGGGTGTTCGATGACGAGATGGCGGTGATCGGCTCGGCGAACTGCAACAAGCGCGGGTGGGAGCACGACACCGAAATTGGGGCCTTCATGTTCGACGACCGCGTTCCGACGAACGCGGCCACGCACACGTTTGCGCAACGGCTCCGGATGGACCTGTGGGCGGAGCATCTTGACCTGCCCGCAGCCCGGCTGGCCGATGGGATCACGAGCGCCTCGCATTGGCTGCGCCCGCCCACCACCGCCAGAATCCTGCCCTATTGTCCCGACGACGATGATGATATCGCAACTATCAAGTGTGGCGTGATCAAGGAGCGGATCGTCGATCCGCCAGCACCATGAGAAGCTTTGTGTCCAAATGCTGGCGGGTTCGCATGATCCGAGCGTGATACATCGGAGGCTCGCAATGGCATCGTATGTATGGCCGCTCGGCAACAGCACCACACCTGATGAGATGAATACCTCGTTCGGCCCCCGCATCGATGCGGATCGTTGGGACTTTCACGACGGCATCGATTTTCCGGCGCCGAAGGGAACCCCCGTCCATGCAATGCGGGGCGGCAGGGTGCACCGGGCCGGCAGCGGCGGCATGAATGGCTTCTCGTCGCGGCATGTGGTCATCAGGGCCAGTGATCCGACCCAGGGCTCGATGTATCACGTCTACCTGCATCTCGACAGCATTGATCCTGCTGTTGTCATGGGCGCCAATGTTGCCCAAGGCCAAGTGATCGGCACCGTCGGCGAGGACGATGCGACCTATCCCCACCTGCACATGGAGATGCGCAAGAACACCCTGAAGCAGATCGGCAGCGTTCATCCCCTCGCCTTTCTGCCATATTCCAACACGGCCAACCTGACAGCGCCAGTGGCCGACCGGTTCAATCGTCTCGACGCCTGCATGGCGGCCAGGCTCATGTTCGGCGCAGGCAGCAAGCTTGAGGGAGATCTCCAGAGGGTCGAAGTCGACCTGAGACGCGGCGCCAAGATCCTGACGACGCGCCGCGTCGACTTCAACGATAAAACTACCGTTGTGGATGGAAAGGGCGATCAGGACCGCTTTGTTGATGACATCTGTGTCGAGGGATACCAGAAATCGAACATGGTCGCGCACGGGCGGGCGGATCTCGCCTATGGTATTCTCATTCGGAGAATCCCACATCAGTGCGACGCCCTCGTCGCCCTCGTCGTTGATGTGGGAGGGAACACGGCTATGAGCGGACTGATCCCCGTTCCTAATCAGGTAGCGACTGACGAGTTCCTCGATTTCGAGGATGGTCAACTCACCGCGACCGGATGGACGATCGTGACGAGCGCCGGCGGCGGTGGGACCAGCGTAGTGGCCGACCCTTCGGCGGCTCATGCTGGGTCACAGGGGCTGTTGTGCATCGATACCTCGACCACCGAGGTAAGCACGCAACGTGCCGCTGTCGAGTACACGCTGCCGGCCGGGCGCTTCGAATGGCGGGTTCAGGGCTGGTTCAACCCCGCCGAGGTGATGCTTGCACCGGACGAGTCGGTATATCTGCTGTACTTCCTGAACGGCACACATCTCAGCGTGGCGGCGCGAATCCGAAACATCAATGGCCTTCTGCTTGCGGGTTTGGCGGCGAGGCAGGCTGACGGTAAAATCTTCAACAGAGACTCGCCTGTCACAGTTGCAGTCGGCAAATGGCGCAAATGGCGATTGGAGTTGCTTCGCGTTGCTACACGGGAGACGACCGCGATTCTCCACCTCGATGAAGGCGGGCGCATGAAGGAGCAGGTGCGCGTGAACTGGGATTCGACTGGAAATGAGCCAGCTAGCCTGCGCGCCGGCATCGGCTTTTCATCACGGGGAGCCACTGCGACGATCTTGGTCGATGAGCTTTGGTTGACCGAAGCCGAGCTGACAATGTGAGAACAAATGGACTGGAGATGGCTCGGGCGGAGGATTCTGCGGGTCTAAGCGGAATGATGTTGCCGCTCGAAGCCACACAGGAACCGCTCTTCCTGCGCTGGCCCCAAACTCATGTGGGTGCTCTCCCACCGACCTATGTCAGAACACTTCGATGCGGTTTCCCTGCCCGTCAACGACTGATGATGGCTTTTCACGAAAGACAAGTTCTTGAGGTTGGAGCGTGAAGTCCCCGTCCTCGACGAACTCGTGCAGGTGCCGCGCCTCGGCTGAGTGAACGCCGTTCTCCAGGAAATCATCCGTCAGAAAACAGCTATCAGCTGAACGCTGCAGATAATCGACGAAGGGGCGACGCGTGATGCGTGCCGCCCGCTCCATCCGATAGGCGACTTGACGGCGGTACAGCTTCGGCATCAGCACCGGCCCCCGATCGGCCGCCGGGTCGTGTTCGGCACTGGCCCCACGGTAGATTAGCATCTCGTCGAACGCGTTCACATCGGTCGAGTAGCTCGGCCAGATCCGCCGCTTGCGTCGTCCTGTCCGCATTGCCGTCAGGAGCCCCTCAATTTCGTCACTGCTCATGGACGAGTAAAAGGTCGGGAATGCCCATCCCTCCGTCACGAGCCACCGGTTGAGCTCCAAACCTTGGACTTCAACGGTGCCGACGAGGCGGCCATATGTATCAACGACCTCGTAGGGATAGTCGACTAAGGACAGCATAGTGCATGGAACGATCTCTTCCGCAAATGTAGCAAGCTTGGCCGAGAGAGCGAGCGTCGCCGTTTCGGCCCAATACTGGCGACGCTCTGCCTTGTTGGCGCGGTTGAAGGCCGCTCTTCTCACGTCATCCACGTCCGGCCGCCTCCGGAGCGCTGGCGCCTTGAAGTGCAACTCGGGAGCATCGATCCCCTGGAGCCGTACCGTGATACGATTTTTGGCATCGATCACTGCCCGGCGGCCGGTCCCAACGGAGAAGGCGCCAACGAGTGCCCTGGTGGGCCTAAAGGTCTTGCCATCGGCCGCAAAGGAGAAGGAATCCCTGGCAACCGTCACCTTGATTTTCGTTGTATCGGCATCACTGCTTCCGGTTGGCCAAAACTGGGTGAGATCGATGGTTCCCTCTACTTTGAGAATGCCCGTCATTGCTCATGCTCCCGCTGCCCCTCCAAGATCATACAGTGAGTAGGCGGTCAGGTCCTGGCAGATATTGTTGATCCTACAATGCTACAGGCAGATAATCTATCACCCGAGCCTGGGCCTAACAATCAGCCGCTCAATCCCTTGGACCTGCTGGAGAGTGATGCTCTTGAAGGGGAGTCTCCGGCTGTGCCCCTGGATGTGCCATTCATCCAGCCACCCGGGGCGCAATAGATCACCAGCCGTGAGAAAGAGAGAAAGAGAGCGACGGTAGAGTCCGCGCTGGTGGTGGAAATTTGGCACTGTTGCGTTGACCCCAGCAGGGTAATCCGGAGCGGCCAATTGAGGAGCCGTCCTGTTGTCGATTTGCAAGCG
>NZ_JACXAB010000020.1 GCF_014699075.1 Microvirga sp. | reverse complement strand
TACTCCTTTGCCGGCCAGACCCGGATGGACGAGATCACCGGCGGCTCCCCGTATGGCGCCACCACCATCGCGGGCGGTGACGGCTCGCGTCAGCCGAGCCAGAACGAGCTCGAGGGCGCCCGGTTCCAGGGTCGCCATGTGGCCGAAATTGCCGCAAAGCTGGAGCACGGCGCCGGCGAGCGCGGACCGGTGCCGCCGGAGATGCAGAACCCGACCGAGACGACGGGCGGCACCGCCGGACAGCCATGACCACCGTACGCTGGAGAGCGCGAGATATGGTATTTCACGTCCCAGCCCGTACAGGCTTCATCATGGCACTGGCCGCTGTGATGAGCGGATGTGTCGCCGTGCAGGAGCGAGCGGCCGTGCCAAGCCCCCAACTCGAGGCTGCTCAGGTCGGCGGCTATGGCGACATCCGGTTCTGGGGCGACGCCGTCACCCCGACGATCGAAGCGGTCATCCGCCGCCAGTATCAGCAAGTCAGAGAGGCATCTCGTGCCGGCGAGCCGGGAGCCAGTACCCGGAAGGCTGACTTTCTCGCCATCTCGGGTGGCGGGGGCGAAGGCGCCTACGCGGCCGGATTCCTCACCGGCTGGACCCGGAGCGGGCAGCGCCCCCACTTCGAGGTGGTGACGGGCGTCTCCACGGGCGCCCTGGGGGCTCCCTTCGCCTTTCTTGGTCCTGCCTATGATGGCGTGCTGCAGGAAATCTACACCCGTTACAGCGACAGCGATCTTGTCATGGATCGTGGGGTCCTCGGCCTGCTGGGCTCGTCCCGGTACGACACCACCCCGCTCAAGCGCCTTCTCGAACGCTATATGACAGACGATGTGTTGGATGCGATCGCGCGGGAGTACGGGAAGGGACGCCGCCTGCTCGTACAGACCACCAACATTGACGCCCAGCGGCCGGTCATCTGGGATCTCTCGGCCATCGCAGCCAGTGGGCAGCCCGATCGGCGTGAGCTCATCGTCCGGATCCTGCTCGCATCAACCGCGCTGCCGGGCCTCTTCCCCGCCGTGCGGATCCGCGTGGATGCAGAAGGACGCACCTACGACGAACTGCATGTCGACGGCGGCGTCACCGCTCAACTCTTCTTCGCGCCCCCTCGGACCCGCTTCGCCCGCTTCGAGCAATTGGCGTTCGGCCATGCACGAGAACGCACCCTGTACGTCATCCGCAACGGCAAACTCACGCCCGATTACAAGCCGACTGAGGAAAGAGCCCTTCCGCTGGCGACCCGCTCCATCATGACCCTGACGAAGTACCAGGGCCTGTCTGACCTGCGTCGCCTGGACCGCATCGCCCGGGAGACCAACGCTCGGGTTCTGTTTACCTCCATCCCGCCGGACTTCACGAAAGCCGCCCGATCGGAGTTCGACCGCGAGTACATGGGCGAGCTCTTTCGCGCCGGCGAGCAGATGGGGATGTCGGGACGAGCCTGGCGCTCGAGCCCACCGCCGGCACCCGCATTGGCTTTGTAAAGAAGATCGCGTGCAAAAGAGGGACAAACGAGCCGCAATCCAACGAAGAAGGTTGGAGCTTCACCATCAAGCAGTTGATCCACTACTAGATACAGGACAAGACTCATGTCAGATGCAAACGCGATCCGCGAGCACATGGAAGTGATCGGAGCCGATGGGGTCCATATCGGCACCGTCGACAAAGTGGAGGGCAACCGCATCAAGCTGACCAAGGCGGACAGCGGTATGGGCTCTCATGCGGGCCATCATCACTATATCCCAATGTCTCTGGTCGCAGATGTCGAAGGCAACAAGGTGCGGTTGTCGGCCAACGCCGATGTTGCTGTCACCTTCGAGGAAGAAGCCGGCGGGAGTTCCTGACGGCCCGAGGAATCTGACCTTAGTACAGTCCGAACGCCTTCAATTGCTCGGCGATCAGCTTCCTCGCCACGCCTCAGGCCGCAGCTTCAGGCGCCTGAGATCAGCCAGAGCGCATCAGATAAAAGGACTGTGGCACGAGGCGGCAGGCAACGGGACCCCGTGCCACAGTCCGCGATTGTCCCACTTGCCGCAACGCCTCATGCCAATTTAGGCGGCTTATCGGGCCTAAGCCGATCGCCTATCTCCTGCCCGTCCGCTTGGTTCATCTCGAAAGCGAAAAGGCATTTTCATTATGGAACTTATCACAACCCCCTTCGGCTTCAGTTCGACGGCCGACGAAGTCGTCAGTGGCGTTGATCTGACTGGCAAGCGCATCATTGTGACTGGAGGATCCTCCGGGATCGGTATCGAAACGGCCCGCTCACTTGCCCGTGTCGGGGCCGAAGTGACGCTGGCTGTCCGCTCGATTGAAGCCGGTGAGAAGATCGCGGCCGAGATCAAGGAGGACACCCGCAACCCAAACGTGTCTGTCCGGCGCCTGGATCTTTCAAACCAAGGCTCGGTGAAGGAGTTCGTGACCGCTTGGGACGGCCCCCTGCATGTTCTCATCAACAATGCCGGCATCATGGCCCTGCCCACGTTGGAACGGACGCCTGAGGGCTGGGAGATGCAGTTCGCCACCAACTTCCTAGGACACTTCGCGCTCACCGTCGGCCTGCATCGGGCTCTGGCGGAAGCCAATGGCGCGCGGATTGTATCGGTGAGTTCCAGCGCTAATATTGTGGCGCCTGTGATCTTTGACGACATGCATTTCGATTTTCTGCCCTATGACCCGTTCGTCGCCTATGGCCAATCGAAGACCGCCAATGCACTTCTGGCGGTTGAGGCTACCCGACGTTGGGGCAAGCACGGAATTCTCGCCAATGCCCTGAACCCCGGCGCGATCGCAACCAATCTTCAGAAACACATCGGCGGCGTGAAAACTCCGCCCGAGCAACGCAAGGCGCCGCAACAGGGCGCGGCAACTTCGGTGCTGCTGGCAGCATCACCCCTGCTGGACGGCATTGGTGGACGCTACTTCGAGGACTGCAACGAGGCTGTGACCGTTACCAAACGTCCCGACGGATGGAACAGCGTCGCGCATTATGCACTCAGCGCGGACAATGCCGAGCGGCTGTGGAACGTCGCGTCGCAGCTGGTCGCTTGACGTCTATGCTTCCGGCTGTCGCATACGCAGCGGTACCCCCCACCTTGTCTCAAAGGATTCAGCCATGACACGTTCGAAACGGCGTCTCCTCCGGCGGCTTGAGAAGCCCCGCCGCCACAGAGCGCCATGCCTTGTCGCCGCATCGATTGGACTGCTCAACATGACAGCGGTTGTCACAACTCTGCTCAGCATCGAACCTATGCTCTGATGAAAATTTGAGGCCGGAGGGCCTGCCGTCGTGGCGAGGGAGGTCCTTCCGGCCTCGAGTCAGTTCAAGACCTCACGTCGGCGGAATACGTCCACCGGCGTGGGCTGCAACAAAACATTCACCGTTGCAATTTCGCGATCAGGTCACACTTCACCGCAGCGTCATTTCTCCGCCGACCTCGAACTCTCCTGTTTTCTTGTCCATGACGCAGACATAGGCCAGATCAGACTTTCGTGACGTCCCTCCCTTGATGAGAATGGCGGTGCCGTAGTTTTGAGTTCCGAACGGATCCACGTTGGCGTCAACCTTGCCGAGGCGCATCGAACGCGCTTTCGCAAGGCAGCCGGCCCGCACCTTGTCCCGCATCGCCTGCCAGGCATCCCCGGAGCTGGCAAATGCCGATGTCATTGCACCCAGTCCAATCGCTACCGCTAGTCCAATTCGCAACATCAATCTTAGGCTCCTTTTTCCCAATGAGGTCCGTTCAACGACGTCACGTACAGTTTCCAGCCTTCGGCGGGAAGAGCTGCCGTCGTAATCATGACGCGCTCGTGATGAGCATCCGCGCAATCGTTGGATTGCACGGCAACACACAGGATTTGATTGCCTCTTTGATAAGCAAATTGCATAGTCACGCCGCCGATAACGGCCACTGATCCTTTATGGATTGACAAAATACTTCTCACTTTTTTGGAATTGAACTTCGGGCCTCTTTGGGCGGCCCGCTTTTCATCTCTGGCCGTAGCCGGCCCTGAACCTAACCTTTGCCGAGAAGGAATGGATTTCATGCGCAAGGTTGACGTCTACTTCCTCGCGCTCGCCAGCCCGTGTTTGGTGTTCAGCGTCATGCTCGGGTTGGGAATGGGCATCGCGCGGGATTTCTCCTTGACCCACATGCATTCTCACCTGAACCTGGTGGGATGGACGTCACTGGCGCTGTTCGGCCTGACGTATCGCGCCTACCCTGTTCTGGCGGAGAACAGGCTCGCGAAGATTCACTTTCTGATCTCTGCACCCAGCGGCATCCTGTTTCCAGCCGGGCTTTACTTCCTCATCGCTCATGATCAGCCCGCGCTGGCCGTGGCTGCCGCCATGGTCTGGCTCACCGGCGCTGCCCTGTTCTGCGCCACGCTCGTTCGGTTCGCGTTGGCAAAGAACCCGGCCTGAGGCCATTTTTGTCCTATAATCTCTCGCGGCAACGCGGAAAAACCCGGTCGGCTTCGAGCCGGCCGGGCCTGCACCAGAGATGCTGATCCCTTATCGAGTGGGTGAGTTAGCGACCTTCTCGGCGGCCGCTTTGATGACCCTGGCCACCGTCTCCGGTTGCGACACATAGACGGAATGGCTCGCCTGGGCCTCGGAGATCGTCGCTCCGGCTCGTTTTGCCATCATCCGCTGGGCGTCCGGTGCAATCATCCTATCCTGTGCGGTGACGATGTACCAGCTTGGTTTCGACTTCCAGGCCAGCGTGCTGATCGTCCCCTTCAGGGCTTCCTCTCCCCAAGGGGTCTGGGAGTCGGCCATGAAAGACGCGGTCTGCGGATCCACATCCGCCGCAAAGGACTCGTGGAACTTTGCCTTGTCGACCATCAAAGCTCCGTTCATCGGCACAATGGGCGCCACAGGAGCCCCAGGCACCGGCTTCGAGTTGATCGAGGCGACGGATTCGCCCGCATCCGGAGCGAAGGCCGCAATGTAGACCAAGGCCGCGACCTTGGGGTCGTTGCCGGCCTCGGTGATCACCATCCCGCCATAGGAATGGCCGACGAGGATCACCGGCTTGTTCTGTGACCCGATAACCTGCTTTGTGGCGGCGACATCGCCGGCAAGCGACTCCGTCGGGTTCTGGACGATGCTGACGTCGTAGCCGTCCTTCTTCAGGATGTTGTACACGCCCTGCCAGCCGGATCCATCCACGAACGCGCCGTGAACCAGAACAATCGAACTTTTAGGCTCCGCGGCAGCTACCGGTGGCACCGCGGCGAGAATGGCGGGAAGCGACAGGGTTGCCCCGAGAAGCTGCATCGTTAGTGAAGCCATGCGATCCTCCTTCGCGGCTGCGGATGTTCGAAGGTGAGGGCTCCGCCTCCGCAGCCGCAACCTGCGGGCGCCACCCGCTCCCGACAAAAAGAAGCGCCCCGCCACCGGCAGAGGCGCTTGGAGGTCTCGGGAGAAACGACCTCGATCGAGGACAAGGCCATTGTGCCCGATTTATGAGACTATAGCTGCAGCGAAAGGTCCCCTGAGTTACGCGATCTTGCGCTGCATGCACCAATCCTGCGCAAATCGGCTTAGCGTACTACGGTCCGAGGCTTTGCTGCCTCGCAACCAGCCATCAAGCCGCCTCGATACAGCCTTCGCAGACGTCGACCATGAAATGGGATCGCATGAAAGCGATATACTCCTCCTCGGATGTTTCCCGCCTCGCCTTGATCATCGGCTTGATGTCGTCGGTCGCAGCATAACGCAGCCAGTCCGATCCATCGGTGGCCGCCTCGTAGATGACTTTGGCGACATCCTCACCCGTTGCGGTCGCGGCGGCGCCCAGCTTCTCGAAGACGGCCTGGGATCCTGCAACGAACGCGTCATAGTCCGACAGCGTTGTCACTTCGGCAGCCTCGGAGCCGTTCCGCCGGACGAAGTTGGTGCTGAGCGACCCACCCGGCTCGACCAGTTTGACGGTGATCCCGAGTGGAGCCAGCTCGTAGGACAGAGCCTCGGAGAAGCCCTCGAGGGCAAACTTGCTGGCGCAGTAGAGCGAGAGCATCGGCAGGCCGAACACGCCTGCGCCGGAGGTGACGTTGAGGATCAGACCCGCCTTGTTCTGGCGGAAATGCGGCAGGATCGCACGGGTCACATCCATGGTGCCGAAGACGTTGACGTCGAACTGCTGCTGGATTTTGTCACGCGGCGTTCCCTCGAACACGCCAAAAAGTCCAAATCCGGCATTGTTGACCAGGGCATCGATGCGCCCAAATCGCTCGATCCCGGCGTGGATGGCTTGATCGATGCTGGCGGAGTCCTGCACATCAAGCCGGGTCACGAGCACACCGTCCAGCCCGGAGAGGTCTTTCTCCGCGTCGGGATCGCGCATGGTCGCGATCACATTCCAGCCTCTCCCCGCAAAGTACCGTGCGCTGGCCTTGCCGAACCCGGACGAGCATCCGGTGATCAATACAGTCTTCTTCATTGCTGTGTCCTATCAGGAGAATTGCGTCCGAGGGGCGATCTAGACATGGTCTTCTCTTGCGATAAGACGCATATTCAGGGATGAGACGCCGCAGGAAGCGGGACAATGAGAAACGATGGCCTTCTGGAACTCAGAGCCATGGTGTCCGTAGCAAGCCACCGCAACTTCCGTGCGGCCGCGGCCGATCTCGACATGTCCTCGTCCGCCCTCAGCCGCGCCGTCGCCGCGATGGAGGCCCGCATGGGGGTGCGCCTCTTCCATCGCACCACGAGGAGCGTTTCCCTTACAGAAGCCGGCGAGCAGTTTCTGGCTCGCGTCAGCCCGGCCCTGCGGGAGATCACGGATGCCATGGATCTGGCAAACGCCTTCCGCACCACGCCTGCCGGCACCCTGCGCATCAACACATCTCAAGGCGCAGCCCAGTTGATCCTGGAGCCGATCGTTCTCGAGTTTTTAAGGCGCTATCCCGACATGAGTGTCGACCTGTCCGCCGAGGGCCGGTTCGTCGATATCGTCGCTGAAGGCTTCGATGCCGGTATTCGGCTGGCCGAAGCCGTGCCGCAGGATATGATTGCCGTCGCGATCGGAGGTGATCATTCGATGGCGGTTGTTGGCTCACCAGAGTACTTCAAGGAGCGCAAGAAGCCGAAAGCACCCGCCGACCTCCTGGAACACGAGTGCATCCGGACCCGCCTGCCGAGTGGGACGCTCTATCGCTGGGAGTTCTCCAAGCACGGCGAAGAGATCGCCCTCGACGTGAAGGGGCGCCTAACATTGGACAATTACACGCTTGCCATTCAGGCAGCTCTCGCTGGTGCCGGGCTCATCTACACCAGCCTTTCCTTCCTGCGTGACCACATCGCTGAACGCCGCCTGGTCCGCGTGCTCGACGATTGGACGCTGCCTTTCCCGGGGCTCCGGCTTTACTATCCTGTCCACCGCCACACCTCGGCAGGCCTGCGTGCCTTCATCGACCTCGTTCACGAGATGGCGAGGTCAGGCACCGGGCGTCAGCTGCGTCGACCTCAAAGGGTGCCATCCACCTGAGCAGCTACGGATTCTTCGAAGTCGATGATACGGAAGTGGCTGCCGCCACCGACTTCGTCCTCGAGGCTGCCCGGGAGGCCGTGAACAGGGCGGCCGCGGCACTGCATTAAGGATTCGTCGCAGAACCCTGCAGTCATCTATCAAACGGGCGGACGTGGCTACTGTTCATCCTGGGAGCCGATTTCCGCGATTAGCTTCTCGGCAGCCTTGAGGAAGGCACGCAGGGTCCTCAGCCTCTTGTAGTCCTGCTCGGTGACCTGCCGCTCCAGAACAATTGTGTAGGCTGCAATTCTCAGCAGCAGGGCATCAACCACTTCCTCCTGGGTCAACTCTCCATCATCGGGGTCTTTCCTCTTGGGCATCGGGATGTCCGTTGAACGCGCCGTTGAGATCACCTGTCAAAGATCCGAGCGCGGAGCTTAGGTTGTTGCTCCTGATTGCAGGCCCGAGGCTGGCCGGCTATTCCTGCCGCCGAGGAAGCCGGCTTGCGATTGTTGCCCGACCGAAGGCAGTCCGCCATCCCAAGATCTTAGGAGAGTCAAGTCAGCAGGGTTGTAACTCACCGATCCGCAGGGCCACGACCACGGCGTGCGTGGTGTTGGCGGCATTGAGCTTGCGCCGGATGTGGTCCAGGTGCGTGATGACGGTCGCCTCCGAGATCCCAAGCAAAGCCGATGTTTCCCAGGCGCTCTTGCCGGCAGCCGCCCAGACCAGAACTTCCCGCTCCCGCGGCGTCAGCCTGCGTCTCGCAGGGGGCGCCTCACCAATAAGAACCCTGAGCCTTCCGTAGGCTGTGAGAGCAAGAAGGTGAGCGGCCGCCAACTCCTTGGGTCCCGCATCGATCTTCCGGTCGTGGGCAAAACTGAACGCGGACTGCCAGCCTGTGGCGCTGCAGATCGGCACACAGAAGCCGTCATGGAGGCCGAATTCGGCGGCCTCGCCCATCATCTGCTTGGAAAGAGTTTTATCCCTCCGGTAGGGAGCTCGGTCCCAGAGGAAGGGAGAACTCGTTGCGAGCACGTTCTGTCCGATCGGGTCGACCTCGAAGTAGTTCTGCGAGCAATAGCGTTCAAACCAGCCGTCGGGCCAGCAATTGAGGAGAACAAGAGGCTCCAGGGGGCGGTTCAGGAGCGGGAGGCCGGTCACGATGAACGAAGAGAAGCCTAGTTCCGCAACAATCAAGCTGATTGCCTTCATCACCGCTTCAACGTCCGACAAGGTCTCCCAGGTCTCGACAAACCCGAACACCGTCTCGATATAGCCGCGGTTCGGGGCCATCCCGGGCTCCTGAGACCATCCCAATTAAAGTCCTACTCTTGGTTATACATTCCTAGTTGTCAATCGTGGAGACAGAACCTACCGACATGGGAAGATAGCGCGGGCCTCCGGTGGCAATAACCGCTGCTACATAATCGCCATCGGCCCTTCCGCTGAGCAAGTGATCCGCACTGTCCAGCGAAAGGAAGCTTCTGTCATCGCCTCTTACACTCTGAGGATTGAGCAGCTTCATGCGTTTGCCTATGTGAGACAATACCGCTTATCCCCGGCTAGGCGTTAGAAGGTGATTGCCAGAATCTGTCGTCTATTGCGGAACTCTGCGGTTTGCGCCGAGGAACTGGAACTTCGAGCCGGTCCGCTCGTCAACTAAAAGAGTTTTTTGTCTACTACGAGAGCACAATAGATATCGTGCTTGAGTGGTTCAGACCTGATCATAGCTCGCCTGATCTCAAAACATGTTGCGGAGTACTGCCCTCGCCCGAGTGACTTGGGATCAGGGCTTGGTGCTCACGATAGACTTGCAGCCGGCCTTGGCACCTGAAGCGGAGCTCTGATGGGTAGGTTCAAGATCAGGACACCTGCGCTCGCCGGTTGGTGTCCTCTCTTCGGACTTTCGTTGCCTTTATCCTGAAGATTCGCGCGAATTGACGTTATCGCTAGACTGTCCGCGACCTGAGGCAGTTCATCGAACGCGAACTCGACGATCTTGGAATCTCCCGCAAGGAGATCAATGTCATTGCACGCCAGAATGTAGCCTCATCAACCACTTCGTGAACGCATCCTCGCGACGGAAAGAGAATAATTGATGAAGACCTATCACAAGAACCCCGAGGCCCTGTCGCTGCTGAACCCAGAGCAGTACCAGGTGACACAGAAGGGCGGGACGGAGCGGCCCTTCGACAATGATTTCTGGCACAATGACGAACCTGGGCTTTATGTCGACATTGTCTCGGGAGAGCCGCTGTTTGCCTCGTTCGACAAGTACGACAGCGGCAGCGGCTGGCCCAGCTTCGTCAAGCCGATCGAGGCCGACAACATCATAGATAACCGCGACACGAGCCACGGCATGGTGCGAACCGAGGTGCGCTCGGCCCACGGCGACAGCCACCTGGGACACGTGTTCCCCGATGGGCCGCAAGAGGCCGGCGGGTTGCGCTACTGCATCAACTGGTTCTGTCGCAACTCTTTCTATCCTATGGCGGGGTTATGGCCTGCGCTGGCGAGAGGGTGACGCGAGATGTTCAAGGGCAGGCAATTTGATCGGTCGGTGATCCTGCTCTGCATGCGGTGATATCTGGCTTACAACTTGAGCCTCCGGAACTTGGAGGAGATGATGGTCGAGCGGGGCATCTCCGTCGATCACGCCACCATCGGGCGCTGGGTCGTCCGTTACTCACCCGAATTGCTGGAGCGCTTCAATTCACGCAAGCGGGCCGTCACTGGAAGGTGGCATGTCGATGAGACATACATCAAGGTGCGCGGGCGCTGGATGTATCTCTACAGGGCCACCGACAGTAATGGCGACACGGTCGAATTCTGGGTCAGCGAGCGACGCAATCTTGCCGCCGCCAAACGGTTCTTGAGCAAGGCTCTCAAGCAGCATGGCCGACCCGAGCGGATCGTCATCGATGGCAGCCAATCCAACCGCGAGGCGATCCTGTCCTGTGACGCGACGAACCGGTTGGAGGATCGATCACGACGGGAGTTAAAGCCGATCCGGATTCGGCAAAGTCGCTACTTGAACAATCGAATTGAGCAGGATCACCGTGCCGTCAAAAGGCGGGTTCGCCCAATGCTTGGGTTCAAGTCAGTGAACAGCGCCCGTGCGATCATAGGCGGCATCGAGATGATCCACATGATGCGGAAGGGACAGGCGAAGTATGCCTGCAATCCAGGCCTTTCACTTGCGGAGCAGTTCGAGAGGCTCACCGCATAAGTGCCTACCGTTCACTCTGGCATCACTTGTGTCTATTGCAAGAGATTGCGACAGAACCGACAGCTTGACAGCAGTTCAGGGATCGCCCCGCATGGATCCAGCAGGTGTGACGCATATCGAAATTGTGCGGGCGATTGAGCGGCTTCATCGGCGCTCCCTTGATCTGGTTTGGGCCGATCTGATCCAGGCTAGCGTCGATGACTTAAGCCCCTCTCAGGTCATGATGCTGTTCACCATTGGGGCCGGAGAGCTGTCGGTCCGGGATTTGATCGAGCGCGGCTACTATCTCGGATCGAACGCCTCTTATAGTCTGAAGCGGCTTGTCGAGGCCGAGTACATCGTTCGAACTGCCTCTGAGAGAGATCGGCGCTCAGCCCGCATTAAGCTTTCCGAAAAAGGACGACGCCTCTGCGAGATGATCAAGCAGATCGACAAGTCTTACCGTCAGATCGTCACAGGCAGCGAAGAAGAAACCCAGGATCTTGAGATTACCTTCCGCACCCTCAAGCGCCTCGAGCAGATATGGAGCAACGCATTGCGCTACTGGGAAATCCCTTCGGAAGAGTAAGGCTCCGGAACCAAGCTTGGCTCGAACTGCGTGATCAGATGCAGGTTCCGCCCCCTTGGGGAAACTCTTAGACACTTATTGAGTCTACTTGCCTCCATGAATGAGCCTATAGATCGCTAGATTGTCGTCGCTGTACCCTGATTAAAACCATTTTTCTGTGCGATGAGTGCGCTGAAACAAAGGACAACGGCCGCAGGGCAACCTGAGCGTCCGCGAAAGAACGGAATTTGCAGGGAGATTAAAAATGGAAGCCCTGGTGCTTGAACGTAAGGACAAGCTCAGTTTGCGTGACTTCCCGGTCAAGGAAACGCTGGGACCGCGAGATGTTCGCATCGCCCCTCGAACGGTTGGGGTCTGCGGCAGTGACGTGCACTACTACACTCATGGGGCTATCGGTCCCTTCGTGGTGAAGGAGCCGATGATCCTCGGGCACGAGGCTGCGGGCCAAGTTCTGGAGGTTGGCTCTGCGGTAACCGAGCTGAAACCGGGAGATCGGGTTTGCATGGAACCTGGCATCCCTGATCCAAGGAGCCGCGCAACGCGCCTGGGCAAGTACAACCTCGATCCGGCGGTGAGGTTCTGGGCCACGCCTCCGGTGCATGGGGTTCTCCGGCCGACCGTGGTTCACCCAGCCGACTTCACTTTCAAGCTGCCGGATCATGTCAGCTATGCGGAGGGCGCCATGGTCGAGCCTCTGGCGGTGGGCGTGCATGCCGCCACCAAGGTTCAGGTGCAGCCTGGGGATCTGGCTGTTGTCATCGGTGCTGGCCCGATTGGGATGGTAACAATCCTGGCAGCTCTTGCGGCCGGCTGCTCGCGCGTGATCGTCAGTGACATTCACGAGCCGAAGCTGGAACTAGCGAAGACCCTTGGCGCAGTGCTCCCGGTCAATGTGAGGAGCCAAAGGCTTGCCGATGTCGTCAGCCGCGAGAGCGACGGCTGGGGAGCGGATGTCGTCTTCGAGTGTTCGGGCTATCCGCCGGCCATGACCGAGATCTTCGATCTCGTCTGCCCCGGAGGGAAGGTGGCGCTCGTCGGCATTCCTCTTGAACCGTTCGCCTTCGACGTGAGCAAAGCGCAGGTGAAGGAAGCCCGAGTCGAGAACATCTTCCGCTACGCCCATGTCTATCCACGCGCGGTGGCAATGATCGCTTCAGGCAAGATCGACGTTAAGCCCTTGATCACCGACCGCTTCGCCTTCAAGGACAGCGTCGAAGCCTTCGACTTCGCGAAAGCGATGCCATCGGCTTCGGTCAAGGTGCAGATCGAGCTGCCCGGCTAGGCGCGGCCGCCTGCGTTCAGATAGCGCTGCAAGGTTGCGCGGGTGCCCTCGCGCCAGAGGCTCGTCAGCGCCGTGTTAAATCGGGAGCAGAAGAGCGAGGAATCGGCAAGGTCGCCGAAGGTATCGCGAAGCGCCAGGAAGGCGGAAGGATCGTCCTTTGCGGCCAGGGCGGCCGGTTTCAGGTGGCTCGCGTTCGGATCGTCGAGACTGAAGGGCTCGCCCGCATCAGTGGTGCCAGCGCAGTAGCGGCACCATAGAGCTGACTCAAGAGCAAGCCCCGTCACATCCGCCCCTGCCTTCAAGCGATCGCGGGTCGAGGGCAGGATGAATTTGGGCTGGCGGTTGGAGCCGTCCTGGGCGAGACGGGGGATCGTGTCTCCCACACCGGGATTGGCGAAGCGGCTGGCGATCAGCCGATAATAGTCTTGAAGATCGACACCAGGAACCGGCGGCACATGAGGGATGATCTCCTCGGCCTCCAACTTATCCAGGAAGCCCCGCACCAGCGGATCCGCCATAGCGTCATGCACGAAGTGGATCCCGAGAAGTCCTGCCGGATAGGCGATAGCCGCATGGCCGCCATTGAGGATGCGCAGTTTCATCAGCTCGAACGCCGCCACATGGGGCGTGAAGGTGACGCCTACCTCCTCCAGAGCGGGCCGGCCGGTCGGGAAGTTGTCTTCGAGCACCCACTGGCGGAATGGCTCGCAGAAGACAGGCCAGTTGTCCTGGATGCCGAAGCGCTCGGCGAGAATGGCGCGCTCCCGGTCCGTAGTCGCCGGAGTGATGCGGTCGACCATGCTGTTGGGAAAGGCTATCTGCTCGCGCACGAAAGCTGCCAGCGCGGGATCAACGAGGTCGGCAAGCCCCGCCACGGCATCCCGTGCTACCTGCCCGTTGTGGGGGATGTTGTCGCAGGACATCACCGTGAAGGGCGCAAGCCCCCCGTCGCGCCGGCGCCTGAGCGCTGTCAGGAGAACACCAAAGACTCCTCTGGGAGTATCCATGTGCGCCGCGTCATGGACAATGTCCGGGTGCTCGGGGTTGAAAGCCCCGGTGGCCGGGTCGATACAGTAGCCGCCTTCCGTGACGGTCAGGGACACGATCCGCAGGCCGGGATCATCGAGGGCATCGACGATGGCCCGGCCATTCTCGCCAACAGGCACGAACCCCACCATGGAGCCGGTCACCCGGGCGACATCGACGCCGGGTTCGAGTTCGACCACCGTAGTCAGCCAATCCTGGGGCTCAAGCGCCTGGCGCATGGCCCTGTCGCCGGAACGGATGCCCGCGCCGATCAAGGCCCAGTCATGGTCTTTGCCAGCGTTGAACAGGTCGTCCAGGTAAACCGCCTGGTGGGCGCGGTGGAAGTTTCCGACGCCGATATGCAGGATGCCGGGACGGAGCGCCTCGCGAGCGTAGTTCGGCCGGGCAACTGCCGCCGACAGTTTCGCGAGATTGGCAAGATTCAGGCTCTGGCTCATAACAGATGGACCTAATGGGATAGGAAAGAGACATGGCTCGGCGAAACAGCCAACCGCGCATCGCTCATGCGGGAAGCTCCCATGATAATGTCAACGGCCTTGTCTGCAATGGCGAGCACCGGCGCGTTGGTGTTGCCGCTGGGAATGGTGGGCATGATGGATGCATCGATGACCCGCAGCCCCTGAACGCCCCGGACCGCAAGGTTCGACGTAACGACCGCATGGGGATCGTCCGCACGGCCCATGCGGCAGGTGCCGACCGCATGGTAGTTCGTCTTCACGGTTCTTCGGCAGTGGTCAGCCAGAGCCTCATCGGAAGCAACCTCAGGTCCGGGGAAAATCTCGGTCTGTACCATCTCGCGCACCGGGCTTGTCGCCAGGATCTCTCGCGCATAGCGCAGCCCCGCTATTGTGAGGCGAAGATCGTCTGGATCGCCAAAGAATTGCGGGTCGACCTGCGGCAAGGCGTTGGAATCCGCCGATGCAAGCCGCACCGACCCGCGCGCCTTCGGGCGCAGCAGGCATGGGTTCAACGTCACGCCATGGGTCGCCTCCACACCGGAGACGTCGCGGTCGAGGTAGACCGTCGGTACGCAATAGAGCTGAATCGAAGGCCGCTCATTGCCATCGGGATCAATGAACGCGCAGGCCTCCACGCCCGTTGTGGTCACCGCTCCCGACTTGAACATCACGTATTGCAGGCCGTTGCTCAACATCGCCAAACCGCGATCCTGACCGAAGTAACCGAAGGCGCCGGAGGTTGTCGCAACGACCGGAACCTCGTGATGATCCTGCAGATTTTGACCGACGCCCGGCAGATCGGTTTCAATCCCTATCCCATGACGGGACAACTCGTCCGATGGCCCGATCCCGGAAAGCATCAGGACCTTTGGGGTCATGTACGTGCCGGCCGCGAGGATCACCTCCGCATCGGCGAAGACCGTTGTCCGCCCCCCTCGGCCCTGCAACTCCACCCCCGTCGCCCGGCCTTTCTCCAGAAGGATACGGGTGACTGTCGTCTCAGTCTCCAGGGTGAGTTTCGGATTGGACAGCACGGGACCTAAGAAAGCATCGACCGCGCTGCACCGGCGCCGCGTCGCCCAGTCGATGGTGTGCTGCATGAAGCCGACGCCGTCCTGCTGGGCACCGTTGAAGTCGGCCGTGTAGGGGATGCCTCTCGCCTGCATGGCCTGCACGAAGGCGCGGCTCATGGCAGAATGCTGCCCTAGATGCGAGACCTTCAAGGGGCCGCCAACCCCATGATAGGGCTCACCGAGGTGATCATTGCCTTCCTGCCTGATGAAGTACGGCAGTAGGTCCCGATAGCTCCAGCCGGCTCCGCCCAGGGCCTCGTCCCATCGGTCGTAGTCCTCCGCTTGGCCCCGGATGTAGACCATGGCGTTAACCGCGCTCCCTCCACCCAGCACCTTCGCCTGGGGCACAATGGGAGCACGGTCGCCGAGCTTAGGCTGCGGAATGACCCGGTGCATCGTCAGATAGGTCTCTCGGGCGAGGAACTTCATGTATCCTGCAGGCATGGACAAGATGCGGCTGGCCCGGCGCGGTCCGGCCTCCAGAAGCAGCACGCGGGCGCCATGCTCGCCCACGAGGCGGCCTGCCACGACGCATCCTGCGCTTCCGCCGCCCACAACGATGTAGTCGAAATGTCTCGGCACTATGGCTCGCCTCCTGGGACGAAGGCTTCAGCTGGCCTTGCGGGTCGGCAAGCGACGCAGGTTAGCGAGGGGATGGCGCTCCATGCGCTCGATCGCGAGGCCCTCACCATCGAACAGGTGGCAGGCTGCCGGATCGAGCTTGATCGAAATGCGCTCATGCACACCTGTCGGAATTTCGCCATCGGCTTGCACGATCAGCATCGTGCCATCGTTGAGCTGGGTATAGAGGAAGGTTTCGCCCCCAAGGCGTTCCACGACCATCACTTCCCCAAGGAGCTCACCCTCCCCTGCCAGCCGCATGTGCTCGGGCCGAACTCCAAGCGTCACCGCATATCCAACCTTTTGACCGCCGGCCCGGACCGGAATGTCGAGACTGGCTCCGCTCGGAAGCGCGATTGTCGTGGCGGTGTCCGTAACCGCTGTGACTTTGGCCGGAAGGAAGTTCATCTTCGGGCTGCCGATGAAGCCCGCCACGAACTGGTTTCTGGGATGATGATAGAGTTCCAGAGGCGTGCCTGCTTGCTCGACAATGCCGCTCTGCAACACCACGATCTTGTCCGCCATCGTCATGGCCTCGATCTGGTCATGCGTGACATAGATCATGGTGGCGGCCAGCTCATCGTGCAGCCGGGCCAGCTCGATGCGCATCTGAACCCTTAAGGAGGCGTCGAGGTTCGACAGTGGCTCGTCGAACAGGAAGACCTTGGGCTTGCGCACGATCGCCCGACCGATTGCAACGCGCTGCCTTTGTCCGCCTGACAGTTCCTTGGGCTTGCGGTCGAGCAGGTTGTCGAGATGAAGGATGCGGGCGGCTTCCGCCACCTTCGCGCGGCGCTCCTCCTTGGGAACACCCGCGAGCCGCAGGGAAAATCCCATATTGTCCGCCACAGACATGTGCGGGTAGAGCGCATACGACTGGAACACCATCGCGAGCCCGCGCTCGGAAGGCGGAACATCGTTGATCCGCTGCCCGTCGATCATAAGATCGCCTGCGGTAATCTCCTCAAGCCCGGCGATCATGCGCAGCAGAGTCGACTTTCCGCATCCTGAGGGACCGACGAAGACGCAGAACTCCCGATCGTCGATGGACAGATCGATCCCTTTGATCACCTGCACCGCGCCGTAGTTCTTCTGAATGCCTTTGAGTACGATGGTCGACATTGCACCTTTCCCGTTTACTTGACGGCGCCGAACGTGAGGCCGCGCACCAACTGGCGCTGGCTCATCCAGCCGAACACCAGAATGGGCGCAATGGCGATGGTCGAGGCGGCGGAGAGCTTGGCCCAGAACAATCCTTCTGGCGCGGAGAACGAGGCAATGAAGGTCGTGAGCGGCGCTGCCTCGGAGGTTGTCAGGTTGAGGCTCCAGAACGCCTCGTTCCAGCACAGGATGATGGACAGCAATGCCGTCGACGCAATTCCAGGCAGCGACAGCGGCAGGAGAAGCATCCAGACCTCCTGCTTCGGTTTGGCCCCGTCCATGCGCCCAGCCTCGAGAATATCCTTCGGCACTTCCTTGAAGAAGGTGTAGAGCATCCAGACCACGATCGGCAGGTTCATGAGCGTGTAGACCACGATCAGGCCCCAGCGCGTATCGATGGCGCCCGTGTCGCGAAACAGAAGATAGATCGGGATCAGGACGCCGACAGCCGGCATCATCTTGGTTGACAGCATCCAGAGCAGCAGATCCTTCGTTCGCTTGCCGGGAAAGAACGCCATGGCATAGGCCGCCGGCACGGCAATGAGCGTTGCCAGCAGGGTGGCGCCAACGGAGATGACGATGCTGTTGATCGCGAAATGGACGTAATCGGCCCGCTCGCGGACAGTGATGTAGTTCTCGAGCGTCGGGGTGAAGAAGAGTTGGGGCGGGGTCGCCACCGCCTCGACCTCAGTCTTGAAGCTCGTCAGGATCATCCAGAAGATCGGGAAGAAGATCAGCCCTGCGGCCAGCCATCCAACCACTGTGAGAACAAGGCGTTCGCGGGTTTTGGGATGCATGGCCATTCCTTAATCAGCAATGTTCTTGGCAATCGACCGCACTAGGAAGACCGCAACGATGTTGGCCAGGATCACGGCGATGACACCAGCTGCGGATGCACCGCCGACATCATATTCGCGCAAAGCCCGCAGGTAGATTAGGAAGGCCAGATTGGTTGAAGCAAGACCAGGGCCACCCGAGGTGGTGACATAGATCTCGGCAAAGACCGACAGCAGGAAGATGGTCTCAATCATGATGACCACGCTGATGGCGCGGCCGAGGTGGGGCAGAATGATGAAGAAGAACATCGAGAACGGCCCTGCCCCGTCCATGCGCGCCGCTTCCTTCTGCTCGCTGTCGAGAGACTGGATGGCGGTGAGCAAGATCAGCAAGGCGAAGGGCAGCCACTGCCACGCGACGATGATGATGACGGAGGTGAGCGGGAAGCTGCCGAAGAAATCGATTGCCGGTAGGCCCAGGGAGCGGGTGAAGAACGCAAACAACCCGTTGACCGGGTGCATCAGCATGTTCTTCCACACCAACGCACTCACGGTCGGCATCACGAAAAATGGAGCGATGGCGAGCAGGCGGGCAATGCTGCGCCCGTAAAAATCCTGATCGAACAAGACGGCCAGCAGGGTGCCGAGCCCCACGGTGATCACGAGCACCCAGAAGACCAGGAAGATCGTATTGATCATGGCCGTCCAGAGGGACGGATCGGTCAGCAGAAAGGTGTAGTTCTCGAACCCGGCAAAGCCGCCAACCGTCGGGTCGAGGAGGTTGTAGTACTGAAACGAGAACCACAGCGTCATCGCCAAAGGCACGATCATCCACAGGAACAGGATGACCACCGATGGCGCGACCAATGGCAGGGTTTTGACATTGCGCTGGCTGCGCCCGCCGACCGTAGTCGATGTGCCAGGGACTGGGGCAGCTGTCGTGGTGCTCGCCATCTCGAACGCTCGCTGCTGGAGAGAACGACCGGCAGGCGCAGAAGGCCTGCCGGCTGCGTGACAGCTAGCTTATTTCGGGTAGCCCGCTTGCTTCATCGTCCGCTCGGTGGAACGTTGTGCGGTCTCCAACGCCTGCTCTACGGTCGACTGCCCAGCCAATGCCGCCGCAATCTGTTGACCAACGGCCGTACCGATACCCTGGAATTCGGGGATCGCCACATATTGGATGCCGATATAGGGAACAGGGTCCTTGGTCGGCTTGGTCAGGTCGGCATTGACGATCGAATCGTAGACGACCTTTGCGAAGGGTGCCGCCTTTTGATACTCGGGATTGTCGTAGGTCGACTTGCGTGTGCCGGGAGGAGCCGCCACCCATCCGGCCTCGCTGCCGACCAAGGTGATGTATTCCTTTGAGGTTGCCCATTTCACGAAGGACTTGGCCGCATCGGTTTTCTTCGAGGATGCCGGAATCCCCAGGGACCAGGCCCAGAACCAACCGGAGCCGTTGCTCGTCACCTGCATCGGCGCTGCCGTGAAAGCGGTCTTGTCTGCTACCTGGCTTTCCTTGGGGTTGTAGATGTAGCCGGCAGCCGAAGTAGCATCGACCCACATGGCGCAGTGCCCAGTGGCGAACAGCGCTCGGTTCTCATTGTGCCCGTTTGCGGTCGCACCAGGTGGTCCGTAGTCTTTCATGTTCTTGACGTAGTAGTTGACGGCGTTCTTCCAGGGCTCAGTGGTGAGCTGCGGCTCCCACTTCTCGTTGAACCAACGACCGCCGAAGGCATTCACCATCGGGCCAATGAAGGCCATGTTCTCACCCCAGCCCGGCTTGCCACGTTGGCAGAAGCCGTACTGCTCCTTGGACTTATCGGTCAGCTTCGCAGCATACTCGGCAATCTGATCGTAGGTAGGCTTGTCCGGCATCTTAATGCCAGCTTGGTCGAATAGGTCCTTCCGGTAGAACGTGAATGAACTCTCCGCATAGAATGGCACCGCATAGAGCTTCCCGTTGAAGGAAAGGCCGTTTTTCACGGATGGGATGATGTCAGCGTAGTCGTAATCAGCACCCAGATCATCAAGGGTGACGAGCCAGTTCTGCTTGCCCCAGATCGGCGCCTCGTAAGAGCCAATCGTGATGATGTCAAACTGCCCGCCCTTGGTAGCAATGTCAGTAGTCGCACGCTGTCTGAGAACGTTTTCTTCAAGCACTACCCAGTTCAACTTGTTGCCCGTTGCCTGCTCCCATTTGGGTGACAGGCGCTGCATGATGATCATGTCAGCATTATTGACCGTTGCGATCGTCAAAGTCTGGCCTTGAGCGAAGGCTAGACCTGTGCCTGCAATCCAACTCACTGAAAACAACAGCGCAACTTTTCCTGTTTGCATATCTTCCTCCAGAGATGAATTTTATGCTGGATTGTGGTTCTATTGAAGAGATGTTGTCACGGCGATTTCTGTTCGTCAATTGAACAAGCAACGATCATACTCGTGAAGATCACGCTGTTTACTGAGCGATCGGTGAGTTACCATGGAGCGTCGACTCCTGGATAATCGATTCATCTTCTGGAGGACTTGTCAGTGTGAGGAACTTTCCTAGTTAGGCCCACCGAAACGCGATTATACAACGGCTCTTGCCTCGATCTCGGCCGCCTAAGGCGGCAGCGGGGGCTGTCGCAACAATTTGTTGCAGAGTTTCAGATAAACCTCTCTCGACTTCAACGACGGAGGGTGGCGTGTTCAAGGGCAGGTATTTCGATCGATCCGTGATCCTGCTCTGCGTCAGATGGTATCTGGCTTACAGCCTGAGCCTGCGCGACCTTGAACAGATGATGGCCGAGCGCGGGATTTCCATTGACCATACTGAACAACGGTCTCATCAACCTTGAGGAAACGGTAATTGTGGATGTGGAGGCCTCCCGGGCCGTCCGTCAGGCTGCGGTAGGGGCTACCCGCACCATGCTCAAGCGCACGGCTGAGCGCTTCGGCCTCAAGCCCTAGCGGCCGGCGGCTGACAGCGCCTATAGCTCGGCCGAGATGCTGCACTGGCTCGTGGACGAGCAGAAGATCAACCCGCGTGTGCCGGCGATCGACAAGTCCGAGTACCAAGACGGCACCTTCTCACGGGCGGACTTCAGCTATGACCCGGAGGCGGACACCTACACCTGTCCCGAAGGCAGGATCCTGACGGCTCGGGATCGATGGAGGGCCGGCCTGTGGTGCTGTAGAAGCCGGTCAGGTGCTGGCGCAGCCCGGAGCAGTCGACGAAGCGGTCAATGTGCCTCAGCAGGTGATCGGACGGGACATGGTCTTCGAGCCGGAACTCATAGAACAGGCTCTCCTGCATCACGAGACGTTCGCCCATCATGGTCCGATCTCCCCGCTGAGTATGCCCCATCAGGGAATCATGATCCGCCGCCGTTAACGAGGACTTTTTCAACGACATCGGCCATTTCCGGACCTTCAGGGATCTGACACATCGATCCTACTATCACAACCTGACAGCATCTTGTGCTAAGCTTGGGTCGATGTCCCGCGCCGAACGCCTTTTCGACCTCTTGCAGATCCTCCGCCGTCACCGCCACCCCGTGAGCGGCGCAGTGCTGGCCAGGGAGGCAGGAATTTCGCTGCGTACGCTCTACCGGGATATCTCCTCGCTTCGGGCCATGGGCGCGCAGGTCGAGGGCGAGCCGGGGATCGGCTATGTGCTGAAGCCCGGCTTCCTGCTCCCTCCCCTTATGTTCTCCGCCCAGGAGATCGAGGCGCTGGCGCTCGGCCTGCGATGGGTTGGACGGCGGACCGACGAGGGACTGGCACAGGCGGCCCGCAACGTCATGGCCAAAGTCGCCGCCGTGCTCCCGGGCGACCTGCGCGAGCGCATGGAGGACAACGCCCTTGTGGTTGGCCACGGCTGGGACAGGCCGCAGCCGGTCGATCTCGCACTGCTGCGGCGTGCACTGAACGAGGGGCGCAAGATGTCCATAAGCTACAGCGACGAGAAGGGCGCACGCTCCGAGCGGATCATCTGGCCCGTATCGATCGGCTTCTTCGAATCGACCCGCGTGCTGGTGGCCTGGTGCGAGCTGCGGGACAGCTTCCGGCATTTCCGCACCGACCGGATCGAGGCGGCGGAGATCCTGCCCGAACGCCTGCCCCGGCCGCGCCGGCAGCTCATGAAGGAATGGCAGAAAACGCTGCTGCCAGAATCTGACAGCAGCGTGCGCTATTCAGTCCCCTGTTCACATCAAGCCAGGGAGACACCCATGAGGCAAGACACCAAGAGCGCAGACCTCGTCTTCTACACCAACCCGCAATCGCGCGGGAACATCGTCCAATGGATGCTGGAGGAGATCGGCCGTCCCTACACCGTTAGGGTGCTGGAATACGGCACCACGATGAAGGCGCCGGAATACCTTGCCGTCAATCCCATGGGCAAGGTGCCGGCGATCCGGCACGGCGCGACCGTCGTGACGGAGGCCGCCGCCATCTGCATCTATCTCGCCGACGCCTTCCCCGAGGCGGGCCTTGCACCGGCGCCCGAACATCGCGGGGACTATTACCGCTGGCTCTTCTTCACCGCCGGCTGCCTTGAGCCTGCCGCCACCAACCACATGACCGGCTGGAATCCGACTCCCGATCAGGAAATGAGCTTCGGCTACGGCTCCTATGCGCGGGTGCTGGACTCGCTCTCCGCCTGGCTCGAGGGCCGCACCTATGTGGCGGGCGACCGCTTCACGGCCGCCGATGTCCTTCTTGTGAGCCAACTGCAATGGGGCATGATGTCGGGCATGATCGAGAAGCGCCGCGCCTTCGAGACCTATGTCGCGGCGCACGTCCAGCGCCCTGCCGCGAAACGGGCGGACGAGCAGATCGAGAAGCTGGCGGCGCAGCAGGCTTCGAAGGCGGCGTGACACCGCGCTGAAGCTCTTGAACAGGGTGTTGTCCTGCCGGCCAAGACGGCAGGACAACACGTGTTATGCTCAGCGCCAGAACCCAAAAAAAGTCAGAAGCGAAACAGCTGAACGTCTCCTTGGGGTGCAGCCTGTGTGGAAACGCTTTGATCTGCTAAGCTGATCGTGGTCGGCGGAGGTCGAGATGAAGCGTTTCGTTGAGATTGAGGGCCGTCGGCAGGCGACCCCGCTTCCTGACTGCCTGGATGATTATTCTGCTTTGTCGCCGCCGCGTCTGTTCGGTGAAACTGGCTGAGGACCATGGAACATGGCCGGGCAGCACCTCCGATTCCACGGTCTCTTCCAGAAATACTTCATCGTGCTGTTTCTGGCCGTGGTTATCCCGCTCGCAACCAATGGCGTCAGTGAGGCCTGGTTCGGCTATCGAGATCAACGGACGAGACTCGAGCAGCTTCTAGGCGTCGAGGCAAGGTCCGCGGGAGCCAAGATCCAGGGCTTCGTCGACGGCATCACCGATCAGCTGGGCTGGCTGGTTCAACTCCCCTGGACCGGAGAACCAGACGAAAGGCGGCGCATAGATGCCCTGCGCCTGCTGCGACAGGTGCCGGCTATCGTCAGCCTCACCCTGATTGACGGCAATGGTCGCGAACGTCTGTATGTCTCGCGCATAGGCCTGAACCGGAATGAAAGCCGGGTGGACCGCTCCGCTGATGTGGCGGCCGCAGGAGCCCGCTCGGCCGGGCTCTGGTACAGCAAGGTGAGCTACTATCGAGATTCCGAGCCCTACATGACGATTGCGATGGCCGGCAACCGACCCTCCGTTGGCCTAGTTGTCGCCGAGGTGAACCTGAAGCTGATCTGGGACGTGATCGCGGCCATCAGGATCGGACAGACGGGCCACGCCTTCGTGCTCGATGAGTTGGGACGGCTCGTCGCTCATCCGGACATAAGCCTTGTGCTGCGGGGTGCCGATGAAAGTACGCTCGCGCCTTTTCGGGAGATCCGGGAGGCCGTCAGGCGCGCTGGTACGGATCTGGGGACGAGTCGGAGCGCAGGGGGCATCGCCGTTGCGGCCGCCGCTGCACCCGTAACCGGCCCCGATTGGACCGTTGTGGTCGAGCAGCCTCTCTCCGAAGCCTTCCGGTCGATTTATGCGGCTCTTTGGAGGACAGGCGGGCTCCTTCTCGCCGGTGCTGCCTTCGCAGGCCTGCTAGCCTATGTTCTGGCCGGCCGGATGACCAAGCCGATCCACCTGCTTGAGAAAGGTACCGAACGCGTCGGTGCCGGACAGTTCGGCCACCGGATCGACATCAGGACAGGAGACGAACTGCAGCGGCTGGCCGAAAGCTTCAACGCAATGGCAGCCGGACTCGAAGTGTCACAGGAACGCCAGGAGCGTATTGCCAAACTCAAGCGGTTTCTGGCGCCTCAGGTGGCGGAACTGGTCGACCGCACAGGCGACGACGACGTGCTCGAAGGCCGCCGCGCCGAGGTTGTGACTGTGTTCTGCGATTTGAGGGGCTTCACGGCCTTTTCGGCAAAAGCGACTCCCGAAGAGGTGATGCGCGTCCTGTCGGAGTACTATGATGGTCTGGGTCGTATCATCACCAGGTACGCGGCCACACTCACGAGCTTTTCGGGCGATGGCCTGATGCTGCTGATCAACGCCCCTGTATCTGTCGCCGAGCCGGCGCTGCGGGCCGTCGATCTCGCGGTGGAGATGCAGGTGAGCGTGCAGAAGCTCATCATCGGCTGGCAGGAGCGAGGCAACCGGATCGGGTTTGGGGTGGGACTCGCCATGGGACCAGCCACGGTCGGGCGGATTGGGTACGAGAGCCGATTCGACTACACCGCCATCGGTAGCGTCGTAAACCTCGCCGCCCGTTTGTGCGCCTCGGCCTCGGATCGCGAGATCCTCGCGGATGCAACCGTCGCGGAAGCGGTCAAGGACAAGCGCCAAGTGCACCCGATCGGCATGCGCCTGATAAAGGGATATGACGAAGAGTTCCTGGTGTACCGCGTGGTCTTTGCCGAACGGCCTGAAGTTTCTTGATCGCCTCTCCTCGAGGATTGCTCAAGCGGGTTTCATGACACGGCTGTTGCGGCTATGATGGCGCCAAGTTGTCAGATGCCCCTGAACACACAGAATGACCGGATGACAGCAGCTGGAACGAAGTCAAATCTCGCGTATGTTCCTGGCCTTCACGCCTGGATACCAGTGCGATGAGACGGCGGGACGCCCTCGCATGGCTCGGTAGCGCAGCGGCATGGGCTCTCCCGGCGCGCGCGCAAAGTCCGGCAATGCCCATCATCGGTTATCTCGCGCCGGAGTCGCCCGGACCGTTCGACAGTCGGCTCAAGGCGTTCCGGCAAGGCCTTGCCGATGCCGGCTATGTCGAGGGCCGCAATGTAGCGGTCGAATACCGGTGGGCGGAGGGCCGGTACGACCGGCTGCCTGCGCTAGCGGCCGATCTCGCCAGCCGCCAAGTTGCAGTCCTCGTCGCCTCCGGCGGCGCACCGGCTGCGCTCGCTGCGAAATCGGCGACAAAGACGATCACCATCGTCTTCGAGATGGGCGGCGATCCCGTCGCGCTCGGCGTGGTCGACAGCCTGTCGCGGCCGGGAGGCAACCTCACCGGCGTGTCGAGTTTGAGCGTGGAAGTCTCACGCAAGCGGCTGGAATTCATGCATGACTTGCGTCCGGCTGCGTCGTCCTTCGCCGTTGCCGTCAATCCAACCAGCCCAACCTCGGGATCGCAGGTGCGGAACCTTCAGACGGCAGCCGAGGCTCTCGGGATTAGGCTTCATGTCATGAATGCCAGCACCGCAGGCGAGTTCGAAGCGATGTTCTTGGCCGCCACCCGGGAACAGGCAGGAGGGCTCGTCTTCACCTCGGATCCTTACTTCGCTTTCCGCAGTACCCAGCTTGCCGATCTGTGCTTTCGCTATTCCATGCCTGCGGTCACGCAGTCCCGCGACTTTCCCACGGCAGGAGGGCTGATGAGCTATGGCGGCGACTTCGCGCAATCCCATCGCCGTGCCGGCAGCTATGCCGCGCAGGTCCTGAATGGCGAAAAACCGTCCGATCTGCCGGTGCAGCTCGTCACGAAGGTCGAGTTGGCGATCAATCTGAAAACCGCGGCGGCCCTCAGCATCGCCATCCCGCCCTCACTGATCAGCGGTGCCGATACGGTCATCGAATGATGGCCTTGTTCCACTACCGAATAATGCTTTGGGAGTGACCTAGCGCGTTACGATGCAACTTGGCCTCATGGTAGACATCACGGATATCGCCGGAGATCCCCGCCTTTTCCTCTTCGAGCCGTCGTTGACATACCCCAGGGGTTTTTGCCAGTCGTGGAGACAGGCGTGGCCGGTCCTCAGAACCTGACCCGCAATAGCTTCCGGGGATCAAGAAGTTCTTACTCATGCGGCCTTCTCGGCGTGGACGCCGATCATCAGAGCGTGATGGAATTGCAGCCTTGATCAGGCCATTGTGAACTTCGCCGGTCACGGTGACCACGCCTGGGACCTCAACGGCAGGACCCTGGGCTCGCTCGTCAAGCAAGCAGAATCCCACGGTGCACCTGCCCGCGGACCAGAACGTTGGATGGCTCGCTGCGTGCCGCATTCGAGCACTGGTACCCCGGCATGATGAACGACAATAGCTGGGATCAGAGTCGAGCAACCGCCAAACTGCCCCACAATTCCTCATGCTCTCGAGAGCAACTTGCGGTCAGTCATGGCGCCTCGCTCGCATGTGCTGCCTCGAGGGGCGGCGATCGCCGCAAATCCAAGAACGCCTCGGCTGAATGAACCAGGCGGGGTTCTCAGCCGAGGCGTGTGTGACGCCGGTTGCAACGCCACTGGATGAATTTGATCTCTGTTGAGTAAAGATCTCGTTTCCGTGGCATCCTTCGGGCGGCTTTTTGCCTGAAGTAAGTTTCCTAGCCACATTGAAGAGGAGGGCGCTCATCAATGCTTAGCGCGGGGATCAACAGTCCTTCGCTCACTCACAAGTCAATTGTTGCTCAAGGGGACAGGCCAACACCGTAGGGTTCAGCAAGGTCCCAGAACCAACTCTCATCAAGAGTGGTGTCCCGGCGCGCTTCTTCGATGGCCAATGGTTCATGATCATAGAGTGCGTAGCAAAGAGCCTCGTCGTCATGACGGGCGTAATAGGCGATCCCACCCGGCTGGATGAGGTGGCTGCGAAGAGCCGCTCACCAGGCTTGCGGAATGTCATACGGGAGACCGCCATGCACGACCTCCGCTGTTGCTCCCAATCGGGCCAGACCAGGTCCCCCAAACTTGATCAGCACGAATGTGCGGGTCACACGCAGTCGCACATAGGCCTTTCTTGCAAGCAAATCTGAGGGAATGAGAGTGCGTCCTGGCTCTCGGAGAAAGGTCTCAGCAAAAGCGCCACGGGCGGCCTCGGCCGTGTAGAGGACGCCATACGACCCATCAGGCGCATTGAGGCGACCTTGGCGGCTGCGATCGAAATGGATCGGATCGTATGATGCCATGAAGAACCGGTGGAGGATCTCGCCAGCCTCAAGGGTGATGAGGACCGGATCCCGCGAAGCAGGATCCGGTGGCGGCAATGGTGCCGTCACGAGCCTTGCTGACCCATGCACCGGGCCGCGTCGACAACCAGATCGATCTCGCCAGCTCTGAGGAGATCAATCGGTTTGCGTCCGTTCAGGCACGGATCGGGACGAACAAGAAAGTTCAGCACAGCCCAAGGGTTTTCTGTCGGGAGGGCATCCTGCACGGCCTTCAGACCGGGGACGACAGTACCATCAGAGGTGAACTGCACCGTTGGGTATGCACGGCGGTTGCTTGGGCCGGGGACAGCCAGCAAGCTGCCCTCTCGGACCTTTCGATCCACCATCTGCCGTGAGATGCCGTTCATTAGAACCCGGACTTGATCCAGATCGTAGGCTCCACCGGATTCCTTCAGGTCGCCCTGCGCAATCTGCACACCTTTCAGGAGGGCTTTGGCGCGCGAGCTAGGCTTAAAGGCTGACGCGTCAATGGCGCTCTTCCTTTCAGCTGGAACGGGCTTTACCCGTCTCCAGATGTTACCGCGGCCTTTGGCCTTGATCACGAGACCAGGAAGGCGCTGAAATATTTCGGACCCAAGCCGCCGCAGTTCCTTTTCAACGACAGCGTTAGAGGGAATGAGAGCGACCGATACACCCTCGGGAAGGTTCTTCATCTCAGTGATAGCCCGCGCGGGATCGCCCACCACCTTGTAGGGATGGACTTGAGACTGAGGTGCAGCCTTAGAGTATCGCCGGATCTGTGGGCGACCTTTCCTCTGAGAATTGCGGATGTGGGCCATGGGCGCCTCCTGCCTTATAAGGTGGGCAATCCAACCAGTTATGTCAACTTGGTAAACTTTAGAAACTACGGAACAGTTCGGTCGTGGCTCTCATTGCATCTCATAAGCTGGTCGAGGAGGGCCTTATCTTACGGCTTGCGCGACGCGTCTCTATAGAAACAATGTCTCCATATAACATTTCGTATGACATAGATTTTGACAAGAAGTTTGTGACCGCTGCTGTGGCGGGATCCATGCATAGGAGGGTCCCACGCGGGAATCGGCGCCAGAGCGTCAAGGCTGCGGTGGCCTCACCCTGGGCGCATGGTGCAGGATCTGCGTCCTAATCTAGCTGTCAACCAAATGCTTGACCTCACTGATAGACACGGCAGGATGATGGGGCGAAAGCGCACCTGACGGGACTTGAGGAACATTCAATGGCAACTGGGACTGTGAAGTGGTATAACGACACTAAAGGCTATGGCTTCATTCAGCCGGACAACGGCGGTAAGGATGTATTCGTCCATGCCACAGCGGTTGAACGGGCTGGCATGCGTGGCTTGGCTGAAGGTCAGAAAATCTCCTACGAGGTAGAAGCCGACCGCCGTACAGGCAAAGAGTCTGCAACCAATCTGCAAAAGGCTTGATTGAGCCTGTCATCGCGTCAGCTGAGTGCTGCCTCTTCAAGCCGCTCCTAACAGGGCGGCTTATTGTTTGGATTAGCCTCCCTATCAGGTGCCGCCAGCGCCATGGCCTCAGATTCAGCTCCCTTAGCTTGACGAGTTGCGGGCGCTCGAGCGGAAGGCTTAGTTGGCAGCCTTGATCCGTTCCAGCCCTTCTGAGCTCAGCGGGTCGACTCTCAGGATCGGGTGCCCTCCTGAGGAGTGCCGCTGGGAGAATACAAGACGGACATAGCCGCCATCCTGAAGAGGCAGGAAGAAGATCCCGTCGGACTCGCCCTTCAGGAAGCAGCGCAGACCGATATAGAAGCTTTCCTCATACCCTTTGATGGCCCGACGAATGGCCGGGTGGATCACGAGGGTCGTCTTCCTGCTCTCACAAACCTCTTCAACGCTTTCGAAACTCAACACGGCTGAACCTCGCTGCCAAGGCGGCCCGCTGGCCGCTGCCTTGGGACAACGCCGTGCATGGGGGTGCTGTTCGCCCCAAGCTCAGCTTATCCACTAAGAGATGAGCTTGCCTGACCAGGAGCATTGGGGTATTAACTCGCGTTAGCACTCCAATGCGTCGAGTGCTAACAGTGCTGCTCGGCGCAGACGAGTGCCTCCCATTCCATTTCGAGGAGGCTCACCCATGAAGTTCCGTCCGTTGCACGACCGTGTTGTCGTCCGCCGCATCGAAGCCGAAGAGAAGACGGCCGGCGGCATCATCATCCCGGACACCGCCAAGGAGAAGCCGCAAGAGGGCGAGATCGTCGCCGTCGGCCCCGGCGCCCGTGACGAGAGCGGCAAGGTTGTTGCCCTCGACGTGAAGGCCGGCGACCGCGTCCTGTTCGGCAAGTGGTCCGGCACCGAAGTGCGTATCGACGGTCAGGATCTCCTGATCATGAAGGAATCCGACATCATGGGCGTGATTGAGAAGACAGCCGAAGCCCAGAAGGCTGCTTAAAACAGCTCAGACCAAACAGGTAAGAACCACAGGAGGTTAGCTCATGGCTGCCAAAGACGTAAAATTCTCTTCGGACGCTCGTGATCGCATGCTGCGCGGTGTCGACATCCTCGCCAATGCTGTGAAGGTTACCCTCGGTCCCAAGGGCCGCAATGTGGTGCTGGAAAAGAGCTTTGGTGCTCCGCGCATCACCAAGGACGGCGTGACTGTCGCCAAGGAGATCGAGCTCTCCGACAAGTTCGAGAACATGGGCGCCCAGATGGTGCGCGAGGTCGCCTCGAAGGCCAGCGATGTGGCCGGTGACGGCACCACCACGGCCACCGTTCTCGCCCAGGCCATCGTCCGCGAGGGCGCCAAGGCTGTGGCTGCCGGCATGAACCCCATGGACCTCAAGCGCGGTATTGATCTGGCTGTGGCAGAGGCCGTGAAGGACATCCAGTCCCGTGCCAAGAAGGTCGCCTCATCTGAGGAGATCGCCCAGGTTGGCACCATCTCGGCCAACGGGGATGCCTCCATCGGTGAGATGATCGCCCAGGCGATGCAGAAGGTCGGCAACGAGGGTGTCATCACCGTCGAGGAGGCCAAGACCGCTGAGACCGAGCTCGATGTTGTCGAAGGCATGCAGTTCGACCGCGGCTACCTGTCTCCCTACTTCATCACCAACGCCGAGAAGATGATCGCTGAACTGGATGATCCCTACATCCTCATCCACGAGAAGAAGCTCTCCTCTTTGCAGTCGCTGCTGCCGATCCTCGAGGCGGTTGTGCAGACCAGCAAGCCCCTGCTGATTGTGGCAGAGGACATCGAAGGCGAGGCTCTGGCCACTCTGGTGGTCAACAAGCTGCGTGGCGGCCTCAAGATCGCCGCCGTCAAGGCTCCGGGCTTCGGCGATCGCCGCAAGGCCATGCTCGAGGACATCGCGATCCTGACCGCTGGTCAGACGATCTCCGAAGACCTCGGCATCAAGCTCGAGAATGTCACCCTCGACATGCTCGGCCGCGCCAAGCGCGTTCGCATCGATAAGGAGAGCACCACGATCATCGACGGTGCCGGCCAGAAGGCTGACATCGAGGCTCGCGTTTCGCAAATTAAGGCGCAGATCGAGGAGACCACCTCGGACTACGACCGTGAGAAGCTCCAGGAGCGTCTCGCCAAGCTCGCAGGCGGCGTCGCGGTGATCCGCGTCGGCGGCTCGACCGAGATCGAGGTCAAGGAGAAGAAGGACCGAGTCGACGACGCGATGCATGCCACCCGCGCTGCGGTGGAAGAAGGCATCGTCCCCGGCGGCGGCACGGCTCTGCTGCGCGCCAAGGGTGCGGTTGCGAAGCTCACGACCGACAACCCGGACGTCCAGGCCGGTATCAAGATCGTGCTGCGCGCCCTTGAGGCTCCGATCCGTCAGATCGCTGAGAACGCCGGTGTCGAAGGATCGACGGTGGTTGGTAAGATCAACGACAACACCTCGTCGGATACCTTCGGCTTTAACGCTCAGACTGAGCAATTCGAGGACATGCTGCAGGCCGGTATCGTCGATCCGGCGAAGGTGGTCCGCACCGCTCTTCAGAATGCTGCGTCGGTCGCCGGTCTGCTTGTCACCACCGAAGCCATGGTGGCCGACGCTCCGAAGAAGGAATCCGCTCCAGCCATGCCAGGTGGTGGCATGGGCGGCGGCATGGGTGGCATGGACTTCTAAGTCCTGCCCTCCATCATCCCAATGGAACCGCCCCGGAGAAATCCGGGGCTTTTTCTTTGGTTTCAACGTGAGACGTCACTTTCCAGGAAAGTATGACGCTAAGCGTTTGTAAACAGGTTGGAGCAGACCATGTGCCCTGCGTTTCATAGTCATATTATCTTGCAGATACTCCCATGAAGAATGCTCGACGCTTCCTTGTGTCTCCGTGCATCGCTCGCCTCATTGTGAGAGAGCGGGGAGTCGACCGTCAGATCGTCGAGGGGCATCTCTCGTCCCAGCCTGGCAAGGATCAGGTTATTCGGTTTGAGGCGGATTAAGCGCACTTCGTCCTGTCAGGGCAGGATCCATCAGGCAACGTGTTGGAAAAGCTAACTCCCCTCCCCCGCGAACATGCCGAGGCGCTGTTTGGTCTCTGCATCGGGCAGATTTCCTACGACCGCCTCCATCTACCTCTGCAAAGCGGGCTGAACCACCAGATCCAGCTTGATCGTGTTGTCTATCCCAGCAGCCTTGACCTCATCACCGTCGAGTTTGACGACGTGCAGCAGGCAGAAAGCTTCGAGGTCCCGACTTGGTTTGGACCCGAAGTGACCTCTGAATTTACTCATGATTGGCGCTACATCGCTCTGAATGGTTTGCAGCCGAGCCTCGAGGTGCCGCTCCCAAGCTAGCAGGTTGAGGCGGTGCTCGACATGTTGGAGCAATCCCAGTCAGCCACTCAAGCAAGCAAGGTGTCTGCGGCTGAGGACCTCATCGTTGCTCTCAGCCGCTCATTTGAGACATCAGGTCTCTTGAAGGCAACGAAGGAGGCAGCCACCCTTGCACAGACAGAGCCACCTGCTGGAGTGATTCATGAGGCGATGAAGAGGTCAGCTCAGTAACACGAAGCTGGACCGAGCAAACCGGTGAGTGTTGACATGCTTAGGATGTCATCTGCGAGGTTGTTCAGCTCCCACCAACCAGTGTTTCAACATGATCAAGAACAGCGGCGCTTCGGGTGTAGGTCCGTTGTTGCTCCCTTGCCGTAGGTGTGGAGGAAGGAGCCGCTCGAAGCTGCGGCGCACAGTCCCGTAGCACTCGCAGAAGGCCCCCTCCAGACCGGCGCGATCCGTCACCGTGATCACGCCCCGGCCCTGGCGAATGAAGCCAGCCTCCTGAAGCGCTCGCGTGATGCTGCTGACGGTGGAGCGCTGCACGCCCAGCATGTTGGCCAGGAACTCACGGGTTAGGGGCACAGTGTCCCGGTTCAGCCGGTCGTGCATGCTGAGGATCCAACGGCAGCCGCGGGCCCCGACGCTGTGGACTGCGTTGCAGGCCACGTTCTGCAGGACGCGGGCCATCATGGCTTCAGAGAAGTGCAGCATCAGCTGTTGGACCTTTGGACGTTGGCTGATCACGGCGTGCAGCCGCTCCAGCTCGATCCGGGAGGCGATCCCCGCCGCCTGCACGATATAGCGCCCGAACAACTGCCAGGTGACGATGGTGCCGACAAGACCAACAGCCCCCTCGCAGCCATAGACCGCCATCTCGGTGGAGCGACCATCGCCCAGGGCGGCAACGAGTGTGACTACGGTGTCATGAGGAAAGTAGGCGTGCCGCAGAGGGTCACCCGCCTCGTGGAGCACCTCATTGTGCCGCAGGCGCACAGTTTGCAGGTGCGGCTCCAGAGCCGCGAGATCAGCAGGCTCGAGTGCCGCCAGGAGCCGATTGGCCCGGTGGTGAGCCCCCCTGATCTCCGCCAATCGTGAAGATATCCGGTTTCATGCCGTAAGCTAAACCGGAAAGGAACCCCGTGGATACCAGGGAAATGCATGATGAAACCGGTGCAGTGGTCGGAGCGGCTCAAGGCAGCCGGAGTGCCAGCGGATCCAGCCCTGGCAGATCAGCCACTGACCGTGCTCAGGGATAGATCATGAACCCTGTTGGAGTCGATGCATCTCCATCGGATGACTGTCGTCAGTTGAGTTTCCCCGGGTCTGGCATTAGGTGAGGCCATGCACCTGCAAAGTGTGTGCAACCGAAAGGATCGACTGTGTTCGAGAAGAAAGACAGCTACACCCCTGCTGAAGCCAAGCGGGCTTATAACCAGCTGGATCAACTTATTGCCGCAAAGGCTATGAGTTCGCGACAGGCCGGTGCACATCGCAGGCATATCAGCAGCCGTGTTCGCGTCACATTGAAGCCCTCCTATACGGCGCAGGCGGCACACCGCGCCAAGTCTGAGATTGTGAAGCTCACGGAAGCAGGCACTCTTACCATCAAGGCAGCAGCGGCCTATCGGGCGCATATCACCAAGCGTACTCAGACAGCATGACGGGCAATCCACCACGCCGGAGTACGACGGTCGCTTTGTTCTGCCTTGCCTCAACGTTTGCAGCGCAACCGCATAAAGCCTCTTGATCGGTTTCATCGTGAAGCATCCCTCGCCCGATGTGCCGGTGACCGGAACACCTGATGATCTGAAGCGAAGCTCGTTGAAACAGAAGCTCCCGGGAGACACTGGTTCTCCCGGGAGCACGGTGTGGAGACGAGATGGGGCCGGCAGGCGACACCGACTGCTAGAGGCTGAGACAATGCTCGTTCGCGTGTGCCAGTCCGGTCGGCTGCCAGTGCCTCACTCCTCGTCCGCTCCACCCGTTCCGATGAGGATGTCGCGCTTGCCCGCATGGTTGGCGGGTCCGACGATGCCCTCCTTCTCCATCCTCTCCATGAGCGAGGCCGCCCGGTTGTAGCCGATCTGCAGGCGACGCTGGATGTACGAGGTTGAGGCCTTCTTATGCCGCAGCACGATCGAGACCGCCTGGTCGAACAGCTCGCCCGACCCTAGCCCCATTTCGCATTCGTCAGAGACCGGGGTCTCCTCCGGCTCCATTTCCTCGTCGTCAGCCGTGACCGCATCCACATAGACGGGCTTGGCCTGCCGCTTGAGGTGAGCAACGACCCGCTCGACTTCCATGTCTGAGACAAAGGGGCCGTGCACGCGAGCGATGCGGCCGCCTCCTTGCATGAACAGCATGTCGCCCTGGCCCAAGAGCTGCTCAGCGCCCATCTCGCCAAGAATGGTGCGGCTGTCGATCTTGGACGTGACCTGGAACGAGATCCGGGTGGGGAAGTTCGCCTTGATCGTGCCGGTGATCACGTCCACGGACGGCCGCTGCGTGGCCAGGATCACGTGAATGCCCGCCGCTCTGGCCATCTGGGCCAGGCGCTGGATGGCGCCCTCGATCTCCTTGCCGGCCACCATCATCAGGTCGGCCATCTCGTCGACGATCACCACGATGTAGGGCAGCGACGCGAGGTCTATGACCTCTTCGGTATACGTCAGTTCCCCTGTGGTTCTGTCGAAGCCGGTCTGAACCGTTCTGGTGATGACCTCACCGTTTGCTCTCGCCTCACTCACACGGGCGTTGAAGCCGTCGATGTTGCGCACGCCGAGCTTCGCCATCTTCTTGTAGCGGTCCTCCATCTCGCGCACCGCCCAGCGCAAGGCAATGATCGCCTTTTTGGGGTCGGTCACGACAGGCGTAAGCAGGTGCGGGATGCCGTCATAGACGGACAGCTCCAGCATCTTCGGGTCGACCATGATCAGCCGGCATTCTTCCGGTGTGAAGCGGTAGACCAGCGACAGGATCATGGTGTTGATCGCCACCGACTTGCCCGAGCCGGTGGTGCCGGCGACCAGAAGATGCGGCATGCGGGCGAGATCCGCGATGACGGCTTCGCCGCCGATGGTCTTGCCGAGGCAGAGGGGAAGTTTGTGTTTCGAGACCTCGAAATCGTCTGAGGCAAGCAGTTCGCGCAGGTACACCGTTTCGCGCGTCTCGTTCGGCAACTCGATGCCGATGGCATTGCGGCCTGGGATCACCGCCACGCGCGCTGAGATGGCACTCATCGAGCGCGCAATATCCTCTGAGAGCGCAATAACGCGAGATGACTTGATGCCGGGGGCAGGCTCGAATTCGTACAGCGTGACCACCGGGCCTGGATGGACATGGATGACCTCGCCCTTCACGCCGAAGTCGCGAATGACCTTCTCCAACCGCCCCGCCGTCTCCTCCAGGATGTCCTCGGTCAGCTCCGGCCCTTCGCGTTCCGGCGCTTCGGCCAGGAATGCGATGTCCGGCTTCTGGTAAGACCAGTCCCCTGGCGCCTGTGGGCAGGAGATCGGATGCCCCCAGGTCGACGGAGCGATCTTGGGAAGATCCAAGACCGGGCCGAACTCCTGAAGCGGTTGCATCAGGGCAACCTCCCCCTGGCCCGGCTCTGTCATAGCGCCGGGCACCGACACCTCCTCAGTATGCTCCCGAACCGAGTCGGCTGCCTCATTGGGCACCAGGGCAGGACCAGAGACGACCACCGGTTCAGGCTGGGGCTGCAGGGCAACCTTCCCCGTCTGCGGTTTCTTGCTCGCCGCCGGCAGAAGATCCTCGTAGAGAGTGAGGTATCCGAGATCAACTTCCTCAATCGGATCCGACGCGCTGGCACCTGGAACCGCAGGAGCCACTTCTCCTACCGCAACGGCGATCCCCGTCTCGACGGCCGTTTCCTGGGGGTGCTCGGATGGCAGCGCCGCTTCAATAGCGGCGTCATACTCCGCTTCGGAAGCTCCATCCGGATCCGCTTGGCCGTCGTTGGTGACCTCGGCGACCACACCCGTGATCTCCAGTATCTGCCCATCGGTAGGGGCTGCGGACAGGGCGTCCAGATTGCCCGCTGAACCGACGCCAGCCAGTCCGTATGACAGTCCCTGCCACGAGAACGAAACGGCTCCTGACGTCAAGCTGAAGGGAGTGGCGGCCAGCTCCGGTTGGGTCGCCGGGTGGTGTTCTTGGTGGGGCGCCTCATCCACGGCAGGAGCGTGCTGTGGCAACGGAAGCCGTGTTGCCGTTTCGATCGTCCGGCGCGCAGAACCGGCCGTCTCTCCGCAGACAGCGGCAGCCAGGGCAGCTTCCCTGTCGGCAAGGGATGCCAGCCGTTCAGATACCGGATCCTCGGAGGCCAACGCCAACTGCAATTCCGCGATTTGGCTTCTGATAGCCGGCTCGGAAGCCCCAACAATCTCCTCGTCGATGACAGAGCGGATGTGCTCACCAAGGGAGTTGACAGCAGGAGTTGGGTGCCTCGGCTCCATAGACGGGAGTTCCCCATGGCCGTTGCGGGCTCGAATGACCTTATCCGGCGTGCGCGTGGCCTTCACCCCCTCGGCAAGAACAAAGGCCTGTCGCCACGGCGGCTCGTCGCCGTCCTGGGTCGGGTGGGCTTCGGCGTTCCTTCGATCCTGACGCAACCGCACGATGTTTGTGACCTCACGGGCATTGTCCTCTCCGGGAAGGGCGGGCGGGGCGAAGGGTGGTTTACGGGTCGAATGCATGATCTCTTGCGCAACTGGTTGGTTATCGGCCAAGCTGATTCCGGCAGTGTCGTGACTCTGAGAGCAAACCGTAAACAGAGGGTTAGACTGGAGACCCGCACACTGGCGACAGGCCCTGCCCGGCTTACGAGTGACACAAAAGCCGCGGAACCTATGCTGCAAACGTTGATATTATTTACGATCTGATGCCTCTGTGCCAGAACTGATCGGTCCAACAACTATGGATGCAGCAGTTCTATCGAGCGTCTACACTCGAACGGCTGCATATCTTTTGACAAGAAGTCCGTAACCGAGACCCATCTGGCGATTGCCCTCGGCTACTTGGCGACCCAGCGGGGCTGGAAGGTGCGCTTTACCTCCGCGGCCGATCTGGTTCTGCTGCTGGAGAGCGCCCAGCGTCAGGGACGCTGGAGGGAGGTCCTGCATCGGGCGGTCAACGTTTATAGACTGCTGATCATCGATGAGATCGGCTATCTGCCGATGAGCCGCGAGCAGGCGAACCTGTTCTTCCAGGTCGCGGCCAAACGCTACGAGAAGGGCGCCATGATCCTGACCTCCAATCTGACCTTTGGCAGCTGGGACCAGGTCTTCGCCGAGGAGACTGTGCTGACGGCTGCCATGCTCGACCGGTTGCTGCATCACTCAACCGTGGTTCAGATCAGTGGTGAAAGCTACCGCCTCAAGGACAAACGCCGCACCAGCATGGCGGCAAAGCCAAAGAAGCGATTGGGATGAGGCCTGGGTGGGTCACATTTGTTTCGACGCACCCGCTCAAAGTGGGTCAGGATTCAGCCGGCGTTGACAACGTAGAAGGGTGTTGTCCAGCACCGCCACAACGGCCACCGTGCCGTTGACATCCGTTCGATCAGATGCAAGGCCCTATGTGCTTGCCACCCCGTCATGAAGCCCGCTGGCCACACGCACTGGCGGACCCCGCGCACGGCGCCGGGCTGATCACCGGGGCGGCAGCAATCTTATCGATCTGAGTAATCGACACGACGTCACGGGCGGGCACGTCCTCAAACCCGCAACGATGGGGAGTGACATAAATCCAATTCGAGAGCGACTGTGAGCGGCGCGACGATTGTGCAGACGGCGCCACCAAGCCGTAATCCCCAAAGGGTGTGGAGATTCCGAATGCGTCTCGCCAAAGGATCACCTTCAGCCCCTCGCCTGTTCTCAAGGCGCATGTAACAGCAGCAAACAGAACCCCGCCCAGGGTAGAGCTGAGCGGGGTTCTGTCTCTAGAGGCTCGATACGCAACTCAGCCTGTTGCAGCTATAGCTGATAATCGTAAACGGCCGGTGCATGTGCTAGTCAGCTTCCAGGCCAATTGCGGGGGACGAGGTGAAGAAGGCATCAGAATACCGCCAGCATGCCGAGGAATGTCGTATCCTCGCCAAGCAGGTTCCGGACGGCGTTCAGCGCAACCAGCTTCTGGAGATGGCCAAGACTTGGGATGCTTTGGCTGAGGACCGGGATAGGCTGGCCCAGAGCCATCCCGAGTTGAAGGTCCCAAATAACAACAATGGTACGGAAAGCACAGCATAGACATGGCCTACAGACTCTCCCGGCTTGCTCCTGGCAGCTATGACGTCCTGCTCAATGGAGTGATTATCGCCAGCCTGGTGCGCAGTGGCGACACTGACAACGCAACCTGGACGGCCGAACTTCTGGTCGACTTGCCTCCAGGGGAGAGGCCTGCTCCCTTCACAGAAATGGAGCACACGTTCGGCAGCCTGGAGGAGGCTCGGGAGTGGCTTGGCCATACTGAGGTCAGTGATGCACAAATCCAGAGCAAGATCTAAGGACCCTCATCGATGCTGATCCATTCAGGCAAACGGGCATCTCTGACCAGGGGGCTGCAAGAAGGCTGGGATGAGGCGCGCGAGGCCTACCTCCTTGAACATGCCCCTGGGTTGAAGGAGCACTATGCCGCTCAGCAAAGAGCGTTCCGTCAGATTGAGGAGGATGCACAAGCCCGCCATCCAGACCCAACGCCAGACGACATCGCCGCAGCCCTCGCTGCAGAGGCCGCCCTTCCCTACCGAAAGAGAACCGAAGCTCAGCTACGCCGAAACTTTGAGCCTTTGGCGGAGCATCTGCCACAGGACATCAGGAGCAGGCGCAAGCGGTTCGTCCAACGCGAGCAGCGAGCATGGAACAGAGCCAATCCCATCCCCCTGACTGACGAGAGGCAGCGTGCTCTCACAGCGGAGTTCGTGAAGACGTACGCCAAGGCTGCCCGTTCGTAGGCGGCTCTACAGCCTCCCCTTGCCGACGCAGACAGAGATGCAACTCTGTATGGATTCCGGTGTCCTTGAGAATTTACACGCCGCTCTCGACTCTGCGCATCCTACTGCTAAGATTTTCTCTTGGCTGAGTGGGGTCCAACAGAGGGACGAGCTTCGTGGCGACAGGAACGGTGAAGTGGTTCAACGAGCAGAAGGGCTACGGCTTCATTCAGCCGGACAGCGGCGGCAAGGACGTGTTCGTCCATATCAGCGCCGTGGAGCGTGCTGGCCTGCGCGGCCTGGCTGAGGGCCAGAAGATCTCCTATGAGGTTGAGGCTGACCGCCGCTCCGGCAAAGAATCCGCCGTGGACCTGAAGACAGCTTAGTCACGTCCGTAGGAGCTCAATCTGGCGGCTCCGCAGGGGCGGCCACCTGCCCCGCAACTGTATTGAGCGTTCATCGGGCGTATCAGCGCTGGCGAGGGCTCAAGGACCGGGCGAGTTCCCGAATGACGCTGTCCTCGATCGCAAGATTATCCTGATCCTCCTCGTCTTCTGCTTCCGCGGGTTTCGAAGGAGCAACAGGCTGAGGAGCCGCAGCTTGCGGCTGATGTGCTCCAAGGCGGCCCTCCAGGGCATCGAGCAGGCTATTGAGTGCCGCGTCTGTGATCTCCACCTCAGGGGCTGGCGGCAATCCGGACAGCGCCAGGGAGCGGCTTCGATAATCACGGTCTTCTGTGACCTCCGGGCCGAACCAGGCCGGCGGCTGAAACTTGCGGGCCTTCTTGCTCTGCTCGAACGTGACGGTGAGCAGATCCAGCGGTCCCGGTGTGAGGAAGCGCCGGAGAATGGCTGTTTGGGAGCCGATGTCGAGGTTGACCTCCAGGTACTCCACCTGTCCAGCAACGAGCTCAAGCAGAGCCTCGGCCTGAGAGCGAGGAATGTCCGTGGCCTCCTCGACAGGACCGCTCGGGAGATTGGAGACCAGGACGAGCCACCCTGCCTTCTCCTCCAACTGCACGTGGGTGCCCCGATCGGGTCGATCCGGGAAGTAGCCCTGCCGGATATGGCAGCCTTCCCTCTCCTTCTCGATCAGCCGAGCCACGGAGGGGGCAAGCAGAAAGACGCGAGCGGTGCTCATCACATATCAGCCTTCCACAACGGGTGCCGCTGGTCGCGCCAGCGAACGTCAGGTTACGGTGTGACGATGGGCAGGCAAAGAGACTTCGTCACCGCCCCGGCAGGCGTAGGTTAGAGGTTGGAAAACTAGGTACCCGACCTGCATCGTAAAACGAGGCGAACACGCCATCCCGAACTATATGCCCCAAGTTTACTTGGCTCAGTGGCGTGACGTGGCCAGTCACTCCGCTGGGAACGGGTCGCAAAGCTATGCCTTGTTTCTGCCGCATCCACCAGTACCTTGAAAGGATAAGCTCAGAGGTCAGCCCTACTCCATGACGAAGCTCGCCCTTGTCGTTGACGAACGAGAGTTGAGTATCATTCGTGCCGCCCTTCTCCTTCTGCAAGAGCAAGTGGACGCACTTCCGGAAGATCTCGCAGAGATGATCACCACGCACGGACCGCCCATGCCGGCCTCCGAGATTGAACAACTCAGCGTTCGTCTTCACGAAACAGCACGACCGATACGAGATCATGCTGAACGGGAGTTGCCACAAGCAACACGGGTCGTTGAGGTGGAGCGGTTTCCCGCAATCAGTATGCCCCATCGCTCCATGTGAGCAGGGCCGGTCACCTTGCCTGCAACTGTTTTGGTGCCTGAGCGACACAACGGAGCGTGTCAGTGATGAGGCTCGAAAGGGGTTCAACTGTGACTGCGCAAAGGATCCCGTCGATCCAGGACATATTCCTCGATCATCTTCGTGACAGCCAAATGGAAGTAATGATGTTCCTTGTGAACGGGATCAGGCTGCTGGGCCGGATCACGCGGTTTGACAATTTCACAGTCGAGCTTGTCAGAGATGGTCGCTCCCAAGTCATCTACAAGCATGCCATTTCGGCGATTAACCCGGCAGAGCCAGTCCAGCTGACGGCCCCGGGTTTATTTGAGTAAAGCAGTCTTTCTCAGACACTGGAGATGCGGATCAGGCTATCATGAGAGAACATTTGCTAGCGCAGGGGGCGCATTCTGCCTTCTGCCAAAGTGCGCTACAGCCGATACTCCAGCAGGGCTGATCGCCTTGGCGGGCCCCTCTGAACACAACCGTAATCTGGGCCTGGATTGTTTCTGTCGTACATCCAGGCCTCGCCTTCACGAGACCTGTTGTTCAAGCCGATCAAGCATAGGCTGCGTGATGAGGCAGATGCCACTCTCGGTGCGCCGGAAGCGCTGCTCGTCCCAATCAGGATCCTCCCCGACCACCAGCCCCTCCGGAATCCGCACGCTACGATCAACGATGACCTTTGTCAGCCGGGCCGAGCGGGCAATCTCAACCCCGGGCAGCACCACCGCATCTTCCAGGTACGCACCGGGGTGAACTCTAGCCCCGGTAAACAGAAGCGACCGTTGTACGACAGCACCTGAGACGATGCAGCCACCCGATAAGATGGCGTTGATCACTTCCCCTCGCACTCCGGTGTCCTCATGGATCACCTTTGCTGGAGGGGTGAGCTCGGCATAGGTCCAAATTGGCCAAGCAGTGTCATAGAGATTCAATCCCGGCATGGCCTGGGTGAGATCGATGTTAGCTGCCCAGTAGGCATCCAGCGTGCCGACGTCCCGCCAGTAGGCTTCGGTCTCACCGGACGAGCGGACACAGGAACGGGTAAAGCGATGCGCCACCGCTTTGCCATGGGTGACGAGATACGGGACGATGTCCTTGCCAAAATCCCGGCTCGATCCCGGCTCGGCCGCATCGCGTCGCAGCTGATCCATCAGAAAACGGGTGTTGAATACGTAAATGCCCATGCTGGCCAGCGCCATCGCCGGCTTGTCGGGCATGCCGGGCGGATCCTTCGGCTTCTCCAGAAAAGAGGTGATACGGTCCTGCTCATCCACCGCCATGACGCCAAAGCCACTCGCCTCGGCCCGTGGCACCTCGATGCACCCGACAGTCACATCGGCACCTTCGCTGACATGCTGCTGGAGCATGAGTTCGTAGTCCATCTTGTAGATGTGATCGCCGGCCAGGATCACGATGAACTCGGGCCCGTAGCTCTCGATGATGTCGATGTTCTGGTAGACCGCGTCGGCCGTTCCCTCGTACCACAAGGTCTCGGACACACGTTGGCTGGCGGGCAGGATGTCAAAGCTCTCGTTGCGCTCGGCGCGGAGAAAGTTCCAGCCGTGTTGCAGGTGACGGATGAGGCTATGAGCCTTGTACTGGGTGGCCACGGCGATATGCCGGATGCCGGAGTTGAGGGCGTTCGAAAGCGCAAAGTCGATGATGCGCGACTTGCAGCCAAAATATACGGCGGGCTTGACCCGCTTATCTGTGAGTTCGAGGAGGCGACTGCCACGGCCGCCTGCAAGAACAAAGGCCATGGTACAGCGCGTGAGTGGAGCGTGAGCAGTGGCATTCCTTGGCATCGGCGTTTCCTCTCGTCCGGGCGCGGCTCTTCTGGCCTGCTAAGCTTTTATGCCCGGAGGCGAATGGAAGTTCCTTACTTGGCTGGTCTATATGGCGTGGCATGCTCCTGAGCCGGGTCGTTTCGCCATCTGAGTGTCTCTGGGCGTCACTGGGTTGTGGCGTGCCGTGCGGGACGGCTGCGGCTTCTAACACAGGACTGGAACGCGGGATTGCCGATCCCTCTCAGCTGCCTACATCTCAGGTGTGCGTCATTCCCTTGGCACACCGGCGCTCTGGTTGAGGTTTAGACAGCACGTCGGCCAGAGCGCCATTCACAGGATAGAACGCCAGGCGGAGCGCCTTTCCAGCGCCGATGTGACAGATCTGCTCACAGCACAACGGCTGCTGCCATCTCACAATGCCCGAGCGGCGGTATGGCGGTTGTTGGTCTGCACCTGTGGGTGACCGAGCCAGGCACACAACTCGTCCAGGGACGAGAAGTCGTGCTCAATGTTCCGGAAGGGAGCGGGTCGCTTGCTCCGTGGCAGGTCTTCCAGCAGCTCGGCCGTCCAGGTGTACGGCTGGCGCGAGCCGTTCCTGACCACACTGGCCACGACGTTGTCGTACAGGATGAGATCGTAGGCGCCGGGCGCGAGCTGAATCAGCCGGTAGGTCATTCTGGCTTCTTGTCAGATGCAAGCTGGAGATCGATCCACTCATAAGCCTTTGCGAGGGCCGCTTCACGATCGGCAGCCAGGATCAGGCTCGGGCGCTGCTTCGGACGCGCTACGAAGGCCAGCCACTCCGGGCCGCTTGGGCTGAGGCGGATCTGATAGCCTTTGTGCTTAATGAGCTCAGTGTCTGGAAGGGGATGGGGATCAGTCATGGTCGCGGTGGCAGGTTTTGTGTTGGGATAGACGGGTCTGTGGTGGGCCTGGAGGGACTTGAACCCCCAACCAGACCGTTATGAGCGGCCGGCTCTAACCATTGAGCTACAGGCCCACAGGAAACGATGATGCCGGATCGGCAGGGCTTTGGCTGTAACGTGTGGGTCACAGCGAGCCTGCAGAGTGCTTGTCATGCCCCATCCGCTCCCCGCTCAGGAAGCTACGGTAGGCGGGGTTGTCGCTCTCGTCCCAGTACGGGTAACCGAGTTCATCCAAACTGCGCCTGAGCTGGGCGCGCTCTGCGGCAGGAACCTGGATGCCGGCCAGCACCCGCCCGTAATCAGCGCCATGATTGCGGTAGTGGAGCAGCGAGATGTTCCAGCTGCCGGACAGCCCGTTCAAGAACTTGAGCAGCGCCCCTGGCCGCTCCGGGAACTGAACGAAGCCGATGGCACTGAATACAGGGGTGAGAACCTTGGAGGTGTCGTGATGGACGCAGCCGAGGCATTCCCCGATATGCACCGCGAACTATACGGTTTTTATGTGAGCGGCGACGTCGTTGTTGTCGAGCTCTCCTTAAATGCCACACACAAGGGGCCATTGAGGATGCCTGGCGGAACCATCAAGGCAACTGGCAAAGAGATCCATACACCCTGTTGCGATGTCTGGCGCTTGAAGGATGGCAAGATTTAGTCCTTCAACTGCTACAATTCCGCGACCGTCACTCTGGCCCAACTTGGCGTACTGACAAACATCGAAGCGTCCTTCGAGAAATAAGCCTGCCCCGTGGGCATGAGAACAGTCACCGCGGCCAGCTCCACGAGGGTTTAGACAGGCGCTCGACAAAGAAGTCCGCCAGTGCCTCAACTTTGGCCGGGCGCGTGCGGGCCGACGGCGTCACGAAATAGAGACCGCCCTTCGGTAGGGTCCAGTTGGTCAGGATCGCCTCGAGCTGTCCGTCCTGAAGATATTCGCCGGCGATGAACTCCGGCAACTCGGCCACTGCCAGACCAGAGAGCACGGTCGGCACGAGAGCATCCGCGTTGGTGGCCCGCAGTGGCCCTGTCGGTGTGATCACCTCCTCGTCGCCGGCGTCGTTGACGAAGCGCCAGACATCACTACGCGCCCGGTAAGCGTAGCCAAGGCAATCGCGAGCGATCAGGTCGCGGGGGTGCTCGGGCCGGCCATGCCGCTCGAGGTAGCTGGGCGCCGCGACAATGAAGGGGGACACGGGACACAGGCGGCGTGCAATCAGGGACGAGTCCGGTAGCACCGCAATCCGCAGGGCCGCGTCAAAGCCTTGCCCGACCAGATCGACCGCCGCGTCCGAGAGATGCAGGTCGACCTGCACCTCCGGGTAGGCTCTTAGGAAGTCCGGCAGGATCGGCGCAACCCATCGCAAGCCGTACGACATCGGTACTGCGAGCCGTACAAGCCCCCGGGGCTTGGCGGCCTGCTCCCGGGCCACCGCCTCTGCTACTTCTGCCGCATGGTAGATATGGCTGGCGCTTTCCGCGATGGTGCGCCCGAACTCGGTCAGCGCGAGCTGACGGGACGTGCGATTGAGCAGCCGGGCGCCAAGCCGCTCCTCCAAGCGGCTGACGCCGCGCGAGACGGTCGCCACCGACACGCCCATCGCCCGGGCGGCGGCGGCAAAGGAGCGCTCCTCAACCACCTTGGCGAACATGGCCAACCCTTCGAAATCCGGCAGTTGCGACATCGACAATCCTGCAACGTTGCTTTGCAAGCCTTTCTATATCGCAACGCTGAGCCTGGGGCTATTCCTATTTCAGCAACCACGGAGGTTCGCATGTCACGTAAACTCGAAGGTAAGATCGCAGTTGTTACCGGCGCTACCAGCGGCATCGGCTTGGCCACCGCCAAACAGTTCGTCGCCGAAGGCGCCCACGTATTCATCACCGGCCGACGTCAGGCTGAATTGGATGCAGCAGTCGCATCGATCGGCAGCAATGTCACGGCGGTCCGAACCGACTCCTCAAAGCTGGCGGATCTCGATACCCTCTATGAGCAGGTGAAGGCGGAGAAGGGCCGCATCGATGTGCTTTTCGCTAACGCTGGCGGCGGCACGATGCTGCCGCTCGGGAGCATCACCGAAGAGCAGTACGATGACACTTTCAACCGCAACGTGAAGGGCGTGCTGTTCACGGTGCAGAAGGCCCTGCCGCTGCTGGCGGACGGCGCTTCCGTCATCCTCACAGGTTCGACGGCCGCCAGCAGCGGGACGCCGGCCTTCAGCGTCTACGCGGCGTCGAAAGCGGCCGTGCGGGCCTTTGCCCGCAACTGGATCCTCGACCTAAAGGACCGTCGCGTGCGGATCAACACCCTCAGCCCCGGCCCGGTCAAAACCCCGGGGCTTGTCGACCTTGCCGGACCAGATGCCGCTCAGCAGCAGGGCATGCTCGATTATCTCGCATCCCAGGTGCCGATGGGTCGGGTGGGCAATCCCGATGAGATCGCCAAGGCCGCGGTGTTCCTGGCCTCTGATGACGCGAGCTTCGTCACCGGCGTCGAGTTCTTCGTCGATGGTGGCACCGCGCAGATCTGAAGCTGATTTCCTAACCTTGGGGACAGCGCCTGGCCTGATCGGGTGCTGTCCCCATCAGCAACCATGCTTGAGAGCGGCCTCATGATCGAGCACCGTCCCTTCGCTAGCCTCGGCAGCGTCGACACCACCTGGCTCAAGGCCAGGCTGCACTTTGCCTTCTCCGGGATGGGCAACCCGGAACACCGCCGGGTCCGTGGCTTACGGGTGTGGAACGACGACGAGTTCGCTCCCTCCTCCGGCTTCCCGCTCCATCAGCACGACGATGTCGAGATCGTCACCTATGTCCGCGAGGGCGCGATCACCCATGAAGACAGCCTCGGCAACAAGGAGCGAATAGAGGCCGGAAACCTGCAGGTAATGAGCGCAGGCGCTGGCATCCGCCACTCCGAATTCAATGACGAGCCAATCCCGACTCAGTTGTTCCAGATCTGGATCGATCCGCGGCATCGCGGTGGCGAGCCCCGCTGGAGCACTCGGCGCTTTCCTCGAGGCGAGCGCAGCGGACGTCTCGCCACCCTGGCGAGCGGCGACGCGGCTGACAGCGAGGCGCTCGTCATCAACGCCGATGCCCGTGTGCTCGGCGGCAGCCTGCAGGCAGGCGACACCATCGTCCATGCGATACCGGAAGGATCAAGCGCCTACCTCGTGACCACCACCGGTCGCCTCATCCTCAACGGCCTGCCTCTGGCTCCCCGTGACGGCGCTGCCATCACGGATGAGCGGCAGATCACCCTCACCGCGCTCGACGGCACTGAGATCGTCCTCGTCGAAGTCGCCTGAACACCCCACCAGGAGAACACCCCATGCGCACGATCCTTTACCGCACCTATGGCGAGCCCGCACAGGTCCTCGAAGTGGCAGAAGTTCCCGATCTTCCCGCTCCTGGCGCGGGCGAGGTGTTGGTGCGGGTGCAGGCGCGCCCGGTTCATCCCGGGGACCTGCTTGGCGTGCAGGGACGTTATCGCGCCCCCGGCGACACCTCCCCGGTGGCAGAAGGCGGCGCCCGACCCGGGTTCGAGGGGATGGGCGTCATCGAGGCCCTGGGCGCGAATGTTGCCGATGCCAGCGGCCTTGCAGTCGGGGCTCGCGTTGCATTCTTTCCCGGCCGTTGGGGCTGGGGCGAGCGCGTGCTGGTCTCGGCCGAATATGTAACTGCGATCCCCGAGGATGTTCCGGATGAGATCGCGGCCCAGCTGCATGTCACGCCACTGACCGCGATGCTTCTGCTGCGGGCAGCTGAGGCGGCCGGTATCAGGCCAGGTGGCGAGGACGTGATGGTGATCACCGCCGCTGGCTCCGTTGTCGCAAAGCTGGCCACCGCCCTGGCCCGCCAGCGCGGGTTCCGCGTCGTCAATGCTGTGAGAAGTCGTGCCAGGGTTGCCGAGCTGACCGCCGTCCATCCGGATGTGCCGGTGATCTCCACGGATGCGCCCGACTGGCGTGATCATCTGCGTCTCGCCACCGGCGGGCGGGCGATCCGGGTGGTGCTCGATCCGGTCGGCGGCGATCTGGCCAGCGCCATGGTCGAACGTCTTGCCAGCGGGGGCACTCTCATCTCCTATGGGGATCTCTCCGGCGAGCCGATCCGGGTTGACTCACTGGCGTTCTCGGTGCGCGATGTCCGCATCCATGGCGTATCGGTTGGCCGCTGGGCATCTCTCCCCAGCGATGTTCGCGCCCATGATCTCAAAACCGTTCTTGCGCTTTCCCGCACCGCGCCGAAGCTGTTTGCCGTGGCCGGGTCCTACGACCTGTCGCAGGTCCGTGACGCGGTCACTCACTCCCGCACGCCCGGTAAGGCCGGCGTCGTGCTGCTGACCTCGCGTTGACAGCCTAAGCCTCGCAAACCGCCGGTGCCCCCAGATACATACCTGCGCAAACAGGGGGCACACCGGGCGGTCTATTGCTGGGCTGGGGTCGCAGCTCCCAGCTTGGACATCCAGACATGACGGTGCTGGCCGAGGACCGTGCTGCATTAGAACGTCTTAGCTGGTCTTGCAGGTGCAGTGCAGCCTGGATCAGCAGTACATCTGTAGTGAACCAGCGAGAGAATCGGTAAAGGCACGAGACACCCAACCGAGACTAAAGAGCCTAAGGATTGACGATGCCCTGAACGCTCAGAAGGTCCAGACACTACGCAACAGAGCATCGCGGCCCGCTCAATCGCCTGGCTCCTGGAGCAGCGTGCATGAGCCGACACCGTACCACGCTAGTGGTACGCAGCTGAAAAGATTATTTGGATGGGCGCAATTGTACCAGCCCGGACCGCGGCAATCATGTTGGCCACCTTCTCCTTGACGGTCGGCCCCATCAGATTGTGCAGTCCCAGCGGCGGTGGTGCGCCGCTTGCCGCCTGCGCCTGGAGGCGCGCGAAGAAGTCGAGCGCGACGTCCCGCCGGTTTTCCTCCGCCTGAAGAGCCAAGCCTGCCCCTCTGGCCGCATGGCGATAAGTCTCTGGCGTCTCCAGCGCCGACAGGTCCGGCGTTTCCGCCCAAGGCACCGGGAAGCTGAGATCGCCGTCACCCGTACGCATGACATCGTAGACCGCGAAAGTTCCCCGATCACGAAGCACGCGGCGTGCTTCGCGAAAAAGCGCTGCCTTATCGGGCACATTCATGCCGACGTGCAAGAGGAGCGCAAGGTCGAAGCTCGCGTCGCCTAGTGGCAACGCGACTGCGCTTCCAACCTCGAAGCGCACGCGATCAGCCATGCCGCACATGGTGGAGAGCGCGCGGGCCGTTTCAACAAAATGCGGCGTCAGGTCTACGCCAGTCACATGGCAACCATAGCGCGCCGCGATCATCCGGGCCGGACCACCAATGCCTGAGCCGATGTCGAGCACCTCCATATCGGGCCGGATGGAGAGCTTTTCCAGAAGCGCAGATGTCGCCTCTGCGCCGCCGATGTGGAATTCATCCACTGGCTTCAGGGCATCGGGTGAAACTCTGTCAGGATCATGCCCCATCTCCGCGAGCCCGGCGCGGATACGAGAGAGGACATCGTAGGACGCGTAATGCTGAGAAACGCCACTTTCAATGTCACGCACGGATCGTCTCCTTCAATGGTCCTGAGACAGGATGACAGATCGGCCCCGCTGGTGTGCAGAATGGCATCTTTCTGGCTCCTTTTGAAGTTGGGCTGGTCGCCTGATCGATGAGAGCCCGATGGATCTGCCGCCATACAGCCTGGATCTCAACCCGAACGAGTACCTCATGGCCAAGCTTAATGCGCTCCCGCGCAAAGCGGACGCAGGCACCAAGGAGGCGCTCTGGACCACCATCGAGAAGTGCCGGAACTATTTCAGGAACTGCGGAGATCAGCCCGCTCTGATTTGACAAAGACGCCCGATTTAGCTTCGGACTGACGGACCGCTAGCTCGAACAGTGCAAGGTCGCTTCTGGGTCAGAGCGTAATGTTGAGCGAACCGGATGAATGCCCGTCTACGCCGCCGAAGCAGAAAGCGAGATAAGGTCTGCCCGGGCCCTCCTCAAAGCCTGTCCGGCTAAACGGATTGACCAGCTATGCGTTATTCATGCCGGATACGGTGATCGCTCCTGCCCGAGGGGATCATGCTTTCAGACGGACGCCAAAACTCTCCTCTGTCCTCGAGATCCCCGCCGGATCACCGGGCCAACCGGTTCCTCGCCACGCTGGAGGCTAACACCTTTGCCATTCTCGAACCGCATCTCAAGAGCATGATCCTACCACGCGGCACCGTGCTCTACGAGCCTGGCGATCCCATCCGCTACACCTACTTCCCGCACGATGCCATCGTGTCCCTGGTCGATGTGATGGAGGATGGCCGGCTGGCCGAGGTGGCGATGTTCGGGCGGGAAGGCCTGTTCGGCCTGCTGAGCGCGTTCGTCAGCCGGGAGGCGTTCGGGCGTTATGTGGTTCAGGTCCCCGGCAGCGTCTCCCGGGTTCCTATCGACCACATGCAGGCCGCCATCCGGACGTTCCCTACCCTGCAACGGCAGGTGCTTGCCTACAACGAGGCGCTTCTGGCGCAGGCGTACCACACGGTCGCGTGCAATGCCCTGCACCCCGTCGAGGCCCGGTGCTGCCGCTGGATCCTGAGCACGCACGATCGCCTGGATCAGGACGCCCTGCCCCTCACCCATGAGTTCCTGGCCGAGATGTTGGGCGTGCAGCGTTCCACCGTCAGCACGGTCCTGCGCGCCCTTCAGAAATCGAACCTGATCGAGCAATTCCGTGGCGGGATCGCGGTGCTCGACCGCGCCGGTCTCGACCACGCCGCCTGCGAGTGCTATGGCAAGATCCGCTACCGCTTCGAGAGGCTGCTGCCCGGCACCTATGCAGAGCCTGCTTGCAACGAGTTGGGATCGTCCACCACCGCGATCAAGCCATGATCAAGTGCTCCTGATACAGGTTCGCCGCCTCCCAGCACTCCCCGGTTAGCACGTCGTGCGTGCTCGACAGCGCGATCCCGCCTCGCCCCTAAGGGTTGCCCTCGCCTCCCCAGGCCTCCTCTTCCTGGCGGCGCTTCTCGCCTATGAGGCAGTCGGCCTGCGATCCGGCATAAACGACCAAGGACATTCCGCCCTGCCCGGCGATCTCGCGCGAGACCTTGGTCCTGATGACGGACGGGAACTGGTCGGCCTCATAGACCGGGATCATGAACGCGCCGGCTCCCCCGATGACGCAGTCCGCGTAGTAGCGGTCCAGGTCGCCAAACTCCCAGCCGCTCACCATTCCCGGGATCCGGATCGGCAGTCCGTTGATCGTGATGCCCTGGGCCACGGCATGGTCGCGTGCGTGCCTGACCTTGGGCCCATCGTTGTTGGGATCATCACCCGAGATGTCGATCACCCGCCGCGCTGGTCTATCCATAAGATCGGCGAAAAGCCTCGTGCTGAAGCCAAGCACCCCGGAGATTGATGTCATGCTTCCTTGCCGGATCGGCTGACGCCTGAGTTCGGCCGCAAAAGACCATGCCGCGTCCGGTCCATCGATGATGGTCCATGGCACGAGAACGCTCTGCTCATCGGCTCCCGACCACTCGACATAAGCGACGGCGATGCGGCCAAGGGATCCCCTAGCGATAGCCTTGTGGACCGCCGGGGATCGAAATGCCTCGATGAAGCCCGAGCGCTGAAGCGATTGCTCCGCCGGCGCCATCGAGGAAGACACGTCCACGGCGAGCACGAGGGCAAGGTCGAGCGTCGCCTCGGATGCGGCGGCAGCGCCACCCCAGAGCCAGGCCAAGGATAGACTCAGGCACGCATTGCGATGTCGCCGCGGCATGACGGCCTCCCCATGGAGCCTCCCAGCCCATCGAGCCTGACAATACCACGTTTTATAAGGCGGAAGGCTTCGTGGTGATCGGTGGATCCTCGTCCATGCGATCGCGACCGCGCCAGAGGATGCCCTCTGGGTGAGGCACGTCTCCAGGGTTCCGTTGCAAACGCTAACGTGGGTCGAGCGAAGGCCCGACGAGAGCTCAGGTTAGGCAGCAGCGCGGAAGAGAGCCGCGATGAAATCACTCTGAGCCTTCATGTCGTTCGCTGGTGCGCTCGCCACCTGCCCCCTGCGGATCATCGCCATGACCTCGCAGCCCCCAATCATCTGGGCGGCCGTCATGAAGCCCTTGAAACCCAGCCTTAGACGGACGAGTCGCTTGATCCGACGGTGATCCTGCTCGACGATGTGGTTCAGAAATTTCACCTGCCGGAGTTTGGCAAAGCGCCAGAGCTCGCCGGCACGTTTTATAGCCTTCATCGCAACTGGATAGGCTGCACCCTTGTCGACCGTGATAGTCCGCGGGTTGACCGTATGGGGCTGCCTCAAGGCTTTCCGGAAGAGGCGTCGAGCCGCAGCGGCATCGCGCTTGGGCGAGAGCAGAAAGTCGATGGTCTGCCCGGCCGCATCAACGGCACGGTCGAGATAAACCCATTCGCCCTTTACTCGAATGTATGTTTCGTCCACGCGCCAGGAGCCGTTGGTCACACGAAGATGGGGGCGGATGCGCTCCTCCAACTCCGGTGCATAGGCCTGGATCCATCGAAACAGGGTGGTGTGGTCGACCTGAATGCCTCGATCGGAGAAAATGCGCTCGAGATCTCGGTAGCTGATCGGGAATTGCAGATACCAGCGTACCGCCCACAGGATAGTATCTGCCGTGAATTGCCGACCTTTGAACAGGCTCTTGTTACTCTGCGTCACCGCTAGCCCCATTTGCTACCCTTAGCCCATAGCTGGCAGTGGAGAGAAGCCGGCTCTAACCTGTCCAAGTTACAGGAGGAAACAATGCCCGCTTACGTCATCTTTGATGTCGAGATTCGCGGTCCGGCGCGCTATCAGGAGTTCATGGCAGGCGTAAAGCCAGCCCTTGAGGCCGCCGGGGCCCGTTACCTAGCGCGGGGAGGCGCTCACAAGGTGTACGAGGGCGACTGGGAGCCCCGCAGGATCGTCCTCCTGGAGTTCCCATCGGTTGAGGCGTGGGAGACGTTCTACAACGGACCTACGTATCAGGGTCTCAAGAGCATCCGAGACGAGTGCAGTTCCGCTCGTCTTGTCAGTGTCATGGGCCTCGAATGAGCGCGGCCTTGCCCATCAAATCCGCCGCTTAGTTCCGGTAATTTATGGAGCCGGATGAAGGCGCGCTCGAGCGGATTCGTAAGACCCCGTTGGCACATCAGGGGTGAGCCAGTAACGAAGCAGTCAAAGCTGGCGTTTTGCCCGACCTAGGAGGGGTAGGAATACTGAAGTGCATCTGGAGGGTCGCTGACCCAAGCACGGCTATACGTACAATGGATACGAATGCAGATTGGCCAGAGGCAGCTCTGGGTCAGGTAGTTGAATTCGTTTACCAACAGGAACGTCCAGTGGTCCTGCTTTGAGCCGACATTTATCTTACTTCCGAGAACTGCCAATATGCGACATTCCTGGTCTTCGAGTGGAGTCTGCGATGACCGTGCGTGGAACGAACCTTTGCTGCTTCAGAGCTAATCGAATAGCCTCGTCACAACGTGGGCTGTCTGGATCGAGCTGATGCTACGGAGCGTCGGTGACCGATGAGAATGTCGGTAGCCTTGGTTCTGGCTCTTGCCACCTTTGCTGGGGTTGCTGTCGCTCAGCCGGAGCGCGTTTACCGCGTCGGACTGCACGTCATCAATAGTCACATCGCCAAACGGGCGCCATCCAGCCATGACAATGCCCCGCGGGCCATGTGCGGAAGCACACATCGATATCGCTGCAGAACGCCCTGATCGCCGTTTTTTGTACCGATCGGAATAAAAAGAGGCTAGAGACCTCTTCCATACTATACCGGACGATACTATACCAGTTGGTACGAATCCGGCGCACCGCAGATGCCGGATGGTTTTCTGGTCGATCGGTTTTCCCATGACACATTCTTCCAAGACCCGGCTCCTGACCTCCATCGGCACGGTAGGGGCTATCCTGGGCGGCATCGCCGTCTGGTTCACGCTCGGCAGCACCCCGACGCAAGGCAGCGGCGTAGCGGCGGCGCCACCGGCAACTCCCGCGCCCGTGATCTCCGTCGAGAAGCGTGACGTTATCCTCTGGGAGGAGTTCTCGGGTCGCTTGGAGCCGATCGACCGAGTCGACCTACGTCCGCGCGTTCCCGGCGCCATTGAGGCAGTCCACTTCCGGGAGGGATCTCTCGTCAGGAAGGGTGACCTGCTCGTCACCATCGACCCCGAGCCGTACAAGGCGGAACTGGAGCGGGCGGAGGCGCAGGTCAGCGCCGCAGAGGCCCGCATTGCTTTCGCCCGCAATGAACTGGAGCGTGGCATGAAGCTTAGCGCCAATCAGACCATTACCCAACGCGATCTCGATACCCGTGAGAACAGTTTACGTGAGGCCGAGGCTGGCCTGCGCGCCGCTAAAGCGGCAGCAAGGACGGCGCGCCTCAACCTGTCCTACACACAGATACGGGCGCCGATCTCGGGGCGGGTGGGCAAGATCGAGGTCACCGTCGGCAACCTCGTCGACGGCGGCTCCGGCGCGCCGATCCTGACGACGTTGGTTTCGACTAACCCCATCTATGCAAGCTTCGATGCCGATGAGCGCGCGGTCCAGCGGGCTCTCGACACTCTCCCCGTCGGAGGCGATCGCAGCGACCATCTCGCCCGCATCCCGGTCGAAATGCGTTCTGGCCCGGAGGCCAGGACTGCGCAGGGCAAGCTGCAACTCATCGATCATACGGTCAAGGGCGCCAGTGGGACGGTGCTGGTGCGGGCGGTGTTCGACAACAGCGCCGACGACCTGCTGCCCGGGCAGTTTGCCCGCATTCGCATCGGCCAAGCGAAGACGATGCCCGCCGTGGTGGTGCCCGAGCGGGCCATCGGGGCGGACCAAGACAAGAGGTACGTGCTCGTTGTCGATCCGGCCCAAAAGGCAAACTACCGCGAGATCAGGCTCGGGGCTGCCGTGGATGGCGGGCGGATTGTCACCAGCGGGCTCAAGCCTGGCGAACGGATCATTGTCGATGGTCTGCAAAAGGTCCGCCCAGGCACCCTGATCGCTCCGCAGCCCCAAGCCCTCGACACAGCTGCCGCCCTTGGAACACGGGGTGCCTCCGCCTCGGCGGATAATTGATCGCACCGTCTCAGACAGAGAGCGACTCCTATGAACGTCTCCCGCTTCTTCATCGACCGCCCGGTGTTTGCCGGGGTGCTTTCGGTGCTCATCTTCGTGGTCGGACTGCTGGCCGTGCGGGTCCTGCCGATCTCGGAATATCCCGAGGTCGTGCCGCCCCAGGTGGTTGTTCGAGCGCAATACCCGGGTGCGAACCCGAAGGTCATCTCCGAGACCGTGGCCACCCCGATCGAAGAGGCCATCAACGGGGTCGAGGACATGCTCTACATGGGCAGCCAGGCGACCACCGACGGCGTGCTGACGCTCACCGTGACCTTCGCCCTTGGCACCGATCCTGACAAGGCGCAGCAACTCGTCCAGAACCGGGTGTCGCAGGCCGAGCCCCGGCTGCCCGAGGAGGTGCGGCGCCTGGGCGTCACCACGGTGAAGAGCTCGCCGGACCTAATGATGGTGGTTCACCTCCTGTCGCCCGACAACCGATACGACGTCACCTACTTGCGCAACTATGCAGCGCTCAATGTGAAGGACCGCCTCGCCCGGATCCAGGGAGTGGGTCAGGTTCAGCTGTTTGGATCCGGCGACTACTCGATGCGGGTCTGGCTCGACCCGCAGAAGATTGCCGAACACGGTCTCTCCGCAAGCGATGTGGTCAACGAGATCCGCGTCCAGAATGTTCAGGCGGCTGCGGGTGTCGTCGGCGCCTCTCCGAGCTTGCCTGGAGTCGATCATCAGCTATCGATCAATGCCCAAGGTCGTCTTCAGGATGAGGAGCAGTTCGGCGACATCATCGTCAAGACAGGGACCAATAGCGAGATCACCCGCTTGCGCGACATTGCCCGCATTGAGCTGGGCGCGGCCGACTATGCTCTGCGTGCCCTGCTGAACAATAAGCCGGCCGTGGCCATTCCCGTCCTGCAGGCACCGGGATCGAATGCCATTGAGATTGCCGACAAGGTTCGCACCGAGATGGCCGACATCAAGGCCAATATGCCGGAGGGCGTCGACTTCCAGATCGTCTACGACACGACCCAGTTCGTCCGCGCCTCCATTGACGCGGTGGTTCATACGTTGATTGAGGCGGTGCTCCTGGTGGTGCTCGTCGTGGTCCTGTTCCTGCAGACCTGGCGGGCGTCCATCATCCCTCTTGCGGCCGTTCCGGTCTCGATCGTCGGAACGTTCGGGGTCCTGCATGCCCTAGGCTTCTCCATCAACGCCCTGAGCCTGTTCGGGCTGGTGCTGGCGATCGGCATCGTGGTCGACGATGCCATCGTGGTGGTCGAGAACGTGGAGCGGAACATCGAGAAGGGGTTGAGCCCCAGACAGGCGACCTACCGTGCCATGCAGGAAGTCTCCGGACCGATCATCGCCATCGCACTGGTGCTGGTGGCAGTCTTCATTCCGCTCGCGTTCATCAGCGGCCTGACAGGTCAGTTCTACAAGCAGTTCGCCGTCACCATCGCGATCTCGACGGTGATCTCGGCGATCAACTCGCTGACCCTGTCGCCCGCCTTGGCGGCCCTTCTGCTTCGCGATCATCATGCGCCGAAGGATCGGCTCACCCGGGTGATGGACACGCTGTTCGGCTGGTTGTTTCGCCGCTTCAACACGATCTTCCATCGCGGCTCCACCGCGTATGGCAACGGCGTCCGGCGGGCCATCTCGGCCAAGGCACTGATGATGGTCCTCTACGTCGTCCTACTCGGTGCGACGGGCTTCCTGTTCAAGACCGTGCCCGGCGGTTTCGTACCCGGACAGGACAAGCAGTATCTCGTCGGCTTCGCCCAGCTGCCGGATGCTGCCACCCTTGATCGGACAGAGGAGGTCATCCGGCAGATGACCGACATCGCCCTGAAGCATCCCGGCGTGAAGAACGCTGTGGCGTTCCCGGGCCTATCGATCAACGGGTTCACCAACAGCTCGAATGCCGGCATCGTGTTCCTGACCCTCACGCCGTTCGAGGATCGCCGGGATCCAAGCCTTGCCGCCGGCGCGATTGCTGGCCAGCTGAACCAGCAGTTCGCCGCCATCCGGGAAGCTGTGATCGCAATGTTTCCGCCCCCGCCTGTGCAGGGGCTGGGCACGATCGGCGGCTTCAAGCTGCAGATCGAGGATCAGACCGGCCTCGGCTACGAGGCGCTCGACCGGGCTACAAAGGAGTTTCTGGCCAAGGCCTCATCGGCGCCCGAACTTGCAGGCTTGTTCTCGAGCTACTCGATCAACGTTCCTCAGCTTTACGCAGATGTTGATCGCGCCAAGGCCCGACAGCTTGGTGTTCCTGTCTCCGAGGTGTTCAGCACACTCCAGACCTATTTCGGGTCGGTCTACGTGAACGACTTTAACAAGTTCGGGCGGACCTACTCGGTGCGGGTGCAGGCCGATGCGCCGTTCCGGGCGCGTGCCGAGGACGTCGGCTATCTCAAGGTCCGATCGGTCTCCGGCGAGATGGTTCCGCTCAACGTCCTGCTGAACATTCAGCCGAGCGTGGGACCGGAGCGCGCGATGCGGTACAACGGCTTCCTGGCGGCCGACGTTAACGGACAGGCGGCTCCGGGACATTCGTCGGGCCAGGCGCAGGCGGCGGTCGAGCAGATCGCGGCTGAGACCCTGCCGAAAGGGTTCAGGATCGAGTGGACCGAGCTGACATACCAGGAGATCCTGGCCGGCAACTCCGGCATTCTGGTCTTTCCGATTGCCATCCTGCTCGTCTTCTTGGTGCTTGCGGCGCAGTACGAGAGCCTGACGCTTCCAGTCTCGATCATTTTGATCGTGCCCCTGGCGCTGCTGGCGGCCTTGGTTGGGGTATGGTTGACCGCGGGCGACAACAACGTGTTCACCCAGATCGGGCTTATCGTTCTGGTCGGCCTGTCTGCCAAGAACGCGATCCTGATCGTGGAGTTTGCGCGGGAACTCGAGTTCGAGGGGCGTAGTCCCGTCGAAGCGGCCATTGAGGCCAGCCGCCTGCGCCTGCGGCCGATCCTGATGACGTCGCTGGCCTTCATCATGGGTGTCGTCCCGCTGGTGCTTTCGACAGGAGCGGGCGCCGAGATGCGGGCTGCTATGGGGGTGGCCGTGTTCTCGGGCATGATCGGCGTAACGGTGTTTGGGCTGTTCCTCACGCCTGTCTTCTACGTTCTGGTCCGCAGCCTGGCCGGGAACCGGCCGCTTGGGCACCGGCGCGAAGAGGAGGAAGTCCCAGGAATGGTCCCCGCCGCACACCCGGTGAAGGAACCGGTGATCTGAGCAGACGCGAGGGGCGCAGCATCAGGCGGCGCTCCTCGGGCACTCCTGCAGAGGACGGATTGTTTCCATGGATCGCTTTTGAAAAACCTTCCAGCCCGTCATCTTGGCTGCGCTGCTGTTTGTGACTGGCGCCCCTGTCCGAAAACATCGAGGCCGAAGAAGATTGTCGGATTACGAACGACGTTGTCCTGACAGGCCCGCGTGTCTGACCCTTAAAGATGAAAGGCCGGGTACAGATTACGTTTCTGCTGGAGAACCGGAGTGCGGAAACAATCGTGTTTGCCGGAATTCCGGTCACCCAAGCCCAGCACTCCCGGATTGTCGCATCCCTCGGCAACGGCGTGACGACGGCATTGGACACCATTCCCGTCGCTCCCGGCCAAGTCCTTCCAATGGATGGGGAGGCGCTTTGGATCGAGATTGAGGGCTTAGCGAGGGCCGTGCAGCCGGGCGGCACAATCGAGGCGACTGTGCGGTTTGGAACGGCCGTCATTCCGGCCAGCCTGGCGGTGGATCGCAAAGGCGGAGCATCAAGCTAACGGAAAGGTCCAGCCTTCGATCTACGCCGTCGGCCAGCTCCGCATGGCGAAGTCGGCAACACGATGGAGCTCTTGGCGTGAGGCTCCGGAGGCTGCCTTCACGGCCATCCCGAGGCCAATCGATACGACATATCTAGCCCAATCGGCGGGATCCTCATTAGCGGGGAGATCGCCATCGGCGCGTGCCTTTTCCAGACGGTTGCGCAGGTTGTTCTCGTTGACGATTCGGCGCGCGATGAGCTCCTCGCGGATGGGTTCGCTCGCCTCGCTGCAGGCCACAGCTCCATTCACGCCAAGACAGCCAGGAGGGCTCAGGGGATCGGTCAGGACGTCGACATAGCCGCGCAGGAGCCGCTCGACTGCCTCGCGCGCCGTTGGGGCCTGAAGGGCTTCATGAGCGAAGCACAGGTGCCGGCGCTCGTAGAGGTCAAGTGTCCTGCGGAACAGGTCCTCCTTGTTGCCAAATGCGGCATAGAGGCTTGGACGTGTGATGCCCATGGCGTCTGTCAGGTCAGAGATGGAAGTGCCCTCATAACCCCGGCGCCGAAAGACTTGAAGCGCGATGTGCAACGCCTCGTCAGCATCGAATTCGCGATGACGGCCCATTGTTCTCCCATCCTGCGGCCTGGGCGGCGGAACTGCCAGAGGCTTTTCGACCGCATATCATACCAATCAGTATAGTAACAGTTTTCCGCGCCATTACAAGGCCTTAATTCGAGAACTCCCACCGCCTCTTCTGACGCATCGGCAAGATGTTATCTAGTTATAGGAAGGCGCAGCCGGATCCCTGATGGAGGGTTGCGAGCACCTCCTAGGAGGTGCTCGCAAACCTTTTGTTTCATAGTTTCAGCTACGATGGCCGCCGTCACAGCAGTGGGGATAGGAATGTTCAAGGGCAGGCATTTTGAGATTCTGTCGCAAACTCGAAGTATAAGCATTTTTAAGCGCGATCTTCGGCCCGGCGGGTGGCGCTAAGTTGTTGGTTCTGCAGCAACCGGCTAGCGCGAGCTCTCCAGTATAGCTAAGTAAAAAAGCGTGTTTGCGACAAAACCCGCGCCCTTCGCGAACTCGGCCGTCTCGAGCGCACGCTGTTCATGATCGAGTGGTGTTCCGACCCTGCTCTGCGGCGGCGTTGTCAGGCCAGCCTGAACAAGGGTGAGGCGGCCCACAAGCTCAAACGGGCCGTGTTCTTCCATGAGCGTGGTGAAATCCGTGATCGCTCGTTAGAGAGCCAAGCCTTCCGGGCGTCCGGGCTGAACCTGGTCGTGAGCGCGATTGTACACTGCAATACGGTGTATCTCGGGCACGCTGTGGAACATCTCCGCTATCAGGGGCGGATCATCCCGCCTGAGGTGCTCAAGCACGTGTCGCCTCTGAGTTGGGAGCACATCAATCTCACCGGCCTATGCCTGGGGCGAGCAGCCTGTGCTCGTAGACGGCTTCCGGCCCTTGCGGCTGCCCAAGACCCTGGCACGCGCCGCATAGCCCGTCGATGGAGGCCCATTTTGCAGAATGGATGATCAGGTTCTTTGTTCGTTCTATCTTAGCGCAAATCAGGAACATGTGTAGACGCCCCTGGTGACGCAAGAAGAATCTTCGGGTTGGTGCAACGCGCAGGTCAGATACGGACATGTGTGCGGCCTTGTCTGCGGCTTTCCACATGCCGCGGGCCCGGATGGGAGTTCGCGGATCAGGTCCCAATCAAATCTACGCGCTCGAAGCGCCTGTTCCTGAACTGGTTTGTCTGATCCCGTCTCAGTGACCGTTGCGCCATACCTCTCCTTTGCTCTTCCTGCGCCCCAACAGCCTCGCGGCCGCGAGTGCTTACGCACCCACAGCCGGAGCCCGATACACCTCACCCCTCGCCAGCAGCGCCCAGACGATCCGAGCCATCTTGTTGGCAAGTGCCACACGCACCAGCATCGGCGGCTTGCGCGCCAGCATGCGGGTGATCCACGATCCGGCGGGAGCGCCATGACGGGCGACCCGAAGCAAGATGCTGTTCGCGCCAATGATCAGCAGGCGGCGCAGCGTGCGTTCGCCCATCTTCGAGGTGGCACCCAGCTTCTGCCTGCCGCCGGTGGAGCGCTGCAACGGCGTGAGCCCGACCCAGGCAGCAAAGTCCCGCCCGCGCTTGAAGGTCTCAGCCGGCGCCAGTGCTGCAAGGGCCACTGCAATCACTGGACCGACCCCGGGAATGGTCATCAGCCGACGCGCCGTCTCATCCTCCTTGGCCCGCTGGGCGATCTCACGATCCAGACGGGTGACCTGCTCGTCCAGGCCTCGGAGCGTCTCAATCAGCATCTGGAGGATGGGTCGGGCGAGCTCTGGGACCGGCTCGGCCGCATCCTCGACAGCCCGCACGAGTTGCGGAACACGAGCTGGGCCTTTGGCCACCACAATCCCGAACTCGGCCAGGTGCCCCCTCAGGGCATTGATGATCTGAGTTCGTTGTTTCACCAGGAGATCACGGGCTCTGAACACAATCGCCGCCGCTTGAGCCTGCTCACTTTTGGGAGCCACGAAGCGCATGGTCGGGCGCTGGGCCGCCTCGCAGATCGCCTCGGCATCGGCCGCATCGTTCTTCTGCCGCTTAACAAAGGGCTTGACGTAAGCCGGTGAGATCAACCGGACAGTATGACCGAGTTTTGTGATCTCACGGGCCCAGTAGTGCGAGCTGCTACAAGCCTCCATGGCCACTGTGCAGGGTGGCTGAGACGAGAAGAACGCAAGGACCTGGTGCCGCCGCCGCTTCCTGCGGAACAGCACCGCTCCCGATGTATCGGCACCGTGAACCTGGAACACGCTCTTCGCCAGATCCACCCCAATCGTGCTAACCTGTCCCAAAGACGCCTCCCTCAAGTGGTGCTTATCAACACCTCCACTTTGGCACACCGAGGCCGTTGGGGGGCGTCTCCCCCATCAGATCTTGCGCTGACCCCTAATCGCGTCTTAGGAACTCCAATCCAGGCGGCAGATCATGTCTCTGCCGTGCCGGTCTCATGGCTTTGATGGAGGATCTAGCTCTTGGTGGCGCCTCGTCAGCGATCCAAGCGGAATTCCCATCCGGTGTTTCTAAAGGACATCCTGCTTCGACATGAAGCATCGCCTCATGAAGCCATTGGGCCTGCTGCACAGCGGAGAACTGCGACAGGTAGCGCTGATCCTTCTCATGGAACGCGATCTCCAGGTTCCCGTCGCCCTTGTCAACAACCTGGATCATGATGCGATCGAGGAGCCGCTCCTCAAGCAAATACCCGTCCATCTGCGCGGTGGCGACAGGACCGGCGACCGTGACCAACCTCTTCATGCCATAACCCCTCTGAAAGGCTCAGGCGAGTGTAGGCAGCACCTGTGATGGAGCGTTATGGGATTCTGCGAACATCGTTAAATGCCCAAGCATTTACCGGGAGCTGCGACGGGTCGCTGGTCAATGCGATGATCGGCTCAAAACTCCAAGGCTTCGGTACGCATCAATCTGGCGCCCTCCCTCATCACTGCAAAGCCAAGCTTCAGCGCTTGCGCGGGAAGGAAACTCTGTCGTGTGTACTTTGGGCGTAAGCTTCCCGCGAACAGGAACGACAACCCGCCACTGGCTCTTGATCTGGAGAACGTAGGCCGGTGAGTGCTCTTGCCTCTTCATGAAGGCCGTCCGATTTTTGATCACCGAGCCAAGGTAAGAGAAGCACGGTTGTTAGAGAGTTAAGCAAGCCGAGCCTCCTCAAGGCAAAGACTTGATATCCGAGCCGGGCTTCTTGCACGGACAGGCAGGTCCATTACGGCAGAGACTCACCCGAGGATGGCGAAACACATGACCTGAGAGGCCTTTGCCCAAACGAAGAAAACCCTCAAGCTGGGGCAATTAGGGCTCTCGGACATCGATGCGGGAACTCTCGATGGGCAAGGAGAGCCCTCGTGCGATTGATCGGTTCCTTCGGTAAGGAAAGGCTAACGCAGGGTAAATGCTCTCCGTCCGTTCCATGCTCATTCCGCATGGCAGAGGCGACCACTTTCGGGTTTGTCTCGAGCCAAGTGCGCTGTAGATGACCCCTCCTCCGCCACGGCCTCCCTGTGGCGGGTTTCCTCCCTAAACTCGGCCACCCCAAGAGGTGGCCCTTTTTCTCACTGCCAGTTCGCGGCGCCCTTGCGCTTGTGTAGGCTCATTATTGAGGTTGCGTCATGTTTTTATCAGTTGTTCTGTCAAGCCTGCGTCGCTGGCTGCGTTCTCGTGAGACGGCAAGGCAGTTGCATGCCCTCTCCGACCGTGAACTGTGCGACATCGGCCTTACCAGGCCCGACATCGCTGAGGTCGCAAGGCAGGTCCGATAGGGCTAATTGCAGCGAATGGTGAGAGCCCCTTCCAATGAAGTGGGCGAGGGACTCGGAGGGCAGTGCATCCGCGTCCGTCCTGACCTGCTTCATATTCCGCCCAGTTCGCCACCTCGAGCTTCGCCTGTCCGCTACGATGGCGGCGGCCAGCATTGTGTCGGAAGGGCATGGCGGTGACCGACGGGTTATTTCGATGACCGCTCGACTACACAAGCACTGCTAACGATCCATGCACCAATGCCCCCCAAGAATGAGTGAATGACCATTAGGAAACCCGGACATCGTGACCGATATCATCTATAATAATCGCTCGTACTGACGTCGGAGCCTGAATACGAAACTTGCGCCTGCAGGATCTCGTTTTATGGGCGGTGATGGAAACCCAGATAGCTCCACGCTTTTGGTGGGGAACGGGTAAGGCGTCAACGGGGCTGCTATGCGGAGAGGACCATGGCAATTCTCTATGGCGATGACTGGCCGAACCTCATCGACGGCACCAATGCCCATGACATGATCTATGGCTTCGGTGATGATGATGACATCTACGGCTATGGCGGTGACGACGATATCTATGCCGGCTGGGGCTATGACCTCGTTTTCGGCGGCAGCGGTGACGACTACATCAATGGCGGCACGGGCGATGATGATCTTTACGCGGGATCCGGACAGGATCGTCTCATCGGTGGCAGTGGCTACGATGTCCTGCTCGGCCAAGCTGGCAATGATGACCTGTACGGCGGATCTGGCTACGACGACCTCTTTGGCGGCTCCGGCCTAGGACTACCTGAATGGCGGAGCAAACGATGACTGGCTCGAGGGTGGATACGGGCGGGATTGGCTCGTCGGCGGCACAGGCGTGGACGTGTTCGTCTTTGACCGTGGCTCCTCCGAGATCAGGACTACAAGCTCAGATACCATTGCCGACTGGAATCCGTCGGTGGACTGGCTCGACATGAGTATTCGAGGAACGTCGACCAACTATCGTGAAGCCAGCACAACCGCGGCCTCAATCGCAGCGGCAGCGGCTCAGGCTGAAAGCACGTTCACGAGCGCGAGCGTTGCCCATGTTTTCCTGTACAATCCAACGGCTGACCGAGGCTATTTGTTGTCGGATCTAAACAATGACAATCGGTTTGAGACAGGGGTGGTTCTGCGCGGTTCAGGCAGTGCAGGCGATATGAGTTATTTGTTCATTGTCTGACCGGCAGGCCAGGCAACTCGCAGCAGGAGGAGTCGGTAAGGCCCCCTGCAGGCCCTGACCCAGATTCACTCGGTGGGTTGACCCCGCCCAGCCGATGAAGCTGGAGTGGCTCAGTACTCGCAGACCTGAACACGACGGCGGACAACTCGGCCCCAAGGGTCGATGACCCGGTGTCGGACCCAGTAGCACTCGCTGCCATAGGTCGCGCCGGCGTAGAGGTATGGGTAGCTATAGGCGTAGTAAGGATAGCTCAGCGCCCCGAGCGTTAGGCCAGCGATTAACGCGCCTCCATAAAGGGGATAGCCCCTGCCGTAGTAGCCGCCATAGTACGGGTAGCGCCAGCCGCGTCCATAGTAGCCATGATAAGCAGGCCGACCAACACTGACAACACGGCCATAGCCGCGGAAGCCGGGTCCGGCGATGGTGGGACGGAAGCCGCGAGGCCGAATGTCGACGGCGCCTCCACGGAAGCTTGGCCGGCTGGCCAGCGCAGGACCGCCAAAGCCGCGTGGACCTGCCATTCCGATCCTGGGGGAACGGCCTATAGGGGGACGGGGGACCATCGCTCCTGCGCCACTCCGGAAGCTTGGTGCATCACCTCGGAACCCAAACCCATTACGTTGGGCAACTGCATCAGCCGGGATGAGAAAGGCGCTTGCCGCAAGGATACCCAACGCCACGAGAGACCTGCTCATCGCTCTCCTCCGTGTCACGGCTATACCAGCATCTTAGCATGACACAGAGGTCAATGGAGAACTGAAAATGCGATGATCCGACGCGTTCTACGAGGTTCAGCAAGCAGGCCCGCCGGACAGCAATTGGTTGCGCCTCAAGAACTCCAACCCGAGTAGGAGATCACGGCTCTGTCAGCTGACCTCACGGCTTGAGCAAGCGTCGTGATTCTGGTTCCGCCAGCCAAGTAAAGCCCAGAGAGTTCCCAGCGTTCGTTGACTATCCTTCCCGCCGAACAGTGCAATTCAATTTAATGTTCGAACCTTGGCCGCATTCCGACCAAGGCTCACTTTACGCTTGCGCCATCCAATAGAGGCAACTGTGAGCCGGCGGCTGGGTCTTGGTTCAACATAATGACGAGACGCAGCCTAGGACCTTCACTCAAGAAAAGACGACACCTCACCTCAAATCTGCAGGATTAAGGGTTTCTACTGATGGGTCCGCTACCATGATCTGGTATCAATCCGAAGCTTAGTCGGAGTGGTTGAATGTATGCCTAGGTTTGTTGCTGATCTGGATGACGAGATGCTTCGCCACCTCGTGGAGACACTGACGGAAAGCGGACAGGCGATCTGCCTTTATGATGCCGAAGACCGACTCCGGTATGCCAACACAACTTACCACGACATGTTCCTGGGCGATTATGAGGGCCCGTTCACGTTTCCCGAGATTATTCGCCACGCACACGAGAACGGGCTTGGGGTGAGGATTGATGATGGCGACGTGGAGGCTTTCATTGCCCGGACCCTCGCCCGGCGCCGGAGTGTTCCGCGCAAGTCATTCCAGACGGACCTCGTCAATGGCCGCTGGTTCTGGATGGACCATACCATCCTGCCGAATGGCTGGTTGCTCACGGTTGGGGCTGACATCACGGCGCTCAAGCACGATGAGCGATCACTGCGGCAGGCGCACGATGCGGCTCTGCTGGCGTCCCGGACTGACGTTCTCACAGGCCTGCCGAACCGCCGCTATATCCTCGAGATCCTTGACGAGCGTCTTACCGGCGGCAAGCAGGACGGCACCAAGCTATGTGTTGCCCTGATCGATATCGACTGGTTCAAGGCGATCAATGACAGCTATGGCCACGAGGTGGGTGACGCGGTGCTGCGGCACTTTTCAGCTGTCTGCCGCGAGAGGCTGCGCCCTGATACCTATCTCGGGCGAACCGGAGGCGAGGAGTTTCTGCTTCTGATGCCGTCTGTCAATCTTGAGGCTGCTGCTCAAACTGTGGAGCACCTCAGAGCCGACTTCCCAAGCGCCAGAATCGAAGAATGTACTGTTGAACTGGCTTTCACCTTCAGCGCTGGAATCACAGAGGCCCTGCCCCAGGACTCCCGAAGCTCCATTCTGCAACGTGCGGATCGGGCCTTGTATGCCGCCAAGACAGACGGCCGCAGCTGCACGCGGGTAAGATAAACCGAGCCGCATCTTCCATGATATCGGAGCGGGCGCGGGAACGCCTTGGCCTTGACTGTTGATAAACTCACCAGGAAGCGGGATGGAGCCGTCGCTTCCAACGCTCCTGCCGCGGCAGTTGAACAGCGTCAGCCTGACGCTTGGCCAGCTTGTGCTGGTCTGCCCGCGGCGACATCACCGCCGATCGTTTGATGACCTTTGCCTCTTGTAGTGACTCCTGCCTTGCTGTTCGCTGGGATGCCAGCACTGGCTCGTCATCTTCCAAGACCTTGGGTCTTGGCTTGGGGGCATTGGCCCTCGCATGTCCAGCCGTTGCGGTGTGGATGTCGTGAAGAGGTGCTGTAGCTTCTGGGATGGCAGTGGCAACGTCAGTCTGCAAGCCGGCTGTGGCAATGGCCGGCTCCTCTGCGCATGCTTTCTCGACACCTGAAGAGGCACTGGCGTTCAAATTAAACTCAGTCTGCTTCCGAGCAACTTTCGATCCTGATTCACGCTTGGGACGATTGGGCTCAACGCCCTCAGATTTGGTTCACTCCGCCTCAAAGAGGCTCGGCAGAATGCGTGGGCCAGAAGATGGCGCAACCGCTGTTTGAGGTTCTTCCTCCTGAACGACCTTGGTGGTCTCAGCCGGCCTGAACTCAAACAGAAGCCTTGGGGAAAATGATGCCTCTGACCTTGAGCGCGGAACTTCTTGATCTCAACTGGAAGAGGTTTCGGGTTACGCTTCATCGTATATGCTAACCATGAACATGAAAGTTGATGACCCAAGAGCTTGCGTGCATGCGGTCAAGATCAAGTACTTATGATAGCACTCAACCAAACTCTTCAGGTGTTCAGCGCAGAATATATTCTGCGCTCCTGCTCCTGATCTCAATCCTGCAAGGAGGTCGAGTGCATCTATGCGGCTCGTCGGGTGAACAGCCGTTGAAACAGACGAGGCTTGGTGATTGAGGTTGTCACCCTTTTGCTCCCACCCTTCAGCTGACGGGCCGCGTTAAGGTAAGCTTGCGCCGGTGGGCTGCCAGGGCTGCCCAGGGTCACTGGGGCTCCAACGTTCGAACTGCGCAGCACTTCCCCACTCTCCGGGATGATGCCCAGCAGTGGAATGGATAGGATCTCCTGCACATCCTCCACCGTCATGATCTCACCGCGCCGGGCGCGGACGGGATCATAACGCGTGAGGAGAAGATGCTTCTCGATATGATGCCCGTGCTCGGCCCTTACCGTCTTGGCGTCCAGCATACCAATGATGCGATCGGCATCACGGATCGAAGACACCTCCGGATTGACGACCACGACAGCTACATCCGCATGCCGCATCGCCAGGGTAGCTCCGGTCTCAATCCCAGCTGGGCTATCGCAGATCACCCAGTCGAACTGCGCCCGCAACTCGCCGATGACGGCCGCAACTCCCTCCTCGGTCAGGCTATCCTTGTCGCGCCTCTGGGAAGCTGGCAGGAGAGCCAGTGTGTCGAGACGCTTGTCTCGAATGAGCGCCTGCGAGAGCTTGGCCTCGCCTTTGATGACGTTGATCAGGTCAAAGACCATCCGGCGCTCGGCCCCCATGACCAGATCCAGATTGCGCAAGCCGACATCAAAGTCGACCACCACCACCTTCTGGCCGGTTTGGGCGAGTGCGGCACCCAAGGCCGCCGTGGAGGTGGTCTTGCCGACCCCGCCCTTGCCGGAGGTCACCACCAGCACCCTGCCGTGCCTGGCCTTTGTCTTCGCCTTGGTGTGCTTCTGCTTTGATCTGGGCTTCTTCATTGCTGGCAGTTCTCCAGAGAAACCGTGAGGAGGCACGGCACCCACGCAGGCACAAGCATGATCGAGAAGCGGCATTACAGAATGGCGACCGAAAAGAATCGAAACAGCAACGGCCATCCCTCTCGGTGGCAGTCCTATTCGGCGCTCAAGGTGGTTACCGATAGGTTAACCGATGGAAGTAAGGGCACAGGACAGCCCTAGCTGGTCTTATGCATGTAAAGGTTGATGCGGGCTGGCGAGTGTAGCCTAAGTATGAATTGGTAACGAAGAGTTACCCTGACTAGGGAAGCGCAATGCGTTGGTTAAGCGACACAGAATGGAAATCCGGCAGGGTCACGATCAGCGCCGATGACGACCCCGCCGATCCAATGAATTTACCAGTAAAGCCATTTACTTGATGGCACTCGGCTCAGGGGTCAGCATGTGATGCTAATTCATGGACTGGTGCCTCGCCGAGATCAGGCGTTTCGTGGACGCGTGAACGGAGGCGCTACGGGAGCCGTGCCGAACGCCCTTTCACATCATCACTTAGATGCCGCACGACCTCGATCGTGTTGCGGATATCCGCTTCGCTGAGAGCGACGCCAACAGTCGATGAGAGCGACAGGAACTGGGTATTGAGCTCACGATACTCCGCCTCACCTTTCGGGGTCAGCCGCACAAGCTTCGAACGCCGGTGCTTCGGATTGTCTATAAACTCCACGAGCCCTTCGGCCGCAAGCTCATCGGCAAGCCGCTGCATGCGCTGACGGCTCGTCGGCCGCATTTGGGCGATCTGCGGAACGGTCAGCGGACCAAGAAGCGCAAGGCTCCGAATAAAACCGAACGCACCGCCGCCCCAATTGGTGATGAGCCCTGCCGCTTGTCCGAGAGCCCGGATCCTGAAGAAGCACTGGGTTACTTCGAGCATCAACTCTGCCACTGCTTCTGCCTTGCTGTCGTTAATGGGGCGCGCTCTTGTCCCGGTCTTATGTCGTGTCGACGCCATTGCATTCGTCCATCTGCTAGAACCAACTTTTTCAGTTGACACCATGGTTGTCAACTTGCATAATGACACCTTAGTTGTCATTATGCGGCAAATATTGCTGCTTAGCTGCAACGATCGAAGGAAGCCGCCATGGATCATGAGACGGCCGGGCAACAAGGAACTGACGCCGGAACTGCGGGCGTCATTGCGCGCCCTCTCCTCCTCTTCCTCGGTGCCCTTCTTCTCGGCTTCGTCTCGGATCACCTGCTACCCCTGCCGATCTCGGTTTCGAGCATCGGTTCGGTTCACTGGATCAGCGCCATCATCTCCGCATGCCTGATCATTATGGGTGTGGTGCTCGCAGCTGCGGGTATCCGCAACTTCTCAGAGGCAGGAACCCCTGTACCCACCAACGAGCCCACCCGTACGCTCGTAACGACTGGTGTTCACAGCTGGACCCGCAACCCGATCTACCTTGGTTTTTTTCTCATGTATGTCGGCATCGGGATAGTTGTGCGCAGTTCGTGGATTCTCATTTTTATGCTGCCGCTGGCCGTGGCGATCCGCTACGGCGTCGTTGCGCGCGAGGAGGCATATCTGGAAGCGCGCTTTGGCGACGACTACCGCGACTACAAGGCGCGCGTGCGCCGCTGGCTCTAGCGCCGGGACTGGAATGTAAGCCGGCCTGCTCGTTCGGAGGTGCATATGAGAGCAGCCCTGGTTGTCACCGGCCTCGTGTCGCTTGCGCTCGTCTCCTGCGCGAGACTGCCGATACCGCAGGAGGCTAACGATGCTGTGCTGATGCTCCGGCAGTACGGGAGTTGGGCGTGGGCCCTGGGCATTGCGCTCATCTGGGCCGATCTGGTGTTGCCGATCCCGCAAACGGCCGTGATCGCCGCGTTCGGCATCATCTATGGGGCGTGGCTTGGCGGATTGCTGGGCAGCTTCGGCCTGATCGCCGGTGGCCTTCTCGGCTATGGACTGATGGTCACCTCTGCACGCCGTTCAATGCAACACTTCGGTGGACTTCAGTCTCTGCACAAGATGGAGCGCTTGTTCGAGCGGCGGGGAGCTTGGGCCATTGTCCTCACGCGCAGCCTCCCCTTCAGCGTTCCCGAGGCAATGGTCCTTCTCGCTGGACTTGCTGGAATGCCCCTGTGGAAGTTCACGGCAGCGCTGTCCATCGGCAGCATACCTACAGCGTTTATCTTTGCGGCCATCGGCGCCGGCTGGGCCGACCAACCGATCGTAGCCCTTGGGGTGAGCTATGTGCTCCCCATCCTCTTGCTGCCCATCATCCTGTATCCCATGCAGCGGCGGGCACGGTAAGTCATGTCAACGCTGGTCATCGTTCTCCGCGCCGTATCCCTGCTCGCCTTTGTAGGGCCCATGCTGCTACGCTTCATCGAGCATCCCAGAGAGCCCGCTAAGCAAGCCCGTCACGGTGGCGCCAACCGAGTACCGGTCGCGGCAAACCTTGCAGCTTTCGCATTGTTCTTGCTTTCGCTCCTGCTTTTTCCCGGCACCACCGCGAGTTCTCTATCGCTGCTGCTTGCCTCGCTGGGATCAGTTCTGGCGGTTGCGGGTGCCGCTGTCGTTCTCAGATCACGCGTGGTTCTTGGCCCGGCATGGAGTTTCGTTCCCGATGCAGACCAGGAGACGGGTCTCGTCACGACCGGCCCCTATCGTTTCGTTCGACACCCAATTTATCTTGGCCTAGTATTCCTTGCTGCGGGCCAAGCCCTGGCGTTCAGCAGCTTGCCGGCGTTTGCCATGGTGCTGTTCGGGATTATTCCGACCTTCGTGTGGCGCGCCCGCGCAGAGGAGAAACTGCTCAGCCGCATCTTTGGCGAGCGCTACAAGGTTTATCAGCAGCGAACCAAGGTAATTATCCCGCACTTCCTCTAGACCCGGTCGTGTTGAGGTGGGCGCCCCCTGACGGCCCTGATGTGCCAAGGTGGAGGTGATAGGGCCGATGCGTCTGGCTCTGTGCTTGTTTGTCGGACGACGCTTGGGATGAACTCGGGCACTGCTTCGCGCAGCGGCCTCCCCGCCAACTAGCGATAATCGTAGGTGGCCCGAGCGCGGTTCTGCAGTCTCGCCGGCTACGTTGCCAGTCTCAAGTAAAGTTCAGGAAGCGCCAAGGCCGATCAGTGTCGTACATAGCATGCAGGTCGACCTGCTTGGCAGGAGATGGCTGCGCATTATGAAAACGATCTCGATCCCGTCTGGAATTACATAGGCAGCAACCGCCGACATGAGCCCAAACCTGGTCCAACTGTAAGGAAGACCCGCGCCGCCAGCTACAGTGCTGCTCAATCAGTGCTTAACTCTGATCGTATCCCTTTATCGCGAAGTTCCTATCGCCAGGGCCAAGGAGCGGATTGAGCTGTAGCTTAAGTCTGCTAAAAGCACCTTATGACCTACAGCCTCACCCAGCTTGCGCCTGGCGCCTATGATCTCCTCCTCAATGGAGAGATCATAGGGAGTGTGGTGAGGAACGGCTCACGGCAGCCCTACACCTGGACGGCGGAACTGCTCGTGAATCTGCCACAGAACAAGAGACCTGCGCCCTTCAAAGGGATCGAACACGATTTCCCGACCCTGGAGGAACTATGCGCCTGGCTGGGAAATCCTCAGGTCAAGGTCAACCGGCGCGAAAGTGAACCCATCTGAGCTCAGTTCTTTGCCGCACAGTCGCCCAGCAACTCATCCCTCCGTGAAATAGTGCACATGATGCGCAAAGGGCAGGCAAAGTATGCCCGGACTCGGCAGCCCTCGCTCGCTGAGCAGATCGACCCGCTTGCTGCATAACCGTCGCCGGAGGATCGCTTCTATCCTGTTGTCTCAGCCCCAGAGTTGCGACAGAACCCTCTTCGCCAGCGCTCGCCAGCTTCTCCATGCATTCACTTGTGAGCCATGCCTTCGGAGAATCTGAGTGTGGCGTTCCTGTCGCCATTTCCTATTCGATCACACGCCAACGACGCCCATCTCTCGCGAGCAGGAATCCCGCCTCCTCTGGCCCGGATGAACCAGCTGGATAGAACTCCAATCCTTTGGCTCCCGATTTCGACCACGCGTCGAGAAACGGCTGAACCACGGCCCATCCCGCCTCCACCCCGTCCGCCCGCTGGAAGTGCAGGGCATCGCCCGTCATGCAGTCATAAATGAGCGTCTCGTAGCCGGTACTCGGGGCAACGTCGAAGTGATCCTTGTACTTGAAGGTCATGTCGACACTCTCGGCCGCCAGCACAGGCCCGGGCACCTTTGCATTGAAGCGGAGTGTGATGCCCTCGTTGGGCTGAATCCGCAAAACCAGGAAGTTCTGCCCCAGCCGGTCAACAGACGTTTGCTCAAACATCGAGATCGGCGCCTGCTTGAACTTGATCGCCACCTCCGTCCGGCGGGCTGAGAGAGCCTTGCCGGTTCTCAGGTAGAACGGCACTCCCGCCCAGCGCCAGTTGTCGACCTCAAGCCGAAGGGCCGCATAGGTCTCGGTGACACTGCCGGACACGATATGCTCGGCGTCCCGGTAGGCCACCACCGGCGCATCATCGACACGGCCGGCGCGATACTGCCCCCGCACAGAGTTTGCTAGCGCTTCAGCCTCATTGGGGATCCGGATCGCCGCCAGGGCTTCGGCTTTTGCATTCCGCACGCGCTCCGCCTCAAAGCGGGCCGGCGGCTCCATGGCAATCAACGCCAGCAGCTGGAACAGGTGATTGGGCACCATGTCCCGCAGAGCGCCCGTCCGGTCGTAGAAGCGCCCTCGCCTCTCGACGTTGACGGTCTCAGCCACTGTGATCTGCACATGATCGATGTGGTTCCGGTTCCAGATCGGCTCGAACAGACCATTGGCAAACCGCAGCAGCAGGATGTTCTGGACGGTCTCTTTGCCGAGATAGTGATCGATGCGGTAGATCTGATCCTCAGTGAGGACCTCCAGCAGGGCACGGTTAAGCACCCGCGCCGAGGCCAAATCTGTCCCGAACGGCTTCTCAACGACCACCCGGCGCCACGGGGCGCCTGAGGCTCCCTCTTGGGACAAGCCAGCCCTGGCCAGCTGACGCGCGATCGGCTCGAAGGTGTCCGGTGGCATGGCCAGGTAGAACAGCCGGTTGCCCCGAGTGCCGGCCGCCGCCTCGGTCTCCTCCAGGGTCGCCCTGAGCTTGGAGAAGGTTTCCTCCTCGTCGATACTGCCGGACACGTAAGCGGCATGAGCGACAAGCCGTTGGGCCAGCTGCGGATCGACCTCGCGCGTGGCGTGGGTCCGAAGGGCGGCGAGCAGATCGTCCCGGAACTGATCCGCTGTTTGGGCCGTTCGCGCTACCCCGACGATCGCAAAGCGCTCCGGCAGCAGGCCGGTGGCGGCCAGGTTGTAGAGCGCCGGCACGAGCAAGCGGCTCGTCAGATCCCCGGAGGCGCCAAAGATCACAAAGCAGCACGGGTCAGCAGCGGGCGCAGGAGATTGCATCATACCCGGTCTCCTTCCGACCTCTTGACCTCGACATGGCCGCCGAAGCCCTTGCGCATGGCCGAGAGGATCTTCTCGGCAAACGTATGCTCCTGACGCGAGCGGAAGCGGGCATAGAGGGCGGCTGTGAGGACTTCGGCCGGGACCGCCTCGTCGATCGCGGCCTGGATGGTCCAGCGTCCCTCGCCGGAATCGTCAACATAGCCGGAGTAGGAGCTGAGGTGCTCATCTTCGGCCAAGGCGGTGGCGGTGAGATCAAGCAACCAGGAGGTGATCACGCTTCCCCTGCGCCAGACTTCGGCGATATCGGCCACGTCGAAGTCGAAGCGGTGCTCGGGCGGCAGGGCTGGCCTTGAGGCGTTGCGCAGGATATCGAAGCCTTCGGCGTAGGCCTGCATCAGGCCGTACTCGATGCCGTTGTGGATCATCTTGACGAAGTGCCCGGCCCCGTTCGGCCCGGCATGGATGTAACCCTGCTCGGCCCGGGGATCTCTGCCCTCGCGCCCCGGGGTGACCGGCAGGTCACTGCGACCAGGCGCCAAGGCGGAAAAAATCGGATCTAGGCGTTCGACAATGGGTGCCTCACCGCCGATCATGAGGCAGTACCCGCGCTCGAGCCCCCACACCCCACCACTGGTGCCGACATCGATGTAGTGCAGGCCGCGGCTGCGGAGCTGGCCTGCCCGCCGGACATCGTCTTGCCAGAAGGTGTTGCCACCATCAATGATGGTGTCGCCTACCTCCAGAAGGACGGCAAGCCGCTGGATGGTTGCTTCAGTGATGTCACCGGCAGGCAGCATGACCCAGACAACCCGTGGTGCCTCCAGCTTTGCGACAAGACCTTCCAGGCTCTCGGCTCCTGTCGCGCCCTCACCTGCTAAACCTCTGGCTGCTTCCGGATTGTGGTCGTACACAACGGCTGCATGTCCTGCTCGGATCAGGCGGCGGACTATGTTCCCTCCCATCCGGCCCAGACCAACCATTCCTAACTGCATGTCTCACTCCCTTTACGCTCAGGCGTGTAAGATTGGATAGGCGCGCCACGTGCATCGGGTTAAACTAAAGGACCTCCTGCCTATCAGAAACGACCGTTTTTCTTATTTTAGGCTATTTGGTTCGGATCCGTCGCAAACACTTTGTTTCAGAGTTTCAGTTACTGCTCGCCGGGTTCAGGGACGGAGGGCGGCGTGTTCAAGGGCAG
>NZ_JACXAB010000001.1 GCF_014699075.1 Microvirga sp. | reverse complement strand
GCGAGTGCCGCCGGTGACCAATGCAACGCGCGCCATGCTGTTTCCTTCCCAGGATCGTTCTGCGGATCTCTCAAGGATCCATTCATTGTGGGGCGGCCGATTCAGGCCGCCCCACAACATAGCTTACGATATGTGGCAGAACGTGGAAGGGTGAAGCTCCGTAATTTCCCTAACGGAGCTTCAAAGAGGTTCTCAGCGCTCAAGGCACATGGCAACGCCCATGCCGCCGCCGATGCACAGGGTGGCAAGGCCCTTCTTCGCGTTGCGACGGCCCATCTCGTGCAGCAGGGTCACGAGCACGCGGGCGCCCGACGCGCCGATGGGATGGCCGATGGCGATGGCGCCGCCGTTCACGTTCACGATGGACGGATCCCAGCCCATGTCCTTGTTGACCGCGAGCGCCTGCGCGGCGAAGGCCTCGTTGGCCTCGACGAGATCGAGGTCCTGCACCTTCCAGCCGGCCTTCTCCAGCGCCTTGCGCGAGGACGGAATCGGGCCCGTGCCCATGATGGCCGGATCGACGCCGGCAGTGGCCCAGGAGGCGATGCGGGCGAGCGGAGTCAGACCGCGCTTCTGGGCTTCGGCTTCCGTCATCAGCACCAGGGCGGCGGCGCCGTCATTGATGCCCGAGGCGTTGCCGGCCGTGACCGTGCCGTCCTTCGAGAAAGCGGGCCTCAGCTTGCCGAGGGCATCGACCGTGGTGCCGGCGCGGATGTACTCGTCCTGGTCCACCACGGTGTCGCCCTTGCGGGATGCAATCGTGACGGGCGTGATCTCGTCCTTGAAGCGGCCTTCCTTCTGGGCCGCCTCGGCCTTGTTCTGGGAGGCGGTCGCGAACTGGTCCTGCTCCTCGCGGGTGAGCTGCCAGCGCTGGGCCACGTTCTCGGCCGTGTTGCCCATGTGGTAGCCGTTGAAGGCATCCATCAGGCCATCCTTGAGCATGGTGTCCACGAGCTTGAAGTCGCCCATTTTGGTGCCGGAGCGCATATAGGCCGCGTGGGGGGCGAGCGACATGGATTCCTGGCCGCCGGCCACGATGATGCTCGCGTCGCCGTTGGCGATCTGCTGCATGCCGATGGCAACCGTACGAAGGCCCGAGCCGCAGAGCTGGTTCAGCGCCCAGGCAGTCTTCTCCTGCGGCACGCCGGCGGCCATGGCGGCCTGACGGGCCGGGTTCTGGCCCTGAGCCGCGGTGAGGATCTGGCCGAGGATCACCTCGTCCACGTCCGAGCCGTCGACCTTGGCGCGCTCCAGGGCCGCCTTGATGGCGATGGCGCCGAGATCATGGGCCGGGGTGTTGGCGAAGGCCCCGTTGAACGAGCCGACGGGGGTGCGCGCCGCTCCGACGATGACGATGCTCTCTTGGGCCATGCCTCTCTCCTGTGCTGATCCGTGTGGTGCTGGACTGTATGTAGTGCTTGCTCGATGAAAGCCCCAGAGGGTGGGATGTCAAGGATAGGATCGTTCGGCCCAGTCTCAAGAAGCCTTAGACTTTTGGCGCTTTGCACCTCTGTTATAAGGCCTATAATCAGGTTAGGCCGACATCCCAAAGGGTGCCGGGCCCGGTGGATTTCCCAGGAGCGTATCGGGACAACATGGCGACGGACAAACAACCGACGGTCATCAAGAAATATGCCAACCGCCGCCTCTATCACACGGGCACCTCAACCTACGTGACGCTGGAAGACCTGGCCGGCATGGTGCGCAAGGGCGAGGACTTCGTGGTCTATGACGCGAAGTCCGGCGAGGAGATCACCCGCTCGGTCCTGGCCCAGATCATCTTCGAGCAGGAGAACAAGGAAGGGCCGAACCTTCTGCCCGTCACCGTGCTGCGCCAGCTGATCCGCTTCTACGGCGACAGCATGCAGGCCCTGGTGCCGAGCTATCTCGAATTCTCCATGAACAACCTGTCCCAGGAGCAGCAGAAGCTTCGGGAGCAGATGGCCCAGGCCTTCGGTCCTTCGGCCTTCCAGGCCATGGAAGAGCAGGTGCGCAAGAACATGGGCTTCTTTACCGAGGCCATGCGCATGTTCTCGCCTTTCCCGAACGGGGCCCCGGGTGTGCCGGAGACAAAGCCCGCTCCCAAGGGAGAGGGGCCCGACGACCTCAACACCTTGAAGCAGCAGATGGCCGACATGCAGGCCAAGCTCGACAAGCTGGCGAGCAAGTAATCCAAGGCTCTTATCCAAGAGGGACGCATCGGATTGATCCCAAAAGTGCAGATCCACTTTTGGGTCCGATGCTCTAGCCCCGCGCATTCTTCAGCATCTGCTGCAACGGGGACGGCTGCACGACGGCCTCGGGCTCACCGAACAACCCGCCCTGCAGGTAATCCACGCCCCAGGCGGCGAGGAGCCGGGCGGTTGCCTCGTCGTCGACCCATTCGGCCGCGGTGGCGATGCCCATATGCTGGGCCCGGTCGACGAGGGTGCGGACATGGAGCCGGTCGTCCGTCGAGCGCTTGAGCGGCTGGATGAACACCCCGTCGATCTTGAGCAGATCGATCGGCAGCACCCGCAGATGGGCCGGCGGCACATGGCCGGCCCCATAGCTCGTGAGCGCGATGCCGACGCCGAGCGCCTTCATGGCATGGAGCCGGCCAAGATTGCGCCGGCACTCCACGAGGGCGATCTCGGGAATTTCGAGAACAAGCCGCGCCTCGATGCCGGGACGGGCGCCGAGATGGGCCGCGAGCATCGGCAGCCATTCGGCATCCTGGAGGGTCCTGGATGAAACCGGCAGCGCCAGGCGCTGATCCGGATTCCGGGCCAGGTGATCGGCAGCCAATTCCAGCATGCGCCCGTCGACGAGCAGGGGAACGTTCGCCTCCTGCAATGCAGGTGCAGGGCCAAGGGGAGTGATGCGGCCATCGGCGCCGGCCACGGAGGCGAAGGCGTGAGCCAGCGTCAGTGCACGGCTCTGCGCATCCACCATGGGCTGGCAGGCCAGGGTCAGACTGCGGTCGTTGAGAGCAGCAACCCAGTCGAACGGCGCCTGCTCGGCGACCCGTGTGGGCTTGGCGGAGCGGGACCTGTAAAGAGCCGAGACTTCGTTCCGCTCCGTGGCGGTCCCCAGGGCCTGCTCGGCGAATCGCAGCAGCTTGGTGGCCTTGAAGGTGTGGTCCGGTGCGCAGGCCGCGCCCAGTCGCAGCGAGGATTCGGCCGGGTGCTCCTGCAGGAGCCCGTGCAGGCGCCGCATGGCGCCTGCGGCGTCCGCGGCCGGGCAGCAGGTGAGAGCCACCACGAACCGGTTCGGTCCGAGCGGCGCGAAGAGGTCGTGGCGGCGCATCATCGGACGAAGCCGGCGCGCGACCTCCGCCAACTCGTCCGCTTCATCTCCGTCGAACGCGCCGACGATGAGGGTGCAGGTCTGGGAGACGCGGACGGCCTCGTTGATGGCGTCCTGGATGCCGCAGAGAAGCGCCGAGCGCTCCTTCAGCACGGCCGGCAGGAGGTCCCTAGCGCCGGAGGCGGGATCGACGCGCAGCTGACCCCGCGCAAAAGCGGGACGGCCTTGCAAATCCGGCTGCCATCGGCCGGCATCCTCGATCATCACGACCCGGTCGGCCTCAAGCCTTAGGGCATAGCGGGTCTCGTAGGCAGGGCAGGCGGGCTCCGACGCGGCGACGGCATCCTGGCGGGAGAGGCCGCAGCCCGGCTCGATCAGCTGGGCAAAGGCGTGGCCGGTCTTCGGCAGGTCCCTGGCTGAGAGCCCGAGGGCTTCGGCAGCGCCGGGTCCCCAGGTCAGGGCATCCGTGATCATGTCCCAGGCATAGAGAATGCCGGCGCCGGACGGGCGGGAGGCCGCAGCCTGGTTCTTGCGCGGCAGCCGGGAAGCTCCCTTGAACAATCCCATCGGGCCTTGCCGCTTCGCCGCCATCACTCTCACCCTTAGGAATACGCAACAGATCCAGGATGGCGACGCATGGGTCGCAGGCTGGGCCGGTCCTGGAGAACAAGGGTGCAGGATCGGCCTTCAGGCTTAATGAAGGGTAAAAAGCGTTGGAAAATCAGGAAGCTTGGGGATTGCGGGCATAAAAAAACCGGCGCTCATAGCGCCGGTTTTTGATACTCGCATGCCGCGTGAAGATTACGCGTCAGCCTTCACCTTCAGGACCTGACGGCCACGGTACATGCCGGTCTTCAGGTCAACGTGGTGAGGACGGCGCAGCTCGCCGGAATCCTTGTCCTCGATGTAGGTCGGGGCCTTCAAGGCATCGGCGGAGCGACGCATGCCACGCCGCGAGGGCGACGTTTTTCTCTTAGGAACGGCCATTTCTCGTCTCCGGTAAAAAAGCGGAGCGCCCGCTCAACCGGGGAACGCTCACATCTCAAACTTGATGAGGTTGCGCCTCATACAAGGTCTCGGGGCAAATATCTAGCCCCCCGGCGCATTCGGGGTGTTTTTCCATTGCCGCAGGGGCTTCACGGCTTCAGGCAGTCGCTGAAGGGGGCGGCCCTCACCATCCGCACCTGGAGCTGCCCGGCGAGCGCCCGATGCCCCGGCCTCGGGTTGGCCGGGTTTCGAACCAGGGGATTGGGCAGGGCCCTGGCCAGCAGGGCCGCCTCACGGGCGTTCAGGTTCCTGGCCGACTTGCGAAAGTATTTTTGCGCGGCGGCTTCGGCCCCGAACACCCCGTCCCCCCATTCGGCGATGTTGAGATAGACCTCCATCATCCGGCGCTTGGACCAGATCAGGTTGAGATAGAGTGCGACTGGGATTTCGAGGCCTTTACGGATGTAGGAGCGGCTCGGCCACAGGAAGAGGTTCTTGGCCACCTGCATGGGAATGGTGGAGGCGCCGCGGGCCGGCCCTTCGCCGTCAGCCGCCTCCACCACGTCCCGGAGGGCATCCCAGTCAACGCCGTTATGCTCGCAGAAGCGGCTGTCCTCGGCGGTCAGGACCGCCAGCGGAAGGCTCGGCGCGATCTCGTCGAGGCTGACGAAGGTCCGCTCCACGGGCTGCAGGGTGAGCCAGCGGCCGAGCATGAGGGTCGAGACCGGTGGCGCGGCCCAGTACAAAAGGCCTAGCCAAAAGACCGCGCCGACCCATAAGAGAACGAGACCGAAGCCGATCGTGACGAAGCGGCGGAGGACGCGCCCGGCCGTCATCGGTTTCCTGGGCCGTCCCGACCGCAGAATCCACCTCGGCGTCGATTGTTCACCCACGTTCCCCTCGGGCGGAGCGGCGGCCCCACCCGAATCCAGGCTCATCATGATGCCATTCACCCCTGCTTTTACGACGCGGCTCTCTGAGGCCGCCAGAACCGTCGAAGCCTGTCTTGAAGACTTGCTATCAGACAAAGCCGCTCCCGGCGAGATTGCACGGCCGCCCCGGCTGATGGCCGCCATGCGTCATGCCGCCCTAGGCGGCGGCAAGCGCCTGCGCCCCTTCCTCACCATCGAGGCGGCTCGCCTCCTTGGGGTGGAAGGGCAAGGACCGCTACGGGCCGGCTGCGCGGTCGAGCTCCTGCACTGCTACTCGCTGGTGCATGACGACCTGCCGTCCATGGACGACGACGACCTGCGCCGGGGCCGCCCCACGGTGCACAAGGCCTATGACGAGGCCACCGCCGTCCTCGTGGGTGACGCCCTCCAGACTCTGGCCTTCGAGGTTCTGGCCGATCCGGCAACCGCCTCCGATTCAGCGATCCGCTCCGACCTCGTGCTCGGCCTTGCCCGTGCCTCGGGTCTCGGCGGCATGGTGGGCGGCCAGCTCCTCGACCTCTCGGCCGAGGGCCGCTATGGGCCGGCGGAACTCGCCGAAGACGACGTGCGCCTGCTCCAGATGATGAAGACCGGCGCCATCCTCACCTTCGCGGTGGAGGCGGGGGCGATCCTCGGCAAGGCCGATGGTTCGGCGCGCCAGAGCCTCGTGGATTATGGCCGGGCGCTGGGTGCCGCCTTCCAGGTTGCCGACGACATCCTCGACCGGGAGGCTTCCGCCGAAGCGCTCGGCAAGCGCACCGGCAAGGACCAGGAGAAGGGCAAGGCAACCCTCGTCGATCTGCTCGGGATGGACGGCGCCCGCCGCGAGTGCCGCCAACTCGTAGTGAAGGCGCATGCCTGTCTCGAAAGTTTTGGAGCGAGAGCGGACACGCTGCGCGAGGCGGTGCGGTTCGTGGTCGAGCGGCAGGTCTGACCTGCCTCAGATCCAAGATGCAATCGTCTCCAGCGGCTTCTTGATGCCGCCGTAAACCGGAACCCGGCAATCCTCTGCCGGGTAGCCCACCACCAGAAGAATGTACGGCTTCTCGGTTTCCGGCCTGCCGCAGATCTCGTTGAGAAATCCCATGGGGCTCGGCGTGTGCGTCAGGGTCACGAGACCCGCCTCATGCAGGGCTGCGATCAGGAAGCCCGTTGCGATGCCCACCGATTCCGGCACGTAGTAGTTCTTGACCCGGCGCCTATCGGGTCCCTCGCTCGACCGCTGCCCGAAGATGGTGATCAGCACGGGGGCCGTTTCCAGAAACCCCTTGTGCGCGTCCGTTCCCAGGGGCGCAAGCGCATCGAGCCATTCCTGCGGGGCGCGGCCGCTGTAGAAGTCGCGTTCCTCAACCTCCGCTTCCTCCCGGATGCGCCGCTTCGATTCCGGGCTGGTGATCACGGTGAAGTGCCAGGGCTGGAGATTGGCGCCGGATGGCGCCGTGCCGGCTGCCAAGAGCGCATACTCGATCACCTCCCGCGGCACGGGCTTGCTGGAGAAATCCCGCACGGTGCGACGCCGGCGAATGGTTTCATAAAAGGCGCGGGCGCGATCGACCATCGCCTCGGGTGGGTATGAGCGGTAGGTGCTCAGAGGTTCGAGAACCAGCTTCGTCATGCGATGCTCCGATGGATCGACAGGATTGTGTTAGATCGCCGGCAGACATCATCCTGCGAGGGACGCAGTTGCATCAACACCCGCATTCGTCGGCACCCAGAACTGGAGCTTCACGTGTCCAGGCCGCCCATTGTGCGGGATTGTTCCGGAAGGCACCCCGCCATTGGCGAGGATCACCTTGCGCGATGCCTCGTTGTCCTCGTCGCAGGTGATCAGGACCCGCGAAAACCCTTCCTCACGGCAGACCGGCAGGATCATGCGCAGGGCCTGGGTGGCGTAGCCGCGCCGCTGCTTCCACGGCACGATGGTGTAGCCGATATGGCCATAGGCGGTGGGCGGCAGCTCCTCCGTGCCGCGCTGGAAGCGAAAGCCGATGCGGCCGCAGAATGCGCCGTCGCTGATCCAGAAATCGTGCGCGGGCAGGCGGGCAACCTCCCGCCCGTCGGCCAGCCGGATCATCGGGCTGTTGTAGAGGTCGTGCAGGAAACGTTCGGGGTCGCGACGCAACTGCCGGAGCTGCTCGCGGCTCACATCCTGGTCGGTGTTGGGCGACCAGCCGCGGGCGAGGGCGTCTTCGTAAGCGGGCAGCCAGGCGAGGCTCGGGCGCAGGAGAGTGATGTCGGTCATGGCGGCCCGAAGGTGACATTGCGCCGCCAAGAGGGCAACAGGCTTACGTATCGTGCGAAAAAGTGGCCCGGTTTTTGGCCCACACGATGCGCAAGTTTTGGATCCATCCGATGCCTATACCGTCACCTGCGTGCCGACCTCCACCACGCGGCCCGTGGGGATCTGGAAGAAGTCCGTGGCGTCGCTTGCCGATTTCGCGAGGCTGATGAACAGCTTGTCCTGCCAGAGCGGCATGCCCGACTGGCTCGCGGGCCGGATCGAGCGCCGCGACAGGAAGAACGACGTCGCCATGATGTCGAACTTGAAGCCCTGCTTGCGCAGGATCGCCAACCCGCGCGGGATGTTGGGCGTCTCCATGTAGCCGTAGCTCAGGCGGATGCGCCAGAACGAATCGCCCACATGCTCGATGGAGACACGGTCCTCGTCCTCGACGCGCGGGATATCCGCGCTGTTGACCGTGAGAATCACGTTCTTCTCGTGCAGCACCTTGTTGTGCTTGAGGTTGTGCAGCAGGGCTGCCGGTGCGGTGTCCGGGTCGCTCGTCAGGAATACGGCGGTGCCCTTCACCCGGTGCGGCGGGCTCTTCTCCAGCATCTGAACCAGCTCGACGAAAGGCACGTCGATCTTGCGGGTCTTCTCGAACAGGATGCGGGTTCCCTTCACCCAGGTGAACATGACCACGAAGAAGGTGCCGGCGATCAGCAGAGGCACGTAACCGCCGTCCAGAAGCTTCACGAGGTTCGAGGATAGGAAGGTGAGGTCGATGAGCAGAAGGGGAATCATCACCAGCCCGGTCTTCACCGGACCCCAGCCCCAGCTGCGGCTCATCACGATGCAGGCGAGCAGGGTGGTCACCACCATGGTGCCGAACACCGCGATGCCGTAGGCGCTGGCGAGGCTGCTCGACGTTCCGAACAGGATCACGAGCGTCACGACGGCAGCGAGCAGCAACCAGTTCACCCGCGGCAGATAGATCTGTCCCTGATGGGTCTCCGACGTGAACCGCACTTCGAGGCGCGGCAGGATGCCGAGCTGAATGGCCTGCCGGGTCAGCGAGAAGGCGCCGGTGATCACGGCTTGGCTCGCCACGATGGTGGCGAGCGTTGCCAGGATGACGACCGGCAGAAGCAGCCAGGAGGGCGCCAGCAGGAAGAACGGATTTGCGATCGTCTCCGGGTTCGACAGGACGAGGGCGCCCTGGCCGAGATAGTTCAGGGCGAGGGCCGGAAAGACCACCGTCCCCCAGGCCATGCGAATGGGCTTGCGGCCAAAATGGCCCAGATCCGCATAGAGCGCCTCCGCTCCGGTCACCGCAAGACAGACGCTTCCGAGAATGGCAAAGGCGGTTCCCGGGTGGGTGACCAGGAAGGACACGCCGTAATACGGGTTGAAGGCGAGCAGGACCTCCCAATCGTCCGCGATGTGGAGAAGGCCAAGACCGGCCATGGTCACGAACCACAGAAGCGTCAGGGGCCCGAAGAAGGCCGCCACCTTCCCGGTGCCGCGGCTCTGGACGGCAAACAGGCCGATGAGAATCACCAGCGCGCCGGGCAGAACATAGCTCTCGAAGGAAGGAGCGACGAGCTTCAGGCCTTCTAGGGCGGAGAGCACGGAGATCGCCGGCGTGATGGCGGCGTCGCCGTAGAACAGGGCCGCTCCGGCCATGCCCATCACGAGCACGGGCAGGCTTCGGCGCCCAAGCGCCAGCTGCGTCAGGGCCACCAGGGTCAGGGAGCCGCCTTCGCCTTTGTTGTCGGCCCGCAGCAGCAGAATGACGTATTTGACCGTGACCGTGAGGATCAGAGCCCAGAGCAGCAGGGACAGGATGCTGATCACCAGTTCACGGGTCAGGTCCACCGGGACGCCATGGTGCCCTCCGGTGGCTGCTGCCACCGTCTCGCGCATGGCATAGAGAGGGCTGGTGCCGATATCCCCATAGACGACGCCGATGGCGCCAAGGGTCAGGGTCCAGAAGCTCGCCTTGTGGTGGCTTTCCGGAAGGGTCGCCTCAGGAACTGCGGAATCCGCGTGTCCGGGGGCGACAGCGTGCTGTTCTGCCATGGGTGTTTTTCTTTGCGGATGTGCCCGCGGACGGCCCTTGTTCAAGTCACTTTGCAATCGACGAAGGGCGCCCCTTCTCCAGCATCGGCCCCAAAAGTGGAAGGCACTTTTGGGACTCACCCGATGCTTTTTCCGGTAAGCGCATCGTTCGGAGCGGACCCGGAGGGCCACGTAAGTGAAAACCGGATCCACTTTTCCGCACGATGCGCTCATGAGCGCGGCGGCCGTCATTGCCGGCGCGGCAGGCTTCTAGCACATCGCGCCTGAGCTTAAAACGGAATTTCTCTCAAGGTTCCATGGTCCAGCTTAGTGCCTCATTCGGCGGCATCGCGCCCGGGCTGACCATAGTTCCTGTCGATGTAGTCGATGACGATCTTCTGGAAGTCCTGGGCGAGGGTCGGCCCGCGCAGGGTCATGGCCTTCTTCCCGTCGATGAAGACCGGGGCTGCCGGCTGCTCGCCGGTGCCGGGAAGCGAGATGCCGATATTGGCGTGCTTCGATTCGCCCGGCCCGTTCACGATGCAGCCCATCACGGCCACGTTCAGGTTCTCGACGCCCGGATGGGTGCGGCGCCATTCCGGCATGGAGGTGGAGATCCAGGTCTGGATATCGCGCGCCAGCTCCTGGAACACCGACGAGGTGGTGCGCCCGCAGCCGGGGCAGGCCGCCACCAGGGGCACGAAGGTGCGGAACCCCATGGTCTGGAGCAGCTCCTGGGCGGTCTTGACCTCGAGCGTCCGGTCGCCGCCGGGCTCCGGGGTCAGGGAAAAGCGGATCGTGTCGCCGATGCCCTGCTGGAGCAGGATGCCGATGGCGGCCGACGAGGCCACGATGCCCTTCGACCCCATGCCGGCCTCGGTGAGGCCGAGATGGATGGCGTAGTCGGAGCGGCGGGCAAGGTCCTGGTAGACCGCAATCAGGTCCTGCACGGCCGAAACCTTGGCCGACAGGATGATCCGGTTGCGCCCAAGGCCGATCTCCTCCGCGCGGGCGGCCGAAAGCAGGGCCGACTGGATCATGGCCTCGCGGGTGACCCAGCGCATGTCGCGCGGGTGGGCCGAGGCCGCGTTCTCGTTCATCAGATGGGTGAGCAGCTCCTGATCGAGGGAGCCCCAGTTCGCGCCGATGCGCACGGCCTTGTCGTGCCGGATCGCCTGCTCGACGATGGCGCCGAACTGCCGGTCCTTCTTTTCCTTGAAGCCCACATTGCCGGGGTTGATCCGGTACTTGGCGAGCGCCTCGGCGCAGGCCGGGTGATCGGCGAGCAGCTGGTGGCCGATATAGTGGAAGTCGCCCACGAGGGGCACGTCCACGCCGAGGCGGTCGAGCCTCTCGCGGATTTTCGGCACGGCGGCCGCGGCTTCGTCGCGGTCCACCGTGATGCGCACGATCTCCGAGCCGGCCCGGGCCAGCGCCGCCACCTGGGCGACGGTGGCATCCACATCCGCCGTGTCCGTGTTGGTCATCGATTGGACCACGATCGGAGCGCCGCCGCCGACCATGACGGAGCCCACGCGCACCCCCACCGTGCGGTGGCGCGGGGCAGGGCCTGCCGGGCTCACGGATGCGGGATCGGTCTCAGGAGACGAGATGAAGGACATGCTGCAACCCACGACGGCAGCTCCGGGCTGCCGCCGTTTAGCTGATGCCAAAAGCCTTCTGCGTCAAGCGCGGCTTAGAGCATCGGACCCAAAAGTGGATTTGCACTTTTGGGACTAAGCTGATGCTCCTGAAGGGAGAATGCTCTCGTAGAGCGAAAGCTCACGGGTCAGTGAACATCCTGGCAATGGGGGCACCGGCCGGTGATCTCCAGGGCGCGGGCCAGGGGCTGGTAGCCCTGCGCTGTCAGCACTCTGTGGACGGTCTCCGCCACGTTGGGGCAGGTGATCTCGGTGGCTTCGCCGCAGGCCTCGCAGATCAGGAATGCTGCGGTTCCATGGCTGCCCGTGCTGGCGATGTAGGCGTTCCGGCTCGCGAGGCGGTGGGCCAGACCCTGCTCGATCAGAAAGTCGAGGGCGCGATAGACCGTGATCGGGGCCATCCGCCGCCCTTGGGACACGAGGGCATCCGCCAGATCGTAGGCGCCAAGCGGTTTGGCCGCATTGAGGAGCACCTCGAGCACGCGCCGGCGGATCGGCGTCAGCCGGACACCCTTGGCCCGGCACAGAGCCTCAGACTCCGCCAAGGCCTTCGCCGTGCTGGAGGCCGGAGAGGCCGGGAAGCGAGCGTTGTCGCCTGGAAGGCGGTGCTGCAGGGAAGGGGCGTGGACCATCGGGATCCCTCTTCGAGAAAGGCTGAAGGTTGAAAGCGATACGGCGCCACACCTGCAAATCAGGCGCATCCACCTCGTTCATATATGTTATAACACTAACTATTCTGAGAGGTAAACAGCAAAGTTGGTTGTTCGCCCGCTAAAATATAGGGACGAACCATGCGCCGGATCAGGGCTGCCGGAAACGCCAGACGCTCGACTTCTTGATGTCGGAATCCTCGAGCGTGCGTGTCACCGGCACCTCGTAGACGGCCAGGCTCTCAAGCCGGTCCTTCGGCAGGTAGCTGCGCCCCGGATCGCCGATCAGCACCGTCGCTCCCCGGTTGCTCAAGGCGAGCAGCCAGTCGATCACACGAGCGGCGAGATCATGCTCGTAGCAGATATCCCCGGCGAGCACCGTGTCCCATCCCCCGTCCTGCCCGACGATGTCGGCGGCCAACGGGGTGACGGCAATGCCGTTGGCCGCCGCATTCACCCCGATGGCCGCGATGGCGAAGGGGTCGATGTCGCAGGCGGTCACCTCGGCGGCGCCTGCCTTCATGGCCGCGATGGCGACAAGGCCCGACCCGGAGGCGAAATCGAGCACGCGCCGGCCGCGCACCGTCTCGGGGTGATCGAGGATGTAACGCGCCAGCGCCTGACCGCCGGCCCAGGCGAAGGCCCAGAAAGGCGGGGGCAGGCCGATCTCGCCCAGCTCCTCCTCGGTCTTCTGCCACAGCTCCGTCGCTTCATCCGCTACGTGCAGCATGATCTCCGGCGCATGGGGCACCGGGCGGAGCCGGGTTTCGGCGAGGATGAAAGCAGCCGGGTCGGTGATCATGAGGCCAGCATGGAGCGATACAGCTCCTTGACGCTGTCCATCACATCCCGTTCCGTGAAGCCGCCGAGAACCCGGGCGCGGGCAGCCTCGCCCATGCGGGCGACGCGATGCGGCTCCTGGGAGAGGGCCACCAGGGCCTCGGACAAGGAAGCGGCATCGCCGGGCGGCACCAGCAGGCCCTCGATGCCATCGCGCACAAGGGTCCGGCAGCCGGGCACAGCCGTGGTCACGATGGCGCGGCCGCAGGCGGCTGCCTCCAGAAGCGTGCGCGGCAGGCCCTCGCCGCCCCGGGAGGGCAGGCAGGCCGCATGATGCTCCCGCCAGACGCCGGCGATGTCCCGCGTCGCGCCATGCCAGGCGATGCCGGGCTCTGCGCTCCAGGCCTTCAGGGTCGATTCGGGAATCGCCTTCGGGTTCGACGGGTCGGGGGCGCCGTAGAGGGAGAGCTCGATGGGCATGCCCTTTGCCCGCGCCATGCGCACAGCCTCCACGGCCACGTCAATGCCCTTGGACCAGAGCATGCGGGCGACCACTGCGACCTTGAGCGGCGGCTGGGCCGGCAGAGGCTCGGGCTTGAGAGCTTCGGGATCGACGCCGGCGCCTCCGAGGATCGTGACGCGGGCGTCCATTGGGTCGAGGCCAAGGAGCTTCGGATCGTCGGTGTTCTCGAAGACGTACCGGGTCCGGCCTGTCTGGAGGCCGCGCATCAGCAGGCGGATCGCCCGCTGCGACAGGCGCCCGACCGTGTCGGTCCTAGCGCCGATGAACCCAAGACCCGTGAGCGCATAGACCCGTCGCCCGACACCGGCGAGCGTAGCGGCAAAACCGCCGAGCAGGATGCCCTTGAGGGCGATGCAGTGGACGAGATCGGCCTTCTCGGCCTTGAGAATGGCCGCCAGCTGGCCGGAGGCATCGCCCATGGTGATGGGGTTCAGGCTGCGGCGCTCGATGTCGAGCGGCACGACCTTGGCGCCCAGGGTCTCGATCACCTCCCGGTGCGCCCGCACTCGCGTGACCACCGTCACCGCAAGCCCCAGCTCGCGGGCGGCCCTCACCATCGGCAGGAAATGGGAGGCGAAGAACCAGTCCTCGGTCACGACGAAGACGAGCTTGCGGCCTTGGGTTTCAAGGGAGGGGATGGAGGGCAAAGGACGATCCGGGTGAAGCAAGGCGCCCTTGTAACCTCACCATGCGGGAAAAGGGAACTCCCCCCGGCTGCACCCGTTGCCGTCAACTTGCGCAACGGGAGGAACCCTCATGGCCGATTGGCTGCCAACCGTGCTGGCGACCATCGCCGGCATTCTCTCCACATCGAGCTTCGTGCCCCAGGTGCTGAAGGCTTGGCGCGAGCGCGACACGGCCGCCATTTCGAAAACCATGTATCTCGTGACCGTGACGGCCTTCGTCCTGTGGTCTGCCTACGGCTTCATGATCGGTGCTTGGCCGCTGATCGTCTTCAACCTGCTGAGCCTTGTCTTGAGCGGCACCATCCTGTTCCTGAAAATCCGCAACGATCGCAGCGAGACCCGCGCTCCGGCCGCTGCGTCGACCGCGCGCAGGGAACCCGAAGTGGCGCGCCCCGGTTGACGTTCTGCACTTCAGACAAGGCACCCCATGCTGCTGGAACCCAACGCCACCTCCGAGAACATCGTCGACCCGCGGGATGCGGCTGAGACGGCAGGCCTTCTTTATGTCTCGGACGAGGAGCCCGGCATCCGGCGCAAGAAATCCGGCAAGGGCTTCACCTACCAGAAGCCCGATGGATCGAAGGTCGCCGACAAGGCAACGCTCGACCGCATCAAGTCGCTCGCCATTCCACCCGCCTACACCGATGTGTGGATCTGCGCGAAGGCCAATGGACACATCCAGGCGACCGGGCGCGATGCCAAGGGCCGCAAGCAGTACCGCTACCACCCGGCGTTCCGCGAAGTTCGCGAGAGCACGAAATACGAGCACATGCTCGAATTCGCCCGAGGCCTGCCGGCGATCCGCAAGTCCATCGACGAGCACATGAGCCTGCGCGGGCTTCCGCGCGAAAAGGTGCTGGCAACCGTGGTGCACCTGCTCGAAAACACCCTGATCCGCGTCGGCAATGCCGATTACGTGAAGCAGAACAAGAGCTATGGCCTCACGACCCTGCGCGACCCGCATGTGAAGGTCGAAGGCGGCGAACTGCGCTTTCAGTTCAAGGGCAAGAGCGGCAAGACCTGGAAGCTGCAGGTGAAGGACCGGCGCATCGCCAGGATCGTGAAGGCCTGTCAGGACCTGCCGGGGCAGGACCTCTTCCAGTATCTCGACGAGAACGGCGCGCAGCAATCGGTCACCTCCGCCGACGTGAACGCCTATCTCAAGGAGATCACGGGCCGCGAGATCACGGCCAAGGACTTCCGCACCTGGGCCGGAACGGTGCTTGCCGCGCTCGCCCTCAAGGAATTCGAAGAGTTCGACAGCGAGGCCAAGGCCAAGAAGAACATCCGGGCGGCGATCGAGAAGGTTTCGGGGCGGCTCGGCAACACCCCGAGCATCTGCCGCAAATGCTACGTGCACCCGGAAGTCTTCTCCTCCTACATGGACGGCGAGCTTCTTCTCGAGGTCAAGGAGGAGATCGAAACGGAGCTGCGCGAGGACCTGCCGTCCCTCAAGCCCGAGGAGGCCGCCGTTCTCAGCCTGCTGCAGGAACGCCTGTCCCGCGAGGTGAAGAAGCAGGAAGAGGAAAAGTCTGCCAAGAAGCGACGCTCCCCGTCGCGCAAGACGCAGGCAAAAAGCCAGCCTGAAATCCGGCCTTGAAATTCATCGTCATCCCGGACGGCGAAGTCGATCCGGGATCGTCAGACGAGTGTGGCTTCTCTTCACCTCTCCCAGTGGGAGAGGTCGCGCCTTCAGGCGCGGGTGAGGGGTTACAGCCTCATCCGGAGAGGACACTAACCCCTCACCCCAACCCTCTCCCTCAGGGCGAGGGAGACCAGCGCCATATCCTATACGCGATCCCGGATCGGCTTTGCCGTCCGGGATGACCACCTGCGTACCCGCCATCTTCATAGACAATGGCTTGACCCTTGGCATCTCGCATGATCCATCACGCTCCTTCGATTGGCTTGGAGGGATCGCGGGATGAGAGTGTTGGCGGTTGTTGTGTTTGCTTGCGCGATGGCAGGCGGATTGTCCTTCGCCGCAGCTCAGAACACACCGCCGAAGTCCTGGCCCGAGGTGAAGTGCGAGCGCTATGGCAAGGCCTGGACAGAAGCGCTCGTGCGGCGGGGCAGGCAGGGCTTGAGCCCGGAATTCGTCGAGCGTCACGAGGCTTTCCTCGCATCCGGCTGCACCACACGGGCCGATGTCTGTCCCCGGTCCGAGGAGGAACTCAGCATGGCCAACATCATGGTGGTTGCGGCCATGAATGCCGGCACGGCCAGCACCTTCCCGCCGTTTGCCTGCCGCAAGTGACCGGCGGCTGGGGCTCTCAGTCTCTCGAACATTTTCCTCCCTCGTCGCGTTAGGCTTTCGCTCCTTTCGTTCAGCGAGGCCCTCCATGCGCATTCATCACCTCAATTGCGGCTGCATGTGTCCGGTGGGCGGACGGCTCTGGGATGGGGTGAGCCGCGGGCTGACCGCCAATCTGGTCTGCCACTGCCAGCTGATCGAGACGGACCGCAACGGGCTCGTGCTCGTCGACACGGGCATCGGGGCTCGTGACGTGGAGGATCCCTACGAGCGCCTGAGCCCGCTCTTCGTGCACGTCAACCGCATTCAGCTGGAGCACCGCTATACGGCGCTCGAACAGGTGAAGAGCCTCGGCTTCTCCCCGCGGGACGTGCGCCACATCGTGCTGACCCATCTCGACTTCGATCACGCGGGCGGCCTCGAGGACTTCCCGGATGCAACGGTCCATGTGCTGCGCGCAGAGTTGGAGGAGGCCGAGGTGCGGCAGGGCTTCATTCATCGCCGCCGCTACCGTCCCGAGCAATGGGACGGCGTACGCGACTGGCGCTTCTACAACCCGGCCGGCGAAAAATGGTTCGGCTTCGGCTCCGTGCGCGACCTCGACGGCCTGCCGCCTGAAATCCTGATGATTCCCCTACCGGGCCATACGATGGGGCATGCGGGCATCGCCATCGATACGCCCGAGGGATGGCTGCTCAACGCGGGCGATGCTTATTTCCACCGACACGAGATGGACGAGGATCCGTCCTGCACGCCAGGGCTCGCCGCCTATCAGAAGCTCATGGAAGAAAACCGCCCGCTGCGCCTCTACAACCAGGAACGCTTGCGGGACCTTGCAAACGATCCCCGCAGCCAGGTCAGAATCTTCTGCAGCCACGATCCCGTGGAACTCGAGGCTCTGCAACGCCTGAGCACCGGATGGCGTCCGCTCCGCTCGGGCCAAGCGTCGGGCATGCAGGCGCACTAGCTCTCCGGACCCCTGGTCCCGGCCTGCCGCCGCCCTAAAAGCAGGCAGGTACGATGATAAGGGGAAGGCGGATATGGAATTCGATGCCCTGCTGCTCTCGCGCATCCAGTTTGCATTCACGATTGCCTTTCATATCATCTTTCCGGCGTTCACCATCGGCCTTGCCAGCTGGCTCGCGGCGTTGGAGTTCAACTGGCTGCGCACGGGCAACCCGCTCTACCGCAATCTTTTCCGTTTCTGGGTAAAGGTTTTCGCCGTTTCCTTCGGCCTCGGCGTCGTGTCCGGCATCGTCATGAGCTACCAGTTCGGCACGAACTGGTCGCGGTTCTCCGAGTTCACCGGCAACGTGCTCGGGCCCGTCATCGCCTATGAGGTCATCACGGCGTTCTTCCTGGAGGCGGCGTTTCTCGGCATCATGCTCTTCGGCTGGGAGCGCGTCGGCGACCGCCTGCATTTCTTTGCCACCTGCATGGTGGCCTTGGGCACGCTCATTTCCGCGTTCTGGATTCTCTCGGCCAATTCCTGGATGCAGACGCCGGATGGTTTTGCCATCGAGAACGGCAAGGCGGTTCCAGTCGACTGGTTCAAGGTCGTGTTCAATCCGTCGTTCCCCTTGCGCTATGCGCATATGGTGATGGGCTGCTACCTCACGACGGCCTTCGCGGTTGCCGGCATGTCCGCCTGGATGCTGCTGCGCCATCCGCACGACGCGCCGGAGGCGAAGCTCGCCGCCTCGCGGCGCTCGATGTCCATGGCTTTGTGGTTCGCCACCATCTTCGTGCCGGTCCAGATCATCATCGGCGATCTCCACGGCCTCGGCGTACTGAAATATCAGCCGACGAAGTTGGCTGCCATCGAGGGCAACTGGGACCGCATGTCCAACATGCCGCTGCGCCTCTTCGCCATTCCCGATGAGGTGGCGGAGACGAATCATTACGAGATCGCCATTCCGAAGATCGGCAGCTGGGTTCTCACTCATGCATTCGACGGCGAGGTGCCTGGGCTCAAGGAAGTGCCGCCTGAGGACCGCCCGCCGGTCTGGCCCGTGTTCTTCTCGTTCCGCATCATGGTGGCCATCGGCTTTGCGATGTTAGGGATAGGCCTGTGGAGCCTTTACCTGCGCTGGAAAGGCACGCTGTTCACCAACAGAACTTTCCTGACGGCTGCCATGATCATGACACCCTCGGGCTTCGGCGCGGTGCTCTTCGGCTGGTTCACCGCCGAGATCGGCCGTCAGCCCTGGGTGGTCTACGGGCACATGCGCACGGCGGATGCGGTGTCGCCGGTCTCGGCTGGCGCGGTGACCGCATCGCTCCTGACCTTCGTCGTCGTCTATGCCTTCGTGTTCGGCTTCGGCTCCTATTACCTCGCCAAGCTCCTGCGGCGCGGCCCCGATCCGATCGAGGACATCCGCGGCGACGATCTCGGCAAGAAGCCGAAACGTCCGTTCTCCGTGCCGGACGAGGGCATCGAGGGACGGCCCGGCCACAAAGCCCTGCCTGCGCGATAGGAGACGGCACCATGTTCGGTTTTGGCACGGAATACGAAGGGCTGGCCTTCTGGCTGCCGCTGATCTGGTCGGGCCTCATCGCGGTGGCGGTGGCCATGTACGTGATCGTGGACGGCTTCGATCTCGGCGTCGGCATCCTGTTCAAGGCTGCGCACAACGAGAACTGGCGCGACCGTATGATGTTCTCGGTCGCTCCCATCTGGGACGGCAACGAGACCTGGCTCATCCTCGGCGGCGGCGGGCTCTTCGCCGTGTTTCATGTGGCCTATGCGGTTCTGATGCCGGCGCTCTACGTGCCGATCATCCTCATGCTGATCGCGTTGATCTTCCGTGGAGTGGCGTTCGAGTTCCGCTTCAAGGCGGAGCGTTCCAAATTCCTGTGGGACAATGCCTTCTTCTTCGGCTCCCTACTCGCGACCTTCTTCCAGGGCATGGTGCTGGGCTCCTTCGTGCAGGGCTTCGCCAATGACGGGCGCCAGTTCACCGGCGGCACCTTGGATTTCCTCACTCCGTTCAGCGTGCTCACCGGCATCAGCCTGATCTTCGGCTACGCGCTTCTGGGTGCGACCTGGTGCGTGATGAAGACCACGGGCGAACTGGAAATCTGGGCGCGGCGCATGGCGGTGCGCTTCCTGTTGCTCACCATCGTGGCCATGGCGGCGGTGTCCCTGTGGGTGCCGTTCCTCGGGCGCGAGATCGAGACGCGCTGGTTCACCTGGCCCAACATCGCCTTCCTTGCGCCGATTCCGCTGGTCACAGCCTATGTGGCCTACCGGCTCTTCCGCGATCTGGAGGAGGGGCGCCATTACCGGCCGTTCTTCCTCACGATCACCCTTTTCCTGCTCGGTTACCTGGGTTTGGGCGTCAGCCTCTTTCCCTACAACGTGCCGCCGAACCTCACGATCTGGGATACGGCCAACACGGTCAATTCCCAGCTCTTCGCCCTGGTGGGCTTTGCCATCGTGCTGCCGATCACCTTCGCCTACACGGCTTATGCCTATTGGGTTTTCCGCGGCAAGGTGGCGGAGGAGATCTCGGGCGGCGGCTACGGGTATCACTGATGCGGGGCGAAGCGCACCGGCCTGGAGAGCGGCGCGGGAAGCGCCTGCTCTGGTTCGTCTTTCTCTACGTGGCGAGCCTCGCGATCTTCGCGGGGCTCGTCTACGGTCTGCGGGGCCTGGTGGCTGATGTTTACCGGTAGGTGCTGATGAAGCCCTTGTCGGTGAGCACGACCCAGCGGGCGCCGCGGCGTTCGATGGCCTCGACCTTGCCGACGCCGGGAAGGATCCCGCCGGGCATGACCTCGTACAGGCGACGGTTGCGGCTCTCGACGAGCGCAGCGCCGTTGTAGACCTCGCGCAGCACCCAGCCGTCCACCGGCTCGCTCTTCGCCGGTTTCGGCGCAGGCGCCTCCTCGCGGGCTGCGGCCTCGGTGACCGGTGCGGCCGCAGGGGCGGCCGGTGCAGGAGCGGCAGCCGGCGCAGCGGGCTTGGTGTTCAGGGACGCCAGAGTGGTCGTGATCTGGTTTTCCATCTTGTCGAGCCGGCCCTCGATCGAGGAGAGCTTCTTGGCGGGCTCCTGGAGGCTGATCGCAAGCCGCTCGACCTTGTCGCTGAGCTTCGCCTGCTCCGACTTCGCGGCGGTGGACGCGGTGTGCTCGATTTCCTTGAAGGCCGCAGCCGTGTTCTTGAGAGACTCGAGGTCGCTGCTCAGGCGCGCAAGAATCTCCTGGCTGCGGGCGGTCTCGGCTTCCAGCTTCTCGATCGCGCCGCGGTTGGCGAGCGTTCCCAGGTATGAGGCCGACCAGCCGGCGCCGACCAGCAGGAGGGCGATAGCCGCCTGGGCGGCGAAGCGGGAAGGAGCAGCCCAGCGCCCGGTGGTCTCTGCGGCCTTCGCTCCAGAAACCGGGAGCGCAGGCTTGGCGCTTTCGCGGGCGCTCTTGACGGCTTCGGCCAGGGCGGCGCTTGCCGGCGAGCCGGTCCGGACGGCGCCGTCGGACGACGCGCCAGTCTCTGCCTTGGCAGGGCTACGATCCTTCAGACGTTTCTTGGTGTCCATAATGCGACCTCATTTTCAGGTCACAGACGATTAACCACGAATGTTTACCAAAGCGTTATGGTTGAGGTTCCTGGTTGCATTGCAACCCCCTCTAAACAAAGAGGGAAAGTAACTTTGCGCACATTGATGAATATCTACTAAGAACTTTTTATTGACATAGTTACATATAATAGGGTTACAACAGGTGGCGTAACGGAAAGCGACACCTTAGGGGCATTTCAATACCCATAAGAGTACTGCCAACACAGGTCGCCAGACCTAACTATGAAGAGATACTCTTGTGGGGCCAAAACCCCGATATGGCAGCCATCGCCAAATGGCCACCGCTGTGCTAGGTAATAACCTTGCGGAGCGGCACTGCAATCAAGCTAGCGCCGGTCACGCGTGCGCTGATGGAAAGAAGACATGAAGCAGGCATCGAGAAATCGGGAAGAAAGCACAGAGGTCCAAGACGCTCTGAAGTCGTGCCTTCCTTCGTTCACGGGGGTTGCCGTCTTTTCGGCGGTGGTCAACCTCCTGGCCCTGACAGGCTCCATTTACATGCTCCAGGTCTATGACCGGGTGCTGTCGAGTCAGAGCATCCCGACCCTGATCGGTCTATCCCTGATTACGCTCGCGGCCTTTGCGCTCTCGGGCGGCCTCGACATGATCCGTAGCCGGATGCTGGCGCGCATCGGCGCCCGCTTCGACGAGCTCCTGTCGCACCGGGTCTTCGACCTCGTGGCCACGATGCCGCTGAAGGGCGCCAAGCAGGCGGAGAGCATGCAGCCGATCCGCGACGTGGACACGATCCGCGGCTTCCTCTCCAGCCTCGGTCCCACGGCCCTGTTCGACATGCCCTTCATGCCGATCTTCCTCATCGGCTGCTTCATGATCCATCCGGGCATCGGCGTCATGTCGGTGGTGGGCGGCGTGATCATCATCGGCCTGACCATCTACACGGACGCCAAGAGCAAGGGTCCCTCCTACGAGGTGACCAAGAGCGGCGCCGAGCGCCACGCGATCGCCGAGACCAGCCGCCGGAACGCCGAGTCCATTCGTGCCAACGGCATGCTGGGCTTCCTGGCCAAGCGCTACGACGAAGTGCATGTGCGCCACGTCAACGATGGCCTGATGGCGAGCGAATCGTCGGCCGGCATCAGCGCCTTCGCCAAGGTGTTCCGTATGGTCCTGCAGTCGGCGGTCCTGGGTCTGGGTGCCTATTACGTCATCAAGGGCGAGATGTCGGGCGGTCTCATGATCGCCGGCTCGATCCTGATGTCCCGCGCTCTGGCGCCCATCGAAATCGCCGTGGCGCACTGGAAGGGCTTCACCGCCTCCCGCCAGGCCTATCGCCGCCTCGCGCACATCATGTCGATTGTGCCAGCCCAGGGCCAGCGCATGCCGCTGCCCGCACCCAAGTCGACCCTGTCGGTGGAGGAAGTCTACGTGGGTGCCCCCGGCGCCTCGCTCCCCATCGTGCAGGCCGCCACCCTCCAGCTCCAGGCCGGCCAGGGTCTCGGCCTCATCGGCCCCAGCGCTTCCGGCAAGTCGACGCTTGCCCGCGCCCTCGTCGGCGTGTGGCCGACCCTGCGCGGCGAGATCCGCCTGGACGGCGCGGCTCTCGACCAGTGGGAGGTCGATCCCCTCGGCCGCAACATCGGCTACCTGCCGCAGGACGTGGAATTGTTCGAAGGCACCATTGCCGAGAACATTGCCCGCTTCCAGCCCGACGCCAAGCCGGACGACGTCATCGCGGCGGCGCAGACGGCGGGCGCCCATGAGCTCATCCTCAACCTGCCCGACGGCTACGATACCCGCATCGGCGAAAGCGGCGCCTCCCTCTCGGGCGGCCAGCGCCAGCGCGTGGCCCTCGCCCGCGCCCTTTACGGCAACCCGTTCCTGGTCGTGCTCGACGAGCCGAACGCCAGTCTCGACGGCGCCGGCGACGAGGCCCTGAACCAGGCCATCCTGGCGGTGAGGAAGCGCGGCGGCATCGTGGTCGTCATCACGCACCGTCCGGCCGCTTTGGGTCAGGTCGATCAGGTCGCCATCATGGAAGAAGGCCGGATCAAGGCCGTGGGCCCGCGCGACGAGGTCCTGCAGTCCGTCATGAAACGCAATGCGGCGCCGGCACCTGCCGTGCGCCCGCAGCAGGCGCCAGCCGCCCAGGCTGCTAACCTGCGAGAGGTTGGTTAAATGTTGGTCATTCAAGCTCCCCAGAAAAAGCCTTCCACCCACCAGCGGATCCTGCGCCAGTCGACCATCGGCGGCATCGCCATGATCGCCCTGTTCGGCGGCACGATCGGCCTGTGGGCGGCGACCTCGACCCTGTCCGGCGCCGTCGTGGCCGGCGGCCAGTTCGTGGTCGATACCAGCGTCAAGAAGATCCAGCATTCCACCGGCGGCATCGTCGGCGAGCTGAAGGTCAAGGAGGGCGACCGTGTCTCCCAGGGCGATCTTCTGGTCCGCCTCGACGAGACGGTGACCCGCGCCAACATGCAGGTCGTGTCGAAGCAGCTCGACGAGTATCTCGGCCGCCAGGCCCGCCTGGAGGCGGAGCGCGACGGCGCGTCCGCAATCGTGATGCCGGTCGAGTTCGCCAACCGGCTCAACGACCCGGCCGTTCGGAAGATCATGTCGTCCGAGCAGACGCTCTTCACGGCACGCCGGGCCTCTCGGGAGGCGCAGAAGGATCAGCTCAAGAAGCGGATCACCCAGTCCCGGGACGAAATCGTGGGCTTGAAGGCCCAGCAGAACGCCAAGTCCCGCGAGGCCGAACTGATCGTCGACGAGCTGAAGGGCGTCCGCGACCTCTACCAGAAGAACCTGGTTCCGATCACGCGCCTCAACGCGCTCGAGCGTGACGCCGCCAGCATCGAAGGCCAGCGCGGCCAGTTGATCGCTGCCGTGGCCCAGGCTGAGAGCCGCATCGCCGAAACCGAGTTCCAGATCATCCAGATCGACGAGCAGATGCTCGCCGAAGCTGTGCAAGAACTGCGCGAGATCCAGGGCAAGGTCGCGGAATACACCGAGCGCCGCGTGGCCGCCGAGGACCAGCTCAAGCGCATCGACATCCGCGCGCCGAGCGACGGTTACGTCCACCAGCTCAATGTTCACACCATCGGGGGCGTGATCTCGCCCGCCGAGCCGGTGATGAACATCGTTCCGGTGAACGACAAGATCGAACTCGAGGCCCGGGTGCTGCCGAACGAGATCGACCAAGTGAAGATCGGCCAGAAGGCCAATGTGCGCGTCCATGCCTCTAATGCCCGCAACACGCCGGAGCTGCACGGCAAGGTCAGCCGGATCTCGGCGGACGTGACCAAGGACCAGCAGACCGGCATGACCTTCTATACGATCCGGGTCGACCTGCCCCAGGACGAGATCAAGAAGCTCGAGAAGGTGCAGCTCATCGCCGGCATGCAGGCGGAAGTCTTCGTCGAGGTGAACGAGCGCACCCCGCTGCAGTACTTCTTCAAGCCCATGCAGGAGCAGATCGCCCGCGCGTTCCGCGAGCACTGATCCCAACGTTTAGAGACGGCTACGATCCGCGATCGGTGCACTCAGCACCGGTCGCGGTTTTCGTTTGAAGACCCTCCGGACGGCTCCTTAGGGCCCGGTCAAGCCTGGAAAGTTCCGCTCAAGAACCCATAACAGGGGCAACGACCGCGTTCCCTGCGGTCGCCCATCGAAGCAATCTCCTGACGGCTTGCCGCGGAGCCTCGCCAAGCCGCTTCGATGAAGGTATTGGTTTCTTGAGGAAAAAGCATCTTGAGGATCATACTGCGCTTTGGCGGCATAGCGATGCTGGTGGCGGCCATCGTCATCCTGGCCGTGCTGCCCTTTGCGACATCCTTTGTTGAGCAATGGTCGCGCCGCGACGTCGAGCTGCGATCCCGCCTTGTGTTCAATTCCGTCCGTGACCAGGTCAGCGGCCTGCTGGCCCGCAGCGATGCCCAGCAGATCGGCAATCTGTTCGAGCGCATTGCCTCCGACGAGCGCGTCCTGGCCATCGGCTATTGCGACGGGCAGGAGCTCCGCTTCCCGACCGCCAACATGCCCAAGTCCTTCTCCTGTGCGGAGGCCTCCCGCTCCGATTCGGAGAGCTTCTCCACCGTCAGGAACCAGGATCACAACGTCCTGGTCAGCTCCTTTCCCCTGAACGCAGGCGGGCGTTCGGGCCACCTCGTGGTGCTGCACGATCTGAGCTATGCCGATCAACGCGGCGGGGAGGCCAGGAACTATCTCTTCCTGGCCCTCGCCGGCGTCGCCTTCGGAGCCGCCGCGCTTGCCGCCATGATCGCCGCCCTCATCATGCGGCGATGGCTCGCCTCCATCCGGCAGGCGCTGGAGAGCGCCCGCGCGGGCAATGCGCAGCCGGCCGCGGAGGAGAACATCATCCCGCTGGGCAGGGAAATCCGCGACGTGCTCCAGGAGCTGGAGGCCTCCCGGCGGACCATCGACGCCGCCCACACGGATTGGAGCCCGGATACCCTGCGGGCGGCGCTCGCCAACGAACTGTCCGGCTCCGAGGTCATCGTGGTGTCGAACCGCGAGCCCTACATCCACAACCGCACCGAGGCAGGCGAGATCTCCCTTCAGATCCCTGCAAGCGGCCTCGTATCCGCCCTGGAGCCGGTGGTGCGCGCCTGCGGGGGCACCTGGGTGGCCCATGGCAGCGGCACCGCGGACCGCGATGTGGTAGACGCCAACGATCGGGTGCCCGTCCCGCCGAATCACCCCTCCTACACCCTGCGCCGGGTCTGGCTGTCGGAGGAGGAGCAGGACGGATATTATTATGGGGCCGCCAACGAGGGCCTCTGGCCGCTCTGCCACATCGCCTTCGTGCGGCCGATCTTCCGTGAAGCCGACTGGCAGCTCTACCGCTCGGTGAACGAAAAGTTCGCCGAGGCCATCGTGGCCGAGGCCAAGCGCGAGGACCCCATCATCCTGGTGCAGGACTACCATTTCGCCCTGCTGCCGCGCATGATCCGGGACCGGCTGCCCCAGGCCACCATCGTGACCTTCTGGCACATCCCCTGGCCCAACGCCGAAACCTTCGGCATCTGCCCATGGCGCGAGGAGATCATCGACGGGCTTCTCGGCTCGTCGATCCTCGGCTTCCACACCCAGGCGCATTGCAACAACTTCCTGGACGCGGTGGATTCCTTCGTGGAAAGCCGCATCGACCGGGAGAAGGACTCGGTGTTCTTCGGCGGCGAGGAAACCCTGATCCGCCCGTATCCGATCTCCATCGAGTGGCCCCCGACCGCCATGGAAGGCCAGAAGCCGGTGGAGGAATGCCGCCGCATCGTGCGCGAGCGCTTAGGGTTGACGCCGGACATGCGCATCGGCGTCGGCATCGAGCGGTTCGATTACACCAAGGGCATCATCGATCGCATGCAGGCCATCGACGCGTTGTTGACCGAGAATCCCGAATGGCACGGCAACTTCGCCTTCGTTCAGGTCGCGGCGCCGACCCGCAGCAAGCTGTCGAACTACCGCCTGCTGCAGGAGGAGGCGGAGGCTCTCGCCCGCGACATCAACGAGCGTCATGGCGGCAACGGATACGAGCCGATCAAGCTCCTGGTCCGCCACCACGAGCCCGACCAAGTGTTCGAGCTCTTCCGCGCGGCGGATCTGTGCATCGTGTCGAGCCTGCACGACGGCATGAATCTGGTCGCCAAGGAGTTCGTCGCCGCCCGCGACGACGAGCAGGGCGTGCTCATCCTCTCGGCTTTCGCCGGAGCCTCGCGCGAGCTGTCGGAGGCGCTGATCGTCAACCCCTACAACGCCCATGCCATGGGGCAGGCCATCAACCGCGCGCTCACCATGCCGCAGCCCGAGCAGCGCGAGCGCATGCGGCTGATGCGCGATCAGGTCAAGGAGCGCAACGTCTATCGCTGGGCCGGGCAGATGCTGCTCGCGGCATCGCGTCTGCGCAAGCAGCAACGGATCAGACGGCTGATCGCCAGGGGGCGCAGGCAGGCGGCCGCCAATGCGTGACCCTTCTGCAGGATTCAAGGCCATGACCAAGACAAACGAGGACTACGCCCTCTTTCTCGATTTCGACGGGACCCTCGTCGACATCGTCGAGCGTCCCGATGCGGTCGCGGTGGATCCGGCCTTGCCGAAGGTGCTCACGGATCTGCAGGACCGGCTCGGCGGCGCGCTCGCCATCATCAGCGGGCGTCCCGTCGCGTTTCTCGATGAGCGCTTCGTGCCCCATGAATTCGACATGGCGGGATTGCATGGGCTCGAGCATCGCATCGCCGGGCGGCTCTCCATGTGCGATCCGGACGAGCATCCCGCCCTGCGGGACATGGCGGCGCGCCTGAAGACGATCGTGGCGGATAAGGAGGGCGTCCTGATCGAGGACAAGGGCTGCTCGGTGGCGATCCATTGGCGGCTGGCCCCGCACGAGAAGGATTTCGCGCTCGCCACCGCGCACGCCGCTGTCGAAGCCTTGGGTGCGGATTATCGTGTTCAACACGGGAAAGCTGTGGCAGAAATCCTGCCCTCGGCGGCAGGGAAGGGCAAGGTGATCGAGCGGTTTCTTCACGAAACTCCCTATAAGGGGCGGCGCCCGATCTTCATCGGCGACGACCTGACCGACGAGAACGGCTTTAAAGCCGTGAACGCCCATGGCGGCCTGTCCGTGCGCATCGGTGGCGGCGAGACCATCGCCAAGGTGCGGCTTGCAACGCCCGCGGACCTGCGCCGTCGCCTGTCCGCATGGGCGTCAGAAGGTTCTCTTCCTTTCAACGAGGATGATAGTTGATATGAGTTCGTTGGATCTTGCCGTCATCGGCAACTGCATGATCTCGGCCCTGGTCGATCGCCGCGCGCAGATCGTCTGGAGCTGCTTTCCCCGTTTCGATGGCGACCCCGTCTTTTCGGCCCTGCTCGATTGCCCGGAAGGACAGGGCGACGCGGACCAGAAGGGCGTCTTCGCCATCGACATGGCCGGCATGGTTGCTTGCGAGCAGAGCTATCTCCAGAACACCGCAGTGCTCGTGTCGCGTATGACGGATTCCTATGGCAACGTCGTCGAGGTCACGGACTTCGCACCGCGCTTCAAGCATTTCGACCGCACCTTCCGCCCTCCCATGCTGATCCGCCGGGTCACGCCCGTCAAAGGGCGCCCGCGCATCCGCGTCCGCCTGCGTCCGCATTTCGAATGGGGCGAGCATCCGCCCGGCCTGACCCGCGGCAGCAATCACCTGCGCTTCGTCGGCCCCGATACATCCCTTCGCCTGACCACCGATGCGTCGATCTCCTATGTTCAGGACGAGCGCTTCTTCGTGGTGGACCGGCCCATGTCGTTCTTCTTCGGCGAGGACGAGCCCCTGCGCTCGGAGGCCGACACCACGGCCCGCGCCTTCCTCGACAGCACGGTCGATTTCTGGCGCGACTGGGTGCGCTCGCTCTCCATCCCGTTCGACTGGCAGGAGGCGGTGATCCGCGCTGCCATCACGCTCAAGCTGTGCAACTTCGAGGAGACGGGCGCCATCGTGGCGGCGCTCACCACCTCGGTGCCGGAGGCGCCCCACACGCAGCGCAACTGGGATTACCGTTACTGCTGGCTGCGCGACGCCTATTTTGTGATCCAGGCCCTCAACCGGCTCGGCACCACGAAGACGATGGAGGAATACCTCACCTACATCACCAACATCGTCGACGACATGGATGCCGATCCGAACCAGAAGGACATGCCGCCGCTCTTCAGCATCACCCGTTCGCCCGATCTCGAGGAGCGGGAAGCGACGGCACTCGCAGGCTATCGCGGCATGGGCCCGGTGCGCGTCGGCAACGCGGCCTACACGCAGATCCAGAACGATGCCTATGGCAGCGTCGTGCTCGCCTCCGTCCACGCCTTCCTCGACAAGCGCCTGATCCGCAGCGGCAACAACGCCCTCTTCGCACATCTGGAAAAGCTGGGTCACAGGGCCATCGAGGTGTTCGATAAACCCGATGCCGGTCCCTGGGAGCTGCGCACCAAGGCCGCCGTTCATACCTTTCCGAGCGTGATGTGCTGGGCGGCCTGCGACCGGCTCATCAAGATCGCCGAGGCCATGGGACGCGAGGACCGGGCCGCCTTCTGGCGCGAAAACGCCGAGCATATGCACTGGGTCATCGATGAGCGTGCCTACAACGCCGATACGGGCACGTTCGTGTCGTCCTTCGGCGGCGCCGACCTCGACGCCACGCTCCTGCTCCTGGCGGAACTCGATTTCGTGAAGGCGGACGATCCGCGCTTCATCGCCACCGTGGAGGCCGTCGGGACGAAGTTGCGACGGGGCGACCTTCTTCTGCGTTATGATGTGGAAGACGATTTCGGGCTCATGCACACGGCTTTCATGATCTGCGGCTTCTGGTACGTGGATGCTCTGAACGCCATCGGGCGCAAGGAGGAGGCGAAGGAATTGTTCGAGCACATCCTGAGCCTGCGCAATTCCTTCGGGCTCTTCTCCGAGGATGCGGATTTCACCACCGGGGAGCTGTGGGGCAACTTCCCGCAGACCTATTCCATGGTCGGTCTCATCAACTCGGCCGTGCGGTTGAGCCGGAGCTGGGAGGAGGCGTTCTGATCGTGAGGATCGGACGTCAAAGGCGAAAAGGACGATAGGATTCGATGTTCGCATTTCCCGTTCTGCTCGGCGATATCGGCGGCACCAATGCCCGCTTCGCCGTTCTGCCTGCCCCCGGCGAGCCCGTTAAACTCCTGCCGCGCGCCCTGACCGCGCAGACCCCTGATCCGGTCGGGGCGATCAGGATCGCGCTTGAGGCTTACGAGGGTGCAGCCCCCCGCTCCGCCATCATCGCAGTGGCGACCAGGGTGGACGCGCCCGCGATCCGGCTGACCAATGCCCATTGGCTCATCGATGCCGAGGCGATCGGCCGGACGCTCAATCTCGAACGGGTGACCCTCGTCAACGACTATACGCCGGTGGCGGCCTCGGTGACGGTGCTCGACGAGGCGAGGGGCGATCTTGCGCCCATCGGCACGTTCCCGAAGGCCAAGTCCGGCGCCCGCGTGGTGCTGGGGCCGGGCACGGGCCTGGGCGCCGGTGCCCTGGTGCCGGTGGAGGACCGCTTCGCCATTCTCGCAACGGAAGCGGGCCACATGGAATTCGGGCCGATCACCGACGAGGAAACCGCCCTCTGGCCGCATCTGGAGCGGGTGGGCGGGCGCGTCTCCGGAGAGGTCGTGCTGTCGGGTCCGGGGCTCTTCCGCATCGCCAGGGCGCTCGCCGCCCATCGCTGCGTGGACTGCCCCTTCACCATGCCCAACGACGTCCTGGCCGCGGCCCGCGAGGGCGACCCTTTGGCCAAGGATGCGCTCGACCTGTTCGCGCGCTTCCTCGGGCGCTTCGCCGGCGATCTTGCGCTCACTTTTGAGTCCTCCGGCGGCGTGTTTATCGCCGGCGGCATCGCGCCCCGGATGATCGACATCCTCCAGGCCGGCAGCTTCCGCGAAGCTTTCGACCGCAAGGCGCCTCATGACGAATGGGCCCGGAAGGTACCCGTCTATGCAATCACCAACCCGGAGCCGGCCCTGCAGGGCTTGGCCGCCATCGTGACGAATCCCGAGCGCTTCGTCTTCCCATCGCAGGGGTGGCAGGCTACCTGAGGGACCGCCTGCTCTCCAATCTGCTGATGGATGATGAAAACAGAACAGATCGCCCTTGCTCCGCTGGCTCCCGGAGCCGACCTCTCCCTGACCGTCCAGCGCTTCGGCCCGGAAGGCGCCCGTCCGCGCATCTATGTCCAGGCCTCGCTCCATGCGGACGAGATACCGGGCATGATCGCCGCGCATCACCTGCGCGAGCGCCTCGTCGCCCTTGAGAACGAGGGCCGGATCAAGGGCGAGATCGTGCTCGTGCCCTCGGCCAATCCCATCGGCTTGGCGCAAAGGGTGCTGGGCGACCATATCGGCCGCTTCAATCTTTCCGACGGCATCAACTTCAACCGCGGCTATCCCGACTTCGTGCCGAAGGTGGCCGAGCGCATCGACGGCAAGCTCACGCAGGATGGCGAAGCCAATCTGCGGCTGATCCGCGAGGCTCTTCGCGCGGAGTGTGAGGCTTGGCAGCCCGCCAACCCGGCCGAGGCGATGAAGAAGGCCCTGCTGGGTCTCGCCCAAGAGGCAGACATCGTGCTCGACATGCACTGCGACTCGGAAGCCGTCGTGCATCTCTACACCCATACCCGCTCGGAAGAGGCGTTCGCACCGCTCTCCGCGCTGATCGGGGCGCACGCCTATCTGCTGGCGGATGTCTCGGGCGACGAGCCCTTCGACGAGGCCTGCAGCCGCCCCTGGGCGGAACTGGCCGACCGCTTCCCGGACCGTCCGATCTCCTTCGGCTGCCATTCGACGACCCTGGAGTTCCGGGGCGAGCGGGACGTGAGCCACGAGACGGGGCAGGCCGATGCGGCGGCGGTTGTCGATTACCTGATCCTGCGTGGCGCCATCGCCGGCGAGACCCCGCAGGTGCCGAAGCCCCTGTGCCAGGCCACGCCGCTGGCCGCCTCCGAGCCGGTGAAGGCGCCGGCCTATGGCATCCTGGTTTTCAAAACGGAGATCGGGGCTCGGGTGAAAGCCGGCGATGTGATTGCCGACGTTGTCGATCCGATAACCGGCGCTGTGGCCCAGGCTAAGACGCCCTGCGACGGCGTCATGTTCGCCCGGATCGCCCAGCGCTTCGTCACCAAAGGCATGCGGCTGGCCAAGGTGGCCGGCACTGAAGCCAGACGCACCGGCAAGCTGCTCAGCGCCTGAAAACAAGAAAGGCCGTCCCGAGGGACGGCCTTTCCATTGTCGGTTCCACGGCCCCGAAGAGCCGCCCTTAAAGGTGCGTTACGCACAAATCTCGGCAGAGGCCAAGATCCAGGTCGCGGCAACCGGGGAACGTAGGGTATGACAATGAGACACTGGATCACCTCCTTTCGTTGTTGACGGGAAAGCCCCATATGGGGTGAGAAGAGCCCAGCGAAAGGGCAGGGCGCTGCGGCGTTCTGTCCCCCACCTTCGTTTCCAGAGAATTTTTGAAAACCATGACCGATCTCCCGGCCCCGGTGGGCCGCCGCCGAACCTTTGCGATCATCTCCCACCCGGACGCGGGCAAGACCACGCTCACCGAGAAGCTGCTGCTGTTCGGAGGCGCGATCCAGCTCGCCGGCGAGGTGAAGGCGAAGAAGAACCGCGTCTCGACCCGGTCCGACTGGATGGGCATCGAGAAGGAGCGCGGCATCTCGGTGGTGACCTCGGTCATGACCTTCGAGTACGGCGACTGCGTCTTCAACCTGCTCGACACGCCGGGCCACGAGGACTTCTCGGAGGACACCTATCGCACGCTCACGGCGGTGGATTCCGCCATCATGGTGATAGACGCGGCCAAGGGCATCGAGGCGCGCACCCGCAAGCTGTTCGAGGTGTGCCGCATGCGCGACATCCCGATCGTCACCTTCATCAACAAGATGGACCGCGAGGCGCGCAGTCCCTTCGACCTCCTTGACGAGATCGAGAAGACGCTGGCGCTTGATACGGCACCTGTCACCTGGCCGATCAGCCAGGGCCGGAGCTTTGCCGGCACCTTCGATCTTCGACGCAACGTCGTGCGCCGCATCGACACCGACGAGGAGCCAACGCCCGTCTCCGGTCCTGACGATCCGAAGCTGATGAGCCTGCTGCCGCCGGAAGAGGCGGATGCCTGGCAGGAGGAGGTGATGCTGGCCCAGGAGGCCTGCAAGCCCTTCGACCTGCAGGCCTTCCGGGAGGGCCATCTCACGCCGGTGTTCTTCGGCTCGGCTCTGCGCAATTTCGGCGTGCGCGACCTCATCGACGCGCTGGCCGCCTACGCACCGCCGCCGCGCGGCCAGGAGGCGGACAAGCGCCTTGTCGAGGCGGGCGAGCCCAAGATGTCGGGGTTCGTGTTCAAGATCCAGGCCAACATGGATCCGAACCACCGCGACCGCATCGCCTTCATGCGCATCTGCTCCGGCAAGCTCCAGCGCGGCATGAAGGCGAAGCTCGTGCGCACGGGCAAGCCCATGAGCTTGAACTCGCCGCAATTCTTCTTCGCGCAGGATCGCGCCATCGCGGACGAGGCCTGGGCCGGCGACGTGGTGGGCATTCCGAACCACGGCACCTTGCGCATCGGCGATACGCTCACCGAGGGCGAGGACCTCGTCTTCCGCGGCGTGCCGAGCTTCGCGCCGGAAATCCTGCGCCGCATCAAGCTGCAGGATGCCATGAAGGCGAAGAAGCTGCGCGAGGCCCTGCAGCAGATGGCCGAGGAAGGCGTCGTGCAGCTCTTCGTGCCGCAGGACGGTTCCGGCGCCATCGTGGGCGTCGTGGGCGCCCTGCAGCTCGACGTGCTGAAGGAGCGCTTGGCCGCCGAGTATGGCCTGCCGATCGACTACGAGCCGACGCGCTTCTCCATCTGCCGTTGGATCACGGCGGACGACCCGCGGGAGCTCGACAAGTTCATCGAGAGCCACCTGTCGTCCATGGCGCGGGATCTCGACGAGGCGCCCGTGTTCATGGCGGCGAACCAGTTCAACCTTCAATACGAGGTCGACCGCTACAAGGCGATCCAGTTCTCGGACGTGAAGGATTATCAGAAGAAGGCGGCTTAAGGCTCAAAGCACCCCGTCATTCCCGGACTGGTTCCGGGGATCCACATCTTGAGGGTTTCCAACTCACAAACCTCATCCTGAGGAGGATTGCGTGAGCAATCCGTCTCGAAGGAGGATCCGGTGTCCCCTGGAAGCTCCTTCGAGACGCCGCTTGCAGCGGCTCCTCAGGATGAGGTGAGTGTTTCCTAAAACGTGGATCGCCGGGACAAGCCCGGTCATGACGTGGAGTGTGTCATCTTCAGGCTAAGCCGCAGGCGAGGGAAGGGGATCCGCGATCAAGCACGGAGCGATGGTTTCCCTTCCCCTGCGATGGCTTCGCCATCTCCAGCCGGGAATCACACCGCCGGATCAGACTTCGAGCTGGTTCAGCGGCAGGTCGATGCGCACCTGCAAGCCCTCAGGGCGCCAGTCATAGGCGATGGCGCCGCCGAGCTGGTCCGTCACGCTCCGGCGCACGAGCTTCGAGCCGAACCCTTCCGTGCTCGGCACGCCCTGGGTCGCCGGTCCGTTTTCCTCCTGCCATGTGAGCGTGAGCGTCACGCCCCGCACCCAGGTGATCCTCAGGCGGCCTTCGGGAGTCGAGAGGGCGCCGTATTTCAACGCGTTGGTGGCAAGCTCGTGCAGCACCAGGGTCAGGATCGTTGCGGCCTTCGGGCCGATCCTCACTGCCGGCCCTTCGAGCGTCATAGGTGAAGGCGCGTCCTGGTTGATATGCGGCGCCAAAATGGCCTCCACGATCTTCTCGACCGTGGTCTCTTCGTCGGTCGGGTCACTGCCCGTAATGGCCGGGCGGATCAACTCATGGGCGCGGGCCAAGGCGTCGATGCGTCCGCGCAAGGCGGCGGCCATCTGCTTCGGCGTCTGTGCGGTTCGCGCCGTCATGGCAATCATGCTGCTGGTCATGGCGAAGAGGTTTTTGACCCGATGATTGAGCTCCTGCACCAGAAGCTGCCGAACCTCTTCGTTTCTGCGGCGCTCCGTGATGTCGATGATCGTTCCGAGAACGCGGGCGGGTTTCAGCTCGCCATTGACGATCTCGTAGAGCATGCGGCCGCGGCTGAGGATCCAGCGGACCTCTCCGTCAGGGCGGACGATTCTGTGCTCGATCTGGATCTGCCCGCCCGACCGGGGGTCGCTTAAGGACCCGACGCTGCTCACCACGTGTTCGCGATCGTCCGGGTGAATGGCCGAGTGCCAGAACTCATAGGTCGCCGGCTCGCTCTTCGGCAGGCCGAAGATGTCCTTCTGCCGGTCGGACCAGAAGGTCTCGCCGGTCTGGGCGTTCCACTCCCACAGGCCCATCTCCGTCGCCTCGACGGCAAGCGCCAGACGCTCGTTGTGAAGCGTAACCTCGCGGGCCTTGAGTTCGGCATCGCCGCGCGCCTTGACGCGCTCCGTGACATGGGCGGCCAGAGTCAGGATGCCGCTGATCTGATCGCCCCCATCGCGCACCGGCAGAAGCTTGATGTCCCAATAGGTGGTTGTGCCCGGCGTGAGCACGAGGGCATGATCCTTCAGTTCCTGCGGCTCACCGGTCTGAAACACCTTCTCGCGCAAGGTCCAAAGTTCAGGGGTGTATCTTTCACCCATGATCTCGGACACGGTCCTGCCGACAAGATCCTCGTCGGGGACAGCCAGGGCGGACCGGAACAGGCGGTTCGCAAAGGCGAATTGCTGATCCGCCCCAAGGGTCACGGCAATGGCCAGCGGCACATTCTCCAGAAGTTCGGATAAAGCCTCCCGGCTGAATCCTTCCTCTCCCCCCTGGAGGCGAAGCTCATCGAGTCCATAGGCCCAGGGTTGAGAGGGACTCACGCAGACATCCTTTGCGAAAGCACACGAATGTGGGGTGCCGATGCTATGACGATATTAGTTTGTAATATTGTTCTAAGCCGTCATCTTGCTTTGTCCAGACACATCTGGAGCATCCAGCGGAGCTTTGGACGGCGCCTTCTCCGGAAACTGCACCTGCACCTGCGCGATATCGGCGATCGTGGGCAAGCTCGCCTCGTTGCCGAGATGCTGGATGGCATGGGACGAGGCCCCGCGGGCGAAGATGAAGTGCTCACGCCAGGGCAGCTCCGGCCGGGCCATGGCGGAATAGACATAGGCGCCGTGGAAAATGTCGCCCGCACCGTTGGTGTCCACCACCTTGTCGCCCGGAACGTCGAGGGCGGGCAGGACACCCTCCTGGCCGGTCTCGTCGTACCAGACGAGGCCGCGCTCGCCCAAGGTCACCCCGCCAATCTTGCAGCCGCGGCTCTTGAGATACTCCAGCATTCCAGCCGGGGTCAGGTCCATCTGCTCGCACAGGCGCTCGGCCACGATGGCGACATCGATGAATTCAAGGAGTTCATGGGTGTTGGAACGCAGGCCGCCGCCGTCGAGCGAGGTAAGAATTCCGGTCTCGCGGCAGGCCTTTGCGTAATGCATGGCGGCATCGGCCTGGTGACCGTCGAGGTGGAGGGCCCGGCAGCCCTGCAGGTTCAGGGGCGGGACGGGGTGCAGGTAATGGTCATCGCGGCAGCGCACGATGGCGCGCTTGCCGCCCCGGGGCATGATGAAGGACAGGGAGGATTCGTGGACCTTCCGGTGATGAACCGAGATGCCGTATTTCGCTGCCATGTCGATGAACATGCGGCCGAGCCAGTCATCGGCAATCGAGGTGAGCAGGTCCGGCGGAAGTCCCAGCTTGGCGCAGGCAAAGGCCGCCGTGACCGCGTTGCCGCCGAACGAGATCGCATAATCCCGCGCCACGGTCTTCTCGTCCCCGGTCGGCAACTCGTCCGCCAGGAAGGTCACGTCGATATAGGTCTGTCCGACAAAGAGAGCATGCATCGTTCGTCATCGTCCCGCTGAATTCGCCGCCCGAGTCTTGGACGAGCGGGAATGAATAGGCAAGCCGTGCGGTCTTGGCCTTTGGGCTTGGCGGTTTCTCAGGGCCTGTTGAGCGTTGCGGCCAGGCGGGCCGCCGTCAGGGCCGCGTCCAGATCGGTCGCGATGAACTCGACGGGAGCGATGAGCTCCTTGCGGAAGGCGCTTGAGACGATCGGATGGAGACGTGCGCTGCCGCCCACCAGGGCCACCGGCCGAGGGCCGAGGCGCTTGATCAGGGCATTGGCAAGGCGAGCCAGTTCCTCGCCGGCTTCCCGCAGAATGTGAAGGGCCGTAGCGTCATCGGCAGAGGCTGCCTCGCCCACGGCGCGGGCCAGCGACCCGATCTTGCCCCGGTCACCGCCATAGACGAAGGAGCGGACGATGTTCCAGTCGGTGCCGCCGAGGGCCCGGGCCAAGCAGGTGCCCAGCGTCGAGGTCCAGCCTGCACCGGGGCTTTCCTCCTCGGTGCGCAGAATGGCTTTCAGCGCCTCGCGGGCAATCCAGAAGCCGGAGCCGCCATCGTCGATGAGGTTGCCGCGCCCGCCGACCCGGATCACCTGCTTGTCCTCGGACAGGTAGTAGCCGATGGAGCCGGTGCCGCTATAGACCAGGATGCCTTCGCCCAGCTCAAAGTAAGCCAGGTAGGCAATCCACATGTCCTCCGCGACGAAGACTTTTTCGGGCTGCAGTTCGAAGGTCTCGGCGAACATCGCCCGCATGGTGGCCTCCGCAGGGGTCTCCCGGGTGAGGCCGGTGATGCCCGCGATGATGCCCAGCGGCTTTCCCGTCTTGAACACCGCCTGCGCCATGTCGAGAACGATCTGCCGGGCGCGCTCTTCCGCAGCGGCGGAAAAGAGGTGGCCGGTCAGGGGCGCGACCGAACCTTCGGCAATGCATCGGCCGCCGGCATCCGCCAGCCGCCATCGCGTGGCGGTTCCACCCGCATCGATGCCCAGCCCCAGCCCCATGCGCCCGCTGCCTTCTTGTGAGTGCCAGCTTTCTAATCGACTTTTTGTTAGGACGTCCTGGGGAGATCCGCCAGAGCCTTGCGCAGATTGCCGTCGTGACGCTCAAGCGCGCCCTGCGCGTCCGCCGGGCTGGCGCCCATGGCGATAAGCACGGCGGTCTTCAGGTCACCGCCGGCCTCCAAGATGGCATCCGTCGCCGTGGCCTCGTCGCAATCGGTGATCTGCATCACCATGATCTCGCTGCGGCGGCGCAGCTTGGCGTTGGTTGCGCGCATGTTGACCATGAGGCCGCGATAGACCCGGTCCATCCTGACCATGATTAGGGTCGAGAGCAGGTTGAGAATGACTTTCTGCGCGGTGCCGGCCTTCATCCGCGTCGAGCCGGCCACCACCTCCTCACCCGTATCGGCCAGGATCGGATGGGAGCAGACCTCGAGCAGCGGCGTGTCCGGATTGTTGGAGATTCCGATGGTCTGGGCGCCCCGCGCGGACGCCTCCTTGAGGGCCGCAATCGTGAAAGGCGTCCGGCCGCTGGCGGCCACGCCGATCACCACATCGTCGGGTCCGATATTGTTGTCGCAAATGCCCGCGATGCCCTCCTCGACCGAGTCTTCGGCATTCTCGACCGCCTGCATGATGGCGCCTTCACCGCCGGCAATCAGATAGACGATGCGGTCGTCGGGCCAGTTGAACGTGGGCGGCAGTTCCGTGCCGTCCTGAACGCCGATGCGGCCCGAGGTTCCGGCGCCGGCATAGACGAGCCGCCCGCCACGGCGCAGGCGCGGCACGGCCTCTTCCGCTGCGGAAGCAATGGCCGGGAGGGCAGGCCTGACGGCTGCGACGGCGGAGAGCTGTCCCTCGAGAAAGGCCGAGAGCACATCGAGGCTCGGCCAAGTGTCGAGGTCCTGGTAGCGGGTACTGAAATGTTCTGTCGCCATTATGCCAACTTTCTTCCAGACCAGTATAGGACCAGTTGAGGCCCGCAACAATCGCCTGGAGAGGCCTGACAGGCGCTGGCCATCAACTTTTCTGTTGGCATCCTTGAAGTCACGACTGCCGGTCGAACAACGCGATCACCTGCTCGCCCGTTGCACGGCGAAGGGGAAGGATCCCGCTGTCCTTGTGCCGGCTCGGATGGACCCGGTTGGTCAGGAGCGACCAGGCAAGACCGCGCTCGAAATCGATCCACAAGCCGGTGCCCGTAAAGCCCGTATGGCCGATCGTGTCCGGCGAGCAGACATCGCCGCCGTGCCAGCCGGGATAGAAGCCTTCCCAGCCCACGGTCCGCTTCTCCGATTCCCGCGTGCGGATCGCCTTGATGGAGTCTGGCGAAAGCCCCGTTCCGTCGAGGAGCGCATGGGCGAAGTCGAGCACGCCGTCGATGGTGCCGAACAGTCCCGCATGGCCCGAGGCGCCGCCCAGGGCATAGGCGTTCTCGTCATGCACTTCGCCGCGGATCAAGCGCCCGCGCCAGGTGTCCTTCTCGGTTGCGGCGCAGAGTTTGGGATCGGGCCGGAACGAGAAGCGTTCAGGCAGCGGCTGATCGATCAGCGCCTGCCCGGTGATGCGCTCGATGGCGATGCCGAGCAGGATGTAATTGATGTCGGAATAGACCGACGGTCCCGGCTGCCAGACGCGTTGCAGGATGAAGGCGCGCAGCGTGCTCGGGTCCTGCCCATAGGTATAGAGCGGCTCCACGGCCGGCAGATGCGTCTGGTGCGCGAGGCATTGGCGGAAGGTGAGTCGCCGCTCGGCCGCGTTCATGTCGTACTGGCGCAGATCCGGGATCACCGACACCAACGGGTCGTCGAGCGCGATCCGGCCCTGCTCGACCAAGTGCAGAATGCGCGTGGTCGTGAAGATCACCTTCGTGAGCGAGGCAAGATCGAACCATGTTCCACGGGAAACATTGTCGTGCTCCGGCTCGATCTGCGCGTAACCTGCCCATTGCACAGCGCGCTCGCCATCTGCTGTGACAAGTCCGAGGATCGCTCCGGGTATGTTGCCGCTCCGAATCGAGGAGGCGGCGGGCGCAAAGGCTTCGTCGATCAGTTTTGTCAGGGCCATAGCCGTCTCACGCGGCGCGGTGCAGTTCGCCGCCGGGCATGGGATGCGGCACGCCGGTCGTGGTTGGCAGACTCAAAGGCAGATTGAGGGTCGACCTCACAGCGAGATAGCCGAAAGCCTGCGCCTCGATGAAATCACCATCCCAGCCCACGGATTCCACAGGATCAACGGCAACGCCGAGTTCCTCATGCAGGCGCCTCATGAAATGAGCGTTGCGCCGCCCGCCGCCGGTCACCAGCCAACGCTGCGGTGCGCGGGGCACATGACGCAAAGCCGCGACGACGGATTGGATCGTGAACTCAGCCAGAGTCGCCGCGCCGTTCTCATCCGAGAGCGCTTCCACGCCTTTGGCGCGGGCGTGGAAATCCTGGCGGTCGAGAGATTTTGGCGCGGGCCGGTCGAAGAACGGGTTCTGCATGAACGCGGAGACGAGTGTCGCGTCGGCTGTGCCGGAGGAAGCGAGCTGCCCATTCTCGTCATAGCTCAGGCCGCGGCGGCGCAGCACGAAATCATCGAGCAGGGCGCTCGCCGGTCCCGTGTCAAAGGCGATCACCACATCGCCGTCGATATAAGTGACGTTTCCGACGCCGCCGAGGTTGAGGATCATGACGGGCTGCGCGAGGTTGCTGGCGAGCGCGCGATGATAAAGCGGAACGAATGGCGCGCCTTCGCCCCCTGACGCGACATCCGCATGGCGGAAGCGATAGACGGTGTCGATGCCAAGCGCCTCGGCAACCTTCGGGCCAAGACCAAGCTGGCGCGTGAAGCGGACCTCCGGCCGGTGATAGACGGTCTGACCGTGAAAGCCGATGAGCTTCACCTCCGCGGAGCTGATCCCGGTCTCCGCCATGAAGCGCCGGATGGCCGCGATATGAGCCTCCGTCACGGCCTGTTCGAGATCCTCCAGCGGCTCGCTCTGCGCCCGCGCCGGTTCGGCAATCAGTGCCTGAAGGGTTTTTCTCAAGTTCTCAGGATAGGAGAAGGTGCGTCCCGGCCCTGGTCTCACGATGGTGTCGCCGTCCGTGTCGACAATGGAGACGTCAATGCCGTCCATTGATGTGCCGCTGATCACCCCGATGGCTTTGACGATGGAACGATCCGACATCTGTTTCTCCGGCTTTGCGTGCTTGGTCGCGACCATAGCACAGCGGGCGAGCCGGTCCAGAGTGGTATGATATTGGACCATGACAGGTTCGCGGCGATGGCCTATAAATTGGCCTGCGGCTTCCAAGGGAGGAAAAAACGTATGGTCAGGTCAGCACTGCGCGGCGCGATCGGCGCAGGTTTCATGGTGGCGGCAATAGCCTCTGCCTCGGCTCAGGTTCTCGAAATCGGCGCGGATGCAGGCCCGACAGGTCTTGACCCGCATCTCATCACCGCATTCCCGAGCTTCATGGTGGTGAACGGCAATGTCTATGAAGGCCTCACGGCCATCGACAAGGATCTGAAGACCGTCCCAAGCCTCGCCGAATCCTGGACTGCTGCGCCGGACGGGAAGACTTATACCTTCAAGCTGCGCTCGGGCGTGAAATTCCACGACGGCTCCGACATGAACGCGGAGGACGTGGTCGCCTCCATCAAGCGCGTGCAGAGCAAGGACATCGCCTCGCCGCTGGCGAGCCGTCTCGCGGCGATTGAGAGCGCCAATGCGGTCGATCCCCAGACCGTCGAGCTGAAGCTCAAGGAGCCGTCCGCCGCGCTCCTGAGTTCGCTTGCCTATATCGCGATCGTGCCGAGCGCCATGGAGGCGAACAAGGACGCCTTGCAGAAGGCGCCGGTCGGCACGGGTCCGTTCAAGTTCCAGGAATGGCAGCCCAACGGCTTCATTCTTCTGACCAAGAACGACGCCTATTGGGAGAAGGGCCTGCCGAAGCTCGCCGGACTCAAGTTCAACATCGTGCCTGAATCGGCCACCCGTCAGGTGGGCCTGAGCAACGGGCAATACGCGCTCCTACCCAACATCGATGCGGCCACGGCCCTGCAGCTCAAGGGCAAGCCGAACGTGAAGCTCGCCGAGACCATGGATCTCGCCTACACGCTCATCGGCATGAACGTGTCGAAGCCGCCCTTCGACAACGCGAAGGTGCGCGAGGCGGTGAATTACGCCATCAACCGCCAGGAGATCGTAGACGCGGCTCTCTTCGGTGCAGGCGTTCCGGGTGGCCCGTTGTCGCCGGCCCTGAAATCCTGGGCGCTCAATGTGAGCCAGTTCGCCTGCTACAAGCCCGACCCGGCGAAGGCTCAGGCGCTCCTGAAGGAAGCGGGCGTCTCAACGCCTGTCGCCGTGACCCTGAAGGTCCTGCCGCGTCAGGATGTGAAGGACATCGCCCAGGTGGTGCAGGAGCAGCTGAACAAGGCTGGCTTCAAGGTCGAGTTGGTCAATCAGGAGCAGGGCCAGTTCATCCAGGATTGGCGCAACAGCAACTTCGACATGTTCGCCTCGATCAATGCCGGCCAGCCGGATCCGGATGAGTATTTCTACCGCACCTTCCGGACGGGCGGATCGACCAACGTGTTCAAGTATTCGGACGCGGAAATCGACGGCCTGCTTGATCAGGCCCGCAGCCAGCAGGATCAGGCGGCGCGCAAGACGGCTTACGACAAGGTGCAGCAGAAGCTCGCCTGTTCCGGCCCAGCCGCACACTTGACCTACGGCACCCTGTTCTCTGCCATGAACAGCAAGCTGCAGGGCTATGACGTGCTGCCGAACCGCTCGCTCATGCTGCTGCGCAACGCCTCCTACTGAGCGGCTTCTCTCACCCGGCGTCGCATCCGTGCGGCGCCGGGATCTTTTCACCAAAGAGCCTAACCTGCATGAATCGCGTTCTGCTCGCACGCTTCATCGATCTGATCTTCGTCCTGTTCGGCGTGTCGATCATCGTGTTCCTGATGATCCGCCTGATCCCGGGCGATGCGGTGGCGATCATGCTGGGTGCGAACACCGAGATCACGCCTGAGCGCATGGCGGAGCTCAACCGCCGTGTCGGCCTCGATCGCCCCATCGTCGAGCAGTACCTGCTCTGGGCAGGGGCGGCGCTCCGCGGTGACTTCGGAACGTCCCTCTGGACGGGACGGCCCGTGGCCGGCGAGATTTTCCTGCACCTGTGGCCGACGCTGGAGCTCACCTTCCTGGCGCTTCTCATCGGCGCCGTGCTGGCGGTGCCCGTCGGCTGCCTGATGGCGCAGACCCGCGGCGGTGCGGCCGATGTGGCGATGCGCGTGACGGCCATCGCCGGCCTGACGATTCCCTCCTTCTGGCTTGGCATCGTGCTGATCCTGCTTCTTGCCTCCTGGGCGCCGGGCTTCGCATCGCTCGGTTATGTGCCATTCTCGGAGGATCCTATCGGCAACCTCCAGCGGATGACGCTGCCGGCCATCGCCTTGGCGTTGCCGATCCTCGCCAATCTCTCGCGTCTCGTGCGCTCAGCGATGCTGGATGCGCTCGGTCAGGATTATGTCCGCACGGCGCGTGCCAAGGGCTTGGCTGAGCGCAAGGTCGTCTACAAGCATGCCCTACGCAATGCTCTGATCCCGTTTCTCACCAGCGTCGGCATCATGACGGGCTATCTGCTCGGCGGCGCCATCGTGGTCGAGCAGGTCTTCGCTATCCCGGGCCTCGGCCGACTCATTCTTGGAGCCATCGCCGAGCGCAACTACCCGCTGATCCAGGCCACCATCCTTGTGGTTACGGCAGGCTTCGTCCTCGTGAACTTCCTCGTCGACCTCCTCTACATCGTCGTCGACCCCCGCGTGAGGGCTTAGAGCCGTGCAGCGTCTGGCCAAGAACAAGCTGTTGACCTTCGCGGTCGCCCTGGTGGCGATCCAGATCATCCTTGCCCTTGGGGCGCCACTGTTCGCGCCCTACGATCCCATGGCGCAGAGCGTGGCGCGGCGCCTGCGGGCGCCGACCGGGCTGAACTGGTTCGGCACCGACCAGCTCGGCCGCGATGTGCTGACCCGCATCCTCTACGGCTACCGCACTTCGCTCATCGCCTGCCTGCTCGCTGTCACCATTGCGCTTTTGGCCGGGGGCACCCTCGGGCTTGTGGCTGCCTATTACCGCGGCTGGCTCGACCGCATCATCATGCGCATCATGGACGTGCTCTTCGCCTTTCCGGTCATGCTGCTCGCCATCGGCATCATCGCGGTGCTGGGGCCGCACACCTACAGCGCGGCCGCCGCCATAGCGGTGGTCTACACGCCGATCTTCGCCCGGCTCCTGCGCGGCCCGGCTCTGGTGCTGTGCGAGAGCGAGTATGTGGCGGGAGCCCGTGCCATCGGCGCGTCTGACGCTCGCATCATCTTCCTGCACATCCTGCCGAACCTCGCCTCCGTGATCCTCGTCCAGACGAGCCTGCTGCTCTCCGCAGCCGTCCTAGTGGAAGCCTCGCTCTCCTTCCTTGGCCTTGGCACCCAGCCGCCCACGCCGTCCCTCGGCCTGATGCTGTCGGAAGGCCGCAACTTCCTCATGCTCTCTCCCTGGAGCGCGATCTTCGCGGGCTTTGCCATCCTGTTCCTGTCTTTCGGCTTCAATCTTCTCGGGGACGCCTTACGCGACACCCTCGATCCGCGCCTGAGAGGGCAGACGTGATCGTACGGCCTGCCGGAGCTGACGACGTTCCGGTCCTGGCGGCGATCGCCGAGCAGTCCTACCGGGCTGCCTTTGCAGGGATACTGGAACCGGATGTGCTTGCGGGCCGCGACGAGGCTTTCTTTGTCGAGCGTTTCACGTCCTCATGGAAGCACATGCTGGTTGCGTGTTCAGGCGAAAGGCCCGTAGGCTTCCTGCTCATGACCGACGGTCATATCGACATGCTGTTCATGGATCCTGTAGCGAGCGGCAGCGGTGGCGGATCACTTCTCCTGGAAGCTGCGGAGCAGCAAGGCGCCAGAAGCCTCGAATGCTTCCGCGACAATCATGGGGCACGCCGCTTCTATGAGCGCCACGGTTGGCAGGTGGAGCGAGAATACGACCGGGACTTTGCTGGAAAGAGCCGCAGCTTCGTTCTTTACGTGAAGGGCTGATTACCAAGCCTTAGGCAGATCAACCCACCGTCCTCATCCTGAGGAGGTCGCGCAGCGGCCGTCTCGAAGGATCGTCCAGTGCCCTCTGGATCCTCCTTCGAGACGCAGCCTCACGGCTGCTCCTCAGGATGAGGTTCGAGATATACTTACCCTCCTAAAGCGAAACCACCCGGCCCGTCCGCACGGCCTCGTCGGCTGCGAGCACGATGCGCAGGGAGCGAACGGCATCGTTCATGTGATCCGTCAGGTCGAGATCCTCCTGGATCGCCCGCAGGAGGTAGCGCTGCTCACGCTCACAGAGTTCGTCATGGTCCGGCTCGTCCGTGGTGCTGATCCGCTCGTCGGCCTTTGCGAAGCTCCCATCATCCTTCAGGGCCGCATGATGAAGCAGGATCTGGTTGGTCTTCGTATGCGCGTTGATGTCGTCGGAGCGGATGTCACCGACCGTCTCGGCCATGACGATGCTGACGCTGCCCTTCGGGCCGATCACGTCCTTCACGAAATAGGCCGTCTCGCTCATCATCGGCCCCCAGCCGGCCTCGTACCAGCCGACGGAGCCGTCGTCGAAGGTCACGTGAAGGTGGCCGTAATTGTACATGCCGGCCGGCATGTCCTCGGTGAGGCGCGTGCCGACACCGTGGACCTGCACGGGTTTCGCCTTCGTGATCTGGCACATGACATCGACATAATGCACGCCGCAATCGACGATGGGCGAGAGGGATTGCAGCAGCCGCTTATGCGCCTCCCAGGCCGATCCGCTCGATTGCTGATTGAGGTTCATGCGGAAGACGTGCGGGGTGCCGAGCGTCCGCGCAATCTCGATGAATTTGATCCAGGACGGATGGTGGCGAAGGATATAGCCGATGACGAGCTTGCGCCCGGTGCGCATGGCCGTATCGACGACGCGCTGTGCATCCTCGACCGTGTCGGCCAGGGGCTTTTCCACGAACACATGGGCACCTGCCTCCATGGCCCTGATGGCATAAGGCGCGTGAGTGTCGGACCAGGTGTTGATGGACACCACGTCCGGCTTGGTTGCTACAAGCGCTTCTTCAAAATCGGTGAAGCGAGGAGCCCCGCGCAGAGCCTCAGGCAAGTCCATGGATTCGATGTTGCGTGTGCAGAGCCCAGCAACCTCGTAGCCCTCGATCCGCGTGTAGGCGAGGGCATGGGACAGACCCATATTGCCGAGGCCGACGACCAGAACCCGCTGCGTGCTCATCAAGGTTTTCCCTTATTCGCTTTGACCGGTGATCCAAGTCTGGCGCACCTGCAGGCTCGCGTCGAGGAGAACCAGATCGGCACGGTAGCCCGGCGCGATGCGGCCGAGCTCATGATCGAGCCGCAGGAAGCCTGCCGGCACGAGAGATGCCATGCGCAGCACGTCCGGCAGGGCGAGCCCTAAGCGCTCCACGCTGTTGCGCACTGCACTCGCCATGTCGAGGTCGGAGCCGGCGAGGGTTCCGTCCTCGGTCGTGAGACGGCCGTCCTTGCGATAAATTGTTCGGCCGTGAAGCTCGAAGCTCGTCAAGTCCGTGCCCGTCACCGACATGGCGTCGGTCACCAGCATCATCCGCTCCGTGCCTTTGGCGGCAATGGCTACACGCAAGGCTGCATCGCTCACGTGGTGTCCATCGACGATGAGGCCGCACCACGTATCCCGGCTGTCGAGGGCCGCACCCACAGGGCCAGGATCGCGCCCGGCCAGCGGCGGCATGGCGTTGAAGAGATGCGTGAAACCGCGCAGGCCGTGTCGGACGGCCTCCACAACGGTGGCGTAGTCGCTCGCCGTATGCCCGGCGCAGATCAGCACACCGGCTGAGGCGAGGCGTGCGATGGACTGCATGCTGTTGCGCTCAGGCGCCAGCGTCACCAGGGTGCGGCCCTCCTTCAGCGAGGTCAGGATCGCGATGTCTTCCTCTTCCATCGGCCGCATGAAGGCAGGGTTATGCACGCCCTTGCGCTCGGGGCTGATGAAGGGGCCTTCGACATGGATGCCGAGAACGCCGGGGACGCGTGCCGCCAGAGCCTGCCGCATGGCCTCGACCGCTTCTGCCATCGCCTCGCGGGTGTCGGTGATGAAGGTCGGCAGGAGGCCTGTGGTGCCATAGGCCCGGTGTGCTTTTGCGATGGCCCTGATACCTTCGACAGAGCGCACGTCGTTGTAGAGAACGCCGCCGCCGCCATTGACCTGAACGTCGATGAAGCCGGGAGCCAAGAGGCCACTCACTGCGTGGCGCTCAATCCCGGAGCCGAGATCCCGCTCATGCGGCACGCCGGCGATGCGGCCGTTCTCGATGACGACGGCGCGGCCGTCGAGCATGTGCGACCCGTCGAAAACGCGGGCGCCGATCAGGGCAACGGCCATCAGACGGTCTCCGTCACCTTGCGCAGTCGCGGCGGGCTGTCGGGATTACGCCCGCGCGCCAGCGCAACGGCATTCACGAGCGGATAGAAGCTCTGGATGAGAGCGATCGGCGCGAGATAGGGATGCACGTCCTCGACGGGCGGCAGCATGACCGAGGCCGGCCCTTCCGCCGCGCCCGCGACCACGACGGGGACGCCCTGTTCGTTCAGCTTCGTCACGAGATCGTTGACGCCGCTCAGGGTCTCATCCTGCTGGCTGAGCACGAGGATCGGGAAGTGATCGCCCGCGAGAGTCCAGGGGCCGTGCATCAGCTCGGCAGCGCTCATGGCTTCCGCATGAACGCCCGAGGTCTCCTTGAGCTTGAGGGCTGCTTCCTGCGCCACGGCGAAGCCGACGCCGCGTCCGACGACGAAGAGGTTGTCGGCATCCGCAAGGAGCGGCAGCGCGGGCGACCAATCGACAGCAGACGCCTTGGCTAGAATGTCCGGCAGCGTATCGAGCGCGTTGAGCAGGTCCTGATCCTGCGACCAGTAAGCAACGAGCTGCAGGCCTGCTGCCAGGGCCGCGATGAATGACTTCGTGGCGGCCACGCTCTTCTCGGGGCCTGCGTGAAGTGGCAGCACCACCTCGCAGGTGGAGGCGAGCGGCGAGGAGGTGTCGTTCACCAGCGCGACCGTCAGTGCGCCGTCATCACGCCCGGCCCGGGCAAGATTGAGAATGTCCGGGCTGCGGCCCGATTGCGATACGGCGAGGAACAGCGCGTTGCGCATGCGCGGACGCGCCTCGTAGACCGACGTGACCGACGGGCCGACGGAGGCGGTCACCAGACCGGAATGGATTTCAAGCAGGTATTTGACGAAGGTTGCCGCATTGTCCGAGCTGCCCCGCGCGCAGGTTACGGCAAAAGGCGGAGGAGAGGCACGCAAACGCCCGCCCAGGTCCCGACAAAGTGGCGCATTGCTCTTGAGCAGGGATGCGACCACCTGCGGAGCCTCCTGCGCTTCGCGCAGCATGGCCGTGACGGTGGAAACAGCGCTGTTCGTTTCAAATGTCATCATTCTGCATCCGTTCGGGCTGGCTGATGGTCAGCTCAGCCACGAAATCATAGGCATCGCCCCGGTAGTAGGACGAGGTGAACTCGACCATTTCACCGGCGGCCGTGAAGGAGCGACGCTCGATATAGAGCGCAGGGCTCTGGGGCGGAACGCCGAGGAGCGAGGCCTGTTCCTCGTTCAGGAGCACCGCATGGAGGCGCTGCAAGGCGCGGGCCGGCATAAAGCCCTTCTCGTGCAGCACAGCATAGAGGGATTGCTGCACCAGGGACGGATCCGGCAGGACGCGTGATGGAAGGACGGCATTCTCGATCGCCATGGGAATGCCGTTCGCCAAGCGCAGGCGGTTCACACGGCTCACCCGATCGCCGGGTGAGAGGCCGAGTGCCATGAGTTCATCCGTCGAGGCCGGCCCGGTGGATTGGCTCAGCATGACGGCCGAGGATTTCAGGCCGCGAGCCGACATATCGTCCGTGAAGCTCGACAGGCGGGACAGGGGCTGCTCCAGGCGCATCTGCTGCGCGATGAAGGTGCCCGAGCCCCAGCGCTGGACGAGCACGCCCTTCTGCACAAGGCCGGTGATGGCCTTGCGCACGGTGACGCGCGAAATGCCGAGCTGTTTGGCAAGATCCCGCTCTCCCGGCAACGCAGCATCCGCTTTGAGCGTGCCCTTGCGCACGGCCTCCTCGATGGATTGCTGCAGCTGAAGATACAGGGGCGTGGGGTTGGCCTCATTGAGGGGGAGAAGCGACAGGGCCTCGCCGGCTTGATCGCTCATGAGGATCTCCCTGTCACGGCCGTGCGCGCTAGCAGGATGGCGCCGTCGACCGCATCAGCCATGGGAACCGCAATGGTCCGCTGGACAGGGGGCGGCAACCAGGGGCGCATGGGCTCGGCGAGGCCGCCGAAGAGGCAGATAGCCGGAGCGCCGAGATCAAGGAGGCGCGTGGCGATCAGGCCCAGGCCGGCGGCCGCATTCGCAACGAGGTCGATGGCGAGCGGGTCCCGCCGCTCAGCATAGTCGAGGACGAGCGGGGCATAGCGCCCGTAATCGCTCGGCCGGGCCTTGCCGACCCAGTCGACCAGGACCTCGAGATCGTTCTTGAACTCGGCGAGCATCGCATCCGAGAGCGCGGTCGATGGCGTCCGGCCGTCATGGGCCCAGATGCAGCGCCGCAGGAGTTCCCGCCCGATGGCGGCCCCGCTGCCCTCGTCGGACACCTCATAGCCCCAGCCTCCGACATAGTGGCATTGGCCGCTCACGCCGCCATAGCCGCAGGAGCCGGTGCCGACGATGAGAATCGCCCCATCGCCTCCGTTGAAAGCGCCGAGCCAGGCGGTGTGGGCATCCGTGTCGATCTCGAAGGATGCAAAGGGATGGGAGCGCGCCAGCAGGCGCTCGACCGCACTGGTCTGGCCCGCGCCTGCGGCCCCCATGCCGGCATGAACCCGGCCGAGATCGCTCTCCTGAAGCCCAGCCTGGGACAGCGCTTCGCGGCATGCCGTCAAAATCGAGTTCCAGACCAGTTCGGGGTCGAGGCGGATATTGGATGGGCCGCCCGTTCCTTCCCCCAGGAGATCGCCTTGTGCATTGCGCAGGCGCGCCCGGCACTTGGTGCCGCCGCCATCAATGCCAAGGAACAGGAGGTCGGTCATGCGCGGATGGATCTCCAGCTCGAACAATCGGACGGCACAATGCCACTTAATGTCCAGTTCGGGAAGGGGTGGCAACCGCATTGCCGGGAGTCTGACAGTCCTGCCCTGTGGATGCAGACTCGCGAGAGCGCGGAGGGAAACCGGTGATTTCCAGAGGATCCAGTCGAGGGGGAGTTGTCTTTGAAATTTGTCGATACCAATATGAGGTCACTTGTCCAACGCATCGACCAGTGAAACAGTCATGGCTGCCTGCTGGGAAGCACAAGAATGCACATAATGGGCACGGGGCAACAAAAGGGAACATGCTCGTAAGGCGCGTCTCAAAGCCGCCTTCGGGTTACGGAGGATGAGAACGATGAAGAATCTCCATTCGAAGGCTTTCCGGCGCCGCGCGGGACAGCTGCTGGCAACGGCATCCGTCGTCGCGGCCGCTCTGGCTTTCGCCAATGCCGCCTCGGCCCAGACTCTGACCATCGAGAGCTGGCGCAACGACGATGCGGATGTGTGGAACACCAAGATCATTCCGGCCTTCAACAAGAAGCACCCGAACATCAAGGTGCAGTTCAAGGCCGATCCGCCGACCGAGTACAATGCTGCGCTCAATGCGCGCCTCGCCGGCGGCACGGCGGGAGACCTCATCACCTGCCGGCCGTTCGACGCCTCCCTCGACCTGTTCAAGAAAGGCAATCTCGCCTCCGTCAACGACGTGAAAGGCATCGAGAACTTCTCCGACGTGGCGAAGAGCGCCTGGTCCACGGACGACGGCAAGACCACCTTCTGCATGCCGATGGCCTCGGTGATTCACGGCTTCGTCTACAACAAGGAAATCTTCGATGAGTTGAAGCTCACGCCGCCGAAGACGGTGGCCGAGTTCCACGCGGTGCTCGACAAGATCAAGACCGACGGCAAGTACACGCCCATCGCCATGGGCACGGCCGACCAGTGGGAAGCCGCCACCATGGGCTTCCAGAACATCGGCGTGAACTACTGGAAGGGTGAGGAGGGCCGCAAGGCGCTTATCGAAGGCAAGCAGAAGTTCACCGACAAGCCCTATGTGGATGCCTTCAAGGAGCTGGCGAGCTGGGCATCCTACATGGGTGATGGCTACAAGTCCCAGAAGTACCCGGATACCCAGAACCTGTTCACCCTCGGTCGCGCAGCCATCTATCCGGCCGGCTCCTGGGACGTTCCGATCTTCCGTAAGCAGGCCGACTTCGAGTTCGACGCCTTTGCGCCGCCCGTGGTGAATGCCGGCGACAAGTGCTACATCAGCGATCACACGGACATCGCCATCGGCATCAATGCCAAGTCAAAGAATGTGGAAGCCGCCAAGACCTTCCTGTCATGGGTGGCATCGCCCGAATTCGCCGAGATCTACGCCAACGAGCTGCCGGGCTTCTTCCCGCTTTCCAAGGCAAAGGTGGACGTGAAGGATCCGGTTGCGGCCAAGTTCGTCGGCTGGCGCGGAACCTGTGAGAGCTCGATCCGCAACTCCTACCAGATCCTGTCGCGCGGCACGCCGAACCTCGAGAACGAGCTCTGGAACGTGAGCGCCCAGGTGGTGAACGGCAGCATGAAGCCCGAAGAGGCGGCCAAGAAGGCTCAGGACGGGCTTGCAAGCTGGTACGAGCCGCACAAGAAGTAATTAAAGCATCGAAGCGGGCCGCCTATTCCGGGCGGCCCGCTCTTATTCTTCTGAGTCTTTAGGACAGCATGACGGATCTCACGGCCTCACACGTGCAGTCGACGGACGTGGTCCCGGCCCGTTCGCGTTTCCCGATCCATATCGTGGTGTTTCTCGCACCCGCGCTGGCGATCTACACGCTGTTCTCAATCTATCCGCTCGTCGACACCATCCGCCTGAGCCTTTACACCGGCGATGAAACAGGCGCCCGCAGCTTCGTTGGGCTGCAAAACTTCTCCACACTCCTGACGGATCCGAACTGGTCGGGGCAGTTCTGGAACGCGTTCACCAACAACCTGATCTTCTTCGCCATCCACATGGTGGTGCAGAACGGCATCGGCTTAGGGCTGGCCATGCTGCTCAGCCTGCCGCGGCTCACCGGCGGCAGCGTCTATCGTACCCTCATCTTCCTGCCGACCATGCTGTCGGTGGTCATCATCGGCTTCATTTGGCAGCTTATGCTCAATCCGCTTTGGGGCATTGCGCCGAGCCTGTTGAAGGCGGTGGGTCTCGGCAGCCTTTTCGGTCCCTGGTTGGGCCAAGAATCGACCGCCTTACTGACAGTTTCGCTTATTTCCGTGTGGCAGTTCGTCGGCATCCCGATGATGCTGATCTATGCGGCACTCCTCAACATTCCCGACGATCTGCTCGATGCCGCGACCGTCGACGGGGCAGGACCCTTCAGCGTGTTCTGGTTCGTGCGCCTGCCGCTCATCCTGCCGACGCTCGGCGTCGTGTCGATCCTCACTTTCGTTGCCAACTTCAACGCCTTCGATCTGATCTACGCGATCAAGGGAGCGCTCGCTGGTCCGAACTTCTCCACCGACATTCTCGGCACCTTCTTCTACCGCACCTTCTTCGGCTTCCAGCTCCAGGTTGGCAGCCCAACCATGGGTGCTGCAGTAGCGACCGCCATGCTGGTCATCATCCTGATCGGCGTACTGATATACCTCTTCGGCGTGCAGCGGCGGCTGCAGCGGCATACGTTCTGAGGAAGCAGGGACATGACCATCAGACCTGGCCGTATCGCTGTCCATATCGCCCTGATCCTCTACACGATTCTGGCGCTCGGGCCGATCTTTCTGATCCTGATCAACGCCTTCAAGACCCGGCGGGCGATCTTCGCCGATCCGCTCGGGCTTCCGAATGGCCAGACATGGACCACAATCGGCTTCGACCGGGTCTTCGCGAATTCCGATTTCGGTCTCTATTTCTTCAACAGCCTGACTGTGACAATCGTGTCCCTGGTGCTGATCGTGCTGATCGGGGCCATGGCCGCTTGGGCGCTGACCGAGTACCGTTTTCGCGGCAATACGATCCTCAGCCTTTATCTCGCCATCGGCATCATGGTGCCGATCCGCCTGGGCAGCGTCAGCATCCTGCGCATGATGGTGGAGCTGAACCTCGTCAACACCCTCACGGCGCTGATCCTCGTCTATGTGGCTCAAGGGTTGCCGCTCGCGATCCTGATCCTCGGCGAGTTCATCCAGCAGATCCCGAAGGACCTGAGGGATGCGGCCCGCTGCGATGGGGTGAGCGAGTATCGGATCTTCTTCAGCATCATCCTGCCGCTGATCAGCCCGGCCATTGCGACGGTGGCGGTGTTCACCATGGTGCCGGTGTGGAACGACCTCTGGTTCCCGCTGATCCTTGCGCCCGGCGACGGCAAGCAGACGATCACGTTGGGCGTACAGCAGTTCATCGGCCAATACGTGACGGACTGGAATGCGGTGCTGGCCTCCCTGACGCTGGCAATCGCGCCCGTTCTCGCTCTCTACCTTCTCTTCTCGCGCTATCTCGTGCGCGGCCTCACCGCCGGCGCCGTGAAGTGACAGCTTCTTCCAGGAATTGACCGCAATGGCTGACGTTTCCCTCCACGGAGTTGCCAAGTCCTTCGGCGCCACCGAGATCCTGCGGGACATCAACCTGTCAGTGGATGATGGCGAGTTCGTCGTCTTCGTCGGCCCATCGGGTTGCGGTAAGTCCACTTTGCTGCGCATCATCGCGGGCCTCGAGTCCGTGAGTGGCGGCGAGATCAGGATTGACAAAAAGCGGGTGAACGAGTTGCCGCCAGCAGATCGCAAGATCGCCATGGTGTTCCAGTCCTATGCGCTCTACCCGCATATGAACGTCTACAAGAACATGGCCTTCGGCTTGAAATTCGCCAAGACCCACAAGGCGGAGGCAGACCGCCGGGTGCGGCAGGCTGCAGAGATCCTGAAACTGACGCCGCTCCTCGATCGCAAGCCGCGCGAATTGTCGGGCGGCCAGAGGCAGCGCGTCGCCATTGGCCGCGCCATCGTGCGCAACCCCAGCGTCTTCCTCTTCGATGAGCCTTTGTCGAATCTCGATGCTGCCCTGCGCGTCAACACGCGTCTCGAGATTGCCAAGCTCCACCGGGATCTCGGCGCCACGATGATCTACGTCACCCACGATCAGGTCGAGGCCATGACACTGGCTTCCAAGATCGTGGTGCTGAATCAGGGCCGGATCGAGCAGGTCGGGGCGCCGCTGGAACTCTACCGCTCTCCCCGAAACCTGTTCGTCGCCGGCTTCATCGGTTCACCGCGCATGAACTTCATCAAAGGACAAGTTCTTCGCGCCGAGGGGAGCAACGTCACCATCGGCTTCGCCGGCACGGAGGCTACCCTGGATGTGAGACCCGGCAGCGTGAACCCCGGAGATCATGTGACGGTGGGCATCAGGCCCGAGCACATGGAAGCGGGAGGAGCGGAATCCACCTCCCTTAGGGGCACCATCGACGCCGTGGAGCAGCTTGGCGAGTCGAGCTATGTCTATATGCGGCTAGCCAGCGGAGACGATGTGATCGTCCGTGCCCCCGGTGAGACCGAGGCGACGCCGGGCGGCACCTATACCGCTCATGTGCCGACCCGCGCGCTTCATATCTTCGATGCAGCGGGCCTGTCGGTTCTGCCTGATCAATCTTGAAGCGCAGCCTCTACGAATTCGATATGGCTGCCGCGATCCTCGGCGCCAGCGTGCTGTTGAGTATCTCGGCGGGCCTGCCTGAAGCAACGACCTTGCCGTCGGCGACAAAGGTCATCTGATCGGCCACGTCCGCAGCATCCTCGGGCGTGTGGATCGTCATGAGGATAGTGACGGGACGCTTGCGCCGCATCTCGTCGACCAGGAGGATCATGTCGCGCCGCAGGGCGGGGTCGAGGCTGCTGAAAGGCTCGTCGAGCAGGATCAGGGGACGGCCCGAAACCAGGGCGCGGGCAAGAGCTACGCGCTGGCGCTGACCGCCCGACATCTCGCCAGGTTTGCGGTTTCCAAAGCCTTCAAGGCCGGCGGACTCCAAAGTGTCCTCAATGATCAGCTTTTCATCGTTGGTCAGGCGAAGTGAAGGCCGTATCCCAAGGCCGACATTCTGCGCGACGTTCAGGTGCGGAAACAGGTTATGATCCTGGAACACGATAGCCACGGGCCGCTTGGCTGGTGCGAGCGGCAACAGGTTCTGACCATCGAAGGTCAATGTGCCGCTCTCCGGTGTCTCGAAGCCGGCAATCATATGGAGCAGGGTGGTCTTGCCGCCGCCAGATGGCCCGATGACAGCGCACAAGTGTCCCGCCTTCACCGTCAGTGAGTAATCAGCCACGAAGTCGGGCCAGGACAGGCGGCAGCTTTCAATGACCAGCATGGGACAGGCGACCTGATATGTGAGCGAGCAGGAAGGCGACGAGAACGATTGCGAGGCCGATGGCCGAGGCCTCGTCCAACCTGTAGGCGCCGAGGCGCTCGTAGAGAAGGTAAGGCAGCGTCACCAACTCCGTACCGCCGAACAACGCGATGATGCCGAAATCGCCGAACGACAGGGCCATGGCGAGGGCAAAACCGGCTGCGAGCGGACGCTTGAGAACGGGCCAGTCCATGATGGTCAGCTTCGCCCAGCCGGTGACGCCGAGGGAGGCTGCTACGCGACCATAGCGCTCCTCCACGGTGAGCAGATGCGGCGCGACGAAGCGGTAGGTGAAGGGCACGGCAGCCAACCCGTTTATGAGCGGCAGGAGGATGAGGCCGGCGGACGAGGGGTCTCCAAAGCGCTGGATCAACAGGAACAGGCCGGCCGTGAGCGCAAAGGGTGGAACGGCCAGGAGCGTGTCGGGCAGGAAATCGTAGAAGGCGGCGATGCGTGGCGAGCGCAGGACGAGACGTGTGCGTCGCGCTGCAGTGGCGAGAGCAAGAGCCAGAATGCAGGCGATCGCGGCTGCTGCTGCAGCGATGATCATGCTGGTGACGAAAGCCTGGAGAAGGTCCGTTTCCAGGATGTCGGGTATATTGCGAACGCCGGTGAAGACGCTGAGCGCGAGTGGCGCGATGAACAGGGCTGCGATCGCGAGCATAATGCCGTCCAGGACCTTAAGGCTGGGAGCATTGGCATCCGGCCGGCGGACAAGGCTGCGGATGGTGTGGCCAACGGGTGGCCGCGTGAAGGCCCAATGCAGGAGCGCGGTCATTGAGAGACAGATTATGAGCTGGATCAGCGCGAGCCAGGCGACGCGGCCGAAATCGAGATCGATCTTGAGCGCCTCGTAAATCGCCACCTCCAGGGTGGAGCGGCTCGGCCCTCCCCCGAGAGCCAGTACGATGGCGAAGCTCTTGAAGCACATGAGAAAGATGAGGCCTGCAATGCCGGGCAGTTCAGCGCACAGCACGGGCCAGTCGAGGTGGCGGAAAATCTGCGCCGGCGTAAAGCCGAAGGCCGTCGCGAGACGCCAATGTTCGGCGGGAATCTGGTTCAAGCCATCCAGCGTGATCCGCGCCACGAAAGGAGCGTTCAGGAACACGTGGGCGATGAGAATGCCCGGATAGCCGAAGATGCTGAGGCCGCCCGGCCATCCGAAGAAGGTGAGCCCTTCGGAAAGCCAGCCGCTGCGGCCATACACGGCGAAAACCGCGAAGACCGCGACAATGGTGGGCATCACCATCGTGGTGCTTAAAGCAGCCAGAACGATACTTCGACCCGGGAATGAGCGGCGGACAAGCGCAAGGGCAAGTCCGATACCGAGGGCAAGCGACAGAACAGTCGAGAGCGTCGCCTGGATGATCGAGAAGGCCAGCACCCGGCCGAGGTAAGGGCCGATGGAGAAAAGCGTCGGCGTTCCTCCATCGAAGGTGGCAAGCGCGATGAAGCCGCCCGCAACCAAGCCGAGGATGGCAAAGGCCACCAGGGTTCCGGGATGGGGCAGCCTCAAGGTCAGCATGAGCGATCAGCGCGCCGTGGCGTTGAGCCAAGCATCGGTGAAGGCGCGGCGGTTCTGCTGCACCTCCTCAGGCGTGAAGAGAAGCGCCTGGCTGGGCTCGATCATGCCTTTGAGGGCGGCTGGCGTGCCGGAGGGCGGGTTCTTCGCCGGATACATCCAGTTGGTTTCCGGGATCGCCGTCTGGAACGGCTCGCTGAGGATGAAGGCCATGAACTTTTTCGCGAGTTCCGGCTGCTTCGTGGTGCGCGTCATGCCGGCGAGCTCCACGTGAAGGTAATGGCCTTCCGTGAAGGCGGCGGCCTTGTAGTTGTCCTTCTTCTCCGCAACGATGTGGTAGGCGGGAGACGTGGTGTAGGACATCACCATGTCGGCCTCACCCTTCATGAAGAGACCATAAGCTTCGGACCACCCCTTGGTGAAGGTGACGATGCGCGGCTTGAGCTTGCCCCAGGCCTCGCCGGTCTTGTCGCCATAGACCTTCTGCATCCAGAGCAGGAGGCCGAGACCCGGCGCGCTGGTGCGGGGATCCTGCAGAACGACCTTGGGGCCGTTGGGATTGTCGACCAGTTCCTTCAGGCTCTTCGGCGGGTTGGGCAGCTTGTTGGCATCGTACACGAAGGCGTAATAGCCCCAGTCGAACGGGATGAAGGTATCGTCCTTCCACTCGATGGGAAGCGACAAGTCCTTCACCTCGGCGCCGTGTGGGGCAAAGAGGTTGAGGGATTTCGCTTCCGCCACGAGGTTCATGTCGAGGCCGACGACCGCATCGGCCTTGGTGTTCTGACCTTCGAGACGCAGCCGCCCGAGCAGGCTGCCCGCATCCTCGGCGGTGACCCAGGTGACGTCGCAGTTGCAGGTGGCCTCAAAACGTTCCTCGACGGTCTTGGCCGGACCGTATTTCCCGGCGAACGAGCTGTAGGTGTAGACGGTGAGCGTCGGCTTGGTCTGCGCTTGGGCGAGGCCGGTGGCGAGCCCGAGCGAAACGAAGGTGAGAAGCAGTCGGCGTAACATCTTAAGGGCGCTCCCATGCAAAGGCAGGCCGGACAGGCGGCGCAAATTGCACGGGGCATGGCTTTTGTGGCGATGTCGCATGCTCATTCCCTCCGCCGGCATGACCCGGATCAGGTTCGACGGGTCGGTGGCCTGGCCACCTCTCAGCCCCGTATGAGGCTCCCCGTGAGACGCTTTGCTTCTAGAACAGATCAGGGGCGGCCACAAGCCACCCCTGTTGACATCACTTCCGGTTGCCGTCCTTGCCACCGGCCATTGAGGCCCGGCGAAGGGCGTCCGCCAAGGCGCCACCGGAAGCCGGAGCTTGTGATGTAGGCTTCCGCTCCGCCTGGGCCCGATGCTTCTGGAAGGCTCCCCGGTTATCATCCTGGCGGCCAACCGGTCGCTTTTCGGCCGGGTCGCTCATGCGCATGGTGAGCGCGATGCGCTTGCGGGGAATGTCGACCTCGAGCACCTTCACCTTCACGATGTCACCCGGTTTCACCACGGTGCGCGGATCCTTCACGAAGGTGTCGGCGAGCGCAGAAATGTGCACCAGCCCATCCTGATGCACGCCCACATCCACGAAGGCACCGAAGGCCGCCACGTTGGTGACGACGCCTTCCAGCATCATGCCGGGTTTCAGGTCGCTGATCTTCTCCACCCCTTCCATGAAGGTGGCGGTCTTGAACTCGGGGCGCGGATCGCGGCCGGGCTTCTCCAGCTCGCTCAGGATGTCCTTGACCGTCGGTACGCCGAACTTCTCGTCGGTGAAGCTCTGCGGGTTGAGCTTCTTCAGCACCGCGCCGTTGCCGATCACCACCTTGATGTCGCTCTTCGTGGCTTCGAGAATGCGGCGCACCACCGGGTAGGCTTCCGGGTGGACGCCTGAGGCATCGAGCGGATCGTCGCCGTTCGGGATGCGCAGGAAGCCTGCCGCCTGCTCGAAGGTTTTGGGTCCCAGGCCTGAGACTTTGGTGAGCGCCTTGCGGGTCTTGAACGGGCCGTTGGCATCTCGATGGGTGACGATATTCTGCGCCACCCAATCGCCAAGGCCCGATACGCGGGCGAGCAGCGGGGCCGAGGCGGTGTTGAGATCGACACCGACCGCGTTCACGCAATCCTCCACCACCGCATCGAGGGAGCGGGAGAGCTTGTACTCCGCCAGATCGTGCTGGTACTGCCCGACGCCGATGGATTTCGGGTCGATCTTCACGAGCTCCGCCAGAGGATCCTGCAGGCGTCGGGCGATGGAGACTGCGCCGCGTATGGAAACGTCGAGATCCGGCAACTCCTGGCTGGCAAAAGCGGAGGCCGAGTAAACGGAAGCGCCCGCTTCCGACACCATGATCTTTGTGAGCGTCAGATCCGGGTATTTCGACACCAGTTCTGCCGCGAGCTTGTCCGTCTCGCGCGATGCGGTGCCGTTGCCGATGGCGATGAGCTCGACCTTGTGCACACGGCAGAGACGCGCCAGCGTCGCGATGGACTCGTCCCATTGCCGCTTCGGCTCGTGCGGGTAAATGGTGTCCGTTGCCACCACCTTGCCGGTGGCATCCACCACGGCCACCTTCACGCCTGTGCGGTAGCCCGGATCGAGGCCGAGCGTCGGGCGCGCACCGGCAGGTGCTGCCAGCAGCAGGTCGCGCAGGTTCCCGGCGAAGACCTTCACGGCCTCGTCCTCAGCCAGCTGCCAGAGCTTCATCTTCATGTCGAGTTCGATGGAGAAGCGCAGCTTCGTCCGCCACGCCCAGCGCACCGTGTCGAGAAGCCACTTGTCTCCGGCGCGGCCCTGATCGGTGATGTTGAACGCAAGCGCGACGCGGCCTTCGTAGCGGCTGACATAGCCGGGCTCGGCAGCGTCCTTGTCCTCCTCCATGCGCAGGTCGAGGATCTCCTCCTTCTCGCCGCGGAACAGCGCGAGGATGCGGTGGGAGGGCAGCTTCGTCAGGGGCTCGGCGAAGTCGAAGTAGTCGGAGAATTTTGCGCCGTCAGCCTGCTTGCCGTCGCGCACCTTGGAGGTGAGGCTGCCGCGCTCCCAATAGATGTCGCGCAAGGCGCCCAGCAGCTCCGCGTTCTCGGCAAAGCGCTCGACCAGGATGGAGCGCGCGCCTTCGAGGGCCGCTTCCGGCGTTGCCACATCCTTCTCCGGGTTCACGAAGGCAGCCGCAGCCTCCTTCGGGGCACGGGTTGGGGCGTTCAGGAGCAGGTCGGCCAGCGGCTCCAGGCCAGCCTCCTTGGCGATCTGCGCCTTGGTGCGCCGCTTCGGCTTGTAGGGGAGATAAAGATCCTCAAGCCGAGCCTTCGTGTCGGCGGTGTTGATCTGGAGCGCCAGTTCGTCGGTAAGCTTGCCCTGCTCGCGGACGCTGTCGAGGATCGTCTTGCGTCGGCTCTCCAGCTCGCGCAGGTAGCTCAGGCGCTCTTCCAGGGTGCGCAGCTGGGCGTCGTCCAGGGTGCCGGTGACTTCCTTGCGGTAGCGCGCGATGAACGGCACGGTCGAGCCGCCGTCGAGGAGGTCGATAGCCGCCTTGACCTGCCATTCCTGAACATTCAGTTCGCTCGCAATGCGCTGGCCGATGGATAGCATGAAAGTCTCCGAAAGGTTGAGGCGCGGCTTCTACGGCGCGGGGCGCCCCCGGGTCAACGGCCCGTCCACAGCGCCAGGGTCGCAGTGCCCGAAGGGAAAGCGCTTTTCCCGGTGATTTCGCTTGGCTCCGGAAGCCTTGGCGTATAGACCGTCCGGCCCTTCCCGTCCGCGCCCGAGGTCCCCATGCCACAACCCCACGATTTTTCCATCGGCATCGATTTCGGCACCAGCAACACGGTCGTGGCGATCGCGAGCCCGGACGGGCAGGTGGAGGCGCTGACTTTCGAGCATGGGGGCGAGAGCCTCAAGGTCTATGTGACCGCGCTCTGCTTCTGGGACGAGCGCCACGGCAACGGCCTGCGGACCCAGGTCGAAGGCGGTCCCTGGGCCATCGAGCAGTTCCTGGAGGGGCTTCATGCCCACCGGTTCATCCAGTCGTTCAAGACCTTCGCAGCGAGCGCCACCTTCAAGGAAACGCGCATCTTCCGGGAGCGCTACGGCTTCGAGGATCTGCTGAGCGCCTTCCTGCGCACCCTCGTGCGCCATGGCGGTTCCCGCCTGGATTGGAGTGCGCGGAACGTCATCATCGGCCGGCCGGTCCAGTTCGCCGGCTACAATCCGAATGACGATCTCGCCATGCAGCGTTACCGGGCCGCGTTTGGTCGCTTGGGGGCGGAGCATGCCCGCTATGTCTATGAGCCTGTGGGCGCGGCCTTCTTCTATGCACGGCAGCTCGACCACGACGCCACCGTGCTCGTGGCCGATTTCGGGGGCGGCACAAGCGACTTTTCCGTCATGCGCTTTTCGAAAGCCGGTGGAGTGCTGCGGGCGGAGCCTCTGGGCCATGCGGGCATCGGGATTGCGGGCGATGCCTTCGATTACCGGATCGTCGACCGGGTCGTCTCGCCCCGCCTCGGCAAAGGCGGGCTCTACCGCTCGATGGACAAGATCCTGTCGATCCCCAACCACTACTACGCCAACTTCGCCCGCTGGAACCAGCTGGCGATGATGAAGGGCAGCGGCGATCTGAAGGAACTGCGGGAGCTCGCCCGTGCCGCCCTCGAGCCCGAACCGCTCGAGAAATTCATCGATATCGTCGAATACGATCTGGGCTTCGCCCTCTATCGCGCCGTGTCGTCGGCCAAGGTGGCGCTCTCAAGCCAGGAGGAAACGGATTTCAGCTTCCGGAGCGAGGGCGTCGACATCCAGGCGCGGATCACTCGCGCCGATTTCGACGGCTGGATTGCCGAGGATGTTCAGAAAATTGCCGGCACCGTGGATGAGGCGCTTGCCAAGGCCGGTGTGAAGCCGGAGCAGATCGAGCGCGTCTTCCTCACCGGCGGCACATCCTTCGTGCCCACCATCCGCCGCCTGTTCGTGGAACGCTTCGGAGAGAGCTGCCTGACCTCCGCCGATCAGTTCGAATCGATCGCCTATGGCCTTGCCCTCATTGGCCAGTCAGAGGAGCCAGGCCGCTGGGCGGTTGCCAACTAGATTTTGGGGGTCCAGCGAGTCTGGCTCTGGCCGCGGCCGAGGTCGCGTTAGGGTAGTGCGCCGGGCGGAAAGCAGGTGTATGAGGGTCCCCTGACCCTTTGCCAAGCTCTGCCATGGAGGAAGCCTTGCTCACCAGTTCAGCCGCCGGCGTCTACGTTATCTGTCCCACGCCCTTCGAGAGCGACGGGCGGCTGGACGTCGCCTCCACCGACCGGATGGTCGAGGCCTATCTGAAGGCCGGCGCGACCGGGCTGACGATTCTCGGGATCATGGGCGAGGCGCCAAAGCTTGCGGCCGACGAGGCATTGGCCTTCGCCCGCCAGGTCATCAAGACGGTGGCCGGCCGGGTTCCCGTGGTCGTCGGCGTGTCCGCAGCGGGTTTTGCCGCCATGTCGGGCCTGTCCTCCAAAGTGATGGATGCGGGCGCCGCCGGTGTGATGATCGCCCCGCCTTCGACCTTGAAGACCGATGACCAGATCGTTTCCTATTATGCCGATGCGATTGAAGCCATCGGTACGGATGTGCCGTGGGTGCTCCAGGACTACCCGCTCACGACGAACGTAGTCATGACCCCAAAGGTGATCATGCGCATCATCGAGCAGAGCCCCTCCTGCGTGATGTTGAAGCACGAGGACTGGCCGGGTCTCGACAAGATCACCACCCTACGCCGCGCGAGCGATTCCGGCCAAGCGCGTCGTGTTTCGATCCTGTGCGGCAACGGCGGCATGTTCCTGCCCTTCGAGATGGAGCGCGGGGCCGACGGTGCCATGACGGGCTACGCCTACCCCGAGATGCTGGTGGGCGTGGTCAACCTCATCAACCAGGGCAAGCGGACAGAGGCGCACGACCTCTTCGACCGGCACCTGCCGCTGGTGCGCTACGAGACGCAGCCCGGCGTCGGTCTGGCTGTCCGCAAATATGTGCTGAAGCGGCGTGGCATCATCGCGACCGACACGCTGCGCAAGCCTGGGCCGAAGCTGAGCCCGGAAACGATCGCCGACATCGAATGGCTGATGGAGCGCATCGAGCGCTCGTAAGACAAGAGGATTCTAAGATGAAAACAGGATTGGAAGGCAAGCGCGCGCTCGTGCTCGGCGCGAGCAAGGGTTTGGGCTTCGGCATTGCCCAAGGACTGGCGGAAGAGGGTGCCCGCGTGGCTATCGCGAGCCGCACGATGGAAGGCTCTAAGGCTGCCGCCGACAAGATCGGCAAGGATGTTGTCCCGTTCATCTGCGACACCGGCAAGGTCGATCAGGTCGATGCGCTGGTCAAGGACGTGATGGAGGCTCTTGGTGGTGTCGACATCCTTGTGCTCAACAGCGGCGGTCCGCCGCCCGGAAAAGCACAGGGCGTGTCGTCCGATCAGTGGCGGCAATCGTTCGATGCGATGTTCGTCAATCTGGTGCGCATCGCCGATCAGGTGCTGCCCGGCATGATCGAGCGCAAGTTCGGCCGCATCATCTCTGTGATCTCGTCCGGCGTCATCCAGCCGATCCCGAACCTCGCCATTTCCAACGCCATCCGCCCCGCGCTCGTGGGCTGGGGTAAGACGCTGGCGAGCGAGGTGGCGTCCTCTGGCGTGACGGTGAATGCCATTGCGCCGGGTCGCATCGCCACCGACCGCCTGAAGCAGCTCGATGCTGCCAATGCCGAGCGCACGGGCCGCTCCGTGGAGGATGTGGCCGCCGCCGCGCGCGCAGGCATTCCGGCCGGCCGCTATGGCGAGATTGAGGAGTTCGCGGCTGCCGCCGTGTTTCTCGCCAGCGAGAAGGCCTCTTTCATGACAGGCTCGATCCTGCGCGTCGATGGCGGACAGATCTCGTCCGTGACCTGATCGACAACGGGTGAGGCAATATCCTGCCTCACCCCACCCTCACGTGATGATGCCGGCTGTGTAGAGAGCAATGCCTGCAGCCGACGTCGCAGCCAGGGTTGGCAACATTCCGACGTGCAAGCGGAACATGGCGACGATGGCGGCCGCCGACAGCAGCAGCGCCCAGAGGTTCACGCTCCCCCACACTGGCGCATCGAAGTTGAAAATGCCCCACTCCACGGGGCGAACGTCCCTGAAGATCGTGTGGATGCCGAACCAGATCGCGAGGTTCAGGATCACGCCCACAACGGCCGCCGTGATGGCCGTCAAGGCGCCGCTTAAGGAGCGGTTGCCGCGCAACACCTCGATGTAAGGAGCACCGAGGAAGATCCAGAGGAAGCAGGGTGCAAAGGTCACCCACGTGGCGAGAAGGCCGCCGAGCGTGCCTGCCAGAAGCGGATGGAGCGCGCCTGCATCCCGAAAGGCTGCCATGAAGCCCACGAACTGCAGCACCATGATCAAGGGACCCGGTGTCGTCTCAGCCATGCCGAGGCCGTCCAGCATCTCTCCGGGCTGCAGCCAGCCATAGGTTTCAACCGCCTGCTGCGCCACATAGGCCAGGACTGCGTAGGCGCCGCCGAAGGTCACCATCGCCATTTTTGAGAAGAAGACCGCAATCTGGCTGAAGACGTTGCCGCCGCCGAGAAGCAGCAGGAGGGCGGCAACCGGCACGAGCCAGAGTGCGAGCCACACGGCGGCGATGCGCAGGCTTCGTCCTGTGCTGGGTCTTGCGTGATCTGGCAGATGTTCTCCGAGCAGGTTGTCGCTTTCCTCTGCACTCTGGCTGCCATGCCCGCCGACCTGAAACTGCTGCAGGTTTGCTCTTCCGCCGAGAAAACCGATCAGGCCGGCTGCCAGGATGATCAACGGGAATGGCGCGTCCAAAAAGAAAATCGCCACGAAGGCAGCCGCCGCTATCCCGATCAAGATCCGGTTCTTGAGCGCCCGCTTGCCAATCCGCACCACCGCTTCGAGTACGATGGCGAGCACGGCCGCCTTCAGGCCGAAGAAAAGCGCCGCAACGAAGCCGACCTCGCCGTAGAGGGCATAGATCCAGCTCAGGCCCATGATGGCGATGATGCCCGGCAGGATGAACAGGCCGCCGGCCATGATGCCGCCGCGCGTGCGGTGCATGAGCCAACCCACATAGGTGGCCAGCTGCTGCGCCTCCGGCCCCGGCAGCAGCATGCAGTAGTTGAGCGCATGGAGAAACCGGCTCTCCGAGATCCAGCGCTTCTCTTCCACCAGGATGCGGTGCATCACGGCGATCTGGCCTGCGGGCCCGCCAAAGCTGAGGGCTGCGACCCGCAGCCAGACCCGGAAGGCTTCGCCGAAGGAGACGCCATGGCTTGGCACGGAGTGAGATGTCGAGCTCTGTGTACCCTGCATCGTCTCGCTCATATCAGGCTCCCGGCTTCTTTGATGGCCAGTTGTGGGTTTCATCGGTAGCATCCCGGCACCAGCGATAGAAGGCGTCATAGAGCAGAAGCCCAGCTTCAAGCTGGGCGAGATCATCTGAATACATGCGCGATAGTCCCAGGGACGCGGCTAGCAGACCAGCCGCTTCAGGAGCAAGGTCAAGTCGAGCCGTGTCGGCACCCCTTACGATCGTGGCGAGGCGTTTCAGGGCTTCGGTGCCGAGACCGAACTCCTCAACCATCACATCGAAGGTGCAAAGCTCCCCGCGGTGGCTCCAGAAGACATTCTCGCCCTCGATGTCGAAGGGCGTCGCCCCAAATCGCTCCACGACGCCAGGAACTTCCGAAGTCGGAACGAACAGGAACACCGCGTTCGGATCAACTAAGCGGCGGATCAGCCATGGACAGGCGATCCGGTCGATCTTAGGGCGCGAGCGGGTCACCCAGATCGTTCGCTCCTGCCGGTTGCGGGATGGAATCCTTGCGCTGGGCACCATTGGCAGGTCAGCCTGGGCCCAGGCCAAACTCCCTCCCTCGAGGGTGTCGGCCGGGATGCCTGTATGGCGGAGCCAGGCTGCAACGCCATGGCTGAGCTTAAGCCCTTTCTGGCAGATCACGATGGCGGATCTGCCTGTGAACTCTTGAGCCCAGTCTGAGACCGTCTCGAACGGACGCCTGATGGAGGCTGGAATGAGACGTGGATCGCTCCTAAAATCCTCTACAGTGCGGACATCAATGAGGACCGGGCACCTGGGTGTGCCGATAAGGCGAGCAAGCTTTTCAGCCGAGATGGTGTTGAATGACGACATGATGCATCCGTGAGTGTTTGGTGCGGATGCGATGCTTGGGCATGTCGCCTCGTGGGGAGATCGCGATCCCCATGAGTGTCATGAAAGTTCAGCCCCGCAATTTTGTCAAATCAATTCAACCGGCTCCGACCCAGCCTCAGAAATCCTGCTCCGAACCTCTCTCGAGCGTCTGAACCACGAGACCATTCTCGACGAGTGTGCTCCAAACGTCCTCGGCCGTATCAGCGAAGTTGACCAGTTCGCGATCCCTTTCGCCCACCATGCCATGTTCGAGGAGAGCGTCGAACTTGATGACGGATTGCCAATAGGCTTTGTCGAAGAGCACGATGGGCAGGGGCGGCGCCTTGCCTGTCTGCCGGAGTGTCAGGATCTCGAACAGTTCGTCCAAGGTGCCGAAACCTCCCGGGAACACCACCAGGGCATTGGCCCGCATGGCCAGATGCATCTTTCGCATCGCGAAATAATGAAAGCGGAAGGTCAGGTCCGGGGTCGAATAGGCGTTGGGCTCCTGCTCGTGCGGCAGGGTGATGTTGAAGCCGATCGATGGCGCCCCCACATCGGATGCCCCCGATTGGCGGCCTCCATAATGCCGGGCCCGCCGCCTGTGGCGATGACATTGTCGCGTGTCCCGCTTGTGACCGTCATCGCGCCGCCGCGCTGCAAAGCGATGGCGCCGAAGGAGCGCGCCTCCTGATACCAGAAGGGATGCCTGCCCGGTCCGTCCTCCCGGATGCGCGCGCTGCCGAACACGACGATGGTCGATCGCACGCCCCAGGTCCGCAGGCTCTCCTCGGCCTTGGCATATTCCAGCATGAACCGCACGCCGCGCGTGGAATCGCCGAGCAGGAAGTCCTGATCAAGCACAGCCAAACGATAGGAGGGCGAGGCCATGTTGGCCGCAGTCGAACGCTTGCTCTCATCCATGGAGTGGGGCTACTTTGCCCCGGCCACGCACAAAGCACAGTTTCGAAGCGGCGTTAATTCCCCAATGGACCGATTGGGAGTTCCTGGGGCCCTGAGGGAGGAATGCCCACCGGCTCGGCTGGGCTGGGGACATCGCTGGGTGTGACGGGTGGCACGCCGACCGGCTCCTGAGGGCTCGGAATGCCGGTGGGGCCCGGATCGGGATGCACGGGCTGGGGTGCAGGATTGGGCACGTCGGGCTGTGGATTGGGGGATGGCGTATCGGACATGTCTCGCATCCTTCTTGGCTCGGTGCCCGACGGCACATTCATGGCATCGCAGTTGCATAACTTAAGCTGCGAACGGGGGATGAACCGGGTTTGTTCCGAGACCTCCCCGCAGAGCAAGGCTGCAATGAATTTTCCCTATAGCCCCTTGCGGCATGCTCGCTATATCAAGGGCAAACAAGGGAAGAGGGCGAAGCACAACCCTCAAGGAAAGCGAGCGCCGGCCGATGAACCACCTGTCTTCAACGAACATTGCCCGTATCCTGCCGGAAGACGGGTTCCAGGGGGCGCTCGTCGGGCGTGTCTGGCGTCCCGGCTTGGGACCGTCGGTGGTTGCCGTGAGGGAGGATGGCCTGTTCGATATCTCCTCCACATGCTCCACGGTCAGCGATCTTGCCGCCATGGATGATCCGGCGCGTGCGTTGAAGGCTGCGCAGGGCGAGAGAGTCGGCTCGCTGGAGGACATTGCTGCCAATACGGCCCCCGACAGCCGCGATTCCTCGAAGCCCTGGCTTTTGGCGCCGATCGACCTTCAGGTCATCAAGGCTGCCGGCGTGACGTTCGCGGTCTCCATGCTGGAGCGTGTCATCGAGGAGCGGGCGCGGGGCGATGCCAGCGCGGCGGCCACCATCCGGGCCGAGGTTCTCCGGCTCGTGGGCGATGATCTCAGCCGTCTCAAGCCGGGCTCCGCCGAGGCCATGGCGCTGAAAGATGTTCTCATGGCCCAGGGTGCCTGGAGCCAGTATCTTGAGGTGGGAATTGGGCCGGACGCGGAGGTCTTCACCAAGGCCCCGACCCTCTCGTCCGTCGGTGCCTTCATGGATGCGGGTCTGCACCCCAAATCCACTTGGAATAACCCTGAGCCGGAAGTGGTGGTGATCGTCACCGCTCAAGGAAAGATCGTGGGCGCGACCCTCGGCAATGACGTGAACCTGCGCGATTTCGAAGGCCGCTCGGCTCTGCTGCTCTCGAAGGCGAAGGACAACAATGCGTCCTGCTCGGTCGGTCCCTTCGTCCGGTTCTTCGACGAGACCTTCTCTCTCGATGATGTACGCCAGACCACGGTGACGCTCACGGTGGAAGGGGAGGACGGGTTCAGGCTCGAAGGTTCATCCTCGATCACGAAGATCAGCCGCGATCCCGAGGATCTGGTCGTCCAGACCGTCGGGCCGCACCATCAATACCCGGACGGTTTTGCGCTTTTCCTGGGAACGATGTTCGCTCCCACGCAGGATCGGGGCGAGCCCGGCATGGGCTTCACCCACAAGCATGGCGACATCGTCACCATAGCAGCGCCTAAACTCGGGGCGCTCATGAACCGCATGAAGCCCAGCTCCGAATGCGAGCCCTGGACCTTTGGTCTGCGCGCACTCATGTCCAACTTGGCCCAGCGGGGCCTCATCAACACCAGACAGGCAGGTTAACGATGACGAAGAACTATATTGCGGGCGAGTGGCTTGCGGCGTCAGAAGCCTCGCCGAACATCAACCCTTCGAACACTGCTGATGTGGTGGGCGAGTTCGCCCGCGCATCGGCGGCGGAAGCCGAGCGCGCCATTGCGGCAGCCTATGATGCTTTCCCGGCCTGGTCGCGCTCCTCGATCCAGCAGCGCCACGACATCCTGAAAAGCGTCGGCGACGAGATCCTGGCCCGCAAGGAAGAACTTGGACGGCTCCTCTCCCGCGAAGAGGGCAAGACGCTCCCCGAGGGCATCGGCGAGGTGACACGCGCGGCCCAGATCTTCCACTTCTTCGCCGGTGAATGCCTGCGGCTGGCCGGCGAGAAGCTGCCATCCGTGCGGCCGCTCATCGACGTGGAGATCACCCGCGAGCCGGTAGGCGTCATCGGCCTGATCACCCCCTGGAACTTCCCCATCGCCATCCCGGCCTGGAAGATCGCCCCGGCGCTGGCCTACGGCAACACGGTGGTGTTCAAGCCCGCCGAGCTGGTGCCGGGCTCTGCCCACGCGCTCTCAGAGATCATCATCCGGGCCGGCGTGCCGGCCGGCGTGTTCAACCTGGTGATGGGCAAGGGCTCGGTGGTGGGCGAGGCCATGCTGCAGAGCCCCAAGGTGTCGGCGATCTCCTTCACCGGCTCGGTGCCCACCGGACGCCGCGTGGCGCAGACCTGCATCACGGCCGATCCGATGAAGAAGCTGCAGCTAGAGATGGGCGGCAAGAACCCGATGGTGGTGCTCGACGATGCCGATCTCAAGGTGGCGGTGGACTGCGCCGTCAACTCAGCTTTCTTCTCCACCGGCCAGCGCTGCACCGCTTCCTCACGGCTGATCGTGACCGAGGGCATTCACGACCGGTTCGTGGCCGCCATGCAGGAGCGCATGGCCGGCTTGGTGGTGGACGATGCCTTGAAGGCCGGCACCCATATCGGCCCGGTGGTGGATCAGGGCCAGCTCGACCAGGACCTGAAGTACATCCGCATCGGCCAGGAGGAGGGCGCCAAGCTGGTGGCGGGTGGCGAGTTGCTCAAGCGCGACGCGCCCGGCTTCTATCTGGAGCCAGCCCTGTTCACGGAGGTGGACAACCGGATGCGGGTGGCGCGCGAAGAGATCTTCGGGCCGGTGGCAACGGTGATCCGGGCCAAGGACTACGACGAGGCGCTGGAGATTGCCAACGACACGCCGTTCGGGCTGTCGTCAGGCATCTGCACCACGAGCCTGAAATACGCTTCCCATTTCAAGCGCAATGCGGAAGCCGGCATGGTAATGGTGAACCTGCCGACCGCCGGTGTGGACTACCATGTGCCATTCGGTGGCCGAAAGGGCTCGTCCTACGGTCCGCGCGAGCAGGGCCGCTATGCAGCCGAGTTCTACACCACGGTGAAGACCGCCTACACCTTCGACGGAAATTCACCCTACGTGCCGAAGACCACAGCAAGCGAGTAACCTCGCTCCTTCGAAGCGCGAAGCATTCCGGCTCCGGCATTTTCTTCAATGAGATGCCGGAGCTTAACCTATGTGATGGACTGACTCTTTGGGTGAACATTGGAGCACATGGATCGAGCTCCATTAACTCTATCGACAAAACTCTGGCAGCTTTTTGCCACATCCATTGAACTTTGCCACGCGAACGCCATCATAGGCTTTCAAGAGATTTCGCTGACACGCTCGAATTTCCGCAGTATCAAACGTTGTTGCATGTCGAATCCAGGCGAGTTGCCTCCGGAGTATGAATTGTAACTTCGTTGTTTTGAGTCAGAATGCTGCAAGTTCTTCGAGCTGGTGCGTAGCGCTCTGTTAATAGTAGAGAACTTAATATGGTTACTTCCCGGCGTTACCTCATTGCCTCTTCTCTTGCGCGACTCATTCGCAAGGAGCGGGGAGGCAATCGTGTCACGGAAGGCCACTTCCCCAATCAGGCCGACCGCAGCTCCTTCGTGGTCGTCGAAGGTGACAAGGGCAGCCTCGTTCTGGTTCACGCGAGCCCCAATGGGCCGATCGAGGAGCGCACCGAGGTTCCGCGGGCTCATGCCGAAGCGCTGCTCGACGTCACGCCGGGCAAGCTCGACTACCTGCTCACGCATCTGACGGTCGGCACCCGCGATATCCAGATCCTCCGCTTCGTGACACCGGGTCCACTCGACCTGATCTCCGTGTTCTTCGAGAGCGAGGACGAGGCCCGCGATTTCCGGCCTCTGTCCTGGTTCGGCGCGGATGTCACGATGGAAGTTCCTTATCAGAACCGCTCCATTGCACTGGAAGGCGCTCCTCAAGCGCCTGACGTTCCCATGTCGAACGCCGCGCTCAACAGCCTGCTCGATGCTCTGGAAAACCGCTATGTGGCGCCGCGGGGTTACACGCCTCATGCACCCGCGCGCAATTCCGCCGAGCAGGCAGGAGGGCAGCAGCGGAATGCCCCTCCGCCGGCACCTGCGGCTCAGGCCAATGAAAGGCCGGCGGCACAGCAGCGCGGTGTTCTGTCCAGGCCCGCCGCTCCGGCAGACACCGACATGCATGACGACGACAACAACGATGACAACGATCTGAACCTCAACATCGAGGACAACGTCATCCGCGAGCTGGCCCGATCGCTCCGGCCTCAGCGCCGCTGATCCGGCTCATTCAAGGAAGCCCCCGATGGCAACATCGGGGGCTTTTTCTTTAGCTCGGCAGCACGACGCAACTGCCTCCCGCCGTGCGGATGTCGCGGCACAGCTGCTCGGCTGCCTGGCGTGTTTCGGCAGGCGCGCGCACGCGATAGAACGTTCTGGTTCCGCGGTAGCGCAGGCGCGTGCCGATGATCATCGGCCGCGCGTCCTTGATCAGGGATGCATAAGCCCCGCTCGCACGCTTGAAGCTTGCGAGCGCTTTGTCCTTCGAGAAATTGCCGGCAAGCTGAACGCCCCAGGGAGCGAAGGGAGCCTCGATCGTGTCGCCACGGCCGGGCACCCGCAGGGTGGCGACGATCTGCAGGCATGTCTGTGGTTCGGTGCTGGATGCCTCCTGGCCTGCGTCCTTCCTGTCTCTTGCATCCGAGGCCCATTCCTCCGCCGACCTGCCCGTGACGGCGATCACGTAGTTCTGGGTCTCGGCTGGTAATCCCCCTCGACCGGCCATCCAGGAGGCGACCCGAGCGGGGCCCCCGTTATAGGCAGCGGCGGCCAATCCCAGGTTGCCGAATTGCTCCGCAAGATGCGCGATGAATTCTGCAGCTTTTGGGATCGCCTGCTCGGGATCGAAGGGATCGGCCAGTCCACGCTCCTTGGCCGTGCCAGGCATGAACTGCGCGATGCCCTGCGCTCCCGCCGGGCTGACGACGTTCGGGCGGAAGGAGCTTTCCTGCCAGATCAGCTTGGTGAGCAGGTCGCGCGGAATTTTTTGAGCCCGTGCAGAGCCTTCGATCAGGCGGCATAGCGCCTGCTCGACTGTTTCGCCGGACGATTGAGCATTGGCGGAGACTGCGCTGCAGCAAAGAAGGATTCCGCAAAGCGCCAGCTGCAAGCGCATGGATACCTCGGTTGAACGGGGCCGTGTGACAACAGATTGTGCCAAGCTACAGATAGGCAATCATGCGCCCTGCCAAGAGCGTGACGACCCAGGCGAGGAGCGACACGAGAGCATAGGTGCGGGCTTCCGGGGGGAGGAAGCCGGCGCGCAGGGCCGCTCCGAAGCGGGCATGAAACAGTGCGACATTGATGAGGCCGAGCGCGATGAACGCGAGCTTCACATAGAAGGCAGGATTGGTCCCAAGCGCACGGGCCTCCACGGCGAGGAGAAGCACGCCCGTCGGGATCTGCACGAGGAGGCCCGTAGCCGCGAGGGGAATGGCATAGCGCCCCACCTGCCAGGCATGTTTGCCATGTTCAGCCAGCACCTTCAGGTCGAAGACGGCGATGCCGCCGACCACGAAAGCGGCGCCGAGCACATGCAGCAGGTTCGCGGCCGTATAAAGCCATGCGGAGTGGCGCCCTGCGTGGCCGAGCCAGGAGCCTTCCAGAGCCGCGAGCAGATCCAGATACATGAGGTGCTAGCGCAGCTCGTAGGTCGTGCCGCCCACGATGATGCGCTCGGCCCTCAATTCGGTATCCGTACGGGTAGAAGGGTAGCCTTCAAGCCTGACCGACGTTCCGGGCTTGAGCATGTCCGGATTCAGGCCCCTCGCGCTCATGCGGAAGGGCGGCGCCAGCACAGCATCCCAATTCTTGTTCTCGTGGGTCACCACCACGGTCACATGGGGGTTCTCCCAATTGGCCTGCTGGATATTGCTCGTAACCGAAACAAGCCGGCCCGCGTCGTAGCTCCCCCAGCCATGATGGGCGACGGCGATGCCGCCTGTCAGAAGAGCACCTGAGAAGAACAATCCGAACAGAGGGTATTTCATGATCATGGCCTCCCGCATCCCCGACAGCGCGTCCCACGCCAGAGTTGATTGTATGGCATATGCCGTCAAGGTGCCGATGCAGAGGGGCGAAGCCCGATCATGGGATCGTGAAGGGAGAGGGCACGATTCGCTCCTCCGCCGAAGCCCGATTATGCTTCCCGTCGCGAATCATCACAGCTTGAGTTCAGTCATGCCCTCGATCCTGAAAGACCTCTGGAACCGCTTTGCAGGCGGAGGCGGCACGAGCGGCCGCGAGGAGCCAGCCGCCGAGGCCATCGAGTACAAAGGCTTCCGCATTCGTCCGGCGCCGTACTCGGCCAAGGGCGGATACCAGACGGCGGGGATCATCGAGAAGGATTCCGAAAACGGGGTGAGGGAGCACCGGTTCGTGCGCGCTGAGACGCATCCAAGCAAGGATGACGCCACCGCCTTCGCGATCACCAAGGGCAAGCAAATCATCGACGAGCAGGGTGATAGAATTTTCGGCTGAGTGATAAAGAACGACGAGCTTCGAACTTTTCCGGCGCACCACCTGCATCTGGGGCGAAACCAATGCCGATTCTGGATGTTGCCTCCGCGAGCATGCGGCAGCGCACCCTGGGATATTCAGTCAGATAATCTGATCAGAACTCATAGAAATATCGATTGGTATTGATCACCGCTGGCCTTTTAGGGTCCCTCGGGGGGCGTTCCAATAACCGTTCACTCAAAGGGAGAGAGTCATGGATAAGAGCCCCAAAGCACCGTCGGGAACGCCGGATCAGGTCCTGACTAACCGGCAGGGCCATCCGATCACCAACAACCAGTCCCAGCGCACCGTTGGAAGCCGCGGCCCGGCCACGCTGGAGAACTATCAGTTCCTTGAGAAGATCACCCATTTCGACCGTGAGCGGATCCCTGAGCGTGTTGTCCATGCCCGTGGTTTCGTCTGCTACGGCGAACTGGAGGTCACCGGCAAGATCGGCGACGAGCCCGCCTCCAAATACACCCGAGCCAAGCTGTTCCAGGAGGCCGGCAAGAAGACGCCGCTCGCCATCCGCTTCTCGACCGTGATCGGTGGCCGCGACTCCTCCGAGACCGCCCGCGACCCGCGCGGCTTCGCCGTGAAGTTCTACACCGAGGACGGCAACTGGGACTTGGTCGGTAACAACCTGGCCGTTTTCTTCATCCGCGATGCCATCAAGTTCCCGGATGTCATCCACTCCCTAAAGCCCGACCCGATCACGTTCCGCCAGGAGCCGAACCGGATCTTCGACTTCATGAGTCAGACCCCGGAATCCATGCACATGCTGACGCATCTGTTCAGCCCGCGCGGCATTCCGGCGAGCTACCGGCACATGGAAGGCTTCGGGGTCAACACCTACAAGATGGTCAATGCCCAGGGCGACACCGTACTGGTGAAGTACCACTTCCATCCGCGCTGCGGCTTGGCGAGCCTGACGGCGGAAGAAGCCGCCAAGGTGCAGGGTCAGGATCTCGGCTCCGCCTCCAAGGATCTCTATGAGGCCATCGAGCGGGGCGAGCACCCGCAATGGGACATGTATGTTCAGATCATGGAGGATCACGACCATCCTGAGCTGGACTGGGACCCGCTCGACGACACCAAAATCTGGCCCGAAAAGGATTTCCCGCTGCGCCACGTGGGCGTCATGACGCTCAACCGCAATGTCCAGGATCACTTCAACGAGAACGAGCAGATCGCCATGGGCACGGGCGTTCTCGTGGATGGGCTCGACTTCTCCGATGACAAGATGCTGGTGGGGCGGACATTCTCCTATTCCGACACCCAGCGCTACCGTGTCGGCACCAACTACCTGCAGCTGCCGGTGAACCAGGCCAAGAACGCGAAAGTTTCCACCAACCTGAACGGCGGGCAGATGTCCTACCGCCGCGATCTGGCGCCGGGGCAGAACCCGCATGTGAACTACGAGCCGTCGATCCATAATGGACTGCATGAGGCGCCTCGCGAGGAGCCGAACAATGCGCCCGAAATCCGCGGACGCCTGACGCGCAGCGTCCTTGAGCGGCGCAACGATTATGTCCAGGCGCGGGGCCGCTACTGCACCATGATGGATTGGGAGCGTGACGACCTCGTCCTCAACCTCGGCACGCTGCTCGGCCAGTGCGAGCGCGACGTGCAGGAACGGATGGTCTGGCACCTGCTGCTCGTCCACGACGATTACGGCACCCAGGTCGGTCAGATGCTCGGCATTACGGCGGATGAAGTACGCAATCTCCAGCCGCTGCCGAAACAGGTGCTGACCGATGAGGACAAGCGCCGTCTCCAGAAGCTGGGCAAGAACGGCGACACAATCGACCCGACGGTCTGGGGACAGTGGACGAGTTCTGTGAAGAACTACAAGGCTTCCGCCGAAGAAGTCCTGGGCGGTATGCGCGATGTTCCGACCGCGCCCGCCACGAAGGAGGCTGCCGAATAGTCCTCAAGAAGATCTAAGACGGAATGGGTCAGGCTTCCTGGCCCATTCTGTTTTCTGGCTCTGCGGTTCTGCGACCCTGCCGGCTGCCCCGGTTCTCGGCATAGGCTTTGGTGAACTCCGCACCGAACAGCAGGATCAGGGACGAATAATAGATCCACAGCAGGATCGTGATGATCGAGGCGGCGGCTCCATAGCTCGAGGCGACGTTGCTCTTGCCGAGATAGTAGCCGATCAGAAACTTGCCGAGGGTGAACAGGAGCGCGGTCACGAGGGAGCCGGTCCAGACGTCGCTCCACTGGAGGTCGACGGACGGCAGCAGCTTGAAGATCATCGCGAACAGGAGCGTGGCGACGGCAAAGGCCACAAGGCTGTTGAGGAAACGCAGGATGATCGTCGCACCTGAAAAATTCGCCTCAAGGTATGATCCGACAGCCGTCACGCCCGTATCGATGACTAGGGAGACGAGAAGCAGGAAGCCGATGCCCAGAACCAGCGCGAGACTGATCAGCCTGGTACGGACGAAACTCATGACTCCATAGCTCGCCGGTGGTTTCGCCTTCCAGATGATGTTCAGGTTGTCTTGGAGCTCGACGACGGCCCCGGTCACCAGGAGCAGAAAGGTGAAGATCCCGATCGTCATGCCGACGATGCCGGAGCCGACATTGCTGGCGCTGGCAATCATCGCCTCGAGCGCCGAGGCCTCGTTGGTGCCGATCATGCCGCCAAGTTCGGCCACAATGGCGCCCTGCGCCGCCTCCCGGCCGAAAGCGAGGCCCGCGACCGCAATGGCGGCAAGCAGCATCGGTGCCAGCGAGAAAACGGTGAAGAAGGCGATGGAGGCGCCGAGACTCATGGCGCGGTCGTTCCACCAGCCTGCGAATGCCACCTTCAAGAGCTGCCACGTTTCGGAGAGCATGCAAGAACCGATCCTGCCGGACGGATCGGTCCGGCCTCGCAAGTGTGTTGCCTTGGCGGTTAACTGGCCGGCACTTCCTCTTGTTCCTGCGAAGGTTCAGGACTGCCTGATCGGTTCACGTGATCGTGGATGCGGCGGCCGTAGCGGTCGCCCGCTTGGCGCAGACGGATGGTCTCCGGCCCTTCTCCCAACGATCCCGCGGCCATGAGGTGGGCACCCAGCTGAAACGCGAGATAGCAGGGCAGCATGAAGGCGAGCAGGGCTTGATCGACCCGACGGCCGCTCTCCTGTCCGACGATCCGACAGAGCCGCGTGGCTTCGGCTTCCGAGAGGTCCAATTCGATGATCGCGCCCGCAATGTCCCAGCTCACGTCCTGGTGGCCGACGAGATCGTGAGCGGCGCTGTGATCGAGCGCATCCGTCTTGATCAGCCTGTCGCTTGAAACGAGCCATTCCCAGGCATGTAGACGATTGTCGGTGCAGATCCGGCGCACTTTGTGCTCGATGATGCTCGGGTCTGCCAGGGATTGCTCCAGGGCCGCAGCAACGTCCTCTCCCAGGGCTTGGCCGGTATTGTAGATTGCCATCTGGCGCAGCGCGTCGAGAGAGGCCCCTTGATCCTCGGCTTCCGGGAAATGCCGGGCGCGGAAGGCCAGATAGGCGCCGACCTGATCGACGAGGCTCTCACGGCTGATGCGGGCGCAATCGAGGCTATCCAGACCCTCGTGCCAACGCTCCACGATGAAGCCGTGGCGGCAGGCGGCCGGTTCCGGCGTGAAACCTGCCTCGTGAAGCTGGCGGGCCATCTGGAACTTCTGTGCGCCAGTCTCACCCAGACCCGCAAATTTGACCAGCCACGCTGTGCCGTTCGCCCGCGCGAGAAACTTGCGCCGTTCCTGCTGGATGTTGGCCGATGGCCATGAGCCTTCGTCCGGGTAGCGCCGGGATCGCCAAGCTCCTCCCGAGATCTCCTCCAGAGGTTGATCCAAAGGCCCCAGGAGGTCTTCCACCCAGCTCTCAAGGTGTTGAACAGGCGCCCCGCGCAGCAGGAGGTCGTCCATGGTGGCGAGGTGGCGCGGAGCGGAGCTCCACCGTGCTTGGTGCCTTACGCTGGCCTGTGGCCCGAGCGCACCACCATGGCTCGGGAAGAAGTGGATCTGGTCCCGCGAGATCCCGGCCTCCTCCAGCCAATCGGCCACCGCCCCGAAAGAGCTGCCGGACAGGCCTGGACCCTCGTCAACGATCGCGAAGGTTTTTCGGCTCTCAGATGTAAGGCTCTTCGTCAGGTCTGGATCGACCCTCACTTCGCGTCCGAACGGGTGGCCGACGGGGCGCAGGGTAATGGGAGCGGGAGCACCCAGTTCTGCCGCCACGAGGGCGCTCAGGCCTGCTCCGATGCTGCGGATGCCAATGACCTGGGTATCCAGACCCAACCCCGAAGCCCTCGCTGCTTCCAGGTAGCTTTCCGGGTAGAGGGCATAGAAGGCATAGCCTTCCGCCTGCTTGGTCCGAATGGTTCGCGACGGATCGAATCCGTGGAGCTTCTCGAAGAAGGCAGGGTGCAGCGGAGAAAGCGCCCCGAAACTGCTGCGCCAAGATTCTTTGACGGCTTGGGCGAGGATGGAAAGGCATTCCATCCCTGCCGCGTGGTCCGCGCTGCGGGCGTCGAAGCCGCGTTCGTGAAACTCCGCATCGATGAGGCCTTGGACGAGTTCGCTCGCGCCGATGAACGCGGTGACGAGAACCCCATGCCGCGCGATGCCGGGCGGCATGGTGAAGGCCTCCGATAGGAGGTTCGTGACGAAGGCCTGCTTGGCTCCAACCGTCTCGGTCCTCTCGATATCGCCGTAGACCAGCATCGGAGGCTGCCTGCCGGGCTTTAAGCGGCGGCCTCCTGCTTCAGCGAGGCCATGTCGATCACGAAGCGGTATTTGACGTCGCTCTTCAGCATCCGCTCATAGGCCTCGTTGATCTTTTGGATCGGGATGATCTCAATCTCGGCGGTGATCCCGTGCTGGGCGCAGAAGTCGAGCATTTCCTGCGTCTCCGCGATCCCGCCGATCAGAGAGCCGGCGAGCTGGCGCCGCTTCATGATCAGGTTGAACACCGTGGTGGCCGGATGCGGCTCGGCTGGCGCGCCCACGAGCACCATGGCGCCGTCACGCGCGAGCAGCACGAGATAGCTGTCGAGATCGTGCGGGGCCGCGACCGTGTCGAGGATGAAGTCGAAGCTGTTGCGGTGCGCCTTCATGGCGTCACGGTCCTTGGAGACGACCACTTCGTGGGCGCCCAGCTTCAAGGCATCCTCGCGTTTGTTGGGAGACGTGGTGAAGAGCACCACATGCGCGCCCATGGCCCGAGCGAGCTTTACGGCCATGTGGCCAAGGCCGCCGAGGCCCACCACACCCACCTTCTGTCCGGCCTGAACGCGCCAGCGGCGCAGGGGCGAGAACGTGGTGATGCCGGCGCACAGGAGAGGCGCCGCAGCCGCCGGATCGAGACCCTCCGGCACGCGCAGGACAAAGCTCTCATCGACGACGACAGAGTCGGAATAGCCGCCATAGGTATTGGCGCCGGTCCCCTGTTCCGGCCCGTTATAGGTGCCGGTGAAGCCAACCTCGCAGTATTGCTCCAGTCCCTCGCGGCACGAACGGCAGGTGCGGCAGGAGTCGACCATGCAACCGACGCCGACAATATCGCCTGCCTTGAACTTCTGCACCCCTGAGCCGACACGGGCGACACGGCCCACGATTTCGTGACCTGGAACGCAGGGATAGAGCGTGCCACCCCATTCCTCCCTGACTGTATGCAGGTCGGAATGGCAGACGCCGCAAAAGAGGATGTCGATCTGAAGGTCGCGCTCACCCGGCTCCCGGCGCTCGAAGCTAAAGGGGGAAAGTAGCGTGGACGCATCCTGGGCAGCGTAGCCGAAAGCTTTGATCACAGGAAAGTTCTCCGGATGGAGCGAGCTGAAGGGGTAAGCCCGCTGGCTATTCAAGCGCTACAGACGATAGGTTCGATCGACCCGCCGTCAATGGAGGCGAGCGAAGTTTGTCCGATTGGAGACGACGCTTTTGCTGCATTGCAGCGGAACCAGCCTTTTCCACATGGTCACGGGCAATTGAATCGCTTGTGTCTGGCTTCTTCGCTGGCTCTCTCCACATCTTAGATAAGAGCTTGTGCTTGCTCGAGGAAACGTGAGTTCATGATTTTACGGGCGGCAATGCGGCACACCAAAATGGGCTGCTGATGAGAAACTTTAACTTGCCGTCCCGCCCGCAATCCGCGACGCTGTTTGTCAGGGCGGGCGAAATTCCAAGTCGCATAGACGGACCCGAGGAATGCCCGATCTGCTGCGACTTGTTCATCAGCCGCCACAACGAAAGGGCTATGCCGCACCATTTGGCCGCATCACAGTATCGCATGGTCTGGGCAACCTTAGCGGTGCACAATAGTTGTCTCTGAGAGGGATTGGATTTCGGTGGCGCCATGCTTCATTCCGACGACCTGTTCTCGAGTTTCTTGAAGGCCTATGAGACCCGCCGCGAGGCGGAGATGTCCCTGGCGGAATACCTGGAAGGGTGCCGCACCGATCCCATGATGTATGCAAGCGCTCCAGAGCGCATCCTGGCGGCCATCGGCGAGCCTCAGCTCGTCGATACCTCGAAGGATACGCGGCTCGGCCGCATCTTCATGAACCGCACCATCCGGGTCTACCCGGCTTTTTCCGAATTCTACGGCATGGAAGAGACGATCGAAATGATCGTCAGCTTCTTCCGTCACGCGGCCCAAGGGCTGGAAGAGCGCAAGCAGATCCTCTACCTGCTGGGCCCGGTCGGCGGCGGCAAGTCCTCCCTGGCCGAGCGGCTCAAGGCCCTGATGGAGGTCAACCCCATCTATATTCTGAAGGCCGGCGACGAGATCAGCCCGGTCTTCGAGAGCCCGCTCGCACTGTTCGATCCGGAGCAGATGGGAGATGCGCTAGAGGAGCGCTACGGCATCCCCCGGCGGCGACTGACGAACCTGCTCAGCCCTTGGGCCATCAAGCGCCTGGACGAGTTCAAGGGCGACATCTCCAAGTTCCGGGTGGTCAAGATCAACCCGTCCCGGATGCGGCAGATCGGTGTCGCCAAGACGGAACCGGGTGACGAGAACAATCAGGATATCTCGTCCCTGGTCGGAAAGGTCGATATCCGGAAGCTCGAGACGCTCTCCCAGAACGATCCTGACGCCTACAGCTATTCCGGCGGCCTCAACCGGGCGAACCAGGGCATCCTCGAATTCGTCGAGATGTTCAAGGCGCCGATCAAGATGCTTCACCCCCTGCTCACCGCCACGCAGGAGGGGAATTATGTCGGCACGGAGAATATCGGCTCCATTCCGTTCACGGGCATCATCCTGGCCCACTCGAACGAGGCGGAATGGCAGACTTTCCGCACCAACAAGAACAACGAGGCGTTCATCGACCGCATCTACGTGATCAAGGTGCCCTATTGCCTGCGGGTCACGGAGGAGCAGAAGATCTACGACAAGCTGATCCGCGGGTCGGAACTTGCGGGCGCTCCCTGTGCGCCGGCCACCCTGGAGATGCTGGCGCGGTTCTCCGTACTGTCGCGTCTGCGGGCGCACGAGAACTCCAACTTCTACTCGAAGATGCGGGTTTATGACGGCGAGAGCCTGCGCGAGGTCGATCCGCGCGCCCGCAGCCTGCAGGAGTACAAGGACTCGGCCGGTGTCGACGAGGGCATGGACGGGATCTCGACCCGCTTCGCCTTCAAGGTTCTGTCTGCCACCTTCAACCATGACACCATCGAGGTTGCGGCCGATCCGGTGCACCTGATGTACGTGCTCGAACAATCCTTGCGGCGCGAGCAGCTGCCGCAAGATGTGGAGCGGCGCTATCTGGAGTTCATCAAGGCGGAGCTTGCGCCTCGCTATGCCGACTTTATCGGCCACGAAATCCAGAAGGCCTATCTCGAATCCTACCACGATTACGGCCAGAACCTGTTCGACCGCTACGTGTCCTATGCGGATGCATGGATTGAGGACCAGGACTTCAAGGATCCTGATACTGGCCAGCTTCTCAACCGTGAGCTCCTGAACCAGGAGCTGACCAAGGTCGAGAAGCCGGCAGGCATCGCCAATCCGAAGGACTTCCGCAACGAGGTGGTGAAGTTCTCGCTCCGGGCGCGGGCCGGCAACAACGGCCGAAACCCCTCCTGGACCAGTTACGAGAAAATCCGCGACGTGATCGAACGCCGGATGTTCTCCCAGGTGGAGGAACTCCTGCCGGTAATCAGCTTCGGGTCCAAGAAGGATGGCGAGACGGAGAAGAAGCACGGGGAGTTCGTGGCAAGGATGATGGAGCGTGGCTACACCGAGCGTCAGGTCCGGCGTCTCGTGGAGTGGTACATGCGGGTGAAGCAGGCGGGCTGACAGAAAGCGGAGGCAGATCAGGCGTTCCTATGTACATCATCGACCGGCGCCTCAACCCAGGGGGCAAGAGTCTGGCGAACCGCCAACGCTTCCTTCGCCGCGCCAAGGCGCAGATTCAGAGGGCCGTGCGCCAGACCGCGGGAGACCGGGACATCACCGATCTCGAACGGGGAGGGGAAGTCACGATCCCAGCCGATGGTGTTCGCGAGCCCAGTTTCCGGCGCTCCGGCGAAGGTGGCGTGAACGATCACATCCTGCCCGGCAACAAGCGCTTCATCGAAGGTGATACGATCGACCGCCCGCCCGGTGGCGGTGGCGGCAGCTCGGCCGGCGGTGATAATGGCGAGGGTGAGGACGATTTCCGCTTCGCCTTGACCCGCGACGAGTTCCTCGACCTGTTTCTCGATGATCTCGAACTCCCCGACCTTGCCAAGCGGCGGGTTGCAACGGTCGAAACGCAAGGCATGCGGAGGGCCGGATACACGGTCACCGGATCCCCGGTGAACCTGGCTCTGCTGCGCTCCATGCGGAACGCCCTGTCGCGCCGCATTGCCATGCGGCGCCCCAAGCCCGAGGATTTGTTGCGCCTTGAGCAAGAGATCGAGCGGCTTGAGCAGCAGGAAGGCCCGTCCGATCATCTCACCGCGCTGCGGCAGGAGCTTGAGCAGCTGAAGCTGCGCACCAAGCGCTTCCCTTATATCGACCCGCTCGATCTGCGCTATCGCCGCTTCGAGCCGGTTTCCCGGCCCGTTGCGCAAGCGGTGATGTTCTGCCTCATGGACGTGTCGGGCTCCATGACGGAGCACATGAAGGATCTCGCCAAGCGGTTTTACATGCTGCTCTACATCTTCCTGACGCGCCGCTACAAGCATGTGGAGATCGTGTTCATCCGCCACACCCACGAAGCGAAGGAGGTGGATGAGGAAACCTTCTTCAACAGCCCCGAGACCGGCGGCACGGTGGTGTCCTCGGCGTTACGCGAAATGCAGCGGATCGTGGAGGAGCGCTACTCGCCGGACAGCTGGAACATCTACGCGGCCCAGGCCTCCGACGGCGACAACTCCCCCAACGACGGCAGCACCAGCGCGGCCTTGCTGCGGGACGTCATCCTGCCCGTCTGCCAGTACTACGCCTATCTGGAGGTCGGCAGCGACAGCGACCGGATGCAGACCGGCTTCATCAACCACAAGACGTCACTGTGGCAAACCTACGAGACGCTGCAGGAGCAGGGCGCCAACCTTGCCATGCGCAAGGTCAACCATCGCCGCGAGATCTATCCCGTTTTCCGCGAACTCTTCCGCCGGCGTGACGCGGAGGCAGGAGCCAGGGTGCCATGAGCCTGTTGGAGCGCGACAATCTTCTGTTCCAGGGCGCCGACTGGGATTTCAGCCTGATCCAGCGCATCCACGATGCTATCGAGACCATCGGCGTCGGGGAGATGGGGCTCAATGTCTACCCGAACCAGATCGAGGTCATCACCGCCGAGCAGATGCTCGATGCCTATGCATCCATCGGCATGCCGCTGTTCTACAAGCACTGGTCCTTCGGCAAGCGCTTCGCGCTCCATGAGGCAAGCTATCGCCAGGGCTTTATGGGCCTTGCCTATGAGATCGTGATCAATTCGAACCCGTGCATCTCCTACATCATGGAAGAGAACTCGGCCACGATGCAGACGCTCGTGATCGCCCACGCGGCTTTCGGGCACAACCATTTCTTCAAGAACAACTATCTCTTCCAGGAATGGACGGATGCGGACGGGATCCTGGACTATCTCGAATTCGCGAAGGGATACATCACCCGTTGCGAGGAGCGTTACGGCCATGCCGCCGTGGAGCGGGTGCTCGATGCCGCTCATGCGCTGATGTCCCATGGCGTCCATCGCTATCCGCGCAAGAAGCGTCCAGATTTGCGCTCTGAGGAGCGGCGGGAGAAGGAACGGCATCTCCATTTGGAGCAGACCTTCAACGACCTCTGGCGCACGGTGCCCACAAAGGGTGCTGCCGCAAAGCCGCAACTGAGCGACGAGCGCCGCCGTGCCCTCCTGGAGCTCCCGCAGGAAAATCTCCTGTACTTCCTCGAAAAGTCCGCGCCCCGTCTTCAGCCTTGGCAGCGGGAGATCCTGCGCATCATCCGCCAGATCGCGCAGTATTTCTATCCGCAGCGGCAGACCAAGGTGATGAACGAGGGCTGCGCCACCTACTGCCATTACCGCATCATGACCCGCCTGCACGAGACGGGGCAGATCAGCGACGGAGCCTTCCTCGAATTCCTGCAGTCGCACACAAATGTCACGCGCCAGCCGGAGTATGACGACCCGCATTACGGCGGCATCAATCCGTATGCCCTCGGGTTCGGCATGATGCAGGACATCGAGCGCATCTGCACCAAGCCTACGGCCGAGGACCGGGAGTGGTTCCCCGAGATCGCCGGCAGCGGCGACGCCATGGCGGTCCTGCGCGATGTGTGGGCGAACTACCGCGACGAGAGCTTCATCTCACAGTACCTGAGTCCGCACCTGATGCGCCAGTGGCGCATGTTCCATCTGGTGGACGATCCTGACCAGCCCGAGCTCAGGATCGAGGCCATTCATGACGAGCGGGGTTATCGCCGGCTGCGCCGCTCCCTGTCGCGCCACTACGATGTCGGCTGGAGCGATCCCGACATCCAGGTGATCGACGTCGATCTCGCCGGCGACCGGCGCCTGATCCTTCACCACCATGTGCTCAATCGGACCCTGCTCCATAAGGACGACGCTCAGAGGGTGCTACAGATGGTGGCTAATCTCTGGGGCTATGCGGTTGTGCTCAAGGAGGTCGAGCCTGCCACCGGGGCGATCTTCCAGGAACATGTGGCGCATCCGCACGAAACCCTCTTCTGATGCTCCGCTTTTCGAGAGCGCATCGTTCTTGCGGGAAACCGGGGCCACTTTTCCGCACGAAGCGCTCGTTTGACGCAAAAAAGCCAGGGACTCGCGGGATCATAGGTTTCCCTGGGCTCGGCCCGGATTTCGGGTCGGCTCCCTTGCAGGAGAATACCTATGGAACACAAGCCCGTAGAGAAGCTGCGTAGCGTCGCTGAGGTACATGAGTTCACCCAAGGTTTCCTGTCCCGGCATGAGCGCCTTGAGCGCTGGGCCGAAGTGTTGGAGCGCCAGCCGAAGCGGCGCCTGAGGTCTCTGGGAGAGATCGAGTTCGTTCCGAAAGACAAGCGGCCGCATTTGAGGTCGGACGAGTCGCCGATCACGGTTGCCTTCGAGGATCCGATCCTGCGCGCTGCAGGCTTGAGGGGCGATACGCTCGGGGACGCCATGGAGTTCTTCGAGCTGTCCGAGGGCGCCTCTCACCGCCTCCTCTGTTCCTGCATGAACGGCTGGAGCATGGAGGCCGGGACCACCGCCCGAAAAGTTCATCGCATCGCGAACCCTGATCATCGACTCACGTTATTGACGGCAGCCGGGCTGCTGACCGCGGCACCCGCTGTGCTCTATATGCTGAGCTGAGGACATGCTGCAGCCTCGAGCCCTCCGCGAATGGGAGGGCTCGATGGCTGATCGAGATTGGGGCAACAAGAATGGCGAATGAGCCGGCGCGTCGGATTGGGCTCCCATGGTACCGGCGTGAGGATTACCAGCGCATCCGGGAGATGATGGCCGACCGGCACAATCTGGCGCCCACCTATGAGAGCTGGCTTGCAGCTGCCGAGAACAACGAAACTGTCGGCCGCAAGGCTGGCCTTCACGTCAGTCGCATCCTGATCGAACCGGAGGCTTTCGCGCGCTGGTGCGCTGAGAGAAACGTGGAGCCCGACAGCGCCGCGCGCAGGGACTACGTTGCGGAGAAGAACTCCGAAAACGTCTCTTGATGATGGCCATACAGCCAAGCCTTGAAGTCTCCTCCCCGGTCCCTACTTGCTCGGACATCATGGTGGAGGGCCACACTTGCTGAACGAGAACGGCACGAGCAGCGATATTTCCACTCTTGCGCACAAGGATGAGGAAGCCGGAGCGGCTCAAACGATGCGGGCGGCTATCCTCACAGGGCCTGGGCATATCGAGGTGCGTGAGGTAGCACGCCCGGAGCCCGGCCCCGGTCAGGTGCGCCTGCGCCTGGAGGGTTGCGGCGTTTGCGCTTCGAACCTGACGCCTTGGGCAGGTCCGGAATGGATGCAGTATCCTACTGAGCCGGGTGCGCTCGGACATGAGGCCTGGGGCTACGTCGATGCTCTTGGCGAGGGTGTTGAGAACCTGTCGATTGGCGACCGCGTCGCGGCTCTCTCCTACAAATCCTATGCCGAGTACGACATCGCCGACGCAGGGGCCGTGGTGCCTCTGCCGGACGCGCTTGCAGGACAGCCTTTCCCCGGCGAGCCTCTCGGCTGTGCCATGAACATCTTCCGACGCAGCGAAATCGAGGCTGGCCAGACGATTGCCATCATCGGCATCGGCTTTCTCGGCGCGATCCTGACGAAGCTCGCCACCGACGCCGGCGCTCGCGTGATCGCGATCTCGCGCCGGCCTTTCTCGCTCGATTTCGCCCGCCGCATGGGTGCGGCCGAGACGATCCCGATGGAAGATCATCAGGCGATCATCGAGACGGTGAAGAAACTGACGGGCGGCGCGTTCTGCGATCGCGTGATCGAGGCTGTGGGCAAGCAATGGCCGCTGGACCTCGCCGGTGAACTCACGCGTGAGCGCGGCAAGCTTATCGTTGCCGGATATCATCAGGACGGTCCGCGTCAGGTTAACATGTGGCTGTGGAACTGGCGCGGGATCGATGTGATCAACGCTCATGAGCGTGATCCGAAGATCTATATGCAGGGTCTTCGCGAGGCCGTTGATGCCATCGCTTCAGGAAGGCTCGATCCGAGTTTCCTCTATACCCACACCTACCCTCTGGATCGGCTGGATGAGGCGCTCAACGCCACGCGTGACCGGCCGGATGGATTTCTCAAAGCTCTGGTAACCTACTGATGGTGCAGCAGGCTCTTCGCAAGGAACAGTCCAAAACTTCTCTTGCCCGCCCCCGTCTCGGCTTCCTCGGGGTCGGCTGGATTGGCCGGCACCGCATGCAGGCGATCCTCGGCACGGGAGCGGTCGATGTGGCTGCCATCGCCGATCCGTCGCCGGAGATGGCCTCGGAGGCAGGCAAGCTGGCGCCCGATGCGAAGCTGGTCTCGACCCTTGACGCGATCCTCGATGCTGGCGTCGACGGCGTGGTGATCGCAACGCCCAGCGCCATGCACGCGGAGCAGTCGATCCGGGCCCTGGAACGCGGTGTCGCAGTGTTCTGCCAGAAGCCGCTTGGGCGAAGTGTGGCGGAGGTGCAGGCGGTGGTCGATGCTGCCCGCAAGGCCGACCGCCTGCTCTGTGTCGATCTCTCCTACCGCTTCACGGAGGGCATGCGGCGCATCCGCGAGATCATCGACTCGGGAGAGCTGGGGCACATCTATGCCGTGGACTTGGTGTTCCACAACGCCTACGGCCCGGACAAGCCGTGGTTCTACGATCCCGCTCTCTCCGGCGGCGGATGCGTGATGGATCTCGGCGTCCACCTGGTGGATCTGGCGTTGTGGAGCCTTAACAATCCCGGCATTGCCGACGTCACCGGCAAGCTCTTCGCTGGCGGTGCGCCGCTGAGAGACACGACTGCTCAGGTCGAGGATTATGCGGTTGCGACCGTAGAGCTGGAGACCGGCGCCGTGGTGCAGCTCGCCTGCTCCTGGCGGTTGCAGGCCGGATGCGATGCAGTGATCTCCGCCACGTTCTATGGCACACAGGGCGGCGTGTCGCTGCGAAACGTGAACGGTTCCTTCTACGATTTCACCGTAGAGCGCTATCGCGGCACGTCCCGCGAGACGCTGACGACACCTCCCGAAGAGTGGGGCGGACGCGCTGCGGCCGACTGGGCTTCGCGCTTGGCGGCAGGCGAGCGGTTTGACCCTGCGGCGGATCACCTGGTCGACGTCGCGCGCGTGCTGGATCGAATATACGGGCGATAAGGATCGACTTTCACAGAGACGAAATTGAAAGAGGCGACTGAACAAGGTTCAGTCGCCTCTTTCATGAGCCGCTTGATGATCGGGTCAGAGCACTTCCAGAACCTTGCTGGCCGGTGCCGATTGACCGGAGGGGGCATAGCGCCGGATCATGGTGGCGCAGAACTCGGCAAACTCCTCCTTCACCTGCGGAGCGCTGGTGTGATGCGGCGCGATCCCACGATGTTCCGGGGTGAAGCAGAAGGTCACCGTCACGTCGAAGTCGGCGAGCGCTTCCATCTGACGGTCGAACCAGTCCATGGCATTAGGGCGGAAGCTGTCGGCCCAGGACAGGCCCGTGCGCAAGTATTTCACGCCCAGCCGCTTCATCCACGTCACTGCGTCGTCCAGGCGGTGATCCTCATAATGGAACCACTGGCACAGCCCCATTTGGGACGCGTATTTCGCATATTCTTCGAGAGCGGGCTTCGGTGTGCCGTCCTCACGCAGCAGGCCCATGTAGAAGTGGCGGTAATAGGAGGATCCTTCCGCCTCCCGGTGCCGCGTGGTTGCCTCCCAGGCGCGGGGTAGGTCGTAGAGGCTGTACCAGTGAATCTTCGGCACCTTGCCAATCAGAAGCTCTGCGGTTCTGTTCAGACCCCAGACCTGCACTTCTTCGGCCCCGAAGGTCGAAATGCCGACCTCGCTGACCCAGATGGGTTTGTCCGTGACTGCGCGGATCTCATCGATCTTCGCCGGCCAGTCGTGGATCTGCCACAGGTTCCAGTCGAGGGGAAAGCCGTGAACGGCCACGACGTCGAGATGCTCCATAGCGCCGTGCGCCTCCAGCTTCTTGATGAAGCCAGGGTCTATGGGCGAAATGCCGCCCAGAACGCGCGGCAGGTTGGGGTTCTCGGCCTTGATCGCCTGACCGGCGGCAATCACCATGTCGGAGAAGAGCTTCCAATCCGGATCGATCTCCGGGTCCCAGTGGGACTTGTTGTTAGGCTCGTTCCAGATCATTGCGGCTTCGATCATGCGATTCTCCCTTGGGCCGGGTAGACGGCGCCCGCGCCAGGCGGGGCATCGACACGGCAACAGATGTAAACTTCGATTTCCGGATGCTGCACGATCTCGAAGCCGGCACTGCGGAGCATGGCTTCCACGCAGGCCGAGTTCGGCGCCCACCAGTTGGTCGGGTCATCGGCATAGCGATGCTCGATGAAGTGCATCTTCGGGTAACGTGGATCGTCAAAATGGTCCGTCTGCCAGAAGGTGTAGTTCTCATCAACCGGCATGGTGTCTGACGAGCCGCGCTGCATCGACTGAAATACGAGGAGGTCTTTGGCCACGTGTTCGTGAATGAGGTCGAGGGCGAGCAACGGATGGCGCAGGTGGTAGAAGACACCCATGAAAAGAACGACGTCGAACTTCTCGCCAAGCTGTCCGAGGTCGTAGACCGAGAGCTTTCGAAACTCGATGTCATAGCCCATCGTCTGGGAGGCGAAACGGGCCTGAGCCAGATAGGCATCGTCGAAATCAATGCCCAGCACACGCTCCGCTCCGCGCTTCTTCATCTCCATTGAGTAGAAGCCGCCGTTGCAGCCGATGTCGAGCACGCTCTTGCCGGTGAGATCCTGCGGGATCGCGTCGGCGAATTGCTGCCACTTCACGGCAGGGTAGTTGCCAAGGAAGTGATCAGGCGCGGTCCAAACGCCGCCTTTCAGCTCGATGTTGTGAAACCAGGGGCCAAGCGCTTCGGCTTTCCGGCGGATTTCTTCCGGGGGCATCGGGTCGATTGCGTTCATCGTGGAGTCTACTCCCTGTTCAGATCATGGAGGCCGCGGGGCAGCCGGCCGGCAGGCCAGCCCAGGGCCACCCGCGCGCCTGTGACGTTCTCCTGCTGAGCCGCCTCGCTCAGCAAACCGATGGCGGATCGGTAGCCGTGGAGCGTTCCGACATCGACATAGGACACGCCGGCCTTGACTCCGATGGCCTCGCCTCCTTGAGCGAGGTAGGCGTTCACCAGAGTGCCGAAGTATTCATCCTCGCGATTGCGCGCGAGCCAGAGCTGGCGCAGCGCTCCGAGCACATGACCCGGCATTTTGAACGCTCCCCAGATCCATTGAGAGGAAGCACCCTCCTGCTTTACCTGAATCTCCTGCACGCGCATGGACTCATCCAGGACGACCGCGTCGAAGACCTGCGGGTTCTCGACGGGGAAGAGCAGGAACGAGAGCGTTTCTTCCGGGAGTTCCGCAAGGGCCTTCTCGGGAAACCAGACCGTGTCCGGCAGGCCGACGATCACGCTCTCATCGGCTGGGATCACGGGAGTGGCCTGGAATATGGCATCGCACAGGCCGCTCGCCTGCGGCTGGACCACATAGGCGATCGAGGCGGTTCCGTAGCTTGCGCCGTAATACTCCATGATGTCGGATTTGCCAGGGGAGATCACGAAGCAGATCTTATCGGCTCCGCCATGGATCATGCGCTCGACGAGGTACTCACTGACCGCACAGGGGCGCTCGACCCCGTTGTCGAGGCGACTGCCTACCGGGAGAAGCTCCTTTGAGAAAGCCAGCGGCTGGATGCGGCTGCCGATCCCTGCTGCGGGTATGATCCCCCACATGGTCAGGCCTCCATCATGGCGGCAGAGTCGCCGGTTGAGGATGGGATAGAACTGGCGTCCTCCAGCAGGATCTCAAGCTCGCGCGCCCGATGCTCCGAGGTATGGTTCGCGAGCACCCGCTCGCAGCCGGCCCTGGCGATCCGTTTCAACTCGGCATCCGTGAGATCAATGGCGTTGACGGAGTCTTCGCTCGTCTCCGCGATGAGAATTTCCTGGCCAGGTTCGAAGAAGCTGTCGAGTCCATCCCAGTTGTCCGACAGGATGGGCGTGCCGCAGGCTGCCGCCTCGAACAGGCGCCCCGAGGGGCACCATCCCATGTCCGCCATGGCTTGCCGTGTGATGTTGAGTGTCAGGCGTGAGGACGAGAAGAACGCAGGGTGTTCGGACGGCGGCAGATGCCGAACGAACGAGATATTGGGCTGCCAGGGGAAGTCGGCAGGGTATTGCGCGCCTCCGATCAGGAAGCGCTGGTTGGGACGCGAACCCGCAGGATCAATGAACAGGCGTTGCAGGGCCGCCTGTCGGTCCGCCGCATAGGTGCCGAGATAGGAGAGATCCGATCTGTAGTGGTCCGCCGGCGGCACGGGGTGGTGGACGTCGGGATCTACATGTCCGTAAAGCGGTGCAACACGGCGGGCGCCAAGCTCCGATTGAAGCCTGTCGAGGGCGCGACCTCCCGTGTAGCTGAGCGCCAGGTCGAAATCGCGCAGGCCCCGCGGACCGATATAGCTGATCGGCTCCCCTGCCTCCAGACGCGAGAAGGTGACTGGCGTGTCGAGATCGTAGAACACATGGAGCGGACGGGGTGCAGCGAGCAGAAGCTCGCTTGCCGCGATTCCGTCAGGACAATAGGAGGTTGCTAGAGCCACGTCCGCGTCGACGAGCTCTGCCGCGGCCCGTTGGCGGATAGCACCCCAATCCTGATAGAGGACAAGATCGCCGCCCGGGATCCCGAAGAGGTCCCGGTTGGCCGCATAATAGGGCTCATCCTTCTCAAAAAAGACGATCCTGTGTCCGCGCTTTGCGAGTGCACGGATGAGACCTCGCCAGAGGGTCGCATGACCGTTGCCCCAGGATGAAGAGATGGTGAGCCCGAAAATAACGATCTTCATGCGGCCACCATCTCGTTGAGACGCAATACCTTGGATCCCCAGTCGCCGGCCACGAGAGTGCTGATGGATGCGGGCTCGATGTCGAAGCGCGCATAGGCGTCGATCGGCAGGCCGAGATGGTAGAGCAGGGCAGCCTTGATGACGTCGCAGTGGCTGACGAGGATGACAGACCGATCCGAATAGCGGTGGCGCAGCTGTTCCAGTATGCCCACGATCCGAGCCTGCGCTTCAAGCATGGTCTCCCCATAGGGCGGACGGCTGTTGCTGCGCGCATTGTTCCAGACCGACCAGCGGGGATCCTGCGCAAGAGCCTCGAAGCTCGTGCCGGACCACGCTCCAAAGTCGATCTCGGCGATATCCTCGCAGATTTCCAGCGGTTGTCCGAGACGGGCCGCGATGGGTTCGGCAGTCTCCACGGCCCGCTCCAGAGGACTCGTGTGAATGCCGGCAATAGTCTCGTTGGCAAAATGCACCGCCAGACGTTCGGCCTGAGCTATGCCCGCAGCCCCAAGGTGAACCCCGGGCATGCGCCCGCACAGGATCGTACCGACCCTGTCATGAGCCGCATGGCGCACAAGATGGAACGTGGCGGTCACGTCCTCCCGCCCTTACTCTTCATCACCATCTATGAAGCGAATGGTTCTCTCGCGGGCCTCGTTGTCGGTGAACTGCTGCGGCGGCGACTTCATGAAATAGCTGGAGGGACCGGTCAGCGCGCCTCCGATCTTGCGGTCCATGGCGAGCTTCGCGCAGCGCACTGCATCGATCACGATGCCGGCGGAATTGGGTGAATCCCAGACTTCGAGCTTCACCTCCATGTTCAGCGGCACGCCGCCGAAGGTCGTGCCCTCCAGGCGGATATAGGCCCATTTGCGGTCCGTGAGCCACGGCACGTGATCGCTCGGCCCGACATGGATGTCACTGGCGGGCAGGGGGATGTCGAGTTGACTCGATACGGCCTGCGTCTTCGAAATCTTCTTGGATTCGAGCCGCTCCCGTTCGAGCATGTTCTGGAAATCAGTGTTGCCGCCGAAATTGAGCTGGTAAGTCCGGTCGAGCCGCACACCGCGCTCGCGGAAGAGATTGGCAAGCACGCGATGCACGATGGTGGCGCCGACCTGACTCTTGATGTCGTCGCCGATGATCGGAAGACCGCGCTCCTCGAAGCGCTTACGCCATTCGGGGTTGGATGCGATGAAAACCGGAATGCAGTTGACGAAGGCGCAGCCCGCCTCGAGCGCCCGCTCGGCATACCATTCCGTTGCTTTCTGAGACCCTACGGGCAGATAGGAGACCAGGACATCCGTCTTGGTCTGGCGCAGGATTTCCGTGACATCGGCCTCGGCTTGGCCGGACTCCTCAATCTCCTCTCGCAGATACTTGCCAAGCCCGTCGAGAGTCTTGCCACGATGGACGATGATGCCGCTCTCGGGAACGGCTGCGAAACGCTGAGTGTTGTTGGGCTCGGCAAGAATCGCCTCCGAGACGTCCCGGCCAACTTTCGAGGCGCTAATGTCGAATGCCGATGAGACCTCGACATCGCTGATATGATATCCGCCGATGTCCACGTTCATCAGGCCCGGCACGGGCTCGTTGCCCTTGGCGTCCTTGTAATAGGAAAGACCCTGCACAAAGGACGAGGCACAATTGCCGACGCCCACGATGCCGACGCGGACCTTTCTCGAACTCATGTGGATTCTCCCTTGTGTGATCAGCCGATTGCCTGCATTCTTGAGGCGCGCCCATAGACGACAGCAGGCAAATGCCGGGCAGCATCATCCCAAGCTTGGCCGTCAACGTTCGGGAAAGGTATGTAGTTCCCTCTCTCGATACTTGGCTTGGGTCTCTTGTCTTAGGGCTTGCGCGCCCAAACTAATCAACAGGTGCAGGAACAAAGATGAAGCTCCGGCGTTTCCAGAGGGAAACGCCAAGCTTGCGAGGAGTGCGCAGCGTGACCGGCGCCTGACGAGTTCCGTCAATGCCCATTCTTGCCTGAAACGGCGGAGGTCTCGCGTCACTATTCCATTCAGGAAGCGGGATTTCTCCCGCTCTGCTCATTGGCTTGATGAATCGACAACAGATCCGGAGTCATCTCGTGACGGATACCATCCTCATTACCGGCGGTGCAGGGTTCATTGGACGCTACGTTGCGCGTGCCTGCTTGGATCGCGGCCACCGGGTTCGCGTGCTCGACAGCCTCATCGAGCAGGTGCACGGTGACAAGACGCAGGCCGATGGTCTTGATCCTGAGGTCGAGGTTGTTGTTGGCGACGTTCGGGATGAAACGGCGGTGCTGCGGGCGCTGAAAGGCGCCACCAAGGTGGTCCACCTTGCCGCGGAGGTCGGTGTCGGCCAGAGCATGTACGCCGTTGATCGCTATGTCTCCGTGAACGATTATGGCACGGCGGTTCTGTTCCAGCAACTCATCGACAATCCGGTCAAGCGCGTGGTCGTCGCCTCGTCCATGAGCATCTATGGCGAAGGCCTCTACAAGGATGCTGAGGGACGGATCCGCGAGGATGTCGTGCGCATGCCTCGCGCGAGCGAGAACGACCCGTGGGACCCTCTCGACGAGCAGGGGCGTTCCCTCATTCCGGTTCCGACGCCGGAATGGAAGAAGCCGGCATTGGCCTCAGTCTATGCACTGTCGAAATACGTTCAGGAGCGACTGACGCTGACCCTCTGTCCGGCTTACGGCATGGAGGGTGTTGCGCTCAGGCTCTGGAACGCCTACGGGCCAGGGCAGGCGTTGTCCAACCCCTATACTGGCGTTCTCGCCATCTTCGCCTCGCGGCTTCACAACGGGCAGCCGCCGATGATCTTCGAGGATGGGCAACAGCGCCGCGATTTTGTACATGTCGAGGATGTCGCGCAGGCCTTCGTGCTGGCCCTCGAGCACGAGAGGGCGCCGGGCGGCGTCTACAATGTCGGAAGCGGGCAGGATCGCACCGTTTCCGAGGTGGCGGAGTTGCTGTCCCAGGCCATGAACCGGCCCATGGCTCCTGAAATCGCCGGCAAGGCGCGCATCGGCGACATCCGTCATTGCATTGCCGACATCACGAAGATCCGGGAAGAACTGGGCTACAACCCAAAGAAGGATTTCTCGGAAGGCTTGGCGGAACTCGCCGATTGGGTTGCCAAGCAGGAAGCCAAGGATCTCGTGCAGGAAGCTCGCAAGGAGCTTGAGGCGAGAGGCTTGGTGGCATGAAGACAACTGACACGCATGCCGGTGCCCCTGCCGTCCTTCGCCGGAAGCCTGTTCTGGTCACCGGCGGTGCAGGTTTCATCGGCTCCAATCTCGCTGATCGCTTTGCAAGCGAGGGGCATGATGTTCTGGTCTACGATGCTTTGGCCCGCCCAGGCGTCGACCGCAACCTGGAATGGCTGAAGAAGCGGCACCCGAGCAAGATAACGGCTGTCGTCGGTGATATTCGTGACGAAACGGCCGTGGCCGATGCTGCCGGCGAGGCTCAGGCCGTGTTCCACATGGCCGCACAGGTCGCCGTCACGACGAGCCTCGTCGATCCCCGCGAGGACTTCGAGATCAATATCCGCGGAACCCTGAACCTGCTCGATGCTCTCCGGCAGCGCAACGAGAGGGTGCCGCTGATCTTCGCGTCCACCAACAAGGTCTATGGCGACCTTGTGGATGTGGAACTCGAAAAGACGAACGACGCCTACAAGCCCCGCGCTCCCGCCATCCGGGACGCAGGCATCGGCGAGACGCGGCCGCTCGATTTTCACACGCCCTACGGCTGCTCCAAGGGGGCGGCCGATCAATACGTTCTGGATTATGCCCGCTCGTTTGGCATCCCCACTTGCGTGATGCGGATGAGCTGCATCTACGGCCAGCGGCAGATGGGAACCGAGGACCAGGGCTGGGTTGCGCACTTCCTGATCCGTGCTCTCGAAGGCGAGCCCATCACGATCTACGGTGATGGCTGCCAGGTCCGCGACGTACTCAACATCTCCGATGCTGTCGATGCCTATGTGGCTGCGTGGAAGCGGATCGACGCTGTCCAGGGCCGAGCCTTCAATCTCGGCGGAGGACCAACGAACGCCATCAGCCTGCGCCAGCTCATCACCCATATCGAGGATGTGATCGGTCGCCCAGTCGAGACCATCTATTCTGATTGGCGCGCCGGTGATCAGCGCTACTACGTGTCCGATACACGCCTCGTGACGCGGGAACTCGGCCTGAAGCCGCCGACCTCATGGCTCAAGGGCGTCGCCGCTTTGGCCGAATGGCTGCAGGCGGAGAGGGGGCTTGCGCGTACGGGATCGGCTCCTCGTCTGCAGGCTGCCGAGGCGCTGTCATGAAAGCGGGCCTTGGGCTTGGGTTGCGCAGTGCCGAGACCTGCAATGACTGTGCCTGAAGCCGCAACAAGCCTGCATGTGTTGATGACGGCTGACTCGGTCGGCGGGGTTTGGCAATATGCCCTTGACCTTGCAGGTGGCTTGCGGGCGCACGGTGTCAGAACGACGGTTGCGGTGCTGGGTCCTGAGCCCTCAGCGGACCAGCAGGCCATGGCCAAAGTGGCCGGTGCGGATCTTGTGGTAACCGGTCTGCCGCTCGATTGGACTGCACCCCACCAGGACGAAGTGAAGGAGGCAAGCCGATCCATTGCGCGCCTCGCAACACAGATCCGGCCGGATCTCATTCATCTCAATGCCCCTGCACTGGCAGCCGATGGGAAGTTCGGTGTGCCGGTCGTGGCAGCATGCCATTCCTGCGTCTCCACGTGGTGGCAGGCGGTCAAAGGTGGGGCGTTGCCGGAGGACTTCATCTGGCGCACAGAGCTTGTGCGGCGGGGCTATGCCACTGCAAGCAAACTTCTTGCACCTACCCGAACCTTCGCTCAAGCAACGGCCGAAGCTTACGATCTCGCGCAGCTTCCTCTCGTCGTGAGAAACGGAAGGCGCGCCTTGCAGGCTGAGACGAATGTTCACTCTGATGTCTTCGTTTTCACGGCAGGGCGCCTCTGGGACGAGGGGAAGAATTTCGCCGCCATCGATCGCATGGCTGGGCGTTTGTCGATCCCGGTTCTTGCCGCAGGTCCGCTACAGGGTCCGAATGCTGCTCGGATCGAAGCGCGTCATGCTAAGGCGCTTGGCCGCCTGAGCGATGAGAATATCGCCCAGTATCTCAGGAGGCAGCCGATCTTCGTATCGACTGCGCTCTACGAGCCGTTCGGCCTCGCCGTGCTGGAGGCGGCTCAAGCCGGTTGCGCACTCGTCCTTTCCGATATTCCGACCTTCCGTGAACTCTGGGACGGTTCGGCGCTGTTCGTCGACCCGAAGGACGAGAGCGAAGCAGCCGATGCCGTCGAGCGCTTGGCGCAGGATCCGGACGCCCAGGCCGCTCTGGGGCGCGCGGCCAGAAAACGAGCCGAGGCTTATACCGTCGAAGCCATGAGCGAAGGCGTTTTGAACGCCTACCGATCCGTGCTCGCCGGCACATCCCATAAATCCTCCCTTGAGGGCGCTGCCGCATGAAGTTCGTCTATTTCACGCATTCCCTTGCCTCCTGCTGGAATCACGGCAACGCGCATTTCCTGCGCGGCGTGCTCCGTGATCTCGTTCATCGCGGGCATGAGGTGATGGCCTATGAGCCTAGGGGTGCCTGGAGCCTTGAGAACCTGCTGAAGGACCATGGTGGCGCGGGCCTTGACGCTTATCATAGTCTCTACCCCGAACTGTCTTCGGCCGTTTTCGATCCCGATCTCGATCTCGAAGAGACCCTCACTGACGCCGATGTGGTGATCGTTCATGAATGGAACGACCCTTGGCTCGTTGCCGCCATCGGCAAGGTGCGCAGGCAGGGCGGCCGCTTCACGCTTCTCTTCCACGACACACATCATCGCGCTGTCAGTGATCCCAATGCCATCCGCCAGTTCGATCTCGACGGATATGACGGTGTCCTGGCCTTCGGAGAAACTCTGACGGAGGTCTATCGCCGCTGGGGTTGGGGTGATCGCGTCCATGTCTGGCATGAGGCTGCCGATACACGCCTCTTTCATCCTCCAGTCGAAGAGGCGGAGCGGAACGGCCTCGTTTGGATCGGCAACTGGGGTGACGATGAGCGTAGCGCCGAGCTGGAGAGCTTTCTGTTCCGCCCGGCACAGACAGTCGGCCTACCACTGGAAATCTATGGGGTTCGCTATCCCACGCATGCGCTCGAAACGCTCTCCCGCTATGGCGTCACTTATCGTGGCTGGCTGCCCAATGCCCGTGCACCGGAGATCTTCGCGCGGCATCTGGCAACGGTGCATGTGCCGCGCCGCTTCTATGTCGACATGCTCCCGGGTATCCCCACCATCCGCGTGTTCGAGGCGCTCGCTTGCGGTATCCCGCTGATTTCCGCCCCCTGGAGCGACTCGGAAGGCCTGTTCAATCCAGGCACGGATTATCTGGTTGCACAGAACGAGGCTGAGATGGAGCGCCATCTCAACGCCGTGCGCAGCGATGCCAGCCTGCGCCGCTCATTGGTCGAGAACGGCCTCAACGCTATTCATAGCCGCCATTCCTGCGCTCACCGGGCCGAACAGCTTCTTGCCATCCTCGCCACTCACGGCGCCGGAGCGCCGATGGAGATGTCCGCATGAAAATCGCCTTCTATGGCTCCAGTCTTCTCTCCTCCTACTGGAACGGCGCCGCCACCTATTATCGCGGCCTGCTGAGCGATCTCGCCCGCCGCGGGTACAGCATCACCTTTTACGAGCCGGATGCCTTCGACCGCCAGAAGCATCGTGACATCGAGCCGCCGGAATGGGCCGAGGTGAAGGTCTACCCGGCTACCGAGGAGGCTATGCGCAACGTGGTGGCCGAAGCCGCGAAAGCCGACGTGGTGGTGAAGGCTTCCGGCGTCGGCGTGTTCGACAACGAGCTTCTCGAGGGCATTGTGGCCGCATCGCGCCCCGACGCCATCCGCATCTTCTGGGACGTGGATGCTCCGGCGACCCTCGCCGAGTTGCGGGAAAGCCCGGATCATCCGCTTCACCGCACCATGTCGGCGCTGGATATGGTGCTCACCTATGGCGGAGGCCCGCCGGTGATCGCAGCCTATGAGGGTTTTGGTGCCCGCCGCTGCATCCCGGTCTACAATGCCTGCGATCCATCGACCCACCACCCGGTGCCGGCGGACGCACGTTTCAAGGCGGATCTCTCCTTCCTCGGCAACCGCTTGCCTGACCGCGAAGCCCGTGTGGAACAGTTCTTCCTGGAACCCGCCGCCCGTCTTCCGAACCGCAGCTTCCTGATCGGCGGCAATGGCTGGGAGACAAAGGGCATGACACCGAATGTACGCCATATCGGGCATGTCTATACCCGCGATCACAATGCCTTTAACACGAGCCCGCTCGCGGTCCTCAACATCGCCCGAGATTCGATGGCGGCAACAGGTTATTCACCCGCCACTCGGGTCTTCGAGGCGGCAGGAGCCGGCGCGTGCCTGATCACGGATGCTTGGGTTGGGCTCGAGCTTTTCCTCAAAGAAGGTGAGGAAGTGCTCGTAGCCCGCGACGGCAAGGATGTGGCTGATCATGTCGAAGCCCTGACGTCCGAGCGAGCGCGTGCCATCGGCGACGCTGCCCGGGCACGGATCATGGCCGAGCACACCTATACCCGTCGCGGCGCGGAGGTGGACACGATCCTGCGCGAGGAGGCATCCTTGAAGCGTGAAAGGAGCGTGGCGTGAGCAAGCTTCGCGTCGTCGTTCTGGGCTTGAGCCTATCCTCGTCATGGGGAAACGGTCATGCGACAACCTTCCGGGCGTTGCTGAAAGCCTTCGCCGCACGGGGCCACGACATCCTGTTCCTTGAACGGGACGTACCCTGGTATGCCTCAAATCGCGATCTGCAGAATCCCGATTTCTGCCGTCTTGAATTCTACTCCAGCCTGGAGGATCTCAGGCGCTACCGCGATGTGATTGCGTATGCGGATGCCGTGATCGTTGGTTCCTATGTGCCCGAGGGTGTCGCTGTTGGGCAATGGGTGCAGCAGACGGCGAAGGGCGTGGCGGCGTTCTATGACATCGACACGCCGGTGACGCTGGCAAAGCTGGAGCGGGGCGATTACGAGTATCTCACGCCCGCTCTCATCCGTGATTACGACGTATATTTCTCCTTCACCGGGGGGCGCACCCTCAACCATCTCATGGACCATTATGGCTCGCCGGCAGCAAGAGCGCTCTATTGCTCTGTCGACCCTAAGGCTTATCCTGCGCTTGATCGTAAGAAGCGGTGGGACCTGAGCTATCTCGGAACCTACAGCCCCGACCGACAGCCGACCCTAGAGCGGCTTCTGGTCGAACCCGCGCGCCGTGCACCGCATCGGCGTTTTGTTGTGGCAGGCCCTCAGTATCCGGCTGATATCGATTGGCCGTCAAACGTGGAACGTATCGACCATATCCCTCCCGGCGATCATCCAGCTTTCTATGCTCAGAGCCGCTATACGCTCAATGTGACTCGGACCGATATGATCCGCGCCGGCTACAGCCCAAGCGTTCGTCTCTTCGAGGCAGCGGCCTGCGGCACGCCGATCATCTCGGATATCTGGGACGGTATTGAGACCCTGCTTGAGCCGGGGCAGGACATCATCTTGGCTGAGAAGCCGGACGACGTCCTCGATGTGCTCGACACATGGGCCGAGCCCCGGCGAAAGGCTTTGGGTGTTTCGGCGCAAAGGCGAATTCTGGCGGAGCACACGGCGGCTCATCGCGCGGCTTCCATGGAGGGGGATCTCCTGAAAGCAATGGACCGCTCAAGCAGAGTTTCCTCTCGCGCTTTAGAAGTCGGAGCCTGACGTGTGAATAGATTCTGAAGCCGGCATTGAACCAATGCCAAGCTTCAACGTTGGACCAAAAGGTTTGTACCTCGAGACCCCCATTGCCGGTCTGAAGGAGCGTTCGCATGACGAATGGCAAAAACAAGCACGTCCTTGTTGCGGGTGGTGCTGGATTTCTAGGATCCCACCTCTGCGATGCTCTTCTCAGTGAAGGCGCTCACGTGGTTGTTCTCGACAATTTTCAAACAGGTCGGAAGCAAAATCTCCGTCATCTGGAGCGGGAGCCCCGCTTCGAACTCGTCGATAGCGATATCATCAAGCCATTGCCGGCCCGTCTGCGTTCCAAGCGTGTCAAGTTCGACGAGGTTTACAATCTCGCTTGCGCAGCCTCGCCGCCCCATTATCAAGCCGATCCCGAGCACACGATGCTGACGAGCGTTGTGGGCACACACAATCTTCTGACATTCGCGGAAGACATCGGGGCACGCTTCTTCCTTGCGTCTACAAGTGAGATCTATGGCGATCCCGAAGTTCATCCGCAGACCGAGAGCTACTGGGGCAATGTCAATCCCACAGGTCCTCGGGCGTGCTACGACGAAGGAAAGCGCGCTGCCGAAACCCTGACCTTCGATTTTGACCGTTCCGGTCGTGCCGATGTCCGGGTCGCGCGGATCTTCAACACGTATGGGCCCCGTATGCGCGCCGATGACGGCCGGGTCGTGTCGAACGTGATCTGCCAGGCCTTGGCCGGGGAGGACATCACGATCTATGGAGACGGAAGCCAAACGCGCTCGTTCTGCTACGTGTCCGATCTCGTCGATGGGTTCCTCCGGCTCATGGCCTATCAGGGCGCATTCCCGGGTGCTGTCAATCTCGGCAACCCGATCGAATTGACCGTTGGCGACCTTGCCGAAAAGGTTCTGGCAATGACAGGCTCGTCCTCTCGCCTCGTCACTCGGCCTCTGCCGATTGACGATCCGCGCCGCCGCCGTCCCGACATCACGCGCGCCAAGCAGCTCCTCGGCTGGTCTCCACGCACAACTCTTGAGGTCGGTCTGAAGGCTACCATCGCGTGGTTCTCCGACGAAAGGGCTCACGACGGAAAATCCAATAGGATATCGCCTGTCCTGGAGAGTGCGTTCCCAATGGGACAGGCCTAGTAGGTCTCCTTCCTACTGCTCCAACGGAGATTCTTCAGAATGCGCTGGCGACAGTCAGCGCATTTTTGCTGCTTCGATCCGTCCTAGCTCGCGGATAGCCTTGAAAGGCCGATGCGCCTGATCCAGCCGGCTTCCATTAAGATCTGCTCACAGCAGTCGGAGCATAAAGAAAGGGACGCTCGCACAGGAGCGCCCCTTTCGCTTGAATACGGCTTGGGTCAGCTCTTCGCGACGCCGATCGTATCCGCCATCTGCGCGCCACGGGCACCCATGGGCTGGTGGCCGCCCTCTGTCGTGTCCTTGGCAGTCTGGTGTTCCATTTCGGCATTGATCTCGGCACCCAACAGGACAACGACGCTGGAGATCCAGATCCAGGTCATGAAGCCGATCACCGCGCCCAATGAGCCGTAGGTCTCGTTGTAGCTGCCGAAGTTGGCGACGTACCAGGAGAACAACATCGAAACGGCAAGCCAGAGCACGGCAGCGATAATGCCGCCCGGCGTGACCCACTTCCACTCCGCTTTGTCGCGACTCGGACCGTAGCGATAAACCAATGACAGTCCGAGAACGACCACAAGCAGCAGGACCGGCCAACGTGCCAGCGACAACAGCCATTCGAGGCTGCTGCCCAGACCGATGAAATCAAGAAGGATCGGAAGGACGATGATTCCGGTGATGGCGAGGATAATGAAGACGATTGCTCCCAAGGTGAACGAGAGAGACATCAGATTCAGCTTGATGAAGCTTCTCTTCTCCTCCTCGTCATAGACGATGTTGAGGGCGTCGAAGACGGCCTTCATGCCGGCATTCGCGCTCCAGAGCGAGATGACGAGACCGATCACGAAGCTGAAGCCCAAGGTCCCTCCGCCTTGCGAGGCGATCCGCGTGACCTGCTCGCGAATGATATCGAGGGCGCCGCTGGGGAGGACGCCGGACAGGGTGTTGAGATGCTCCTGCAATGAGGCAGGATCGGCGAAGAGGCCGTAGAGCGAAACCAAGGCGGCAATGGCCGGGAAGATGGCAAGGAGCGCGTAATAGGTTACGCCAGCGGCAACGGACATCACCCGGTCCTTGCCGAATTCCTCATAGGTGCGCCACAGGATGTCCTTCCAACCTTGGGAGGGAATTTCGGTCGGCGTGTCCGCGCTGCGCCCACGGCCCTGCTCGTTGGCTGCATGCGGTGGGGCATGCTGCTTCTCCGAGAAGCCGGTGTCGCGATCGCGGTTTTCGCTTGCTCCCTGCGATTGAGGGCGCCGCGCTGGGCGTCTGGCTGCAGCGGGAGCGGACCGCCGCTCCCCGGATGCGACGAGCCTCACGAGGGCCCAGCCGAGAACCACGGCCCACATGGTCGTGGCGGCTGAGGAAGATTGCTGCGTTCCAGGTTGCTGGACAGCCGGATTATTCGCCATAGTCAGACTCAGCCTCACTTGTCGATTGCCAGCCGAAACGGCTTGGGCTCATCCGTAAACCTTGCAAATAAGGCAGCGGTTCCAATCAGTTGCTTGATCACCAAAGGCATCTGCCGCAGAGGTTTGAAACAAACCCTTGCAGGGATAGGTTTCCAACAGGGCTGCACTACAACCAAAAAAGTCCATCTCAGCCTTGACCATAAGGAGCAGCAATGACGGCAGCGACGCGCTGGGTTACAGGCCTTCTCACTGTCATTGCGGCTCTTCTTGTGATCAACGCCGAACTTCCCCGCATCATCCACGAGCCCGGCCTTTGGGATTTCGGATCCTTCGTGGCGTCCGGGCGAGCAGCGAGCGAGGGGCTCAACCCCTATGGGATCTACCCGCTGACTCTTCGTGTGGAGCTGCCGGGGTTCGAGTCGTGGAACCCCAACCTCAATCCGCCAATTTCCGCGCTCTTGTTCCAGGCCTTTGATGCGGCCGATCCCTACGTGGCCTACCAAGTCTGGCGCTGGATCTCGGTGGCTGTCTATGCCGTGGCAATCCTTCTTCTCGTCAGTCGGATCAGCAATCGTGTCGAGGCCTTGATCATTGCCGTGTGGACCTTCGCGCTCGCCGGATTCTGGGATACGCTCTTTCTTGGACAGATCTACCTGCCGCTGGTCCTCGCCGGCATTGCAGCATGGCTGCTGCTTGAGCGCGGAGCGGGGCTCTGGGCGGGGCTCCTCATCGGGCCGGTCGTCGCCATGAAACCGAACTTTCTGGTTTGGCCCGTGCTGCTCTTGCTGTCAGGACACTATCGGTCGGCGATTGCTGCCTTCGTCACGGCAGGTGCCATCAGCCTGATCCCGCTGGTGATCTATGGGCCAGAGGTTTATCGCCAGTGGTTCGAACTCGTGGCCGCAGACGGGGACCGCGCCCTGTTCCTCACGAACGGGTCCTTTGCCGGCCTCGCGGCGCGGGCCGGTGTCCCATCCTTCGGTCTCGTGCTTGGCTTTATTCTCTTAGCGGGATTGGCAGTCTGGGCTTTGTGGCGGCGGCCCGATGTTCTCACGGTCAGCGCCTTCGCGCTCCTGGCATCAGTTCTGGCGTCGCCGCTCGGCTGGGTTCACTACACGCTGTTCCTGCTTCCCGTGATCGTGAGGCGCTGGCACCAGCCCACCATGCGCATCGTTGCGCTCCTGCTCATCGTTCCGGTGCCCTTCATCATCGACCAACTGGGTAAGCCGGCTTGGATCCAGCTGACACTAGGCTCCGTATATGGCTGGGCGCTGGTGCTGTGCCTTGCGATCCTCATAGCCGATGAGTGGCGTCGCATCCGGCAGGATGAAAACCGGAGATCGACCGCTATACCAGTGCCCGAGCGCCGTTACACGCCAAGCGTCTCCTGAGCATGCGCGCCGTCAGCCGCCGCTTGAGGACGATGTCTCCTGCTCATCTCGATCGTCTTCAGGGGCCCGGCTGACGGTTTCCGCAGGCTCACGCAGGACATAGACCTTCCAGTCCTTGGTTTCCTCTTCAAGGTCGTAATGATCGGACAGGTAGCCTGCATAGATCTGCCGCAAGCCTTCGGCCGTTGAGAATTCAACAGGCCATTTCGGCTCCATGACGACGCGCACGTTCTGAAAGAGCGTCTCAGGAGGAAGGTAGTGGTGCTCGTTGATCGTGCGCCCCCAATGGTGCCACGTGCTGTCACCCCGCGGCGGCGCAAGGCCGAGACCTGCGGAGAAGGGGCCTACGAAATCGAGAACGTGGACTCGGCCAGCCTCAGCGCCAAGCACAGAAAGGGCCTTGGCACCGTCGCCGAGGCTTTCGAGGTAGCGGGAGAAGACCGGGTAATTATCTTCCGTCCACAATTGCACGAGCCTGACGCGATCGAGCTTCGGCAAAGGCACCGGTTGACCCTGGCTTGTGGCGGCCAAAGCGGCATGAAGTCCGAGGGTCGCGGCATGATGGACGCTGCTGGGCAAGACGAAGGCCAGCAGCAGAAGCTGAGTGCCTGCGGCCAAGGCCGGAGCCTTTCTGGTAGCCGCTTCCGGCGCGGATCGAGCCAGCAACTCTGCCGCGACGGCTGCTGCGGCCGGGAGGGTGACGATGCCCCAGACCTGAAAGTTCTGCATGATCAGCAGGAAGCCGGAGCCGGCGCAGAATCCGTAGAAAAGGAAATCTCGGACACTTCGTGTTCGCCAGAGCGCGAGAGCGGCGAAGAGGGCAAAGAAAGCATACTCGGACAGATTCCTGAGAAACACCGAGACGAGTTCATCCAAGGTTTTGAAGCTGCCGCTCACTCCACCTGCCAGAAGAAGATCGTCGATGTGACCTTCGGTTGCGCCCCAGAAAGACTCGATCAGCAGCCCTCCTGTCAGAACCATGCCGAATGCTGCCAATGCCCATCGCCGCTGCTGCGAATCGAGCAGCATCAGGATGAGAAAGCCAAGCGCCACCAATCCATAGCTGAGCTTCATATACAGCATGAGGAGAGTTAGCGACGCCGCACAGACGGCATCGAGCACGCTTTGAAATGAGCGGCGGTGGAGCGGCCGGAGATACAGGATCAACAGAAAGCCGAGAGCCGCCCAACCGACCCGGTTGTAGAACATGCCGAAGGACAGGCCGGCAATGCTCTCGCCCAGGTTGATGGGAACGGCTGCGACCAGAAGCAGAAAGACGGAAAACGGCAGGGCGATGGCAGGTCTCAGGCGCGAGCTCACGATATGGGCTGCAGCAAGTGCCATCAAGAGAACCAGAAGAGCCATGCCTGTAGGCATGGCGCCGCCCAGGTGGCCGGAGATCCAGTAGCCTAGGGCCGGCACATAATAGACGAGAGGACCGAGGGCTGTATGGAAATCCCGGTTCGGAACCTGCCCCTCGCTCACGCGGTGCACGCCATCAAGGAAGATGAACAGATCGTTCAGGTAACGTGTTGTGACCGTCTGGCCCGGCAAAGTAAGCAGCAGGGCGCAGACTGCCGCCACAGCAATGATGAGCGCCGCCACGGCTGCCGGGCGTATCGTCGAAACATTCATGGTCACAATCCATCCCCAGCCCCAACACGGGATGGCTGCGCATGTTCCAACGACCGACCGACGCTGCTGAGCATGTTCGGTTCACGGCGCTTGTACACGGTCCATTGATCGGTGCGGTGGATGGGATCAAATACCTCTTGGATGTAGGCTGCGTAAAGATTACGAAGCGGGATGCCGTTGATGCCGGCCTTGGGCACCATGAGCACATCGACTTCTCCGAGCAGCCGCTCCGGAGGCAGGTGGTGGACGTCGTTGATGTTGCGTCCCCAGTGGAGCCAGGCGTAATCGCCACGGGAGGGGGGCAGACCGACGCCTGCCGAAAAAGGATTGGCGAAATCCAGAACCGAGACGTTCTTGGGCTTCACGGGAAGTTCGTTCAGAAGGCGCGCGCCTTCCCGGATGCTCATGAGATAGTCGTCCATGAAACTGCGATCGCCCGGCAGCCAAAGGGTTGTCAGCCTCAGCTCACCGAAGCGAGGTACTCCGAAAGGCTCACCTATTCGCGCCGTGGCAGCGATGGCATGAACGCCAAGCGCCATGAAGCAGTGAAGGCTCGTCGGCAGGAGAAAAGCGAGCAGCAGGAGCGGAGCCCCTCGGGCTGAGATCCCGCTCTCTCCTTGATTGTTGAGCCGGCAAGAGCGCAGAAGCAACTCCGTCGCGACGGCTGCGCCGGTGAAGACTGTGATGATTCCCCAAGGTTGGGAGTTCTGACTCTGGATGATCAGGCCGGGGCCGGCGCAAATTCCGAAGAACAACAGATCGCGAAGGCTGCGGGAACGCCACAGCACCAAGCCGGCAAAGATGGCGAGGAGCACATAATCAGCCAAATGCCGAAGGAAAGCCAGCGACAGATCGACGATGCCGCGGCTTCCGCTCACCCGGCCCGCGAGTGCGAGATCCTCAAGATGGGTGAGCGATGACTGCCAGACGGCTTCAATCAACAGGATTGAGAGCACAAGCAATCCGAGAGACCACAGCGCCCAGCGACGTTGAACGGCGTCGAACAGCATGAAGCCTAGAAAGGCGAGGGCGACCAGTCCGTAGGTTGCCTTGGTGTAGAGCATCAGCAGGGCGAGAGCGGCGGCGCAGAGTGCATCGAGCAGGTGCTGGCGGCCGTGTGGCTTCTCGGGCTGAAGATACATGACGAGAAGCAGGCTGAGGGCTGCCCATCCGATCCGGTTATAGAACATCGCGAACGACAAGGACGCGATGCTCTCGCCGAGGTTCATGGGAACGGCGACGATCAGGAGCAGGAACAGACCATAGGGGATTGCCACCGCAGGTCGGAGGCGCGAACCGAGGATGTGGATCATCGGCAAAGCAAGGCCAACGGTCACGGCCGCCATGGCTGTTGGCATCGTGCCGCCCATGCTGCCGGATATCCAGTATCCGAGAGCCGGCACATAGAAGGAGAGCGGGCCCAGCGCGCTGTGGAAGTCGCGGTTGGGAACCTGACCGGACGCGATCCGATGTGCACCGTCGAGAAAGATGAAAAGGTCGTTGAGGTAGGCAGTCGTCACGGTCTGGCCCGGCAGAGCGAGGAGCAACCCGAATACGGCCGCCCCACAGAGGAGCGTGCCGGATATCCAGGGCATAGGCCGTCCGGGGGGAGCCATCATGAACGACGCTCCTGGTGCAAGGTCGCCTCAGGAACTGAGGGAGGGCGGCGCCGATGCAGCTTCCAATGCTGCGTCTCGCCGACGGTATCGAAATGAGCTGCGATGTAGGGGCCGTACGCAGCCTGAAGCTGTGGCAGCGGTCCTTTCGCGGCATCCGGATTGTCGGAAGGTTTAGGCTCCAGCACAAACTGCACATCGGCCAGCAGCGACTCAGCCGGGATGTAGCCTGCGCTGCCGAGGGTGCGGTCCCATTGCAGCCATGGAGTGTCGCCTCGCGCCGGAGGAGCGCTGAGCGTCATCGAGAATGCATTGCCTGTGTCGAGCACGAAGATTCGGCCCGGCTTCGGCTCGAGTTTTGAGAGTGCGTCGAAGCCATCACGCAGAACGTCCTGATAGGCCGTGGCCGTATCGTAGTCGCTCCAAGTCCAGAGATTCGCCACCCGAACCTGTTCCAGATTGGGAAGCGGGACGGAGATGCCTGCCCTAACGCTCGCCGCAATCGTGTGAAGGCCGAGTGCTGCCAGGCAGTAAACGATAGTAGGCAACACGACGGCGAGAAAGAGCAGTCTCGCGCCTGCGGTTGTCGACCAATTCCCATGATCGACGGCTCTCGGTCGGTGGTCCTCAGACCGCAGGATCGTCTCTGCAGCGACAGCTGCCGCGCCATGCAGCATGATGATGCCCCAAGCCTGAAAATTCTGATTGATGATCAGAAATCCTGCCACGGCGCAGAAGACATAGAACAGCAAATCCCGAACGCTGCGGGTGCGGTAAAGGGCTATCCCGGCAAACAGGCACAGAAGGACATAGTCCGTGAGGTTGACGAGGACATGGTCCAGGATCTGCCCCCAGGTGCCGCGCAACCCGCCGCCCACGTCGAAAGCCAATCTTAGATCAGCCAGATGAGCCAGTGACGATTGCCAGACGAGCGCGATGATCAGCGCGGCGAGGATTGTGATTCCCAAAGCACCGGCAGACCAGAGGCGCTGCTGTCGGTCCGAGAGCAGGAGTAGAAGAAACGCGAGAGCCACAACACCGTAGCTGAGCTTCGTGTAGAGCATCAGCAGAGTCAGGGCGACCGCACAGGCCGCATCCAGGATCGTCTGGCGGCGATCGATGCGGACCGGGCGGAGATGCATCACGAGGAGCACGCCTAAGGCAGCCCAGCCGATCCGGTTGTAGAACTTGGCGAAAGATAGGGAGGTGATGCCCTCGCCGAGATTGACGGGCACTGCCATGATCAGGAGCAGGAACAGCCCGTATGGGATGGCAATGAATGGATGAAGCCGCGAGCTGAGGACATGCGCCATCGGCAGGGCGACCAGGAGCGTGATCAGGGCCATGGCAGTGGGCATGGTGCCGCCGAGCGTTCCCGACAGAGCGTAACCTGCAGCCGTCAGATAGTAGGCAAACGGACCTAGAGGCGTGTGGAAGTCCTGGTTCGGCACCTGGCCTGCGGCGACCCGGTAGGCTCCATCCAGAATAACGAAGAGGTCGTTCAGGTAGCGGGTCGTGACGGTTTGCCCTGGAAGAGCGAGCAGCAGGGCAAGGAGGGCCGCGGCTACGAGCAGAATCGGACCCACCTTTATGGGGCGCTCAGTCCAGAGCCGCATGGTTCCTGTCCTCCGTGCCTCAGGTTTTAGAGGCGCAAGCGCTTGAAGAAACGCTCGGGAATGCTGCCGATCACCATCATGACGGGCCGCCAGATCGGGCGCACGTAAATCACGTCACGGCCGCTCTTCTCGGCTGCCGTGAAGATGGCACGTCCCACCTCGCTGGGCTCCGCGGTCAGAACGGGAGGCAGCTTCATGCCGGCCGTCATCTGCGTGCGCACGAAACCGGGCTTGACTGTCACCACCCGCAGGCCCTTGGGCGCCAAGCGGTTGCGCAAGCCAGACAGAAACGCCGTAAAGCCCGCCTTGGCGGCGCCGTAGAGATAGTTGGATCCGCGCCCTCGGTCACCCGCCACGGAACTGACGCCGACGATGGTGCCGGATCCGCGTGCCAGGAAGCGCTCGGCGAGCAACCCGAGCAGAAGCGCCGGTCCCTCGAAATTCGTCCGCAGCACGAGGGATGCGTGGGCGCTATCGGCCTGGCCCTTTGCCTGATCGCCCAGTTCGCCGACGACGCACACCACCGTATCCGGCAGCGTCGGCAGGCTGTTGGCGAAGCTGCCGAAGTCGTCGGTCTCGAGAATGTCGAGCCTGTGCACCGTCACCTCGGCGCCGGTACGCGCGCGGATATCGTCGGCGTTGCGACTGGCTTCCTCCTCGTTGCGGGCGGCGAGCTGCACGTGCCATCCAGCCTGAGCGTAGTGAAGTGCCGTAGCGCGCCCGATATCGGAGGTGCCGCCGACCAAGAGAAGGGTTTTTGAAGGTTGCATCAGATGCCCAGCCGTACCGACAGACGCGAAGAAATCCGGCCGGTTGCGCCGATGGCCCGCCGCAGGTCGCGAAAGCGGGACAATCCGGGGTAACCGGCCTCGAAGGTTGCAGGCGATTGCCTTGCGTCCTTGGCTAGATAGAGCCGCCCCCCGGCTTCGACCACCAAGCGGTCAAGCTCGTCGAGCAGGGGGAAAACGTCGTCGCTCACCGGCAGGTCGAGAGTCAGGGTGAAGCCTTCGAGCGGGAACGAGAGATCGCCATGGCTTGCGCCCAGCTGCTTGAGCACGGCCAGGAAGGATGCGTTCCCATGCTTGGAAACGCGCTCAAGGATGCTGCCCAGGATCGCTTGCGCCTGTGCCGTGGGGATGACGCATTGATGCTGCAGGAACCCGCGCCGTCCATAGATCCGGTTCCAGCTGCCGATCCCGTCTAGGGGAAAGAAATAGGGGTTCCAGTGAACCAGGAAGGGATAGCCGGATTTTACCGCTCCTGCCCGGAAGTACAGCTCGTTGGAGGCGGACACCGACAGGCGGTTGAGGGTGAAGGAGGGCAGGTCGAGCGGAACGCCTAGGCGCCCAAGCTTGGAAGAGGAATAGGTTTCGGCTCCAGGCCGTAGGGCATCTATGTCTCGCTGAGTGGCATGCTCCGCCGCAAAGATGAGCGAACGGCCCAGCGAAGCCCCACGGGCCAGGCAGTCGATCCAGGCCACCGAATAGGTGGCGCGGCTCGTCTCCTGCAGGGCTCGGATGGCGCCGTCGAGATTGCGCGCAACGGTGGTTGTCTGGCGCATCCACCCGGTCTCGATGGGCCGGAGACGGAAGGTGGCATCGAGGATGGTGCCTGTCAGCCCCATCCCGCCGATCGTGGCGGACAGCAGTTCGGGATGCTCGTCGCGCGAGCAGGTGACGACACCTCCGTCCGGCAGAGCCAGGGTCAGGCTTTCCACGTGGTCGCCGAACCCACCATCCCGATGGTGGTTCTTGCCGTGCACATCCGAGGCGATCATGCCCCCGATGGTGACGAACTTGGTGCCCGGCACGACGGGAGGGAAAAAGCCTTTGGGGATCACGACGTCGAGCAGGTCGGAGAGGAGGACGCCTGCCTCCACCTGGATGCGGCCTGTCGCCTGATCGAAGGCCCGGATGCGATCGAGCCCTCGGGCCATGAGAGTGACCCGCTCTCCAATGGCGGCATCGCCATAGGCGCGTCCGTTGCCGCGGGCCACCAGACCGGTCCTGGAGGCCATCAGGGAGGAGAGGGCTTTGGGGGACGGGGGGCTGAGGGTCTCTGACGGATGGCGGGGGTAGCGTCCCCAACCGGCGAGTTCCGTCATGCCTGTCGCTCCTTGAACACGAAGGTCCGATCCAGGATGAACTTGGCGGCATAGCCGATGGCAAGTCCAATCACCGCACCGGCATATTTTGCCAGATCCGTCTGCCAGATCATCCAGAAGGCCACCTCGAAACCCCAGAAGACCAGGGTGGTCAGAACGCTGAAGGCGCCATAGAGGGTGATCTTCTGGAACTCCTGCCGATGTCCCCCATAGTCATCATCGAACACCCACTTCTTGTCGAGCACGTATTTGAGGACGAAGCCGGCGGCTGTTCCCATGAGAATGGAGAGGGTCAGAGGCGCCACAGGGGTGATCCGGATGACGATCTCCTGGGTGACCAGATTGACCAGCGTCGCGATGACGGCAAACAGGATATAGCGGACAAACATCGTCGTCTCGATCCGGCGACTGTCTGTCCTGACCCATGCTTTTAGCGAGCGAAGGGAAGTCATCGCTTTAGATGGCCGCTACAATAACAAGAACAGCAGCTGCCACTGTTAACAGACTGCCCTTGTCTTTCATGGCGAACACCACGGGATCGTCATCCATGACCCGCCGCCCGGCGAGCATCAGCGCACGGGCGATCCAGAACATGAGAAGCGGTCCCACGAGCCAGAGAAGCTGAGGGCGCGAGTAGAGCTCGTTCACGCTGTCGCTTGAGATATAGAGCGCCAAGATCGTCACCGCATTGAAGCCCGCAGCCGCAGCCAGGGCGGCCACAATGTCCAGGTCGCTGTTCTTGTAGTCACGGCTGGTCGGGTCCGGGAGATTGGCGTCGCGCCGGGCTGCCAGTTCCACGAAGCGCTTGATCAGGGCCAGGGACATGAAGATCATCATGCTGAAGGCGATCAGCCACTCCGACACGGCGACGGATGCCGCAACGGCACCTCCGATCACCCGCACCGAGTAAAGGCCCGCCAGGGTGATCACGTCGACCACCATCATGCGCTTGAGTACGAAGGAATAGGCGGTGGTGAGGGCAAAATAGCCCAGCAGCACGCCTAGGAACGACAGCGACACGGCAGACCCGACGGCCAAGGCCCCGAGAAGGAGAGCCGGGATAGCCATGACACCATGCATCAGCGGGATGGCGCCGCTCGGCAGGGGACGATTGCACTTGCTGCGATGCCCCCGGTCATCCTGCAGATCCACCAGATCGTTGAGGATGTAGATGCTCGAGGCGCAGAGCGAGAAGGCCACGAAAGCCAGCAGGGCCTGGGTGACGGCTTCCACCGTGAACAAATGAGCCGCCAGGAGCGGGAGGAAGATGAGGGCGTTCTTGGCATATTGATGCACGCGCAGCATCTTGGCCCAGGTCCGCCACGTCGGGCGCGTATGGGTCAGGTGCTCCGCCTCGGGGCATTGGCGGGCAAGCCGTCTCCGGACGCCGGCAGGGGTGCGGATGGCGATCGACTTGGCCGCCTTCTCCCAGACGGGAAGATCGGCGGCGTCATTGCCCACATAGTCGAACCCGCGCTCGCCGAAAGCTTCGACGAGCTGCTGGGCCTTCCTGCGGCCGGCCAGATTCGTGGTCTCGCTGGAAGCAAACCATCCTGTGAAGAGGCCAAGGTGATCGGCGATGCTCTCCACCAGACGCTGATGGCTGGCCGAAGCCAGATAAACAGGACGCCCTGCCGCTTTAGCCTGGCGGATCAGGCTCAGAACCTCGGGGTCGTACGGCAACGTTCCCGGATCGAAATCGACAGGCTCGGACAGACGGTGTTTGAGAGCGGCCTTGCCGCGGGAGAGAGCCATCAGCATGTCGACAACGGATTGCGGTCGGCGGCCCAGCTCCGAGAAAGCGGTCTCGATCAGCAGGTCGGAGGCAATTAAAGTGCCGTCAAGATCCACCACAAGAGGGCGGGCCCCCTCTTGCACGGGCGTTTCAATCTCAAGGGTTTTCCAATGCGCCTCATCCCTCTCGTACCGGCGCTCGGAGCGCCCCCGAGAGCTGAGGTTGCGGGCACGATGGGGCAAGGTCTGCGGTTTGAGTTCAGATTGCACCAAGAGCCCGTGCTCCCTTTTTAAAAGCCATCAAAGAACGTGTTTTCGCCCATTCTGCCGCTGTGTACATGGAGCAGAGCGGCTCCATGCCAAGCCATTTCTGTTCCTTTCCGCCAGTGAGCATCGTCATCTGGCTGACCGGACTCGTCGTTTCATGGCAATCGGGCAGAACTTGACGGCAAACCAACAAACGCGGCTGTAAAAAGTTTCATGAACGGTTTTTATGTGAGCCTGAAGCTTGCACCCGGGAAAGCAACAGGCGCTGGCTCAGAGCAGAAAACGTTAACCATCGCTTTTAACCAAGCCGCAAGGATGTTGGGCCAGTGTCTGTTTCAATCCATGAGGAGGATCTGAGATGGACGAGTGGTCGGGGCGCAAGTGGGAGCCTGTTACCGAGGAGCGTCTGCTCCGGGCAATCGATGTCCTCGTCGACATCGCCAAAGAGCATGGGTCAGCCTTCGACCCTGTTCTGGAGACGGTGAGGCAGGAGCTTCACGATTTCCGCCGCCGGCATTCAGCCTCCGGACAAGCCGAGCATGAGACGGACATTCTCCTCCGCAAGGCAGGCTAAGTCATCCTGCATGGCGGTCTGCCAGGACCGCCTGCGGTGACACTATGCCGAAGCTTTGGTTAGACAGGCCGCAACTGCTCTTCACGGACGAGACGCGCAGGACCCTCATGGGTCCCTCGCACGTGATACTGGAAGCCTGCCTGATCGGCCGGCAATAGACGGGTGACCTCCCATACGTCGTCAGGGCGTGTCGCATCGGTGGTTGTCACCATGTTCAGAAAAGCTTCGACCGTGTTGGTGCTTGCAAGCTTGACCAGATGTACTCGGTCTCCGACTTTGAACTTGTGCGACGTCATGGCGCGATCCCCCGCTCGATAACCACCTGAGCAGTAGGAACTAACATAGGTTAGTTTCGTTCCAAGCCTCATGATGAACAGCTATTCACACCGCTCTCCTGTCGTTCTGCTGGTCGAAGATGAACCGCTTGTGCGCATGGCAGCGGCCGACGATCTGCAGGATGCCGGTTTTCACGTCCTTGAGGCTGCTAATGCCGATGTCGCCTTGGCGGTTCTGGAATCGTGCTCCGATGACGTGCAGGTTCTCTTTACGGACATCGATATGCCAGGTTCCATGAACGGGCTCGACCTCGCTGAGAACGTCCAGCAGCGTTGGCCGCACATCTCGCTCCTGATTTCCTCAGCTTATCACCGTCCAGGTCCTGAGACGCTTCCCGATGACGGGCGCTTCGTGCCGAAACCCTATTGCAGCGATGATGTCGTGAAGCAGATCCGCGACCTCGTGACGAGCCATTGAATTTCAGCCAGTCGTTTACACCGGCGACCGACCGGGAGGCTTGACAGTTACACCGATTGCGAAGCGGCGCGTTTCTCCAGGCTGAATGGAAACAACCCCGGGCTTCTCCGAGAATTCGCCCGCAAAGTCTTGCGGATCCGCATGGCCCTGCCAAGGCTCGATGCAGATGAAACCTGCTCCCGGTTTGGTCCAGATGCCTAAATGCGGCATTTCAGGAAAGTCGACGCGAAGCGAGGCGCTGTCATGCGCGCCATACTCGACGGAACGGCTTCTCAGCTGATCGAACACAAGAGCATCCGTCTCGAAGAGATCGTCACGCAAAGCAAGGGTGCGCCCCTGCACAGGTGATGGTTCAGGTTCACGCTTCATCAGACCTTCAAGAGGCCGCCGGATCGGTGCCGTTTCCTCCTGCTCGAACTGAATGTCATGGGCCGCGCGCGGGGCGTCATAGGGCAGGGGCCACCGAAAGGCCGGGTGGAAGCCAAATGAGACAGGCATGCCGGAGGAGCCGGTATTCGTCACGCTCGCGGCGATGCCCAAAGTGGCGCCCTCAACCGCATAGCTCACATCGAGCTGAAAGGGAAACGGATAGCGCGAGAGCGTGGCTTCGTTGGAGCGGAGACGGAAGCGGCACTGAGATGGATGAGCTTCTTCTATGTCGAAGCGTGACGTGCGGGCAAAGCCATGCCTGGGCAATCCGTACTCTCGGCCATCGACACGAATGCGGTCATCCCTCACGCGCCCGACGATCGGAAAGAGCAGGGGAGAGCGCCCGGTCCAGACGGCAGGGTCTCCGTCCCACAACCAGTCACGTCCCTGCTCATCCTGAAGCCGAATGAGCTCGGCCCCATCGGCAGACACCTGTGCACGCAGCTGTGAACTGGAGATGACGACGCTCATTCTTCAAGCTCCCTTTTCCCTTGATGCCGGTCTTAGCATGAAGGCGCAGACAGGCAGATGGGGCCGGAAGCATGATGGACAAGGCAGAAGGGGGCTCAAGAAGGCCGGGCACCTTTCTCTGTCTCATCACACGCTGTGTGCCATGCCTAGTTGCCGAGCAGTTTTGCCATCTTGTCGGAGCGGGGCCTCACAAGCATGGAGTTCCACCGGCTGACGAGATCCGGAACCTGCGAGGCGGCCATGGGCTTCGCATACAGAAAGCCCTGGGCATGATCGCAACCCAAATCGCGCAGTCGCCTGGCCTGTCCATGCGTCTCCACCCCTTCGGCCGTAACCTGGAGCTGCAGGCTCTTTCCGAGGCTGATAACCGCCGCAACGATCGCCTCGTCATCGGAGTCCTGTTCAAGATCCCGGACGAAGCTTCTGTCGATCTTAATATGATCGACCGGAAACTGCTTCAGATGTGTCAGGGAGGCATATCCGGTTCCGAAATCGTCCAGCGCGATCTGGATCCCCTGCCGGCGGAACTCAGCGAGGGCCGAAGACACGTTGTCCGAGTTCCTGCCAAGAAGAACGGTTTCCGTAACCTCCACCTCGAATGTTGAGGCTGGCACACTCAACCGGTCAAGCGTTCGCAGAAGGTTGTCGACGATGGCCGCTTGGCTGAACTCAGCCGGTGAGAGGTTCAGGGCGACCCGGCCAAACAAGAGGTTCTGATCCAGCCAGCCGCGCACATCTGCAGCAACCTTTGTGATCAGCTGCTTGCCGATTGATGCTGCGATATCATGATCCTCGAATACAGCGCCAAAGTATCCCGGGGTAAGAATGCCCTCGACCGGATGCTGCCAGCGTGCCAGCGCCTCAAGTCCGATAATCTCCCCTGTCGTGAGACAGATCTTCGGCTGATAGAAAGGAACAATCTCATCGTTGGAGATGGCCTCGCGCATGTCGCGCCCGAGAGAAACGCGCTGCTCGATGACGTTCCGCATCTCAGGAGTGTACGTAATGACCCGGTTCCGCCCCTGAGACTTCGCCTGGTACATCGCGATGTCGGCATCCTTGATGAGTTCAGCCGGATTCCCGTCATGATCGGGATAGGCGGCGATGCCGATGCTCACGCGGCTGATCAATGTCCGCTTTTGATAGATGAAGGGCTGTCGAAGCAGTTCGGCAATCAACGAACCAAGCCTTGTCGCGTTCTCCAGCTTCAGCGGATCGACGACGAGTACTGCGAATTCATCTCCGCCAATTCGCGCCACGGTATCGCAGCCACGCACCATGGTAGAGAGGCGGCGAGCCGTTTCCTGTAGCAGAGCGTCCCCGGCATCGTGACCAAGGGTATCGTTGATGTCCTTGAAATCGTCCAGGTCGATCAGGAGCAGGCTGACACTTGTGCCATTTTGCCGTGCATGATCAAGAGCCGCATCGAGCCGATGCTGGAACAGGGTGCGGTTCGGAAGACCGGTCAGAGCATCGTGATTGGCTGAGCGCCAGATTTCCTGTTCCGCTTCCTTCTGCTCGCTGACATCGAAGGTGACGCCCACGATGCGATCAGGCCCGGCCTGCTCGCCTCGTGCACGCAACCATCGTATCTCTCCGCTGGGCAGGACATAGCGGCACTCGGTGGAACTGGCTCCCTCGGACTGGATCTCCCGCAGGAAGCTTTCGACCTTCTGATGGTCATCGGGGTGGATGCCCGTCATGAAGGTCCTGTCGGCACCGGGCCTGATGCCAAGCAGCGCCAATGAGTTCTCGGAGCGGGTGGTTGCTCCCGTTTGCGGGGTGAACTCCCACGCGATCATGTGGGCGGCCTTCAAGGCGAGTTGCAGACGCTCCTCGCTTTTCCTCAGAGCCTGCTCCGACTGCTTGCGTTCGTGAATGTCCATGGCAATGCCGAACCATTGCTCAGTCCGACCCTGCTCGTTCTTCAAGGGTTGGCCACGCACGATGAACCAGCGGTGCATGCCATCCGAGGCACGACGCAAGGGCATCTCTATTTCAAAGGATGTGCCTTTGCCGAGGGCGTCCTGCCATACACCGAGGATCTGCTCCCGGTATATGGGATCAATAACCGAAATCCAGCCACCAGTCGGCCCGTCTTCGGAGCGAAAGCCGGTGTATTCGTACCAGACATCGTTGCAATAGGTGAAATCTCCATCCGGAGCGCTAAACCAGACAATCTGCGGGGAACTCATGGATGCAGGCATTGCATCCACAAGGGTACGGAGACGCCTTTCGCTTCTCCGAAGGCGCTCCTCGGTTGCGCAAAATTCGGTGATGTCCCGTGAGATGCAAAGGAAACCCTGTGGGATGCTATCTTGTCCCATGATGGGAGTCACAACGACATCCCACCACTTCTGGGTTCCTGTCATCGTTGCGCATGGGCCCTGAAAGCGCCCGATCCCACCCGACTTCACGGCTTTGATGGCCGCGCTGGTGTCCTCCCCGGCAATGTTGCTCCAGATCTCAGTCCAGTGGCGGCCCTTGATCGCATGGAAATCCTCGACTTCCATGGCACGCATGCCGCCTTGGCTCATGAAGCGGAGACGCCCCTTCAGGTCGAAAACCTTGATGCAGTCGTCGGAGCTTGCCAGAAGGCGACGCGTGAACTCCTCGCTTTCCGCTGCCGCCTTGCTGGAGAGTTTTAACTCAAGCTGGCACATGACGGCTTGGGCAAGCGTGGTAAGCGCTTCTCCCTGCTGTTCAGTGAGGCCCTCAGGGCGTGCGACGTGATCGAGAACGCAGAGCATCCCGAGTGGCAGGCCATCCCTCGTTCGGAGTGGAACTCCTGCGTAGAAACTTACGTCTGGCTCGCCTTCGACACGAACCCTGTCCTTGAAGCGGGGGTCACGGCTCAAATCGGAAACGACAGAAAGCCCAGGCTGCAGGATGGCATGATTGCAAACCGAGTTCTCGCGAGGAGTCTCTGTCAGTTCCAGTCCAATCCTGGCCTTGAAGCGCTGCCGATGTTCGTCAAGGAACGAAATATAGGCGATCGGGGTACTGCAGATTTCAGCCGCTATCTTCGCAATATTGTCGAACTCAATTTCCGGAGTGGTATCCAGAATGTCGAACCTCTGGAGCGCAGCCAAGCGTTCAACTTCTTCCCAATGTGGCAGTTCGCTGTGACCAGAACACTCTTGCATGTGAAAACTGCCCGTTGGGAAGCATAGGAGCTTTTCAGAAATGTCGGATGTGCCGACTCAACGGAGGGGCATCATGCCTCGAGCATTCACTCGATCCGTTGCAAACCTATGATCCGGGCTGACCGGTAAAATGGCAGTGCGTCATGCTGATCCTCAGCGAGGACCTGCCATAGTGCTGATAAACTCTTGGTTCTAATGATTGAAAGATTTTCAAACAAATGAGGTAATTGCCACCTTTCGTAAGGTCAAGAAGTGGCGCCGTGACACCACGCTTTAGGGTTAACAGAGGCCTCACATCCGGCTCACCCGCTGCGTCTACAGGTGCCCGCTCGGTATTATGGCACACCGCCGTCACTAGCGCCTGCAGGAGTTCTTCCTCTCAGTAATCTGGGTCATGTTTCACGCAATCCGACCTCGAACAGCTGCTGTCTTCGCAGACCGCGTAGGTGGTTCTACGTAGGCTCGAATTTCGGGAACTACGTAGTTACATGAAATCATAACGGCTCCTCCGGAAGAAACATGGGAGGGAACTGAGTTCCATCTCTCGAAAAATCTTAGATCCTTCAATCCCTTGAGCCTTCTGCTCGCGCGTTCCTGACAAGATCGCATGAGACATTCTGCCTATGAAAGCTTTGATTAACGTTCGTTAAGGAGCGTTAACCATAAGCGAGTAACAACTCCCATTATTTACGTATTGTCCGTTGAGGGGCCAAAATATAGTTTCTGCCTCAGCCGCTTAACGAAACTGAATCAAGTAAATAAACGTGAGCGGTAAGCATAAGATCATTAAACGCACTTAATTACTAAGGCGGGGCAGAAAACATGTATATCGTCGTCGATGACCGGCAGATGGTTACGTCCGGATATGTTGCGAGCTTCAAGCGTGAAGGCATATCCTCCCTTGGCTTATACGCAGACGAGTTCAGCGATTGGCTTGAGACGGCTTCCGACTCCGATTTGGAAGCCGTTCAGGGCTTCGTGCTGGGCACCTTCGAAGAGCGGGTTCATTCCGCCGAAAGCATCCGGCGCTATTCGAAGGCACCCATCATTGCCTTGAGCGACGTCCGCTCTCTGGAAGAGACCCTGGAACTCTTCACCGCGAAGTTTGATGATGTTGTCCGTAAGCCCGTTCATGTCCGGGAAATTCTCGCACGGACCGAAGCCGTGTGGCGCCGCGTGAACGCAAGCGCGGGAAAGAAGGCCCAGGACAACAGCGACAGGCTGAAGGTCTTCTTCGATGGACGTGATCCGGAGATCGATGGTCTTCCCCTTTCTCTCCCACGCCGTGAGAGGCACATCCTAGAGTATCTGGTCCGCAAGAAGGGGCACCGGCTCACCAAGAAGCAGATCTTCGACGCGGTCTACGGGATCTACAGCGATGATGTCGAAGACAGTGTTGTCGAGGGGCACATCAGCAAACTCCGCAAAAAGCTGCGGCAGCGCCTCGGCTACGATCCGATCGATGCCAAGCGGTACATCGGCTATTCCTACGTAGGAATCGCGGCCTAAAGTTTCGTCGGTAGAATGTACAGCTCCCTCAACTATCTGCGGGAGCTGTATGCGTTTGACGCTCGTACAGGACAAGAGCGATCCCTGGAAGCTTTCAGGCTTGGTTCAAGCCACCCACTGCAAGGTGAGCCGGCAGCTCGCATCCCCGACGTGATCATACTTGCCGAGCCTGTGATTTCTGACTGCATCGTGCATTGCTAACAGCTTAGTATCTGCGGACCCTTTGCGACACTCCAGCACTGAGATCCTCTCGCTGATCGACGGATCCTTCAGATTGAATGTGCCAGACCGCTACGGATGGCATTAATGACCGCGGTAGAAGATACATCGGGGCCTACAGACGTGGGAGCAGTGTCAAACGCAACAATGATGCTGTTTCGCAGGGCGATTTTATCTGAAATCACGTCGATTCAGCATTCATCCTCCCCGGACGTTAACTCTATTGCAGGAAACGCCGCCTTATTCTTACTCAACGTCATGGCTGCGACCCAAGAGGCTTAAAGCTCAACGGATCAAAGTTTCGTCTGAGAACAATCGAAGCAATGATCGAGGCCAGCAGACCAGCCTCGGTGGCTGACAAAGTGATGTAGTGAATGAGGCGTACTGGGGCATTGTCATAACGATTAGAACTCGCGGGTTGCCGTTTGCATGCAGCTGATGCGCAGCGGGCACTTCCCTGATCTTCAATCTTAAACCGACACCTGCCTTTCAGTTCCCAGGCCTGAACATGAGGTTCAGCGCTTTATTGCCGGCGTGAAGGCCGAACGATTCTCCCAATCTGAAGCGCCAGACAACCGGCGCCGTTCAGTTCACATAGTAAGAGTTGAGACACGGCAATGGACGACCTTCTTCTTGAGTTTCTTACCGAGACCAATGAGCACCTCGAAACGGTCGACGTGGAGATGGTTCGTTTCGAGCAGGATCCAAACAACGAAGCGATCCTCAGCAACATCTTCCGCTTGGTTCATACAATCAAGGGAACCTGCGGCTTCCTTGGTCTGCCCCGGCTCGAAGCACTGGCCCATGCCGCCGAAACGCTTATGGGCAAGTTCCGGGATGGAATGCCGGTCACGACTCCTGCCGTTTCGCTGATTCTTGGCACCCTTGATCGCATCAAGGAAATTCTCGGGGAACTCGAGCGTCAAGGAACCGAGCCAGAAGGATCCGACGGCGACCTCATCGCATTGCTGGACAAGATGGCAACGCAAGAACCACCTGTTCCGGAAGCCGCTCCGGCTCCGCAGACGGTGCAAACCTCGGCCCCCGTAGTTCTCCAAGTGCTCGAACGGGAGCTGAAGCCGGGCGAGGTCTCCCTCGATGAGTTGGAGCGCGCCTTTCAGGAGGCTCCTGGTCCAGCGAAGGACGTGACGGCTGGTACCCTCACTTATCAGGTGCTTGAGCGCCCGTTGAAGGCTGGCGAGGTTTCACTCGATGAACTGGAGCGCGCGTTCCGCGAGGCCCCGGGGCCGGCTCCTCTCGTGATTGACAAGCCCGCGGAGAAGGCACCAAGCCAGGCGCCCACAATTGCCGCCACAGCGCCTGCAGCTCCCAAGAAGAGCGGCGAACCAGCCGAGGCTGGAGAGGCCGGAGAAGGGCTCTCCGGCAAGGTTCAGACGATCCGCGTCAATGTGGATACCCTCGAACACCTCATGACGATGGTATCCGAACTCGTTCTGACCCGGAACCAGCTGCTTGAGATCGCCCGACGCAGCTCGGAGGATCATGGCTACAAGGTGCCGCTGCAGCGTCTGTCGCAGGTTACGGCCGAGTTGCAGGACGGGGTGATGAAGACCCGGATGCAGCCGATCGGCAATGCATGGCAGAAGCTGCCTCGCGTCGTTCGCGACCTCTCGAACGAGCTCTCGAAGAAGATCGAGCTCGTGATGCAGGGCGCGGACACGGAGCTCGACCGGCAGGTCCTGGAGGTCATCAAGGATCCTCTCACCCACATGGTCCGCAACTCGGCAGACCACGGAATCGAGAGCCCGGCCGAACGAAAGGCTGGCGGCAAGCACGAGAAGGGCACGATCCGTCTCAATGCCTACCATGAAGGCGGTTCGATCACGATCGAGATCGCCGACGATGGCAAGGGGCTGAACTTCGCGGCCATCAGGAAGAAGGCCGCTGAACGCGGAATTGCAAGCGATGCCGAACTAGAGCGGATGAGCGATGCCCAGGTGGCGAAGTTCATCTTCCATCCTGGCTTCTCGACAGCCGCGAAGGTCACATCCGTCTCAGGCCGCGGCGTTGGCATGGATGTGGTCAAAACCAACATCGAACTGATCGGCGGAACCGTCGATATTCGCTCGGAGCAGGGTCGAGGAACAACCTTCACGATCAAAATCCCACTGACGCTCGCCATCGTGGCAGCGCTCATCGTGTCGTCCAAGGATCAGCGCTTCGCCATTCCGCAAATAGCGGTATCGGAGCTCGTCCGGGTGTCGCCCACCTCCGAGCATTCCATTGAGCGCATCAACGGAACGCCGATCCTGCGCCTGCGCGACCGCCTGCTGCCAATCGTGCCGCTGTCGAAGGTCATGGGACTGTCGGGAAATGAGGACGCCAATCATGGCTTCGTGGTGGTGACGCAGGTTGCTCATCAGCGCTTCGGCATTCTTGTCGATGGTGTGTTTCACACCGAGGAGATCGTGGTGAAGCCGATGTCCTCGAAGCTGCGGCACATCCAACTCTTCTCAGGGAACACTATCCTGGGCGACGGCGCCGTCGTGCTGATCATTGATCCCAATGGACTTGCGCGCATGGTGGGTTCGGAGTCGGACCGCAACGAGTTCCAGAGCGACGCTAACCCTGAGCAGGCGGTCGTTGCTGCGGACGAAATGACAAGCCTACTTGTCTTCCGTGGCGGCAGTGAGAGCCTGAAAGCTGTTCCGCTCTCTCTGGTGACGCGCCTTGAGGAGATCGAAGCATCCACGATCGAGTGGTCGAGTGGTCGCCCCGTCGTTCAATACCGCGGGCGCCTGATGCCCCTGGTCTCCTGTGACGAAGAACTCGCGATCAAACGTGAGGGCATGCAGTCGCTTCTGGTGTTCTCGGACGGAGATGTGTCGATGGGTCTGGCCGTGGCCGAGATCGTCGATATTGTGGAGGACAAACTCGATATCGAACTTCTCGCCGAACGCTCTGATCTCGTCGGTTCAGCCGTTGTCAGAGGTCGAACAACCGAGATCGTCAATGTCGCGCACTACCTGCCGATGGTTCTTGAAACATGGTCGCGCAAGGAGCGAAAGGGCGGACCGGAGCGGTCTCTGCTCCTCGTCGACAGCTCGACCTTCTTCCGGGATATGCTCGTGCCGGTTCTCAAGGCATCTGGATACCGCGTCCAGACCGCCTCGACCGCCCAGGACGCTGTTCGCCTGCTCTCGAACGGATTGCATGTTGACGTGGTCGTCACAGATCTTGAGCTTTCAGGTCATTCCGGCTTTGCCCTGGTTGCCTCTTTGAGGGCAGACCCACAACACAGCGCAACCCCTGTAATCGGCCTGACGGTCAAGCCTGATCCGCAACAGATTGCCTTGGCGAGAAAGCTGCAGATTTCCGAGATCGTCTCGAAGATCGACCGCAGAGGCCTGCTCTCCGCTCTCGCTGAACTCAACGGAACGCTCGAAGAGGCCGCCTAATCATGAAGCTCATAGATTCAATCCCTTCGGGGACCGTAAAAACAGCCTCCAAGCAGATGGAATTCGTCACAGTCACGGTGGCCGGGCAGCTGCTGGGCCTCCCCATCAGCCGCGTACACGACGTCTTCGTTGTGAGCGAGATGACCACCGTTCCTCTCGCGCCAGGAGAGATCGCCGGTCTCTTGAACCTTCGTGGACGGGTCGTCACAGCAGTGTCACTGCGCCGCCGTCTAGGGTTGGGCGACACCGCAGAGTCTGGGCGGCGTATGGCTGTCGGCCTTGAGAACCAGGGCGAGGCTTATGGGCTTCTCGTAGACGAGGTCGGTGAGGTTCTCAAGCTGGATCCGGACGAGATGCAGCCGAACCCGGTTCACATGGATCGGGGTTGGGTGGGACTGTCGCAGGGCGTTCACCAGTTGCGGGACCAACTGCTGATCGTGCTCGATGTTGACGCCGTCCTGGCCTTCGAGACGGAGCGTGAGGCTGCGTAAGCTAAAATCGTCGAGCGCATGTCCTCCAGTTTATGTAATCAGAATACAGGAAATTTGCCGTGAGCCTTGATCTATCCACCCCTGTTCTCATCGTTGACGACTATCAGACGATGCTGCGCATTATCCGCAACCTGCTGAAGCAGATCGGCTTCAACGACGTCGACGAGGCGAAGGACGGCTCGGAGGCTCTGGGCAAGCTCAAGGAGAAGAAGTACGGGCTGGTGATCTCCGACTGGAACATGGCGCCCATGACCGGCTTCGAGCTGCTGCAGCAGGTGCGCGCCGACGCGGAGCTGGGCAGCCTTCCCTTCATCATGATCACCGCCGAGGCCAAGACCGAGAACGTGGTCGCGGCCAAGCAGGCGGGCGTCAACAACTACATCGTCAAGCCCTTCAACGCCGATACCCTGCGGTCAAAAATCAGCGCTGTCTTTGGTGCGTAAGCGGAACGAGAGCGAGATCATGATCCATAGAAAAAGCTATCGTATCGAGGCGAATCTGGGCGTTGTTTCGCAGGACGAAGGAGTTCTGGAGCGCCACTCCGAAGTTATAGGGCTCCTGGCCGCCATCAAGGAGTCGATCGTTCCTGCAAAGGACATCTCGACCTCTCTGCTGGAGGAGCACCGCCGTGACATGCAGGAGGCTCTTCGCCTGAAGGCAGAGCTCGATTCGATCTATCAGGCGATCGAGCGCACGAAGATAGAAATCGCCACGCTTCGATATGCCGGTGCTCAGGGAAAAGAGATCACCCGAGTCACGGACGAGCTTGGCGCCATCGTCACCGGAACGGAAACAGCTACCAATTCCATTCTGGCAGCGGCGGAAAGAATTGACGATCTCTCCAGCAATCTCTCGTCCAGACTGGCTGGAAGTGACCAGGACATCGCCCGTGAGATCCTCGATCACGTGATCAATATCTTCGAGGCCTGCAACTTCCAGGACATTACCGGCCAGCGCATCAGTAAGGTGGTCGGCGCGATGAGGTTCGTTGAAGAACGTGTTCATCACATGATGGAAATCTGGGGTGGCATGGAAAGCTTCAAGGATGTCGAGACCATCGACGATCCGAAGCGTCAGGGAGAGAAGGCGCTTCTGAATGGACCCGCTTTGGCCTACGACAATGGCGTGACATCTCAGGACGACATTGACGCACTGTTCAACTAGCCTGAGCGAGAGGCAATAGAAGCTATATCTCACTTGAGCCCAGCCATTCGAGGCTGGGCTCTTCTTTTAAGTCAAGCGCAGTTCTGCGGAAGAGCTAGACCAGCAGGTCCTGTACCTGCTGCGAGGCAATGACGTTCATCAGGCTCCTCAAGCTTTCTTCCGTTATTGCAAGGATCACGCCGCCGCAGATGTCTGATGCACCGTTAAAACCGTAGCTCAGCACATTGGCAGGCTTGAGGCCGCCAGTGCCATTTGAGAGATAGCCCTGCATGGATCCAGCCCGGCCGGGAGACCCATTCTGAACCTTGAAGCCGGTAAACTGTCCTGCAAAAGAATGAGGAACAATGCGCAGCCTATCCCGCTTGTGAAAAGCGATGGCGAGATTACTCTTGGCAAGGGCAACAGCGATATTGTCTTCAATATGAAGGTGGGCTTCAAAGCTATTAGAGGTTTGCGAGGATCGAAAGTGATCAAGGATAGCGACAGCGTTCATGTCATCCATGCACACAAAGATGCGTGAATGCCTGTAGCAAGGACCATGCACGTTTGTGCCGATCCGAACTGCATGGGCGTTGTCTAGGGAGCGTGTTACTTCAAGCCAACCAAGACCCGCAGTCTGCTCGCGAGAGTTCGGGATGGCGACATTGTGGGCGCGTGACGAGAGTAGGTACTGACGCACAGGACCCGCCTCCATAGATCCTGATCCACCCGGATCTGTGATCCACTTTACTCCGCGAGCGGAGTAAACAAAGGAGGTGCAATCGTGATGTCCGTTGTCATGCTTCTGCTCGTTGATCGAAGCGCAAAGATGGCTCCAATCCGGTTTCTGCATGTAGTTTCGAATGGTGATAAGCCCGGCGTGATCTGATGCGTGGAGCCTTGGGCCCAAAGGGTACGCTAACTCTTCCGCGAGCGCCTGATCCGACAGGAGATGCCGTCCATATCCAGAGATGAGGCGCCGGAGCCAGGAGGCGTGATGGAGCGTGCTCGGAGAGTCTCCAAATGGAGCAAGCATACCTGCTGGGTTTGTCGCCGCAACAACGGATTTCAAACTGTCCTTCAGACGATCAGCAAGAAGCTGCCGGAGGTCCTCAGCTTCATGGTAATCCTTAAGGTGCTGCGCCAAGATCATGCCAATTGAGATGAGTTCCAATCGGTAGTGCTGGGACTGCTCATTCGATGATCCGTTAGGGCCGAGAAGATGGTCGAACCCGTTGCGAAGTTGAGCAAGGGCTACTGATTTCCAGTACAAAGAGAGAGGGAAATTTGAGAGGCCGGTCGAGGCGCTCAAAAGGGCGCAGGCGACACGAACCTGCAGCATGGAATGCACGAAGATGTTCTGGCTCAGAATCTCGGCAAGTGCGAAGCCATGCTGAATGACCTCCGCAACGAGCATGCGCAGCTTTCCGATCGGCTTGTTCTTGTGCGCAGTCGTAGCCGCGAGCAGCCGAAGCAGAACCTCTGTGCGTGTGGCAGCGGACGCAGGATAGGCACTAAGTGGATCTTTAGGACGGCCTGATGGATTTTCGTGGGACCAAGAAGCGGCCAAGTCCACGGCCTTGTTTACTCCGCTCGCTCCCTGGTGGCCAATTAGGTCCAGGAGCCAGGACAAGGACTGATATTCCATGCGCCATGCAGGTGACTGGTAAGGATCTTCCGTCCAGTCCAGTGCTGAAGGCAGCGACCACGCCGGAAAGCTGCCAAGAGTAAGCTGGCTTCCGACAAAGGCCCTCGACTGACCTTGCTGAACCGCCTGTAGCTTGTCTTGTATGGTTGGAGCCGCTGCTAGGGTCCGGTGATCGATCAGACGGTCAATAGTGTCGGTATCTTCGATCATAGCTCTAGAGCTAGGGGCGGCACGAAGCCGTCTGAAGATCTCGCCGGCAACAGCAGAGGAGTCTAGGATCTCTTCGCCGACGATGCTTTCAAGCAGAAGATCATCGTCTAATGATGTCTCGAGGGGTGTCACAAGACTGATCAGCGCCTCATCGCGCCAGACCTGAAAACCAAGATCCACCGTTTCTGCCTGATCCGGCGGGCTGAGCTCAAGCGTGAAGCGCCTCGTCTGCCGGTTGACCGGAATATCAATGTATGCGCCGACGATAGGCGAGGTCGGCAGATCGTCCTGCGACGCGACGATTTCTCCGCTCCTGTTGCGAAAGACCACACGGGCCAAGGCACCCTCGGCGCTTCCACTCTGGTTGATCAACTGGCCACGGACGAAAAGTGTCTTGGCTGGAACAACTCCGTAGGTCAGCCATGTTGGTTCAGTCTTCAGCCGGATCCAAGAACGGCGAGGGTCATTCGGGGTTGGAGAAGGAACCGGTCGGGCTGAATCGACTTGAACATCATCACCTGTAGGTTGGACAACCTGCAGGAGCTTCGGATCGAGAATCGTGAACGGATGGGAGTTGCGCCAACTGCGGACGTTCACCGAGATGTGTTTCGTTGGAGAAGGAAGCAGAAAGGTGCAGTGAACCCTTGCCGAATGCGTCAGGTCGCTGCTTGGGTCATAGTAGTCAGGTCCGGCAATGTGGCAGCTCTGAGGGTCAATCTGAGCTCTGGTTAAGCCCGGAACATTGGCGAAGTCGATGCTCGACCCGTCCTCTGTCAGGAAGTCGATCCCGATGACCGCAAAATCATGCGCTGTTCGGCTTTTCTCTTCAGGGTGCCAGCAAATCTGAAAAGCCAGCTCACACCAGGCATCCTGAGAAAGATCTCTAAATTCGAGGGTGGCTCTCGACCAGCGGTTCTCGTTCGAGACAATATATTGCCGGATGCCGGTCTCTTCCTGAAGGGAATCGCCGCCATGATCTCGAGGCGTCGGAAGGATTTGTCTGACATCGGCCATCGAGGCACCAGAATTCCAGGTTGGAATTAATCGAGAGGGGTTTGCCTTCACGCCTGCGCTGAGCCACAGGCTCTGATAAGATTTATTGTGCTTCCGGCAGGTCCGGGCGTCAGTCAACTCTACCTTCGCGGTTTCGCTGCGGCGCGGCGGACTGAGCTTTGACGCTGTCTGGCGGCGCGCCTAGATCCCTGTCGCGACCTCCAGGAACAGGGCCATACGGATCAGTTCAGACAGACTCTTGGCTTCCATCTTCGCCATGACATTTGAACGATGAATCTCGACAGTCCGGATGCTGATGTTCAACTCGTGAGCAATCATCTTGTTGGCCTTGCCGGCAACCAAACCGTCCAGCACCTGCCGCTCCCGCTGCGATAGAGATTGCAGCCGTGCCTGCGTTCTGAGGAGTTCCTGGTTCCGGCGAACGCTCTTCTCGTCGCAGACCAGCGCAAAGCGGACCACCTCCAGGAAGCGGTCTTCCCGGAAAGGTTTTTCGAGAAAGTCGATAGCTCCGGTCTTCATGGCTTCCACGGCGAGGGGGATATCCGCATGGCCAGTCATGACGACAACAGGAACATTCAGCCCGCGTGCATTGAGGCGCCGAATAAACTCTAGGCCGTCGATGCCGGGCATCCGCACGTCCGTGACAATGCAGCATTGTCCGGGATCGCTGACCTCGTCGAGAAAGGCTTTGGCGGACTCATACAGGCGAACGTTCAGGCCAGCGGACACCAGCAGGAAGGAGAGGGCCTTTCGCACTCCGACATCATCATCCACCACATACACGATCGGCGTGTTCGACACTGGCCATGTCCTCCTTGTCGACAGTTCTCAGAGTAAAATGAAAGGTGGTGCCTTCACCGGGAAGCGACTCGGCCCAGATTTTTCCGCCATGGGACTCCACGATCGTCCGGCTGATTGAGAGCCCCACGCCCATGCCGCTGCGCTTCGTGGTGGTAAATGGCTTGAAAAGGTTCTTCAAGACCTCTGGGGCAATCCCGGATCCGGTGTCCTGAACGCTGACCTGGACCGTTGACTCGAACGGCACAGGCTTCGCCCTGATCACCAACTCACGAAGGTCCGATTCCTGCATCGCCTCGATGGCGTTGCGGATCAGGTTGAGCAGAACCTGCTGGATCTGAACACGATTGACGAACACCAGTGGATTGTCGGACGGAAAGTCGTATTCGACCTTCACGTCCTTTTCCTTTGCGCCCACAAGGGCCAAGGCGCTGGCCTCTTCCACCAGACGCTGAAGCCCTTCGATCTGGTGCTCGCTGCCTCCCCTGGCCACGAACTCCCGCAACTGCCGGATGACTTCTCCGGCGCGCAAAGCTTCTTCGGCAGCCTCGTTCACAGCATGACGGACTAGAGAGATCTTGTCGCCTTCCACATCGCTCAGAATGAGGCCACAGCCCTTCAGGTAACTTGTGATGGCTGTCAGAGGTTGGTTGATCTCATGGGCCAGCGTCGATCCCATCTCTCCCAAGGCGGTGAAACGGGACATGTAGGCAAGTTCGGCTTGCAATTCCTGCATGCGCGTTTCGGTGCGCTGGCGCTCCGTCAGATCACGAATGAACGCGGTGAAGAAGCGCTCCCCGTCCGATTCCATCTCACCGACCTGAACCTCCATCGGGAAGGTCGAGCCGTCTTTGCGCTGAGCAACCACCACGCGCCCGCTTCCGATGATCCGCCGTTCTCCTGTCTCGCGATAGCGGCGGATATAACCATCATGCTGCTCGCGGTAAGGCAGAGGCATCAGGAACTTGACGTTCGTGCCGATGACCTCCTCGGGCTGATAGCCGAACATGTTCACGGCTGTCGCGCTGAACGACCGGATAATGCCGCTCTCATCAGCCACAACCATGGCGTCGGGAACGGTCTCGAGAATGGACCTGAGATGAGCCTCTCTGGTCCGCAGGCGCTCTTCGCTCGACCGCAGGGCATTCTCGGCCAGCTTGCGCTCTGTGATGTCCTGAACCGTTCCGATTTTGCGGATGGGCCGCCCGTCATCATCAACCAAGGTGCGGCCGATAGCCGTAACCCAGCGCTCCTCGCCCGTATCGGCGCGAATGATCCTGAAGCTGCCGCTATAGGTCAGGTCGCTGCCGGGCTGGTCGTCATAGAAGGTCATCGCCATTCGATTGCGATCATCGGGGTGAACGCAATCAAGGATGGCCTCGCGTGTGATGGTCACATCCGGTGCCAAGCCAAGGATCTGCCGCGCCTCGGGCATCCATTGACGTCGGCCGGTGATAAGATCCTGATCCCAAATGCCGAGGGCCGTCGTCTCGATGGCCAGGCGCAACCTCTCTTCGCTGCTGCGTAGTCTTATCTCGGCCCGACGCTGATCGTGGATGTCCGTGACGGTGCCAACCCATTCCTGAACTTGGCCGTCCTCATTCAACAATGGAACTGCCCGAGCAAGCATCCAGCGGTATTTGCCATCGAGGCGGCGGACGCGGTACTCAAGCATCCCCGGCTCTTCCGCCGTGCGGATACCTTCCCACTGGGTAAGAAGCTTTGCCCGGTCGTCCGGATGGACGGTGTTGAGGAACCCGAAGCCCGTATAGTTCTCATTGGACTGGCCGCTGAAGGTTTCCCACCCCCATACCTTGGTGATTGCTCCATCTGTCGCCGCGCGCCAGACGATGGCGGACCCGGCTTCAATCAGGGCGCGATACTGCTCTTCGCTGCGGCGCAGCCGTTCAGCGGCCAGCTTCTGCTCATGGATGTCCGTGACAGTTCCAATCCATTCCTGAACCACTCCATCTGCGTCGTGAAGAGGAACGGCTCTCGTCAGGACCCAGCGGTATTCGCCGTCAGGCGCAAGCACCCTATATTCGTCAGTGCCTGCTTTCTCCGAAGCCAGCGTTTCCAGCCACGCTGCGGTCACGCGCTCCCGATCTTCAGGATGAACGGCATCCAGCCAGGCATAGTCTCCGCCATTCTCCGGCGATGTAGAGGGAGAGGCCTCCCAACTCAGCGACCCGTCAACGATCATCCCGCTAGCGTCTGCACGCCAGACCATTGCCGAACTTGCTTCGATGAGAGCCCGGTAGCGCTCCTCCTGGGTTTTCAGGGCCGCTTCCGCAGCCATGAAGCGGCTGATGTCCCGAGCCGTCAAAACAAAGCTGCAATCTGCGCCTGCCATAGGGCTGATTGCATCAAGGGTCACCCGGCACAGAATATGAATGCCGTCTTTCGTTCTGCAGCGTATCTGATCGCCGGAGTGTCCGGACATGGCTGCCGTGTTGAGATCTTGAAGGGGCTTTTCGCGAAGCTGAGCATCTGAAGAGTAGAGAAGAGAGAAGTGGCGGTTCAATATCTCATCTGATCGCCAGCCAAAAATACGCTCTGCTCCAACATTCCACGATATAATATTTCCGACATGGTCGAGCGTGATCAAAGCAAAGTCGGTGACCCCGTCGAGAACGCGGGCAGGATCAGGGCTCGCGTGAACCGCGGGCCCATTCACGATGCCCGTTAACGCAGATATGTGAGTCATAACCCCCCAACCCAAGAGCTGCGTTGCTTGCAGGTTTTTAACCGATTGGCAATTGGTCGCGCAAATCGGTAGCCTCGACTGGATCACCCATCATGGGACACTGTTTCGACAACCGCGCTCTTCATGAGGATAGCTGGCTGAAAAGCAACTGATTCGGTTGCGACATGGTATCGCTCAGAGGGCTGTCGTAACGTGGTTTCGTTTCGACAAATATGGAATAGAGTTGCACAAAGTCCATCGAAAATCAGCAACGCATATGTAGGCCAGAGTGAACCTCTGAAGACGTTGCTTGGCCATAGCCAACCTCCCGGCCTCTGAAGAGCCCAAGTCAGCCTCGTGCAAGGTTGGAGGCTTAAATCCCTCTTTACCATGTTTGCTCGGAGATTCCTGTGACGGCACCTGTCTATCTGTTCGATCTGGCATCGCGACAGTCTCAGTGGCTTGCGGCTCGCCAGACGACGATTTCCGGCAATGTCGCCAATGCCAATACTCCCGGCTATCACGCCCGCGATGTCGAGCCTTTTGCTGACGTCTTGGACAAGACGAAGCTGGTTATGGCGGCGACGAACAACGGACATATCGGGATTTCTCCTTCGCGCACCGAAGCCACGAAGGTCAAGAAATCTGAGAGCTGGGACACGGTCTATTCGAAGAACTCCGTAAGCCTTGAGCAGGAGCTCATCAAGGCAGGCGAGGTCAATCGCCAGCACACCCTGAACACGACCATCGTCAAGTCATTCCACAGAATGCTGCTGACCAGCGTGAGGACCCCGTCATGATCGATCCGTTGATTGCTTCCGGCAAACTGTCCAGCGCCGGCCTGGAGGCGCAGTCGGCGCGTCTGCGTGTGGTATCGGAGAACATCGCCAACGCGAACTCGACCGGTCGAACTCCGGGCTCCGATCCCTATGCCCGCAAAACCATCACCTTCCGCTCCGAGCTTGAGCGAACACTCGGTGCTGCTTCGGTATCAGTGAAGGATGTCGGACAGGACGAGGCACCTTTCCCGGTAGAATATGACCCCGGCAACCCGGCCGCCGACGAGAACGGGATGGTCAAGAAGCCGAACGTGAACATGCTGATTGAAATGGCCGACATGCGTGAGGCCAATCGATCCTATCAGGCCAACCTGCAGATGATGAAGCAGGCGAGAGCCATGATCTCCGCAACAATTGACCTCATGAGAGGCTGATATGATCAGTGCCGTATCCTCCATCTCTTCAATGATCGACAGCCCTGCGGCGGTCACGGCCGTTCCAGCCTTCGGCACGACAACGCCGGCCGCCGGAGCCGTTGCCGGCGCATCGCCCGTGAGCTTCAGCGACATGATGGCTCAAGTGGCGACGTCAGCCGTCGACACCATGAAGGCAGGCGAGGCTGCATCGATTGCCGGCATCCAGGGAAAAGCCTCTGTGCAGCAGGTGGTCGAAGCCGTGATGTCCGCCGAGCAGACCCTTCAGACAGCGATTGCCATCCGCGACAAGGTGGTTGCGGCCTATCAGGAAATCGCCCGGATGGCGATCTAAGAGGATAAGATAATGAGAGCGCTTGCGATTGCCGCCACCGGAATGAATGCACAGCAGCTGAATGTCGAGGTGATCGCCAACAACATCTCGAACGTCAACACCACCGCCTTCAAGGCGGCACGGGCGGAGTTCACGGATCTTCTGTACCAGACCGAGCGTTCGCAGGCCGTTCCGAACCAGGCGGGCTCCAGCCCTGTTCCTGAAGGAGCCATATTGGGCCTCGGCGTGAAGACGGCTGCCATCCGCAATCTTCACCGGCAGGGCTCCCTGACAAACACAGCGAACCAGTTCGACCTTGCTCTCAACGGTCGCGGCTGGTTCCAGGTGAACGCACCGAGCGGTGAGATCGTCTACACCCGGGCGGGATCCTTCAATAAGAATGGCGATGGACAACTCGTCACCCTCGACGGTTATACCCTCAACCCGCCGATTATCGTTCCGCCCAACACGCTTGACGTGACGATAAACGAATCAGGCGAGATCTTCGCGAAGATCGCCGGGGAGGCTCAGCCCCAGAACCTGGGTCAGCTGACGCTCGCGAACTTTGCCAACGATGCGGGCTTGGAGCCTATGGGAGGCAACTACTATCGTGAGACTTTGGCTTCGGGCGCTCCTGCCGTGGGCATCCCGTCCGATCCCGGCTACGGAAAGATCCACCAGGGATATCTCGAAGCCTCGAACGTGGATCCTATCAAGGAAATCACGAATCTGATTTCGGCCCAGCGCGCTTTCGAGATGAACTCCAAGGTCATCCAGGCTGCCGACGACATGGCCGGTACCGTCTCAAAGGGCATCCGCTAAAGGCGGTATCCGGGTGATTTCATCATGAAGCATTTTGTCCAACTCGCTCTTGCCGCGACCATCGTCAGCATCGTAACGCTGCATGGTGCGGTTGCCGAGGATCGCATTCTCCCGGTTCCCGCCGTGACTATCTATGCGGGCGATACGATCCAGGAGTCGATGCTCAAGGACAGAGCTTTCCCGGAGAACTACCGTTACCGTACCGCAGTTGTTGAATCCCCACGCGTTCTGGCCGGAAAGATGGCGCGCCGGACGCTTCTGCCGGGCGAGCCCATCCCGATGAATGCGGTCGACGATCCCAAACTCGTCACACGGGGCGTTCAGGCTCAGATCGTGTTCGAGGAAGGCGGGCTCTCGATCATGGGGATCGGCATTCCTCTGCAGTCCGGCACCATGGGTGAGACGATCCAGGTGAAGAACGCTGACAGCGGGCGCATCATCACCGGGCGCGTTCAGGCCGACGGCCGAATCCGGATTGGAGTCTATTGATGCTCCGCGTTATCCTCTTTCTCTTCGCCGCTCTGTTTGCCGTGCAGGCTCAGGCTGCCACCCGCATCAAGGATGTGGCGTCGGTTCAGGGCGTCAGGGACAATCAGCTGATCGGCTATGGGCTCGTGATGGGCCTGCAGGGCACGGGTGATACGCTTCGCAACTCCCAGTTCACCGAGCAGTCCCTGCAATCCATGCTCGATCGCATGGGCGTGAACGTTCGTGACATCAACCTGCGCACCCGCAATGTCGCAGCGGTCATCATCACGGCCGACCTGCCACCCTTCGTTGGAACCGGATCTCGCATCGACGTGACCGTCACGTCGATGGGCGATGCGACCTCGCTGAAAGGCGGCACCCTCATGCTGACTGCTCTGCAAGGCGGCGATGGACAGGTCTATGCGGTTGCTCAAGGTGCGATCGTGGTGTCTGGGTTCTCCGCGCAGGGTCAGGCCGAGACGCTGACCTCCGGCGTCGCGACGGCAGGCCGCATTCCGAACGGTGCGTTGATCGAACGTGAGGTCCAGGGGGGCTTTGATGCCGTCGGCGGATTAGCCTTCGAGCTCAAGAATCCCGATTACAAGACAGCGACGCTGATCACCGACGCGATCAACCAATATGCCCAGCAGCGGTTCGGCGTTCGTGTCGCATCTCCCCGCGACTTTCGAACCGTCGTGCTGCAGAAGCCGAAGAATATTGCGGCGACGCGCTTCATTGCCGAACTCGGTGACCTTGAGATCAGGCCCGATACGCCGGCCCGCATCGTCATCGATCAACGGACCGGAACGGTTGTGATCGGCAAGAACGTGCAGATTTCGACTGTGGCCATAACCCACGGGGCTCTCACGATCCGCGTGACGGAGACACCCGAAGTCTCGCAGCCGGATCCATTTTCCATGGGCCAGACCGTGGTGGTGCCGCGTACGCAAATCACGGCGGCAGAGGAGCGCGTTCCCCTCGCGATCGTCCGGGGTTCGGATCTGCAGACCCTCGTCAAGGGCCTGAACCAAATGGGCCTCAAGCCGTCCGATGTCATCGCGATCCTCCAGGCGGTCAAGACGGCCGGAGCTCTTCAAGCGGAGTTGGTGATCCAATGATCTCTCGCACGATGTGCCAGACAGCGCGGCGGATGGCAGCCTGTGGCTTGGTTCTGGGAGCCATGGCTTCTGGCGGTGCTCAGGCGCAGGAGGCAAATGCGCCTGCCAAGAACAGCCAGTTTTGCACCAATATCGCCGATGCGGCCTCCGATGCGCGCTTTGCGCTGCAGAAGCAGGCCCTTGCCGACATGGAAAAAGAGATCGAGGGCCGCATCAAGGTCCTGGAGGCAAAGCGCGCCGAGTATGAGGAATGGCTCAAGCGCCGAAACGAGGTGCTGGAGAAGGCGGATGAGACGATCGTCATGATCTACTCGCGGATGCGCCCGGACGCGGCGGCTCTCCAGCTCATGAACATGGATGAGGAGATCGCGGCTGCTGTCATCGCCAAGCTCAATCCGCGGGCCGCAAGCGCGGTTCTGAATGAGATGGAGCCGGCCCGAGCCGCTCAGCTGGCTAACGTGATTACCGACGCTCCCAAGCGCGAAAAGAACCCCGTGAGGCAAAATTGAAGCATCTTGTTGCCATCCTTGGTCTATGTTTCCTCGCCGCGTGCGCAACAAGGCCGGAGGAAATAGGGCGCGAGCCAGGCATGACGCCTGTGGGCTCAGGTGTCGCTGTCGACCGCGAACCGCTCCCGCACCTGTTCAAAGGCAGCGGCCCGGCGGCTGCGAACTCCACCTGGAGCAATGCCAGTGCCGATCTCTTCACCAGCCCGCGAGCCCGGCAGGTAGGCGACATCGTGACGGTGAACATCCAGATCGATGACAAGGCGGAGTTCGAAAACGCCAGCGACCGGTCGAGGCGCTCCTCGGTTAGCGCTGGCCTCGACTATGCACTCTCGTTTGAGGGCTGGAACGCGGATGGCACGGCGGATGCCGGCATCAACTCCTCATCCAACTCGAAAGGGCAGGGGACCATCGACCGCTCGGAGAAGCTGCGCCTGTCGGTCGCCGCGGTTGTTAATGAGGTCTTGCCGAACGGCAACGTGGTGATCAGCGGCTCGCAAGAAGTGCGTGTCAACTACGAACTCCGTGTGCTCAATATCGCTGGTATCGTTCGGCCCCGAGACATTTCGCCGAAGAACACCATCAGCTATGACAAAATCGCCGAGGCCAGAGTCTCTTATGGCGGCCGTGGGCGCCTCATGGAAGTCCAGCAGCCTGCTTATGGGCAGCAGTTGTTTGATGCCGTGACACCCTTCTAGGCGGCATAAGAGGATCAGAACGATGGCCAAGGCACTGGCACTTCCGGCACCAGCCGACAGCGCACCGGCTCGCGAGGGATCGTTGAGGTGGCTCCTGACGCTCGGCCTCCTGACCCTGCTCTCCGCAGCGATCGGGGGTGGGTTCGGCCTCGTGATGGTCTCCGGCATCGAGAAGCGGGTCGAGGAGAAGTACAAGGCCCAGCCTGAGAAGACCGAGGTTGCAAGCCCCTATGCTGGCAATATCGGGATCAAGAAACTCGCTCCGGTCGTCACGAATCTCGCCGCCTCGACCGAAGATTGGGTGAGGGTGGAAGCTTCCATCGTCTTCAAGACGAGCGAAGAGCAGAACCCGGATGTGATGGCCGGCGAGATCCGGCAGGATATCCTGGCCTATCTCCGCACCCTGTCGCTGGCGCAGATCCAGGGGCCGAGCGGCCTTCTGCACCTCAGGGAAGACCTGAACGAGCGCGTCAAATTGCGCTCGAAGGGTGTCATTCAGGAGCTTGTTCTCGAAACCCTTATCGTTCAGTAGGTCGAACGCAATCTGAATTTTCAAGCCGCCTGTTCATTCTCCCGAAAGATCATTGCCATGCCTCTTCGTCTGATCCTTGCCGGCGCATTCATCCTGCTGGCGTCTGGCGCCCATGCCCAGCTGGCGGATCTCCAGGCTCTGCTCCCTTCAGGAGAAGGTGCGATCAGCGGACGCATGATCCAACTCGTCGTTCTCCTGACGGTACTGTCGCTCGCGCCGGGGCTTTTGATCATGGTGACGAGCTTCACCCGGTTCGTGGTAGCCTTCTCATTCCTGCGCTCCGGACTCGGCCTTCAGAGCACCCCGGCCAACGTCTTCCTGATCAGCCTGTCCTTGTTCATGACCTTCTTCGTCATGGGACCGACCTTCGACAAAGCGTGGAATGAGGGTGTTCGGCCGCTGACGGAGAACCGCATCTCCGAAACCGAGGCGTTCACCAAGACGACGGAGCCTTTCCGGGACTTCATGCTGACGCATGTGAGACCGAAGGACCTTCAGATGTTCAGCGATCTGGCAGCGGTCAATTACCCGAAGCCCCAGGAGGGCGAGAAGATCGACCTGCGAATCCTGATCCCCGCCTTCATGATCTCCGAACTGAGGCGCGGGTTCGAGATCGGCTTTCTCATCGCCCTTCCGTTCCTCGTGATCGACATGATAGTCGCCACCTTGGTGATGTCCATGGGCATGATGATGATGCCGCCGACCGTTCTGGCGTTGCCGTTCAAGATCCTCTTTTTTGTTCTGATCGACGGGTGGAATATCCTCGTAAGCGGTCTCGTCCGCTCCTACTTCTGATCTCTATCGACACCACCAGTCCCTCAGCAACGATTTGATCGATATCTGAGGGGCAGCAACCTTCGCACAAGGTTGGCGACGCAAAAGTAATCTCGATAACCTTTACCAGTACCGAGATTCTTCATGCCTGGTCGTCAACAAGCCGAAAGACTCTGGAGTAGTTTGCTGCTGCTGGGGCCGCGTCGCCTGGCCGCCTTGGCCGCTATCGGCCTTGCCGTCTTCCTGTCCGTCGGTATCGGGGCCTATTACCTCAGCCGCCCGGCTCAGGAGACCTTGTACACCGGCTTGGATCGCGAAGATGTCGGCCGGATGGGCGCCGTTCTCAAGGATGCCGGCATTCCCTTCGATGTGAGCGCCGACGGAACGGCTCTTCTGGTCAGCTATGGCAATACGGCCTCCGCCAGGATGCTGCTTGCCGAGAAGGGGCTGCCGCACAGCACGAAGTCCGGCTACGAACTTTTCAACGATCTCGGCTCTCTTGGCCTGACCTCGTTCATGCAGGAGGTCACGAAGGTTCGCGCTCTTGAGGGAGAACTGGCGCGCACCATCCAGGGGATGAAAGGAATCAAGGCCGCCCGCGTCCATATCGTTCTTCCGGACCGTGGCTCCTTCCGTCGTGAGCAGCAGGCGCCCTCCGCCTCCGTGGTCATCCGCACCTCGCCGGCCGATGATGCTTCGTCGGCCCAGGCGATCCGGCATCTGGTTGCGGCTGCCATCCCGGGCATGGCGGTGGACAAGGTGACCGTCATGAACACGGACGGCACTCTTCTGATGTCCGGGGATGACGCCGCCAATGCCACGACGGGCAAGATGGCCCGCCTTGAAAAGACGGTGGGCCTGGAGATCCAGGACAATGTCCGCCGAACCCTTGCTCCCTATCTCGGCACCGGCAATTTCGAGATCAGCGTGGCCGCTCGCCTGAGCACGGACAAGGTCAACACCAGCGAGACGATCTTCAATCCTGAATCGAAGGTCGAGCGCTCGGTGCGCACGGTCAAGGAAACCGAAGTCGCGCAGAACAGGAGCGGCCAAAAGCCGACCACCGTTCAGCAGAATCTGCCGGACGAGAGCGTCCGTGCCGAATCGGGAGACAGCTCGAGCGAAGACAACCAGCGCCGCGAGGAGCTGACCAATTACGAGATCTCGTCGAAGACGATCCAGACCATCAGCGACGGCTATCAGATCAAGAATCTCTCGGTTGCCGTGCTGGTGAACAGGTCCCGGATTGCCTCCCTGCTGGGTGAGAATGCCACGCCTGCAGAGATGGATGCCAAGATTACGGAGATCGAGCAGCTGGTTTCATCGGCCACAGGCTTCAGCAAGACCCGAGGCGACCAGATCAAGGTCGCGGCTGTGAGCTTCGTCGACGATGGCGGCATGCTGCAGCCGGTGCCTGGTCCGTCCCTGACCGAGATCCTGATGCGTCAGTTCGGCACGGTCGTGAATGCCCTCACCATCCTGGCTCTGTGCGCGATGATGATCTGGTTCGGGCTGCGTCCAGCGGTGAGAATGCTGATGGCCCGTCATCAGGCCGAGCTCGAGCTCCAGCGCGAGCAGGCAGCTGCTCTGGCCGCAGCCGAGGCCGAGGAAGCCGAGAATGAGTCTGGACGGCAGGCATTGCAGGCCGCTCTTGATCGGGAGGAGCAGAACCTCATCGAGATGCCCCGCACGCCGCAGCGCAAGCTGGAGCAGATCATTGAGCTCAGCGAAGAGCATGCTGCCGCTGTCCTGAAGCAGTGGCTCGGGCGGGAGGCCGCGTGATGGCAGGAGCAATCGCCAGCCTGCTGGAGGATTTCTCGCCCGGTCCCCGGAGCGAGCCAGTCGGGATCGGTGTTCTGCGTGCCGTCAAGGCCTCAGCCGAACCCGACCCTGTGCCGCCGCCACCGGTGGTGGACCGGCAAGCCGAACTCATCAAAGCTGTCGAAGCGAAGGTGAGAGCTGAGGAAAGGGATGCTGCTCGGCGGCAGCTTGACGAGGCTGTGTCAGCCGAGAAGGTCCGCTGCGAGGAAGAGCTGGCGTCACAGCGCGTGATCTGGGTGGAGCAACAGGCAAGCCAGCTCTCGACATTGATCGTGGAGGGCATCGGCCGGATGGAAGACATGCTCTCGGAGAGGGTTGCGAACATCATGAAACCGTTCGTTTCCGAAGCCTTCCGGCAGCAAAGCATCATCGAGTTCAAGGAGGCTCTCGCAACGCTTCTTCTCGGCGAAGGGACAGGGCCGATGAAGATTGCCGGACCCGAGGACCTCTTGCTGGCTCTGAAAGAGAACCTTGGCCCTCACGGAGGCGCGATAGAGTTCCTTCCAGGCGACCATGTCGAGGTGAGCGTCACCGCCCGCGATACGACCGTGCAAACCCAGTTGCAGGCTTGGTCTGATCGGCTGGAGCAGGTTTTGAAAGCTGAGTCATGATGTCGAAATCGGATAAGCAGGAAATCATCATCGTCAGGAGAGGCGACGACGCTGAGGATGTTGTAAAGGGTGGTGCGTGGAAGATCGCTCACGCTGACTTCATGACCGCCATGATGGCTTTCTTTCTCGTCATGTGGCTCATCAGCTTGACCGATGAAGAAACGCGCAGCGGCGTGGCCAATTACTTCAACCCGGTGCAGCTTGCGGAATCGACTCCGAACAAGAAGGGACTCGACGACCCACAGAACGTGCCGCCTGACAACGAGACCGACAACACGAAGGACGGCAAGGAGAAGGGAAGCGGCGAGGGTACGGGCGGAAAGTCCCACCAATTGCAGAAGCCTCGGTTCAAGGAAGGGGCTCTGTTCCAGGATCCCTATGCCGTGCTTGCCCGAATCGCAGACGAAATCGAGGCAACGCCGCACGACACGCTCGGTGCCGACGTCACTCCCGGCGAAAGCGACGTGCCTGGGCTGAAAGCCGGTGAGGCTTTCCGCGATCCGTTCGACCCGCTCTATTGGCAGGTGGCACCCATCGAGGAAATGAAGACGGACAGCCCGTTGAAGCCGGGCACGGCGCCGTCTGCACCGTCCAAAGCTGTCATGGATGCAATTGCGTCCTTGAGCGAAAAGCCCCAGGCAGGCCACAAGGCGCAGTCGCAATCGCAGGCGCCGTCAGCAGGCGGTCAGGCCGCTGCTCCCGGATCTTCCGGAGAGCAGACCGCCGCAGAGGCGAATGCCGCTGATCAAAAGGCTGCGGAACTGAAGCGCGAAATCTTCAAGGCTGTCCAGACGACGAAGGATGTTACGCCCCAACCACATATCGAGGTTCGCCGCACTGGTGCAGGAACCCTGATCAGCCTCACGGACGATTTTGATTTCACGATGTTCGCGGTCGGATCCGCGGAGCCGCACGCCAAGGTCGTACGCGCCATGGCCGAGATCGCCAAGATCCTCCAGGCCCGACCGGGCAAGATCGTGATCCGTGGTCACACCGATGCCCGACCCTTCAAGTCAGCTAATTACGACAACTGGCGCTTGTCCCATGCCAGAGCTCAGATGGCTCTGTACATGCTCGTGCGCGGAGGCTTGGACGAAAAGAGAATCGTGCGCGTCGAAGGGCACGCAGACCGTGAGCCGAAGATGCCGTCCGATCCGAATGCCGATCAGAACCGGCGCGTCGAGATTCTTTTGCAGGAGTGATGACGGTGGAGGTGCGCCAGCTCGCTGCTCTTGGAATGACTCTGCTGTTTGCCGCGGGTGCAGCCGCCAATGAGAGCAGCCGCCCTACCCATGCTGCGGCGGACCCAGCCGTCGAGCAGGAGGCTCGACCGTTGTCGGCTCCCAGCCCCCTTCAGATGGTGCGCACGCTGCACCTGATGCAGGATCAGATCGCAACAGGCTCGACGGAAGCTCATATCGGGCAGCGAGGCCTGTTGGGTGTCCTGGACATGCGGTTCATGGAACTCGCGCCGGAGGCGTGGCAGAATGGCAAGAACGTTCATGCCGCCGTGTCCTTCGTTCTCAGCGGTGGTAATCCCGGTCTCTTGAGGAAGCTCCTGGATCTGGGCTCGTCCGTGGTCACGGAGAATGACAGGCCCCTTGTCGAGGGCGCCCTTGCCTATGTGGAGGGACGGGAAGAGGCCGCCTACAACGCCCTGGTGTCCCTGGACCCGCGCACCTTTCCCCCGACCATGAGTGCGCAACTGTCATTGGTCCAGTCGGCGCTCGTGGTCAGGAAGGATCCTGCGAAATCCGATCAACTCCTCGACTTCGTGCGTCTCCAGGCTCCTGGCACACTTCTGGAGGAGGCTGCGCTGCGTCGACAAGTTTTCGTTGCGAGCCAAACCGGGCATGTCGAGAAGTTTCAATCCCTTGCAACGGATTATCTGAGACGCTTCCGGCACTCGGTCTATGCCGGCAACTTCCGGCAGCGTCTGGCTTCGGCGACGACGCGCATCGATTTCGGTCAGGATAAGTCCCGCTTCGATAGCTTTGTCACAATGATGCAGGAGCTGGAACCCGAGGCAAGGCGCGACCTCTACCTTCTTGCCGCTCGCTCGTCTGTCGAGCAGGGGTTCACGAAATCGGCTCGCCTGCTGTCGGAGGAAGCGCAGAAGCTCGTGGAGGGCGACCCAGCGAGCGCCTCGCGCGCAAAGCTCTATCGCGCGGCCTCGATGATTACGTCACCCGAGACCATCAAAGTCGCTGCCGAGGACCTCCGCCAGATCGACCGGTCACTTCTCCCTGCCAGTGACGTGGCTTTGCTGGACTCGGCCATCGCCATGGCAGGACACATCCAGACGATGCCGGGCACAGCGGGAGCACTGGCTGAGAAACCGAAACCTTTGCTCACGAAAGCCGCCGCCGAGAAGACCGTGGATACAAGCACGCAAGTGCAAGGGCTGGAACAGCTTCAGGCCTTATCCAAAGCTCGTGACGCCCTGAACCGCGTCGACAAGTTAATCAAGAATCAGGCGTCCGTAACGCAATGAACCGTCTCGATCTCATGCCGCAGACACCATCTCGCGTTGCAGACGCGACGCAGACATCACGTAGTCCTTCCTCCGCCACCGATGCTCAGCAGAGCGGCAAGGGCTCCGGAAGCGGGATGTCGGGGTTCGACACGCTGCTCGAAGGCTTCTCACGAGAGCAAAGCCGGGAGAACATGGATCCCCTTCAGGATGATACTCTGCTGAGCCTGACGGAGTCGACAGCGGAAACATCGGCGATCGACACGACAGCATTGCAGGCTCTGCTCTCGGCCACCACGCCGGATGCGTCCACGTCCGGAGCAGCCGTTCCCCCTGCGGGAAGTCAGGCCTATTCCGTTCTAGAGAGCCTTCTGCCCCGGATTCTGTCACAGAGTGGGGCAAGCGGCCAGCCCGAAGCTGAAATGCACAACGGTGCTTCCTCGATGCTGCCGCTGCTCACCTCTGACGCCACTGCTGACAGCATCCTGAGTCCTACCCTCGGGCCGAAGCTATCGGTCTCCGTTCAAAGTCAGGAGACTCATTTCCGACCTGTTGTCGAAGGCTTCGAAACAGCGCTCCAGGAGGCGTCGTCAACCGAAGGAGCCGATCTATCGAGCGAAGTTCTTCCGAACGCTTTTGGCGTCAGGAAAGCCACGGAAGCCGCAGCGAAGCAGCCTCAATCCAATCTGCAGCCGCGATTGGGCGACGATCCGGTTATCCCCGATGCTGAGACGGCCCGCTTCCGTGAGCGGGATAAGGAGCAGGGCTTCGACAGAATCGCTCTCAACCGCATGGCTGATCGCGCTGAGGTGCAGAAGCAAGCTGCTCCCGGCCTTCAGAAGGCAGAGGGCGGTTCACTGCCGGCCGGAACGCTCCACCAGATGGCCAGGGCGATCTTGGACGATGTGTCGGAAGTCTCTGGCGTTCACCAGCCGGCCCTCCAGGGTGATGGCGTGCACCGTGTTGCCGTGGCCCGCGCTTCAGGGGGAGTTCTGAGGGTTCTCAGCCTGCAGCTCAATCCAGTGGAGCTGGGGCTTGTGACGATCAAGATGCGTCTCTCCGGCGACAGCTTGGAGATGGAGCTTCAGGTCGAGAAACAGGAAACGGCTGAACTCCTCAGAAACGATGCCGAAAAACTCTCTAGCCTGCTGAGAACCTCCGGATACCGGCCAGACGTGATCAACATCCAGACTGCTGAATCCACCAGCCATGACCGAAATTCATTCCAGCGCATGCAACCAGGTTCGCAAGAGCAGAGCTTCCAGGGCAATGCAGACGGCCAGAACCATTCTTCCAAGCATCATGGCCCGTTTGGTCGAGGCGAGGCGGAATCCCACAATGAGTCGAAACAGAATCGGACTGCTGATAGCAGCAGCACTAGCGGGATCTACCTCTAGCGTCATTCACGTGACCTCGGCCGCTGCTCAGCCTCAATCCGGGCTGTGCGAGCGGGAGATGATGCGCGCCTCTGCCTTGTATGGCGTTCCGCTAGGAATGCTCTACTCCGTGGGCCTCACTGAGACCGGCAACCGCGGAAGCTTGCAGCCCTATGCCATGAATGTCGAAGGCAAGGCAGTCTTTTCGAACAACGCGGTCGAAGCGATCCAGAAGTTCGAGCAGGCGAGCCGGTCCGGAGCAAGGCTGATCGACATGGGTTGCATGCAGATCAATCATCTGTATCACCGTGAGAAGTTCCCATCGCTGGAGAGCATGCTGAACCCGCGCATGAACGTGGAGTACGCTGCGCGCTTTCTCAAGGAGCTGAAGGGACGCCATGAGACGTGGACGATGGCGGTCGCGCGCTATCACGCCGGTCCCAACAACGATCCGGCGCAGAAGCGCTATGTCTGCCGGGTGATCGCCAACATGGTCGCATCGGGCTTCGGCGCATGGACCCCCGGGGCCCGTTCATTCTGCGAAGATGCTCCCGGCCTCAAGCCCGGGCAAACGGCTGCTGCAGATTAAAGGATTCCACTGCATGAGACTTATGGCGAGACGTCTTGTTCTAGCGCGTCATCGTCAGAGCAGCCTCAGAATCGTTCAGCCTGCCCGACAAAGCCGCCTCGGCGCCTGACAGGCGGGCGACAACCTGTCCGCGGGAGAACAGAATGACCTGATTGTCGCGGATGCTCCATCCGTTAACCGTCTTCAGGGCATTGTTGGAGCAGGCTTGTACTGATGCCTTATAAAGATCGAGCGAGGGGACGCTCGAGAGCTGGATGCGGCATGAGGCGGAGCCGACGCTGGCTTTCCACATCCCGGCATAGGACGATGGGCGCTGAGGCGGCGTGAAGACCCCTGGGGCGCTGGCCTGGGCATCGGCGCCGTTTTCGCGTTGCGACGAGGCGAACTGCTGAGGAGCAGGTGCGGGCAGAGTCTCTGGGCCTGAGCCGGCATCAAGCGCCGGCCGGTCCAGAGGAGGCAGTTCCGGTTCCAAATGGACCTCATAGCCCTTCCGGACGGGATGCAAAGGCGTTTCCACAACATGGAGTCGCTCATAAACCGGCTGAACGGCAACCGTGTATGCGGCGACAGCCGGCTTTCCGCCCCAAGGCGCAGAGTATGCAGGGTAGCTCCTCGCAGTGGAGACATGTCCCCATGGACCCTGGCGATAGGAGCCTTCTGTCGAGTTGCAAGCCGAGACCATGCCTGAAACCACGAACATGGCGGCCTTGGAAAACGATTTGCGATGCATGTAGGTAAGCCGCCGGCGCTCAGCCATCAGTGCCGCGCAGTTCCGGCGAGGCAGTAGGGTGACTGGAAACGAGGAGGAAGAGGCCTCAAGCGCGCAGAGGAGACCATGCGCGCGAAGGAGGATAGATTGAACTCGGACCGCTTGAAGGCCGGATCGAGGAGAACCTTGCTGATCTTCACCCCGATGTAGTAATCGCCGAAGATAAGCTGGAAGAAGACAGTCACCGCGTCGTGGACGAACTCCATATCGAGGACGACGCAGGAGTGATCATCCCGGCCCGTGCTGACATGGGCGACATGGCTGTATGACAGCGTCTCGCCCTTGAAGAACAGCTCGGCGGATGAGGTCATCATCTCGTCCATGTTTCCGTGCAGCTGATTGTCAGCGTAGAACCTGATGATATCGGCATCCGCGAGACAGAAATCGGCAATGACATCCTTGATATTACAAGCGAGTACCTCTTCGAAAGCATGAATATCCAGATGCTCGCGTGAGGAAGCCACCATGTCTACGGTGCGAAGGCTTCTCATTTCGACCTCGTGAGAATGTAGAACAGGATCTGTGCGACAGCTTTGTAGAAGTCAGGCGGAATCATTCGATCCACTTCAACATGATTGTACATGGATCTTGCCAGAGGCTTGTCTTCGATGACGGGAACGCCGTTCTTCTCTGCGATCTCGCGAATTTTGAGCGCGATCAGGTCCTGCCCCTTGGCAACGACGATCGGTGCGCTCGCTTCACTGCGTTCGTAGCGCAGGGCGATGGCATAGTGAGTCGGATTCGCGATGACGAAAGTGGCCTTTGGCACGGCAGCCAGCATCCGCTTGCGGCTTCGATCCTGGGCTAGCGAGCGCATGCGCGCTTTGACCATGGGATCGCCTTCCATCTGCTTGTATTCCTCCTTCACCTCCTGCTTGGTCATCTTCAGGTCGCTGCGCCATTTGAACCGTGCCCAGAGCAGGTCAGCGGCGACGAGAACGATCGTGGCGATCGCGATGGCGGAGACGAGGCGCATCGCCATGGTCAACATCAGTTCCGGAAGCAAGGACGGATCACTGAACATGGCATTCAAGACCTTATATTGCTCCGATCTCAGGAGCAGGATGCTGACCAGTGTCATCGTTCCGAACTTGAACAATGACTTCAAGAATTCCACGAGACCCTGCCGGCCGAAGATGCGCTTCCAGCCGCCCATGGGAGAGATCCGGTTCCATTGCGGCCTGATTCTCTCCGTCACCATGGACGGCATGTTCTGCAGGATCGAGGCAGAGAGGCTGCAGGCAGCCAGGATGACAATGACGGGAATCAGGCACTGTCCGACCTCGAGGGCAACAGCCTGGATCAGGGACGCCGCGTCAGCGCCCGTCTCTAGGCGAAAATCCTGCGGCCGGTTGATGAAAAGCGACAGTTTCTCCGTCAGCGTCTTGGTGTTGCTGCGGACTGCAAAAGCCAGGCCGATGAGGATGCCCAGGATCGAGGCGAAAAGGGGAGCCTCCCTGGAGAAGGGGATGTTTCCCTTCTCCACGGCATCGCGAACCTTCTTATCGGAAGGTGCTTCTGTTTTGCTGTCCTTGTCATCCGTATCAGACATGGGCTGAAGCCGGTCGGTTAGAAGTAGGCTTCATCCTCGGTCTCTGAATTGATGACGATCTCTCCGCGACCGGCCATTTCGAGCGCAAGGTCCGTGATGGTCCGGCGGGCTTCGGCGATATCGCGGTGCGACGAGGGTTCCTTGCTGTTCAGTTCGTGCTCGATCATGCGGCGGACGCGCGAAGAGAGAGCCGATAGGACAACCTTGCGGAACTCGTCGTTCGTGCCCTTGAGCGCGAGGACGACGCGATCTGGCGGCACCTGGTCGAACAGGGTCGTGCGATCCTTGGGCGTAAGCTTGACGATATCGTCGAACGTGAAGAGCAGCCCCCGCAGGATCTCGGCTGATTTCGGACGGACGGTCGAAAGATTGGTCAGGACGTCTTCCATGTGATCGCGTTCCATCTTGTTGATGATGTCGGCGATCTTGGCGTGGGTGTCCGCACCGGCGTTCTTCGAGAAGTTCGCCATGAAGTCCTCATGGAGCGTCTTCTCGATATTCTTCATGGTCTCGTCCACGATCGGCTTCATGCTGAGCATGCGACGCATGAGGTTGTTGCGAAGCGGCTGAGGAAGCTGGGCCATCACCTTTGCGGCGCAGGAGGGCTTGACCTTGGAGAGGATCAGGGCCGCCGTCTGCGGGTGCTCCTTCATGAGATAGGAGGCGATGGCGCTTTCCGACACCGTCGAGATTCGCTCCCAGATGCTCCTGTTGGCGTTCCCGACCACCTCGCTCATGATGCTGGCGATCTGTTCCGGGCTTAAGATGCCGGTCAGCAGCTTCTCGATGTGGGAGGCGCCTCCGATGAGGTCCGCTCCATCCGTGAAGTTGGAGGCGAACTCCTCCACCAGCTGCTCGATCTGCGTGGGCGAGACAGGCCCCAGCGCCGCAGCCGACTTCGTGACGAGGCGGATCTCGTCCTCGCTGAAATGCTTGAGGACCCTACTGGCAGCAGGTTTCCCCATTGCGAAGAGAAGTGTTGCGACACGCTCAGGCCCCTTGAGGACTTTTGAGCCATTCGCCTTCATGGGAACTGGTGCGACCATGCGGAAAAGCCACTTCAGCCGTTAAGATCGTTGCTCGGAGGGCCGACGATCTCGGTGAGCGAGATCCCGAAGCGGGAGTTGTCGTCTTCGACCACCACCACCTCGCCGCGGGCGATGATGCGGCCGTTGACAACGACGTCGACAGGTTCGCCCACACGGTGATCCAGGGGAACGATGGCGCCCCTGCCGAGCTTCATCAGGTTGGCGACAGGCATGGTTGCGGAGCCGAGAACGACCTGGATCGTGACCGGGATGCGCAGGATCGAGTCCAAATTCCTGCCGCCGCCGAGCTTGTCGTCCTGCGAGGAGATGGCGCTCTCCTGCTGCCAGATGGCCTTGTCTTGAGACTTAGGATCGAAGGGATTTGTCATAGGAACGAACCTTACGAATTAAGAGAATTGGAGCGTGACTGGTTATGCCGGCTTGCCTCTCGCGTGAGGGTTTCCAGCTGGGCCGCGACCGCCTTAGCCTCCTCGATGCGCGCACCGAGCATGGCGAGCGTCTCTTTGCCCTCAGTTCCGAAGCTCATGACGGCCATCTGAGCGCCCTTGAGAGCGTCCCCGGTCCTGTCGAAGATCTGCTGATACTCGGCATGGTACCGATCAAGCTTCTTGAGCTTCACATACATGACCGCAACCATGATGCTGGTTGTCACGAGGGCCAAGAAGAGGATGATGTTAGCGAGGGAGGACATCGTCGAGGAATTCCTTTTCTTGATCGATGTGTTCGTCGACCTTAAGGACATAGGTGCCGTCGGACTGGCCGATATTGCACCAGAACAGGCCTTGATGATTGCCTTCGAGCTTGACTCGGCTCCGGGGCGTCGCCTGCAGCTCGATCACATCGCCCACCTTCAGATCGGCAATCTCGCCCAGTGAGAGGAAGCGCTCCTCGAGAACCGCCTTGAGCGTCACCTCGGTCTTCTTCACCTCGGTTGCGATCTGCTTCATCCAGCGGGGATCCCGGCCGGAGGATTCGCTGGAGACCACGCGGGAGAGCACCTTGCGCATCGGGTTCAACACCGATTGCGGGATGACGACGAACATCTCGCCGCCGCGGTTCAGCGCCTGGAGCAGGAACTTCGCAGCGACTGCCTGATTGTTCCGGCGCCCGATGACCGCGAAGTCCATGCGGGTCTCGATGCGTTCGAGCTTGAACTTGGTGTCGGCGACCAGCGCAAAGGAGGCCTGCAGAGCCTTGGCCACCTGCTCGAACAGCGTCTGCGCCATGCGCAGCTCGATGGTCGAGAAGCCGCGAGCCTCCTCGACGGGCGCTTCGGATCCGTCGGATCCGAAGAGCACTTCCACCATCGTGTAGATGAAGTCGCGATCGAACCCGATCAGGATGTGGCTGTCCCATTCGGGAGCATGAAAGATGCCGGCGACTGCATTGGCCTCGTAGATTTCGAGAATTTCGCTGACCCGCCCGCTCTCGAGGCCGCTGAGCGAGTAGTACATGGGCGAGGCCGCCATATGCCGCAGATGCTCGGCGCAGCTCGTGGTCATGCGGTCGAAGATGACATGCAGCATCGGAAGGCGGTCGAGCGAGAGGCCCGCCGAGTCCAGCAGCATGTCGCGAATGTCGTTGGCGCTCTGTGTTCCGCTCATCGGTTAGGCCGCCTCTTTCAGATCTTCGGACCGGCCGCCCGTCGTGGTGGCGGCTTCGACCTCATCGATAGTCGGGCGGTATTCCACCGAAATGCCCTTGCGGCCATGCTCGACGGCAATCTGCGGCAGAGCGCCGTTCATGTAGGCGATGAGCGCCTGCTTCACGATGACGTAGACGCGGGTCTGCTTCTCGCGTGTCGCCTTGACCTTGTTGGCGAGCGGCGAGAGGAACGCATAGGAGATGAAGATGCCCACGAATGTTCCCACGAGCGCCGAGGCGATCAGGCCGCCCAGGATCGCCGGGGATTGATCGATGGCGCCCAGCGCCTTCACGATTCCAAGCACAGCAGCCACGATGCCAAGAGCGGGCAGGGCTTCCGAGACCGTGTTGATGGAATAATAAGGCTTCGTGCGATCGCGCTTGAGGGTTGCGATCTCCTCTTCCATGAGCGCTTCGATCTCATGAGGACGGGCATTGCCGATGATGATCAGGCGGGCGTAGTCGCAGATGAAGAGGGTCAGGTCCTTGTCCTTCAGGACGCTCGGGAACGACTTGAAGATCTCCGATTCTTCGGGCTGGTCGATGTGACCCTCGACCTCGTTGCGCGGCCTGTTCTTCAGCTCCCGCATCAGGGCGTAGAGGAGGCCCAGGATCGAGAGGTAGTGCTCCCGCTTCGGGACAGCGCCGGAGATCGCCTCACGGGCAGCGCGCCCGGTGTCCTTCACCAGGGACATGGGATTGGCAATGATGAAGGTGCCGATCGCGATGCCGCAGATGATCACATATTCCCAAGGCTGCCAGATAACAGCCAAATGCCCACCCATGGCGACATAGCCGCTGACGAGCGAGCCGATGGCAACTGCCAGTCCGATCAAAACGCCCAATGCCTTAGTCCCCTATCGAAATTCAACCTGTTGACGATGTCCTAATCCCGGAGGCTTGCGCGAAGCTGGAACTGCGGGAGCAAGCCTCATGCAAGGCTGCTCGACTATCGCTCCTGCATGGATCACCGGGCCTGCAGCTGCCGTACCTGGCAAGGCTGGCGCGCCACCCGGTAACATCGGTGTCCCGCGGGACGCAGGCTGGAGGAGTTCAGATGCAATCTTCGCTTTATGTGTCGCTGTCCGCCCAAGTGGCCATGGAAAAGCGCCTCAGCACGATTGCGAACAATGTTGCCAACATCAACACGGGCGGTTTTCGCGCCGACGAGGTGAAATTCGAGGAGATCCTGTCGCTGGCCGCAAAGGAGAACGTCTCCTTTGCATCGTCCGGACAGAACTTCGTGTCCCGGCGCACGGGTCCCGTCGTCAAGACGGACAACCCGCTCGATGTCGCGATCCAAGGCGAGGGTTGGTTCGCCTTCAGCGGTCCCAACGGCCCCGTCTACACCCGGGACGGCCGCCTCAAGATGAACGAGAACGGTGATCTGCTGACCGTCGAGGGATTCCAGGTTCTTGATGCGGGCGGAGCTCCCATTGCGCTCGACCCGATGGCAGGAACTCCCACGATCAGCCGGGATGGCACGATCTCCCAGGGGACTAACCAAGTCGGGGCTATCGGCCTCTTCAGCCTGAATCCAGACGCCAAGCTCTCACGTTATGGAAACTCGGGAGTGATCTCGAGCATCCCTGGCGCTGTCGTTCAGGACTTCAACGCGAACGGGATCCAGCAGGGCTATAGTGAGGGTTCCAACGTCAATCCGGTCCTGGAAATGACCAAGATGATTGCCGTTCAGAGGAGCTTCGAGAGCGCCGCGACGACAATCCAGGAGAGCGAATCAACGCTCATGGATGCGATCAAAACCCTGGGCCCTAGCACCTGATGGCTGCCATGAACGCGTTGCAGTCGCTCGAAGAGCTTGTTCTCACCGAAGGTGGGGCGCGACGGAAGGTCAGGATCAGCGGCGTCATCAATGAGGTCACGCCGAGCTATTACCGCGTCGCCGGCCTGTCTCAGTTCGTCAAGCTCGGAGATCGGGTCGGGTTCTCAGCTCAGAGCAAAACTGAAATCGGAGAGGTCGTCCGCATCGACGGCGGCGGCGTCACGGTCAAACCCTTCAACGGAAGGATCGAGGCCGGCCTCGGCATGCCCGCCTTCCTAGTCGGAGATGTCGGCTTAAGCCCCAATCACAGCTGGCGCGGGAGGGTGATCAACGCCCTGGGAGAACCTCTGGACGGATTGGGTCCTCTCATCCCGGGCGCGACAACGGTCCAGAACGATGCCGAGCCCCCATCGGCCATGCTGCGCTCCAGGGTCAAGGAACCACTCAGGACCGGCGTAAAGGCGATCGACCTGTTCACTCCCATCTGCAAGGGGCAGCGCATCGGCATCTTCGCCGGTTCGGGCGTCGGCAAGTCCACCCTCCTGACCATGCTGGCGAAGTGCGATGGCTTCGACACGATTGTGGTCGCTCTGGTGGGTGAGCGCGGGCGCGAGGTCCGGGAGTTTCTGGAGGGGCCCATCCAGGCCAATCTCCACAAGTCCATCATGGTTGTGTCCACCGGCGACGAAAGCCCGATGATGCGCCGCCAGGCGCCGAGAACGGCCGTGGCGCTGGCGGAGTACTTCCGCGATTGCGGCGAATCGGTCCTTCTCATCGTCGACTCCGTGACCCGTTATGCCCACGCGGCCCGCGACGTGGCGCTTGCTGCGGGCGAGCCCGCCGTCGCGCGCGGATACACACCCAGCGTGTTCAGCGATCTGCCGCGCCTTCTCGAGCGCGCCGGCCCGGGCGAGGAGGGGAAGGGGGCCATCACCGGCATCTTCTCGGTGCTCATCGATGGAGACGACCACAACGACCCGGTGGCCGACAACATCCGCGGAACGCTCGACGGTCATATCGTTCTTGATCGCGCCATTGCCGATCAGGGGCGCTATCCGGCTATCAACGTTCTGGGCTCCATCTCGCGTCTGGCCGATCACGTGTGGTCGAGCGATCAGAAGGAGCTCGTCCGCCGCCTGCGCAGCCTCATCGCTCGATTCGAGGATACGCGCGATCTCAGACTCATGGGCGGATATCACCCCGGGAACGATCAGGAACTCGACCAGGCCGCGGTGCTCGTCCCGAAGATCTACGAGGCCCTGCGGCAGGATCCGTCCATGCCGGCCAGCCGTGATGCCTTCATGGATCTGGCCCAGATCCTGAGACAATAGCATGTCCCCTTCGACCCCATCCAAAACACGGGCCAACACAGCCTCGCACAAGCGTCGTGGTGTTAAGTCCAAGCTGAAACCTAGGAGCTATCCATGAGTCTTTACGGCGTTCTTCGTAGCGGCGTCTCTGGCATGAACGCCCAGTCCAATAAGCTGGGGACTGTCGCCGAGAACATCCAGAATTCGAGCACGACTGGATATAAGCGCGCCTCGACGGAGTTCTCGTCGCTCATCCTGCCCTCGAGCGAAGGCAACTATAACTCCGGCTCCGTCACAAGCCGTGTCCGCTACACCATCGCCGACCAGGGGCCCATCGCCTACACGACGTCGGGATCGGACCTGGCGATCTCAGGCAACGGCTTCTTCGTGGTGTCGGATCCGAGCGGCTCTCCGTATCTCACCCGTGCCGGCAACTTCGTCAAAGATGGCCGAACCGGCAACCTGATCAACGCAGCCGGCTTCACGCTGATGGGCTACAAGCTCGGAACCGAGGCGGTTGATCCTTCCCTGAACAGCCTCGATGGCGTCGAGCCGGTCAACATGGCTTCCTTCGGCATGCAGGCGACGGGATCGACGGCAGGGACGTTCAAAGGCAATCTTCCATTCGGCCAGCCTGTCGCAGTCGCGACCGGTGCAACAACGCCTGCAAGCGCAGCGCCGCCCGTGGCCGGCAGCGTTCTCTTCTCGGCTCCCAGCGTGAGCCGTGGCGCGCAGATCGCGTTCAGCGTCGGTGGCGGCGCGAACCAGTATTTTGACGTCACAACACAGAAGACGCCTGCCGAAGTCGCCACAGCCATCAACGCTGCGGTAACCGCCGGTACCCTCACTGGCGTCAACGCTTCCACGAATGCGACCGGCGACTTGATCCTGACGTCCACCGATCCGGCCTTCTCGACCAATGTGGCGGGCTCTTTCACCGCGGTGAGCAAGGCATCGTCGCTCCAGGTCTATGACAAGGTCGGTAATCCGATCAAAATCGACATCGCGCTTTCGAAGATCGATGCCGATACATGGACTGTCAGCGTCTTCAACGGCAGCGATCCCACCAAGCCGCTCACCGGTACGACATCGATGGAGCTGAACTTCGATGCGGACGGGAAGCTGACCGGATCGGGCGCGCTGGGCTTCAACATCCCCGGTGGCGAGGCGTTCAGCCTCGACATGACCGGCATGACGCAGCTCGCAGGCGAATACAACGTTACCGGCAGCTCCAATGGCAACGCACCGTCGGCCGTCAAGGACGTGGAGTTCGCCGCCGATGGAACGGTCTACGCGGTCTATGAGGACGGCACCCGCGTGGGCGCCTATCGGATCCCGCTTGCGACAGTCCCGAGCCCCGACAACCTCAGCCCCCGGGCTGGCAACGTGTACGAGACGACGGCGGCTTCCGGCGGCTATCAGGTCGGCTTCCCTGAGATGTCCGGCTTCGGCTCGATCGCTTCAGGAGCCCTTGAGGGGTCGAACGTCGATATCGGCACCGAGCTCACGGCGATGATCGAGGCCCAGACCAGCTACACGGCGAACTCGAAGGTCTTCCAGACCGGGTCGGAGCTGCTCGACGTTCTGATGAACCTGAAGCGGTAACCTGCACTCTTGCCCCAGGGCCATTGATCCATGTCTTTGTCTGTTGCCTACAACACGGCACGTTCATCGCTCCAGGCTTCGCAGTCCCAGATGGCGCTCGTGTCGCGCAATACGGCTGGCGCTGCGGACCCAAGCTATTCCCGCAAGATCGGGGCGCTCACGACAACGGGCGGGTTCGCCAGGATCACGGTGCTGCGCGCAAGCGACAGTGCCCTGTTGTCGAAAATGCTGGAGACCACCTCCAGTGCCGCAACCCAGAAGGCTCTTCTCGAGGGACTGCAGAAGCTCAGCGCGACCATTGGCGACACGGAGCTCGACCAATCGCCTGCGGCCCGCATGGGAACCCTGAACAGCGCGCTCCAGCTCTATGCGAATGCGCCGGACAATCCTGACCTTGCCCAGGCTTTCGTCAAGGCCGCCACGGAGATGGCGACGAGCCTCAACGATGCCACGTCCACGGTTCAGGTTGTCCGCCTGGAAGCCGACGGCCAGATCGGTGACTCGGTTGCGCGCATCAACGACCTCCTTCTCAAATACGAGAAGGCAAACAACCAGGTGATGAGCGGATCGGCTCTGGGAGCCGACGTGAGCGATGCGATGGATCAGCGCGATAGCCTGATCGCGCAGCTGTCGGAGGAGATCGGCATCACGGTCGTCCCCCGTGCCGGCAACGATGTCGCTCTCTATACCGACAGCGGCGTTCCGCTCTTCGATCGGATCCCAAGAACGGTGACGTTCTCACGGACGACCGTGTTCGGGCCTGCGGTGACGGGAGCGGATGTGCTGATCGACGGCATCCGCGTCACAGGGCCGGGTGCACCGATGCCGTTGAATTCCGGCAACATCGCGGGGCTGACCCAGCTGCGTGACGGTGCATCCGTCACCTACCAGGAGCAGCTCGACGAGATCGCCAGAACCCTCGTCGAAGCCTTCGCGGAGAGGGACCAGACGGTGCCTGCAAAGGCCGACAGGCCGGGCATCTTCACCTATCCGGCTGCCATTGGAGTGCCGGGAACGCCGGCTCCAACAGGTCTTGCCGGGGTGCTTCGCGTGAACGCTGCGGTCAATCCGGCCGAGGGCGGCAAGTTCGCGTTGATCCGCGACGGCGGAATCAATGGGGCGGACTACACCTATAACCCTGCCGGTGGAGCCAATGCCGCCTTCTCCGGGCGCCTGTCCGGCCTCGTGGATGCCATGTCGGTTCAGCGTCCAATCAACACCGGCTTGGGGTTCGGACCTCAGGCATCGCTTCTGAGCCTTGCCTCGTCCTCGGGCAGCTGGCTTGAGGCGACGCGCCAGAGCGCCCATCAGCGGGTGGAATACCAGACGACCCTTCTCGGCCATGCATCCGAGGCGCTGTCCAACGCGACGGACGTCAACATGGATGACGAGACCGCGCTCATGCTGCAGCTGGAGAAATCCTATTCCGCTTCGGCCAAGCTTCTCTCCGTCATCGATCAGATGCTCAAGACACTCCTCAGCGTGGTGGGCTAATCCATGAGAACGACTTTTGTCTCGACGCTGGCGCTCTGGAATTCATCCAAGACGTCGCTCGATAAGCTGCAGACAGGCATTGTGAAGGCGAACAAGGAGCTTGTCACCGGCCGCGACGCGGATGTGGGCTTGAAGCTCGGCTACAAGACCGGCCAGACCCTGTCCCTGCGCCAGGATCGTGCCGAGATCGACGCCCTGATCGACAGCAATGCCTCGATCCTGCTCAGGATGAAGTCGAGCACCACGTCCCTCGATCAAGTCCGTACCACCGGCGACAAGTTCATGGATGCACTCATCGCGACGCCGCTGGGCTCATCCAGCATCCCGACGCTGATGTATCAGGCGAAAGCCAATCTCCAGAACCTGATTTCGTCCATGAACAGCAATGTGGGCGGGCAATACATCTTCGGGGGCATCAACTCCCAGGAGAAGCCGCTGAACGATTATGAGGGCGGAACGCCTCCCTTGCGTGCGGATGTCAGCATTCCCGTGTCGGGCTTGTCCCCCGGAGACGTCATCAGGTTCAGCGTCGGCGGAACGCCGGATCAGGTATTCAGTGTCACCACAGAGGCCACCGTCGACGATCTTGTGGCGTCGATCAATGCAGCGGTCACCGCCAGCACCCTCAGCGGAGTACAGGCGTCGCGCGATCCGGTAAATGGAAACCTCGTGCTGAAATCGACCGATCTGACAGGCAAGACCGATGTGACCGGATCCTTCACGGATATGGACGGCACGGCAATCCCTGTCGCGGGTTCCGTCACGAGAAGTCCTCAAGCGGCCATTGCCTCGGCCTTCAGGTCAACCTTCGGCTTCGGGGTGAATGATGCGGCCATGTCGACGATCACGCCAGACGCCATGAAAGCCTTCCTGGATGGTCCTTTCGCGACGCTTTTCGAAGGGTCCAACTGGCAGGACTGGTCGAATGCATCGAGCCAGAACATCCAGAGCAGGATCTCCGCGACGGAAAAGGTGGAGGCATCTACCAACGCCAACGGTCAGGGGATCCAGAAGATGGCTATGGCCTACTCGATGATCTTTGAGCTTGGTCTCGATCGCCTCGGTGAGAAAACACGGGATGCTCTCGTCAACACGGCGATCTCAACCTTCTCCGAAGCCACCACCGGCGTGACCACCATGCAGTCCAAGCTTGGGGCCGTTCAGGAGAAGGTTGAGGAGGCTGACGAGCGGATGAGCCTGCAGAAGGATATCTTCGATGCGAAGATCATCCATCTGGAGGCGGTGGACCCGGCCGAGGCAAAGATCAGGGTCGATCGGCTGATGACCCAGATCCAGACGTCCTACTCGCTGACGGCACAACTCAAGGCCATGAGCCTGATCAACTATTTGTAATGGGTGGAGTGAAGTATGTACCGTTTCTCCTACGCCGAAGTCATTGAAGACTCCTCCAGAGATTGCCGCGACCGCGAATACCAGCTTTTCGACCAAGCCATATCGAAGATGAAGGCTGCGAACGGGAAGCCGTCCCAGTCCCTGGAAATGCTTGAGGCCATCGTCTTCGTTCAGCGTCTCTGGACGTACCTGATTAAGGATATCGGTCATCCCGACAATGGTCTTCCGGACAAACTGAAGGGACAGCTCATCTCCATCGGCCTCTGGGTCATGCGTGAATCCGACCGCGTGGTCAGAGGTGAACACAACAACCTCGAATCTCTGATTGATATCAATGCCATGATCCAGGAAGGCCTGAAATGAAAGCGAAGATGCGGTTTTCCCTCAAGGCGGGCGAGCGGATTTTCATCAACGGCGCGGTTCTGACCGTGAGCCAGAAAGTCACCTTGAGCCTTCTGAACGAAGCACGCTTTCTCCTGGAGAGCCATGTGCTTCAGGTCACGGAAGCGACCACGCCGATGCGCCAGCTCTACTTCGTGGCGCAGTCCATCCTGATCAACCCTCAGGATGCCGAAAAGGTCATGGGCGCCTTCCGCAAGCTGTACGACTCGATCCTGCTGGTCACCACCGACGAGCCCGCTCGGGAAGCGCTTCGCAGGGCCGGCGACTTGGTTGAAGCAGACAGGATCTTCGAGGCTCTCAAGGTCATCAGGACTCTGTTCGAGCCGACCGCAATTGCCGTCACCACACCTCCCGCAGCGGTCCAGGCCGCTTAAACCGGAGCCCCATCATGAATGTGACCTCTGTCGCATCACCGCTTGCAAGCCGACAAGCTGCGACCAGCCCGTCCACTGCGACCGCGACCTATGACAACTTCCTGAAGCTCCTGATGGCCCAGATGAAGAATCAGGACCCGACGGAGCCCATGAAGTCCACCGAGTACATGGCTCAGCTCGCCACCTTCTCCCAGGTGGAGCAGACGGTGCAGAGCAACGCCAAGCTCGATGCGCTGCTGGCATCGTCGGCTCTGACTCAGGCCGATACCGTCATCGGCCGAACCGTGACGACGGCAGACGGCAAGATCTCGGGCAAGGTGGAGTCGGTGATGATCACCAACGAGGGCGCGGTCGCCAAGCTGACGGGCGGTGCCCAGGTTCTGCTCGGACCAGGCATCGTGGTGAGCTGACATGAACGAAGTCGATGCCCTGGAACTGGTCCGCGCCGCGATTTGGACCGTCATCATCGGAGCCGGACCGGCCGTGGCCGCCGCCATGGTCATCGGCATCGTCATCGCCCTCGTTCAGGCGCTGACCCAGATCCAAGAGGTCACCCTCACGTTCATCCCGAAGATCATCGCGATCCTCGTCGTAACCTTGGTGACGGGCTCTTTCGTCGGCTCCCAGATCTTCGCCTTTACGGAACTCGTCTACGGCCGAATCGTAACAGGGTTCTAACAGCGTCCGGTATCCCTCTGCAGGGAGCGAGGACGATACGCTCCCGTTTTGGAGAGCTTGCGACCTCCGCGCAAGCTTCATGGTGCATCTGTCAGGTTCAACGTTCAATCGGTGAGCTTGCAGGCACATGGAAGCAGTTCAAACTACAGCGCTGGGCCGCAGCAGGGATCTGGCTTTCGCCGGGGGCGTGGTGGCCATCCTGGCCATTCTCTTCCTGCCGATTCCTCCTCTGCTGATCGACATGGGTCTCGCCCTTTCGGTCGCCATGTCCGTCCTGATCCTGATGGTGGCTCTCTGGATTCAGAAGCCTCTGGAATTCTCGGCCTTCCCGACTGTTCTCCTCATTGCGACCCTGTTGCGCCTCGCCCTCAGCATCGCGTCGACCCGCCTGATCCTCTCGGATGGACATAAGGGTGTCGATGCGGCCGGGCACGTGATCAGTGGGTTCTCCCAGTTTGTGATGAGCGGCGACTTCGTCATCGGTATCGTCGTCTTCATCATTCTCATCACCGTCAACTTCCTGGTCATCACGAAAGGCGCCACCCGCATCGCGGAAGTCGGCGCCCGCTTCACCCTCGATGCCATTCCCGGCAAGCAGATGGCGATCGACGCAGATCTGTCGGCTGGCCTGATCGATGAGAAGGAAGCCCAGAACCGGCGGCGGGAGCTCGAGGAGGAAAGCGCCTTCTTCGGTTCCATGGACGGCGCCTCCAAGTTCGTCCGCGGCGAGGCGATCGCGAGCCTGATCACCATTGCCGTGAACATCTTCGGTGGGATCATCATCGGCGTGACCCGGCATGGCATGCCGCTCTCCAAGGCAGCCGACGTGTTCACGCAGCTCTCTGTGGGCGATGGCCTCGTCAGCCAGATTCCGGCCCTGGTGGTGTCCCTTGCCGCAGGTCTTCTGGTCTCGAAGGGCGGTACGCGCGGTCAGGCGCAGCAGGCGGTTCTCGATCAGCTGGGGGCCTATCCGCGGGCCTTGATGGTGGCTTCCGCCCTGATGTTCGTGTTCGCCATCATGCCAGGCCTGCCCATGATTCCCTTCCTGCTGCTGGGCGGCTGCATGGCTTTCATCGCCTATGCGATCCCAAAGCAACGGGCCGATCAGGAAGCAAAGGTCAAGGCCAAGGTCGCCGAAGAGCAGCAGAAGAACCTTTTGGAGTCGCGGGATTCGGTGAAGGAGTCCCTGAAGCTCGCGGAGATCGAGGTTTGCCTCGGCAAGCATCTCGCGTCGTATCTCGCAAGCTCCCACGGCGATCTCGCGCACCGCGTCAGCAAGATGCGCAAGAAATTCGCCCAGGATTACGGCTTCGTTCTTCCCGACGTGAAGCTCTCTGACAGCCTGATGATCCCGCCGAAGAGCTATCAAATCAAGATTCATGGAACGGTGGTGGCAACGCAGGAGATCCGCCCGGGCGATCTTCTCGTCGTTCTCGGCGATGGCCCGATGCCCGACGTGCCTGGCGACGAGGTTCGCGAGCCCGCTTTCGGAATGAAGTCCTTGTGGATCTCTGACGTCTATATGAACGAGATCAAACGGCAGGGCTTTACAGCTGTCGACGGGGCGTCGGTCCTCCTCACGCACCTGAGCGAGGTGATCCGCAACAATCTTCCCCAGCTTCTTTCCTACAAGGACGTTCGCAACCTCCTGGACGGCCTCGATAGCGAGTACAAGCGGCTGCTCGATGATATCTGCCCCTCGCAGATTTCCTATTCGGGCCTTCAGGCCGTGCTGAAGCTCCTGCTGGCGGAGCGGGTTTCGATCCGCAATCTCAGTCTCATCCTCGAAGCGATTGCCGAGATTGCCCCGCATGCTCGGCGCGCCGAGCAGTTGGTGGAGCATGTGCGCGTGCGCATCGCCCAGCAGATCTGTGGTGATCTCGCAGAAGGAGGCGCCCTGAATGTGCTGCGTCTGGGCAACAAGTGGGACATCGCCTTCCATCAGAGCCTGAAGCGGGACGCAAAGGGTGATGTGGTCGAGTTCGATATCGATCCGCGTCTGGTCGAGCAGTTCGGCACCGAGGCCTCCGAGGCGATCAAGACCCGGATGGGACAGGTGCAGAGCTTCGCCATTGTAACCGCGCCGGATGCGCGCCCCTATGTGCGGATGATCATCGAGCGCATGTTTTCCTCGCTGCCTGTCCTATCCCATCTGGAGATCGCGCGCGGCGTGGAGGTGAATTCCCTCGGAACGGTCTCGTGACTCAAGCCTCTTCCGAGATCCTACTCGGGATTTTCCTGATCTTCTGCCGGATCGGCGGCTGCCTTCTCATCGCTCCCGGCTTCTCGAGCTTCCGGATCCCGCTTCAGGTTCGCCTGTTCATTGCTTTGACCACAAGCCTCGCCCTGTCCCCTGTTCTGCTGACGAAAATGCGCGATGGGGTGACGGCGCTCGCGTCCGCCACGATTCTCGCCTCGATCGCATCCGAGCTGCTCACAGGACTTCTGATCGGGCTGCTGGGGCGGGTTTACTTCCTGGCCCTGCAGACGATGCTGAGCGCCGTTGCCATGGCACTGGGCCTCGGCGGCATGCCAGGAACTCCTATCGACGAGAGCGAGCCCCTCCCGCCCATCAGCACCTTCATCATGATGGCGGCAACGGCGGTTCTGTTCTTCTCCGACCTGCACTGGGAGCTCTATCGCGGTCTGGTGGAATCCTATACCCGGCTGCCGATAGGCGAGGGCCTCGGCGCGCGCCTGTCCCTGACCCAGCTTGTGGACCAGATCGCCGCAGCCTTCGTACTCGCCCTCAGGATCAGCAGCCCGTTCATCCTCTATTCCGTCATCGTCAACCTGGCCGTGGGGCTCACCAACAAGCTGACGCCGCAAATCCCGGTCTACTTCCTGGCGACGCCCTTCATCATGCTCGGTGGCCTGTTCATCATGTACTTCGCCGCCCAGGATTATATCCTTCTCTTCATGGACACTTTCTCCTCTTGGCTTAAAAACGGGTAGGCTTCATGAAGCAGCGCATCCGAAAGATTGATCGCATTCTGAAGGTTCAGGAGCGCCTCAAGCAGGAGGCCGAGTTGAAGGTGTCTCTTCTCGAGCGAGAAGTTGCAGAGCTGCGAGCATCGCAAGAGGCGATCATTCACTCGATGAACGACCACGACACCCTTCACGGCCTGTTCGTGGACGTAGCCGCCAAGCGATTGCAGGCGCTGTCGACGCAGGAATGTCATGTGGAGAAAGCGAAGATCGCGCAGAAAGCCGTTGCTCTCGACAAAGCCATGCAGGCGAAGCGGACGGAGAAGATGCTGTCGAACCTTAAAGACAAGAGCCGGCGGGAGACGGAGAAGAAAGATCTCGTATCGATCCTGGAGACGCTGGCCAAGGGCGGCAGCGCAAGCTTCCCGTAAGCTAGCCGATGTAGAAAAGGCTGAACGCAAGAACCGAGAGTGACGCGATGGCGATCAGCCCGCCCTCAGACATTATCAACGACGTCGCAAGAGCAGCCGACCCGACCCGCCTGCAGGCCGCCTCCCGCAAGCTCATGGAAGGTGCGTCTCCGGCGGAGGGTGCGAGCTTCGACGACGCCGTGAAGGCAGCCGCGGACAAGCCCCTCATGATGCCCGGTGCCGACATCTATTCCATCCGCAACTCGCTGCGCAATGACGCCGAGACTGCGAATGCCGATAAGGTGCGGAAAGCCCATCAGGATTTCGAGGCCTACATCCTGCAGACCTTCGTCGAATCGATGCTGCCCAAGGACGCCGAGAATACCTACGGCAAAGGCAATGCAGGCTCGATCTGGAAATCCATGCTGGCGGAGCAGATTGGCGAGCAGCTGTCGAAGGCTGGCGGGATCGGGATCGCCGACAGGCTTCTCAGTGCTCGCAAGCAGGATCCTTCCGCCGCTACGCCGCAGGTGCCGAGCCACCCGGTGAACAGCCTGCTCGGCAAAGTATAGCGTCGGCCGCAAGAGATCATTCGAACAGAGGAATATGCCCATGCTGATGAAATCGCTGGATCGCCTTGAAGAGACGCTCGACATGGAAACATCGGCGCTTCTGGCGCGGGATCTCTCAAACCTGGATGAGTTCAACCGCCGCAAGAGCCAGTGCCTCCTCGAGATCAGCCGGATCGTCCGGACCGCCGAAATCAGCGCTCTGGATCCCAACGCCACCAAGCGCCTCCAGAACCTGCAGGGCAAGATCGAGCACAATCAGGACATCCTCCGGCGCCACATGCATGCCGTGCAGGAGGTCGCAAGCATCATCTCGAATGCGATCCAGAAGGCTGAGTCCGACAGCACCTACTCGGCTCATGTCGCCAAGGCAGGTTACGGCACATGATCAAGAACGTCATGGCGGGTTTCTGGGTCTGCGCCGTCACGCTGGCCTCGTGCTACGCGGCGGTGACATGGACCGTCGGAAAGGCGCCAGTCGAGGACAAGGGAAATTATGAAGGCTTGCAGTACAAGAAGCTGCCGCCCATGAACATTCCGGTCATCGCCGAGGGAGCCGTCCAGGGATACGTGATTGCCAATCTGGTCTTCACGGCAGATGCCAAGACGTTGCGGGAAATTTCGATCCCGCCGGAAGCCTTCATTCAGGATGAGGTTTTTCGGTATGTCTATGCAGACGAGACCCTCGATTTCAGGAAGCTGTCCCGGTACAACGTCAATGGAATGATCGGCAACGTTCGAGACAGGATCAACAAGCGCCTGGGTGCCGAGATCGTCAAGGAAATCCTGGTCGAAAATTTCAACTTCGTCGACAAGTCCGCCATTCGCTCCTAGCCGATATGCGCTCCGCCAGGAGCCGAATTGCCAGGAACAGGAAATATTTAAATGAGTTATTGCTTGATCATTGATGACTCGCGCGTCATCCGGAAAGTCTCCCGCGAGATCGCCGAAGGACTGTCCTTCCGTGTGGGTGAGGCCGAGAACGGCGAGGTGGGGCTGCAGGCGTGCAGGGCAGAGATGCCCGACGTGATTCTCCTCGATTGGAACATGCCCGTCATGGATGGGTACAGCTTCCTCAAGCATCTGCGCGCAACGCCGGAGGGGCAGGCCCCGAAGGTTGTGTTCTGCACGACGGAGAACGATCTCGATCATATCACGCGCGCTTTGGACGCTGGAGCGAACGAGTACATCATGAAGCCGTTCGACCGGGACATCCTTGCAGCCAAGTTCCAGGAACTCGGCGTCCTTCCCGTCTCCCACTCAGCGTGACACCATGTCGATTGCTCCCGTCATTCAACCTGGTTCTGCGCAGAACAGACCGACCCGCGTCATGATCGTCGATGACAGCGCCGTCATCCGCGGGATGATTGCGCGCTGGCTCACCGAAGCCGGCGGCTTCGAGATTGTCGCTACGGCGGCCAATGGGCGTATGGCGGTCGATGCTGCCGAACGCTCCAAGCCGGAGATCATCCTGCTCGATATCGAGATGCCGGAGGTTGACGGTCTTGCGGCTCTCCCCATGATCCTCAAGGTTCAGCCGGCGAGCAAGGTCATCGTCATCTCGACTCTCACCCAGAGAAATGCCGAGATCTCGCTGAAGTGCCTTTCACTAGGGGCTGTCGATTACCTGGCAAAGCCGGAAAGTGCCCGCGCGGCAGGAGCGGCGGCCGACTTCCAGCGCGATCTTATCGCGAAGCTGCGCGCCCTCGGCGAAGCGAAGAGCCGCCAGGCGAGAACGTCGGCACCGACCCTCTCCGTCCTGCCGACGCCTAGTGCTGCGCCCGTTGCGAAGCCCGGCACGGTGAGGCCGCAATGCCTGCTGATCGGATCCTCCACCGGCGGTCCTCGTGCGGTCGAACGAGTCCTGCTCGATCTCAAGCCAGCTCTTTCGAGCATCCCGGTGCTGATCGTGCAGCACATGCCCGCGATGTTCACGGCCGTCTTCGCCGAGCATCTGCAGTCCTTCCTCTCCGTTCCGGCCCGGGAGGCCCGGGATGGTGACGCGGTCAGCCCCGGAACGATCCTCGTCGCCCCCGGCGGGCGGCACATGGGCGTGGTCTCGTCCGGCGGCAAGGCCGTCATCCGGCTCAACGACGGGCCGCCTGAGAATTTCTGCCGCCCCGCCGTCGACGTGCTCTTCCGGGAAGCCGCAGGCGTGTTCGGCGCCTCGGTCATCGCAGCGGTGCTCACAGGCATGGGGTCGGACGGAACGCATGGAGCGCGCCACCTCACCAAGGCTGGCGCCACAATCATCGCCCAGGACGAAGCCACGAGCATCGTCTGGGGAATGCCGGGAAGCATCGTGAAGGCCGGGCTGGCCCATGAGATCCTTCCCCTGGAATCCATCGGCCGCTCTCTGAAGGGCCACATTACCGGATCCGCAAAATGACCGAGGCCGAATTCGACGCGCTGCGCGCCTTTCTCAAAACCCGCTCGGGACTGGCGCTGTCCCCGGACAAGCGATATCTCGTGGAAAGCCGCCTCTCGTCGGTCTGCACGCGTTTCAAGATCGACAGCCTGTCGCATCTGGTGCGCGAGATCAGGGCAGGGCGGTCCATTGCCCTGGAGAAGGCCACCATTGAGGCCATGACCACGAACGAGACCTTCTTCTTCCGGGACAAGGCGCCGTTCGATCTATTTCAGGATGTCCTGCTGCCGAAGTACCTGAAGGAGCGCGCATCGACCCGCAGGCTGCGGATCTGGTGCGCGGCGGCCTCCACCGGCCAGGAGCCGTATTCCCTCGCCATGCTGCTGAAGGAAGCCGCGCCGCGCATGCCGGGCTGGCACATCGAGATCGTGGCGTCCGATATCTCAACCGAGGTTTTGGAAAAGGCGAAGGCCGGATTCTACAACCAGTTCGAGGTGCAGCGCGGCCTGCCGATCCGCCTGCTGGTCAAATACTTCACGCAGGTGGGGGATCAGTGGCAGATCGCGCCCGAGATCCGCGCGATGGTGGATTACCGCTACCTGAACCTGATCGAGGACTTCAACCGCTTGGGCCAGTTCGACATCGTTTATTGTCGCAACGTGCTGATCTATTTCGATCCCAACCTGAAGGCCGATGTGCTGCGCCGGATCGCGAACGTCATGGTGCCTGACGGCTCCCTTCTGCTCGGCGCCTCGGAGACGGTGCTCGGCGTGACCGACGCGCTGACGCTCGATCCTGCTCATCGCGGCCTGTATTCGAAGAACGGTGCGAGCGCCGCGCCCAAGATGTTCGCCGTCGGCGGACGGTAAAATGGGTGCGAGAACGCATTCGCTTTAGATTTCGTTCCCGCAGAGGCACCAATCGATCTCTGACTGGTGTCCGGGAATAGTAAAACGACCTGACATTCATAGTTAACGAAAGATTAACAGCAAAAATTCTGCTCCAACTTCGATCTTATTGCTTGACGCTAAGAGAGGGGGTTGGTAGACAAGAGCTGCGAGCACCGCAGTCGGATATCGCAAGGTATCCAGGTGCAGAGAAAGCACTATGGTACGCCTTCTTACGAAGGCTAGGCATGATGCCACTTCCATTTTGCCGGTAAAAGCCCGGATGTCATGTGAGCAGCGGATCGAGATTCTCTCGAGGCATGAAGCCACTCCGCTGGGTCGGTTAGATCCCGACATTCCCTGAACAATCACATCATTCAAGGAAGAAGCACATGTCTTCGATCAACACGAACCTCTCCGCCATGACCGCCCTGCAGGCTCTGAAGAGCACGCAGACCGCCATGAACAAGAACCAGAGCCAGATCTCCACGGGTCTGCGCGTTGGAGAGGCCTCCCACAACGCGTCTTACTGGTCGATCTCGACGAAGATGAAGTCCGACAACGGTGCTCTCGGCGCTGTGAAGGACTCGATTAAGCAGTCCAAGGCGATGATCGACACCTATTCGTCGGCTTTGGACAAGACCCTGGGTTATCTCAACAAGATCAAGACAGGTCTTGTTTCGGCGAAGCAGCCGGGTGCTGATCTGGCCAAAATCCAGACCGAGTTCGAGGCTAATCTGGCTGGTCTCAAGAGCACTGCCGCGTCCGCAACGTTCAACGGCCAAAACTGGCTCAACGCGACCAGCACGACCAGTGCCACTACTCAAGCCAAGCTTGTGACTTCCTACGATGGTCAGAACAAGTCCATTGGTACACTTGACATCGATATCACGAAGGTCCGTCTTTATGACGCCGCGACTCCCACGAGCGGCCTTCTGAACGATGTGGAGGATGTGGACCTCAATAACCTCCAGACACCTGCGAAGGTTACATTCACTTCTGCCTCTCTGGCAGGTCTGACCACGGGCGACACACTGGCGCTCGAGATGACGAACGGAACCAACACGTACAACCTGTCCTTCGCGGCTCCTGCTGGAATGGCTGCTGATGACAAGGTGGCATTTGCCCAGGCCATTAACAACGACAGCTCCATGAGCTCTCTCGTTGAGGCAAAGGTCGATACGAACGGTAACCTGGTCATTGAGTCCAAGATCGCAAATCTGAACTTCAGCGTAACGGCTGGAGACAATCAGATCACCGGTACGACTGTTACCCCCGCTCCGGGCACTCCTACTGCCTGGGGTCCCGGTGCCGGAACCATCGCGAGCTTCCTGCAGGACGTAGACACCGCTATCAATAAGGTGACTGAGGGTTCTGCAATGCTGGGCGCTAACAAGGCCCTTCTGGAAGCGCAGGAAGAGTTCATCAGCACACTTACCGACTCGCTCACCGCCGGCGTTAGCGCCTTCATCGATGCCGATATGAACGAAGTGTCGACCCGCAACCAGGCTCTGCAGACTCAGCAGCAGCTCGGCGTGCAGGCTCTCTCGATGGCTAACCAGAACAGCCAGATGATCCTGAAGCTCTTCCAGTAAGAGTTTTAGCATCGACCTGAAGGGAGCCTCACCTTGAGAAAGGTGAGGCTCCTTTCGTTTGAGAAGAGCGTGTGATGTTCTCCAAGCAATCCAACGGTCACCGATCCCGTCTGCGGGTTCTTGCCATGGGCGCCGCAGTCGCCGTTTCCAGCATGACTTATTCCAGCGGGAGCTATGGGCTCGCCACATGGTTCGGTGCCTGGGATTATGTTCTGAGGCATGACGAGGAGGGGCAGCCCCAGGCCGCCTTCGCCCGCCTGCGCGGGGAGAACGGATCCCTGCTCTGGCTGACGTGCCAGCGACTTGTCTCCGATGCCGACCAGCCTCCCGTACCCTTTGCGACTGTGGCCGTTGCCCAGAAGCAGTTCCTTGGACGCAGCGACACTCATGGACGCAGCACCGTCTACTGGTTTGACGGCGGCAGTCCCGAGGTCGGCCACTGGGTGTATCGGGACCGGCACGGTCAAATTCCAGATCCCGGTCAGGTGCGGGCCTTCATCGACAAGCTGGCCGCTGCGCAAAGTTTGACGATTGAGCTGTCGAATTTTCGCTACGAGACGCGGCAGCACGAATTCCGCTTCGATCCGAAGGACGCCAGGACGATGGCCGACAGGTTCAGAAAAGATTGCAACGATATTCTTCGCAAAAGCGATTTGTAGCTTGCCTGCCGTTCTCGCCAGACCGGTTTAGCGCTGGAGAAATCCGCCATGATCAACACATCGACACGCTATCAACTCGTCACCAAGGACTTGGCGAAGACCAAGGCCCTGATCGAAAAGGAGCCGATGACGAAACGCGAGATCGACTATTACAAGGCCAACATCAGAAGCATCAAAACCATTGACGACTTCATCAAGAACGATCGTATCTTCAAGTTCGCTATGAAGGCTTATGGGCTCGAGGATATGGCTTACGCCAAAGGGCTCTTCAAGAAGCTGCTCCAGGAAGGAGTGAGCAACCCTTTGAGCATGGCCAACAAGATGTCGAATCCGCTCTACAAGGAGTTCGCCAAGGCATTCGACTTCAAGACCAAGGGATCTGCCGCGACCTCGGCTGCCAGTGCCACTACGGAGGCCGTGCAGAAATACGTCCAGCTCAGTCTCGAGAAGAGAGAGGGCGAGCAGAACCAAGGGGTCCAGCTCGCCATGTATTTCAAGCGCAAGGCCTCGTCGGTGACCACGACGATGGGTCTGCTGGCCGACAAGGCGCTTCTCAAGTTCGTGCAGACGACCTTCAACATCCCGACGACGGCCTCCAAGGCGGATCTCGACATCCAGGTGAGAAACCTCGAGAAGCACATCAACATCAAGGATCTGCAGGACCCCAAGAAGGTCGACAAGCTGATTCAGCGTTTCAATGCCATGTGGGATGTGACCAATCCTAGCGCGGCCACCATTTCGCCCGTCATGACATTGTTCGATCAGTCATCGGTCCAGCAGAACTTCAGCGTGGACCTGATGATGAGCATCGCCAAGCTCCGTCCGGGCGGCTTCTAGACCTCGCGAGAGCGCTTTGGTTGAGCAGCTCTCTTGAAGTCACTTAGCCCTTCGCCCGCACACCCACGACAATTCGCTCCGATACCGGCATGGCGTCCGACGGAGCGTGGACCACGTATACGCCTTGGCACACCCGCGTGATCTTCCGGACAGGCGTGTGGTGCTTGTCCGCCCCCGTCAGGTAGTTCACGGTGTAGTAGGGTTCGCCGCCCACATAGGTTGTCGTCCTGGTCTTGAAGACATAGCCGACTTGGCTGGAGTTGATGCGGTACACGGATGTGGGCGGGCCATAGGCCGCGATGTGCGACGAGATCGGCTTTCCGATATATTCCGAGCAGGACATCTCGGCCGCCTCGTAAGTGGTTGTCGTGCAACCGCCGGCACCAAAAGTAATCGCAAGCAAGGCGAAAACGGGTCTCAAGCAGGCCTCCCAATGATCTGCAGAATGTATCATGGAAGTTCTGGCGCTCCGATTCATTGCAATGAGCCTTCGCGCTACGTGGTAAAGACGGCATTCCCTTCGCCCGGTGCCCGTTCCGCGAACTTCAGATGCAGGTGCGTGCCAGTTTCGCACAAGGCTGCCGACGCATGATGCACCCGGAACGACAGTGCCGTCGAACGTCAGGGGAGAGCGCATGAGTATCATTTTGGTGCCGGTTATTGCCGGATCGCTGATCGGGCTCGTGGGCACGCCCACCATTCGCCTCCTGGCATCATCGAAAAGAGCGAGAACCTGGGCAAGGAGCCAGAGCGGGTTTCTGCGCCGTTACTGAAGACGTTCGGGTGGGAGCTGGAAAAGACGATGCGGTGACGGCGGTTTGCTCGACCAGATCATGGCATTTCTTTCGGGCCAAGACGTTTGAGCAGGCGGCAGGGTCGATTGCTCCGCTCCTCTTCATTCGAAGAGTATCGGCGCGAGACGCAGGATTCGTTCGTCGTTCTGTTGCTTGAAGTCAACACTGCGACATCGTTCTGACATCTTACTCCGAATCGCGCTTGCGCAGATCCCGTGCGGCTGACAGCTTTGATGAAAAGAAGCGGATGGGTGCGGGGGCATGAACAGAACCGGTCTCTTAAAGCATAGAGGAAGGCAGCTGCTGGCTGCCGCAGGCATGGGTGTCGTGACCCTGTCGGCCGTCGCGACGGCGAATACAGCTCACGCGTTTCCGCAGTTGAACATGCCGGTGATGAGCGCCGCCATCCTGTCGTCCGGACAGGCCGGGCCGACGCCGGCCTGGATCGCCTTCTGCAGGCAGATGCCTGTCGAATGTGCGCACGACCCTTCCGAGCCTGCCGTGATTGCGCTGAACCAGGAGACGTGGAAGCTCCTCGTCGATGTCAACGAGCGCGTGAACGCCACGATCCTGCCGGTAACGGATCAGGATCATTGGGGCGTGGCCGATCGCTGGGACTACCCGGATGACGGGATCGGCGATTGCGAGGACATTCAGATCCTGAAGCGCCGCATGCTCATCCAGGCAGGCCTGCCGCGGCGGGCTCTGCGGATGACGGTGGTGATCGACGAGCTCGGCGCCGGCCACGCGGTGCTGATGGCGCGCACCAACCGGGGCGACTACATCCTCGACAACAAGCGCGCGGCTGTCCTGTCCTGGCAGGAGACCGGCTACCGTTATGTGAAGCGGGAGGGAACGGAGAGCGCAGCCTGGGTTTGGCTCGGCAATCAGGCCGCCCCGATGGTGACGGCCACCAAGTAATCCGATTGATCGAACATTGCATGAGCGCGAGCCGCGCTCATGCAGATCAAGGAAACTTCTTAGCTCGCAGCTTTCGCGGTCGGCCGCTGGCTGATCATCGTCTCCGACGTCAGAACGACCCAGCCGTTGTCGGAGCGCTCAATCGAGATGATCTGGCCAATGCCGGGAAGCGTCATGCCCGGGGTGACCCACCAGACGCCTTCCGGTCCTTCGATCAGGGCTGACTCGCTCGTCGCCCTGTGGATCACGTAGCGCTGGAACTGGCTCTGGCGATCGATGGCCAGGGCTGCCTTGTCGGTCTTGGCTTCCGCGACCAAATCCATGTTCTTCTGCCTGGTCAACGAGCCTGTCGTTGCCGGGCTGAGATCAACTGCACGCGCGGTCTTGGTGTCCGCGCCCTTGCTCATCACCAAGCCGTTTCCTGCGCTCTGGAGATAGGCGTAGCCATCGCTGAGATAGACCGCATAAACTGGAAGCGCGACGGCCGAGAGGGTGAGCGCCAGCCCGAGGCACATGACGATGCGGTCGCCCACCACCTCGCGGGCCCGGATCAGATCCTCCAGGCGCCGCACCTTGCGCTCTCGGGTTTCGATGGCGGCTCCGCGTCCGGGCTGTCCCGCCCTGGCCACCTGCTCCAATACTTTATCGAACCGTACGCCCATGGAAACCGCCGCTATGAGAATCGACCGCAATCATTCCTATTAGGTTATGCTTAACAATCCGTCACCTCACGCAGAGAAAGCCTGTTGAAAAATTGGATAGGCCAGAGCAAGCCTCGCACAAGCGTTCTGTGAATACTGCGCCTGTATTCAAGCAATTTTGCTGATCAGGACTTTTGGGGGATGCATGAAGATCAGAACGAAGATATTTGCGCTCGTCGCGGCCTTGAGCTTCGTCGCGATGGTCATCGCCGCCGTCGGCATCAGCACCCTGCAAACCTATAATCAGGCGGTTGCCGACGTGCGGCTCGCCGCCACGCGTGCCCTCTATGGCGAGCGCCTGAACCGGCTTGTGACGCATGTGGTCATGGAAGCGCGCGGGATCTATGCCTCGAAGACGACCGCCGATGCCCGCAAGTTCGGCGAAGGACTGACCACCAATCTCAATGAGATCGACAAGCTGCTGAAAGAGTGGGCGCCGATCGTCCCGGATTCGCACAAGGCGCTGTTCGACGCCGTGGTCAAGGACGCCGCCGCCTTCAAGACATTCCGCTCCGAGACCGTGCGCCTGGGTGCCGAAGTGTCGCCTGAGGCTGCCAACGCCCAGGGCAACACCGATGGCAACCGGGCCAACCGGAAGGCTTTCCAGGTCAGCATCGACGCCTTGACGCAGAAGGGCAGCGAAGAGATCGCCGCGGTCGACCGCTATTCCGCTGAGCTCTACAGCGAGCGTCTCACCCTGCTCGTCTCCATCGCGCTCGGCGGCACGATCTTGGCGCTGCTGATCGGCTGGCTCGTGGGTCATAGGCAGATCGCCCGTCCGCTGAAGGTCGTCACCGAGGCGATCCAGAAGCTGGCCTCCGGCGACTACAACCTGCCGAAGGCAAAGGCCGGCAACGACGAGATCGGCGACATCTGGAAGGCCACGCAGGTCTTCGCCGGCACCATGCAGGAAGCCGACGGGCTGCGGCGCCAGCAGACGGAATCCGAAAAGCAGGCCGCCGAGCGCCGCAGGCTCGAGATGATGGCGCTCGCGCAGAACTTCGAGGGCAGCGTGGGTGGTCTCGTGCAGCATCTCTCCGTCGCCGCCCAGCAGATGGAGTCCACGGCCCGCTCGATGGCCAGCACCGCCCAGCAGACGAACCAGCAATCGAACGCGGTGGCGGCTGCGGCCGAGCAGACCTCCAGCAACGTGCAGGCCGTAGCCGCCGCCACGGAGGAGCTTGCCGCATCGTCGAACGAGATCGGCAGCCAGGTGTCGCAAACGTCCGCGGCCGCGGCTCGCGCCGTGCAGAATGCGCGCAAGACCAACGAGCTCGTGGAGACGCTTGCGGACGGCGCGCAGAAGATCGGCGAGGTCGTTGCCCTCATCAACAGCATCGCGAGCCAGACCAACCTGCTGGCGCTCAACGCCACCATCGAGGCGGCCCGTGCAGGGGAGGCCGGAAAAGGCTTCGCCGTGGTGGCTGCCGAGGTGAAGGAGCTGGCGAACCAGACCTCGCGGGCGACCGAGGACATCACCTCGCACATCAACCAGATCCAGCAATCCACCAAGGGCGCCGTGGACGCCATCCGCGAGATCGGCCTCACCATCGAGGAGGTGCACCAGATCGCCACCAACGTGGCCGCCGCCGTCGAGGAGCAGCAGGCGGCCACGCAGGAGATCGCCCGCAATGTCAGCGAGGCCGCCCGCGGCACCCAGGAGGTGACCCAGAGCATCGTCCAGGTGCAGGGAGCGGCAACCCATGCCGGCTCGGCGGCCTCCCAGGTGCTGGCGGCGGCCGGGGAGTTGTCGACCAACTCGTCGGCCCTGACCCGGGAAGTCGAAGGCTTCCTGCAGGGTGTCCGGGCGGCGTGACGCTGCCGGTTCGACCGGCATTAACCACGCGAATCAAAAGGCGCAGCTTCGGGCTGCGCCTTTCCTATGCCGGCATTCCCCTGGGAAGCCTCAGGCCGTCTTGGAGATGTCCTCGGCCGGAGCAGTACCGCCTGCTGCGCCAGCCTCACGCCTGAGCCGGCGCGCCTCCTGGGCCTTCCTGGCCGCGGCCTGGACGTAGGACAGGAGCGTGGCATTCAGATAGGGCTTGGCGAGAAAGACCGCTCCCGGCGGCAGATCTTCCTCCTTTGGCCACTCGCGGCCTGAGGAGACGATGATTTCCACCCCGGGCCAGTCCCGGTGCACGTGGCCTACCAGTTCGTAGCCGTTCATGCCGGGCGGCATCTCCACGTCAGAGAGCAGGACATCCACGGCAACCTCGGCTTTCAGCACGCGCAGGGCCTCCTCGGCGTCACCGGCCTCGATGACGCGGAAGTTCGCCTCCAGCAGGATGTCGGCCGTGACGAGCCGCACCAGCGGTTCGTCTTCGACCAGGAGAACGACGCCTATGGGTTGCTGGTGGGACACGGGACCGAGGGGACAGAGGGCAGGGCTGATGGCAAACGTGGCCATTGATAGACGGTTCCACGTGCGAGAGCCACCCTTTCCCGCGTGGTGACTTAGCGCACGGCGCAGGAGAACCCACAGGGCGCCACCACGTTGTCCGCCTGTTGTATGCGTCTGGGGCAAGAATGAGTGCTGCATCCGTTACGGTTCTTCCACGCCGGACCCCGCCGACGATCCTTGTTGTCGAAGGGGATATCCGGATCCGGTATCGTGTCAGCGACGAGCTGCGGGCTTGGGGGTTCAAGGTGCTGGAGGCCGGCTCCGCACCGGAGGCGCTGACCGTGCTCGATGCCGTCCCGGTCGATCTTCTGGTCCTGGCCCTTGACCTGCCGGGTGCTGGCGGCTGGGACGTGGTACGTCACCTTCGCGAGAGCCCGGTCCCGACGAAGATGATCGTCACGTCCGGGGAGACGGATCTGCCAGACAACCTCGGACCTTTCGTCCGCAAGCCCTACCAGGCTGCCGAGATTGCCGCGCTCGCCGCGCAGAGCCTGAACTGGCAGCCGCCTCCACAAGCTTGACCGCAGGAACAAAGGCAAAAGCTCGGCGGTTAGCTTTGCGTGAGCACGTCATCGACCCATCTTTCGGCCGAGGCCGACACCCCCCTCCAGACCATCCTCGTCGTCGAGGATGAGGTCCTGATCCGTCTTGTGGTTGCCGAATACCTGCGAGAATGCGGCTATCGGGTCCATGAGGCTGTCAGCGCCGAGGAGGCCATCCTCATCCTCCAAGCCCCGGAGGTGTCCGTCGACATCGTGTTCAGCGACGTCGAGATGCCGGGGGACATGGACGGCTTTTGGCTTGCCCGCTGGGTCCGGTCCAATATGCCCGACACACAGGTCATCCTCACCTCCGGGGCCGAGCGGTCGGCCGACATCGCCGGAACCCTCTGCGAAGCCGGCCCCCTGATGAAGAAGCCGTATCACACGCAGGAGGTCGTTGACCGAATCAAGCAGCTGAAGGCCACGGCCAAGCGCTTCTGATCCTGCCTCCCCCCTACGATCGCTGCGCCGCAGCATCACGGCTCCTCGATGGCAGGGAACCTGACAAAGTCATACCCGTTTCTTGCAGGATGAAACCGCACCGCCGCATCGTAAAGCACCCTGTTGTTCTGCTGGTGGAGGACGAACCTCTTGTTCGCCTCACCCAGGTCGACATTCTCAAAGAGTCCGAGTTCTGGGTTGTCGAGGCTCAGGACGCCGATGAGGCGTTCGAGCTCCTGAAATCGCGACCCGAGATCGACGCCATCCTGACCGACGTGGACATGCCCGGCTCCATGGACGGCTTCGAGTTTGCCCGTCTGGTCCGGCAGGGCTGGCCGGAGGTGGCCGTCCTGGTGATCTCCGGCAAGACCGGCCCGGGACCCGGCGACCTGCCGCCCAACGCCACCTTCCTGCACAAGCCCATCATGCCGGACGATCTGGTCGCAGCGCTGCACGACGTGATGGCCCGGCGGCCGCAGAACAGCGGCGTTTCCTGACAGGCTTGAGGGGAGCGCCTTCTCTCAACCGCCCTGCCACGGCTCATGCACGGACCTCCAACATCAAACCCACCGGCCTCATCCTGAGGAGCAGCCGTCAGGCTGCGTCTCGAAGGATCGTCCAGTGCTCTCTGGAGCCTCCTTCGAGACGGTCACTGCGTCACCTCCTCAGGATGAGGGCGGAAGGAGCCGCAGCGGTCCAAAGACGTGGATGGCCGGGACAAGCCCGGCCATGACGGAGAGAGTGTCATCCCCGGCGCACGAAGTGCGGGAAGGGGATCCATAGCGCCGCATGTGTGAGTGGATTCCCTTCCCCTCCGCTGCGCTCCGGCGGGGAATGACACCCTTATCGTCACATTCGTCATTCCGGGGCCGCGCAGCGGAGCCCGGAATCCATAAACGCTAACGGTGCAGAAAGAGGCGCTACGCTAATCGCTTATTCTTCAGACGTGGTGGTTATGGATTCCGGGCTCTCGCTAACGCTCGCCCCGGAATGACACGGACCAACAGGCACAGCTTCTCGACCCAAGCTGGTCGGGTTTTCACGCGTGAACGGCCTCGTGCGTCCGCGTGTCGATCACCTCCGGCTGCTCAGTCTCCCGTGCCCACAGGCGCTCCACCTCCGCCTGAACCTTGTGGATGGCCGCTTCCTTCACCGGGCCGTAGCCGCGGATGTCCATTGGAGCCTGCGCGATCGCCAGCAGGTCGGTGAAGCGCTCCGCCTTGAGGCTTGCAAGAATACGCTCGACCTGCGCCTCGTACCAGCCGATCAGAGCGCGCTCCGTGCGCCGCTCGGCCGTATAGCCGAAGATGTCGAACGGCGTGCCGCGAACGATCTTCATCTTCGCCAGCACCCGCATGGGCGTCTGAACCCACTGGCCGAAGGCGCGCTTCTTCGGGCGGCCCCGCGCGTCGCGCTTGGAGGCGAGAAGCGGCGGCGCCAGATGGTACTTCACCGTAAAGTCGCCGTCGAATTCCTGCTGCAGCTTGTCGAGGAAGCCGCTCTCCATGTGAAGGCGCGCGACCTCGTACTCGTCCTTGTAGGCCATGAGCTTGAACAATGAGCGCGCCACCGCATCGGTGAGGGTCTCGGACCCAAGCGCAATTTCAGCTTTACGGACCCGGGACACCATCATCGCGTAGCGGCCGGCGTAGAGCGCATCCTGATAATCGGTGAGGAAAGCAACCCGCCGGGCGATCACCTGATCCAGCGTTTCGGGCTCGTCCGGCTTATCGTTCGCGATCTCATGCACGACATCCGGGTCGGCGCTGAGCAGGCGTCCCCAGGCGAAGGCCTGCCGGTTGCGCTCGACCGCCACGCCGTTGAGTTCGATGGCGCGCGACAGGGCTTCGAACGAGACCGGCACGAGCCCCTGCTGCCAGGCAAAGCCCAGCATCATCACGTTGGCGAAAACCGTGTCGCCGAGCAGCGTCTCGGCCAACGCATTGGCATTGACGGTTGCCATGTTGCCCGCACCGATGACGCGTTCGATGGCGCGAAGCCGCGTGCGGCTCGCGAGATCCGCGTCGCGGAAGCGCACCACATCGCCGGTGGGCATCTCGGCGGTGTTCATCACCGCCCTGGTGCCGTGCCGGTATGTGCCGGAGGCCTTGGGCGAGGAGCTGACCACGAGATCGCAGCCGATCAGCGCATCCGCCGCGCCCTGGTCGATGCGCACCTGGTTCAGTTCGGTCGGATCGGCAGCGATGCGCAGATAGCTCAGCACCGGTCCGAACTTCTGCGCGAAGCCCGTGAAGTCGAGCACCGACACGCCGCGCCCTTCGAGATGCGCCGCCATGCTGATGAGCGCGCCGATCGTGACGACGCCCGTGCCGCCGACGCCCGTGACGAGCAGGTCGAAGGGTTTCTCTAGCGCGGGGAGAACCGGTGAGGGCAGGGACGCGGCGCGTGCCGCCGCATCGAAGGCGGACGTGGTCTTCGCCCGGCGCGTAGCGCCCTCGACCGTGACAAAGCTCGGGCAGAAGCCGTCCAGGCACGAGAAGTCCTTGTTGCAGGTGGAGAGGTTGATCTTGCGCTTGCGCCCGAAGGGGGTTTCCTTCGGCTCCACGCTCAGGCAGTTCGACGCCACCGAGCAGTCGCCGCAGCCTTCGCAGACAAGATCGTTGATAGTGGCAAAGCGCTTCGGGTCCTCCATCTGGCCGCGCTTGCGGCGGCGGCGCTTCTCGGTGGCGCAGGTCTGCTCGTAGATCAGCACCGTCACGCCGGAGATGTTGCGCAGCTCCTTCTGCACTCCATCGAGGTCGTCGCGATGGTGGATCGTCACGCCTTTCGGCAGATCGGCGGGAATGAATTTGTCAGGATCGTCCGACACGAGCGCGATGCGCTGCACGCCTTCCGCCCTCACGCTGTGCGCGATGGCATAGACGCTGATGGGTCCATCCACCGGCTGGCCGCCGGTCATGGCGACCGCGTCGTTGAAGAGGATCTTGTAGGTGATGTTGGCGCCCGCGGCCATGGCCTGTCGGATCGCCATGGAGCCCGAATGGTAATAGGTGCCTTCGCCCAGATTCTGGAAGATGTGGCCCTGGCCGGTGAACTTGGATGACGCCGCCCAGTTCACGCCTTCGCCGCCCATCTGGATCAGGGACGAGGTCTCGCGGTCCATCCAGCTTGCCATGAAGTGGCAGCCGATGCCGGCCAGCGCTTTCGAGCCTTCCGGCACCTTGGTGGAGGTGTTGTGCGGGCAGCCGGGGCAGAAATAGGGCGTGCGCGTTGCGCCCGGCACCGCGATCACGCGTTCCGCGTCGGGCGTGAGGGCGGCGACGCGCTGCGCGAGGTTGAGATCGGGAAAGATCGGGTCGAGGCGCTTGGCCAGAACGTCGGCGAGAAAGCGCGGCGTGAGCTCTCCCGTCCAGGGGATGAGCCGCTGGCCCATCTCATCGTGCTTGCCGACCATGCGCTCGGGCTTCGAGCCCGGGTAGTCGTAGAAGTATTCCTTGAACTGGCTCTCGATGATGCCGCGTTTCTCCTCGACCACGAGGATCTCGCGCTTGCCCCTCACGAATTCCATGGCGTCGTGCAGCGGCAGCGGCCACACCATGCCGACCTTGTAGATGTCGATGCCGTGCAGACGGCAGGCCGCCTCGTCGAGGCCGATGAGGCGAAGCGCCTCCATGAGGTCGAGATGGGCCTTGCCGGCCGTGACGATGCCGTAGGAGGCATCCGGGATGTCGTAGATGCGCCGGTCGATGGGGTTGGCTTTGGCGAAGGCATAGACCGCGTGCTTCTTCGCCTCCATGCGCTCTTCGATCTGCGGTCCCGGCAGATCCGGCCAGCGGTAATGCAGGCCTCCGGGAGGCGGGGTGAAATCGGGCTCGGCGAACCGGCGCGCCGGGCGCAGCTCGACGGAGGTGCCGGATTCGACGATCTCGGACACCGCCTTGAAGCCGACCCACATGCCGGAGAAGCGGCTCAGTGCATAACCGTACTCGCCGAACTCCAGGTACTCGGCCACACTCGCTGGATGCAGCGTCGGCATGAACCAACTCATGAAGGCGACGTCGGATTGGTGCGGCATCGACGAGGACACGCAGCCATGGTCATCGCCCGCCACCACCAGCACGCCGCCATGGGGCGACGAGCCATAGGCGTTGCCGTGCTTCAGGGCATCGCCCGAGCGGTCGACGCCGGGTCCCTTGCCGTACCAGAGGCCGAACACGCCCTCGACCTGCCGGTTGGGGTCGGTCTCCACCTGCTGCGAGCCCAGCACCGCGGTTGCGGCGAGATCCTCGTTGACGGCGGGCAGGAATTCGATCCGGTGCTCCTTCAGCTGCTCCTTGATGCGCCAGAATTCGAGATCGACGCCGCCGAGCGGCGAGCCGCGATAGCCCGACACAAAGCCGGCCGTGTTGAGGCCAGTCAGCCGGTCGCGTTTGGCTTGGTCGAGCACGATGCGGATGATGGCCTGTGTGCCGGTGAGCAACACCCGGCCGGTCTCGCGGGCATAGCGGTCGGAGAGCCGGTAATCGTCAAGGGACGGAACGCGTGTCATCAGCCTGACCTCAAGGAGAAGCTCTGTTCTGGCTAACTATGGTAGTCCCGAACGGCTGGTAGGTGCTTTCTCTTTGTTCCTCGTCAGGGCCTCTTTGTGGTAGATGCTCCGAACCTGAGCGCTATATTTGGTAAGAACTACCAATGGGAAGGCGCGATGTTGGAGAAGCAGGACGAGCATATTCTAGCGCAGCTGCAGAATGAGGGACGCACCACAAACCAGCAGCTGGCCGAGAACGTGGGCATGTCGACCTCCGCCTGCTGGCGGCGCGTTCGGGCGCTGGAAGAAATCGGGGTAATCACCGGCTATTCCGCCCTGGTGGATCGGGAGAAGGCCGGCTTCACCACCTCGGCGATCCTTCACGTGTCCCTGGAGCGGCACGACGCAACATTCGTCGACGAGTTCGTTTCACGTGTGACAGAGCGGGCCGAGGTGCTGGAATGCTTCGCCACCACGGGCGACGCCGATTACCACCTGCGGGTCGTGGTGCGCGACATGAAGGCCTACAACGCGTTTCTCGACGAATTCATGTTCCGCCTGCCCGGCATCCGATATGTGCGCACCAACGTGGTCCTGAAAGAGATCAAGACCAGCGTGGCACTGCCGTTCTGAAGTACGGCTGATTTTATTTGCTCTCAGGCAGCAGCGCGTAAGCAAGCTGCGCGATGGCGACGGGCCGGCTGTCGCCAACCGTGGTGAGCGTCACGCTGCCGAAGGCCATGGTCCGCCCCAAGCGCACCACCTTCGCCTCCGCCAGCACATCGGCGCTCGCCGCCGGACGCAGGAAGTGCATCGTCTGATCGACCGTGGTCATGGGCCTATAGGCACCTCCAGCCGAGGAGACGGCGAACACCATGGCAGTGTCGGCCAGGCTCATGAGCGCCTGCCCGCAGATCACGCCATTGTCGCGGCACAGCCTCTCCGAGAACGGCATGCGCAGAACCGCGCCCTCAGGGCTGAGGCTCTCGATGGAGAGTTCGAGCGCCTGAATCCAGGGCGCAAAGACATCGGTGAGCATCCGCTCGGCGGTGGCCTGGTCGAACGTGGACATTGATTCCCCCAAACATTCTTCTGATATCCGCTCCCAGCCGTGACGAAGCGGCAGATACCAGTCTTATCTCAAAGCAACCGGCATGCGCTGCCAATAATCTTCCATCACGCACGCACTGCATTCATCGTCAGGAGATCATAGGTCGCCACTGTCTCGTCCTTGTCGGTGGTGATCTCCACATCCCAGCGCACCTCGCCATACTGCTCGTTGCGTGGCGACTTGGATTTTGCCGTCAACCGGACCTTGATGGTCTCGCCCGGCTGAACAGGCTTGAGGAAGCGCAGGGAATCGAGGCCGTAATTGGCCAGAACCGGCCCCAGATCCGGATCGACGAACAGGCCTGCCGCGAAGGCCAGGAGCAGGTAGCCATGGGCAACGCGGCCGGGGAAGAACGGGTGGTCCTTCGTATCTTCTTCACTCATGTGGGCATAGAAGGTGTCGCCGGTGAACTCGGCAAAATGCTCGATATCCCCAAGAGTGATCGTGCGCTCCTTCGAGATGAAGGTCTGGCCGATGGCGAGGTCCTCGAAGTGGTAGCGGAAGGGGTGCCGCCCCTCCTGGACCATGGGAGCGCCCTTGATCCAGCTCTGCGTCACGCGCGACAGCATGGCGGGCGAGCCCTGCAAGGCCGTGCGCTGCATGTAGTGATGCACGCCGCGCATGCCGCCGAGCTCCTCGCCGCCGCCAGCGCGTCCCGGCCCGCCATGCACCATGTGCGGCATCGGCGAGCCGTGACCGGTCTGTTCCTTGGCACAGTCGCGATCGATCAGCACGAGACGTCCGTGGAAAGCGCCGACACCGAAGACGAGATCGGATGCCACTGCGGGATCATAGGTATAGATCGAGGCCACAAGGCTGCCGTCGCCGCGATTCGCAAGCGCCATTGCCTGGTCGAGCCCGTCATAGCCCATGACGGTGCAGACCGGGCCGAAGGCCTCGACGCTATGCACATTGGTGGCGCGGATCGGATCCGGGCAGTGCAGCAGAAGCGGCGGAATGAAGGCGCCGCGCTCGCGGTCCGCGCCCTCGACCGTGAAATTCTCCGGATCACCGACGACGATGTCAGCCTCGCTCCGCAGCTTCGTCACCTGCGCCAGCACATCGCGGCGCTGGCCGAGACCGACGACCGGGCCCATGCGGACGTTCTCAAGTTCGGGGTTGCCGACCGTGACCTTGGAGAGCCGCTCACGCAAAGCCTCGATGACTGCAGGAACATGCGCGTTGGGAGCGATGGCGCGACGGATTGCGGTGCATTTCTGACCGGCCTTGACGGTCATCTCCTTCGCGACCTCCTTGATGAAAAGGTCGAATTCCGGCGAGCCAGGTCCGGCGTCGGGGGCAAGAATGGCAGCGTTGAGTGAATCGCGCTCGGCGATGAAGCGGACGGACTCCCGAGCAATCACCGGATGCCGCTGCAGCTTCTGTGCCGTGTCGGCGGAGCCCGTGAAGGACACCACGTCCTGGCAGGTGAGGTGGTCGAACAGATCGCCGGTGGAGCCGATGATGCACTGGAGAGCGCCTTCGGGAAGAATGCGGGACTCCGCGATCATGCGCACGAGGGCATGGGTCACGTAGGACGTGATCGTCGCGGGCTTCGTCACCACCGGCACGCCGGCCAGGATCGCTGGCGCGAGCTTCTCCAGCATGCCCCAGCAGGGGAAATTGAAGGCGTTGATGTGGACGGCGACACCGGCCAGGGGCGCCATCACGTGCTGGCCGACGAAGCTGCCGCCCTTCGACAAGGGCTCCACGGCGCCATCGATGAGGAAGGTGGTGTTGGGCAGCTCGCGGCGGCCTTTGGAGGCATAGACGAACAGGGTGCCGATGCCGCCGTCCACATCGATGAAATTGTCGGATCGCGTGGTACCTGTCTGATAGGAGAGCTTGTAGAGTTGCTCCTTGCGCTCTGACAGATAGATGGCAAGAGCTTTCAGAAGCTCTGCACGCTGGTGGAAGGTCAGACGTCGCAGATTAGGGCCGCCGACCTGCCGGGCATAGGCCAGCACCTCGCCCATATCGAGACCGCCGCTGGCAACCTCGGCAACCACGTCGCCGGTCACCGCGCCGCGAACCTCAGTGAGTTCCTGGCCGGGCGACATCCAACTTCCGCGAACGAAGCTTTCAAGTCTCATGGGGCACCTTGGATGATGAATGGTGGCTGCATCGGCATCGCCGGGTCCATGCAGCATTATTGACCGACCGGTCGGTTAGTCAAGGAATTTTGCCAGCACCAGTTCGGGCCATATCTCGACAATTCGGGGAAAGAATCGATAGGTGAGAACTGCAGCCGAGAGGCGGCTTCGTATCCGACAAGCAAATGGAGTGGGTTTGAATGGCCGGGTTTGTCGAAGCCCTCCTCGACAGGTTCCACGAGCGAACCCCGATCAGGGCAGGCTCCCTGATCGTGACCGTCTTCGGGGATGCGGTGGCACCTCGGGGCGGGGTGTTGTCGCTGGCTTCGCTTCACGAGATCATGCGGGCATTCCGGATCAGCGATACGCTCGTGAGAACGGCCTTGTCCCGCCTCGTGTCGGACGGATGGTTCGAGCGGTGGAAGTTGGGGCGCAACAGCTATTACCGGCTCGCTCCTCAGGGGCGGCAGGCCTTTGCCCAAGCGACGCAGCGGATCTATGCCGATCTGCCCCAGGATTGGCATGGCTCCTTCGACCTTCTGCTGCTTGAGAATGCCCAGGACCGGACCGCCCTCAAGGCCGAGCTGTCGGAGGCCGGGTATGGGATTCTTGGAACGGATCTCATGATTGCCGCTTCCGCATCAGCCGGAGAAGCCGCCACCTTTCTGCGGCTTTCCGCTGTGCCGGCCGATCTGCCCACAGCCCAGCGGCTCGTGGAACGGGCTTGGCCGCTCGCGGACATCGAAAGCCGGTATCAGCGCTTTATCGACACCTATTCCGGCACGCTCTCGGCTCTTGAGCGGGGGAGCGGGTTCACGAATCTGGATGCCCTCCTGGTCCGGATCCTGTTGATCCACGACTATCGTCGCGCTGTCCTGAAGGATCCCCTGCTGCCGGCGCAACTCCTTCCGAAGCCATGGGCGGGAGCGAGCGCCCGCGCACTCTGCGGGACGATCTACAAGACCCTGCTGCCGGCCTCCGAGCGATGGATCGACACCCATGCCCAGGACGACAAGGGGCCGCTGCCGGAGGCCGACAGGGGCTTCGCGGAACGGTTCGAGTCGATCCCGGCCTCAGCCAAGCTGAAGGTTGTCTGAAAGATAAGTTACAAGAAAATCTTGAATAACTAATTTTTTGTGACATATTAAGTGAAGCGCTGACGGGGCAATCCGCCTTGCCTTGGAGCGCTAACGACCGGAACAGCGTTGACTATGCGCCCGGGTGGGCAATGGCCTCCAACCCTTCGAAGCTGCCTGGTTCTCATTTCAGGGGGGTGGCTTGGGAGGAGTGAACCGAACGAAGGCTCAAGGAGAAGCGCCGTGTACGCACAGATGGTGAAGACGGGCGTCGATCATATCCAGTCCAAGGAAGAGATGTCCCCTGAGGAGCGCGCCTTCCAGGATCGCGTCGACCAGGACATCAAGATCGAGCCCAAGGAGTGGATGCCGGAAGCCTATCGCAAGACCCTCATCCGGCAGATCTCCCAGCATGCCCATTCCGAGATCATCGGCATGCAGCCCGAGGGCAACTGGATCACCCGCGCGCCGACGCTGGAGCGCAAGGCCATCCTGCTCGCCAAGGTGCAGGACGAGGCGGGCCATGGTCTCTATCTCTATTGCGCCGCCGAGACGCTCGGCGTGAGCCGCGACGAGCTTATGGAGCAGCTCAACAGCGGCAAGGCGAAGTATTCGAGCATCTTCAATTACCCGACGATCACCTGGGCCGATATCGGCGCCATCGGCTGGCTCGTGGACGGTGCCGCGATCATGAACCAGGTGCCGCTGCAGCGCTGCTCCTATGGTCCCTATTCCCGCGCCATGATCCGCATCTGCAAGGAGGAGAGCTTCCACCAGCGCCAGGGCTACGACGCGATGACGAAGCTCGCCCGCGGCACCCCCGAGCAGAAGGCGATGGCGCAGGATGCGCTGAACCGCTGGTGGTGGCCATCCCTGATGATGTTCGGTCCGTCCGATGCGGAGTCGGTTCACAGCGCCCAGTCCATGCGCTGGAAGATCAAGATCAACTCCAACGATGAGCTGCGCCAGAAATTCGTCGACCAGACGGTCCCGCAGGCCGAGTATCTCGGACTGACCGTTCCCGATCCCGATCTCAAGTGGAACGCCGAACGCGGGCACTACGATTTCGGCGAGGTCAACTGGGACGAGTTCTATCAGGTGATCGCCGGCAACGGCCCCTGCAACCGGGACCGCCTGCGCACGCGGGTGAAGGCCTATGAAGAAGGCCGGTGGGTGCGCGATGCCGCCGACGCCTACGCGGCCAAGAAAGCAGCGCGCGCCAAAGCCAAGGCTGCGTGAGCGGGAGAGCGACGATGACCGACAAGAAGGAATGGCCTCTCTGGGAGGTGTTCATCCGCAGCCAGCACGGGCTCGCCCATCGTCATGTGGGCAGCCTGCATGCGCCGGATGCCGAGATGGCGATCATGAATGCGCGCGACGTCTATACGCGCCGCAATGAGGGTGTGAGCATCTGGGTGGTGCGCGCCTCCGACATTGCGGCGAGCTCGCCGAGCGAGAAGGGTCCGCTGTTCGATCCGGCCAACAGCAAGGTCTACCGGCACCCGACCTTCTACGAAATCCCCGAAGAGCTGGGGCACATGTAATGACCGGGCAGGAGGCTCTCTTCGAGTATCTGCTGCGCCTCGGCGACAACGCCCTGATCCTCGGGCATCGCCTGTCGGAATGGTGCGGGCATTCGCCGGCGCTGGAAGAGGATCTGGCGCTCTCCAACGTCGCCCTCGACCTCATCGGGCAGACGCAGCTCTGGCTCAACCTGGCAGGCGAGATCGAGGGCAAGGGGCGGGACGCCGACAAGCTCGCTTACCTGCGCGATGCCCGCGACTTCCGCAATCTCCTGCTCGTCGAGCAGCCGAACGGCGACTTTGCCGCCACCATGGCGCGCCAGTTCTATTTCGACGCCTGGCATTACCTGCTGCTGCGGGAGCTCACGGGCTCAAAGGATGCGCGCATTGCCGAGATCGCCGCCAAGGGTCTTAAAGAGGTTACCTATCACCTGGAGCGCAGCCAGGAGTGGGTGCTGCGCCTCGGCGACGGCACGGAAGAGAGCCATCGCCGCATGCAGGCGGCCATTGACGATCTCTGGATGTACACGGGCGAGATGTTCGAATCCGACGAGGTGGACCAAGCGATGATGCGTGAGAGCGTCGGTCCCGATCTCGCAGCCCTGCACGAGCCATGGCTCGGCCTGATGCGAACGACCGCCGAGGACGCCACGCTCACCCTGCCGCAGCCCGGATGGGCGCAGCGGGGCGGCAAGCGGGGCATGCACTCGGAGCATCTCGGCTACATCCTGGCGGATCTCCAGTTCCTGCAGCGAGCTTATCCCAACGCAACTTGGTGAGGCGGCGATGACGAGCAGCCTGACGCGGCCGGATCTGGAGCAGATCAGAACGTGGCTGGAAGAGGTTCCGGACCCGGAAGTGCCTGCCGTCTCCGTCATGGATCTCGGCATCGTCCGCGATGTGCAATGGTCGGGCGACGACCTCGTCGTGGCGATCACACCCACCTATTCGGGCTGCCCTGCAACGAGTGTCATTGCGCTCGACATCGAGTCAGCCCTGCGAGCGAAGGGACTTGATCGCCTGCGCGTCGAACGCCGGCTATCCCCGCCTTGGACAACGGACTGGATCAGTGCTGAAGGAAGGCGCAAGCTCGAAGCTTACGGCATCGCGCCGCCGGCCGAGAACGCGGGAGGCCCCTCGGTATTCGACCGCCTGCTGCGCAAGCCGCTGACGATTGCCTGCCCGCGCTGCAAATCCGAGAATACCGCCCGCATCAGCGAGTTCGGCTCGACGCCCTGCAAGGCGCAGTACCGATGCGACGATTGCCTCGAGCCTTTCGACTACTTCAAGTGCATTTGAAACGAGCGGACGCTCCATGACAAAGTTCTACCCCGTCACTGTTGCCGACGTCAGGCGCGAGACGCGCGATGCCATCATCCTCACGCTGGACGTGCCGGATGAGCACAAGGAGGCGTTTAGTTTCTCGCCGGGGCAATACCTGACCCTGCGCACGAATATCGATGGCGACGAGGTCCGGCGGTCCTATTCCATCTGCGCCGCTCCGACGGAGGGAAAGCTCCGGATCGGCATCAAGAAGATCGCAGGCGGTGTGTTCTCGAACTGGGTAAGCGAGCAGCTGGCCTCCGGCCATGTGATCGAGGCCATGCCGCCGATGGGCAACTTCTTCGTGCCCCTCGACAAGACGCAGAAAAGGCATTTTGTGGGCTTTGCGGCGGGCAGCGGAATCACACCGCTGCTGAGCATCATCAAGACGACGCTTCTGGCAGAGCCGCAATCCTCCTTCACCCTCTTCTACGGCAACCGTGCATCGAGCTCCATCATGTTCCGGGAGGAGTTGGAGGATCTCAAGAGCGAGCATCTCGAGCGCTTCAGCCTCATCCATATCCTCAGCCGCGAGCAGCAGGACATCGACCTGTTCAACGGCCGTCTGACCAAGGAGAAGTGCGACCAGCTTCTCGAACACTGGATCGACGCGTCCACCATCGACACCGCCTTCATCTGCGGGCCGCAGGACATGATGCTGGGGGTCGCGAAAAGCCTTGAGGAACACGGGCTCGACAAGCGCAAGATCAAGTTCGAGCTCTTCGCCACATCCACGCCAAGCCGCCGCCCGCGCAAGCCCGAAGAAGAGCAGGCCCGAAATCACAAGGATCTCTGCGAGGCCACCATCGTCATTGACGGACGCGCCCGGACCCTGTCGTTCGAGAAAGGCACCGCGTCGGTGCTCGATGCCGCCACCCAGGAAGGGCTTGAGTTGCCTTACGCCTGCAAGGGCGGAGTCTGCTCCACCTGCCGGGCGATGCTGGTCGAGGGTGAGGTCGACATGGATGCCAACTTCGCCTTGGAGGATTACGAGATCACCCGGGGCTATATTCTCACCTGCCAGAGCTATCCGGTGAGCGACAAGATCCTGGTCGATTTCGACAAGTGACCGAGGAGGTGCGCCATGGTCGATGAAGAAGGCCTTGTCAGCTTCGTGGCCGGCGGCGGCCGCCTGAGCGCGCCCGACAATGTGACGCCCCGATATCGCGCGGAGCTCATGCGCCTGATGTCGATCTTCGTCGATTCCGAGATGGCCGGCGCTTCAGGCTTTGCCGACTGCATCAACCTGGCGCCTGGCCTCAGGGAGCGGATCACAGCCACGCACATCGTGCTGCAGAAATTCGATCATGCCCGCCAGGTTCTCGAATTGATGGAGCAGTTCGGGGCCAACATGGATCAGTATGTGGGGGCTCACCCCTGGGCCTCGCGCCTCGATCGCAGCGTTACACTCGGCATGCGGCGTATGGACGGAGACATGCGCCTTAATGTGTTTCACTATCCGATCAACGGCTGGGTTGATGCGGTGGTCATGAACTGCCTTATGGGACAGGCGACCGTGGTGCAGCTCGATGAGCTCAGCCGCGGCTCCTACCAGCCTCTTGCTGATGTCCTCACAGCCGTCCTACCCGTCGAGAGGCACCACGCGGAACTCGGTGAGCACGGGCTGCAGGCGGCACTGGAGAAGGGTCACGACAGGACTGATGCTCAAGCCTCAGTGAACTACTGGTATCCGCGGGTTGCTGATACTTTCGGGAGCAGCATGTCGGATCATTTCGCGCAGCATCGGAAGTACGGATTGCGCCAGAAGGGCAGGGCGGAACTTCTCGCCCAATGGCAGGGCATCGTCCGCCCGATTCTCTCGCGGTTCGGTCTTATTGCTCCCGGTGCCGCACCGCATGAGGTCGACGGACAGGTCTCCTTGCAGTAATCTCAAACCCGTGCAGAGTTGCCCGTTCGTTACTCCGCGGCCGTGACGCGACGTGGCGCCGCTGCGGAGTCGGCGTGGAGATTGCGCGTTCCGTCCACGATCAGCTGCGCGACAAGCTCCGCATAATCCGCTCGCGTCACTTCGCCGTTGCTCTTGAACCAGAGATAGTGCCAGTTGATCATGCCGAAGAGGGACATGGTCACGGGCTTGAGCAGCTTCGTTCCCTTGAGCTGAGGCGCGACGCCGGCCACCGCGTCGGAGAAGATCTTTACCAGATCGCGTTCCATGGATTTGAGCTCGGCCTGACGGTCGGACGGCAGCAGGCGAAGGCCGTTGATCTGAACGCTGTGTTGGGCATCCGCGTCCCGGTAGGCTTCAAGGATCGCGGCAACGAGCGTCCTGAGACGATCGCCGGGTGCAAGGTCCGGCCGGTCGGCGGCTTCCACCACCTCAAGCAGTTCCTCGAGGTGGAAGCGGATCACGTCGAAGAGCAGTTCCTCCTTGTCCCGGTAGTAATGGTAGAGGTTTGCTTTAGAGACCCCGCAGGCCTCGGCGATCTTGCTCATGGAGGCGCGGTCATAGCCATGCTCGGCAAAGAGCTCGGCTGAGCGATCGAGGATCGCCCGGCGTTTGTCGTCGTAATTGCTGGCGCGGGTGCGGGCCATGGGTTTGCTATTCTTTCGGTCTGCGGTCGATCACGCGCTTCGCCTTACCCAGCGAACGCTCGATCCCTTCAGGGTCGAGGACGTTTACCTGAGCTGTGATGCCAATGGTATCCTTGATTGCCTGTCCCAAGCGGTCCGCGGCCGCCTTGCGGGTTTCCGGGTAGTCGGCCTCCGGCCGGATCTCGGCCCGGATCTCCATCTGGTCCATGCGGCCATCGCGGGTCAGCACGATCTGGTAGTGGCCCGACAGGGTCGGGATCTGCAGGAGCTTTTCCTCGATCTGGGTGGGGAAGACGTTCACGCCGCGGATGATCATCATGTCATCGGTGCGGCCGGTGACCTTCTCCATGCGCCGCATGGTGCGCGCGGTGCCGGGCATGAGCCGGGTCAGGTCGCGGGTGCGGTAGCGGATGACGGGCATGGCCTCCTTGGTCAGCGACGTGAAGACAAGCTCACCCTCCTCGCCGTCGGGCAGCACCTCGCCCGTGACCGGATGGATCACCTCCGGGTAGAAGTGATCCTCCCAGATGTGCAGGCCATCCTTGGTCTCGATGCACTCGCAGGCGACGCCCGGACCCATGACCTCGGAGAGGCCGTAGATGTCCACCGCATGGATGTCGAAGGCCTCCTCGATCTCGGCCCGCATGGCGTTCGTCCAGGGCTCCGCGCCGAAGATGCCGACTTTAAGCGACGATTGGCGTGGATCGAGACCCTGCTTGCGGAATTCGTCCAGGATCGCCAGCATGTATGAGGGCGTGACCATGATCACGTCGGGCTGGAAATCCTGGATGAGCTGCACCTGGCGCTCGGTCATGCCGCCCGACATGGGGATCACCATGCAGCCGAGGCGCTCCGCGCCGTAATGTGCGCCCAACCCGCCGGTGAAGAGACCGTAGCCATAGGCCACATGCACCTTCATGCCCGGACGCGCGCCGCTCGCCCGGATCGAGCGCGCCATCACATCGGCCCAGGTATCGATGTCGCGCTTGGTATAACCCACGACCGTGGGCTTGCCGGTGGTGCCCGACGAGCCGTGCACGCGGGCGACCTGATCCTGAGGCACGGCGAACATGCCGAAGGGATAATTGTCGCGCAGGTCCGCCTTGGTGGTGAACGGAAATTTGGCGAGGTCGCCGAGATCCTTGAAGTCGTCCGGATGAACGCCGGCTGCGTCGAACTTTGCTCGGTAGTGCGGCACGTTCTCGTAGGCGTGGCGCAGGGACCAGGCGAGGCGCTCGCGCTGCCATGCGGAGAGCTCGTCACGGGATGCGAGTTCCAGCCGGTCGAGGGAAGAGGACTGGGGTTTGAGTTCGGACAGCTTGCGGAGCGGAATCTGGTTCAAGCAAACCTCCCATTCATTTTGTTGTTGGTTCCGTCTCGGCCGTCCCTGACGCGAGCAGCGTGCCGGCGATCGTGCGCGAATGCCCGCGGAACTCGGCAACAACCTCGCCCTGACCGTTGCGAACCGTCACATCGTAAATGCCGGAGCGGCCGGAGCGATTGCGCTCCACTGCATGGGCCGTGAGCGTGTCGCCCCGCCGGCCGGGCTGCAGGAACGTGACAGTGCATTGCTGCGCGACGGTGCGCTGGTTGTAGGTGTTGCAGGCGAACGCAAAGGCCGAGTCGGCCAGCGTGAAGATGAAGCCGCCGTGGCAGATGCCGTGGCCGTTCGTCATGTCGGGGCGGATCGGCATGGACAGAACCGCCTCGCCGGGTGCCACCCGCTCCACCACCATGCCGAGGCCCTGGCTCGCCTGATCCTCGGCCCACATGGCTTGCGCGCAGGCTTGCGCGACGTCGTGGGCGGCGATGACGGAGGAGGGCGCGTCCATCAGGCTTTTCCCGTGAACTTGGGCTGCCGCTTCTCGAAGAAGGCCATGACGCCTTCCACGTAGTCCGGCGTACGGCCGGCCCGGCCCTGCAGGTCTCGCTCCAAATCGAGTTGCTGACTGAGATCATTCGTCTGCGAAGCATCGAGCGCTTGCTTGATCAGCCCAAGACCGACGGTCGGCTGCGTCGCGAAGTGAGCTGCCAGGCGATGCGCCTCGTCCATGAGGCTTGCATCGTCGACCGCCTTCCAGATCATGCCCCAGGCTTCCGCCTGCTCAGCCTGCACCGGTTCGGCGAGCAGGGCGAGAGCACGGGCGCGGGCTGGGCCGACGAGGCGCGGCAGGAACCAGGTTCCCCCAGAGTCGGGAACGAGGCCGAGCTTCGCAAAGGCCTGGATGAATTTTGCCGAGCGCGCCGCCAGTATGATGTCGCAGGCGAGCGCGATGTTGGCGCCGGCACCGGCCGCCACGCCGTTGACGGCGCAGATGACGGGCATCTGCAATGCGCGCAGCTTGCGCACGAGCGGGTTGTAGAGCCGCTCCAGCGTGGAGGAGAGATCGGGCGCCTGCCCCGGGCTGAAGACGCGGTCCGACAGGTCCTGGCCGGCGCAGAATCCGCGCCCGGCGCCGGTGAGGATCAGCGCTCGGCAATCACCATCAGCCTCCGCATCGAGAAGCGCCGTCATCAGGGCCGCATGCATCGCCTCGTTGAAGGAGTTGAGGCGATCGGGCCGGTTGAGGGTGATGACGCGGTAGCCCTCTCGCCTGTCCGTGAGGATGAGATCATTCTCCACCATGGCCCTCCCGAATTCTTCGCTGATGGCAAGCGGGTCGTCTTGCGACTTGTTTACTATTGACCAACCGTTCGGTCAATTATATTGATGTTGGACAAAGGGTCAATGAGAGCATTCACAGCTCGCACGGAGCCGCATGAGATGGGATTTTTCGAAGACCATCGGGATACGCTCACCCAAGCCTCGCAGGCTGTGCACCCACATGACTGCCGAAGCATCGACGCCTGCTTCACCCGTACGGCTTTCCCATTCCACCGTGTTCGAGCCGCCATGACCTGAAGGGTCGCTGGTGGGACGACTCACGGTGCAAGAACACATAAAAACAAACGACGACAACCAGGAGGAAACGGATGAAATCACAAACGACGCTCAAGATGATGCTGGCTGCCGGCGCTCTCAGTGTTGGCATGTCTCACGGCGCCAACGCGCAGGATACCGTCAAGATCGGATCGGTGCTCTCGGTCACCGGCCCATCGTCGTTCCTTGGAGAGCCCGAGGACAAGACGCTGCGGCTCTATGTCGACAAGATCAACGCGGCCGGCGGTGTTGCCGGCAAGAAGATCGAACTCGTGATCTACGACGATGGCGGCGACGCCAACAAGGCCCGCACCTTCGCGACACGCCTCGTCGAGGATGACGAGGTGATTGCCATGGTCGGCGGCACGACCACCGGCAGCACCATGGCGATGATTCCGGTGTTCGAGGATGCCAAGATCCCCTTCATTTCGCTCGCGGGTGCCATCGAGGTGATCGACCCCGTGCGCAAGTTTGTCTTCAAGACGCCGCATACCGACAAGATGGCCTGCGAGAAGATCTTCGAGGATCTCAAGCGGCGCAATCTTACCAAGATCGGCCTGATCTCAGGAACCGACGGCTTCGGCGCTTCCATGCGGGCGCAATGTGTGAAGGTCGCGCCGAATTACGGCATGCAGATCGTCGCCGACGAGAATTACGGCCCGCGCGACAGTGACATGACCGCTCAGCTCACCAAGATCAAGAACACCGCCGGCGTGCAGGCCGTGGTGAACCCAGGCTTCGGCCAGGGTCCTGCCATCGTGACCCGCAACTATGCGCAGCTCGGCATGAACAGCATCCCGTTCTACCAGAGCCACGGCGTTGCCTCGAAGAGCTTCATCGATCTCGCGGGTGCTGCGGCGGAAGGTGTTCGCCTGCCGGCCGCAGCCCTGCTCGTGGGCGACAAGCTGCCTGACAGCGATCCGCAGAAGAAGGTGGTGACCGAGTACAAGCAGGCCTACGAGAGCGCCACGAAGCAACCCGTCTCGACTTTCGGCGGCCATGCCTATGACGGTCTCTTCATCCTGGTCGAGGCGATGAAGCGCGCCAACTCCACGGATTCCGGGAAGATCCGTGACGAGATCGAGAAGACCAAGGGCTTCGTGGGAACCGGCGGCATCGTGAACATGTCGGCCACGGATCATCTCGGCCTCGATCTCTCGGCCTTCCGCATGCTCGAGATCAAGGGTGGCGACTGGAACCTGGTGGCATCAGGCAGCTGATCCTCGCCGGTATGGACCAAACGGGAGGCTGATCATCGGCCTCCCGTTCGTCACTCTGACGAACGCGGGACAGCATCATGGCCGAGTTCCTCCAGTTTCTCATCTCCGGTCTGACGGTGGGCGCGGTCTATGCGCTCGTCGCGCTGGGCTTCACGCTGATTTACAATGCATCCGGCGTGGTGAACTTCGCCCAGGGCGAGTTCGTCATGCTCGGTGGGATGGTGACGGTGTTCGCATCGGCCGCCGGCGTGCCGCTGCCTCTGGCTGCTGTCATTGCCGTTGTGGCCGCTGTGGTGATCGGGCTTCTCCTCCATCGCTTCGCTATCGAGCCTGCCCGCGGTGCGTCGGCTGTAACCCTCATCATCATCACCATCGGTGCGTCGATCCTGCTCCGTGGTCTTGCCGCGATCGTCTTCGACAAGCAGTTCCACAAACTTCCCGGCTTCACGGGCGAGACACCGATCGACATCCTTGGCGCGGCCGTTCAGCCGCAGAGCTTCTGGGTTCTCGGCGGAACAGCAGTGGTCGTGGTGGCGCTTTACGTCTTCCTTGAGCACACGCTTCTCGGCAAGGCTGTTCTGGCCACTGCGGCCAACAGGCTGGCAGCCCGGCTAGTGGGCATCAACACGACCACGATCATGGCACTGGCTTTCGGAGGTTCCGCGGCCATCGGTGCGATCGCGGGCATTCTCGTCACGCCGATCACCCTGACGAATTACGATGTCGGGACGCTGCTGGCCCTGAAAGGGTTCGCCGCCGCCATGTTGGGAGGCATGGGCAACCCGTTGGGAGCCGTCGTGGGTGGGCTTCTGCTCGGTCTTCTGGAAGCCTTCGGTGCGGGCTACCTGAGTTCCACCTATAAGGACGCCTTCGCGTTCCTGGTCATTCTCATCGTCCTGTTCGCAGCCCCACAGGGCCTGTTCGGACGCCGAGCCGTCGAGAGGGTGTGAGAATGGGTGCTCTCCTGAACCAGCGCTTCGTGACCCTCGCCGTGCTGGCGGCCGTCATCGCAGTGCTCCCGCTCGTCTTTCCTTCAAGCTACTACTTCCGCGTGGCGTCGCTCGTGTGGGTGTCGGCGCTGGCGGCTATCGGCCTCAACATTCTCATGGGGCAGGCAGGCCAGGTCAGTCTCGGCCACGCGGCGTTTTTCGGGATCGGAGCCTATGCCGTTGCCATCGGGCCGACGCATCTCGGCATCCCGCCCTGGGCGGCACTTCTCATTGGTGCCGTCCTCTCCGCGGTACTTGCCTATCTGGTCGGACGCCCGATCCTGCGGCTGAAGGGGCATTATCTCGCCATTGCAACCCTCGGCCTCGGCGTGCTCATCGCGCTCGTGATCTCGACGGAAAGCCGTTGGACCGGCGGGCCGGACGGCATGCCGGTCGAGCGTCTGACCCTGTTCGGCTGGCGCGTCAGCGGATCGTACACATGGTATTGGGTAACGGGTGCCCTCCTGCTCGTCGGAACCTGGATCGCGCTCAACCTCGACGAGACCCCGACGGGGCGGGCCTTCCGTGCGCTGCATGACAGCGAAGTGGCGGCCCAGGTGGTGGGCGTCGATGTCGCCCGCTTCAAGCTGCAGGCCTTCGTGATCGCCGCCGTCTATGCCTCGATCGCCGGCTCGGCGCTCGCGTTCATGAACGGTTTCATCAACCCGGATCAGGCCGGGTTCCTGCATTCTGTGGAACTCGTCACCATCGTGGTTCTCGGCGGGCTTGGGTCCGTCGTCGGCAGCATCGTCGGCGCGGCCGTCCTGGTGACGTTGCCGCAGGCGCTGACGGTCTTCCACGAATACGAGCATCTGTTGCTCGGCCTCATCATCATCGTGTCCATGATCTTCATGCGAAACGGCATCGTGCCGAGCCTCTCGGGCTTGTTCCTCAGGAGGGCACGGTCATGACGATCCTCAAGGCCACGGATATCGGCATTTCCTTCGGCGGCGTGAAAGCCGTCGATGGCGTGAGCTTCACGGTGAGCCCCGGCCAGATCCTCTCGATCATCGGGCCGAACGGGGCCGGAAAAACAACGCTGTTCAACATCGTTTCCGGCATCTACGCCGCAAGCCGTGGCACGATCCACTTGGCCGACGAGGATGTAACCGGTCTGTCACCCCACAAGCTGGCTGCTCGGGGCCTCTCCCGCACATTCCAGAACCTGCAGATCTTCCAGCGCATGACGGCTTGCGAGAACGTGATGGTTGGGCGCCATCTCCGCGAAAAGTGCAGTCTCCTGCCAGCGCTGTTCAGAACGACGTCCGTGACGCGCCAGAACCGGGAGACGCGGGCTGCCGCGCTTGATCTCCTTGTCTCTGTGGGCCTCAAGGATGCTGCGGACGTGCCGGCCGGGTCGCTCCCTTATGGCGCCTGCAAGCGCCTCGAGATCGCCCGCGCCCTCGCGGCCGAACCGCGCGTGCTGCTTCTCGATGAACCGGCGGCCGGCTGCAATGCGGTCGAGACCGAGGAAATCGATCACCTGATCCGGCAGGTTGCCGACAGGGGTGTCGCCGTCGTGCTCGTGGAGCACGACATGAAGCTTGTCATGAAGATCTCCGACAGGATCCTGGTTCTGGAGCGAGGCAGGCCGCTGGCCGAAGGAACGCCGCGGGAGGTGCGCGATGATCCAAGGGTCCTTGAGGCTTATCTGGGACAGCACGGTGCCCGGGAGGCTGCCCGTGCTTGAAGTGGAGAACCTGCGCAGCGCCTATGGCCGGATCGAAGTTCTGAAAGGTGTCAGCCTTGAGGTGCGTACTGGTGAGGTCGTGGCGCTCGTCGGCGCGAATGGCGCGGGAAAGACCACCCTGCTGCGCGCTCTCTCTGGCGTGCAGCCGATGACCGGCGGAGAGATACGCTTCAAAGGACAGCGCATCGATCGCCTGCCGCCTCATCAGCGGGTGGAACTCGGCATTACCCAATCGCCCGAGGGTCGTCAGGTGTTCGGACCTCTCACCGTCGAGGACAATCTGAGACTTGGGGCCTACAGGCGGCGTGACAAGGAGATCGAGCAGGATCGCGATCGCGTCTTCGCGATGTTCCCGATCCTGGCCGAGAAGCGTCACCTCCTGGCCGGTGGGTTGTCCGGCGGTCAGCAGCAGATGCTGGCCATCGGCCGGGCGCTGATGGGGCGCCCCAAGCTCCTGCTGCTGGACGAGCCGTCGCTCGGTTTGTCGCCGCTTCTGGTCGATCAGATCCTGGATGCCATCGTGTCCCTGAGGAAGGACGGAATCACGGTGCTTCTCGTGGAGCAGAACGCCAGCGCGGCTTTAGGCATCGCCGATCGCGGCTATGTGCTTGAGACCGGCAAGGTTGCTTATAGCGGAACGGGTTCTTCCCTGCTTGCAGATCCTCAAGTGAAAGCGGCCTATCTCGGGATCGCGTAGCAAGATCTGATCACTCCGACGTGGGTTCCACGGGCTCCATGCTCTGCTTCGCGAGAGCAATGGCCTCCTGGAGCACCGCGTGCTCGCCGATGTGATTAGCCAGGATCAGGACAAGGCGGCTGTTGAGGGCCGCGCTGTCCTCATCCGACAACCCTCGATGCGCCTCGATCAGCGTACGATAGGTTTGATCCGGGTCGGCCAGACGGCTCTCGGTAGTGAGCGTGGTCATGCATGGCCTCCCTCAAACCCTCGCAAACGATAGGAGGCGCCTTTAATCAGCGAGGGTGTCCCATGGCGCCAGCGTGCTGCGAGGTGCTGGTCGGGACGCACGAGATAGGTGCTGCCAGGGCTCGCATCGAATCGCTGTGCGAAGGTGCCGTGCGCGTCGATAAGATCGTCACCGATGACGAGAACGCGGGAGCCCGTCGGGAGCTGAGCTCCGTTCGGCACATGCAGGATCGTCTCCTCACCGCCAATCGCATCAAGCAACCAGATCGGCCGTCCGTTACGGTCCTGCATGGGAGCGTCGGGAAGAGGGGCGCCGAGGCGAGCAGAGCCGGACCAGGTGTCCACATCCGGCGTCGAAAGCGGTGTGTCGTAAGTGGACGGCATCGATAGCCTTCCCGAATTCACCATCCGCTTGGCAAAGGGAGCATGGCGCGCGAGGGCCAGAGCCGCATTGCGGAAGCGAAGTTCCTGCGCCGAGCGTGGCGCGATGAAGTCGGTCGAACGGGTCGAGTGACCGATATTCTCATCGGCGGCGGCAGAGCGTTCGAGATCGTATGATTCGATCAGCCGCTCCGGCGCCTCACCCTTGAGAACGAGATCAAGCTTCCAAGCCAGATTGTCCGCATCCTGAATGCCGGAATTTGCGCCTCGCGCGCCGAAGGGCGAGACCTGATGGGCTGCGTCTCCGGCAAACACCACGCGGCCATGAACGAAGCGCTCCAGGCGACGGCACTGAAAGGTGTAGACCGAGACCCATTCGAGCGAGAAATTGTCGTGGCCCAGCATCTGCCTGAGCCGCGGCATCACACGCTCAGGCGCCTGCTCGGCTCTCACATCCGCATCACGCCCGAGCTGCAGGTCGATCCGCCAGACATCGTCCGGCTGCTTGTGCAGGAGAGCGGATTGGCCGTCATGGAAGGGTGGATCGAACCAGAACCAGCGCTCGGGCGGAAAATCGCCTTTCATCTTCACGTCGGCAATGAGGAACCGGTCCTCGAAGGCCTCACCCTGGAACGCCAGTCCCAGCATGGCGCGCAAAGGGGAGCGCGCGCCATCGGCAGCGACAATCCATTCGGCGTCGAGATCATAGAGGCCTTCGGGCGTCTCGATGGTGAGCTTAGCCCCGTCGTTGTGGCGTTTAAGGTCCACCACCTTGTTCCGCCAGCGGATCTCAAGGTTCGGGAGTGCAGCAGCGCGCTCCACGAGGGCGTGCTCCAGATAGTATTGCTGGAGATTGATGAAGGCGGGCATCTTGTGCCCTTCCTCGGGCAGAAGATCGAAGGCGTAGAGCAGGTCGTCGTTTTGAAAGACCTTGCCGATCTTCCAGGTCACCCCCTTCTCGAGGCAAGGCTCCGCAACCCCGAGACGGTCGAGGATCTCGAGCGTGCGCTTGGCATAGCAGATGCCGCGCGACCCTTCGCCGATCCGGTCTGCGTCGTCGAGGAGCACCACGGGGATGCCGCGCTGCGCGAGATCGATGGCCGTGCACAGCCCGACAGGTCCTGCGCCGACCACCACCACGGAATGGCGGGCAGGAGAGGGGCGATCCTGATCGGGGCAGCGGCGGTAGCCGTATTGATAGAGGACTTTGCGGGTGTTCATGGCGCTTCCCATCCCTCCATCTCGAACCGAGCGTCAGCTCTGGAGGGCCGCCCACATCTCGCGATCCCGCTCAGCGGTCCAGATCACGGGATGATCGATGCCTGAGGCCTCGTCGAAGGCGCGCGAGACGTTGAAGGGAAGGCAGTGCTCATAGATGGCGAAGTCTCCGAACTTCGGATCCATGACCTCGCGGGTTGCGGCAAACGTCTCCTTCAGCGAGCGACCACGCGCCGCCGACAGTTCAGCTGCGCCATAGAGCGTGGTGACGAAGTCGCGGGTCATGGCCGCTGCCTCGCGAACCTGCTGGCTGCCGCGCAAGGCAGCGCCGCGACCGGGAGCGATGGCCTGCGGCTGGAAGTCCAGGATGGCGTCGAGCGTCAGCGGCCATTCGCGCAAATAGGCGTCTCCGCAATAGCAGGCCGAGTGATACTCCATGAGATCGCCGGTGAACATGACCTCCGCGTCCGGCACCCAGGCCACGATGTCGCCCGCCGTGTGGCCGGCGCCGAGATGAAAAAGCTTCACCTCACGCTTGCCCAGAAACACCGACATGCCGCTCTCGAAGGTGAGGGTGGGCCAGGTGAGGCCGGGCGGGATGCTGCTCTCGCCTTTGAACAAACGCGGGAAGCGTCCGATCTCTGAAGCCTTGTCCTGCTCGCCGCGCTCGACAATGAGGTCATACGTGGCATTCGAGGCGATGATTCCTTGAGCGCTATAGGCCGATGCGCCAAGCACGCGCACAGCGTGGTAGTGCGAGAGCACCACGTATTTGATCGGCTTGTCGGTCACGGATCGTACGCGGGCGATCACATCCTCGGCCATCATCGGGGTGGCCTGCGCGTCGATCACCATGCAGCCGTCATCGCCGACGATCACACCGGTATTGGGATCGCCCTCGGCGGTATAGGCGTAAAGATCCGGCCCGATCCCGGTGAAGGACACGGTCTTGTCGGCCATATCTCCCGTTGAGGCGAAAGCCTTGTCAGCCATGCTGCTCCTCCCGCTGGCCGCGGTCCTTCTTCCGTCGCTGGCAGGACGGTCAGATGACCAAAGGCGCTGTTCGTGAGCAGGTTAAACCCGATCCTGCGACCGTCAAGTTCACAGGCCTCAAGACGGAGAAGATCATCAGCGCAGATTGAAACGCAGCGGTACGGAGATCGAGAATTGCTGCTGCGGGAGAGCCGCTGGTGCTGGAGGAAGCGATGAGCCCGGACTTGCCGCAGCAATCGCAGCTTGGTCGAGAGCCGGATGTCCGGCGCTTCGGGTCACGGTCGAGCTGATGATGCGGCCGGAGCGATCCATGGTGAAGCGCAGGGTTGCCACGCCATCGATCCCTTGAGTGCGGGCGACATCCGGATAGCGCAGGCGGTTCCGCAGGGCTGCGGTAAGACTTGCCACATACCGGTTGAGTGCCGTCGGATCGGCCGAGGCCGCAGCGCCTCCCGTGTTCTCGCGTGAAGAAGAGGCCTGTCCCTGGCGTTCTTCGGACGGCGGCTGCGGCTGGGCGACAGTCCGGCGTGGAGGAGGTTTCCGCTCCACGGGCTTAGGCGGTGGCGGCTTCTTCTCGGGCTTCGGCGGAGGTGGCTGCTCAACAGGCTTTGCGACAACCACCTCGGGTGGGGGAAGAGCCACGGCCGGTTCAGGTTCCATGGCCATTTCTGCCTCGACCGGAGGCACTTCAGTGGTGTCCTGCGGTTCAGGGAGTTCGGCCGCTTCCACAGGCTGCTCCGCCGTCACTTCTTCAGGCACCACGGGCTCGACGCTCTCCGGTACGAGCGGCACCGGTTCCGGGGGAGGCGCCGCAACTGCGGACATCTCCGCAGGTGCGACGGACATCGCCTCCTCCATGGCAGGAGCAAGATCAATGATGATCTCCTGCTCGCCAGGGGCGTTATCCATCTTGTTGGATCGCCAGAGCGTCAGCGCTCCCAGAACGGCTCCATGCAGGGCGAGCGCCATGCAGAAGGCAATTCCGAGCCGGCTCGGCTCATGCGTCGAACGGATGCTTTGTGCGGACATCGGGCTTGGTTCAGGTGCTACCGGGCCGGCATTCCGCCTGATGCCTGAGCGATGAGCGAGACCTTGCTGAAGCCGGCCGCACTGACCTGTCCCATGATCTCGACGATGCGCCCGTATGAGACTGCCCTGTCGCCTCGCACCAGCACGACTTGCGCTGGATCCTGCGCGGCCAATGCCTTGAGACGCGGCATCATCATGTCCGGCGTGAGCGGCTCTTTGTCGAGGAACGGCTGACCCTGCGCGTCGATGCTGATCACGACCGGCTGCTTCGGCTGCGATACCTTCGCGGCTGCCGTTTTCGGCAGGTTCACCGGCACGCCGACGGTCATCAGAGGTGCGGCCACCATGAAGATGATGAGCAGCACAAGCATCACGTCGACAAGCGGCGTGACATTGATCTCGGACAGAGGCGCAACGCCGAACTCGTCGTCCGGCTCGCCTGTGCGGAGCGGTCCCATGCCCATTATTCGGCGGCCTCTGTGCGCAGGTGGGGCTTGCGATCGCGTGCGAGCCGGTCGCCGAGCGCCGTGATGCCTGCCGTGAAGGATTGCTGCAGGCGGCCAAGATCGGTCGTGAGCTTGTTGTAGGCGATCACCGCCGGAATGGCGGCCACGAGGCCGATGGCTGTTGCAAACAGGGCCTCGGCAATACCGGGAGCGACCACCGAGAGGCTGGTGTCCTGGCTTGCGGCGATGGCGGAGAATGAGTTCATGATTCCCCAGACTGTGCCGAACAAGCCGATAAATGGCGCGGCCGATCCTGTGGTGGCCAGGAACGGCAATCCCACCTGGAGCTGGCGCATGTCGGCCGACAGCGCAGCGCGCATGGCCCGCTCGATCCGCTCCCGACGCTCCGCGCGGCTCTCCGACGCGTCCTGATCGCGCCACGCCTCTTGGCCAGCGGCAACAATCCGTCCGGTTGTTCCAGTCGATTGCTGGCGAAGTTTCTCAGGCGAGCGGGCAGCCATTTCGAAGGCGCGCGCCTGACGACGGACGCTCCTGAAACGCAGAAGTTTATCGACCACGATCGTCCAGCACCCAAGCGATGCGAGAACGAGCAGGATCATGACGCCTTTGACGATCGGATCGGCTTGCAGGAACAGTCCGACAAAGGAGAGATCGTGCGGGGCGGGAGCTACGATGTCGTTCATCACAGCAATCTCACTTCGTGAACGAAACGGCGTCGATCTTGGAGGAGGTCTCGAGGGCCGACAGACACTCTTCGCGGGAATTCGCAGCACCCTCGCAGGTCATGACATCGTTGAGGAGAACGCGTCCGAATCGGGAGCAGCTCAAGCCAGGAAAGTCGAACAGCTTGATGAGGGTCTTGCGGCCGGGCACGGGGCCGACTTCAACAGCCAGACGCTTGGCCGCGACACCGTCCGTATCGAGGGCAAAAAGATCAAGCTTCAGGGAGCGCCAGCTGTCGCCCTTCTGATTATCGATCAGGAAATAGGTTCGGCAGTTCTCGCCCGCAGCCTCGATCTTGTTCAGCTCGATGCGCAGAGGCGAGAGCGAAGCACGATCCTGAGCCAGAGCCGCTCCGCTGAAGGGGAGGAGCAGGGCGAGACATGCCCATATGCCTCCTGTCGAAAACCCAGGCTCGTTCCACGGGCTTGTCCTCATGAACCTCTCCTTCTCGTTCGCATGGACGAGCGCGCAGATGCGCAGCCTTACCCATGCAAGAGAATACGCCAGCATCCCTGTGAACCGCCGTTACGGGCGCATGTCCGAAACCAGCCAAACGTCTTCGGGGCGGTCAGATGAGATATCTGGGAGAAGCTATCCAGATCAAGGGCTTAGACGAAAATCAGAGGCGTTCTAAAACAAGCGCTACAGTGTTGAGAACGGGAGCGATTTCGCTTCCTTACAATGCCTTCAAAGTAGGTTTTTGCGGCTTTTAAGTGCGCCAAGGCTGCTGAAGGGGTCTCACCCACGCTCGTACACGCATCATCGGCGGTTCACAAAAATACCATTTTGGAAATGAACAAGGGACTGAACTGGCACTTTGTATCAGGGAGTTGCAGCGTGGGTTTCAAAGGTCACGACAAGCCGTTTCCCACTTGGTATCCATACGCCTTCGTCGGCGGGGTCGCTGCTCTCGCAACAGCGCTTTATGTGCTGGTCTGACGCCGAGTCGTGACAGGCGCTTCGCCCGCATCCGTCAAGATATTCTGTTTTCGGTGATGAGTTCAGGGGCTTGCTGATGCCCTTGACACTGCATCCCAAAGCGAAGCGAGGCAGTACATCCGTGCCTCGTTCACTTATGGGAGAGTGTTGATCCGTCTACTGGATCAGCCCGAGCATGGTTGCGGGAATATGGTTAACACATCGTTAAAAGACACTTCCCTATGGGAAGAATCTGCCTTTATCGCAGCCTGTCGGCTGTTCATGAACGGCGGTCAACCCTCGGTCACATGACGGCGCCCACCTGCCAGGGAACGAACTCAAGGTCGCCATAACCCAGCTCCTCCGACTTCGTGGGCTCTCCGGAAGCGACTTTCAGCAGGATATCGAAGATTTCCTGCCCTTTTGCTTCCAGGGAAACGCCGTCAAGGATGTCGCCGCAATTGATGTCCATGTCGTCGATCATCCGGCGGTAGATGTCAGAGTTGGTGGCGAGCTTGAGGGATGGAGCAGGCTTGCACCCGAAAGCGGATCCTCGCCCTGTGGTGAAGGCAATGAGATTCGCACCGCCTGCCACCTGGCCCGTGGCGGCAACAGGATCGTAGCCGGGGGTGTCCATATAGACGAAGCCGTGATCCTTCACCTGCTCGGCATACTCGTACACGGCCTGAAGCGTGGAGCGGCCGCCCTTTGCAGTGGCGCCCAGGGACTTCTCGAGAATCGTCGTGAGGCCGCCTGCCTTGTTACCCGGTGACGGGTTGTTGTTCATCTCGCCACCGTTGCGCTCGGTATAGGCTTCCCACCACCTGATCCGTGAAACCAGCTTTTCACCGACGTCCCGGGTTGCGGCCCGGCGGGTGAGCAGATGCTCCGCGCCGTAGATCTCCGGGGTCTCGGACAGGATGGATGTTCCGCCGTGACGCACGAGCAGATCGGACGCGACACCCAGGGCCGGATTGGCGGTGAGACCGGAGTAACCGTCGGAGCCGCCGCATTGAAGAGCCAGGATCAGTTCCGAAGCGGGGCGTGTCTCCCGCTGCGCCTTCGCGACGATCGGGAGCATGGCTTTCACCGCGTCGGCAATGGCCTGAACCGTCCGCCGGGTTCCGCCGGTTTCCTGGATCGTCAGGGTGCGGAAGGTGTCCGTCTCCGTGAGGCCGTACTCCTGCTTCATGCGACCGATCTGAAACACCTCGCAACCCAGGCCGACCATGATCACGCCCGCAAAGTTGGGGTGGCTGGCATAGCCCCATTGAGTCCGGCGCAGGATCTCGAACCCCTCACCATAGGCTGCATGGCCGCAGCCCGTGCCGTGAACAATGGCAACGATGCCGTCGATGCCCGGATAGTCGCGCAGAATGCCAGAGCGTTCCACCTCTGCCGCAGCGAAGCGCGCAACGGAGGCCGAGCAGTTCACCGATGTGAGGATGCCGATGTAGTTGCGCGTCCCGGTCTTGCCCGAGGCGCGCCGGTATCCTTGGAAGGTCGCCTGCAGTTCCGGCGGAAGCAGGTCGTTCTCTCTTGCCTCGGTGCAGAAGGCGTAATCCCGCTCGAAATCGTGCAGGCCCACATTGTGCTCGTGCACCCATTCGCCTGGCGCGATATGGCTCTTGGCGAAACCGATGATCTGGCCGAATTTCCGGATCGGCTCCCCCTCGCGGATCGGCTCCACGGCCATCTTGTGGCCGCGCAGGATGCGCTCGCGGGCTGTCAGGCCGGCAGCGTCGGTACCTTGGTTCACAAGGTCGATGGCAATAACGACGTTGTCATCAGGTGAAAGACGGATCGTGCGTGGAGTGTTCATGGCAATCACTTTTCAAAATCAGAGGTAGCCGTTTTCCTTGAGGAATTGCGGCAGCCAAAGGACGGTTTCAGGGACAAAGGTGATGAGGAAAAGAACGAGAAGCAAGGGCACCAGCCAAGGGGCACAGGCCTTCATGCATTCCTCGAAGGAGATGTTCGCCACGCGGGTGAGCACATACAGAACCATTCCGACCGGAGGCGTGAGCAACCCGATCATCAGGTTGAGGACCATGATGAGGCCAAAGTGAACCGGATCGATGCCGAGCTTGACGGCAACCGGCAGCAGCACGGGGGTCAGAATGGTGATGGCTGCAATCGTCTCCATGAAGCAGCCGACGATCAGCAGAAAGACGTTCACCAGGATCAGGAAGGTGATCGGATCGGCCGCATAGGTGATGATCCATTCGCCGAGAGCGTCGGTGGTGCGGGTTGTGGTCAGCACCCAGCCGAAGATCGAGGCTCCTGCCACAATGAGAAGCACCACGGCCGTCGTCTCAACCGTGTCCATGGTCACACGGATGAACTGGCGCAGGCTCAGCACCGAATAGCGGGGCCGCTGTCCGCGCGCGGCAAGCACCATGTTGAAGCCGCGGTGGATCACGGTCGATAGCAGGAGCGCATAGGCGCAGGCGAAGACCGCCGCTTCCGTGGGCGTGAACAGGCCGAAGCTCATACCGCCGATGATGATGGCGGGCGTGAGGAGAGGTAGGAACGCATTGACAAAGGAGCGCCCGAGACGCCTGAACTCGAACTTCGCATCGCGCCCGATCCCATAGTAATGGGCATAGAGAGCCACAGTGGCCGACATGAAGAGCGCCATGATCAAGCCAGGAACGATGCCTGCGACGAAGAGTGCATTGATCGACGCGTTGGCAACCACACCGTAGATGACAAGCGGCAGAGACGGCGGAATGATGGGTCCGATGGTCGATGACGCCGCAGTGAGACCCACGGCGAACTTCGTGTCGTAGCCATGATCGCGCATGGCCTTGATCTCGATCGTTCCAAGGCCGCCTGCATCCGCCACGGCTGTGCCCGACATTCCGGCGAAGATAACGGAGCCGGCGACGTTCACGTGGCCAAGGCCGCCCTTCAGCCAGCCGACAGCCGCGACGGCAAAGTCGTAGATTTGCTTGGTGATGCCGGCGGAGTTCATCAGGTTTCCGGCCATGATGAAGAAGGGCACCGCCAGCAGGGGGAAGGAATCGACACCGTTCACCATCCGGTGAATCACCGTGATCACCGGGGTCGTGATCTCACCCGTGATGTTTCCGATGAAAAGGAACAGGAGTGAGGATCCTGCCAAAGCCACCGCGATCGGGACGCCGATGACGATCATGATCAGGAGGGCAACAAGCATCAGGGTAATGAGCATGGTAGATATCCGCCCTCAGTCGATTGTCAGGCTGTGAGGGGCATCCGCCTCACGGCGGCGCAGGCGTCGCAGAAATCGTAAGGCCGCGTGCACGGTCACGCCGGCCAGGGCCGCAGACACCGCCCAATACAGGTAGCTTTTCGGAATATCGATCGAGACCATGTAGCCTGGAGCGAGTGCGCCGAGCTGATAGGCATACCACGCCATGGCGCCGCAGAAGAGGGCGACGAGGCCGTCCACCGCAACAAGGGTCCAGTGCCTCGCTTCGCGGGGAACATAGATCAGAAGCGCCTCGACGGCGATGTGCGAACCCTTGCGCATGGCCGTGACCGACCCGACAAAGGTGATCAGGATGAGAAAATACCGGGCTATTTCCTCCGTCCATCCCAGCGAGTTGTTCAGAACATAACGGGTGAAGAACTGCAGAAAGACGATCCCGAACAGGATCCAGAAGATCCCAAAGACCAACACATCCGACCACCGACGATCGGAGAGGTCTACATGGGCCTCCTCCTCGCGCCATTGTTCGAAGAGTTCATCCATCTCCTGATGGATGTCTCCCGAAGGAGCCGCATCGGTCCTCGCTTCGTTGATGGCAGGGGCCTGGGTGTTCTGCATCGTGGGCCTTCGTTCCAGCTTTTCTCAATGAGAAGTGTGAGGCTCCCTCCACGAGGAAGGGAGCCTCGAGGATCGTGCTAGTTGGTGGCTGCCTTGATCGCCTGGAGACGGTCGTAGACTGCCTTATCCCAGGTGGCATCAGAACCCATGTGCATCTTGACCACCGCTTCACGGAACGGCGCCCGATCCACCGTCACCACGTTCTTGCCCTGGCCCTTGAACCATTCGACAAGCTCCTTCTCCATCTTGGCGATGTCGTCGGTGCACTTGTCGGCCGCCTCCTGCAGAACCTCGGTCAAGGCTTTCTGCTCCTCGGCTGAGAGGCGTTTCATCGTGCCGCCGGAAACGATGCTGAGAAGGGCATCCGTGATGTGCCCGGTCAGCACGATGTTCTTCTGGACCTCATGGAACTTCTTGGCCTGGATGGTGACGAGCGGGTTCTCCTGCGCATCAACCACGCCTTGCGAGAGCGCCAGGTAGACCTCCGCGAAGGCAATCGGCGTCGGATTCGCGCCGACGGCCCTTGGGAACATTGTGTAGAGCGGCGCATCGGGCACGCGGATCTTCACACCCTTCATGTCCTCGGGCTTGGTGATGTCCTTGTTGGCCGTCACATGCCGCTCGCCGTAATAGGTGAGGCTCACGACCCGATGCCCGGTCTTCTTCTCGTATCCCTGGCCAAGCTCCTTGAAGAGATCGGACTTCCGGAAGGCATTCCAGTGGCCGAAGTCCCGGAACATGTAGGGGGCGCCGCCGATGGCGACCGGCCCATGGGCACGGCCGGCAAAGAGCTGGCCGGTATAGATGATGTCGACCGTGCCGAGGGACAGGCCCTCGTTGATGTCGCTCTCCTTGCCGAGCGACGAGGCCGGGAAGACCTCGATCGTGTACTTGCCGTTGGTCCGCTTCTTAAGCTCCTCGCCGGCCCAGAGGGCCCATTTGTGATAGGGCTCCGACGTCTCGTAGACGTGAGCCCATTTGAGCTTGGTCTGGGCACTTGCCGGAAGGGCGGGGAGGGCGATGGTTGCGGCCGCGATAAGGCCGAAAGCTAGGCGGCGGGTCAAAGATGGCATAGGCGTTCCTCCGAAGAAGCCCGGCTCTGCGGCCGGCTCGTGATGATCGGCGAGTGGTGATCTCGCCGGAGGCACCCGACAAGCTTGTGGCTTTTGCCCATCGGTTGAGCTAACATGTTAGAGATATGGACGCGTTCGACAAGAGAAAATACGACCAATTCCTAACTCCCTTGGAGCGAGGGCCACGGGGGAACACCACCGAGCAGGTCGAGCGCTCGCTTCGATCGGCTATCGTCAATCTCGATTTCGAGCCGGGCGAGTTCATCGACAAGGGAGCTGTTTGCGTTGCCCTCGGCGTCTCCCGATTTCCCGTCTCGGAGGCCCTCGCCCGTCTCGCGACGGAGGGTCTCGTCGAAATCCTGCCGCAGCGCGGCAGCCGGGCCGCCCGCATCCGCCTGCCTGAGATCAGGGAATCGATGCTGATCCGCCAGGCTCTCGAATGCATGGTGGCGGAAAAGGCAGCCGAACACCTGTCGATGGTCGATATGGACACCCTTCGTGAAAACCTGCGGGCGCAGCAGGAGGCTGTCGAGCGAGGAGACCGCCCCGGCTTCTATGCCCTGGATCTCGCGTTCCACACGATTCTGGTCGAGGGTCTGAGCCTGCCTCGCGTGGCTGCGGTCATCGATGCATCCCGTGCCAATATCGACCGGGTCCGCCGGCTCCTCTCGTCGCCCCGCCGCCATACCGTAACCCTGGCCGAACATCGCGAGATCTTCCACGCGATTGAGACGCGAGACCCGCAAGCGGCACACAGGGCCATGGCGGCGCACCTCGATGAGGTCATGGAAGAGCTGGGGCGCTTCTCGGCCGAACATGCGGACGTGTTCGTACATATCTGACACCCGCCAGGTCGAATGATGGGGAGGCCCTTTCCCCAGGTCTCATTTCCACCTCGTTGCACCTATGGCCGGATGGTGTTTCTTTCCTAGTTCTCTCCGGAGGAGAACAACAAATCATGACGACTGACGCACCTCTGTCCCTTCACGTGCCGGAGCCGGCCGTTCGCCCGGGGGGAGCCCCGGATTTCTCGAATGTCAAGATTCCCAAGGCAGGAGCTGTCCCTAAGCCGGACATCGATGTCGATCCTGAGTCCATCCGGGATCTCGCCTTTTCGATCATTCGCGTTCTGAACCGGCGTGGCGAAGCCGTTGGTCCGTGGGCCGGTCTGCTGAGCGAGGAGGAGCTGATCGAGGGCATGCGTCATATGATGACGCTGCGGGCCTTCGACGCCCGGATGCTGATTGCCCAGCGCCAGGGAAAGACATCCTTCTACATGCAGCATCTCGGAGAGGAGGCGATCAGCTGCGCCTTCCGCAGGGCGCTCTCCCCAGGCGACATGAACTTTCCGACCTATCGCCAGGCTGGCCTCCTGATCGCGGATGGGTATCCCATGGTCGACATGATGTGCCAGATTTATTCCAACGCGCGCGATCCGCTCAAAGGACGCCAGCTGCCCGTCATGTACAGCTCCAAGGAGCATGGCTTCTTCACAATCTCCGGCAATCTTGCGACCCAGTACATACAGGCTGTCGGCTGGGCGATGGCCTCGGCGATCCGCAACGATAGCAAGATCGCCGCCGCGTGGATCGGGGACGGCTCGACCGCCGAGTCCGATTTCCATGCCGCCCTCGTCTTCGCCTCAACCTACAAGGCGCCGGTCATCCTCAACATCGTCAACAACCAATGGGCGATCTCGACCTTCCAAGGCATCGCCCGGGGAGGATCGGGCACCTTCGCGGCCAGGGGCCTGGGTTTCGGCATTCCGTCGCTGCGGGTGGACGGCAATGACTATCTGGCCGTTTATGCCGTGGCAAAATGGGCCGTCGAGCGGGCCCGTCGCAATCTCGGGCCGACGCTCGTCGAATACGTGACCTACCGGGCCGGCGCACATTCCACATCCGACGATCCGTCGGCCTATCGGCCGAAGACCGAGTCCGATGCCTGGCCCCTCGGCGATCCGATCATCCGCTTGAAGAACCACCTGATCGTGCGAGGCGTCTGGTCCGAGGAGCGGCACAAGCAAGCCGAGGCCGAGATTCTCGATACGGTGATTGCCGCACAGAAGGAGGCGGAGAGCTACGGCACGCTGCATGCCGGCGGAAAGCCCTCCGCGCGCGACATGTTCGACGGCGTCTATGCCGAGATGCCGCCTCATCTGCGCCGGCAGCGTCAGCAGGCGGGGGTCTGATCCATGGCACGCATGACGATGATCGAAGCCATCCGGGACGCGATGGACGTGATGATGGCGCGTGACGAACGCGTCGTCGTCTTCGGCGAGGATGTCGGCTATTTCGGCGGCGTCTTCCGCTGCACGGCAGGCCTGCAGCAGAAATACGGGAAGACCCGCTGCTTCGATGCCCCAATCAACGAAGCAGGCATCGTGGGAGCCGCCATCGGCATGGCGGCTTACGGGCTTCATCCCTGCATCGAGATTCAGTTCGCCGATTACATGTATCCGGCCTATGACCAAATCGTGTCGGAGGCAGCGCGCCTGCGGTACCGGTCGAACGGCGAGTTCACCTGTCCGCTCGTTGTCCGCATGCCGACCGGTGGCGGAATTTTCGGTGGGCAGACCCACAGTCAGAGCCCCGAAGCCCTGTTCACCCATGTGTCCGGGTTGAAGACTGTCGTGCCGTCAAATCCGCACGATGCCAAAGGCCTGCTCATCGCGGCCATCGAGGATCCCGATCCGGTGATCTTCCTGGAGCCGAAACGGCTCTACAACGGGCCGTTCGATGGCCATCACGACCGTCCGATCACGCCGTGGTCGAAGCACGATCTCGGAGAGGTTCCGAGCGGACATTTCACATTGCCGCTCGGCAAGGCATCCATCGTGCGTGAGGGGGCAGCCGTGACCGTGCTGGCCTACGGGACGATGGTGTACGTCGCGCAGGCTGCTGCAGCGGAGACAGGGGTCGACGCGGAGATCATCGATCTGCGCACCCTGCTTCCCCTCGACATGGAGACGATCGTTGCGTCCATTCGGAAGACGGGCCGTTGCGTGATCGTCCATGAGGCGACGCTCACATCGGGATTCGGAGCGGAGCTGGCGGCACTCGTTCAGGAAGCCTGCTTCTTTCAACTCGAGGCGCCGATTGCGCGCGTGACCGGATGGGACACGCCTTATCCGCATGCGCAGGAATGGGATTACTTCCCAGGGCCTGCTCGGGTCGGTCGCGCGCTTATCGAGACGGTGGAGGCCTAACATGAGTGAGCACCTGATCAAGATGCCCGATGTGGGCGAGGGAATCGCTGAGGCCGAACTCGTGGAATGGCACGTCAAGGTCGGCGATCTTGTGCGCGAGGACGCCTTGCTCGCAGCCGTGATGACCGACAAGGCGACGGTGGAGATTCCCTCTCCCGTCGATGGAGAGGTTCTGTGGCTCGGCGCGGACATCGGAGACGTGGTCGCGATCGGATCTCCCCTGATCCGCTTGAAGACAGGAGATGAGGCGGGCGCTGCCTACGATCTCGACACATCCGATAAGGCACCTGAGGCACCGTCACGGCCGAAGGATATCGAGGCGCAGGCCGATGGCGCGGTCAAAACCTCGGAGGCCGTTGTCGAGAAGCAGGCGAGGGAAGCGCCCCGGCCTCAACCTGTCGAGGTTCCGAAAAGCCCGCCCGTGAGAGTACACCGCCCCTCCGTCCCGCGCACCGAAGGTGAAAAGCCGGTCGCTTCGCCGGCGGTCCGTCTGCGGGCCCGCGAAGCCGGGATCGACCTGAGGCAGGTTCCAGGCTCCGGACCCGCCGGCCGGATCACCCATGAAGATCTGGACGCGTTCCTCACCCACGGCCCGCAGGTCACCAAAGCCCAGGGCCTGGTTCAGGATACATCCGTCCAACATGTCAAAGTGATTGGGCTGCGCCGCAAGATTGCGGAGAAGATGGCGATTGCGAAATCGCGCATCCCGCATATCACCTATGTCGAAGAGGTGGATGTCACCGCCCTTGAAGACCTGCGGACGACACTCAACGCAACCAAACGATCCGACAGACCCAAGCTGACCCTGCTGCCCTTCCTGATGCGCGCCATGGTCAAGGCCATCGCCGAACAACCGCATTTGAACGCCATCTATGACGACGAGGCGGGCGTCGTTCATCAGCACGGCGGCGTTCATATCGGCATTGCCACCCAGACCGGTTCAGGCCTGATGGTGCCCGTCGTCCGGCATGCGGAAGCGCGGGATATCTGGGGCTGCGCCACGGAGTTGACCCGCCTGTCTGAAGCCGCCAAAGCCGGTCTCGCCACCCGAGAGGAATTGAGCGGCTCGACGATCACCATCACGTCGCTCGGCGCAATGGGTGGCATCGTCACGACACCGGTGATCAACTATCCCGAGGTTGCCATCGTCGGCGTCAATAAGATCATGGTACGGCCTGTTTGGGATGGTTCGACGTTCGTTCCCCGCAAGATGATGAATCTGTCCTCCAGTTTCGATCACCGGATCATCGACGGCTGGGATGCGGCGGTCTTCGTGCAGCGTATCAAGACGCTGCTGGAGACACCTGCAATGATCTTCGTGGAGGCTTGACGTCAATGAAGGACATCTCCTGCAAGCTCCTCGTCATCGGAGCAGGGCCGGGCGGCTATGTCTGCGCCATTCGCGCCGGACAACTCGGCATCGATACAGTCATCGTGGAAGAGAGGAAACCCGGCGGGACCTGTCTCAATGTGGGCTGCATTCCATCCAAGGCGCTCATTCATGCCGCTGAGGAATACGACCGGGTTGTTCATCTGGCATCGGGGAAGAACCCGCTCGGGATCAAAACGACGAAACCCGAGATCGATCTGTCGCAAACCATCGCTTGGAAAGACACCGTTGTAGGCCGGTTGAACAGCGGTGTGTCGGGTCTCCTCAAGAAATCCAAGGTCAAGATGGTCCAAGGCCGGGCGCGGTTTCGCGACGGCAGGACGGTCGAGGTGGAAACGGAAACCGGCCGGCAGATCATCCGAGCCGAGAATGTGGTGATCGCAACCGGATCGGCTCCGGTCGAACTCTCCAGCCTGCCATTCGGCGGAGCCGTCATCTCCTCGACCGAAGCGCTTTCGCTGACGGCCGTTCCGGAGCGGCTGGTTGTCGTCGGTGGCGGCTATATCGGTCTCGAGCTTGGGACAGCCTTCGCCAAGATGGGCGCAAAGGTAACCGTCGTCGAGGCGCAGGCGCGCATCCTGCCGCAATATGATGCGGAACTCACCCGGCCGGTGTCCAAGAGGTTGCAGGCGCTCGGCATCGACGTCATGACACGCGCAAAAGCCAGGGGGCTGACCAAATCCGGTGGCGCTCTTCTGGTCGAAACCGAGAACGGATCCGAAGTGTCGCTGGCGGCCGACAGGATTCTCGTGACGGTTGGCCGAAGGCCGGTGACGCAAGGCTGGGGGATGGAGGAACTCGTCCTCGATATGGATGGGCCTTTCATCCGGATCGACGAGAAATGCCAGACCTCGATGCGGGGCATCTACGCCATCGGTGACGTGACGGGCGAGCCGATGCTGGCCCATCGGGCCATGGCGCAGGGTGAGATGGTGGCCGAGATCATCGCAGGCCACAAGCGGGTCTGGGACAAGCGAGCCATTCCGGCGGTGTGCTTCACCGATCCTGAGATCGTCGCCGTCGGCTTGACCTCGGACGAGGCTCAGAAGACCGGTGGTGAGATCAGGGTAGGCCATTTCCCGTTCTCAGCGAATGGCCGCGCCATGACGAAACTTGGCGAAGAAGGCTTCGTGCGCGTCGTGGCCCGGGCGGACAATCACTTGGTTCTCGGCATCCAAGCCGTCGGGCAGGGCGTGTCCGAACTCTCTGCTGCGTTCGGCCTTGCCGTTGAGATGGGGGCACGTCTTGAGGATATCGCCGGCACCATTCACGCGCACCCCACCCAGGGCGAGGCTTTCCAGGAGAGTGCCCTGAAGTCACTCGGGCGCGAACTCCATATCTGAGAGCGGCGGACGGCCAGGAGCCGTCCGCCTCATCTATCCTGGAGGGGCAATCCTGTAGGCGTCGATAGCGCCCTTGCCCTTGATGAGAACAGGTCCCAGGGGGGCGGCATCGACACGCGTCCGAATGCGCTCCCAGGCAGTAGCGCTCAGATTGATGCCGCTCTGCCTGCCGTGCCCGGCGAGCCGTGCGGCGACATTCACCGTATCCCCCCAGATATCGAAGCTGAATTTCTGCCGCCCGACGACGCCCGCAACAACAGGGCCGACGTGGATGCCAACGCGCACATCCCAAGGCAGAGGCAGATCACGGGCCGATGCGATGGTCGACATGGCACATTTGACGCTTGCCATCACCGGATCCGCATTGGGCAGGAGCAGGCCGGCAGTGGCGAGAAATCCGTCGCCAACAGTCTTGATCTTCTCGAGGCCATGCTGCGAGGCGATCTCTTCGAAGCTTGAGGCGTACACATGAAGGTTCGCGACAATCTCCTCGGGGGCAAGGAGATCGCAATAGGCGGTAAATCCGACGATGTCGGCGAAGAACACGACGACATCATCGTGGCGGCGGGGCGTCACGGTCTGGGACTGCTCAAGCTCGTCGACCGCCTGCGACGGCAGAATGGCATGAAGAAGTGCCTCGGCGCGACGCCGCTGATGATCGATCTCGGTGAGGTAGCTGAGTTCCTGATCGTGCAGTCTCTTCTTCTCAAGGCAGGCTCTCACGCGTGCTCTCAAGAGCGCCGGGTTGAACGGCTTGGGCAGATAGTCCTCGGCTCCGAGTTCAATGCAGCGGACGACACTCTCGAATTCCGATAGGGCGGAAATCATCAGGACCGGGATGTCGCGCGTCGTCGAGTCCGTCTTGAGATGCTTCAGGACTTCGTAGCCATTGACCTCGGGCATCATAATATCGAGGAGAACGAGGTCGAAGCGCTCATGGGCAATCAGAGTGAGAGCCTCGCGCCCATTCTCAGCTGTCGCCAGATCCGCCCATCCCTCACGTTGAAGCCTTCGCGTCAGCGTGTACCGGTTGTCTTCGTTGTCATCGACCACAAGGATGCGGACGCCGGCGTTGGTCATGGAAAGCTCCGATCCTGGATCAATGCGCCGATTGTCTCAAGCAATCTCTCGAGGTCGACCGGTTTGGTATCACAGGTGCTCAGGGCCCCATCGTCCTCGATATTGAGAATTCTGATCACATTTTCTCCTGGTGCTCCACTCGGCCGAGCCGCAGACAATCGGCGATGACGTCCCGCAACGTGGCGAGAACTTCATCGCGGTCGCCGAGCTTCTTGCGCAAGATTCTTCGAATGCCGCCGCTCAGGCGCCGCTGGGCTTCCTCGTCGACGTCGGCAGCCGTCAGAACGATGAGGGGAAGATGTCGCATCTCCTCGCTTCGACGGATCTCATCGACCAACTCGAACCCGTCCATTTCCGGCATGATCAGGTCGAGGAGGATGATATCGGGCTTGACGAGCGGGAGACGGTCCAGGGCAACCCGCCCGTTTTCGGCTTCGGCCACCTCCCACCCGTCCTCGCGCAAGATCCGGGCAAGCCATCCTCGGGTGTGCGGATCATCCTCCACGACCAGAACCCGAGAGCTCGCATGATCGGCTCGGCAGGCAGCAAGAGCCTTCAGGAGGCTCTCGCGGTTGACGGGCTTCGTCAGATAGGCGGCGGCCCCAAGGGCATAGGCCTGGTTCTCCTCGTCGACGATGGTGACCATGATGACCGGGATATCTTGAAGGTCCGGATCACGCTTCAACTGCTGGAGAGTGCTCCAGCCATCGAGGTCCGGCATCAGGACATCCAGGGTGATGACCGATGGCCTGATCTCACGGGCGATCTCGACGCCTCGTCGGCCGCTCTCCGCCGTCGACACTTCGAAGCCCTCACGCATCAGGATCTGGCGCAGGATCTCTCGCGATGTCGCCTCGTCATCGATGATCAGCGCGCGTCTTCCTCGTCCGAGAGGCTGCGGGATCGCCGGGGAACTTCCTGCGATGGAGCGTCTTCTGGGAGGGCCTATCACCCCGCCTGCCGGCAGGGAGACGGTGAAAGTGCTGCCCACCCCCATAGCGCTTTGCACGTTTATGTCGCCGCCCATGACGCGGCAAAGCCGGCGGCTGATGGCAAGTCCGAGCCCGGTCCCCCCGAACTTGCGTGTCGTCGTGCTGTCCGCCTGGCTGAACTCCTGAAAGAGCTTGTCGCATTGCTCGGTCGTCATGCCGATACCCGTGTCATGAACCGCAATCATTATTGTATCTCCTCCTCGGTTCACGATCCGGGAAGCCTTTATTGTCACGGTTCCGTCTTTCGTGAACTTACAGGCATTGCTCAGCAGATTCAGCAGTACCTGTCGCAGGCGAACGGGATCGGTCTGCATCCTGCCAATATCAGGGGCGATCTCGACCTTGAGCTGGTTGTTGTTGCTTCTCGCAAGAGGATCAGCCGTCAATGAAGCATCCCTGAGCAAGGCATCAAGATCGATTTCCTCCGGATGGAGCTCCAGCTTGCCTGCCTCGATCTTGGCGAGGTCGAGGATTTCATTGATAAGGGTCAGGAGATGCGTACCGGCGTGACGGATCCTGTCCAGCGGTTCGACCAGGGGCTCATCTCCCGTCTCTTCGGCCTCGTCCTTGAGCATCTCGGTAATGCCGATGATGGCGTTCAGCGGCGTCCTCAGCTCATGGCTCATGTTCGTCAGGAACTGGCTCTTTGCCCGCGTCGCCGCCATGGCTTCATCACGGGCGAGCTCAAGCTGCGTCGCATGGTGCTTGATTTCCGTGATGTCGGTGTAGACCGCGACAGTCCCGCCTCCTGCGATCCGGCGCTCGCAGACCTGGATCCAGCGATTGCCGTCTCGGTGTTGGATCTCGGCCGCGACCGGATTTCTGTGGCGCGCCAGCCTTTCGGCCACCCAGGTGTCGACCCGCCCTTTCGCCTCCAGGATGAGGCCTCGCTCCGCGGCACGCCGGATCACCGTCTCGAATGACGTTCCAGGCTCCATGGGAACGCCGGATCCAGGATAAAGGAGCTCCTCGTAGCGGCTGTTGCACAGAATGAGGCGATCCTCGGCGTCGTAGAGGGCGAAGCCCTCGTTGATGCTCTCGATTGCATCAATCAGCCGTTGCCGGGCGCTGGCGACCTCGCGCAGGTTTTTCTCCTCGACCTCGATTGCCGTATCTCGGAAGACGGCGAGAGCCTTTGCCATCTGCCCGATCTCGTCCCCTCCATCCCGTGGCAGAGGTGTGCGCAGATTGCCTCCGGCAATCGCCAGCATGCTGTTGCTCAGGTTCTGCAGCCGCGCGACCAGATTGCGATCGACATAGAGCCAGACGATGAGCAGAGAACTCAGAAGGCTGAGAGACACGACACTCAGCAGAATGTTTCGGCCGATGCGTTGAGCCATCAAAGCCTCACCGCTTGCAGCACTTATGTCGTCACGGGCCATCGTGACGAGACCGTCGACTGCTTTCGTCAGCTGTGCAGAAAGGCCTGCATTCTCTGCAAGAAGCCGCTCGGCATCCTCGACGAGGATGAGCTCCGTCCTCCGTGCCGACAGGATGCTGTCCTGCCCATCGGTCAAACGAGCGAAATCCGAGATGCGCTGATCGAAGCGGGATCGCAGGCGTTGATCCGCCAATTCAGAGGCGATCTGGCGCAAGGCCGACAGGGAGCGGTTGAGAGGAAAGCTCATCACCGCGATATCGGCAGCCTTCTCGGCAAGTGATGCTTTGAGCAGGCCGTCGCTGATCGCGGCGAATTCAAGCTGCGCCTTCTGCATGAGAAGGTTTTCGGCAATCTCCTGCACGATCACCGAAGGAGGTTGCGGAAAGCCTGCAGTTGTCTGCTCGCCACGGTCTATGCGACGGGAGGCTGCAAACTTCGCGTCCAGGACCACGAGGGCAGGGGCGATCAGGCGTTGCGCCGCCACCGTTGCGTTTGAGAGGCGCTGGACCAGCGCATCCTTTTGCGCTGCTACGGCGAGGCGTCCTGCCACAAGGCCAGCAAGACCTGTGAGGTTGCGCCGCAATCCCGCGACAGCGGGCTCCATGGCGGCGATCGTGGCTGGATCAACCTCGCTCCGGATCTGGGCAAGCAGATCTTCGAGGCGTTCGACTTCCGCCGTAATGGCAGCCGATGTCTCCTGGTACTGGGCCTGCGTGTGAGCCGTGAGAAGCGTTGGCGCTGCCGCAACGATGCGCTCGGCTTGCCGTGAGAGGTCAAGAGCCGAAAGAGCAGAAGGCACGCGCTGCTCGGTGATCTGCTCGATCACTTGAGCCATCTGACGGAAAGCATAGGTCCCAGTGGCTGCAGCCAACACCGCGAAGGTGCTGATGCCGAGAAAGGCAAGAAGCAAGCGCCAGCGGACACTCAGGTAGAAGGGCATGCTGACAGGGGCATGGCCCCTTCCTCATTCCAAGGGCACATAATGACCACTCCGCCAGATGAACCATTCGAAGCCGGGTTGTCGCACATCTCCCTTGGCATCGAAGCTGACCCGACCGAGAATGGTTTCAAACTCGTTCGCATGAAGGGCGCCGATCACGGCTTGGGGCTCGATCGAGCCGGCCTTCACGACCGCCTGGGCCCAGGCTTGTACGGCGCCGTAGCTATAGAGGGTGTAGCCTTCTGGCTCGAATCCTTTTTGACGAAATCGCTCGACGAGAGAGGTCGCGCCGGGGTTTCTGCGCGGGTCGCGGAAGGAAGTGAAGACCGTTCCTTCGCCAGCCTCACCTGTCACCTGGATGAAAGCTTCGCTCGCGATGCTGTCGCCGGATACGAGCTGAAGATTGTAGCCCTGCTCGCGTGCATTGCGGATCAGGATGGCTGCTTCCCGATAGTATCCGGCGAAATAGACAATGTGAATTCCGCCAGCCTGCAACTTCGCAATGAGAGTTGAATAGTCGCTCAGGCCTGGCTCAAGTTCACCATAGAGTGTCTCGGTGCCACCATTGTTGCGAAGGTGGCGTTGCGTTTCCTCGGTCAGCCCTTTTCCATAGATCGATCCGTCGCTGAGAATGGCGATCCTGGTGTCCCGCCCCTGTGCTGCGAGATAGGCACCCGCGATCGCGCCTTGCTGGTCATCCCTCCCACAAATGCGAAAGACGTTCGAGCGGCCCGCTTCCGTCAGGCGTGGGCTGGTTGAGGCCGGCGTCATCTGAATGATACCGGCCCTCTCATAGATGCCAGCCGCCGGAATGGAAGCGCCCGAGCATTGGTGCCCGACGACAAAAGTTACCTTCTCAGCAACAAGCTTGTGAGCCGCCGCAGTCGCTTGGCCGCTGTCGCAGGCGTCGTCGACAGAAATAAGCCTCAGTTTCTGGCCGAGCACGCCACCAGCGGCATTGATGTCCTCGATGGCCAGTTCAACGCCCTGTTGCTGCTGCTCACCCTGGTATGCATTAGGACCCGTCAGGGCTCCTGCCATGCCAATGAGGATCTCAGCGCCAGCCGAACTGGCATTCGCCATCGCAAAGACGAGGGCCGCAGCGAGAACCGACAGTTTGCGTTCCATGGCGAGCCTCCCGCCACTGAGCTGCACCAACGTCTTCGGAGCGCTTGCCTGCTGCAAGACACAACAAGTCTTCAGCCGCAAGTGACTGCTTGCGCTCCAGATTGCATCTTAGTCGATACGGTAGCGAGGGTCGATTCATGAATGGTCGCGATGCTGGCCTTTCAAGGCTATTAGGGAATACGCCACAAGGGGTGCAGCCGAGGTCCGTCAGAGCCGACGAACTGTTGACATTGTTACAGGCGATGTTGATGGGTGGAGGAAAGTCATCCATGAATTCACATCTCTGCCGCGACCAACAAAAGCCAGCATCATGAGCCGAATCCTGAACCTGAACCATCTCGCGAACCTGCCGCCTGCCATAGCCCGGCCGAATTACCATCGTGCAGAACTCAGGGCCGGGATCCTCCATATCGGCATCGGCAACTTCCACCGCGCTCATCAGGCGGTGTATCTGGACGAGCTGTTCAATGCGGGCAAGGATCGTGATTGGGCCCTCATCGGCGCAGGCATCCGCTCTGGTGACAGGGCAATGCGACAGGCGCTCGAGCCTCAGGATTGGCTCACCACCGTGGTGGAACTCGAGCCCGGAGCCAATCATGCTCGGGTCACCGGCGCAATGGTCGATTTCGTTCCCGTTGGAGAGGATGGTCGCGCGATTGTGCAAGCCCTCGACGATCCGGCATTGCGTATCGTGTCCCTCACGATCACGGAGGGTGGATATTGCATCGATCCGGGCACAGGGGCTTTCAATCCCGAGAATCCGGACATCGTGCATGATGCTGCGCACCTGCAGACGCCCAGGGGCGTGTTTGGAGTAATCCTGGCAGCCCTCAAGCGCCGCCGGGATGAAGGTCTTGCGCCCTTCACGATCATGTCGTGTGACAACATTCATCACAACGGGAATGTCGCGCGGGAGGCCGTTGCTGGCCTTGCGGACCTGATCGAGCCGTCTCTTGCGGCTTATGTGCGCGAGCAGGTGGCCTTTCCCAACAGCATGGTCGACCGCATCACGCCAGCAACCACCGACAGGGAGCGCACCGCTCTGGTCGAGCGCTTCGGCGTGCAGGATAACTGGCCCGTTTTTTGCGAGCCGTTCCGTCAGTGGGTGCTGGAAGATCATTTCCCCACCGGTCGTCCGGCTTTGGAAGAGGTCGGCGTCACCTTCACGCCCCATGTGGCAGCATTCGAGTTCATGAAGCTGCGCATTCTCAATGGCGGACATGCGGCCATCGCTTATCCGGCTGGACTTCTGGGCATTCACTACGTCCATCAGGCCATGGAGGATCCGCTGGTGCGCGGCTTCCTCGACAAACTGGAGATGGAGGAAATCATTCCCTGTGTGCCGCCTGTGCCGGGTGTCGACCTCCAGGATTACTATCAGCTGATCGCCAGCCGCTTCAGCAATCCCGATGTCGGCGACACGATACCCCGTCTTGCCCAGGACGGCTCCAATCGGCAGCCCAAGTTCATCCTGCCCTCCACGCGTAATCGGTTGAGGGATGGCGCAGATGTCACGGGGCTGGCTCTCGTATCGGCCCTGTGGTGCCGGTACTGCGCGGGTGTGAACGATCAGGGCCAGCCGTTCGCACTTGACGATCCGAATGCCGGCCGCCTGCAACCGGCAGCTTTGGCTGCAAGAGAGGATGCGTCTAGCTTCCTCAACCTGAGGGACATCTTTGGTGATGTTTCCGAAAGCCCTGTCTTCCGCTCCCGCTTCGAGGCGGCATTGAATGGGCTATGGCGTGAAGGCACTCGCGCAACCCTGCAGCGCTACCTGAGCAACCAACTCTAAAAACATCCATGGGGCATTGGGAGCAGCCTGCTCCCAATATGTCAGGTCAATCTCGACGCTCTCCCATGCAGCCTACGTTCTCAGGGTGTCGTGGCTTTGAACTTGACTTGGGATTGTGCGACAGGTGTTTCCTCTGCCTGAGGTGGGCACAGGTTTGTCGCTTGCAAAAGGCCGTTTCCGTAGGTTCGGTCACGACCCGGCTTGCCTAAATCCATTGTGCTGCTCTCGAGAGCAGCCTCAAGGTCGGCCGGGTTCAGGCTTGTGTTTGAAGCGTGGAGGACTGCAGCAGCGGCGGAGATGAATGGCACGGCATAAGATGTGCCACTCTTCGTCGTTCCGCCTCCGCCCGGCGCGGCAACCCACAGGTCGACTCCGGGCGCAGCCAAGTCAATGTAGTCGCCCTGGGTCGCGCGGCGATAGACATCGCGCTTGTTGTCGACGGCCGTGACGGCGATCACCCCCGGATAGGCGGCTGGATAGGAAGGCTCGGCGCCTGCCCCGTTGTTCCCTGCGGCCGCGATGATGGTCATGCCCTTCGCCTGCGCAGATTCGATAGCTTTCCTGAGGACCTCGTTAGGGGGGCCGGACAAACTCATGTTGACGATGCGTACGTTCTTATCCGCCAGCGCCTCCAGAGCCATCACGAGTGCCGTCACATCTGTTCGGTCCGCTGTTCCACCCTCTCGATAGAAGGCATCCACCGCCAGAAGGCGTGCTTGGGGCAGGAGGCCTGGAGCCTCGCTTCCGCTTCGTCCAACGAGAAGGGCCGCCACAGCCGTGCCATGGTCGCGCTGAGAGGGATCGCCGCGAAGCTGCAACCCGGAGACGGTCTCGATAAATTGGCCCTTCAGGGCCTCATGCTCGCGGTCAATGCCTGTATCGATAAGGCCGATTGTTGGAACTGGCCCACATTGTTTAGCGGCCGGCAGGCTCCAGCCCACGAGGGAGACTGCCTCGCAGCCAGTGCCGGTGCAGCCTGCAGCCCCATCTGTATAGTAAAAATGATCGAAATCGGCCGTAGCCCCTGCATCGGCGACGCGCACGGCACGCTGAGCCTGAGCAAGCGACATGCCGCTCGGCGGAATGAGCCGCACCACGCTCGCGAGCGTGCCCTTGGTCTGCCTCTCGGCCTGGAAGCCCTGCGTCCTTAACTGGGCCAAGCTCTTCGATGTGAGGCCGACAGCCACGATCGAGCGCGATGCTTGCCTGGGTTTGGGAAGGGTTTGGTCCGCTGCCGGATTCGCCGTCTGGGTTCGTCCGGGCTGAGGCGGTAGGTTGGCGAGAGAGCTGGGGGGCTTTGCAGCACCTGCCGCGGCTTTGTTGGGAGAAGGGGCGGCCTTCCCTGTCTGAACTGCCCCCTGCGATGAGGTTGGCTTGGATTTCGCGGATCGAGCAGGTTTGCTTTTCGGTGTGCTCCTGGGAGCCAAGACCTTCTCAATGGCTTTGACAGGTGCCGTTGCAATGGGGCGAAGACTGTTGGTGATCGTCCCTATGACCCCTGGCAGCCCTCCAGGCGCTTTGGAGCCGGGTGCCGTGGAGCGCGAAGCGCGGCTGTTCCCAGAGACGTTCCCTTGGGCGGATGAGTTGCCTCTGCCTGACGCTCCTCCAGCGTTTGCGGAGTCGTTTTGGCCTGAAGATCTGCCTTGACCAGCACTGTCGTTGCCAGCACCCCTGCCGTTGCCGTTGCCGTTGCCGTTGCCGTTGCCAGGAGCATTGCCTCCTGAAGAATTTCCAGCTCCTCCGGCATTGCCGTTCGCGCTGCCGTTGTTACCTGAGCCGCCCTGACCTCCTGCGTTTCCGCCGCTGCCGCGATCGCCAGCATTGCCATTGTTTCCGCGATCTCCGGAATTGCCGCTGTTGCCTGCATTCCCACTGTTGCCAGAGTTTCCTGGAGGCCCACCGTCTCCTTTCCCACCCCCGTTCCCACTATTGCCATTGCCGCCGTCATTCCCGGGCTTGGCCATAACTGGAACTTCGGTGAGAGCCAATCCGATCCCATCGCCAATTCCGAACTGAACCTTGGTCGGGCAAGCAATGGCAACACAAGATGCCAAAACCAGCAGGGAGCGTCGTTTCGATGTCATCATCCCGGCTCGCTAATGCGCCGCAACAGGGCCCTTGTTCCCTCAGTGGCTTTGTAGGTCCACTGAACCTTAGATAACGATCAAGGCGCCAGCATGTTTCAAGCGCTCTCAAAGTTCCAGAGGTGTTGTGGGCCGTCCAGCAAGTTACGGCTGATCAGCGGGAAATATGCATCTTTGTAAGCTTAGAAAAGTCACTAACATAAATATGGTAATGCTGGGCATCAATTGCCGCGTTCGCATTGTTCATAAGCATTGCTGAATATTAGGGAGATTTCCTGTTCATCATGCGTTCATTAATCTTTCTGCGACAGAGGCCGGCTGATCGAGATTGATTGCTTTGAAACTACTTCGGGTATGATGCGTTGTCGGTTGCCGGGTGATAATCCCGAAGCAATATTCAGGAGTCAGATCATGTCGAAGAAGATCCTTCTCACCAGCGTTGTTCTCGCTGCTCTCGCCCCTGCAGCGGCCTTTGCGCAGTCCGGTGGTGCCGCTGCGGGTGCAGCCACGGGTGCGGTCGGCGGCGCGATCGTAGGTGGCCCAGTTGGTGCAGCCGTGGGCGGCGTCACGGGCGCCATCGTGGGCGGTATCGCCGATCAGCAGCAGCCCGAGTTCCGCTCGTATGTGACCACCCAGAAGGTCCCGTCCTACACCTATCGCGAAGAGGTGCGCGTGGGCGCGACCCTGCCGGAATCCGGCGTGACCTATTACGAAGTGCCGGCCGAGTACAAGGTGAAGGGCTACAAGTACACCGTGGTGAACAATACTCCGGTGCTGGTGGAGCCCGGCAGCCGCAAGATCGTTCAGGTCGTCCGCTAACGATCATCGGCTACGGTCTTGAGTTGAGGGCGGCCTTCGGGCCGCCCTTTCATTTTGCTTCGGCCAGGAAAGGCTTTGCTCATCCCTTGGTTAGAGGCGCTTCCTCTTGAGGTTGGAATAAAACGACTAGCTTTCCCGTTATGGTTCTATCAGGTCACGCGGAGCAGGAATGGCAACAGCCATAGGACAGGAACTCGTGGCGCTTCTGCCGAGGCTCCGGCGCTTTGCGTTGGTGCTCTGCCGCTCGCAACCTCTTGCGGACGATCTTGTTCAAGGGGCCTGCGAACGCGCCCTTGCCAAAGCGGGCAGCTGGACGCCGGGCACCCGGTTCGATGCATGGATGTTCCGGATTCTCCGCAATCATTGGATCGACCACCTGAGACGATTGAGAGCCGAAGGCATGATGGAAGACGTGGAGACGCAGACGCAGCTGGTGGGTGATCCGGGCGAGGAGCCGATCATGAGCAAGCTCGCTTTGGCCGAGGTCCAGCGGGCGATCGACAGCCTGCCGCAGGAGCAGCGCGAGGTGCTTGCTCTGGTGTGTGGGGAAGATCTCACCTACCGGGAGGCTGCAGAGGTGCTGAATGTTCCTGTCGGGACCATCATGAGCCGCCTGGCTCGGGCCAGGAAACGATTGGTCGAAATGACAGCGGCTGCCTGAGGTCACATGAGATGAGAGTGGAGTAGAACAATGTCGGAACTGCATCTCACCGATGAGATCCTGATGGCCTTTGCGGACGGAGAGCTCGACGAGCCCGTCGCAGCCGCCGTCGCCCGTGTCATGGCACAAGACCCAACGATCGCGAGGAAAATCGTCGAGTTCCAGCAGAGCCGCCGTCTGACACGTTCATTCTTTGCCAGCAATCTCGCCCCTGAGGTACCAAGTGAGCTCCGCGCGGTCATTTCAGCCCAGATTGAGGCCTACGAGATGGCGAGTGCGGCCGGCAAGGCGCCAGAACCGGCCGAGACAAAGCGTATATGGCCAAGCAGGCTATTGACCACGAAGATGGCGATGGCCGCATCCCTCGCGGCTGTCGCGGTGGCCTCGGGCTATTTCATGGGGCGGCAATCACAGTCGGACGCAGGTCGCCTCGCCCATCTGGAAGACCCCCTTGTTCTTAAGGAGCTGAGCCGTCTCGAGTCCGGTCATGAGGTGGAGCTTCCCGTTGGGCGGCTCAGGGTGGTCTCCACATACCGGCTCCCAAACGAGTCCCTGTGCCGCGAGTTCAGGCTTCAGTCTGCCTCCTCCACAGCCGGGGCGGTGGCCTGCCGAACCGATGAATGGAGGGTAACCTTCGCTTTGGCAGAACCTGCCAAAGGCGCTGAGTACGTGCCCAGCTCAGGCGGTGATCTCGTGGATGCCTATCTCGGCAATCTGGGGGCCAGGAGCCCGCTGGAAAGTGAAGCGGAAGCTAAGGCACTGGCCGAATTCAGGCGCTGATTCGCAATCTACCTCGGAAGAGGTATGCCCTTTTTTGTAATGGATCGGAATAAACGTCAGGGTCGATCCGTTCTCTGTCCTAGCACGCTAGTGATAGAGGGTAATCATGCGAGCCGCGTATCATCTGGCTATCGCCGTGTTCTCCGTGGGCGCAATTGTAACTCCCACTATAGGACCTAACGCAACACACCAGGTTGGACTGCCCGTGTCAGCGGACCAGCAGCATGCATTCCTCGATGCCATGCGCAGCAATGCTGCCGAAGCCACCGTGAGGGACGCTTCACAGTTCGATGCGACCTTGGCCTCTCATTTCAGCCGTGGCGCGTTGATCGGGGAGACCCTGCCGGAGGAAATCGACCTTCACCCGATCCCGCGCCATGAAACCTATCGCTACGCGGTCATGAATGACCATCGGGTCATCGTGGACGCAGCTTCGCGCAGGATTGTCTACGTCGTTCGTTAGAGAGCTCCTGATTCAGGGGAGCGCGCAACAGATTATAAAATAGCGGGTTCATCCATGTCATTGCAAAGTTTAATCGAAGACCGGCGAATCCTTCATTTGGGAGAAAAGCCTCCGACGACGGTGTTTCCGGTATGTAGCAATCCACTCCTGCGGATCGGCTTGCAAACGGTTCTAGCCGGAGGACGATTCAATGTCTGGCACGAAGCCGTAGACGACATATCAACCCTACCGGAGGCTCAGGATGGAGGGCATGTTCTCTTCATCATCGATGGTCAGAGCTGTGGTGATAGCGCGACCAGCGTCATCCATCGAATTAAGACGCGCTTTCCCGATGCAAAAATCGTGATCCTGGCGGAAGTGTTTGAAGCCGACGCGGTATCGGCGGCCTGGAAGGCCGGAGTTCATGGCTTCTGCCTCACCAACAGCCAACGTGAGATTCTCATTGGATCCCTCGAACTTGTCATGCTTGGCGAAATGGTTCTGCCTTCAGCCTTCGTCCTGTCGATGACAGAGCCTCATGCAGGTTTTACCGCACCTTCGCCAGCAGAGAACGTCGGAAGAAGCGAAACCTACGGATCGTCAGGCCGAAAGCTTTCGGTGCGAGAGGCGCAGATCCTGGAATACCTGAGGGAGGGGGCGCCAAACAAAGTCATTGCCCGCCAGCTCAAACTATCTGAATCGACTGTGAAAGTTCACGTCAAGGCGATCCTAAAGAAGGTTGGAGCCTGCAATCGAACCCAGGCTGCACTTTGGGCGACACGCCACATCTCGACGGATGCTGAGGCCTAAGCACTTTGATCGATCGCGACGGAACTGCTGGTTCAGGATATGAGACCTTCTGATTTCGTTGCGTTCAAGTGCTACTTGAATTGAATCCGGATCTCGCGAAACTCTCATGTCTTTCGGCGATAGCTGAGGCCAACGATCCGTCCAGACCTAATTCGGTAATCATGCGGCTTGCCTCCCGCATTTCTGCCGCGCGCCGCACGCCATGCTGCTTCACGCGGGAGATCATCACCTTCGCGATATTGTCCCAATCCATTCCGGGATAGGACGCTCTCAAGCTCGCCAGCACGGCTGGCATCACGCCTGCCTTCTCGGAGGCTAGCGTGAAGTCCACCATGAGTGCTTCCAAGCCCTTGATGACGATACTGCGGCACAGCTTCGTTGCGGATGCTGTTCCGATTTCAGGACTGACAGGCGTGATCTTCATGCCGAGCTCATTGAGCCGCGCGGAGATCGTTTCGGCTGTCGCGCCACCGCTCAGAATGGGGACCTCGATGCCGACGCCTCCTACGGGAGCCATGACGGCGAACTCGATGAAAGCTGTGCCTCCCTGCTGAACTTGGGTGGCCACGTTTCGCTTCGTCGCGGGTGAGACGGAATTCAGATCGATATAGGTCTGCTGTGACTTTAAATGAGGCGCAGCTTGCTGCGCAGCCACGATCGCAGAAGCTGCCGTGACAGCCGAGATGACGATCTCTGCCATTGAGCAGGCCTCGGCCGTGCTGCCCACGGCGTGAACCTTTTCATTCGATGCTCGCTGCTTCAGCTCCGGGCCTCGGTTCGGGTCGTTGAAAAGGAGGTCGTAAACGGTCACGCGCACGCCTGGTTTGGCTGCAAGCTGGCGCGAGAAGAGTTGCCCGACTTCCCCATAGCCGATGAAGGCGATCTCAAGGCTCATGTGTTCTCACCATCTCTCAACAGGAGAAGGGCTGTGCCCTTACTCCTCATCCTTGTGCTCGACATAGACGAGACCAGCTTTCTCCAAGGGCTCGCGCATCTTGTAGAGATCAAGACCCAGAACTCCGGAGGCGAGTAGCTCGCGCTTCGAGCCTTCATTCGAAACACGCGCTTCACCGGCAACTGCTACGGCTTCGGCTTCCCCGCGCGGCACCACCAGAACACCGTCATCGTCGGCGACGACCACATCGCCAGGCTTCACCAGCGCACCTGCGCAAACCACGGGGACGTTGACGGAGCCGAGCGTCGCCTTCACTGTTCCCTTAGCGGAGATCGCCCGCGACCATACGGGAAAACCCATTTCGGTCAGGGTCTTCACGTCACGCACGCCCGCATCGATTACGAGACCGATCACGCCGCGAGCCTTAAGTGATGTTGCCAATAGATCTCCGAACATGCCGTCGGTGTTGTCGGTGGTGATCCCAACAACCAGGATGTCGCCCGGCTTGCACTGCTCGACGGCCACATGAATCATCCAGTTGTCGCCAGGCTGCGCCAGCACTGTCACGGCGCTGCCGGCTACTTGGGCCCCTGGCCAGATTGGCCGCATATAAGGCTTCATGAGCCCTGAACGGCCCAGAGCCTCATGAGCGGTTGCAACGCCGAGCTCCGCAAGCCGGTCAACGACGTCTTGGTTGATGCGCGGTGTATTGGTAACGACGATGGGCTTCATGCGAGTTCCTCAACGATCTGGGGGAAGATGCGCTGATAGGCCTCGCCATAGGTCATGGCGCGTCCGGAGTTGCGCCCGCCCTGCATGCCGCGGTTCAGGGCCACGCGGGTGTAGTACTCCCATAGGTGCTTCTGCGCAGCCAGGATCTCGAAGGCCTTGCGCTTCGTCTCCCACACATCGTCGATGTTGAGGATCACGTTGGGCTTGTAGTTGCACTGCTCAGGCTGGTGCGGCTCGAACAGGAAGACCGGCGGCGCATTGTAGGTTAGGTCCGGGTTGGGCTTGTGCCCGGCCGCCTGTGCGATGATGCGGGCTTCCTGCGCAAAGCGCGTCGCCTCCGGATGATCGACATTGTAGGGATCTTCCAGAGAATGGGTGAGTACGAACGAAGGCTTAAGCTCCCGGTACACGTCAACCAGACGATCGAGCATCTCCGGCGTGGTGTGAAGCGGATAGTCGCCCGCATCGAAGAACTCGATTTCGGCACCGAGCACCCCGGCGGCACGCTCAGCTTCCTCGCGCCGCTGCGCCTTGACCTCGCTGAGCGAGACGTCGCCTTTCTTCCAAGCCCATTGGCTTTCCCCACGTTCGCCGAATGAGAGGCAAACGATCTTCATGTAGTAGCCCTTCTTCGCATGAAGAGCGATGGCGCCACCTGCTCGCCACACGAAGTCACCAGGATGCGCGGTGACGACAAGTCCGGTCTTTCCAGTCATCATAGTGGCCTCAAAAGAAGGTGTTGCAACAAGCTAGGCGGCGTCTCGGCCGGCTTGGGAGGGCAGCGCCAGTGACTCATGCGCGAACACATGCCCCTCGAAGAGCAGGCGGGCGGTGCGCAGAAGGCCGGCTTTCTGGACGACAGGGTTCTCCTCAGTCCCTCCAACCTCAATCACCACGCTGAACTCGCCCGTCGGATGCTCGACCGAGAGAGTCTTCTCGCGTCCTGGTGGGATCTGTGCCACTCGCGATGCAGGTGAGCCCGGCAGCACACAGGCTGTCGCAACCGTCACTGCCGCAAAGACACCGATGGATGCATGGCATTCGTGTGGAATGAAGCTGCGGGTGCAGACATGCCCTCCGGCAGCGGGAGGCGCCACAAGGGCCACCTTCGGCACAACCTTGGAAGAGACGTCGCCAAGACCCATAAGCTTGCCGGCCTCTAAACGGATTTCCTCCAAGCGCGTCTTCAGCTCCGTGTCCTTGTCGAGCAGGTCGCGGGGTTCGTATCCCGTTCGCCCAACGGCATAAGCCTCAAGGACGACGACCGGCATGCCGTTGTCGATCAGAGTCACGTCCACACCGGCTACGTGATCCACCACGTTGCCGGTCGGCAGCAGGGAGCCACAAACCGAGCCGGCAGCATCGAGGAATTCGACTGCTATCGGTGCTGCGGTCCCCGGTACCCCGTCGATGCGCGCATCGCCGCCATAGACCACATGGCCATCACGCGTCTGCACTTTCAGCTCAGCGATTGTTCCCGTGTTGACCGTATGCACCCTCACTTGTGTTACGGGACCAACAGCTTTCACGAGGCCGCGCTCGATCGCGAAGGGTGCAACGCCTGCGAGGATGTTGCCGCAATTCGGCGTGACATCCACCTTCGGTTTGTCGATAGCGACTTGGCCGAACAGGAAGTCGATATCGCAGTCCGGGCGCTTGGATTTGGACACAATGGCAACCTTGCTCGTCAGAGGGTGGGCGCCACCGATGCCATCGATCTGGCGTGGATCGGGCGAACCCATGACCGACAGGAGCAATGCATCGCGACGCGCCGGATCGGATGGAAGGTCGTCAGCCAGAAAGTAGGCGCCCTTGGAGGTGCCGCCCCGAAGGATCATACAAGGAATACGAGGCTGAATGGTCCCTCTCCCCTGAACCGGTGAATGGTTCCGGGAGGGTGCATCAGGGGACTTTATGCAGCAAATGGTTTGTTTACGGCTTTTGATGAATTTTTTTCACGTTCAGATCAGGCTTCTTGGCTGCGCGCTTCTGAGGAGCGTACCCATCACCGGTAAATACCTCGACGATAATCTTTCGAAGCTCGTCAGCCAGCGGAGACAGAGGTGTGCCCCGCCGTGAAACGATGCCGAGCTGACGGGTGATGCTCGGGTTGCGCAGAGGAACGAGCCTGAGGCCACGCTCGTCAACGGAGTCGAAAGCGCGGCTCGGAATAACTGTCAGCGCGACCCCAGCCTTGACCAAGGCGACAGCCGTCTGGATGTGCTGGACCTCGAACCGCCAAGTCAGGCCTTCCCGGCGGCTGCCAAGGGCATCGTCGATGATCATCCGGTTGCCGGTTTGCGGGCTGATCCTGATCAAGGGCTCCTCCGTCAGATCGGACCAGCTCACGGCTGGTTGGGAGGCTAGCGGGTGATCTTCCGGGCAGACCAGGGTGAAGGGATCCTTGATCAGCATCTCGATATCGAAATCCCATCGGTGAGCTGCCACCAGAGTGATCCCGAAGGCGATCGTACCGTCTTGAACCAGATTGCTGATCTCGGTGGCAGAGTTGTCGTAGATCCGCAGCACCACGTCCGGGTGCCGTTCCTGAAAACGGCGCAGAGCTGAAGGCAGACGGCCTGATGCAATCGTGGGCAGGCAGCCGATGGACAGCGTTTCCTGACGGGCGCGCCCCTCGTGGCGGAGCTCGTCCAGTGAGACCGACAGGCTTTCGATGGTGCTTTTCACCTTGGGCAGCAGGTTGAGGCCAGCCTGGGTGAGCGACACCTCTCGGGTGGTCCGGGACAGGAGCTTCACTCCTAGATCTTCCTCCAGTTTACGGATTCTGTGACTGAGCGCCGTCTGGGAGAGGTTGAGATGAGCCGCCGCCAGTTGGAAGCTGCCCCGTTCGGCGATGGCCACGAAGGCGTGAAGACCCAGAAAGTCGATGCGCATGAAGGATCCGTAGATGTGGCTTGCTGCTACATATATGAAGTATATTCATCAATGCCCAAAAACAAACCATTTGCTTCATTTTGCCTGTCTTGCCTTTCTTACGGTCCAGTACCTGCTTTCTGATCCATGACGAGGGCCGATCAGCCGAATGACGTCAGTGCCGACGATCCCGCCGCCGCATCCTAATCCGCGGGTCCCCTCGTTTAGGCTCCCAGCCGGTAGCTGCGACACGCATTGCCATATCTTCGGGCCTGACCGCCTCTACCCTTATGTGCCGGAGCGGCCCTATACACCGCCGGATGCGCCGCTGGGGATGTTTCGAGCTTTGCATGACCGTCTCGGAATCGACCGGGCGGTGATCGTCAATGCTACGCCTCATGGACGCGACAACCGGGTCGTTACCGATGCGATCGCTCAAAGCGGCGGGCGGTACAGAGGCATTGCCAATATCGATGAGACATTCGGCGACCGGCAACTGAGGGAGCTTGCTGAAGCCGGAATTGAGGGGTGCCGGTTCACCTTCCTGCCCCGCCTCGGAACGATGCCTGACATGAGCGCCTTCGACCGGATCGTTGAGCGGATTGCGGGGCTCGGTTGGCACGTTGATCTCTACCTCCCGGCGATCCTCATCCCCGAATTCCGGCCTCGGCTGATGAACCTGCCGGTGTCCTACGTGATCGACCACATGGGCGTTGTCGATGCGAGCCACGGGCTTGAGCAGCCTGGTTTCACGGCACTGCTCGATCTTCTGCGCGATGACGAAAAGTGCTGGGTGAAGATCTCCTGTCCGGAGCGCATCTCGCGCACAGGGCCACCGTTCCACGATGTCGCCCCTTTCGGGCACGCGTTGGTCGAGGCCGCGCCGGACCGCGTTCTGTGGGGAACCGATTGGCCCCACCCGAACGTGCCTGTCATGCCTGATGACGGGGATCTGGTGGATCTGGTGCCGCTCTATGCGCCAGATTTCGGCATGCGGCAGAAGCTTCTCGTTGATAACCCAACGCGCCTGTTTCGCTTCGGATAACAACCTGAGATCAAGAGCAGAGAGGAAACGCACGCATGTTCGCAACGGCCACCAGACGATCCATGCTGCTGGGTTTGGCAGTGGCCGCAGGGCTGGCTCTCTCTGGTCCTGCGTCTGCGCAGACGGATTATCCGACACGTCCGGTCAAGATCATCGTGCCGTTCGGTGCTGGCGGCGTTGCCGACGTCACCATCCGGATCGTCGCCGAGAAGCTCAGCGAGAAGATGGGGCAGCGTTTCATCGTGGAGAACATGCCAGGGGCTGGCGGCATCACAGCTGCTCGCGCAGCCCTGTCGAGTCCGCCTGACGGGCAGACCCTGAAGATGCTCACGAACGGGACGGCCGTGAGCGTGCCGCTCTTTGCAAACCTGCCCTTCGACCCGTTGAGTGATTTCGTCCCGATCTCGACCCTCGGCACTTTCGACTTTCTATTCGTGGTGAACGCGGGCTCCGAGCATAAGAGCTTCAAGGATCTTATCCAGACTGCCAAGAAGAAGCCCGGTGAGTTGAACGTTGCGACCATTGCGGTCGGCAGCACGCAGCATCTCACCTCGGTTTTGTTCAGAGGCGAGGCAGGTGTCGATCTCCGGCATGTCCCGTACCGCAACACGCCGGACGCCATCGTGTCTCTGATCCGGAATGATGCGCATCTCCTGATCGACTCGCAGGCTGCGCTGAAGTCGGCCCTGGAAGGGCAGCAGGTGAGGGCGCTGGCCACGTCGGGGCCCCGTCGCTCGGCCGCGATGCCTGATGTGCCGACCGTTCAGGAGGCGGGAATCTCGGGTTTCGACGTTACTTCCTGGAATGCTCTCTTCGCGCCGAAGGGAACTCCGGAGCCAATCGTCCAGAAGCTGAACGCTACCCTCAAGGAGATCCTTGCGACCCAGGAGATCAAGACACGTCTGCTGGAGCTCGGCATCGAGGCACGTAGCGAAACTCCAGCTGAACTGACGGGGCGCCTCCGGTCCGACATCGAGAAGTGGCGGGCCGTGATCGAGAGGGCTGGAATTCCGAAACAGTGAGGACAAGACATTGATCGCGGTTCAGTCAAAAGGTGTCTGTGGAGCGTAACAATGACGGCACCTAACGAGCGCCCGACAATCCTGCTCCTGCCGGGGCTTCTGTGCGACGCCAGTGTCTGGAGGGCACAGGTGGAAGCCCTGCGCCCTCATGCCCATATCCTCGTCCCCGATTTCTCCCAACACGACTCCCTTGAGGCTATGGCTCGCTCTGCGCTCGCGATGGTGGAAGGGGCGATCATCGCGGTCGGCCACTCCATGGGCGCCCGGGTGGCCATGGAGATGATGCATCTTGAGCCCGAGCGGATTCAGAAATTGGCTCTGATCGATACGGGCATCGACTCCCGTCGAGAAGGAGAGGAAGCCAAGCGGCAGGTGCTGGTGGACCTGGCTTATGTTGAAGGCATGGGAGTTCTTGCCAACCGATGGCTCCCACCTATGGTTCATGCGGACAGGATCGACGATCAGGCCCTGTTGGCTCCCATGAGGGAAATGGTGATGCGGGCGACCCCCGAGCAGCATCAGCGGCAGATCCAAGCACTCCTGAATCGTCCGAACTTGGTGCCCCGTCTCGCGGACGTCACCTGCCCGACCCTGGTCATGGTAGGTCGCCAGGATCGGTGGAGCCCGCTCGCGCAGCACGAGGAGATGGCCGCACGGATTCCGAATGCGGAACTCGTGGTGATCGAAGACAGCGGCCACATGACCCTGCTCGAGCAGCCCGAGCAAGTGTCGAACGCCCTGTTGCGCTGGCTGGGCTTTGAGAACAAGCTTGCGAGCGCGCGTGGCGCCGCAAGGATGGGGAGCTAACATCATGGACGAGAAGCCAGGGCAGGATCGCATTCCTGACACGCCGCTCTTCGACCGCAAGCGTTCGCTGGGCGGCTATCGTATCAATAAAATGGCAATGGGCCTGAGCAAGCCTGAGAACCGTGAGGCCTTCAAGCAGGATGAAGGCGCCTATCTCGACCGCTTCGGCCTGACGCCGGAGGAGAAGGAGGCCGTCATGACGCGCAACTGGCGCGAGATGGTGAGGCTTGGCGGCAATCTGTTCTTCATCCTCAAGATCTCCGCCGTCGACCCGGTCCGCATCACTGAGATCGGCGCCCATCAGGCGGGCATGGAGCACGACGATTTTCTGCGCAACCGTTTAGGGAAGAAAGTGTAATGGCGAAGCTCATTGGAGGATTGGGAACGTCCCACGTGCCCTCGATCGGCGCAGCGATCGACAAAGGTTTGCGAGATACGCCGGATTGGAAGCCGTTCTTCGATGGATATATCCCAGGGCAGGATTGGGTGCAGGAGCACAAGCCCGACGTGGCGGTGGTGATCTTCAACGACCACGGCAACTCCTTCTTCCTCGATAAGGTGCCGACCTTCGCGGTCGGTTGTGCCGAAGAATATCGCCCGGTCGACGAGGGGTGGGGACCACGCGCTATTCCGCCCTTCAAAGGAGCGGTCGATTTCTCCTGGCATTTCATCGACACCTTGATCGAGAACCGGTTCGACCCAATGATCTGCCAGGAGATCGAAGTAGATCACGGCATTCAGGTGCCGATGGAGCTGTTCTGGGGCCGTCCCGCCGAGTGGCCGGTGCGCGTGGTGCCGATCTTCGTGAATGTGATCCAATATCCTATCCCGCTTCCGAGCCGCTGCTATGAGATGGGCCGTGTCCTGCGGCAGGCCATCGAGAGCTATCCAAGCGACGAACGCTTTGTTGTGCTCGGCACTGGCGGACTCTCCCACCAGCTTCAGGGGGCCCGCGCAGGGTTCGTGAACCCGGAGGCTGACCGAGCTTTCCTGAACGACATCGCCATCGATCCCGAGAAGCTCGCGAACATGTCACGGGAACAGTATGTGGAGATGTTCGGCAGCGAGGGGGCAGAGCTGATGATGTGGCTCGTCATGCGCGGCGCCATGGATCACGACGTGGAAGTCCGGCACAAGCACTACTTCGTCCCCGCTTCCATGACGGGCGCCGGCATGATCGTCATGGAGAACAAGTCGACTGCTTCTCCAGCCGTGGCGGGATAGGCTCATGTACTGGGTCATGATCTGCCGCCACAAACCGGGCATGCTCGAGCTGCGCGAGCAGCACAGAGACGCGCATCGCCAGCACGTCGCCACGGGTGGCGGCGGGCTCGCAAGGGTGCTGATCGGTAGCGCATTGACGGAGGACGATGCGGAGAGTCCGCTGGGGAATTTCGGGATCCTGGAGGCTCCCTCGCGGGAGGCTGCTCAGGCTTTTGCGGAGACCGATCCATTCGCCCGTGCAGGTCTTGTCGAATCCATCGAGATTACGGCTCTGGCCTCTCGCTTCCAAGCCCATCGAATCGATCCCATGACAGCTTGAAGAGGAGCGATGCTGCCTCGCATATATGAATTTCTCTAAGCAATGCCCCCGAAGAATTAATTTGTTTCAGGAGTCGTTTGATGGCGTCTTATGGGCGCAACTGCTCAGCATGAACTGAGCGGAGCCTGGAGGAGACTTCGCATGACAAACGGCACGTCCGGAGAGTCTGTTGATCCCAACCTGACACGCCGCTATGTTCTGATGGGAGCAGCGGCCTGGACGACAGCCGCTACACTGTCCACGCGCGCTGCGGCACAAACTTATCCCAGCCAGAACATCATTCTAGTTGTCCCCTTCACGCCAGGTGGGTCGACTGACATCTTGGCTCGCCTGCTCGGGCAGAGGCTTGAGGCATCTCTTAAGAATCCGGTAATCGTCGAGTCCCGTCCGGGTGCGGGCGGCTCTGTCGGCGTGGCCTCTGTAGCTCGTGCGGCTGCCGATGGTCATACCCTAGTGATGGGTCATATCGGTACTTTCGCAGTCAATCCGGCGCTTTATCCGAAGCTGCAATATGACTCGATGAAGAGCTTCGAGCCTGTTAGCGGGATCGCGAACGTACACAACATGCTCGTCGTTCACCCCGATGTGCCGGCCAAGACGCTTCAAGAGCTGGTCGAGTACGCCAAGCAGAACCCCGGCAAGCTGAACTACGCGTCAGGCGGCATTGGAAGTGCGGCTCACATCGCTATGGTGGCGCTTGCTGATCGTGCCGGCATCTCCATGACCCACGTTCCCTACCGGGGGACGGCTCCTGCCGTCACGGATCTCCTTGGCGGACGTGTGCAGCTCACCTTCACCGGCGCTCCCAACCTGCTCCAGCATGTCGAGGCGGGCACGATGCGGGCACTTGCGGTCTCCGGCCTCTCGCGCCTCAAGGGAGCACCCACGGTCCCGACCGTCGCCGAGTCAGGCTATGCCGGTTTCGAGGCTTCTCAGTGGTATGGCATCTTAGTGCCGGCCGGCACGCCGAAAGCAGTGGTGGATCGGCTGAACACCGAAATCAGAGCGGCGATGGCCGCACCGGAAATCGCAGAGCGGTTATCGCTGGAAGGCGCTGAGGTCTGGACCAATACTCCGGCTGAGTTCCGCAAACACATCGCCACAGAAATGGTGCGGTGGGGCGATCTGGTGAAGCGTACCGGGATCAAGCCTGAATGAGTTGAGGAGCGTCTGAGAGGCGCTCCTTCCTTATATTCCTGTAAGAGGCCGCAAGTTTCTCATTGGGAAGACCGATGAAGTAAGAAGAGAGGGAGAAGAGGATGCGACGTCGGACATTTCTAGGTGCTGTAGCCCTGACGCTGGCCCTGAGCGGGGCGGCCCTGGCGCAGGAGACGGTGAAGATCGGGCTCATTCTGCCGATGACGGGGCCGTTCGCCTCGACGGGTCGACAGATCGAGGCAGCGGTCAAGCTGTACATGCAGCAGCAGGGCGACACGGTGGCGGGCAAGAAGATCCAGCTGATCGTGAAGGACGACACCGGCGTGGCGGACGTGACCAAGCGCCTGGCGCAGGAGCTGATCGTCAACGACAAGATCAGCGTCCTGGCAGGCTTCGGCCTCACGCCGCTCGCTCTTGCGTCAGCTCCATTAGCAACACAAGGCAAGGTTCCAGCAGTGGTGATGGCGGCCGCGACCTCGACCATCACAGAGGCTTCGCCCTTCGTAGTTCGAACTAGCTTTACGGCTGCGCAGGCGACCGTTCCCCTTGCCGATTGGGCTGCAAAGAACGGCATTAAGAAGGTGACGACGCTGGTCTCTGACTATGGTCCTGGAATCGACGTGGAGAAGTCGTTCACGGAAGTCTTCACTAAAGCCGGCGGTCAGGTTGAGAACCTGCGGGTGCCGCTGGCCAACCCGGACTTCTCACCCTTTCTGCAGAAGGTGGCCGACGCCAAGCCCGATGCCCTCCTGGCCTTTGTTCCCTCAGGTGTGGGTGCACAGTTCATGAAGCAGTTCGTGGAGCGCGGTCTCGACAAGAGCGGTATTCGTCTTCTCGCCGAAGGGAGTGTGACGGACGACGATCTGCTCAACAACATTGGGGATGTGGCGCTGGGCGCCATCACCACGCATCATTACTCGGTCGCGCATGACAGCCCTGAGAACAAGGCGTTCGTGGAGGCGTTCAAGAAGGCCAACAATAACATGCGCCCCAACTTCATGGCGGTGGGCGGCTATGACGGCATGCACCTGATCTACGAGGGCCTGAAGAAGACCAATGGCCAGGGCGGTCAGGCGCTGATCGATGCCATGAAGGGCATGAGCTGGACCAGCCCGCGCGGGCCCGTCTCCATCGATCCGCAGACCCGGGACATCATCCAGAACATCTATGTGCGGAAAGTGGAGCGTCGGGACGGGGAGCTCTACAACGTGGAGTTTGCCACGATCCCGAACGTCAAGGATCCGGTTAAAGCCGCCAAGGCCAACTGAGCACAACAACTAGGAAGCGCTGCTGAAGAGCGGCGCTTCCTGCTATGTATACAGCAGCCCAAATCGAATGCATTTTGCTGCTGTGCAGCAATTAAAAATCGCCACAATAGCCCTTCGTATAGTTGTCCCACGATCGGATCTGTATACATTCTGCATCCGCGGAGGAAGACGATGACAGAAGCGCGCCCATTCCCGTTGAACGCCTGGTATGCCGCGGCTTGGAGCCATGAAATCAAGCATGAGCTCGCGGCCCGGACAATCTGCAACAAGGACATGGTGCTCTACCGTCGGTCGGACGGTCAGGTGACTGCTCTTGAGGATGCGTGCTGGCACCGGCTGCTGCCGCTCTCCATGGGCCATCTCAAGGGTGACGAGGTGGTTTGCGGCTACCACGGACTCGTTTTTAATGCTGCCGGACGCTGCACCTACATGCCCGCGCAAAAGACCATCAATCCATCGGCCTGCGTGCGCGCCTATCCGGTCGCCGAACGCCACCGTCTCGTCTGGGTCTGGCCTGGTGATCCCGCGCTTGCCGATCCGAGCAAGATTCCAGATTTCCATTGGAATGACGGCACCGAATGGGTCGGCGAAGGTGGTACCTTCTACAGCCTGAAATGCGACTACCGTCTCGTGATCGATAACCTCATGGACCTGACGCACGAGACCTATGTCCATGCGGGCAGCATCGGCGACGAGGCGATCACCAGTGCGCCCTTCGACGTCACCCATACGGATCGCACGGCGACCGTGACCCGCTGGATGACCAACATCGAGCCGCCGCCGTTCTGGGCCAAGCAGCTCGACAGGCCGGGCGAACATGTGGATCGGTGGCAAATCATCTATTTTCAGGCGCCTTCGACGGTGGTTGGTGACGTGGGTGTGGCCGTGACCGGAACCGGCGCACCGCAAGGCGACCGTTCGCAAGGCGTCAATGGTGCATTTCTGGCAGCTATCACCCCGGAAACTGACAGAAGCTGCCACTACTTCTGGAATTTCGTGCGAACCTTCCGCACGGACGACGAGCAGCTCACGAAGGACATCAACAAGGCCCATGTGAACGAGGGCAAGGGCGTTTACGATCAGGACCACGTGGTGCTCGAAGCCCAGCAGGTGGCCATCGACAAGAACCCGCGTCTGCCCTTCTACAACCTCAACATCGATGCCGGGGCGCTCTGGGCCCGCAAGCTGATCGACACAATGCTCGAGGCAGAGGGCGGGCATCCGGTTCACATCCCGAGCGAGGCGGCCGAGTAGGTTCGCCATGAGCAAACAGGTGGAATGGCGAAAAGGGGTCTTGCGCTCGGTGCGGGACCTCACCCCGGATATTCGGCTCTTCGAGATTGAGCCGGAGGGCGAGTTCGTTGCGCCGACACCCGGGAGCCATATCAATGTGGGGGTGCAGATCGGGGAGCGGGCGGATGTCCGCTCCTACTCGGTCGTTGGCCCCTGCACCGACGGACTTTACCGGATCGCGGTGAAGCGCTTGCCTGAGAGCCGTGGTGGGTCGCTCTATATGTGGAGCCTCGTGCCCGGCGCTCAGCTCAGCATCTCGACACCCGGCAATCACTTCGATCTCAGCCTGGGCCGACCGGAATACCTCCTGCTCGCCGGTGGCATCGGCATCACGCCTATCTACACCATGGCCCTCGCCCTGGCGCATGCGGGCGCAAAATTCCGTGTGCTCTATGCCTGCCGGAGCCGCCAGGATATGGCCCTTGCTGACGCGATGCGGGAACACGTCGGCGAGCGGCTGCAGATGTTCCTCGACGAAGAAGGAGCCCGTGTGGACCACGACTCCGAGATCGCCCGTCTTGCACCCGGCGGCGAGCTCTATGTCTGCGGTCCCATCGGGATGCTGGAGGCGGCCAAGCGGGCTTGGCAGCGGAGCGGCAGGCCTGTGGATCAGCTGCGCTTCGAGACGTTCGGCAACAGCGGCCGGTTCGCCACCGAAGCGTTCAAGGTGAAGATCCCACGGCTCGGCATGGAGGTTGAGGTTCCGCCAAACAAGACCATGCTGGAGACCTTGGAGACGGCTGGTGTTGCGATGATCTCGGACTGCCGGCGCGGCGAGTGCGGCCTCTGTGCCTTGTACATTATCGAGACAAACGGGACGGTCGATCATCGGGACGTGTTCTTCAGCGACGAGGAGAAGGCCGAGAACAGGAAGCTCTGCACCTGCGTGTCCAGGGTCGCCGGCGGGGATATCACCATTGACACGGCTGACAGAGCCGCGTGAACGGCCTAGCTTGCGTGCGGAAAGGAATTGACGGAACCATGACCAAGGCCGCGGAGAATGGCAGCGATCGCTCGGTGACGCAGACCGTGAGGGCGCAACTTGCCCTGCGCGATCTCGTCCTGCGAGGCGAGCTCAACCCCGGCGAGCGGGTTTCCGAGTTGCAGATGGTCGAGCGCCTGGGCGTCTCGAGAACGCCGGTTCGCTCCGCACTCATCCGGCTGGAGGAAGAGGGGCTGCTGGAGGCAATCCCGTCTGGCGGCTTCTCCGTCAAGACCTTCTCGGAGAAGGAGGTTTTCGAGGCCATCGAGATCCGTGGAACCCTTGAGGGCCTCGCCGCACGTCTGGCTGCCGAGCGCGGCGTCAGCCGGACGGAGCTCCGGAACGCCGCCAACTGCCTCGAGGCTATCGACGAGCTCATGCGGCGCGACACGGGGGACATCGATCTATTGCGTTATGTGGAGTTGAATGCCCAGTTCCACGAGATTCTGATCGGCATGGCCGACAGTCAGGCCCTGGCCCGCCAGCTCGAGAGGGTCAGCGCATTGCCGTTCGCATCACCGAGTGCTCTGGTGCCCGTGCAGTCGCGCTTACCAGAGATGAATTACATTCTCAGCGTGGCCCAGGACCAACATCATTGTGTTCTCGCAGCTATCGAGCGGCGGGAGGGAGCCCGCGCCGAAGCCATTATGCGCGAGCACGCCCGTATTGCTCACCGCAACCTGGAACGTGCACTGACAAACCAGAGGGACATGGACCTCGTGCCAGGCTCGGTGCTGATCAAGAGGCGCATCCGCGCCTGATATGCAAAGGCGAATACGCCATAAAGAAAAGAGGGAGAAGAGGATGCGACGTCGGACATTTCTAGGTGCTGTAGCCCTGACGCTGGCCCTGAGCGGGGCGGCCCTGGCGCAGGAGACGGTGAAGATCGGGCTCATTCTGCCGATGACGGGGCCGTTCGCCTCGACGGGTCGACAGATCGAGGCAGCGGTCAAGCTGTACATGCAGCAGCAGGGCGACACGGTGGCGGGCAAGAAGATCCAGCTGATCGTGAAGGACGACACCGGCGTGGCGGACGTGACCAAGCGCCTGGCGCAGGAGCTGATCGTCAACGACAAGATCAGCGTCCTGGCAGGCTTCGGCCTCACGCCCCTGGCGCTTGCGCCCGCACCGCTCGCCACGCAGGCGAAGGTGCCGGCCGTTGTCATGGCCGCTGCTACGGCGACGACCACGGAAGCCTCGCCATTCATCGTTCGCACGAGCTTCACCCTGCCGCAGGCCACCGTGCCGATGGCGGATTGGGCTTCGCAGAACGGCATCAAGAAAGTCGTGACGCTGGTCTCCGACTACGGCCCCGGCATCGATGCTGAAAAGGCGTTCACCGGCGCGTTCACAGGTAAAGGCGGTCAGGTGGAGAACCTGCGCGTGCCGCTGGCGAACCCGGACTTCTCGCCCTTCTTGCAGAAGGTGGCTGATGCCAAGCCCGACGCACTCTTCGTGTTCGTGCCGTCCGGCATCGGTGCACAGTTCATGAAGCAGTTCGTGGAACGCGGTCTCGACAAGAGCGGCGTGAAGCTGATCGGCCCTGGTGACGTGACCGATGACGACATTCTGAATGGCATGGGCGATGTCGCTCTCGGCGCCATTACCACCCAGCACTACTCGACGGCTCATGACAGCCCTGAGAACAAGGCGTTTGTGGAGGCGTTCAAGAAGGCCAACAATAACATGCGCCCCAACTTCATGGCGGTGGGCGGCTATGACGGCATGCACCTGATCTACGAGGGCCTGAAGAAGACGAACGGCCAGGGTGGGCAGGCGCTGATCGATGCCATGAAGGGCATGAGCTGGACCAGCCCGCGCGGGCCTGTCTCCATCGATCCGCAGACCCGGGACATCATCCAGAACATCTATGTGCGGAAAGTGGAGCGTCGGGACGGGGAGCTCTACAACGTGGAGTTTGCCACGATCCCGAACGTCAAGGATCCGGTTAAAGCCACCAAGGCCAACTGATCACAACAACTAGGAAGCGCCACGCTGACGCGTGGCGCTTCTGATCAAGTTTTTCCGGAGAACGCGGTGCTCACCATTCTCTTCGACGGCATTGCCTACGGCATGTTGCTGTTCGTGCTGGCCTGCGGCTTGGCCGTCACGCTCGGCCTGATGAATTTCGTCAATCTCGCCCATGGCGCCTTCGCCATGGCGGGCGGTTATGTCACGGCCGTGCTGATGAACCGGATCGGCGTTCCCTTCCTGGCGACCCTGCCGCTCGCCTTCATCGTTCCGGCCATCCTTGGGCTGGTGCTTGAGAGAACGCTCTACAAGCGCCTCTACTCCCGCAGCCATCTCGATCAGGTGCTGTTCTCCATCGGCCTCGTCTTCATGGCGGTAGCCGCCGTCGACTACAGCTTCGGCTCGCAGCAGCAACTGATCCAGTTGCCGACATGGCTCCAGGGCCGCATCGACATTCTGGGCGTTCAGGTTGGCCTCTACCGCAGCTTCATCATCGTTATCTGTGGCGCGCTCGTCGTTGCCCTGCAGCTGATCTTGACCAAGACCCGCTTCGGCAGCCGGCTGAGGGCTGCGGTGGACGACCCACGGGTTGCGCGCGGGCTCGGCATCAATGTGAGCCTGATCTTCGCAACGACCTTCGCGTTCGGTTCCGGTCTTGCGGGATTAGGCGGTGCGCTCGGCGCAGAAATCCTCGGCCTCGATCCAACCTTCCCGCTCAAGTTCATGATCTACTTCCTAATCGTCGTCACTGTTGGCGGCACCACCAGCATCACCGGACCCTTTCTGGCCTCGCTGCTGCTCGGCATCGCCGATGTGGCGGGCAAGTACTATGTGCCGAGCGTCGGCGCCTTCGTCATCTACACGCTGATGATCGTCGTTCTCGTTCTGCGCCCGCAGGGACTTTTTGAACGTGCGCGCTGATCCAACAGGACCTGAACCCATGTCGACGAACATCGCCGATCACGTCAGAGCCACCTTGGTCCGCAGAGGGCGATGGGGCATTGGCGAAATCCTCTTCTGGCTGATCGCAGCCGCGACCCTGTACTTCTTGCCTGAGCGGCATCTGATCCTGAACGAGATTGTGATCATCGGTCTGTTCGCTCTCTCCCTCGATCTTATCCTGGGCTATGCCGGCATCGTGTCGCTCGGCCATGCAGCCTTCTTCGGGCTGGGAGCGTACACGGCTGGAATTCTGGCGAGAGATGGTATCGCAGACCCTTTGCTGGGATTGGGAGCCGCCGCCATCGCCGCAGCGCTATTGGGTTTCGTGACAAGCTTCCTCGTGCTGCGTGGGTCCGACCTCACCAAGCTGATGGTAACACTGGGCGTGGCGCTCGTTCTCGGCGAGATCGCCAACCAGGCCTCCTGGCTCACGGGCGGCGCGGACGGTCTCCAGGGAATCGCCATGGGCCCGATCCTCGGCTTGTTCGAGTTCGACATCTTCGGCACCACGGCTTACGGGTACAGCCTCACCGTGACCTTCCTGCTCTTCATCCTGGCACGCAGGATCGTGGTCTCGCCCTATGGCCTCTCGCTGCGTTCTATCCGCGACAATCCTCTGAAGGCTCGCGCCGTCGGTATACCAGTCAATCGTCGCCTCGTGGCGGTTTATACGCTTGCGGCGGCTTATGCCGGTATAGCGGGTGCGTTGCTGGCCCAGACCACTCAGTTCGTGTCGCTCGACGTCCTCGCCTTCCATCGCTCCGCCGACGTGATGCTGGTGCTGGTGATCGGCGGCGTCGGCTATCTGTATGGCGGACTCATCGGCGCCATCGTCTTCAAGGTTTTACAGGACGTGATCTCGGCCTGGACGCCGCAATACTGGCAGTTCTGGATCGGCCTTATCCTGGTCATCATCGTGCTCGCCGGTCGTGAGCGCCTGACCGAGCGGGTGAGGGTGCTCTGGAAGGGCGTGGCCGGCCGCACGGCCAAGAGCCCTGAGACGCTGCCGAAAACATCCGCCCGGGAGGTATGACGTGACCATCGCTCTCGAAACGAAAGGCCTCGTCAAGCGCTTCGGCGGCCTCGTCGCGACAGACAACGTGTCGTTCAAGCTGGAGCAGGGCGCGCGCCATGCGCTGATCGGCCCAAACGGCGCCGGCAAGACGACATTCATCAACCTGCTCACCGGGGTGATCAAACCGACGGCTGGACAGATCTTCCTGGAAGGTCAGGAGATCACAGGATTGCGCCCCGAGTTGCGGGTGCAGCGCGGTCTCGCCCGCACTTTCCAGATCAACCAACTCTTCCCGGCCATGACCCCGCTTGAGACCATCGGTCTTGCGGTGTCCGAGCGCACGGGCGGCGGGCACGATTGGTGGCGCGTGACGGGGAGCAAGAGAGAGATCATCGACGAGATCGTCGAGATTGCGCAACGCTTCCGCCTCACCGATGTGCTCGACGAGCGAACCTCCAATCTGGCCTACGGCAAGCAGCGCCTCCTGGAGATTGCGGTAGCCTTTGCCTGCAAACCCCGCGTGCTCCTGCTGGACGAGCCGGCCGCCGGCGTGCCGGAGGCGGAGCGGCACGAACTGCTTGCGACGGTAGCGGCGCTCCCGCGGGACGTTTCCGTTCTCCTGATCGAGCATGACATGGATCTGGTCTTCAGCTTCGCCGACCGGATCTCGGTTATGGTGAACGGCGCGCTGTTCACGGAAGGCACGGTTGAACAGGTCTCGACCGACCCGAAGGTTAGGGCTGTCTATCTCGGGGAGAGCGTCGATGAGTGATCTTCTTACCCTGCAGAAAGTCTCAGCAGGTTACGGTGACGCCGTTGTCATCTCGAACATCGACCTGCACCTCAAGCCGGGCGAGTCCCTGGCGGTGCTCGGCCGCAACGGCACGGGCAAGACGACGCTTCTGAACACCATCATCGGGGTCACCCGTCATCGTGGCGGCTCGATCATGCTTGATGGTCAAAACCTGACAGCGATGCGGTCCGACAAGCGTGCGCATGCGGGCATCGGCTGGGTTCCGCAGGAGCGCAACATCTTCAAGTCGCTGACCGTGGAGGAGAATCTCACGGCGGTGTCCCGTCCAGGGCCCTGGAACGTGAACCGAGTGTACGACATGTTCCCGCGCCTCAAGGAACGCCGGACCAATATGGGCAACCAGCTCTCCGGCGGCGAGCAGCAGATGCTGGCGGTGGCCCGTGCGCTGGTGCTCAATCCAAAGCTCCTGCTGCTGGACGAGCCGACGGAAGGGCTTGCGCCTATCATCATCGAGGAACTGCTTGCAGCACTAACCCGGATCATCCGCCGGGAGGGCATGTCGGCCATCGTGGTGGAGCAGCATGCGCAAAAGATCCTTGGCGTGACCGACAACGCGCTCATCCTCGATCGCGGCACCATCGTTCATGCAAGCTCAAGCCGGGCTCTCATTGATGACCCGGCTGCTCTCGAACAGCACCTCGGCGTGACGGCAAAGAAGAAGCCGATGCGCGCCGTATCCCATTAGCCTGAAGAACCGGAGTATCGACCCATGCAACGCACCAAGCCGCCTTTCCGCGCCGACATGGTCGGCAGCCTTCTGCGCACGGCAGCCCTCAAGGAGGCCCGTCACAAGCACCATGACGGGCAGATCTCGGACGAGGCTCTGAAAGAGGTCGAGGATCGTGAGATCCGGGCTCTCATCAAGCGCCAGGAGGAGATCGGCCTGCAGGCTGTGACCGATGGCGAGTTCCGCCGCGCCTACTGGCATTTCGACTTCCTGGAGCACCTCGACGGCGTCACGTCAGTCGAGGCTGATTCCGGCATGAACTTCAAGGGCGGCGTCGGCATTGCGAAGGCTCTGCGCGTGACCGGAAAAGTCGGCTTCTCGGGACAGCACCCGATGATCGATCATTTCCGCTTCGTGAAGGACAACACGGACCGGGTGGCGAAGATGACGATCCCCGGCCCGAGCATGCTGCATTATCGCGGCGGTCGGAAGATGATGAACATGGGCGTCTATCCGAACATGGACGACTTCTATGCCGATGTCGGCCAAGCCTACAACAAGGCAGTGCACGCCTTCTACGATGCAGGCTGCCGCTATCTTCAGCTCGACGACATCTCCTTTGCCTATCTCTGCGATCCGGACCAGCGCGAGATGCTGCGTCAACGCGGCGACGATCCGGAGAAGCAGCCTGAAATCTATGCCGGCATGGTGCGCGAGGCGCTCAAGGACAAGCCGGACGACCTGACGATCACGATGCACCTCTGCCGCGGCAATTTCCGCTCCACCTTCATCGCCTCTGGCGGCTATGAGCCCGTGGCCGAAGTGCTCTTCAACCGCATGCCGGTCGACGGCTACTTCATGGAATGGGACACGGACCGCGCCGGGGGCTTCGAGCCGCTGCGCTTCCTGCCGAAGGGCAAGTCCGTCATTCTGGGGCTCGTGACCTCCAAGACCGGCATTCTCGAGAACAAGGACGACATCAAGCGCCGCATCGACGAAGCTGCCAAGTACGTCGACCTCGACCAGCTCTGCCTCTCGCCGCAATGCGGCTTTGCCTCCACGGAGGAGGGCAACACCCTGGCCGAAGAGGAGCAATGGGCGAAGCTGCGCATGATCGTCGAAATCGCCGAGGAGGTCTGGGGCAGCCCCGGCTCCGGCGCCAGAAAGGCAGCCTGACCGTCAAAGCGGAAGCCTGGAGCGATCGCTTCGGGCTTCCGACCTGCGGCTGTGTAAGCCAAAGACATGGCGACGCAAGACGAAATCGTACTCCACGGAGCATCTAAGCCGAAGACGTGATCCTATACTGATAGAAGAGCATCTAGGTGGCCGATATGACGGCGCTCCTCTGCCGGGACATAAACAGGTAGTAGCTGACAGGTGCCGCCTCCGGGTTGGAGAAGCTGTAACTTGATGTCACATCGAAGCGCAACGCATCACCGGCTTCCATCAAGAATGTCTCCTCGCCGATTTTGACCACGAGCGGGCCGCTGGGCGAAAAGACGAGCTTGCGCGTCGGTACCGGATAGGGGGAGAGCAGGCCTGTCGATCGCAATCCGGGCAGAACGTGCCGTACAACTTCGATGTCATCACCCTCCGCAGGGGAGAAGACAGCCTCCCGTTCGAGACCTGTCGAGGGATCGCGAAAGCGGCTCCGACGATTGGCGCGCTGCAACTGAATAGAAGCGGATTGAGCCTGTTCGCCCAGCAATGCGGAAAGGCTTACATTGAGACCGGTCGCAATGCGTACCAGGATCCCCACGGTCGGCATCTTCTCGCCGCGCTCGATCTTCGAGATCATGGCTCGGCTGACTTGAGCACGTTGGGCCAGCATCTCCAAGGTCAGGGACTGTGTTCGGCGAAGCTCCCGGAGACGCAGGCCGAGGGTCGACAACAGCTCGTCAGCGGCCTCGCCGCCACCCTCATTCTCTCTGATCATGGGAGGAGTTGTAGTCATGAAATCAAGCCTGATCGAGGTAACATGAAGTGAGCGGCCTTACACGATGTCCACTTGCACACCTGCCGGCGCATCGCAAGACACCGCCGTAGAGGGTCGCTCCCGACAGCGCTTGTTTACTTGCTCGGGAAGCGCCTGAAGATGTCTGCTGCCCATCGTCCTCAACCATCGCAGTCATGAAGGCTTGAGCGGGGGCCAGCCTTCATCACCTGTCCGTCGAGCGTACGTCCCACCAGTTGCTCGGCCAATCGTGCCGCGTCGATCAGACGGATCAGATCCAGCCCCGTCTCGATGCCCATTTCATGAAGCATATGGACCATATCCTCCGTGCAGACGTTGCCGGCGGCATTGGGCGCAAACGGGCAACCGCCAAGCCCGCCCACGCTGCTTTCGAAACGCACAATTCCTTCCTGCAACGCAACCAGGACCCCCACCAATCCCAGTCCTCGCGTGTTGTGGAAATGAAATGCCGGATCGATCTTGGGCAGCTTGTCCCTTAGAGCTCCGGCGAGCGCCTTAACCTGTCGCGGCGTGCCCATCCCGGTTGTGTCGCAGAAGCTCACTCGCGAGATGCCGAGTTGCTGAATTCTGTCTGCAATTCCGATCACCTTTTCGACCGGCACATCGCCTTCGAAGGGGCAGCCGAACGCGACCGAGAGCGAAACGTCGATCCGAGCTCCGGCAGCGGGCGCCATCTTGATGATGTCGTGCAACTCTGCCAGGGACTCATGAGAGCTTCGATTGAGATTGCGTGCCCCGTGGGTGTCCGTGGCTGAGAGAACGAACACCAGCACATCAGCTTCCGCTGCGATGGCGCGTTCGGCACCGCGGATATTGGGAACCAGCGCTTTGAGTTCTACATTCTGCGTAGAGCGTAGCGCGGCGAGGAGTTCTGCAGCATCCGCAAGCTGCGGTACACGTGCGGGAGAGACAAAGGACGTCACCTCCAGAGACGTATGGCCAGCATCGATCAGCGCACGAGCAAATGCCAGCTTCTCGTCCGTTGACAGAATGCGCTTCTCGATCTGCAGGCCGTCGCGCAGGCCCACTTCGGTGATTGACACGCGATCGGGGAAGCGGGCCACGGCTCAGATCGTCCCGTCTTGCGATAGACGGTCCAGTTGAGCCTCATCCATGCTCAAGAGGCCGCAGTAGACATCCCGGTTGTGCGCTCCGACCTCAGGGCCGGTCCAGCGCACGTCACGCGAGGAAGAGCCAAACATTGGCACGGTTCCGGGATGCAGCACCTTGCCGAGCTTCGGATCCTCCACCCATTGCACCATCCTGCGAGCGTTGTACTGGGCATCCTCCGCGATGTCGGCGGCCGTATAGACGCGGCTGGATGGGATGTCGGCCTCAGCCAGTCGTTGCTCAAGGGATCTCGCATCGTGCCGGCGAGTCCACGCGGCAATCTCAGCCTCGAGATCATCGACGTTCCGGCAGCGCGCAGGGTTGTCAATATAGCGGGGATCCTCCGCCAGATCCGGACAATCCATCACGTCGCATAGGCTTCGAAAGAGCGCATCCGAGTTGGCTGCGATCAAGACCCAGCCGCCGTCGGCAGTCGGGAACGCATTCGTCGGTGCAGCGGTGCTGATGCGGCCGCCCGACGGCTCGCGCACGACGCCCGTGGCGCCATATTCCGGCAGCACGCCCTCCATGACGCTTAAGACAGATTCAGTCAGAGCCACATCCGCCACTCTGCCGGTGGGCGCCTTGGACCAGAGACCAGCCAGAACAGCGATCGCGGCATAAAGGCCAGCGAGTGAGTCGCCGATGCTGATGCCCACGCGTACCGGAGGCAGGTCGGTCGTGCCCGGCGTATGGTTCGACAGATGGCGCAGTCCGCCCAACGCTTCACCGATGGCGCCGAAACAGGCCCGGCCGCCCAATGGACCCGTCAACCCATAGCCGGAGACATGGCAGATGACCAAATCCGAACGGATCTCGTGCAGCCGCGTGTCATCGAAGCCGAGCCGCGCCAGTTGCCCGGGCCGCAGGTTCTCCACCAGAGCGTCCGATTTGGCCACCAACTCCTTCAGAAGCGCGCGGCCTTCTTCCGACTTGAGGTCGAGCGTGACGCATTTCTTGTTCCGGCCATGCACCGACCACCAATAGCTATGGCCGTCCCGGGCTGCTCCCCATTTCCGCACCGGGTCGCCGGAAACCGGAGGCTCGATCTTGATCACCTCGGCGCCCAAATCGGCCAGCAGCCGGGTTGCAAAGGGAGCCGCGATATAGTGACCGATCTCCAGAACCCTCAAGCCTTCCAGCGGCAGGCTCTCGGATGCAATCGGTTGAGCTGCGGTCATTGGTGGCCTGCCTTCTGGCGCTCCGAGCCGTTCAACCAAGAGCTGGGAAGAACCGCAATGATCTCACCCACGATTCCCTTGCGAAACAGCATGACGCAGATGATGAACGCCAAGCCGATGAAGATGGTGACTGGCACTGCCGTCGAGGCCATGTAGTTCTGGATGGTCAGCACGAGCGCGGCGCCGATGACAGGCCCAAGGAATGTCCCAACGCCGCCAAGCAGCGTCATGAGGATCACTTCGCCCGACATCTGCCACGCGACGTCCGTGAGCGTCGCAATCGGGAAGACTAAGACCTTGAGAGATCCTGCGAGCCCGGAGAGCGCAGCCGAAATGACGAACACCGTCAGCTTGTAGCGGTTGGTATGATAGCCAAGCGACAAAGCACGCTGCTCGTTCTCGCGGATGGCGGTCAGCGAAGCGCCGAACGGCGAGTGAATGACCCTCCAGATCACGGCCATGCCGATCAGGAACACGGCCACGACGAAGTAGTAGAGCGACATGTTGTCGGCAAGCGATACGAGCCCGAGGAAGTCGGGGCGCGGCACACGCTGGATGCCGTCTTCGGCATGCGTGAACGGGGCCTGGAAGAAGGCGAAATAGGCCATCTGCGACAACGCCAACGTGGTCATCGCGAAGTAGAAGCCCTGCCGGCGGATCGCGATGATGCCCATGAGAAAGCCGGTCACGAGGGCGAAAGCGACACCGATCAAGAGCCCGGACCCTGCTCCGAAGCCCCATTCCTTGAGAGCATGAGCCGTGACATAGGCTGCACCCCCGAAGAAGGTTGCATGGCCGAAGGCCACCATGCCGCCATAGCCCAGAACGAGATTCAACGCCGAGGCGAAGAGGCCGAAGCACAGCAGCTTCATCAGGAAGACGGGATAAAGAAACAGGGGCGCTACGGCGAGGAGTGCCAAGCCCGCGAGCAGCAGGATGATGTTGAGGTTCCTGCGCCGTTGCAGGGGAAGTGACAGCGATGCGGAGACCATGGTGATCACTCCCCTTTTCCGAAAAGTCCGCGCGGGCGCAGGAAGAGCACCACGGCCATGATGAGGAAGGGCACAAGATTAGCGGAAGGGGGCCAGTAGACTTTCGCCAGCGCCTCAAGCGTGCCCAGCATCAGCCCGCTGACAATGGCGCCCGTGATCGAGCCGAGCCCGCCGATGATGACCACTGCAAAGACGACGATGATGAGGTTGGCGCCCATGAGCGGGCTGACCTGAAACACCGGCGCGGCGACGACGCCCGCAAAGCCCGCCAGTGCTCCGCCGAAGGCGTAGGTGCATGTCAGCAGGAGCGGAACGTTGACCCCGAAGACCTCGAGCAGGCGGCTGTTCTCCGTCGCGGCGCGAAGCTTGGCTCCCAGGGAGGTGTACTCGATGATCAGCCACGTCAGCAGACACAGCAGAAGCGAGGTTGCAATGGCGAACGCGCGGTAGTGTGGGAGGAACATGAAGCCCAGATTGCTCGTGCCGCTGAGAATGTCCGGCACCTGATACGGCTGGCCGGCCACGCCGAAGTAGAACTGGAGCAATCCCTCGATGAGCAGCGCGATGCCGAAGGTCAGCAGCAGTCCGTAGAGTGCATCGAGCCCGTAGAGCTTTCTCAGAAGCGTCCGCTCCAGCACGGCTGCGAGCGCGGCGACGATCAGGGGAGCGATGAGAAGGCAGGCCCAGAAGCTGAAACCCGCGTAGCTCGTCAGAAGGAAAGCCGCGAAGGCTCCCACGGTGTAGAAGGCGCCATGGGTGAAATTGACCACGCGCAGGAGGCCAAAGATGACCCCGAGGCCCAGGCTGAGGAGTGCGTAGAATGCGCCGTTGAACAGGCCGATCACAAGCTGTGAGGCCAATGCCACGAGAGGAACGCCGAAGATCATTGTCACGGCTTATACTCCGATCAGGCTGGAGACGTTATCAAGACGCGCGTCAAGATCGCGGGCGGGGAAGTCGTCAACCACTCGCCCTTCTTCCATGAGGTAGAAGTGATCCGCCAAATGACGTGCGAAATGGAAGTTCTGCTCCACCAGCAGCATGGTCAGACCGTCTTTCTTCAACGCGTTCAGAACGCGGCCGATGTGCTGCACGATGACGGGCGACAATCCCTCGGTCGGCTCGTCGAGCACAAGAAGCTCGGGGCCGGCCCGCAGCACGCGCGCGATGGAGAGCATCTGCTGCTCGCCGCCTGAAAGGGTCCCGCCGGCGGCGCGGCGCCGCTCCTTCAGGTTCGGGAAAAGATCGAAGATCCGCTCAAGGCTCATCCCGCGATCGCTGATCTTCGGCAGCAGATCGAGATTCTCCTGAACCGAGAGCGACGCGTAGATGCCGCGCTCCTCGGGAACGTAGCCGATCCCCGTAGAAGCAATGCGGTGACGCGGCATGCCGATCAGTTCCGCGCCGTTCATGCGGATGGAACCCGTGGCGCGTGACAGAAGGCCCACGATGCCACGCAGGGTGGAGGTCTTCCCGACGCCGTTCCTTCCCAGAATGGCGATGGTCTGGCCGCGCGGCACCGATAGATTGACCCCATGCAGGATATGGCTTTCGCCATACCAGCCTTGCAGGTTCTCGATCCAAAGGAGAGGGTCATACCTCATAGCCGGCTCCGATATAGGCTTGGCGCACCGCGGCGTTGTCGCGGATCTCACTGTAGCTGCCTTCCGCCATGACCTCGCCGCGCACCAGGACGGTGACCCTGTCGCAGAGACTCTCGACCACCGAGAGATTATGCTCGACCATCACGACAGTGCGGTCTTTGGCGACACTGCGGATCAGCTCGACGATCATCGGGATGTCCCCCGCGGCCATGCCGGCAATCGGCTCATCGAGAAGCAGGACTTTCGGCTCCATGGCCAGGGTGGTGGCGATCTCGAGAGCACGCTTGCGTCCGTAGGAAACCTCCGAGCAGAGCCGATCCGCCAGGGGCGTCAGCCCGACGCGATGAAGCAATTGGTCGGCTTCGTCGTCAAAACGGCGCAGAACGCGCGAAGGCTGCCAGAATTGATGGCTGGAGCCATGACGGCGCTGGAGCGCGACACGCACGTTTTCGCGCAGCGTCAGGCCTGGGAAGATCGAGGAGATCTGAAAAGAGCGGCAAAGCCCGCGCAGCGCAACGTCGGCAGGCCCTTTGCCCGTAATATCCTCGCCTTTGAGGAAGATGCTGCCTGATGTTGTGGAGTGAAACCGTGTCAGGAGGCCAAACATTGTGGTCTTGCCCGCGCCGTTCGGGCCGATTAGGGCATGGATGCTGCCTTCCCGTACCTTGAGATCCACGCCCTTGACGGCGAAGAAGCCGCCAAAGCTCTTGCTGACTTGCCGGGCTTCGAGAACGATGCTCATCGGGCCGCCGCTCCGTCAATGGGTGTGAACTTGGTAAAGAGTGGCTTTGTGCTGGAGAGAGAGGGCCGATCTTTCAGCGCCGAAACCAAAGCAAGCAGATGCGGACGCGTTGCGGAGTCGAAAGCATCGCTAAACCTCATCTGCAGGTATTCCACGACGATCACCGGAAGAAAGGCCGCAATCCCAGGCCGGGTTAGCAACGCGTCGCGCTGTTCGGAAATCGATTGCTCCAGCGCTTCCAGGGTGCGGCGGATCGCGTCCTGCCTCCGATGGCCCACAGAGGAGGAATCGAAGGCTGTCTCGCTGACGGATCCCGAAGTCACCATGCGCCCTGCCATGATGGCGGCAGCGGCATCGATGATGCCGAAGCAGATGCCGCCGAGCTGGCGCTGAGCATCGGTTTGGAACCAGAGGCGCTCCGCATCGCCCGAACGGCGCGCTGCGAAATCCGCGATCAGGAGCGACTCCGTAATCACTTGCGCGCCACTTTCATCGCTCGAATCCAAAACCAGAGCCGGAACCCGGCCTGCCGGATTATGCCTCAACAGATCGGGCGGGTTCTGCCAGGGATCCAGGATGACGATCTCCAGCCCCTCAAGGCGAGCCTCAAGGCACATGACGCACGCCAGACGTGCGTAGGGAGATGTCGGGCTGACATAAAGTCTCATGGAAAATCTCCGCTATCGAGGACCTGCTCTGTCGAGCAGGTCCAAGCGGTTCGAGAAGGCTGGAGTGGATGATCCCGTCCAGCGGGATCACTTCACGTGCGGGCAGCCGCTTTCCTTGGCGGTGCGGAACAGGCCTTCGGCCGGGATCTTGGCGACGATCTTGTAGAGGTCGTTGGGACCTTTCGATTCCGCAGGAGTCTTCACCTCGACGAGCAGCATGTCATAGGTCACGCGGCCATTGGCCTGAATGCGCGGGTTCTCCCAGATGCCGGTGGTGATGGGGAGTTCCCGCATCTTGGCTGCCACCTTGTCCGGATCGTCCGACCCGACCGCCTTCACGGCTTCGAGATAGTGCGTGACCGCGCCATAAGCGCCCATATGACCCATGGTCGGAGTCTTGCCGCCATTCTTCGCCATCATTCTCTTGGCGAGCGTGCGCGTCTTGTCGTTCAGGTCCCAATAGGTGGAGACCGACATGCGCATGCCCTTGGAAGCCGCGAGGGTCAGCGCTTCGATGTTGTTCTCGTACACCATCATGGCGGCGAGCTTGCCGCCGACGCCGAACTGCCCGGCCTGCTTGACCGTGGTCTCAAGATCGGTGCCCGCATTGGCAAGGCCGATGACGTCGGCACCCGACCCTTGAGCCGTCAGCAAGGCCGAGGCCATGTCGTTCGAGTTGAGCGGATGCAGGGTCTGCCCGATCACCTTTCCGCCGGCGGCCTGGATCGACTTGCTTGCGTCAGCGATGAGCGTGTGACCAAAGACGTAATCGGCGGCGATCAGGTACCAGGTCTTCTTGCCTTCGCCGACGATGCGCGAGGTCACGGCGCGCGACAGCTCCTGGGTCGAGGGGGCGAACTGGAAGCCGTAGGGCGAGCACTGTGCTTCCGAGAAGTTGGGCGCATAGGCGCCGCTGGCGAGCGTGAACACCTTCGCTTCCGCTGCACGCGCTTGCGCGGCAAGTCCGACTGCGCTCGATCCACCGAGGGTGATGGCACGGACGCCCTGCTCCTGAATGTAGCGTTGGGCCTGGGCTGATCCTACGTCAGGCTTGTTCTGATGGTCCGCCTGAATGATTTCGATGGGACGTCCCAGCACCTTGCCGCCTGCGTCCTCAACGGCCATCTGCACGGCCAGCAGCGTGCCGGGGCCGCCATTGGCTGCGAAGATGCCTGACATATCGTCGAGCACCAGGATCTTCAGGGGACCGCCCTGAGCGACTGCTGCCATGGGCAAGGCAGTCGATAAAAGCGCGGCACCGAGCAGTGTCTTCCACTTGTTGTTCATGTCTTCCTCCCTCTCGTTTCGGCAGGTTCTGCGGATGTCCTCTCCGCGCGACGACGGGACTGCCTGCCAAGCCCCTCCAAACTTCCGACCCTCAACCCGCCCTGGGCAATTGGCTGCCTCTATTGCAGGGTGAAAGGGTTGGAAATTTTCGATTTCGGATTGATGAAGACGCTCTTCGCCTCAAGGTATTCGTAGATTGCGGCCTTGCCGTTCTCGCGTCCGATCCCTGAAGACTTGAAGCCTCCAAACGGTGCCATGTAGCTGACGACGCGATAGGCATTCACCCAGACGGTGCCGGCCCGCAGCCGGCGCGGCATCGTGATCGCGCGCTCCAGGCTCTGACTCCACATGCCGGCCGCCAGCCCATAAGGCGTGTCGTTGGCAAGCGCCACCGCTTCGTCATCGGTTCGGAACTTGAGGACGGACAGCACCGGCCCGAACACCTCTTCCCGGGCGATGCGCATCGTATTATCGACTCCGGTGAAGATGGTAGGCTCGACGAACCAGCCTTCCTTCAAACCCTCAGAATCGGGCCGCTTGCCGCCCAGCGCGCAGACCGCTCCCTCCGAGCGGGCGATGTCGATGAATTCCAGCGTCTTCGCCAGTTGCGGTTCGGTCGCGATGGGGCCGACATCGGTTGTGTCGCTGCGCGGATCGCCAAGGCGTGCCTGCCGCATCCGCTCCACCAGCTTTTCAACGAAGCTGTCGTGAATGCTCTCGTGAACGATGAGGCGTGAGCCAGCCATGCAGGTCTGCCCCGCGGCCGCGAAGATGCCTGAAATGACGCCCTTCACGGCAGCATCGAGATCGGCATCCTCGAAGATGATGTGAGGCGACTTGCCACCAAGCTCCAGCGATACGCGCTTGAAGCTTTCCGCCGCCGCGCGGGAGACCAGCCGCCCGCCGACGTCGGAGCCCGTGAAGGCGATCCGGTCCACCAGCGGATGTTCGGCGAGAGCAGCGCCCGCCTCATGCCCGAAGCCGGTGACCACATTGACGACCCCAGGTGGGAAGCCCGCCTGCTCGAAAAGCTCGAGGAACGCCAGCATTGAAACGGAAGCGTGCTCGGACGGCTTGATGACGACAGTGTTGCCGGCCGCAAGCGCGGGCGCGAGCTTCCACACGGTCAGGAGCAGCGGCGAATTCCACGGCGTGATCGCCCCGACGACACCCACAGGCTCGTACCGGATGTAGTGGAGCATGTCCCCTTTATCGATAGGCGTCACCGCGCCTTCGATCTTGTCCGCAAGCCCGCCGTAGTACTGGAACCAGCGCGGAATGTAGCGCATCTGTCCCAGCATCTCGATCATGAGCTTGCCGTTGTCCCGCACCTCGAGTTCGGCCAGACGTTGGGCGTTCTTCTCAATGAGATCGGCCAGGCGGTACAGGAGCATCCCGCGATCGCTGGCGAGCATCTTGGACCATGGGCCAGATGTGAACGCAGCATGGGCGGCCCGGACGGCGCGATCGACATCGTTCGCATTGCCGCGCGGCAGTCGCGCCCAGGGCTTGCCGCTATAGGGATCCTTCGTTTCGAACCAGGTTCCTGACGAGGCTTCGCACCACTCGCCTCCGATCAGCATTCGGAAGTCCTGGAGCGGTGATGTTCCGACGATTGAGGATCCCATGACACTCTCCCGTTCAGGTGTCGGTGGGATGGATTCCGGCAGGATGCCGAAACAAGTCCCTGTCGACTTATGATTCATTATTATGTTGCAGTATCTACCATGGTAGAAATCAGCTGAGCAAGGGAGAAAATCTCCTATAGTGGATTTTGTAACCTGAAGAGGCTCACGGCCTCATTTTTACAATCAAAAGTTGTAGAACTGTGTGATGGCAATGATGAGAGGTGCTCGGTCTCTCGAGCCCAGCCTGCGGGAGTTCGTCAGGTCAGCAAGACGGCGCCTGTAATGAGGCTTTTAGTCTGCAGCGAATATGACAAAGGGGAGCTAGCGCTCGTGATGCTGCTCCAGGCCAGGTCGCTTCCTGGAAATCAGCTAACCCTCAACGCGGGCACAATACCTGAGGCGCGTGGCTAGGGCTATGCGATGCAATATTTTGAATCATAATTAGCCCAGCCGCCGCAAACGCTAATGCCATGTGGCGGCTGGGCTCCTGACAGTAATCAGCGTCCCCATTTCAGGACGAGCGGATCCAAGCGCTTAGCAATTTCGATCAGGCCTTTGCGCGTTTCCGGGTGCAGGGGCTGCAGCGGATGGCGCACGGCCTCAGAGCCGATCACGCCGCCTTCCTTCATGAGCGCCTTGGCGGCTGACAGCCCGCATTGCCGGTTCTCATAATTGATCAGCGGCAGCCAGCGCTCGTAGGCTGCGGCGGCGGCCTCACGGTCACCGGCAAAGTACGGGTCGATGATCTGGCGGATGCCGTCCGGATAGGCGCCGCCCGTCATCGCACCCGTGGCACCTGCATCGAGGTCGGCCATCAGCGTAATGGCTTCCTCGCCGTCCCAGGGTCCCTCGATGGCGTTGCCGCCAAGGGCAATCAGGTCGCGCAGTTTCCCGGCAGTGCCGGCTACCTCGATCTTGAAGTAGGACACATTGGCGATCTCCTGCGCCATACGCGCGAGGAACGGCGCCGACAGGGACGTGCCGGCCATCGGTGCATCCTGGATCATGATCGGGATGCTGATCGCATCCGAGACCCGGCGGAAGAATTCGTAGATCCCGGGCTCCGACACTCGCAGGGTTGCGCCGAAGAACGGCGGCATGATCATCACCATGGCGGCACCAGCGTCCTGTGCGCGCCTGCTGCGCTCGGCGCAGATTTCTGTCGAGAAATGGCTGGTGGTGACGATGACCGGGACGCGGCCCGAGACGTGCTCGATCACCGTCGTCATGACGGCTTCGCGCTCCTCGTCGCGCAGCAGAAACTGCTCGGAGAAGTTCGCCAGGATACAGAGTCCGTCGGAGCCGGCATCGATCATGAAGTCGATGGCGCGCTTCTGACCTTCGAGATCAAGACGGCCGCTGTCGTCGAAGATGGTGGGCGCCACCGGGAACACGCCACGATAGGGGCGGGTGGAACTGCTGCCGGCTGCGGACATGGTCTTTTCCTTCATGATGGCTGTGTTGTCGTCTAGTGGTTGTCGCGCGGAACAGGCGAGCCGGTGCGGCCCACCAGGAAGTCCAGGTCTACGCCTTTGTCAGCCTGCAGAACATGATCGACATAGAGCTTGGCCCACCCGCGTGTGGCATGCGGCTCCGGCACCACCCATGCAGCCTGCCGTCGCTCCATCTCCTGCGCCTCCACGTGAAGATGCAGGCTGCGGGCCGGCACATCAAGGGTAATCAGGTCACCGTTCTGCACCAGCGCCAGAGGTCCGCCGGCGGCCGCTTCCGGCGCCACGTGCAGCACCACGGTGCCGTAGGCGGTGCCCGACATGCGCGCATCCGAGATGCGGATCATGTCGCGGACGCCTTTCTTGAGCAGCTTTTGCGGCAGGGGCATGTTGCCCACCTCTGCCATGCCCGGATATCCCTTGGGGCCACAGTTCTTGAGCACCATGATGCAGGTCTCGTCGATGTCGAGATCCTCGTCGTCGATCCGGTGGTGCAGGTCCTCGATCGTCTCGAACACCACCGCGCGGCCCGTGTGCTGCATCAGTTCAGGCGAGGCGGCCGACGGCTTGATGACCGCGCCGTTCGGCGCCAGATTGCCCTTGAGGATCGCAATGCCGGCCTCCGGCTTGAACGGCTCCTCGAAGGAGGTGATCACCTCCCGGTTCCAGCACGGCGCATCCTTGACGTTGTCCCAGATCGTCTTGCCGTTGATGGTGAGCGCATCCTTGTGCAGCAGGCCGCGTTCGCCGAGCGTGCGCAGAACTACCGGCAGACCGCCCGCATAGTAGAAATCCTCCATCAGGAACCGGCCGGAGGGCATGAGGTCGACGAGGCAGTGGATGTCGCGACCGAGTCGGTCGAAGTCGTCCAGCGTGAGATCAATGCCGACGCGGCCGGCAATCGCCAGCAGATGCACCACCGCATTGGTCGAGCCGCCAATAGCCGCCAGGGTGCGGATGGCATTCTCGAAAGCCTCGCGGGTCATGACCTTCGAGAGAACGAGATCCTCGTGCACCATCTCGACGATGCGCCGGCCTGCCATGCGGGCAAGCTGATTGCGGCGGGCATCGCTTGCCGGGATGGCGGCATTCTCCGGCAGGCCGACGCCGAGCGCCTCGACCATGGAGGCCATGGTGGAGCCCGTGCCCATGGTCATGCAGTGGCCGGCCGAGCGGTTCATGCCGCTCTCTGCCTCATGGAACTCCTCCAGCGTGACCTCACCGGCGCGCAGTTGCTCGCTCATGGAGATGATGTTGGTGCCGGATCCAATGTATTTGCCCCGATAGACGCCGCGCAGCTGCGGCCCGCCCGAGACGCCGATTGTGGGCAAGTCTGCGGAGGCCGCGCCCATGAGCAGGGCAGGAGTCGTCTTGTCGCAGCCCATGAGAAGGACGACGCCATCGAGCGGGTGGGCACGAATCGCCTCCTCCACGTCCATGGCGGCGAGGTTGCGGAACAGCATGGCAGTGGGGCGCATGGTCACTTCACCGAGCGAGGAGACGGGAAACTCGAGCGGGAAGCCGCCGGCATCGAGCACGCCGTACTTCACGTGCTCGGCAATGGTGCGGAAATGGGCGTTGCAGGGGGTGAGTTCGGACCAGGTGTTGCAGATGCCGATGACCGGGCGTCCGTCGAACTGGTCCTGGGGGAAGCCGCTGTTCTTGAGGAAGGAGCGGTAATAGAACCCCATCTTGTCCTGGCGCCCAAACCAGGCTTGGCTGCGGAGTTCACGCTTCTTGTCTTCGCTCATCGTGCTCGCCTTTGACACTGCCGCGCCATCCGAAGGGGGTTAAGACCCCACGACTTTGGTTGTATAGGCGCTCTCTTCAATTCATATAATACTACTAATAGGCAGCTGTTAAGGCTGCTAAAGTCGAAGAGCAACGACAAATTGAGGGAGAGAACGCATGAAGGCCCGTCATCTTCTGACGACAATCGGCATGGCTGCACTGATGCTGTCTTCGGGTGCCGCATACGCCCAGTCCAAAATGACCATCGGGTTCTCGCAGGTCGGGTCGGAATCCGGCTGGCGGGCTGCCGAGACGAAGGTTTCCAAGATCGAAGCCGACAAGCGCGGTGTCGACCTCAAGATCTCTGACGCGCAGCAGAAGCAGGAGAATCAGATCCGCGCCGTCCGGTCCTTCATTGCGCAGGGCGTCGACGGGATCTTCATTGCGCCAGTTGTGTCGACAGGCTGGGATGCCGTTCTCAAAGAAGCCAAGGATGCCAAAATCCCAGTTGTCCTCCTCGACCGTTCCATCGAGACGAAAGACGATTCGCTTTATCTGACGGCCGTCACCTCCGATACGGTCTATGAGGGTAAGGTCGCCGGTGAGTGGCTGGCCAAGGAGACGGGCGGCAAGTGCAATGTGGTGGAACTGCAGGGCACGGTCGGATCGAGCCCGGCGATCAACCGCAAGAAGGGATTCGATCAGGTCGTTGCCGCCAACCCCGGCATGAAGATCATCCGTACCCAGTCTGGCGACTTCACCCGCACCAAGGGCAAGGAAGTCATGGAGAGCTTCATCAAGGCCGAAGGCGGCGGCAAGAATATCTGCGCCGTCTATGCGCACAACGACGACATGGCGATCGGCGCCATCCAGGCCATCAAGGAAGCCGGTTTGAAGCCCGGTAAGGACATCAAGATCGTCTCCATCGACGCCGTTCCGGACATCTTTAAGGCCATGGCTGATGGTGAGGCCAACGTGACCGTTGAGCTGACTCCCAACATGGCAGGTCCGGCCCTCGATGCCTTGGCGGCGTTCAAGAAGGACGGCAAGCAGCCGCCGAAGTGGATCCAGACGGAGTCCAAGGTCTATACGCCAGAGACGGCAAAGGCCGAGTACGACAGGCGCAAGGATCTCTACTAAGATCATAAGGCATAAGTGGCAGCGGGCAGGTTCTGACTGCTGCCACTCGAACCCGCCAAGCTTCGGCGGTTTTGCGCATGGGCGGGTGAGAGCGTGATGCAGCCAGTGACAGAGCAGCCTCAACTCCTTGAGATACGCGGTCTCACGAAAGGTTTCCCAGGGGTGCAGGCCCTCGATCACGTGGATTTCACTCTCCATGCCGGGGAGATCCACGGTCTGCTCGGAGAGAACGGCGCCGGCAAGTCGACCTTGATCAAGGTGCTGACGGGCGTGTTGCGGCGCGATGCCGGCATCATCCGCCTTGAGGGGCACGAGGTCACGGCTCGGGACACCGCTGATGCGCTCTCTTTGGGAATCGGCACCGTCTATCAGGAGGTCAATCTCCTGCCGAACCTTTCCGCGGCGGAAAACCTTTTCATCGGCCGCCAACCGCATCGCTTCGGGCTCGTGCGCACCGGCGAAATGCGCCGCCGTGCGGTTGAACTGTTGTCCGGCTATGGCCTCGACATCGATGTCGCCAATCCGTTGAGCAGTTACTCCGTCGCCATTCAGCAGATTGTTGCGATTGCCCGCGCGGTCGATCTCTCGGCCAAGGTGCTGATCCTGGATGAGCCAACGGCAAGTCTCGATGCGCAGGAGGTCGAGACGCTCTTCGAAATTTTAAGACGATTGAAGAGCCGTGGCATCGGCATCGTGTTCGTCACGCATTTCCTCGATCAGGTTTATGCCGTCTGCGACCGCATCACTGTGCTGCGCAACGGTCGCCTTGTGGGCTCCCGCCCCATCGCCGAATTGCCGCGGATCGAACTCGTGTCCATGATGCTGGGGCGTGAGCTCGCCGCAGAGGCACTCCACCGCAATCAGCGTCCTGCCGTCGTGGGAGAGCCGCTCGTTGCTTTCAGAAATTACGGCAAGAGCCGCCTGATCGAGCCGTTCGATCTGGCTCTGCGACCCGGTGAAGTGGTGGGGCTTGCGGGGCTCCTCGGCTCCGGGCGAACCGAGACCGCGAAGCTAGTCTTCGGCATCGAACGGGCGGACAGCGGACAAGCCTTCGTCGATGGTAAACCCGTCCGCCTCGCGACCCCACGCGATGCTGCCCGATTGCGCTTCGGCTTCACGCCCGAGGATCGCAAGACGGAAGGCATCGTCGCGGAGCTGTCAGTCCGCGAGAACATCGTTCTGGCCTTGCAGGCGCAGCGCGGCTGGCTGCATAAGATCCCGCGAGCCAAGCAGGATGAGATTGCAAGCCGCTTCATCAAGCTTCTCGACATCCGCACGCCAGATGCGGAAAAACCGATCGGTCTTCTCTCCGGAGGCAACCAGCAGAAGGCGCTGCTGGCCCGCTGGCTTGCCACCGAGCCCCGCTTCCTCATCCTCGACGAGCCAACCCGCGGCATCGATGTGGGAGCCCATGCCGAGATCATCCGCTTGATCGAGCGGTTATGCGAGGAAGGGCTTGCGCTCCTTGTGATCTCCTCGGAACTCGAAGAGATTGCCTCCTACAGCGACCGTGTGGTTGTGCTGCGTGATCGCAGGCATGTGCGCGAGCTTTCGGGAGATGAAGTGAGTGCCGACACCATCATGACAACCATCGCGAGCCACTCATGAGCGGCATGATCCAGGCCATTGCTCCACGCACCTTCCCCAGGGGGCTGCCTCAGGTTGCGGCGCTTCTGATCGTCCTCGTCGTCAACTGGCTTGTCTTCCGCGACTTCTTCGCCCTGCGCCTGCAGGATGGCCGCCTGTTCGGCAGCCTCATCGACGTCCTGAACAGGGGCGCCCCTGTGGCGATTCTTGCCTTGGGCATGACGCTCGTCATCGCAACCCGAGGCATTGATCTCTCCGTCGGGGCCGTCATGGCGATTGCCGGCGCCGTGGCTGCAACTCTGACAGCTCAGGGCTATCCGCTTCCTGTTGCACTTATGGCGGCCGCAGGTGTCGGACTTCTCTGTGGTCTGTGGAATGGCATCCTCGTCGCCGTGCTGGAAATCCAGCCCTTCGTGGCGACCCTGATCCTGATGGTGGCCGGGCGTGGCTTTGCGCAGCTCGTCACGGAGGGCCAGATCATCACCTTCGTCAGCGAAGGTTTTGCAGTGATCGGCGGAGGATCGTTCCTGATGCTGCCGATGCCGGTGGTCATCGCCCTTGTGATGCTCCTCATCACTCATCTGGTGGTCAGGTATACGGCACTCGGGCTCTTCATCGAGTCCATCGGTGCCAACATCCGCTCCAGCGCTTACGCGGGGATCGGCACCAAGGCCGTCACCATTGCAGTCTACATGTGGTGCAGCCTCTGCGCGGCCATTGCGGGCCTGATCGTCACTGCCGACATCCGTGGGGCGGATGCCAATAACGCAGGCCTATGGCTCGAGCTCGACGCCATCCTGGCCGTGGTGATCGGCGGTACGTCCCTGTTCGGCGGGCGCTTCAGCCTTGGCCTCTCGGTCGTCGGCGCACTCATCATCCAGGCCATGAACACCGGCATCCTGCTGAGCGGCTACCCTCCCGAATACAACCTCATCGTGAAGGCCATCGTCGTGCTCGCTGTGCTCCTGGCCCAGTCCCCCGTTCTGTCAGCTGTTCGCGCGATCTGGAGGGCTAAGGCATGATCCGGCGGCATCTTCCGGTTCTCATCACGCTCGCCGTCTTCATCGTCGGCTACCTGATCTGCCTCGCTCAGTTCCCGAGCTTCGCCTCGACGCGCGTGGTCGGCAATCTCCTGACCGATAATGCCTTTCTCGGCATCGTGGCGGTCGGCATGACCTTCGTGATCCTGTCCGGCGGCATCGATCTGTCGGTTGGCTCTGTGATCGCCTTCACGGGCGTGTTTCTGGCGGTCGCCATCGAGCGGTATGGTGTCAACCCATACCTGGCCTTTGTCTTCATCCTCGGCTTGGCTGCCCTGTTCGGCGCCGGCATGGGCTTCCTGATCCACGCCTTCCAGATTCCGGCCTTCATCGTGACGTTGGCCGGCATGTTCCTGGCCCGTGGCCTCTGCTTCGTGCTCACCACGGACTCGATTCCGATCAATGCCCCGGCCTACGGCCAGATTGCCGACATTGCTTTTGCCCTGCCAGGCGGAGGGCGGCTGACCTTCATCGCCATCGTCATGCTCATGACCTTTGCCGCCGGCATTGTTCTGGCCCATTTCACGCGGTTCGGCGCCAATGTCTATGCGCTGGGCGGCAACAGGACATCGGCCGAACTGATGGGCGTTCCTGTCGGGAAGACGACGATTCGGATCTACATGCTGTCGAGCCTTCTTGCGGCCCTGGCGGGGATTGTCTTTTCCTTCTATACATCCGCAGGCTACTCCCTGGCTGCAACCGGGGTCGAGCTCGACACCATCGCGGCTGTGGTCATCGGCGGCACGCTGCTGACGGGGGGCTACGGAACGATCATCGGTACGCTTGTCGGCGTGCTGATCCAGGGGTTGATCCAGACCTATATTACCTTCGAGGGAACCCTGAGTTCCTGGTGGACGAAAATCGCCATCGGTGCTCTCCTGTTTGCATTCATCGTTTTGCAGCGGGGATTGTCGGCGGCATCTGTTCGGTCCCGGTCAACGTGAGAGAACAGGACAATGGCGTTGGTGAACGGTATCCACAGGCCCTCAAGAGCGCGATCGGCCCATGATCTCGTCACCCATGGGATCGGTCAGAACATCATGCAGGGGCACTTCCCTGTCGGAAGCATCCTGCCGGGCGATGGGGAGCTGATGGAGCTTTTCGGGGTTTCCCGTACGGCACTCCGGGAAGCCCTGAAGACCCTGGCGGCCAAGGGGCTGATCGAATCCAAGACGAAGGTCGGCACCAAGGTTCTCGATCGTAACAACTGGAACATGTTCGATGCCGACATCCTCGAATGGCATCTTGAGATGGGCGTCGATGCCCGCTTCCTCGGATGGCTGTTCGAGATCAGGCAGATGCTGGAGCCGCTCGCCTGCGCGACGGCGGCCCTGCGGCGGACGCCGGAGCAACTCAAGGCCATGCACAAAGCTCTTCAAGGTATGTATGGGTGCGAGAGCAACAGGCAGGGGTTCACGAAGGCCGATCTGGCCTTTCACCAAGCCATACTGGAAGCTTCCGGCAATCCCTTCCTGCAGTCGATCGGTTCCGTCATCGGAGCCGCGCTGGCAACCTCGTTTACCATCAGCTCTCCGGTTTCCAGTGACGCTCGTTTCAATGAGGTGATGCGCCAACATCAGGCCGTGTTCGATGCTATCGAGCAACGACATCCATCCGCCGCAAGTGATGCCATGGCTGCGCTCATTCTGCAGGCGGCGGAGAGGGTCAAGATCAAGCATGCTGAGAGTTCACTGGCCAAGATTCAGATCCATGCCTTCTCAGGAGCTGATTGACCTGTAAGGGCAGATGCTTGTTGCATGGGGGAGCAGTAGAGTATGATTCTTTCCTGATCGAGCTGAACACATTCGATTGGGCAGCGAGAAGGCCGGGCTGCGCAGAAGTGCTGCCGGCTTCGAGAACAAGATCAGACGGCCATTCGGATCGGACCGTGGCCATAAACTGACGAGAAGCTGTTGAGCGAAGGGTGCCGAATTGCATCAGGCATAATGATGATGGCCTGGGCATGAACAAGAGGGAGAACGACCTTGAAGACGTTTACGACCACATTGGCGGCTGTGGCCCTCGGGGCCTTTGGGCTGCTCGGCGCCGCACAGGCGCAGGACAAGGGCACCGTTGGGGTGGCCATGCCTACCAAGTCATCCGCACGCTGGATCGACGACGGCAACAACATGGTCAAGGTGCTGAAGGAGAAGGGCTACAACGTCGATCTTCAATATGCGGAAGACGATATTCCGAACCAGCTCTCCCAGATCGAGAACATGATCACCAAGGGCTCCAAGGTGCTCGTGATTGCGGCGATCGACGGAACCACCTTGTCCGACGCGCTGCAGCAGGCTGCAGACAAAGGCATCAAGATCATTGCCTATGACCGCCTGATCCGCAACTCCAAGAATGTCGACTACTACGCCACCTTCGACAACTTCCAGGTGGGCGTGCTCCAGGGCGGCTACATCGAGAAGGCGCTCGGTCTGAAGGAAGGCAAGGGCCCGTTCAATATCGAGCTGTTCGGCGGTTCGCCGGACGACAACAATGCCTTCTTCTTCTACAACGGCGCGATGTCCGTTCTCGACCCATACATCAAGAGCGGCAAGCTTAAGGTTCAAAGCGGCCAGACCGGCATGGACAAGGTTTCCACCCTACGCTGGGATGGTGCCGTCGCCCAAGCCCGGATGGATAACCTGCTCTCCGCCTATTACACCGACAAGCGGGTTGATGCGGTTCTCTCGCCTTACGATGGCCTGAGCATCGGCATCATCTCCTCGCTCAAAGGCGTAGGCTACGGCACGCCGAAGCAGCCGATGCCGGTCATCACCGGCCAGGATGCCGAGGTGCCTTCGATCAAATCGATCCTTGCCAAGGAGCAGACCTCGACAGTGTTCAAGGATACCCGTGAACTGGCCAAGGTGACGGTCAACATGGTCGATGCAGTGCTCTCCGGCAAGCAGCCGGAGGTCAACGACACCAAGACCTATGAGAATGGCGTGAAGACCGTGCCGGCCTACCTGCTGAAGCCGGTCAGCGTCGATGCGTCGAACTGGAAGGAAGTTCTGGTCGGCAGCGGCTACTACAAGGAAACCGAGTTCAAGTAACCGGCTTAATGCGAATGGACCCTGCGCGTTCGCGCGGGGTCCTTGTTCGTTTCAAGAGAGCTTGCCCGTCCGGTGCGGCTTGAGGTCATGTGATGAACGCAATCCTTGAGATGCGAGGGATCAGCAAGACGTTTCCTGGCGTGAAAGCGCTCGACAACGTCAACATCACCGTCAAGGCCGGTGAGATCCATGCGCTGGTGGGTGAAAACGGCGCGGGCAAATCCACGCTGATGAAGGTTCTGAGCGGCGTCTACCCGCACGGCTCCTATTCCGGCTCCATCGTCTACGAAGGTGAGGAACGCCGCTTCAAGGGTATCGCCGACAGCGAGGCGCTCGGCATCATCATCATCCATCAGGAGTTGGCGCTGGTGCCGCTCCTCTCGATTGCTGAAAACATCTTTCTCGGCAACGAACAGGCGAAATACGGCGTCATCGACTGGTCGCTGGCGTTTTCCCGCACCAAGGAATTGCTCAAGGTCGTCGGTCTCAATGAATCCCCCGAAACGCTTGTGACCAATCTCGGTGTCGGCAAGCAGCAGCTCGTGGAGATTGCCAAGGCGCTCTCGAAAAAGGTGAAGCTTCTCATCCTCGATGAGCCGACCGCCAGCCTGAACGAAAAGGATAGCGACGCGCTCTTGAACCTTCTGCTCCAGTTCAAGGCCCAGGGCATTTCCTCGATCCTGATCTCGCACAAGCTCAACGAGATCTCGAAGGTTGCGGATGCCATCACGGTTCTCCGGGACGGCGGCACGGTCGAAACACTGGACTGCCGGACAGAAGCCGTCAGTGAGGATCGTATCATCCGCGGCATGGTGGGCCGCACCATGGAGGATCGCTATCCCAAGCGCGATCCAAAGATCGGCGAGACGATTTTCCAAGTGGAGAACTGGTCCGCGTACCATCCGATCCACACTCAGGTGCAGGTGGTCAAGAACGTCAGCCTGAACATTCGGCGCGGCGAGATCGTCGGCATCGCCGGGCTGATGGGAGCAGGGCGGACCGAGTTCGCTATGAGCCTGTTCGGGCGCAGCTATGGCCAGAACATCTCCGGCCGCGTGGTGCTCCACGGCAAGGAGATCGACGTGAGTACAGTGGAGAAGGCGGTCTCGAACCGGATCGCCTACGCGACCGAGGATCGCAAGACCTATGGTCTGGTTCTGGCCGAGGATGTTCGTAAGAACGTAACCCTCGCCAATCTCGAAGGAGTCTCCAAGAGGTTTGTCATCGATGACATCCAGGAACTGGCGGTCGCCAACGATTATCGCGCCAGAATGCGGATCCGCAGCCCCAGCGTCTTCCAGGAGACGGTGAATCTGTCGGGCGGCAACCAGCAGAAGGTCGTTTTGAGCAAGTGGCTCTTTTCCGACCCTGAGATTCTTATCCTCGACGAACCGACCCGGGGCATCGACGTCGGCGCGAAGTACGAAATCTACACGATCATCAACAGGCTGGCCGATGCAGGCAAGGGTGTTCTCATGATATCCTCCGAGATGCCGGAACTGCTCGGCATGTGCGATAGGATCTATGTGATGAACGAAGGCTCCCTGATCGCCGAGTTTGGTATCGCCGAAGCGTCCCAGGAGAAAATCATGCACGCTATCGTCAAGTCCGGGAGACGCTGAGATGGATACGAGAACCGCTGACGAGCTTCGCGGCTCCCAGTCCAAGGCCTCGTGGATGGAGTTCATCAAGACCCATTTCCGCGATTATGGGATGCTGCTGTCGCTCCTCGTCATCATGCTGTTCTTCCAGGTGGTCACGAACGGCACCCTGCTGCGGCCTCTGAACCTCACCAATCTCGTGCTGCAGAACAGCTATATCGTCATCATGGCGCTCGGCATGCTGCTCGTCATCGTAGCCGGGCACATCGACCTCTCCGTCGGCTCCATCGTCGGCTTCGTCGGCGGTCTGGCCGCCATGATGATGGTCCGGTGGGGCTTCGATCCGGTGACGACCACCATTGCTTGCCTGATCGTCGGCGGCCTGATTGGTGCGGCTCAGGGTTATTGGGTGGCTTACTTCAAGGTTCCGTCCTTCATCGTGACGCTCGCCGGCATGCTTGTCTTCAAGGGCCTGACCCTCGCGCTTCTCGGCGGAATGTCGGTTGGTCCCTTCCCGGTAGTGTTCCAGCGCCTGAGCTCCGGTTTCATCCTGGATGTGTTTGGCGGGCAGGGCTTCAACTATACCGCTCTGTTCTTAGGGATGGCGAGTGTTGCAGCCATCATCTATTTCAGCTTCCGCAGCCGCGCCAACCAGCTCAAGCATGCCGTCGAGACCGCACCCTTCGGCCTGTTCCTCTTCAAGAACGGCCTGCTTGCTGTGCTCGTGGTCGCGTTCTGCTATCTGATGGCAACCTATCGCGGATTGCCGAACGTCCTTGTCATCATGGCGGTGCTGATCGCGCTTTATGCGTTTGTGACCAACCGCACGACCGTTGGCCGGCGGGTCTATGCCCTGGGTGGCAACGAGAAGGCTGCGAAGCTCTCAGGTATTAAGACTGAGCGCCTGACCTTTCTCACCTTCGTCAACATGGGCGTGCTGGCAGGCCTTGCCGGCCTGATCTTCGCGGCACGTCTCAACACGGCCACGCCGAAGGCGGGTCTTGGCTTCGAACTTGACGTGATCGCGGCCGTGTTCATCGGTGGCGCCTCGGCCACCGGTGGCGTCGGTAAAGTGACGGGTGCCGTCATCGGCGCCTTCGTCATGGGTGTGATGAACAACGGCATGTCGATCTTAGGTATCGGTATCGACTACCAGCAGGTCATCAAAGGTCTTGTGCTGCTGGCGGCTGTGTCCTTGGACGTCTACAATCGCAAGAAATAGTCATCGCGGGTTGGGCGAAAGGGGCGCCCAGCGAACTGCTCTTTGGCGCAGCCTTCGTGTTCACGAAGCCCTATAGCCCCTACAACCAAGATGTGCTCTGTCGGTCAGGCCCGTGCAAGCACCAGGCAGTCGAGCACGGCACCGTAGTGGCAGGCGGCCGCGACCAGGACGAAGGTGTGCCAGATCGCGTTCTGAAAGCGCAGGCTCTCCCAAAGGTGGAACACCACGCCGGACGTGTAGAGAACGCCCCCGATGCCAAGAAGCCAGAGGGTGGAGCCGGGAAGCGCGCCGAAAACGGTTTCGTACGCCATGACGCCGCTCCAGCTCAGAAGCAGGTAGAGCAGGATCGAGAGGCGGTCGAACCGGCCGGGGAAGCTGAGTTTGAGAGCGATTCCCACCGCAGATGTGAGCCACACCCCGACCAGCAGCACTAGTGACTCCGCACCTGTCTTCATCTGGGTGATGAACGGCGTGTAGGTGCCCGCAATCAGGAGGTAGATGGCTGAATGGTCGAACCTTCGGAGTATCCATTTGACCGGGGAGATCGGCCAGAGGTTGTAGAGAGCCGAGACGGTGAGCACTGTCAGAAGGCCAGCGCCATAGACCAGAATGGAGGTGAACTCCCATGCTCCGACGGTAGGGGCGGCCAGCACGAGCAGGGCGATGATGGAGACGGTTCCGAGAATCACTCCAACCGCATGCACGATGCCGTCGGCGATGATCTCGCGCCTATCGTAGTTCCATTTCAAGTTCGCTTCCTTTGCACGAGGCCCGCTGCATAAGGCTAACGCACGAAAGCACGTTTTGGAGTGTATGTGCGACAATATCCGCTCGATATTTGGATCCCGTCGATGCCATTCAATGTGTGCGATGCCTTTGAGAGGCGCATATCCAGTACGGAATAGCTCCCATCAGACTGGCATGAAGAAGGGAAGCCTCAGGTCTTACGGGCCTGTTCATGCAGTTCCTGAGGCTGGAGCATAGGGCAAAAGGTTGATCTCTTCTGTATATGGGCCTGCTCGATCTTAAATCAGTCGCATTCCTGTCGTGCCTTCGCCTCGTTTGAACTCTGACGTAACAGGCGTGTTGGGGATATGCAGGGATTTTGCAATGCAAGAGAACGAGTTATTTCCATTAGAAGCCGTTCCGCCCCGGGTGAAGTTCGCCATCCTGCGCGAGTTTGAAGGGCGCAGGCCCACTGTTCAGGAGGTCAGCCGGATCTGCGATAGAAGCTGGCTGACTGTTCCGGGAATTGGCCGGACTGCACTGGCGAACATCCGCCAAGCCACGGGCGACCAGCATCCCTTGAGCGTCCATCGATCTGCTGCCCGAATGTCGGATGCCGAGTTGCTGATGCGCCTTGATCTCCTGCAGGAGGAACTCCACAGCCTGAACGAGGTTCTCATTGCAACTTTGTCGTCGGCACAAAAGAAGGTATTCCGCTCTGGACGGATACGGCGAACGCCATCGACCGATCATGGGCATCAGGGTTCGGGTGTCGCCTTCTGACCCGCCGGCCACTTTCGCGTTCCTGCCTCAACAACCGGCTGCGTTTACAAAATCATGCAAAGCTTATCTTCTAAAGCTCTCTTCCTTTGGCGGCCTCCGCAATGAATGAATGGCGGTCGTTGAAGTCCGCGCCTCGCGATGGCTCCAGGCTCGATGTATGGACGGAAAACGGGGTCCGTTACATCGATGTATTCTGGCACCAAGGTCCTGGATTTCCTCAAGGCGCGTTCGTCTTCTACGATAGCCACATGCGTGACTACATCGACGTGGATGACGCAACTCACTGGATGCCCCCTCCAGCGCCACCGGATGTCGGAGAATCTTCCTGAAAGATCGCCACCCCGATGGTTGATGTGGATGCCTCTGAAATCGGAAGGAGGACGTACGCTCCTGACACCCATTATAGGCACTGATACCCTCAAAGGTATCATCGTTCTAAATTGCCAATGCAAATACATGGCGGGGCCACAATGCGGCCTAGTAATAGATCGTTACAGGGCTAGGTCATCTAAACGAGAGATTCCTGCGTCCTGGTATGACGGTGCGCCCTTCGTGTGAGCCATCGCCCGATGAAGATTAGAGAACAGAGGGCTGCTAATGACCCGGCAAATGTTCTGGCGATCTGGAGCAGTCCATGGAGAATGGCTTGCTCCATCAGCCTTGGGCACGAAGTGGTGGACGGTAATCGGCGCTTTTTGCGCAGTGAGCGTCACGGCATATCTATTGCCAAGCTTCGCAGACGGGAGACATAAAGGCGGAGGGCACTTGCCGGAGAAGGCCGATGTTCAGCCTGCTCCAAACAATGCGGATGCCAGCGGCGAGGCTTTGCTTGTTCCATTTGCCCCGATAGCGGAGAGGTGGAAAAGCCTGCCCTTGCTCGCCTTACAAAGCTCTGCGGAAGTTGCGACAGGTGGTGAAGTTCAGCTTCTAACCCTCCAGGCCGCTTTTGAGAGGGAACGAAACAGCGCTGCCGCCGCGCAGTTGCAAGTTGCCGCTCTTCAGGAACAACTGGCTAACCTGCAGGAAAAGCAGGAAGAGGTGTTGGTTCTCCGGGAGCAACTCGCTGACACAGAAGCGCATACACGGCAAACAACCGGACCTGCGATCGCGGAGACTGAGCAGAAGAAGCTTGCGGAACATGCATTGTTGAAAGTGACCGCGTTACAGGAAGAACTGGCAAGCCTCAGTGCGCAGGTTCTGAAAGCAAAAACAACAGCAGAAAGCGAGAAGGCAAGAGCTGCTTCTGCTCTTGCGCAGATGGAGGCTGCGCAGCGTCAGCTGGCTGTCGTCGCCCTTCTGCAAAGTGAGAGGGCGGCGGCCGACAGCCATGTGCGGCCGGAAGACGACCGGATGGTTGACCAGCCTCCTCTCGATGAACTCAGGGATGCCCACCCAGCAGAGCGGGCCTCCAAGCCTCCTTTGCTTCCCGGGATGAACACGGCCTCATTGATCGAGCAAGAAAAAGCGCCGCAACGAAGCATTCGATCTGACAAAAGTGAGCGGGCGATAGTCGGCAAGCCGCGCCCGGCCCTTTTGAATATCGAAATCAAACCGCCGGCCAGACCGCTCAGCAAGAGTGTGTCGGCTTCGGCTCGTGCACCTGAGCCTGACACGTCGAGGCTGACGCGACGGCAGGAGCCCAGAAACCAGAGTGCGCGATCCATTGAAAAATCCCAGCAACGGGCAAGTCAACAGCGCTCATTGCTTGCTCAGGATACCAAAAACCGGCGCGACCCTGGCGCTCTCAGTCTCCCAAGTGATCTGCTGCCGGACAGCAGGCTTTGGTGAGCTCCTGTCAGCTCTCTGTCTCAGCGATCGCGGGAATACCAACCAGCAGGAGGAGCCATGCTCCGGATCTCTCTCACGTCAATTGCCATCGCTGTATTGCTGGCCGCCCATCCTGTGACTGCCAAGAATGGGGGTAACGATGGAGGAAATGGCGGTGGCAATTCCGGTGGTCACGGCAATGGCGGAGGAGGGAAGGACGGCGGCCAAGGTAACGGAAATGGTGGCGGCCAGGATAATGGAAATGGTGGCGGCAAAGGTAACAGCGGAGGTGGTGCCAACAGCGACAGTGGCAGAAGCAGTGGCGGTAACAGTAACGGCAATAGTGATGGAGAGAAGGGCGGACGGAGCGGCCAGGATGGTGGGAGCGGCCGCGGAGGCGGTCATGGAGGACAGGGGGGAAGCAGCGGCAAGGGCGGAGGAAGTGCCGAGGGGCGTGGTAGTCAGGGGAACAGTACCAGCGGAGGAATTGCTGGAGGAACCAGCAGCCCGGATGCTGGGCAGGCCAACCCTGGGGGAGGAAGAGCCAATGTCGGAGGTCGCGAAGATCGGGACACTCGTAGTGTAGGCTCGCAGGCGGCGCCGAGCGCGCGGAATCCAGGGAATGTGGCGGCAACAGGATCTATCGCAACTCGGGAGAGCATGAGTGATGTGAGCCTGCCATCTTCGCTGATCCCCCGTCTTGAATCCTCGCGGGCCGAGAGGGGCCACCTGGTAGACGTGCGTACGATCCAAGCGGGCGTCTCAGGCCAGGTTATCGAACTATGCCGCACGTCCATCGCAGCGGCTGCGGTTCGTTATGGTGCAATCCGTGTGGACGCGGCAGGGGCTGGGCGGACGAGCCGTTTGGCGCATGGTGGCCTCATGGCTCCTCTCCAGGTCCGCGTCGTCTATGCCCGCGCGTCCGTCCGCCAGGTTCGCCAGTCTCGCGTTGCTTGCCAGCTTAACTCTGCTGGCGCGGTCGTGGCTCTGCGCTGAATCTCAACCATCAGCGTGGGATTTATTAGGTTGCCGCTCTCGAACTTTGCCGAGAGTGCTCTGCGACAGCCTCGTTCAACGCGAAGAGAAGAACGCCGATGTCGTCGTTCAGCAGTCTGATGGCATTCCGAGCATACTCCCGGGAGCGCTCTCTGCTGTGCGCAGACCCGTTGTCCCATGAGCGCACGTGTTGCTCAGCCTCGTAGATTGCCCGGGCCACGAGCTCAACTGTTGGGTCGGCTCTGACTTTGCTCATGATGAGGCCTCCTGCTCCCGAAGGTAGGAATATTCCGGCGCTGTCTTGTCAGATGCTGGCGAGCAAGAGGCTCGCGCCGATGAAAGAGCTGACGGAGGTCACGAAGAGGAACGATGCCCGCCCGAGCGAAGGGCCGGCGGAGCTATCCATCAGTTCCGAATGGATGTTTTGTGAATCTTGAGCCGGGGTCATGCGCCTATCCTGTGCGTTGGGTGAAAATGCATGGTTGGCAAACGCACGCGGCTGCCGGCCTATTCCTTCACGAACTGTGTATGAGTGTTTCCGGACTTCCGCCTCCGCGAAAAATCAGCGCTCAGTTTGAATCCGTCCTACTCGAATAGGTGATAATTGCCGGAGAAGGATGATGCGTCGTACATCCGGTTAGCTGCCGGTAGCGCAGCGTCAGCTCGGATGCCTCTGGCTGCTAGAGAAGGCTCAAAAATGGTTGCAGTTCAACGCTTTGGGGCAGATATTGGTGGAAGGGAGCGTCCGTTATACTCTGGTCTCTAGATATTCACATAGATATAAAAAGAAATGCATAAGCAGGGCGTTGCGCCGGAAACGCCTTTGAGATCGTCTATCTGCTCCCATTAAGATCCAGATCTGCTGTTAGGGCCATGTTGGGGCCTGATCCGGCATGAGCATGGCGCGGTCTGTTAATCGCTGATCCGCAAGAAGTGCCGCTACACTGAAATAACCTAGCCGCCACGCTGATGGGGGGCTTTGCCTCGCTATCTCGCCTGATGGTTCACGCCGCCGGTGGGTCTTTCTGTTTCGATGAAGGGAGCCAGGGCAGGCAGGCCCCGGCAAACTCAAGGAGATGGGTCTCGGCAGTGCTCACTCAGTGACGCTCCCTCAAGCTCGAGAGTTGACCGCAGCGGCTCGAACTATCCTCGCGAGTGGCCGCAACCCGCTTGAGTCCAAGAAGGCCGCCCGAGCCATTCCAACCTTTGGTGAGATGGCTGATGAGGTTATCGCCTCTCTGGAACTCGGGTGGCGGAACCCGAAGCACCGGGATCAATGGCGCATGACACTTCAGACCCGTTGTAGCTCCATTCGCAGCGCCCCCTTCGACCAAGTGACGACGGACCACGTCTTGGAGGTCCTAAAGCCGCTCTGGTCTTACCACCGAGTACCTCTCTGGCATGTTCTATGCGCATCCATCGCTACCAGTAGAGGACGTCAATATCCTCATCCACCTCGGCGTCGCGTCCAAAAGCCTATTTATGCTACTTCCTTCGCGCACAGGCCGCGTCGCGTGGGCTGATGGAGAGACCGTCACTTTTGAGGAGCATCTCAGATTTGAGATGGAACTCGAGCGCATCACTCTGATCCTGATTGTCGATCTCTGGGGCCAAGCCAACGATATTGCTGGGTGGGATCCCCATTCCGGCCGCCTCCGCACTTGGCTGCATCGAGCTTGAGCCCTTGGGGAGGGCACTGCCTTCGCGCCACGCCTATTGGAGCATGTTGCTTTGCCAGCGCGGCGCACGCCTCTCCGAGCCAGCGGCTTTCGCAAACCGGCTGAAGGAAACGGCTGCGCGCATTTACGGTACAGCCGGGCCAGCTTTCGTGGAGGTGATTGCATGTGATCCGAGGCCAGTGGCCGATAAAAATCGGGCGCAGGATCGAAGACATATCACGGCATCTGCTCGGCGATTGCCAATCTCCAGACGGGCAGATTTGCCGGGTTGCTGAACGCTTCTCGCTGGTTGCTGCCTCTGGTGAACTCGCCCGAGAGGCTTTGGGACTGCCATGGGCCCGGCGCCACACAACTTGAGCTGGGAGACAGGCGGACCAGATTACCCGCGGCGGCAGCGCATAGAGGATGGCAGCGAAGTGCAGGGTGGTTTCTCCCCCATTGCTCACAGTATGAGTCACCAGCTCCCACTGGTCGTAGCTGCTTCCTCAATCCATGTGAGAGAGCCAAGGCGGATGGTGCAGCTAGGCCATAATCGCCCCTCCGTATGCCACCCTCGGTCGAGGCGCAGTTCGTCGCCACCAGCAGGCTGGCTCCGCCATCCTGCCACGCAATGTTTGGATACTCAGGCAGACACCGGCACGGTCTTCACAGTCACCCGCAGGCAGTGGTGCTATGAGGTTTCGAGAGCAAGGGAAGCCGTGGAGCGGGTGCCGGTGTGTCCAAGCTTATCTGGTCTTTTTCCTCGACGGCTTGTCGGTAGTGCCGACCTCGCTCAGGCGCATCTCTATCCAAGTTGCTTCCTTCTTGAGAAGCGAAGCGATCTCTCTCTGGCGGGCTTCGCTCAACCGACTTTCGATCGCAGCAATGGAGAGCGCACCGATAGGTCGGCCATCCACACCACGGATGGGAACGCCGACACCCCAGGAGTTCTGGAGTATCAGGCCCGGATTGAGCGCGTAACCCTTCGCCCGGGTCTCCTGGACGAGCGTGCGGAGTACGGATGGCGAATGGTTGGGATATTTCTCAGCTAAGACTTCCGCGTTCGCGGCCAGGACTTCCTCCACCTCATGGTCCTGCAAGGCAGACAACAGGGCAAGACTTCCGGCTCCTACTCCTAGAGGGTGGCGGTCGCCGGCGTGAAGCGCATGGACCCGGATTGGGTACGGCCCTTCCTCGCGATGGACGCAAATGGAGTAGACGCCTCGAGGGACCGACAGGAAGGCTGTGTCGCCAGTCTCCTGGCTCAGCCGCACGAGAGAACGGAGAGAGATTGGATGTATGCCGAAACGAGCGCTTGCGAGGGTGCCTAGAACGTAGATCTCAGGTCCGATGTAGTAGCGTCGTGTTTCTGGATCCTGGTCGAGAAGGCCTGCTCTTACGAGAGCGAGAAGCATCCGCCGGACAGTAGGCTTGGGAAGATCGCATTGCTCTACAATCTCCGAGAGGCGAGCACCGAACGGCCCCGCTCGACCGACGAGGAGGAGCAGGGTGGCGGCACGGTCAATGCTTTGAGCGCCACCGGCAGCAGCATCGCCGATCACCTGCACGGCCTTCTTGGCTGAAGTGCTCCTTGGGTGTTCCATTATGTGGACCTTTCAGACGCTCCTGACGTGTTGATCAGAGGGGAAACAACAACTGTTTGACAAACCACAATCTACCGTTCTTGTTAGCCTGAGAAAATAAGAAGGTCCATCGGATGGACCCAAAACATCCAAGGAAACGCAAAGGTCCGGTGAGACCTGCCAGGAGGTTTACATGATTATCTCTCGTCGCCGTCTGCTCATTGCCGGCTCAACCGCATTCGCAGGCGGGGTTGTAGGGGCGCCGTTCATCGCACGCGCACAGCAGGCCGAGTTCACGTACAAATACGCCAACAACCTACCCATAACCCATCCGATGAACGTGCGGGCTCAGGAAATGGCCGCGGCGATCAAGGCTGAGACCAATGGCCGTTTTGATCTGCAAATCTTCCCTAGCAGCCAGCTCGGCTCCGATACTGACACGCTCAGCCAGGTACGCTCGGGCGGCGTCGAGTTCTTCACTCTGTCGGGGCTGATCCTGTCAACGCTCGTGCCAGCCGCCTCCATCAACGGGGTAGGCTTCGCCTTCCCGGACTACGCATCAGTCTGGAAGGCCATGGACGGGGACCTGGGCGCTTATGTCCGCCAGCAGATCGCCAAGGTGAACCTCGTTGTCATGGACAAGATCTGGGACAACGGCTTCCGCCAGACCACGTCGTCGACGAAGCCGATCAACACGCCCGACGACCTGAAGGGCTTCAAGATCCGGGTGCCGGTCTCGCCGCTCTGGACGTCCATGTACAAGGCGTTCGAGTCTGCGCCCACCTCGATCAACTTCAACGAGACCTATACCGCTCTTCAGACCAAGGTCGTCGACGGTCAGGAGAACCCGCTGGCGATCATCTCGACGGCGAAGCTGTTCGAGGTGCAGAAACACCTCTCCATGACCAACCACATGTGGGACGGCTTCTGGTTCCTGGGCAATCGGCGCGCATGGGAGCGGCTACCCCAGGATGTCCGCACTATCGTGGCCAAGCATGTCAATGCTGCGGCGGAGAAGGAGCGGGAGGACGTGGCCAAGCTCAATGCAAGCCTCCAGCAGGAGCTTGCCGCGAAGGGCATGGTTATCAACCAGCCCGATCCGGCGCCGTTCCGCGACAAGCTGCGCCAAGCCGGGTTCTATGCCGAATGGAAGGGCAAGTACGGTGACGAGGCTTGGGCAATCCTCGAGAAATCCGTCGGCACCCTGGCGTAGCGCGTCAGTGTCAGCGATCACGCCGCTGCATTAGAGGTCTCAGGGTCGTCCCCTCCGTGGATGACCCTCCCTCCATCGGACGGGATCCCGACAAATCCAAAGGAGCATTGGATATGGCTTCCTCTGCACACGTACTCGCCGCGCCGGAATCATTGCCCGTCGTCGAAGGCGAAGTCCGGCAGGGCTCCCGCCTTCTCAGGCCCTTCGAAATTATCTCGTCGGCGCTGCTCGTGGCCATCATTGTCCTGCTGCTGGCAGGCGTGATCTCCCGGTATGTATTCTCGCTTCCGGTGGTGTGGATCGATGAAGTCGCATCGCTGTGCTTTCTGTGGCTGGCGATGCTCGGGTCCGCGATCGCACTCGACCGCAACGAGCACCTCAGGCTGACGCTGTTCCTCAACATGATGCCGGAACGGGTACAGCGGTTCGTGGAGACCTTCGGACTTCTGGTAATCGTCTCCTTCCTTCTGTCGCTCGTCGCACCGGCCTTCGACTATGCGATGGAGGAGTGGTATATCACCACTGCCGCACTGGAAATCCCGAATACCTTCCGCGCGGCCGCCATTCCTTTCGGCATGATAGCCATGCTGGGGATCGTTCTCGCGTATGCCCTCCGGACTTCAACGTGGCGCGACCTGATCATCTCGGCCCTCGCAATTGCCGTGATCGCCGGCTTGCTGTGGTACTTCTCGCCCTCCCTCGTCAGACTCGGCAATGCCAAGATCGTTCTCTTCCTCGTGGTATTCGTCGCCGCATGCCTCGTCGCCGGCGTTCCCATCGCGTTCTGCTTCGGAATCGGCACGCTGAGCTACCTTGCCTTCGCGACGCAGGTCCCGACCTTCGTCATGATCGGCCGAATGGACGAGGGCATGTCCGGCCTCATCCTGCTGTCGGTTCCGATCTTCGTCTTCCTGGGCTGCATCCTCGATGCCACCGGCATGGGGAAGGCCATCATCGATTTCCTGGCTTCGCTGCTCGGCCATGTCCGCGCTGGCATGTCCTATGTGCTGCTCGGCTCGCTCTTCGTGGTCTCCGGCATTTCCGGCTCCAAGGTCTCCGATATGGCCACAGTCGCTCCTGCACTGTTCCCGGAGATGAAGCGGCGCGGCCACAGCCCGCGGGAGATGATCGCACTGCTCGCGACGGGCGCTGCCATGGCCGACACCGTGCCGCCCAGCATCGTGCTGATCGTGCTCGGCTCGGTCGCGGGCGTTTCCATCGCGGGCCTGTTCACCAGCGGCATCGTTGTCGCCATGGTCCTGCTCGCGGTCCTGGCGATCCTGGCTCGTTGGAAGAGCCGGCACGAAGACATGTCCAAGGTGCGCCGGGCGCCCATCTCTTTGATGGGGCGCACTCTCCTCGTTGCAGCGCCTGCCCTCGTTCTGCCGTTCCTCATCCGCAGCACGGTGGCCGGCGGGGTGGCGACGGCTACCGAGGTGTCGACCATTGCGGTGATCTATGCACTGTTCGTCGGCATCGTCCTCTACGGGGGCATCGGATGGCGCACGTTCTACGCCATGCTCGTGGAAACGGCGGCCCTCACCGGTTCGATCCTGCTGATCCTCGGCACCGCCCTTGCGATGGCGTGGGCAATCACACAGGCGGGCGTTGCCCAGAGCCTCGCGACATTCATGACGGGGCTGCCCGGCGGCTGGCTCTCGTTCATGGCCGTGACCATCGTGGTCTTCCTGATCCTGGGCAGCGTGCTCGAGGGCCTGCCTGCCATCGTGCTCATGGCTCCGCTCATGTTCCCCATCGCGAAGAACCTCGGAATCAACGACATCCACTACGCGATGGTCATCGTGACTGCGATGAACATCGGCCTCATGGCGCCGCCGATCGGGGTAGGTTTCTATCTCGCCTGCAAGATCGGCAACGTCCCGCCGGATGAAGCCATCGGCGCGATTTGGCCCTACCTCGTCGCGCTTCTCGTGGGCCTCATCATCATCGCTACGGTGCCGTGGGTTTCAGTCGGACTCCTCTGATGATCACCGTCGGACGGTCCGTCAGGGCTGCCCGGCCAGGAAACTTACGACAACGCTTTCACACGATCATAGATTGAAGGAATTGCATATATGGCACGTGCTTGCATCGTTGGCTGGGCCCATACGCCCTTCGGCAAACTGGAAGATCCCGATGTCGAAAGCCTGATGGCCAGAGTTTCGGGTGAGGCCCTCGCTCACGCTGGGGTTGGACCTGAGGATGTCGATGGGATTTACGTCGGTGTCATGAACAACGGCTTCTCGAAACAGGGATTCGAGGCCGCTCAGGTTGCGCTCGATCAGCCGGCTCTCGCCCACGTCCCGTCGACCCGTCTGGAGAATGCCTGCGCGACCGGGTCGGCCGCAATCTACACAGCCCTCGACTTCATCGAGAGCGGACGCGGGCGCATCGCTCTCGTCGTCGGAGCCGAGAAGATGACTGCCAAGTCTGTGGTTGAAACCAGCGATATCCTGCTGAGCGCCTCCTACAGGAAGGAAGAGGCCGACATCGATGGCGGCTTCGCCGGGGTGTTTGGCCGGATCGCCCAGAACTACTTCCAGCGCTATGGCGACCGAAGCGAGGAACTTGCTCGCATCTCCGCCAAAAACCACAGGAATGGCGTCGCAAATCCCTATGCGCAGATGCGACGCGACTTCGGTTTTGAGTTCTGTAATGCGGTCTCCGACAAGAACCCCTATGTGGCGGCCCCGCTGCGGCGGACCGACTGCTCACTGATCTCGGATGGAGCAGCTGCGCTCGTCGTGGCCGACGAGGAGACGGCCGAACGGCTCCAGCAGGCAATTGCCTTCCGCACCCGCCAGCATGTCAATGACATTCTGCCCCTATCGCGACGCGACCCGACGGCCTTTGCCGGTGCACGGATGGCATGGGAGAAGGCGCGGGCTCATGCAGGCGTGACACTGGACGACCTCGATCTCGTGGAGACCCATGACTGCTTCACCATCGCCGAGCTCATCGAATACGAGGCGATGGGATTGGCCGCACCAGGCGAGGGCTACCGCATCGTGCGGGAGGGCATCGCCGAGAAAGACGGCCGCCTGCCGATCAATCCATCCGGCGGCCTCAAGTCGAAGGGCCATCCAATCGGCGCCACCGGCGTGTCGATGCATATCATGGCCTGCCTCCAGCTCATGAATCAGGCTGGCGACATGCAGATCCCGGACGCCAAACTCGCGGGCGTCTTCAACATGGGCGGCGCGGCCGTCGCCAACTACGTTTCCATCCTGGAACGGCGCAAATGACGAGTCTCGGTCAAGCTCCCATCGGCGGCGTTGCACCCGTCTCCAAGCGTGTCATGAACCTCTCCCACTTCCTGCGTCAGGTGGCACGGCGGTATGGCGGAGAAATCGGCTTCGTTCGGGGGGAGGATACCTGGACTTGGGCCGACCTCGACCGCCGTGTGGACGCCATGGCGGCGGCGCTGGCCGCCCGGGGCGTGAAAAAGGGCGACCGCATCCTGGTGCAGTCCAAGAACGGCAACCAGATGTTTGAGTCGATGTTCGCCAGCTTCCGGCTTGGTGCGGTCTGGGTGCCAACGAACTACCGTCAAACTCCGGGCGAAGTCGCCTATCTTGCCCGGTCGAGCGGTGCCTCCGCGATGATCTGCCATTGCGACTTCCCGGACCATGTCGCCGCCGCGCGTGAGGCCGCGCCGAATATTCGTTTCGTCATCTCCATCGGGATGTCAGAATTCGGCGAGGATTACGATGCCCTCGTCGCACAGCACTCCGGGCAGACCGTACCGATGGCGTCCGTCGAGCACGACGATCCGTGCTGGTTCTTCTACACGTCGGGCACGACGGGACGTCCCAAGGCCGCCGTTCTCACCCATGGCCAAATGGCCTTCGTGATTACGAACCATCTCTGCGACCTGATGCCAGGCACCACGCATCGGGACGCCTCTCTGGTCCTGGCGCCACTCTCGCACGGGGCAGGCATTCACCAGCTCGTGCAAGTGGCGCGGGGTGTCAAGACTGTCCTGCTCAAGAGCGACCGGTTCGATGCCGACGAGGCCTGGGGACTGGTCGCGCATTGGCGCATCACCAACATGTTCACTGTCCCCACCATCGTAAAGATGCTGACTGAGCATCCTTCGGTGGACGCGCACGATCACTCGTCGCTGCGCTACGTAATCTACGCAGGTGCGCCCATGTACCGGGAGGACCAGAAGCACGCGCTGAAAAAGCTCGGAAAGGTCCTGGTCCAATACTTTGGGCTTGGCGAGGTCACCGGGAACATCACCGTGCTTCCGCCCGCGCTCCACGACACTGAGGATGCGCCCGGCGTAAAGGTGGGCACGTGCGGCTACGAGCGCACGGGGATGCAGGTATCGATCCAGGACGACCAAGGCCGCGAACTCAAGGCAGGCCAGACTGGGGAGATCTGCGTCTGCGGTCCGGCCGTGTTCGCCGGCTACTACGACAACCCGGATGCCAACGCGAAGGCCTTCCGGGACGGTTGGTTCCGGACTGGCGATCTCGGCCACCTCGACGAGGAAGGGTTTCTCTACATCACCGGACGTGCTTCCGACATGTACATCTCCGGCGGCTCGAACGTCTACCCGCGCGAGACGGAGGAGAAAATCCTGACGCACTCGGCCATCGCGGAGGTCGCAATCCTCGGCGTGCCGGACAAGACCTGGGGTGAGGTTGGCGTAGCGGTCTGCGTGCTGCGGCCGAACGCTACGCTCAACGAGCCGGAACTCCTGGCGTGGCTCGAAGGTAAGGTCGCCCGCTACAAGCTTCCAAAGCGGGTGTTCTTCTGGGATGCCCTGCCAAAGTCCGCGTACGGCAAGATCACCAAGAAGGATGTCCGGGCCGAACTCGAAGTGCGCGGCTGCCTGCCTCTCGACCGACCCGCTCAGGCCTCGGCCTGAGCCGAGACGGCATACTTCCTGAAGCACGACTGGCCCTACTGCGGGAGAGGCGGACATGAATCAAGAACAGACGGTACTGGTCACCGGCGGAGCGTCGGGCATCGGCCTTGCGGTCGTCCAAGCGATCCTCGCGGAGGGTTGGCGCGTCGTCGTCGCGGACCTGGATCAGGAAAGCCTCGGTCGATGCCGCGCTTCGCTCGGGGCACCTGACGACCGCGTTCGGTACGAGCAGATGAACGTCGCGCATGAGGACGCTGTTGTGTCCGCGATCGCGCGATGCGAGGCGGAGTTCGGACCCCTGACCGGGGTCGTCAATTCGGCTGGCATCGGGCGCGACGTTCCGGCACTCGACACGAGCGTCGATCTCTTCCGGAAGATGCTGGAGGTCAACCTGATCGGCAGCTTCGTGGTCTCGCGGGAGGCGGCCAGGCACATGCGCGAGCGCGGCGCAGGCTCAATCGTCAACATCGCGTCCGTTTCGGGAGTCATGGGCAACAAGGGACGCGTCGCATATGGCGCCTCCAAGGGAGGCGTGATCACCATGACCAAGGTCATGGCGGTCGAGTTGGCCTCCGTCGGCGTTCGTGTGAACGCGATCGCGCCCGGTCCAATCGAGACGCCGCTCGTGCAGGAGATCCATACACCGGAAGTGCGGGACGCCTGGATGGCAACCGTGCCGCAGCGGCGTTATGGATCCCCGACCGAGATCGCAGGGGCAGCCATTTTTCTCCTCGACAATCGCAAGTCCAGCTACGTGACCGGCCAGACGATCTGCGTCGATGGCGGGTTTACGGCCGCGGGCATCATCGGCAAGCCGTCCGCCGCTTTCGACCCACCTGTCCAGGCATAGAAGGCTCAAACGTGACTCATTTGTTCTCGCTTGCTGAAGCGGCACCTGTCCTTCCCCCGGAGGGCGAATACTGGATTGCCCCCAGTGCCGTTCTGGTCGGCAACGTTCGCCTCAAGCGCGAGGCCAGCATCTGGTTCGGCACGGTGTTGCGAGCCGACGACGACATCATCGAGATCGGCGAACGCAGCAATGTCCAAGACAACTGCGTACTCCATGTCGATCCCGGATTTCCGCTGACGATCGGTGAGGACTGCACGATCGGCCACAAGGTGATGCTGCATGGCTGCACCATCGGCTCAAACACCTTGATCGGCATGAACTCGACCATCCTCAACGGAGCGCGGATCGGCCGGAACTGCCTGATCGGCGCGAACACGCTGATCACCGAGAACAAAGTCATTCCCGACAATTCCCTTGTCATGGGTGTCCCGGGCCGTGTCGTCCGCGAGGTCGATGACGCCGGCGTGCAGAACCTGACCGAGGGTGCGGCTCTCTACGTCAGGCGCTGGCGCCGGTATGTGCGCGAGCTCGCACCTGCCTCGAGAGGTTCCTGATGAAGCGGGTAGTCACGACGCAACTGCCCCGGCCGCGTACCCTGATCCACCCCGGCCGGTTCAACCCAGTCCGCATCCAAAGTCTTCACTCTTCCAAAGGGCGGCATGTCCGACTGGCTCTGTTGCCCGGCGTGAGCCTCTTCGACGGCCTCGTGAAGCCACTGGCGGATATCGGGATCACGTCTGCCTCGACGACAATCCTCGGCGGCTATTTCGAGGGAGTTCAGTATTGCGTTGCACCTCCCGATCAGCAGGGGCGAGCCGTGATCGCCTATTCCAAGCCGATCCCCGCCGGCCGCACGTATATGATCTTCGGCAATGCGACGCTCGGAAAGAGCATCAATGGCTCGCCGCTCGTGCATTGCCATGCTGCGATCCGCACCGAAACCGGTGAGGTCAAGGGTGGTCACATCCTGACGGAAACCTGCATCGTCAGCCGCGATCCGATCCCGGTTCTCGTCACCTCACTCGATGAATTCGAACTCCGGCAGGCCTACGATCCCGAGACGAACATTCCGCTTCTTCAACCATACAAGGAAACGATCAATGGGTGAGATGATCGCAGTCGAGAACGGCTCAATGGGTCGCGTGGCCTACGCCAGGATCGCTCCCAACGAGGATCTCGTCCAAGGCGTGGAGAAGCTGTGTCTTGCCGAAGGTTTCAGAAACGCATTCGTGCGTGGAGCGCTGGGAAGCCTCGTGGATGCCTGCATGGGTACGATCGATGGCAAGTACCTCCAGATTCAGGGTCCCGCTGTGGAAATTGTCAGCCTGGCGGGCGAAGTTCGCTTAGGCGAGGACGGCTCGCTCAGGGCAGCACTCACAGGTGTCGTGGCGGACCCTGAGGGGAATGTCTACGGCGGACCTTTCGTCGCTGGCTTGAACCCGATCTGCATGACGTTTGAGGTCACCCTTGAGGAGTGGCTTCCTGCGAAGTGAACGGCTAGCGCCGTGGCGGTAGCGCCTGCGGCATTGGTCTTGGGAAATGGAGCGGAGATCAATGGCTGATCGTCTGAAGGGCAGGACTGCCATCGTGTTCGGGGCAGGGTCCTCGGGTCCGGGATGGGGAAACGGTAAGGCTGCTGCTGCCGCCTATGCACGGGAAGGGGCTCGCGTCGCCTGCATCGACCTGGTGCAGGAGGCCGCAGAGGAAACCGCATCCATTATTGCAGGTGAAGGCGGCGAGGCCGTAGCCGTTGCGGCCGACGTCACCGACACGGGCTCGGTTGAGAGCGCGGTAGCGCAGGTCGTCGAGCGTCTCGGGGGCATCAGCATCCTGCACAACAACGTCGGCGTCACACATATGGGAGGGCCGGTCGAGCTCAGCGAAGAGCAGTTCGAGGCCGCGCTCAAATTGAACATCGGCCCCATTTACCGCACGGCGAAGGTCGTCATCCCGCACATGCTGCGTCAGGGCGGTGGCGCCATCGTCAACATCTCCTCCCTCGCGGCGATCCGATGGACGGGCTATCCCTATTTCGCCTACTACGCCACCAAGGCGGCGGTGAACCAGGCCACCGTGGCACTCGCCATGCAATATGCCCGCCAGGGCATCCGCGCCAACTGCATCATGCCAGGCCTTATCGACACGCCGCTGATCTATCGCCAGATCTCCGGGCAATACGGCTCTGTGGAGGAGATGGTGGCGGCACGCAACGCGGCCGTTCCGGTCGGCAGGATGGGAACCGCCTGGGACATCGCCAATGCCGCCGTGTTCCTAGCCTCCGATGAGGCGCAGTTCATCACGGGCGTCTGCCTGCCTGTGGACGGTGGGCAGAGTTGCGCCGTTTCCGAGTTCCGTTGACGGAGGAGCCTGATGGCATTTGCAACTACGAGCGACGGCGTGCGGCTCTTCTACGAATCTACCGGAACGGGCACACCCATCGTGTTCGTCCACGAGTTCGGCGGGAATCATTGGAGCTGGGAGCCTCAGGTCGGCTACTTTTCGCGCAGGCACCTTTGCGTCACCTTCTCGGCCCGCGGGTATCCGCCGTCGGGCATTCCCGAGGATGTGGAGAAGTACTCCCAGGCCCGCGCGGCCGATGACATCATCGACATCATGAACGCAGCCGGACTCGACAGCGCCCATATCGTCGGCCTCTCTATGGGGGCTTTCGCCTGCCTCCATGCCGCTCTGCGCTATCCCGATCGCATTCGGTCCGCCGTCATCGCGGGAGCGGGATATGGCTCGGAGAGGGAGCATCAGGAGTTTTTCCGCCGCAATTCCGAGCAGGTGGCGCGAAGCTTCGAAGAGCGTGGCGCGCGGGCGTTTGCTCCGGTCTACGGGGAGAGCGCCTCGAGGGTGCAGTTTCAGGAGAAGGACCCACGGGGCTGGCAGCTCTTTGTAGAGCGGATGGCGCAGCATTCCGACAAGGGTGCCGCCAATACCATGCGCGGCGTGCAGATGCGGCGGGCGTCGCTCTATGACCTAGAGGCCGAGTTGGCGGCTCTTGAGGTGCCGCTACTCATCGTGGTCGGCGACGAGGACGATCACTCGATCCAACCGGGCATCTTCCTGAAGCGGACGATCCCACGTTCCGGTCTGGCCATGCTTCCCAAATCCGGTCACACCCTGAATCTTGAAGAGCCGGCCCTGTTCAACCAACTTATGACGGAATTCGTCACACGGGTGGAGGCGGGGCGCTGGGGAGCGCGGGACCCGCGAGCCGACCCGAACCAGATCATGCGGACCGACTCAGGGCTGCGGGAGGAGGGCCGATCATGAGACGCATCGATCATCCGGGGCCGGTTGCTGCGGAACGTTTTGCCGCCGTGACGGGCGAGGCGGTGCCGATCCGTTTTGTGCTGGAGCCCGGTCTGACAATCGACGAGGCAGTTGCGGCAGGAATGAGGGGGAGTGGCTGCATCGGCGGATTCGTGGAATTCCGGGGCGGCCGCTGCGAACCGTTCCGATATGTGATGCCTGCCGCATCATCCGATCCACGCTATGTGGCTTGGTACAGTGAGACCTTCGAACCGGACGGGCCTGTGAATGTGACGCGCGCCTGCGCGATCGTCGGCGTACGGGACGGAAAGACCTTTCTCCATTGCCACGGTCTCTGGGACACGAGGGAGGGGCCGCGGATGGGCCACATGCTTGCTCCCTTGTCCAGAGTCGCGGAGCCCATTAAGGTGGAGGGAATCGGGTTCAGGGATGCGACCTTCGAGGCCATGTCCGACAAGGAGACGAACTTCACCCTCTTCGAACCGGTTCAAAATTCTGGAAAGGTCTCCACGAAGACAGGCAGGCAAGTGCTGCTTGCAAAAGTGCGTCCCAATCGGGACATCAGCCTTGCCATCGAAGAGATCTGCATACGCCAGGGAATAGCAAGAGCGAATATCTACGGGATTGGTAGTTTGAATGGCGTGCGCTTCGTCGACGGAACGCGGGTGGACTCACATGCCACCGAGGTCCAGATCCGCGACGGCCACTTCACGAGTGAGGACGGGCACGGGCAGGCACGGCTAAACCTTGATGTCGTCGACATGGACGGAGCGATCGCCTCTGGAGAAATCGTTCGTGGTGATAATCCTGTATGCATCACCTTCGAGCTTGTGATTGAGGAGACCGGGCGGTGAAACAGCTATTGGTGCTTCGACTCCTCGATTCTGTAAACTCTCGAAAATAACAACTTCTCTTGCTTGCAATGCGAGCAACGAGAATTGCTCAATATGCGAAGATCTTCGGAGTTCGGTCCGGAGCGGACCTCTCATAGATATCTGCGCTAACATGCTGCTGCCATGTGGCAGCAGCATGCAGCCTTTGCATAGAACCTTAAAGGTAAGCTGTCGACAGCGCCGGGATCATAGCGATGACAAGGAGCCCAACGAAGAGCGCGCCAATGTAGGGCCAGATGGCGCCCATCGCTTCATCCGGCGAGACGTTGCCAATTTTGCAGGCGATATAGAACCCGATGCCGATGGGCGGCGCCATCAGGCCGACATTCATGGCCGTCACTACCACCATCGAATAGTGGATATCGTTGATCCCGAGAGTCTTTGCGATCGGGAACATGATGGGTGCCATCAAGACAATGGCCGGCAGCCCCTCCAATACGCAGCCGAGCACCATGAAGACTGCAATCGTCACGAGCATGTAGGTGACCCAGCCCCCCGGAAGATCAGTGACCAGTGCGGCCATCTTGAAGGCGAAGCCGGTCTGGGTCAGTGCCCAGGCCATGGCAGAGGCCGTGCCCAGGATAATCAGAATGGCGCCCGAGAGAGCTGCTGTCTCGACCAGCATGTCATAGATCTTGCTGGGGCGGATTCCACCATAGAGGACCATGCCGATGATGAGAGCGTAAAGCACGGCAATGGTTGAGACTTCGGTGGCCGTTGCCACGCCGCCGCCGACTGCGCTGCGGATCAGGAAAGGCAGGACCAAGGCCGGAGCGGCCACCGCCAGCGCCTTGCCAATCACCCGAAGGGGAGCCCGGCGGATCCCTTCCATGACTTCGCCCCGCGCCTTCCAGCGTGCGAGGATGGCGAGCACCACGAGCAACACCATGGCGATGACGAAGCCGCTCGTGAATAGTCCGGCGATCGACACGCCCGCGACCGAGCCGAGCACGATCAGCACGATCGAAGGCGGCACCGTGTCGGCCATGGCCGCACCGGTCGCGAGGAGCGCGATCATCTCCTTGGGCTTGTGCCCGCGCCGCTTCATTTCCGGAAACAGCGCCGGAGCGACCGTGGCCATGTCCGAGACCTTGGAGCCGGAGATGCCGGAGACCAAGAACAGTGAGCCGAGCAGCACATAGGACATGCCGGCCTTCACGTGCCCGAGCAGGGAGGCGAGGAACTCGACGATAGCCCGGCCCATGCCGGTGGCGTCCAGGATGCAGCCGAGGAGCACGAAGATCGGCACCGACAGCAGAATCAGGCTCGACATGCCCTCGTCAATTCGACCGATCATCACCATGGTCGGGACCGAGCTGGTAAAGGTCAGAAAGGTGAGTGCACCGAGACCGAAGCAGAAAGCAATCGGCACACCAATGGCGAGGAAGAAGGCAACGAAGCCCACGAGGAAGATGAGGATGTTGATATAGCCGAGCGAGGGCAGGGACGGGGAGGCAAGCCATAGCAGAGCGCCTGCAACTGCGATGACAGACGCCGCCAGCGCGATTTCAACTGCCTTGGCAGCACGCACCGTCTCCCTGAGTGCCAGGAGCGCCATCAGGCCGATCCCGACCGGAAGAGCGGCCACGCGCCAGCTCATGGGAATATTGAGCGCTGCCGAAGTGATGTATGATTCCTCGATGACGTACTCGATGGCAGGCCACAACATGCCCATCAGAAAGACCGCAACGAGAAGCGGCCCAAGCGCGCCGAAGAAGCCACGCAGCTTTTCTGGGAGCATATGAAGGAAGAGGGTCAGACGGAGGTGCTCATTGCGATCGATAGCAATGACTGCACCAAGCATTGCGAGCCAGAGGAAGCAGAAAGCGGCCGCCTCATCGATCCAGACGATGGGGAGCGAAAGGACATAGCGCGAGGTGACGCCCATCAGGAGGAGGCCGATGATCACCACCAGGATGACGGAAGCTATCATCTCAATGGGCTTAAGGAGCGCTGAGCCGCTTTTCAGACCGGTCGGCATGTCCTCGATTTCACCGACGCCGATGCTTTCTGTTGCCATCGTCATTGTCTCCTCCGTCGCTCTTGTCTCTATCTGGTTATTGTTATTCAACGTTGTGGGTGCTCGCCGTCAGGGCAGGTTCTCCCTGAAGACGACTTCGACGCGCATCGGGTTAGGCTGCTTGCTGGGCTTGTGCCCCTCCCGCAGGTCGCGGAACAGGGCAGCGCATTTGGCGATGGTGTCCTCGGCGCTTTGGGTAATCACGGCATCCATTGTTCCATCGAGCAGGAACTCGCGCGTATCGCTGGTCAGCCCGTGGCCGACGAAGACCACGTCCTTCTCGCGCCGTGCATCCTTGAGCGCGCGGCCGATGCCGGAAGCGCCACCACCGATATTATAGATCCCGTCCAGATCAGGATGGTGGGAGAGAAGCGCCCGCATCTGCCGGTAGTTGAGCGCCTCGTCGTCATGTCCTTCGCGCAGGCCGACCACTTCAATGTCAGGATAGAGTTCCTGCAGGATGTCGAGGAAGCCCATCTCGCGCTCCCCATGAGCGCGGTAGCTGAGACTGCCGGCGATCATGGCAACTTTGGCCGGCCGTTTAGCGATGAAGCGTGCAAGAAGATAGCCTGCCATGCGCCCTGCAGCCCGATTGTCGAGGCCGAAATAGGCCGTTCTCGTCGGACTGGCGACATCGGAGATCAAAGTCACCACAGGCTTCCCTGCGGCGGTGATGCGATTGACGGCCTCACGCACCACCGGATGCTCAATCGCCATGAAGGCTATTCCGTCCGCATGCTTGGCATGGCGGTGCAGCGTCTTCGCGAGCAGGTCCGGATTGAAGCTGTCGATATACTCGACTGTGGGCTTGATCGAGAAGCGCTCCAGTTGTGGCGCCATCTCGCTGATCATGCGGCCGAGCATGGTGATGTAACGGTTCGTGCCCTGGGGAAGAATGAACGAAATCTGCGCGAGCGGCCGCACGTCACGGATCCGCTCGTCGCTCTCGTCCACATAGCCGAGTTCAGCGGCGGCTTTCATGACCCGCTTGACAGTCGCCGCCTTGACGCCCTGTCGGCCGTTCAGAACCCGGTCGACGGTGGCGGTGGACACATCGGCCAGGCGCGCGATGTCCACGATGGTGACGCGCCGGCTGAAGGACGGAAGATCAACAAGAACACTCATGTTGTTACATCAAAAAACATCAAAATTATGATTTGACCACATCATATGTATGACGGATTTTTTCATCCGGAAAGAGCAAAACATCTTTTCGGGAGAAATGACGCCATGACCATCAGCCGAAGGACGCTTCTCAAAGGCATCGGAGCTGCTCCGGCCGCCGTTAGCCTCTTCTCAATTCCACGCTATGCTCATGCCGCAGAAATTACGCTGCGCTATGGCAACAACCTGCCGCTCAGCCATCCTCTGAACATCCGGGCCAAGGAAGCTGCCGACCGGATCGCCAAGGAGACGAACGGGCGCGTCGAGATGCTGATATTCCCGGCTAACCAGCTTGGCGGCGATACGGATATGCTCTCCCAGGTGCGCAATGGCGCTCTGACCTTCTTCACCCCTTCGGCGCTGGTGATCGCGACCCTTGTTCCGGTCGCGGCGATCAACGCTGTGGGCTTCGCGTTCAAAGACTACAACCAGGTCTGGGCTGCCATGGATGGCCCCGTTGGAGCCTTCGTACGCAAGGCGATTGCCGATTCCCGATTGCACGCGTTGGAAACCATGTGGGACAACGGCTTCCGCCAGATGACCACGAGCGGTGCACAGATCCAGGGCGCCGACTCGATGAAGGGGCTAAAGATTCGGGTTCCGGTGAGCCCGATCAGCATCTCGATGTTCTCCGGTCTCGGCGCTGCGCCGGCCAGCCTGCAGTTCAGCGAGGTTTACACCGCTCTCCAGACCAAAGTGGTCGACGCACAGGAGAACCCGCTACCGATCATCCAGGTGGCGAAGCTCTATGAGGTGCAATCCTCCTGCGCGCTCTCCAACCATATCTGGGACGGCTACTGGTTCATCGCCAACGGGCGCCAGTGGGCGGGGATGCCGGGAGACGTGCAGGAGATCGTATCCCGTGCCATCAACGAGGCAGGATTGAAGCAGCGGCAAGACATCAAGACTCTCAACGAATCCGTGCAGGCCGACCTCCAGAGCAAGGGGCTGTCGTTCAATCAGTGCGACACGGAAAGCTTCCGTGCGAAACTGCGCGAAGCCGGCTTCTACAAGGAATGGAAGCAGAAGTTCGGCCCAGAAGCCTGGGGCCATCTTGAGAGCGTCGTCGGAACGCTCGCCTGACGAGTGCCGTGCGATCCGACGGAAAGCATCGGATCTTCATCTTCCTTCGGCGCGGATGAGAAAGCCGCGCCCTCATCAGATATGCAGGTAAGATATGAGCCGATTTCTCGGAGAGATCAGGCAGGCCGGCTATGTTGTCGACGACATCGAGGCCGCCATGGATTATTGGTCGCGCGTTCTCGGCGTAGGACCGTTCTTCTATAAAGAACAGGTTCCGATCGAGAACTACATGTACCGTGGCGAGAGTTATCGGCCGCACAATTCCGTGGCGCTCGCCAATTCCGGTCCGCTCCAGGTCGAACTCATTCAGACACGCAACGATGCGCCATCCATGTACCGCGACTTCAAGCAAGCCGGTCACAGAGGCCTGCAGCATGTGGCCTACTGGACGGAGAGTTATGATTCCGATCTGGAGCGGCTGATGAAGCAGGGTTTTGCTCCCGTAATGAGCGGTGAAGTCGGCGAGCGCGGACGCTTCGTCTATTTCGACACGGAGTACCATCCAGGCACCGTCATCGAGCTGTCGGAAGTCGCCGGGCCGAAGGGCAAAATGTTTCAGCTGATCAGGGAGGCCTCCGAAGGTTGGGACGGACACGATCCGGTCCGGCCGTTCCCTGACCTTTCCCAGCTCTGAGGTCACTCATGGCGGATGCACATTACGAAGCGACCTATCTCGTCGAAACGCCCCTGCCGCTCGAGGCAGTGGCCGAGGTGATGGCGGGTGAACAATCCTGCGGAACCTTCACCCGAGTCGAGGGCGAGACCGACGAACTGCGCGAGCGGGCCCGTGCTCATGTCATCGCAATCCGGGATCTGGGTGATGTCGCACAGCCCTCCGTCCGCAGCTCCTGGCTTGACCGCAAAGGCCAATTGGCTCCCTCGCGCCGTGGCGAGGTGGTCGTGCGATTCCCGGTCGCGAATGTCGGAGTAAACTTGTCGACGCTTGCCGCGACTGTGGCCGGCAACCTCTTCGATCTCGGTGAGGTGACCGGCCTGCGGCTCGAAGCCCTCAAGCTGCCCAGCGACTATCGGAAACAATTTTCTCTGCCGCAGCATGGCGTTGCAGGAACACGACGCCTGACCGGTGCCGCGCATGGCGCACTGATCGGATCAATCATCAAACCGAATGTCGGGCTCCGCTCCGAGGAGATTGCGTCGCTGGTGGAGCGTCTGTGCGTCGCCGGACTCGATTTTATCAAGGATGATGAGATTGCAGCCAATCCAGTCCACGCGCCCCTGTCGACCCGCATTCCAGCTGTCATGGCCGCTGTGCGTCGCCACCAGGATCGAACCGGCAAGCATGTCATGGTGGCCTTCAACATCACCGACGAGACGGATGCCATGAGACGACATGCGGATCTGGTGGTGCAGGAGGGAGGAACCTGCGTCATGGCCAGTCTGAACTGGTGCGGGTTCTCAGGCATCGAGACTCTCCGGCGTAGTACCGATATGGTGATCCACGGCCATCGCAACGGCTACGGCGCATTCTCGCGCCATCCTGCGCTCGGCATCGGCTTTCAATCTTACCAGACGCTCTGGCGCCTCGCCGGCGTTGACCACATGCATGTGCACGGCCTAGGGGGTAAGTTCGCGCAAGCCGATGATGAGGTGGTGGAGAGCGCGAAGGATTGCTTGACATCACTCTGTGAGGTGGATGATCGAGTCATGCCGGCTTTCTCCTCTGGCCAGTGGGCGGGAACGGTTGAGCAGACCTATCGGGCCGTGAACACGTCTGATCTTCTCTTTATGGCCGGCGGTGGTGTCATGGCTCATCCAGGCGGCCCGGCGGAAGGCGTCGCGAGCATACGTGAGGCCTGGCGGGCTGTGGAGGCTGGCGAAAGCGTTGAGAGCGCACGTATCGAGCATCGCGCACTTGCGGATGCGTTCGGCTTCTTCTCAAAGCATTAGATGATGGAGTTGCCATGACACCGTCCTACGGGTGGTATGGGGACGATTTCACCGGTGCGACGGATACGCTCGCGACAGTGGCACGCCTCGGCCGTCGAGCCTTTCTCTTCCTGCGGGTTCCGGAGCCGCAGCAGCTGGCACGCGTCGGAGACCTTGACGCCGTTGGAATTGCGGGTGCGGCTCGCACGATGTCACCTGATGAGATGCGCGCCGAACTCGCGTCCGTCGGTGCCTTCTTCCGTGATCTCGGCGTCCGCGTGCTGCATTACAAGTGCTGTTCGACCTTCGACAGCGCATCGACGCGTGGAAACATCGCGGTGGCGACTGCGATCCTTCACAAGTATGTGGCGCACGAAACCGCTGCCATCATTGGCGGTCAACCATCCCTCGGTCGATACTGCGCATTCTCCAATCTGTTTGCGTCATTCGGCGCCGAGGGAGACGTTTTTCGGCTCGACCGTCACCCGACCATGAGCCGGCATCCTGCGACGCCCATGACTGAAGCCGATCTACGGCAACATCTCGCCACTCTCGGCATGCGGGACATAGCAGCAATTCACTGGCCTGTTCTGGCCGCTAGCCCAGAAATCATCGCCGGCGAATGGCAGCGTCTGTCAAAGTCGGCATCCACAATTCTGCTCGATGCGCTCGATACAAGGCATGTCGACGCCATTGGTCGTTTGCTTCAGACGGAAAGTCGGCGGCATTCTCTGTTGGCGGTGGGACCGAGCAGCGTCGCCCAAGCATTCTTCGCGAAGGCCGAAGTGCAGGCGGAGTCACCGTTGAGGTCCATCGATGGGCCTGTACTTGCCTTTGTAGGAAGCCTTTCGCCCACGACGAGAGTTCAGGTGGCGGCCGCGCGATCCTACACACGTCTGGCCGTGGATCCCGACAGTCTTCTTTCGAGTTCTGAGGCTCGAGGACAGATCATCAAGGAAGCCGCGGCTGCGTTGGCTCAGGGTGAACATGTCATGCTCTCGACGGCTCCTGAGGCAGGCGATGTTCCTCATTCCGCAACGGCCGATCTCGCAACCGCGAGCGCCTCCCTGGTCGATGAGGTTCTTAAACGTCATCCTGTTCGGCGGCTGGCTGTTGCCGGCGGTGATACATCGAGCCGCATCGTCGGTCATCTCGGCTACTGGGGTCTGGAATATCATAGCCAGATCAGCAATGGAGTTGCGGTCAGCCTAGCGCGGAGCGACGACCCATCCCGTGATGGGACGCTTGTGATGCTCAAAGGTGGCCAGATGGGCCACGAGGATTTGTTCGAGACATTCCTGGGCGATGAAGCTGGTCCGTGAGCAAGTGGGCTCGATCTCACCTCTCAGCAGGTGGAAGATAGAAGGTCTGCAACTGCCACATCCCGTAAGAAACGCTTTGGTCTGCTCATGTCGCGGTGAGCGGACCTTCATTTCATCTGCTGTTCGTTACTCTTTGACCCGGAGAGGACTTTCCGACCCGACAGCAGGGCTGAAGCAGCAGTGTCATTCGGACGGCTCGTCGTACCGACAATTGCGTTCGTAAGGATGCGATGAGCCTGGCTGACCTGCGCCGGGCAGCCAGGCTTCAGGTCTATCGCGCCGGTGTCAGCCTGATTGCCTCGCGAGCTGCACGTTCAACTGCCTCGCGCGAGTAGGCGAGCGGGACGTACTCGCCAGCTGCCCACACCGGGGCGAGGTCGCGGTAATGGGCGCTGAAGGGATCGCCCGATTGGCCGGGAGTGTTGACGGTCACGCTCTGATCCCAATTCCCAACATCCAGCACCATGCGGAAAGAGGCACCGGACGTCACCCGGAAGTCCGACTGGCGGTACGATGCCGCGAACGGGCTGAATGCAGACCCGCCTTTGGCAAGCCGGCCAACCGTCATCTGTGCCCTGGTCGCATCGTCCGCGAGAGGGGCGAGCGCATGCTCGAACTGAGCATGATGGAGCTTGCCCCAAGCCCAGCTTGAGGCATCCGGTCCGAGGAGCTGACGCACCTCGTCCACAGCGCCCTTCAGGCTCTCGAGCAGGATGGCGTCGCGGGTGGCCTTCGGATCAGGGCCCAGTGCGCTGTCAGGGTTCTCCAGGTAGGTGATGACGGCGTTGATGTCCGGAGTACCAAGGGCTGCCCGCGCCGGCTCGGGAATGGCCCTTGCCACGAGCGCCCGCCCCAGATGCTTGGTCATCCACACCTCGAACAAAGCAGCGCCAGCGCTGTTGGCCGATGTGCGATGATTCCACTCCTGGAGCAAATTCAGGCCCTCGCCCACCGCAGCGTCACTGGTATTCAGTGGCTGAAGTAAGCTGATCAGTCGCCGTCCGTTGACCGAATAATCGTCGGTCTGGAGGTCCATCGAGTCCGCCAACGTGATCTTCTCCTTCGACGAGAGGACTTCCTTGATACGGGTGATCCGCGAGGGGTCTGACCACTCGAAGCCAACCTTGCGCTCAGCAACCGGGTATCCGGCAGGGATGTTCATCTCGTTCGCGGTGGCAAACCACCCCGACTCCGGATTGAAGACCTGAGGCAGTTCCTCGCCTTTTAGAAAGCCAGACCATTCATAGCGGCCGTCCCCAGGAACAGGCATCAGCCCGTCCCAGTTCGGGCGCAGGGGCGAGCGTCCACCCACGATCCAGCCGATGTTACCGGACGTGTCGGCATAGACTTGGTTCTCGGACGGCGCGCCCCAGTTCGCCATCGCCTTCTTGAAGCCGTTCCAATCCTTGGCGGTCATGTACTCGGCGGAGTTGAAGTAGGCTGAAGTTCCCGGCTCGAACCAGACCGTCCGCATAGCAAAGGCCCGTCGTTGGGCCGGCTCGGCGTGGAGGATCGGACCGTGCCGGGTGAACCGCAGGTCAACTTCACGCGGTCTTTCTCCCTTCACCTCAATCATCTCGCGAACGACTCGCATGTCCTCCCAGCCGTCGCGGTAACGGTACTGGTTTAGGTTCTGCGGATTGGTCTCGTAGACGAAGAGATCCTCCTGATCGATAGCAAAGATCGTCAGGCCAAAGGCGATATGACCGTTGTGACCGATGGATATGCCAGGAAGAGCCGGTTCACCGGCTCCGATCACCGATAGGCCGGGAGCGTTGAGGTGCACGATGTAGCGTAGGGACGGGACCCCATGTGCACGGTGTGGATCATTCGCTAGGATCGGACGGCCGGTGGCTGTGCGGCTTGGCGCAATGGTCCAATTGTTCGATCCAACATCTGTCACCCGGTCAAGCGAGGTGCGCTGCTGGCCTGGACGAGCGAAGGTGACTTCGCGAGTGGCCAAGTTATAGTCGCTCAGCACCTCCCGCGGGATGGAGCAGGGATCGAGCCCCTCAGGGATCCTGTTCGTCCACTGTGGCTCTAGGATACGCCGGAACCGGTCCGTCTCAAGGCCGGCCGCGCAGGCGACCCGTGCCCGAGCGACCTCCGACTCAACGTTGCGGGTGAGGCCGTGGCTTCGGATCCGCACGACGTCCTCAGGGCTCCAGCGGTCGGGCATTGTGCCGGCGACCCTGAACTCGACCGGCATGGGCCTCCGGCCACTGCGCACCTCTTCGACGAATGCATTGACCCCCGCCACGAAGGCCTCGGTATAGTTCTTCGCATCGGGCCCGTAGGCAGCCCATTCCCTGTCCATGTCTCCCCGGTAGAGGAACATACGGGTGGCTCGGTCTTGCGCAACATAGGTTGGGCCGAAATCTCTCGCGAGCAGGCCGAGGCCGCGCTTGCGCCAGAGGTCGATTTGCCAAAGCCGGTCGCGGGCGGCGTTGTAGCCCTGCAGGAAAATCGCATCGCGGGTACTGCCAGCGTAAATGTGCGGAATGCCCCATTGGTCGATGATGAGTTCAGCAGGCTGCTGCAGGCCAGCGACCTCATGGCTACCCTGCCGTACCGCGGTTGACATGTCGGCCAAGGCCGATGAGGCAAGCAGAATGGTAGAGAGGGTTGTGAGGATGGCGACTGACCGGCTACTCAACTTGGATGCCAAAATTGAAGTCATTTTTATCCTCCCTTTGGGCGGGGAAAGAGTCTAGCGCCGGCATAAGGCAGACAGATGGCGTAGAGTGAGCCTTTGAGCCGCGTTGGCCTACCGGGCAAGGAATTAGGAGGTATTCTGAGCCCATATTCCTGAGTTACCTGCTGTTGCCTTGGAACTCTGCTCCCGGGTTCGCTGACTGACCCGTTGCGGACCTCCTCTCGTCAGGCTCTCGGCCGCAAAGTGCAGCGTGAGGCTAGGACCTCGCTTCCAATGCCCTTAGCCATTCCAGCCGCGCCTTTGTTCCCATCCGCCTGATAGCCTGCAAGGTCTAAATAGGTTGGTTTGCCTAAGTAGCATTGGGGCTGGCATAGGTTATGGTCGGGTGAGTGAATCTAGGCTTGAAAGAGTCTTCGAAACGCAGTGAATCTTGAATCAACTTTTATGAAGCCGCTTGAGGACGTGCGACTCACACGGCGCCGATCTCACCTTGGTTTGCTGCCATTGGGTGTGGAAAGGCCATGCGGCATCTTTCCAGCAGTTCCGGGAGACGAGGAGAACCAAGGCGCCCCCCGAAATGCTCGCACTTCATCGCTGCCGCGACGTTGGCTCTCTGAACCGTCTGTGCCAAGCTCCATCCGCTGACAAGGCCGTAGACATATGTGCCGTGCCAGACATCGCCGGCATTCAGGGTGTCCACTGCCAGAACAGGAATCGACGGGAACTCATCGGGGGAGCCTGCCGAGGCGCCGCGTTGCCATACCAATGCGCCTGCGGCACCGAGCGTCACTCCAACGACATCGGCATTGAGGTCTCCTGCTATCTCCTTCAATGCCTCTCGAGGTGAGTTGCTGGCTGCGAGGGTGAACAAGGCAGGCTCGGAGAACAACACATGATCTGCAAGGGCAGTCATCTCGCGGAGTGCTTCGGGGGACGAGACATCGGCGTCAAGAACAGTCGGTACGCCGTGACGGCGCGCTTCGCTAAGCAACGCCCTTGCCCCTTCAAGCCACCGCATGTCGACGAGAACGGCAGCCGCACCGGCAACTTCGTGGAGCGGAAGCCAAGTTGGATTGGGATCGAGTGACGGATCGGTATATGGTACAACCAGCCTTTCACCGAAGCTGTCGACGAGAATGGTCGAGAACGCCGTCCGAGCACCTGGGATCCTGCGGATCCGGTCGTTGCGAACAGTTTCCCGAGACAGGTCATGCAGGAAGCTATCGCCGGTTGGGTCATCGCCGACGCGCGCCCAGAGTTCGACGTTGCCGCCAAGGCGTGCGATGGTGGCTGCGGCGGCCGTCGCCATGCCTGAGGCCGCCTGAACGGCCTTTTCGGGCAGAACCTTGGTTCCATGGCCTGGTATTCGGTCGATCTTGAAGATGGTGTCCCAGAAGGCGCATCCGAGGCAGATTACTGGCTTCTGGTTCATCGTCCCTATCCAAAGCTATCGAGTACTGGTTTAGCCAACCTGTATCGTCTCTCGGTGCAACGAACCGGAAGCCGTTACTCGAGCCTGAGCGCTCGCGCCCGAGCATTCATGATGTGGGCAACGGACGCCTCAACCGCGGCCAAACTGTCACGGCGCTTCATGGCTGCGATGATAGCGAGGTGCTCCCGCATCACCGGAATCACAAGATCCTCATCAAGGCTCGTCTCGTTCTGACGAATGAGGCGGACCTTGATCCAGTTCACTCGATAAGCTCTCGAGATGATGTCGTTGTTGAGATCGTCGATAATCGTTTCGTGAAATTCCCGATCGACCCGCTGAGCATCGGCGACGAGTTTTTTCGTCAACCCGGTTTGAGCCGATGAGACAATCGATTGATGCGCAGCTTCGATCCGTCCGACTGCAGCATCGCTGGCGGTCTGCGTGAAGGAAGCGATTGCCTCCCGTTCCAGGATTAGCCGAAACTGAAATGCATTGCGGATCAACGCGATGTCCAGCGGTAGAATCTGCAATCCTCGTTGCGGAACGGTGACGATCAAGCCTTCCGCTTCCAGTCGTGGAATCAGTTCGCGGATTGCGCCGAGCGGTTGTCCCGTGAGGGTCACCAGTTCCCGCTGGGTCACGAACTGGCCAGGCTTGATCTCGCTTCGCAGCAACTGTTCGGTGAAGACGTCATAGGCCCGCTCACGCAGCTTGATTTCAGGGCGGTGAGCTGAGCGGACCATGCTCATGCCACGGCCTTGACCGCTTTCCCGAAGGGTTCGAGCAACGAAATGGCTCGTGCCGTGCTCTGCCCGTCCAATATCGAAAGCGGCGGCCTCGCAACCGCCCAGACCGGGTCTTGTCGCACATGAGCCACGAGAGCCTTCACCATGGGAACGATGGGATGTCGGCCGATCTCCATTACTAGTTCGACTATGCGAGGGTCGTCTCGACCGTTTTCCGCCAAGGCGGTCACGGCTTCGGGAAGAATGTTGGCCACACCGCATATGGATCCCGCGGCACCCGCAGCACACGCTCGGCCGAGATAGGTTTCATCACCCACAAGAATGTCGATATCGGGAAAGGCCTTGATCAGCGCGAACGTCGCCTCGGCATCACAACCGCTGTCTTTGATGCCTCTGATGGCAGCAGGGTAGCGCTCCTTCAAGCGGGATAAGATGGCATGGGACAGGGGAACACCAGTCATGCCGGGAATGTGGTAGAGAACAATGTCCCGCAGATTGCTGCCAACAGCCTCGAACACAGCCGAGTACCATTCGAGCACGGCATCGTCCGAAACAGAGCGGAAATAGAAGGGCGGTGCCAGCAGAACTGCATGTGCACCGCGGCGCAGGGCTTGGCTCGTGCTGTAAGCAGCCTCCTCCAGCGAGCAGGCGATCACACCCTCCACCAGTTTCTCCGCCGGGACACCATGGGCTACCATTTCCTTGGCGACGCGCTCGCGCTCAATAATACCGATGGAAGGGCCTTCGCCGGTTGTTCCGAACAGAGTCGCTGTCCGGCAGCCACGGGCAAGGCAGTCTTTGGCATGAGCCGCTAAGCGGGGAACATCCACTTTTCCATCTACAAAGGGGGTAACGAGAGCAGGGCTGATACCGAAGCTGAGCGACAAGGGAGCCTCCAGGAACAGTTCCGACACGAGGTCAAGCGACTGCTGTGTTGACACTAACATGTTACATGGTGCTTAATCGGTTGCAAGCACTGAAAAGGGTCCAAAGAGACCGTTACGTTGAAACACGGAGGACATGCCATGGCTGCAACAGGTGGATCAATTACGCGTCGTACCTTTCTCGCAAGCACCGCGGCGGCGACCGCATACGGTCTCGGTGGCGTGACACCTGCCTTTGCGGACGTGAACTGGAAGAAGTACGCCGGCACGAAAATCGGAGTGAACCTCATCAAGAGCCCACGCGGTGAAGTTCTGCAAAAGTACGAAAAGGAATTCACCGACCTGACGGGCATTCAGGTTTCGTCCGAGCAGACACCCGAGCAGCAGCAGCGCCAGAAAGCCGTGATCGAGTTGAACTCGGGAAGCCCGAGCTTCGACGTGGTTCACATCAGCTATCACGTGCAGAAGCGCCAGTTCGAGAAGGCCAACTGGCTCGCGGACCTGAACGCGTTCATGAAAAACCCCGAGTTGACGGAGGCTAGCCTCACCGAGAGCGACTTCTCTCAGGCCGGGCTGCTTTATGCGAAAAACCCGCAGGGTCAGATGTTGTCTCTGCCATTCTCGGTTGATTACTGGATGGTGTACTGGAACAAGGACCTTTTTGCCAAGAAGGGACTCGCCTATCCGCAGACCTTCGACGAGATGGTGAAGGTAGCAGAGGCGCTGACGGATCCGAAGGAGGGGACTTACGGTTTCGTCGCACGCGGCTTGAAGAATGCCAATGTTCCTGTCTGGACGAGTTTCCTCCTCGGCCAGGGCATCGATCCCGTCGATGCTAACGGAAATCTTATGACCGATTCGCCGGAGGCGATTGAGGCCGCGCGCCTATATCAGCGCCTTCTCACCAAATCTTCTCCCCAGGGCGTTGCAGGCTTCAACTGGTCCGAATGCCAATCGGCTTTCCTGCAAGGCAAGATCGGCATGTGGCTCGACGGCGTCGGCTTTGCACCTCCGCTGGAGGATCCGGAGAAGTCACGGGTCGTCGGCAAGGTCGGCTATGGCGTCATGCCCCGCGGACCGAAGGCACAGGCCTCGGCAACGTTTGGCGACGGCATCGGGGTTACTGCTGCAAGCAAGAACAAGGAGGCGGCCTATCTCTATTGCCAATGGGCGGTCTCGAAGCTGATGGGTGCGCGCCTGCTGCAGGCCGGCGGCGGCGTGCCGTTCCGCCAATCGATCCTCAACGACCCCGAGACCCGTAAAGGCGTGAAGATGCCGCCGGCTTGGATCGATGCGGTGGTGGAATCGGGCAAAATTAGCAAACTCGGCCTTCCTGTCATCCAACCGGTGACGGAGTTCCGCGACATCATCGGCATCGGCCTGACGAATCTGCTCGGAGGAGGGGATCCGGCTGTCGAGATGAAAAAGGCGACTGAACAGTTCAAGCCGGTCCTTGAGCGCAGCGAGAAGGCTTGATGCAATCCGGACGTGAGAAGATCAGCATGGTGGAGCAGTTGCATGGCCACCATTGCTGAACGCCAGGTCGCTCCTTTGGCAGGGACAGTCTCCGCCACGGGAGCCCGCCCGAAAACCGCCTACTGGCCCTTTGTTGTTCCCGCCGTGGCTGTGGTGGGATCAGTAATCGTTTTCCCGTGGGTCTTCACGGTTTGGATGAGCATGCATGAATGGACGGTTGGTGGAGCTCGGCGCTTCACCGGTTTGTCCAATTACATGCGTCTGGCGTCGGACGAGCGCTTCCTGACCTCAGTAGGTCACACGCTCGTCTATACCCTCCTCGCCGTGGTGCTGCCGTTGATCTTCGGCACTCTGGCAGCTCTCATTTTCAACTCGCGTCTACCGTTCCGGGGCGTTTTGCGCGGCGTGTTCGTCATGCCGATGATGGCCACGCCCGTTGCAGTCGCCCTCGTATGGACAATGATGTTTCATCCGCAACTGGGGGTTCTGAACTACCTTCTGTCACTGGTCGGGATTGGGCCTCAGGCCTGGGTCTTCAATCCCTCAACCGTGATCCCGTCGTTGGTTTTGGTCGAAACTTGGCAATGGACGCCGCTTGTCATGCTGATAGTCCTGGGGGGGCTCGCGGCTATTCCAACAGAGCCTTATGAAAGCGCGGCCATCGACGGAGCAACCGTTCTGCAACGCTTCCGCTACATCACGCTGCCGATGATTGCGCCGTTTCTGATGGTTGCCGTGATCATCAGAACCATCGATGCTCTGAAAAGCTTCGACATCATTTATGCCATCACCCAGGGTGGACCAGGCACCGCATCGGAAACAATCAATCTCTATCTCTACAGCGTCGCCTTCGCCTATTACGATGTCGGATACGGTTCAGCCATCGCGGTCGTGTTCTTCGCCATCGTCATCGCCCTGTCCCTCCTCATGCTCCATCTTCGTCAGCGCACGAAGTGGACCGACGTTCAGGCGTGAGCATGAGTTTTCGAAAAGCTGCCAATTCGCTCGGCCTGCTGTTTGTCGGCCTTGTGCTGGTTTCCCCGGCCGTTCTGTTCTTCCTCTGGATGGCTTCGCTCTCATTAAAATTCGAGGTCGATAACGCCGCTTACCCGCCTATTCTGATACCAGAAAGGTTCGCCTGGAAGAACTATACGGGCGTGTTCGAATCAAACCGTTTCGGCCTCTTCTTCCTCAACAGCCTGATCGTGACTGGGGCTGCAACTGGCCTTGCCCTCCTGATCGGCGTGCCTGCGGGTTATGGTATCGCCCGTATGAAGGCGACCAAAGCTGCCGTGGTCGTGCTCATTGCCCGCATGACTCCGGGGCTGTCGTACCTGATCCCGCTCTTCCTGCTGTTCCAATGGCTGGGGCTTATGGGCACTCTGGTGCCACAGATCATCGCCCACCTCGTGATTACGGTTCCGATCGTCATCTGGATTATGATCGGCTACTTCGAGACAACCCCGCTCGAGTTGGAGGAGGCAGCCGTCATCGATGGTGCTAATCGGTGGCATGTTTTTCGTTACATCGCGCTGCCTATTGCCAAGCCCGGCATTACCGTTGCCTTCATCCTTGCGGTGATCTTTTCCTGGAACAACTTTGTTTTCGGTATCGTGCTCGCGGGTCGGGAAACCCGAACCTTGCCCGTCGCGGTCTATAACATGCTGTCCTTCGAGCAGTTGAGCTGGGGTCCCTTGGCGGCGTCGGCACTGATCGTGACCCTGCCGGTCCTCGTGCTGACGATTGTTGCACAGAGACAGATCGTAGCCGGACTCACGGCAGGAGCAGTTAAGGGCGGTTAGGATCAATTCAGCGGAAGGATGAAGATCTGCAATGGTCGGCTCGGGTCAATCTTTAGGGCTGCCGCGATGATATTCCGGATCTCGGTATCGGACCGGATCTGTATGTCGCGGGCAGTGGGCGCATGGTTCCCCAGCAACTTTAGGCCCAGCAAGAATGGTGATAGACTGTTCATTGGACTAACCGCCAACGTTTCACCACGGTCAGGTTATAGTTTGGATCAAAATTGGCTGTCGCTTAGCCATCGTCAAATGCCTACGCCGACCCGCGAGTGACCCGTTGTCCGAAGTAGTCTAAGAGCGGCCACCTGAAGCCAAACTAAAAGTGGGGCAAATTGTGGGGCGGGCCCGGCTCGATTGGCAAACTGCCAGTCATGTCAAACCTTTAGTCTTAGGATATGGCGGAGGGAGCGGGATTCGAACCCGCGATACGGTTTCCCGTATACACACTTTCCAGGCGTGCGCCTTCAACCACTCGGCCACCCCTCCAGCGTGAGCCTTCTCGGCTCAGGAACCCTTGCCCACCATCCGGCAGGCAGTTCAGGTTCTCCGCTTCATCTGCGGAGCGCCCGTGTATCGCTAAATGTGGGCAAAAGGCAAGACCGAACTTATGACAAATCATCCGGAATCGCCTTTGCCATTGCCACAAAAAGGGCTAGATAATCTCCCCTCTGTTTGGAGAGGTATCCTCCCTTGAAGTTCTTAGCGCGTAGCCTTGGCCTTCTGCTCATTGCTGCAGGATTTGTCGGGTTGGTGATCGATGGAACACGCTCCATCGTCAACAATGCTGTATCGTTCGCTCCTATCGGGAAAGTGGCGGGTATTCTCTTTCCGGGAAGCATGGCCGGATTGGAGGGGGGAATGGCACAGCGCAGTTCCACATGGCTGTGGGAGCCGATCGCCACTTATGGCCTCCAGCTGCCTGCCTCGGTCACCGGATTCATCATCGGAGCCTTCCTGCTGTGGCTCGGCCAGAAGCCCCTCGAGCCCATCGGCTACCTGGCCGAGCGCTGAAGCCTTTCACGGCAAGGTGAGGCAAGCAGCCCCTCCCGTCAGAACAGCGCGATGATTATATAAGCGGGGTCACGCGAGGGATCCCCGATGTTCAGCTTCCGCAAACGCACCGACCTGCCGCAAGCCGCCGAGGCCCTGCCGGGGCGGTCGAGTCCCATCCCGACCGCGGAGCGGCATTTCATCAACGGCCGTCCGCTGCTGCCGCCCTATCCGGACGGTATGGAGAAGGCCGTATTCGGTCTGGGCTGCTTCTGGGGCGCGGAGCGCAAGTTCTGGCAGACGGGCGACGGCATCTGGATCACCGCCGCGGGCTATGCCGCCGGCATCACGCCGAACCCGACCTATGAGGAGGTCTGTTCAGGGCTCACCGGGCACAACGAGGTGGTGCTGGTGGTCTTCGATCCGAAGGTGATCTCCTACGACGCTCTGCTGAAGACCTTCTGGGAGAACCACGACCCAACCCAGGGCATGCGCCAGGGCAACGATGTGGGCACCCAGTACCGCTCCGGGATCTACGTGCACAACGAGGATCAGCGCAAGGCCGCCGAGGCCTCCAAGGCTGCTTACGCCCAAGCGCTTGCCGCCAAGGGCTACGGGCCGGTCACGACCGAGATCCTGGATGCAGGTCCATTCTACTTTGCTGAGGATTACCACCAGCAATACCTGGCCAAGAACCCGAACGGGTATTGCGGGCTGGGCGGCACCGGCGTGTCCTGCCCCATCGGCGTGGGCGTGGCGGCCGAATAGGCCGACCCTTCCATTTTCAAGACGCAGGAGAGCGGATCGACTCCGGCACGGGTCGATCCGCTTTCTTTTTATTCACGGCCCGTCAGGCGCCGCGAGAACGCTCCGGCACTCGTTGGGCAGCTGCGCCATGGTCAGAGGCGGGCGGGGCTTGCCCGGCTTCGGGTTCAGCATCTGGGGCGTGAACCAGCCCGCGAGCTCCGCTCCGCAGCCATCGCCGCCAGGCGGCGGGTCCTGGTCCGAGCACCCGGCATTGCCGGCCGGGCAGGCGAGGCGGATGTGGAAGTGATAGTTGTGGCCCCACATCGGCCGCACCTTGGCCAGCCAGCCACGGTCCGCGCCCGCCTCGCGGCAGAGCGCCTTCTTGATCGCGGGGTTCACGAAGATCCGGGCGACGCCACGTTCCTGGGCTGCCGCACGGATGAGGGCGGTGTGCTGGGGCGTCCAACGGTTCGGATCCACGTCGAGCCAGTCGTCGCGCACCATGTTGGTGGCCGACATCTCCTCCCGCTCGGCCCGGCTCAGGCGGCGGTTGGGCATGGGGGTGAGCCAGATGTCCGCATCGAGGCCGATCTGGTGCGAGGCGTGGCCCGTGATCATGGGTCCGCCGCGCGGCTGCGAGATATCGCCCACAAGAAGCCCCGGCCATCCGTTGACGGATGGAAGCCGTGTGGCAAACCTTTGCAGGAAGTCGATCAGCTGAGGATGGCCCCAGTTGCGGTTGCGGGACAGGCGCATGACCTGCCAGTTCTCCCCGTCGACCGGGATGGCCTCGGCGCCTGCAACACAGCCGCGGGCATAGCCGCCGATGGAGCGTGACTGCATGTCCGCCGGCGTGGTGCGGCGGCCGAAGAGCTCCTTCGCGGCCAGGTTCGGATCGCTCGGGTTGGCGAGCGGGGCTAAGGGCTTCGGGTTGAGGGTGCCCTTGTCCTGCGCGGCGGCAGAGCCGCCGATGACGAGAGCGAGCGCGATGGCGGAGAAGCGAATCGGGTTCATGCAGGAAGGCTAACCCGCATCCCGCGACTTCGGAATGTGCCGGTGGTGGCCATCTTGTCGCTCTTCAAGAAGAAGGGCCGGATGTGAGGTCCGGCCCTTGTTATGGTCAGTGTCGGGGTTGAGGGCGCCCCTCATAGGGCCCGCGCTGGCTCACATGGCCAGGGCCGAGGGTGCGCTTGTCGTGACCGTTGCCTGTGCGCCGCATGGTGGGCTGGTAGCGCGGCGTCGGGCGCTTGGCTTGGCGCCGGCGCTGTCCGCCGCTCAAGGATGGGATGAACAGCGCGGCGATGCCGGCAGCGACGCCGGCCAGAACGGCCGCCGTCACGAAAGGATGAAGCTGCGCCTCGAGCAGGAAGCTCGTCTTGCGCGGCTCGCCGGGCAGGGACGAGTACATGTCGCCATCCTCACGGGCCTGATAGAGGTTGTCGCGCATGCCGGGACGTTCCGGCTGATCCGTCGTCTGTGACCCGTAGCCGGTCCATTCCATGGCTTTGTCCATCAGGCGCGGAGCCACCTTGCCCATGGCGCCGATGACCCAGCCGCCGAACCCGACGGTGATCTCACGGCGCTGATGCTCGGCCGCGAACATGATCGCCTTGCCCACAAGGTGCGGATCGTAGGCCGGCGGAGGAACGGCGTTGTTCCGATCGAGATAGTTGCGGGCGTGCTCCACATAAGGCGTGTCGATGGACGACGGCTTGATCAGCGTGATCGCAATCGGAGCGTCCTGGTTCTCCAGCTCCATGCGCAGGCCATCGGTGAAGGCCTTCACGGCATGCTTGGAGGCGGAATACTGGGTCTGCAGGATCATGGCCCGCTCGGACAGGACGCTGCCCACATTGATGATGGTGCCGCCGCGGCGGCGCATGTGGTCGGCAGCGATCATGGAACCGTTGACCACACCCCAGTAATTCACGTCGAAGAGCTGCCGTTGATCCTCCATGGGGATCTCGTTGAGGTTGCCATACAGGGCGACCGCCGCATCGTTCACCCAGGTGTCGAAGCCGCCAAAGGTATCGATGGCCGTGCGCGCCACGCGCTCCAGATCCTCCCGCTTGCTCACATCCGCCGCCACCGCAATGGCGCGGGTATGGCCATGGCTGAGCTCATCGGCGATCTTGCGCAGGGCCTCCTCGTTGCGGGCGACGAGGACCAGACCTCTGGCCCCGCGCTCGGCGAACAGGTGCGCTGTTGCAAGTCCGATGCCGCTGGATGCGCCGGTGATGACGATGACCTGCTCCTCAACCGGCTTCTGGCGAACCGCCATGGCAATCTCCCTCATATCGTTCATTGCGGAAACGTTGATCAACGTGAGGGCGGTAAGGGGGTTCCTACGGCAGCGCTTCGCTCAGGAGCAAAGCCTTGGAAAGCTTGGAGAAGCGGGGCACGGAACCGGGTTTTCAACCCGAGCGTTGCCTTAGGATCTCACAGACGAAGGAGCGAGATGATGGAGACGACGGCACAGAGTGGCGACGTTCGCGAAACCCATAGCCTGATCGCCAGCGACAAGGTTGAGGGAACGCCCGTCCGCCGCTCGGACGGTGAGAAGATCGGGACGATCGAGCGCGTGATGATCGAGAAGCGGTCCGGCAAGGTGGCCTATGCGGTCATGAGCTTCGGCGGCTTCATGGGTCTCGGCGAGGAATACTACACGCTTCCCTGGGGCGTCCTGAAGTACAACACGGAGCTCGATGCCTACGAGCTGAACCTCAACGAAGATCAGCTGCGCGGCGCTCCCCGGCGCAGTGCGGAAGGGCACGATGCTTCTTACGATCGGGAATGGGAGGAGCACGTCCACCGCTACTACAATGCAACCCCTTACTGGGGTGCCAGCGACCCGATGAGCACGGGCCGGTAAGCCTCTTCAACGCGGACAAAAGAAATCGCCCGGTTTTCACCGGGCGATTTTTTATGCGCACGCGCCTGACGACAGGGAAGCCTATCCCGGCGCGTGCCGCATGGGGGTCTTAGCGCCTGGACTTCGACGGGCTCTTGCGGGAGCTCGACGAACGGGAGCTGGACGAACGCTTGGCGACCTTGCCCGACTTCTTCGTGGAAGAGGTCCGGCTCGTAGCAGCGGCAGCGCGCTTGGGCGCCGACTTGGAGCTGCTGCGCGACTTGGACGCCGAGCTGCGGGACGAGGACTTCACCGCGCCGCGGCTGGAGCTGCGCGAGGCCGTCTTCTTGGCCGAAGAGCGCGATGCGCCGGAGCGAGCCGACGAGGACTTGCGGGAAGCCGACGAGCTCGACTTGGCCGAAGCCTTCTTTGCGGTCGTCTTCTTGGCAGCGGTCTTCCTAGCGGTCGTCTTCTTAGCAGCTGTCTTCTTGGCGGTGGTCTTCTTGGCCGCCGACTTGGGGGAAGACTTTGCCGAGGTTTTCTTGGCAGCGGTCTTCTTGGCCGTGGTCTTCTTAGCAGCCGTCTTCTTCGCCGTGGACTTCTTGGCGCCGGACTTGGCCGAGGACTTCGATGCCGACTTCGAGGTCGACTTCGCAGCCGTCTTCTTGGCCGTCGCCTTCTTGGCGCCCGAGCTCTTCGAGCCCGACTTCTTGGTGCTGGACGAGCCGCTGCGCGAGCTGCTCTTCTTCGCGGTCTTCTTGGTGCTGGTCGCACCGGTGTCACCCGTGAACAGCATCGTCAGCGGGTTCTTGGTATCTGTCGGCATTGCCGCCTCCTTCAAGGGCCTTCGCGTGCAACCGTCACGCTTGCAAGGCAACGTCGTTATACCAAGGGGGTTCCGAATAACGGAAAGTGTAGACAGTAGAACGCGCACTTTTTCTGTGGATATGTTGCTCGACGCTGCTCTCTTCACTTGCCGATGCAAGACTCAATATCGGGTGCAGGATGAGTGAGTTAGAGTCGCTTGCAGAGAGGACGCGGCATGGTCGATCAACTTGGAAGGCCGTCGCATACTGTCGAAAAAATCATTTACTGTCAGATGCTTATATGATGTCAAAAGTTGATCTTCTCCAGCGCGCGAGTATTCGAACATCTTCAAGAACGTTCAACATCGCGGTGCAATCCTCCTCACTTGGAGAGGGAAGATCAGGGCCTTTCACGAGTCCGATGCCGCGCTCCGACACCGCGCGAAAAAAATCGTCTCTTCGGCATGACGTTCGGCATGAAAGCGACGGTTCGAGCCGAGAATCATGTTCGATGACTCATCGTGCGGGGTGTTGTCTGCCGACTTGAAGGCGATCAATCATGCGCGCCTTGGTCGCTGGAGGTCTGGTGTCGATGAAGGCTTCACGCGAGGGAAGCGGCGGGGTAAGCGGAAGGGACATTCACATCGTCCGGTCCATCGTGCCCCAACGCAGCATCCTTGCCGTCGTCCTCTGGATGAGCGGCGCGCTCCTCGCCTTCTCGGCAACCGCCATCGCCGTGCGCGCGCTCGCGCCTGCCTTCTCGATCTTCGAGATGCTGGCGGTGCGCAACGGTGCCGGCGTCCTGATCCTGCTCGCCCTTACCCTCGTCAGGCCGGAGCTCAGACCCGGCTTGAAGCCGCGGCGCTTCGGCCTGCATCTCACGCGCAACGTCCTGCATTTCGCCGGCACGGACGGATGGGCTTTCGGCCTCACGCTTCTGCCGTTAGCAACCGTCTTCGCGCTCGAGTTCACCACGCCGGCCTGGGTGGCGCTGCTGGCGATTCCGCTGCTGAAAGAGACGATGACACGAGGCCGATTGGTGGCTGTCATCCTTGGATTCATCGGCATTCTCGTGATCCTGCGGCCCGGCCTGGAAACCTTGCAGCCGGCCAGTTTCCTGATGCTCGGAGTGGCTTTCAGCTTCGCGCTCGTGGCCATCATGACCAAGCGTCTCACGATGACCGAGAGCACCTTCTCGATCCTGTTCTTCATGAACCTCCTGCAACTGCCCATGAACCTCGCGGGCGTGCGCCGGGCCTTCTGGTTGGAGGTGCAGTCGTCCCACGTGTTGCCCCTGATCGGCATCTCTCTTGGCGGCCTGCTCGCCCATTACTGCCTGACCAACGCCTATCGTCAGGGCGATGCCACGATGGTCGTGCCCCTGGACTTCATGCGCATCCCGCTGATCGCCTTCGTCGGCTGGCAATTCTATGGCGAGCCGCTCGATCCCTTTGTCTTCCTGGGAAGCTTCTGCATCATTGTCGGCCTCCTCTATTCTCTTCACCGCGAGGCACGAACCGTATGACCTGGTCGCCGCAACAGGACGCCGCCCTGAAAGCCGTCGCCGAGTGGCTGCGCCGCGGCGATCGCCCGGTGTTTCGCCTCTTCGGCTATGCCGGCACCGGCAAGACCACGCTCGCCAAGCATATCGCCGAGCATGTGGACGGCGAGGTGGCCTTCGGCGCCTATACGGGCAAGGCGGCGCTCGTGCTGCGCACGAAGGGCTGCACGGATGCCTCCACGATCCACTCGATGATCTACAAGTCGCGAGAGTCGGACGAGAACGGCCCGCAATTCGTCATCAACCGCCAGAGCCCGGCCTCCAAGGCCGATCTCATCATCATCGATGAATGCTCCATGGTGGACGAGGAACTGGGACGCGATCTCCTGTCCTTCGGTCAGCCGGTCCTTGTGCTCGGCGACCCGGCGCAGCTGCCTCCCGTCAAAGGGGGCGGCTTCTTCACGGAAGGCGAGCCCGACGTGATGCTCACGGAGGTGCATCGCCAGGCCAAGGACAATCCGATCATTCATCTCTCGATGCAGATCCGTGAAGGCGGGCGTCTCGAGCCGGGCATCTATGGCGAGAGCCGCATCATCCGCCGTCGCGAGATTGATGCCGCCGCCGTCATGGCAGCCGATCAGGTGCTGGTCGGTCTCAACAAGACGCGGCGCCTCTACAACACCCGCCTGCGCGAGTTGAACGGCTACCGGGACCCGATGCCGGCGGCTGGCGAGAAGCTCGTGTGCCTGCGCAACGACAAGACCAAGGGCCTGCTCAATGGCGGCACCTGGAGCATCCAGGCCCTGCGCGGCATCCGCAACGACTTCATTCGCATGGACGTGCTGCCCGACGACGATGCCCGCCGCCGCTCGGTGGAAGTGGCCGTGCACAAGGCTTTCTTCGAGGGCACGGAGGAGGAGGTGCCGTTCGTCCTGCGCAAGGAATCGGACGAGTTCACCTACGGCTACGCGCTGACCGTGCATAAGGCCCAAGGCTCGCAATGGGACGACCTTGTGCTCTTCGACGAGTCCTTTGCCTTTCGCGAGCATCGCAGCCGCTGGCTCTACACGGCCCTGACCCGGGCCGCCGAGAAGGTCACCGTTGTGGTCTGAAAGGCGATGTCCGGCGTCCCAGTGCTATCGGGAACCCGATCAGGCTTGAACGCTTATGGTAGAAGCTGGACAGTAAGCTGCAGGAGTTGCCGACATGCTCAAATGGGCTCTGATCTTTCTCGTCGTATCCCTCGTGGCCGGCGCCCTGGGCTTCACGGGAATCGCCTCGGGGGCGCGCAGCATCGCCAAGGTGTTGTTCGGCATCTTCCTGCTGATCTTCGTGATCTTCATCCTGCTCGCCTGGGGCGCGGGCGAACTGTTCTTCTAGGATGCTTTAACCCGCTCGCTGGGCCGGATCCGCGCTCAAGGCTGATCAATCGCAGGAAAAGGGCGGGCTTGGAGCCCGCCCTTTTCCGAATGTCACTGGCTCGCGAAAGCCGATGTATCTTCGCCCGCGAGCTTCTTTGCATAGAAGGCGATAGTCTTCGAATAGACCTGCGACTTGTTCCAGGCGCGGATCGCTTCGAAGTTCGGGGAGCCTGGCTCCCAATCCGCGCCTTTCACCCAGCCATGACCGCGCAGATAATTGGCCGTGGAGGCGAGCACGTCCGCCGGGCTGCGCAGGAGATCGGCGCGTCCGTCGCCGTCGAAATCGACGGCGTACTTGACGTAGGACGACGGCATGAACTGCGTCTGCCCCATCTCGCCCGCCCAGGCTCCGCGCATCTCGGCCGGAGACAGGTCGCCTTTATCGACGATCCTGAGAGCGTCGAACAGGTGAGCCTTGAAGAAGTCGGATCGACGGCAATCGTAGGCCAGCGTTGCAACCGAGCGGATGACCGGCAGGTTGCCGCGCACGGCACCGAAATCGGTCTCCAGCCCCCAGATCGCCACCAGCACCGGTCCCGGCACGCCGAAGCGCTGCTCGATGCGCTGGAGAGTGCCCGCATGCCGCTGCAGCATGTTGGCACCGCCCTTGAGGCGTCCGGCAGAAACCATGCGGCCGGCGAACTGCTCGAAGCTCTGCTTGAACACGCCCTGACCGCGATCCCTCTTGATCACACTCTGATCAAACGTGACGCCGGACAGGCCCTGCCGGACGGCCTGGGCCGAGATGCCCTGCGCCACGGCTTCCTGCCCAATGTCGTCGAGCCACTTCTCGAAACCGGCGGGATCCCGGCAGGTGGCAGCGGTCGCTTGGCCTGCCGCGAGCAGGGTGGCGGCGATGAGCGAGGCGCGTATGAAGGCCTGCATGAAGTCTCTCCAGGTTCATGATCGTTCCTGAGCGAGGTAGGGCCAATCTCCTGTAACTCAAGATCACGGCCCTTGAGGCAACCGGAGCAGTTCCCGCGCGTTGCCATGAAGATGAGGGGTTGTCCCAGTGGGAGGATCGAGTGCGTAGCGTCAAATCCTGGCGAGCAGGGGCATTCCAAGCCGCAACCCTGGTTCTGCTACTCTCTGCCGCTTCCAGCGTGCAGTCTGCGAACGGGCCACTCGACCAACCGATGAGCAGCGAGCCTGTGCAGGTGAGCTTCGATCCCATGATCCGCCAGACTTCTGTGAAGGGTGCCGTCCCGTCCGGCCTCTGCTTCTCCTTCTCGCTCCCGGAGGAATGGCGCTCGACCGCTCAGGGGCTGAAGGCTGCCCGCTCCGACGTCGAGATCGGCATCGGCCTTCGCTCCGCCGGCGAGCTTCGCGACATGCCGCAGCCCGATCTCGCGAGCCGCGACGCGGCCTTCCTGCAGAAGGACTACGAGGAGCTTCTCGGACGTCCGGCGCAATCGGTCTCCCTGTCCGCTCACGGGAAGGCGGCACGCTGGTCCGCAACCTGGATCGACGCCAACCTGCCGAGCGCCTCGCAGAGCATGACGGTCGAAACGCTGATCGTGCCGCTCTCGGGCGAATGGGTGCTCGAACTCTCCTTAAGTGGCGTCGAAAGCCAGGCGGCCCATGACGCGCTCGCGCAGCGCCTTCTCACGCGATTGCAGGTGCAGGGCAGGGCAGCCTGCCAGGGCTGAAGCACGCCTTGACGCTTGATGGGTTCATGATTCACCTCTAGCCATTGAGCACGGCCCGCAGAAGCGGGAATGCGCGACGACAGGGTTTGGCCATGGACGTGATCATCTACCACAATCCCCAATGCGGCACCTCCCGCAACACGCTTGCGATGATCCGCAATGCGGGGATCGAGCCGCACATCGTCGAGTACCTGAAGTGCCCGCCCACGCGCCTGCTCCTGCGCCAGCTCATCGACCGCATGGGTGTGAGCGTTCGCGACGTGATCCGCGAGAAGGGAACGCCGTTCCAGGACCTCGGTCTCGACGATCCCTCCCTCACCGACGATCACTTGCTCGACGCCATGATGGAGCACCCGGTCCTGATCAACAGGCCCATCGTGGTCACGCCGCTCGGCGTCAGGCTCTGCCGTCCCTCGGAAACGGTGCTCGACATCCTGCCGCCGCAGCAGGGCGAGTTCGTCAAGGAGGACGGCCAGCCGGTGGTCGATGCCGCGGGGCGGCGCGTCGGCATCGCCTGAAAGGCTGGAACAAGCTGGCGCTCCTCCGGTTCAGGAACAGACGATCCCATCACCGGAGGAACGGCACATGGAACTTCAAGGCAAGGTCGCGCTCGTCACGGGCGCAGGATCCGGCATCGGCAAGGCGGCGGCTCTGCGCTTTGCGCGTGAAGGCGCCATGGTCGGCGTGCTCAGCCATACGGAAGACGAGATCCGTAAAGTCGCGCAGGAGATCGAGCAGGCCGGAGGCAAGGCCATTCCGCTCGTCGCCGACGTAGCGAGCGAGGCCGAGATGCAGAAGGCCGTGGCCGATCTCGTCCAGGCCTACGGACGCCTCGACATCGTCTTCGCCAATGCGGGCATCAATGGCGTCTGGGCGCCGATCGACGAATTGCAGCCGGCGGAGTGGGATCGCACCATCAACACGAACCTGCGCGGCACCTACCTGACCATCCACTATGCGGTGCCGCACCTGAAGACAGCGGGCGGCTCGATCGTCATCACCGCCTCCATCAACGGCACGCGCACCTTCACGAGCGCGGGCGCCACGGCCTATTCCGCCACCAAGGCCGCCCAGGTGGCGATGGCCCAGATGCTGGCGGTGGAACTCGCCAAGCACAAGATCCGGGTGAACGTGGTCTGCCCGGGCAGGATCGGCACGCAGATCGCGGAGAACACCGACAAGCGCAACACCGAAGAGGCGGAGGTTCCCGCCGAATACCCTGCCGGCCCGATCCCGCTTACCGGCGAGGAGCCAGGCACCAGCGAGGAGGTGGCGGATCTCGTGCTCTTCCTTGCGTCTGATCGCGCCCGCCACATCACCGGCACGCCGGTCTGGATCGACGGCGCGCAGTCGCTTCTGGTGTAAGTCGCGAACTGGAGGCGCTAATGCGCCTCCAGCTGCGTTCCCACGGGAACGGTGGGCTCCGGCACGAAACTCTCCTTCGCCTCCGTAGGCGGTGCGGCGCGCTGGATGCTGCGATAGGCGCCCCAGATCGCCATGAGCAGTTGGGCGATGACGAAGACATAGACGAGCCCCAGGCGTCCGAACGGGGTCATGGCCGCACCTGCAATGACGGGCCCGATGGCGGCACCGAAGCCCAGCAGGATCAGGAGGCCGCCGGCGGCAGCCACGAACTCGCCGGGCTTCACCATGTCGTTCACATGCGCCGTGACGATGCTGTAGGTGGGGATCACGCTGCCGCCGAAGATCGCCACATAGATGAAGAGCAGCCAGGCCGGCACGGTGAGCGGCACGGAATGGATGAGCACCAGCAGGATCGAGGCCGCCATGGCGGCCGTTCCCATGATCACGTGGCGGCGGTCCATGCGGTCTGAAAGCCACCCGAGCGGCCACGTTGTGAGAAACCCGCCGAGCGTGCCGCAGGTCATGAAGAGCGCGATTTCCGTGGTGTCCAGGCCCCGCTCCTGCGCCCAAAGCGGGCCGAGCGCGAAGAACGAGCTGGTGGTGATGCCGCACAGAACCGCCGCCACCACGCCGAAGGGCGATTGCCGGTAGAGTTGCATCAGGTTGATCCTCGTGTCGCTCACCGCATGGGCCGGGGCGTTCGCCCGCGACAGGGCGGTTGGCACGAGAGCGAGCGAGATGAGGATAGCCACGAAGCAGAACAGCCGGAACCCATGCGGGTCGCCCGCCGGCAGGAGCATCTGCCCGCCGATGCCGGCTACCAGACCCGTCATGCTGTAGAGGCTCAAGGTCTGCCCGCGCGTCTGCGCCGTCACGGAGGCATTGAGCCAGCTTTCCACCACGATGAAGAGTCCCGCAAAGCAGAAGCCGGTGACGGCTCTTGCTGCGATCCACACGGCCGGGCTGATCACGAGCAGATGCAGCAGCACGGCCGAGGAAGCCACCGCCGCAAGGGCCGAGAACGCGCGTGTATGCCCCACCTGATGGATCACCCGTCCGGCCCAGAGGGAGCCCAGGACGATGCCACCCCAGAAAGCCGCAGCGACGGCGCCGATCTCGGTGGGCGTGAATTGCTCGATGCTCCCGCGCACGCTGAGGAGCGTGCCCTGCAGGGTATTGCCGACCTGCATGAGCGCATAGCCGAGAAGAAGGGCGAAGAGGGTCGGCAATGTGGTCCGCAGGGACGAAGTCATGGGCTCTCCTCGTGAAGCGAGATCCTGTGGCTTGGATACGCGGCGCATGGGAGCCTGGGCCTCCCCACTGGGCGTGCCAAATCCCGGCGTCGCGTGACCCCGCTCCTCGGCGAATAACAGTAGAGAGACCAAGCCCCGTGCCTGGGTTGAACTCTGCGGGGCAGGGGATGTTCCAATGTTCGATTATGCAGGGCCGTCGCAAAGAAAAAGGCCCAGCTGCGAGTGAGCTGGGCCTGTTTGGCTTCAACGATGGGGCAGAGGGCGGCTCACGTATCCATCTTCAGCGCGGCGATGAAAGCTTCCTGCGGGATATCGACCTTACCGAACTGGCGCATCCGCTTCTTGCCTTCCTTCTGCTTGTCGAGCAGCTTGCGCTTGCGCGAGGCGTCGCCGCCGTAGCATTTGGCGGTCACGTCCTTGCGCAGCGCCCGGATGGTCTCGCGGGCGATGATCTTGCCGCCGATCGCCGCCTGCACCGGGATCTGGAACATGTGCGGCGGAATCAGTTCCTTCAGCTTCTCGCACATGGCGCGGCCGCGGCCTTCCGCGCGGTCGCGGTGGACCAGCATGGAGAGCGCATCGACAGGCTCGGCATTGACCAGAACCGACATCTTCACGAGGTCGCCCTCGCGGTAGTCGGAGATATGGTAGTCGAACGAGGCGTAACCCTTCGAGATCGACTTCAGGCGGTCGTAGAAGTCGAACACGACCTCGTTGAGCGGCAGGTCATAGACCACCATGGCGCGCTTGCCGACGTAGTTCAGGTCGATCTGGACGCCGCGCCGCTCCTGGCACAGCTTGAGCACGGAGCCGAGGTAATCGTCAGGCGTGAGGATCGTGGCGCGGATCCACGGCTCCTCGATGGTTTCGATCTTCATCACGTCCGGCATGTCGGCCGGGTTGTGCAGTTCGATGGTGGAGCCGTCGCGCAGCTTCAGGTGATAGACGACGGAAGGCGCGGTGGAGATGAGGTCGAGGTTGAACTCGCGCTCCAGACGCTCTTGGATGATCTCGAGGTGCAGCAGCCCGAGGAAGCCGCAGCGGAAGCCGAAACCGAGCGCTGCGGAGGTTTCCATCTCGTAGGAGAAGCTCGCGTCATTGAGGCGGAGTTTCCCCATGGCGGCGCGCAGGTTCTCGAACTCGGCGGCGTCCACCGGGAAGAGGCCGCAGAACACCACCGGCTGCACGGGCTTGAAGCCCGGAAGCGCCTGGGCCGTGGGCTTGCGCTCGTCCGTGATGGTATCGCCGACACGGGTATCGGCCACTTCCTTGATCGAGGCGGTGAAGAAGCCGACCTCGCCGGGGCCGAGCTGCGCCAGCTCGGTCATCTTCGGGTTGAACACGCCGACGCGGTCGAGGCTGTAGGAAGCGTTGGTGCCCATCATCTTGATGGTCGAGCCCTTCCTCATGGACCCGTCGATGATGCGCACGAGCACGACCACGCCGAGATAGGCGTCATACCAGGAATCGACCAGGAGAGCCTTCAGCGGCGCGTCAGGGTCGCCCTTCGGTGGCGGCAGCTTGGTGACGATGGCCTCCAGCACGCCCTCGATGTTGAGGCCGGTCTTGGCCGAGATCGGCACGGCGTCCGAGGCGTCGATGCCGATCACCTCCTCGATCTGCTCCTTGATCCGGTCCGGATCGGCGGCGGGCAGGTCGATCTTGTTGAGAACCGGGACGATCTCGTGGTTGGCGTCGATGGCCTGGTAGACGTTGGCGAGCGTCTGCGCCTCCACGCCCTGGGAGGCGTCGACCACCAAGAGCGAGCCCTCGCAGGCGGCGAGCGAGCGCGAGACCTCGTAGGCGAAGTCCACGTGGCCGGGTGTGTCCATGAGGTTCAGGATATAGGTCTTGCCGTCCTGCGCCTTGTATTCCAGGCGCACGGTCTGCGCCTTGATGGTGATGCCGCGCTCGCGCTCGATATCCATGTTGTCGAGCACCTGCTCCGTCATCTCGCGGGCAGTCAGCGCCCCGGTGGTCTGGATCAGGCGGTCGGCGAGCGTGGACTTGCCGTGGTCGATATGGGCCACGATGGAGAAGTTGCGGATATTGTCGAAAGTGCGAGCGGTCATCAGTAAACTCTGGCGGGTGTGAAACCCTGTTGGCCGGGCAATAGCAGCCCGGCCCCCTTATGCCAAGGGAAGGCGGTGTCGCGTGGGGGCTTTCCAGGGTTTCGGGCGCCTTAGTGGCCTGCCGCGAGGCTGGACCCCTCCTTCTGATGGGTGCCCAGCTTCTCGACCAGGGTGGCGCTCGCCTCGTTGAGGCTCACGATCTCCACCGGGATGTCGTGATGGCGGAACTTCAATACCACCCGGTCCAGGGCGTTGATGCCGGTAATGTCCCAGAAATGGGAGGCCGTCACGTCGATCACCACCTTTTCCAAGTCTTCCTCACGGAAGTCAAAGGCGCTGTGGAAGGCCTCGGCCGTGGCAAAGAAGATCTCGCCGTTGACCCGGTAGGTCCGCACGTCGCCTTCGCGCTCCGAGGCAACGGTGAAGAACTTGGCGACCTTCCGGGCGAAGAAGATACCGCTCAGGATCACGCCCACCAGCACGCCCTTGGCGAGGTCATGGGTGAAGACCACCACGGCGACGGTCGCCACCATGACGATGCTGGAGCTTTTGGGGTGGAGGCGCATGGCCAGGAGCGACCCCCACTGGAAGGTGTTGATCGACACCATGATCATCACCGCGACCAGGGCGGCCATGGGGATCTGCCGCACCCAGTCGTCGAGGACGAGGATGAGGAAGAGCAGGAAGGCGCCGGCCCAGAGGGTCGAGAGCCGCCCGCGCCCGCCGGACGAGACGTTGATCACCGACTGACCGATCATGGCGCAGCCCGCCATGCCGCCGAACAGGCCGGCCACGATGTTGGCGAGGCCCTGTCCGCCGCATTCCCGGTTCTTGGAGCTGTCCGTATCCGTCATCTCGTCCACGATGGCGGCCGTCATGAGGGATTCGAGCAGGCCCACCATGGCGAGCGTGAGCGAGTAGGGCAGGATGATCTGAAGCGTCTTCAAATTGAGTGGCACGTCAGGCAGGGCGAAGGCTGGCAGGTCGCTCGGCAACTGGCCCATGTCGCCCACCGTGCGCAGGTCGAACCCGAAGTAAATCGAAACCGCCGTCAGCAGGACGATGGTGACGAGGGCGGAGGGAACGGCCTTCGTGACCAGCGGCAGGAAGTAGATGATTGCAAGGCCCACCGCGACCATGCCGTACATGAGCGGGCCCTGACCGACGAACTCGGGCAACTGCGCCATGAAGATCAGGATGGCGAGCGCGTTGACGAAGCCCGTCACCACGGAGCGGGAGACGAAACGCATGAGGTCGCCGAGGCGAAGCAGGCCTGCCACGATCTGCAGCGCCCCCGTGAGAAGCGTGGCGGCGAGCAGATATTGCAGTCCGTGCTCCTTCACCAGGGTGACCATGACGAGCGCCATGGCGCCCGTGGCGGCGGAAATCATGCCCGGGCGTCCGCCCGCGACGGCGGTGACGACGGCGATGCAGAAGGAGGCATAGAGGCCGACCTTCGGGTCAACGCCGGCGATGATCGAGAAGGCGATGGCCTCCGGGATCAGGGCGAGGGCCACCACGGTGCCGGCAAGAAGATCGCGGGGCACGTTGGGAAACCACTCGGCCTTGAGGCGGGAGAGATGGGTCATGTCAAAAGTCTCGTGAGCCCTGCTGGCGAGGGCATGATGCGCTACGGGCAAAAGCCCTGCTGTGGGGCAGGAGCGGCCGTGGCGACGAAGGAAATGGAAGCAGGTTCAGGGCGGCGATGCGCCCAACGCGCCGCGCTACGGCGGGGTCATCCCTGAGATCGTCGCAAGGGTGCTGTGGTGAACCATGCCCCTCCATATCAGCTTAATCCTGCGGCGCAACCGGCGGTCCTGGGATCAGGGCATGTTCACGGCGCATGTGGGCGGATCGGCTCGAAATCCTGCCCCGTCGCCCGTACTCGGCCGAAGCAACCAAGCACCGGAGGCGGTGATAGCAGGAATCCTCACGCTCATTGAGCGCCAACACCCGATCCCTTTTGGGACGGGAGCCGTCCGAAGGGCCACCCCGGAAGAGTTTTAGGGGAGTGGTGCGCAGGTGCGTAGGATCACCGCGACGCAAGGAAAACAGGTGTATCCATCGGTATGCTTTCATCCTGAAAGCAAGGGAAGACATGCATGGCCAAGGTGCTTGCCACCACGAAGCTGTTGCAGTCTCGTCAGGGTTACTGGCCGGTCGCCGTCGGTGCGGTGCTGATCCTGCTCTTCGCTTCGATCCCGAATGTTCCGGCGATCCCGCAGCCTGCGACGGCGATCCCGCCATCGACGCTTCCCGAAACCGGCCTCTACGCCGATCCTGTCACCTTGCAGGTCGATCCCGCGCACCTCGCGTTCGCGCCGCAATACCCGCTGTGGAGCGATGGCGCCACCAAGCGCCGCTGGATCTCCCTGCCGCCGGGCACCGCCATCGACGGGTCCGATCCGGAAGCCTGGATCTTCCCGGTCGGCACGCGCTTCTGGAAAGAATTCTCCTTCAACGGCCAGCGGGTCGAGACGCGCTATCTCGAACGCCGGGCTGACGGCCAATGGCTCTACGCCGCCTATGCCTGGAGCCCCGATGGCCGCGAGGCGCAGCTGGTCTCGGCCCGCGGCAAGCGCGGCGCGTATCCGCTCGCAGGCGGGCGCTCGCACACGATACCGGGCGTGACAGACTGCAAGGCCTGCCATCAGGGAGGGCCGTCAGAGGTTCTCGGCTTCGGGACGCTTCAGCTGTCGTCGGAGCGGGATGCCGGTGCGCCCCATGCCGAACTTCAGCCCGAGCCGCATGTGGATCTCAGATATCTTGTCGATAGAGGTCTGCTCGTCGGCCTGCCCAAGGCCGTGCTCGATGTGCCGCCGCGGATCGCCGGCGTGAACGAAACGGAGCGTGCGGCTCTCGGCTACATGCATGGCAATTGCGGTCATTGCCACAACGAGCGTGGCTCGTTGCAGAACATCGCGCTCTTTCTGCGCCACAGCGTCATGAACGCAGGTGAGCCGGCCAGCACGAGCACCGTCGGGCAGGCCGTCAAGAAGCCTGCTCCCGGGCAGTCGCCGGACGCCGTGCTTCGCGTTGAGCCGGGGCATCCCGGCCGCAGTGCATTGATGCAGCGGGTCTCATCCCGCTCCCCCGCCTTGCAGATGCCGCCGCTCGGAACCGAGATGATCGATAATGAAGCCGTGCGCCTGCTTTACCGCTGGATCGAAGAGAAAGGTGCTTCCGTCCAGCAAGCGCACGCAAACGCAGAAGGGAGATGACCATGCACCGCGCCCTACCGTTGATGTTGACGACTGCCTTGCTGATGCCAAGCACCGTGTCTTCTCAGGACAGCGCTGGCGCCCAGGTGAAGCGCGGTGAGTACCTGGTCTCCATTGCCGGTTGCCACGATTGCCATACGCCTTGGATGATGGGCTCTGCCGGTCCCGAGCCTGACATGAAGCGGGCCTTGTCGGGCCACCCGCAGGATGTGACGATCTCCGCACCGGCCACTCTCTCACCACCCTGGAGCGGCGCCATGAATCCAACCTCGACCGGTTGGTCTGGAACCTGGGGCGTCAGTTTCTCCGCCAATCTCACGTCCGATCCGGAAACAGGTGTGCTGAGGGATTTCACCGAGCAGCAGTTCATCCAGACCATGCGCACGGGGCGCCACCAGGGCCAGGGCCGGCCGATCCTGCCGCCGATGCCATGGCCAGCCTACGGAAACATGACCGATGACGATCTGAAAGCCGTGTTCGCCTACCTCCGCCAAGTCCCTCCCGTGAAGAACAAGGTGCCCGATCCGCTGCCGCCGAAACCGTGACCGGTTCAATCGAGCAGACGAGGAAAACTCAAGGGTGACCGGTCCATCGCGTCGGTTTGATCGACAGCGGGAGAGGCGGCACAGGATGGCGGCTCTCCATTGTCCGGATCTTTTCCTCGACCAGATCGGCCAAAGCGCTTCTGGGGCTCAAGGCGCGCAACTCCCGCACGGCTTCCTTGATCTGGCTCAGATCGAAGGGCTGCGTGGCACCCGTCTGCTCCTGAAACGGCCGGTCTGACGTCATGCTGGTTCTCCGTTGTGTCACGGGCGGCGAAGGGTTCAATCCGAAGCAGGATCAACCTTAAGCTTTGCCGGATGCCTGCCGCATTGCGGGAGGATTACGATTTCGTAAGGGAGGCGATCACGCGGCGAGTGGTCAGCCTGGAGGGCCGGAACTGTGGATCCTAACGGCCCTTCTCCAAGATGCGCGAGATCACCTTGGCGGTGTAGTCCACCATCGGGACGATGCGGGCGTAGTTGAGCCGCGTCGGGCCGATGACGCCGAGAACGCCGACGATCTTCTGGCTGCCGTCCCGGAACGGGGCGGCGATCATCGAGGAGCCGGAAAGCGAGAACAGCTTGTTCTCCGAGCCGATGAAGATGCGCACCCCTTCGCCACCCTCGGCGCGGCTCAGCAAGTCGATCACGTCGGTCTGGGTCTCGAGGTCCGAGAACAGCAGGCGGATGCGATCCAGGTCTTCCGCCGCCTTCAGGTCGTCCAGGAGGTTGGCTTGGCCGCGCACGATGAGCTGGCGGGATTCCGCCGGTCCCACCGTGGTGGCGAGACCCGCCTCCACCAGCCGGGCGGTGAGCACATCGAGCTCGCGCTCCATGTCGCCGCGGCGCGCCTGGATCTCCTGCTTGATGTCGCCGAGCGTCTTGCCCTGGATGCGGGCGTTGAGAAAATTGCCGGCCTCCACGAGGGCCCCGGCCGGAAGGCCTGCGGGCAGGTCGAGAAGGCGGTTTTCCACCGAGCCGTCCTCGGAGACCAAGACCACCAGGGCGCGGGCTGGGTCGAGGCGCACGAACTCGATGTGCTTGAGCCGCGTGTTGGACTTGGAGGTCACCACCACGCCGGCGCCGCGCGAGACGCCGGAGAGAAGCGCCGAGGCTTCGGCCAGCGCCGTTTCCATGGTGTGGCCGGAGGCGGCCGCCCTCATCTGCGCCTCGATCCGCGCCCGCTCGTCGGAGGTGACGTCGCCGATCTCCATCATGGCATCGACGAAGAAGCGCAGGCCCGTCTCCGTGGGCAGGCGCCCAGCGCTGGTATGGGGGGCGAAGATCAGGCCCGCGGTCTCCAGATCCGCCATGACATTGCGGATCGAGGCCGGCGAGAGGGTCATCGGCAGGATACGCGACAGGTGGCGCGAGCCCACGGGCTCGCCCGTGATCAGGTAACTCTCGACGATCTGGCGGAAGATCTCGCGGGAACGGTCGTTCAGCTCCGCGATGGCGCGGGCTTCCGACAGATGGGAGAAGGGCCCGGTGGCGTGCATCCGATGGGTTCTACGCTCTCAACAACTCGACGCTGCAATGAAGCATTATGTGCGGGTCCAGGGCCTATTAGGCAAGGCTTGACCCTTGCGCAAAGTGCCCGGGGGGCTCAAACAGGCGTGAATCACGAGATCTGAAGGAGAATCCCGCCATGCGCCCGTCCAACCGTGCCCCCGACGAATTGCGCCCCGTCACCCTGGAGCGCGGCGTCGCGCGCTATGCGGAGGGCTCCTGCCTCGTCTCCTTCGGCAACACGAAGGTCATCTGCACCGCCTCGCTGGAGGAGAAGGGGCCGCCGTGGCTGCGCGGCACGGGCAAGGGCTGGGTGACGGCGGAATATTCCATGCTGCCCCGCGCCACCCATGAGCGCACCCGGCGCGAGGTCAATTCCGGCAAGCCCTCCGGCCGCACGCAGGAGATCCAGCGCCTCATCGGCCGCTCCTTGCGCGCCGTGGTCAACCTGCCGGCCATGGGCGAGCGGCAGATCGTGGTCGATTGCGACGTGATCCAGGCCGATGGCGGAACCCGCACCGCGTCCATCACCGGCGCCTGGGTGGCCCTGCACGATTGCTTCGCCTGGATGCAGAGCCGCTCCATCATCTCGATCAACCCCCTGCGCGAGCCCGTCGCCGCCATCTCCTGCGGCATCTACAAGGGCACGCCGGTGCTGGACCTCGATTACGCCGAGGACTCGGTCGCCGAGACGGATTCCAATTTCGTGATCACGGGCTCCGGCGGCATCGTCGAGGTGCAGGGCACGGCCGAGGGCAAGCCCTTCTCCGAGGAGGAGTTCCTGCACCTCCTGCGCCTTGCCAAGGCCGGCGTGGCGCAACTCGTGGACCTGCAGAAGAAGGCGGTGGCATGAGCCTGCATCGCTCCCTGACCGGCAAGGTCGTCATTGCCACCCACAATGCGGGCAAGCTGCGCGAGATGCAGGAGCTGCTCGCGCCTTTCGGCATCGAGGCCGTGTCGGCGGGAGAACTCGGCCTGCCGGTGCCCGACGAGACGGGGCACATGTTCGCCGAGAACGCCGCCATCAAGGCCCATGCGGCCGCCAGGGCCACGGGCCTGCCGGCGCTCTCCGACGATTCAGGCCTGTGTGTGGATGCGCTCGACGGCGCGCCGGGGCTGTTCACGGCCGACTGGGCCGGTCCGAACAGGGACTTCTACGCCGCTATGGAGCGGGTGATAGGCGAGCTGAAGAAGCGTGACGCGACGGACCGGCGTGCGCACTTCGTCTCGGCCCTGGTCATCGCCTGGCCCGATGGACATGAGGAGCTGTTCGAGGGCCGCATCTTCGGCCAAGTGGTCTGGCCGCCGCGCGGCGACAAAGGTTTTGGGTACGACCCCATGTTCCAGCCGGACGGCTTCTCCGAGACCTTCGGGGAGATTTCGTCGGAGGAGAAGCACGGCATCGACTGGTCGAAGCCGCAGCCCTCGGGCCTCTCCCACCGCGCGCGCGCTTTCGTGAAGCTGGCCGCCGGGTGCTTGGACAGGTCTTGATCAGGCTTTCCGGAGAGTAGCCAGCCGTGCTGACGGTGATCCACATCAATGGACCTATCAACAGCGGCAAGTCCACCCTTGGTCGGGCTTTGACCGATTCTCTCCCCAGAGCCTCTTTCATCGACGGTGACGATCATGAAGCCCCGGATGACGCCCCTCTGAACGTCCGTATCGAGGCTGCCCTTCGCCGTATTGAAAGGGAGATTGCGACGAGGCAGGGGCGCTACCTTGTTGTGGCCTATCCTTTGGACGACGCTGACCATGAAAGGCTGAAAGCGGCCACGGATAGGCGTAGGGCTCGGTTTCTGGTTCTGACGCTGGCGCCGTCGGTTGAGGTTGCGTTGACCAACCGGGGGCAGCGGGCTCTCATCTGAAGAGAAGATCCGCATCGTCGAAATGTATGACGAGGGGTATCATGCCCGTCCCTTCAGCGATCTCGTTCTCGACACTTCTCTGTTGAGCCTTTCCGAGTGTGTCGAGAAAGCGAGCGCGGTCATCCTCGCAAGCGACCCCTGAAAAGAAAGAGCGCCCCGAAGGGCGCTCTCGCTGCTGATTAAGCCGCTTTAGACGTTGGTCGGGCCGTTGCCGCGGCGCCTGGCCATGTAGGCGTCGAACTCCTCGCGGTCCTTGGCCCGCTTCAGCTCCTCGACGAAGTTGCGGAAGTCACGGGCCTCCTCGTCGAGCTTGCGGCGCTCTTCCTCGAGGCGCTCGATCTCGCTGCGGCGGTAATCGTCGAAGGCCGCGTTGCCGGTGCTGGCAAAGCCCCCAAAGCCGGCTGCACCGCGGGACGCGAGATCATCGCGCGCCCGGCCGAAGGTGTCGCGGAGGAAGGACTTGGCCTCGTCGTATTTCGGATATTCACACATTTTCCACACCAGATAGGCCAGCGCGAGCGGCCAGACGAAGATGAAGCCCAGAATGATGCCGGCGATCTCCAGACCGCGACCGGGCTTGCGCCCATGGCGGCGGGTGGTCCGATTATCCCACGGCCCCGCGTGCGGGCCCGCGTTCCAGGCGGCGGAGGCAGAATCTGACATCGAAAGGGTTCCTATGTTAATGCTAACAACATTAACATGCGGATCGATTTGGGCGCTTTCAAGAGATCGATCTTGGAAAAATCGACTGGGCGCTTAGGCTTTGCCCTTGAGGGCGCCGTGGACGAGGGCAAGCACACCGGCCCGCAGGAGTTCGTACTTATCCGGCAGGCCCGGCCCCCTCGGCAACTGGCCGGCGGCGTCAAGGGTGGCGATGCCATGGGAGAGCGCCCAGACCTCGATGGCGATGAACCGGGCGTCGACGGTCTGAAAGCCTTCCGGGAAGGTGTCGGCGAGAGCCTTGACCAGGAAATCGAACGCGTTGCCAGCGGGCTTGCCCCCGCTTTCCACAGCCTTGGCCCAGAAGGGGCCGCAGGAGGTCTCGCCTTCGGTGGTCTTCGCCGAGAACATGGCCGTATAGAAGCCGGGCTCCTGCTCGGCGAAGGCGAGATAGGCCTCGCCCATGCGGGTGAAGCGTTCCAGCGCCGTGCCGTCGCTCTGCAGCGCCCGGCCAAGCCGCTTCGCGAGTTCGTCGTAGCCGCGGAAGGCCACCTCGGCCACCAGGGCATCCCGGCCCCGGAAATGCCGGTAGAGCGCTGCCGGTGTGACGCCTACGAGCTTGGCCGCATCGGCCAGCGTGAACCCGCCAATGCCCCGCTCGGCAATGAAGCGCTGCGCCGCCTCGATCAGCGCCTCCTTCAGATTGCCGTGATGATAGCCCTGCCGGTCGAACGGACCGCGCCAATGCCGCATGATGGGTTCCTAACTCTCTGCCGGCCATCTTAGGCTTGCCGCATGGCGGAAGCCAGGATGGAACGGCTCATAGAGTGAACATCATTGTGGGTGAAGAGGTTCAGAAAAGTTTGTCTCGGGACATAGCGAAGGGCGTCATCCCGGTCGAGCAAAGCGAGAGCCGGGATCGCGTGCAGGATGAGGCGCGGGTCTCCCTCTCCCGGGTGGGAGAGGGTTGGGGGGAGGGGTTACAGGCCTGTCCGGAAAGGACGCTAACCCCTCACCCGCGCCTGAAAGCGCGACCTCTCCCACTGGGAGAAGTGAATCAGCGCCATTCTCGTCTGACGATCCCGGATTCCCTGCGGCGTCCGGGATGACTGCGCGCCTGGATCAAACAACGCGACACCTGCACCCGTGACGTTCGGCCTCCGACCTGCCATATACGCCCCATGATCGATCACCCGACGCGCGACGTGGGCTTTGGCGTTTATGTCCATTGGCCCTTCTGCGCCTCCAAGTGCCCCTATTGCGACTTCAACAGCCATGTCCGCCACCAGCCGGTGGATCAGGAGCGGTTTCTGGCGGCGTTCAAGCGCGAGATCGCCCACACGGCGGCGCGCATTCCGGGGCGCACCGTCACGAGCGTATTCTTCGGCGGCGGCACGCCCTCCCTGATGAAGCCGCAGACCGTAGGTGCCATTCTCGATGCCATCGGCGGCGCCTGGGGCATCGACCCGAAGGCTGAGGTCACGCTGGAGGCCAATCCCACCAGCGTCGAGGCCGAGCGCTTCCGCGGCTATCGCGGTGCCGGAATCAACCGGGTGTCGCTCGGCGTGCAGGCGCTCAACGATCCCGATCTCAAGCGCTTGGGACGCATGCATTCCGTCGACGAGGCGCTCGGTGCGGTGAAGATCGCCGCCTCCATCTTCGAGCGCTACTCCTTCGACCTGATCTATGCCCGTCCGGGCCAGACGCCAGAGAGCTGGGGCGCGGAGCTGGAGCAGGCGATCAGCCATGCCGTCGAGCACCTGTCGCTCTATCAGCTCACCATCGAGCCGGGCACCTGGTTTCAGCGCCTCTACGATGCGGGAAAAATCACGGTGCCGGACGAGGAGACCGGCCGCGCGCTCTACGACATCACGCAGGAAACCTGCGAGAAGCACGGTCTTCCGGCCTACGAGATCTCGAACCATGCGAGGCCCGGCGCGGAATCGCAGCACAACCTGCTCTACTGGCGCTACGGCGAATATGCCGGCATCGGCCCCGGCGCCCATGGGCGTCTGGTGACAGGCAACGCGCGGCTCGCCACCGCGACGGAGAAGCATCCTGAGACCTGGCTGGAACGGGTCGAGCGCGAGGGCCATGGCGTCATCGACGAGGAGGTTCTGACCTCCGAGGCCGAGGGGGACGAGTTCCTGCTCATGGGTCTTCGCCTCAAGGAAGGCGTCGACCCGCGCCGCTTCGAGGCGTTCACGGGCAAGACGCTCAATCAACGCGGCGTGCGGATCCTCAGAGAGGAAGGCCTGATCCAGGTGGATGGTGCACGCCTCGCGGTGACGCCGAAGGGTTTCCCGGTGCTCAATGCGGTCATTGCGGAGCTGGCGGCTTGAGAACCCACTGTCATTCCGGGGCGCCGCAGGCGAGCCCGGAATCCATAAACGCTGACGGTGCGCAAGAACGCGCAACGCTGATCGACCTCTTTGAAAACGTCGTGGTTATGGATCCCCGCCTTCGCGGGGATGACAATGTTGAGGTTCCAGAGATCACCGGTCCTGCGATCCCGGATCGCCTGCGGCGTCCGGGATGACGCCTCGGTTACCGCTTCACCTTCGACTCGATCACATCCCACACCGTCACCGCGAGATCCGGCCCGCCGAGGCGCTTGATGGCGCGGATGCCGGTGGGGGCCGTCACGTTGATTTCGGTGAGATTGCCGTCGATCACGTCGATGCCCACGAGGATCAGGCCCATGCGCTTGAGATCGGGGCCGATGGTCTCGCAGATCTCGCGCTCGCGGGGCGTCAGATCCGTGGGCTTTGCCGCCCCGCCGCGCACCATGTTGGACCGGATGTCGTTGGCCGCCGGCACCCGATTGATGGCACCTGCTGCCTCGCCGTCGATGAGGATGATCCGCTTGTCGCCTTCCGTGATCTTGGGCAGGAAGCGCTGGATCACCCACGGCTCGCGGAACAGGTTGGCGAAGAGGTCATAGAGCGAGCCGAAATTGGGATCCTCCCGCCCGACCTTGAACACGCTGGCACCCCCGTGGCCGTAGAGCGGCTTCATCACCACGTCGCCATGCTCGCGGCGAAACTCCTCGATCTCCTGTTTGTCGCGGGAAATCAGCGTCGGCGGCATCAGGTGCGGGAAGTGGGTGACGAAGATCTTTTCCGGCGCATTGCGCACATGGGTCGGATCGTTGACCACCACGGTCTTGGGGTGGATGCGCTCCAGGAAATGGGTGGCGGTGATGTAGGCGAGGTCAAAGGGTGGGTCCTGGCGCATGAGCACCGCATCGACGGTGGAGAGATCGACCCGCTCGGGCGTTCCAAGGGTGAAGTGGTCGCCCTCCACGTCGCGGGCTTCGACGGTCTCGGCCATGGCGATCACGGCACCGTCACGCAGGGACAGGCGGTCGGGCGTGTAATGCAGAACCCGGTGACCCCGCCGTTGGGCTTCGAGCAGCAGCGCGAAGCCGGTATCACCCGCAATCTTGAGGCTGCGGATGTGATCCATCTGGAACGCAACGGTGAGGGTCATGAGTCGGGCCTCCTGGGAAGCAGGGTTATTGGGCCTAAACTGTGGTATGGCAACCGTTCATCCCGCATGGCCTGAACGAAAGCCGGGGATGCGGGTTATCCAACGGCCCCGCTTGGGGACCGCCCCTTGCCGGTCGCTTCAAGCTTTTCCATGTGAGAGTCTATGCCCCGCCGTGCCCTTCTGATCGTCAATGCCAAGAGCCGCAGCGGTGCCGCCCAGCGCGACATGGCCGTCGAGCGTCTGAAGGACCATGGAATCGAGCCGGTTCACGTGGATTGCGGCCGCCGGGAGGACCTGTCGCCCCTCATCGTCAAGCATGCGAAAGATGTGGATTGCGCCGTGGTCGGCGGGGGAGACGGCACGCTCAACGCAGCAGCCTTCGGGGTGATCGAGACAGGCCTGCCGCTCGGCATCCTGCCGCTGGGCACAGCCAACGACCTCGCCCGCACCCTCGAAATCCCCACAGACCTCGACGCTGCCGCCCAGGTGATCGCCGACGGCCACACCCGCAAGATCGATCTCGGCATCGTCAATGGCGAGCCCTTTTTCAACGTGGCGAGCATCGGGCTCTCGGCGGAACTCGCCCAGCAGCTGACGCGCGACATTAAGCGCCGCTGGGGACGACTCGGCTACGCCATGGTGGCCCTGAACGTTCTGATGCACGCAAAGCCGTTCCGGGCGACGATCTACAGCGAGAACGAGGCGGCGCGCGTGCGCACGCTCCAGGTCGCCGTGGGCAATGGCCGCTTCTATGGCGGCGGCAATGCGGTCGAGCAGGATGCCACCATCGACGACCACCACCTCGATCTCTACAGCCTCGAGCTTGATCGCGCCTGGAAGCTCGCCCTCATGGCCCGTTCGTTCCGGCACGGCCGGCATGGCGCCTGGAACGAGGTGCGGGCGGTGCGCGCCAAGGAATTCGACATCCGCACGCGCAAGCCCAAGCCCGTCAACGCCGATGGCGAGATCGTCACGCAGACCCCGGCCCACTTCTCGATCCGCCCTTCGGCCGTGACGGTGTTCGCGCCGAAGAAGGCCATCACGTAGGTTCTCACTTCGTCTCCGCTGTCATTCCGGGGCCGCGCAGCGGAGCCCGACCCGAAGGGCCGCGCCATAGGCGTGGAAATCCATAACCGGTGACAATGCAGGAAGAGGCGCGACGCTGGTCGCCCTTGCTTGATGCGTCGTGTTTATGGATTCCGGGCTCGTCCTCCGGCCGCCCCGGAAAGACAGTGATAGAGCTGGTATTGTTTACTGCATCTCCAACTCGAACGCGCTCACGATGTGCTGCGGCCATTTCTTTGGCGCGATGAACACGGCATCTGCGCGCCACGTCTTGTCCGCCGCCCATTCATTCCGTGACAGCCATGCCCGCACCGCGCGCGAAAAGCGCTGGCGCTTGCGCCCCGTGATGGCGGAGAGCGCATCGTCCATGAGTGCACGCGCCTTCACCTCGACGAACGCGATAGTGTCGCCGCGCATGACGATGAGGTCGATCTCGCCGCCGGATGCTGCATAGCGGCGCGCGAGGGGTCGATAGCCCTTTGAGATCAGGAACAGCAGTGCGATCCATTCCGCGCGGTGGCCGCGCAGAAAGGTTGCTTGGCGACGATCGAGCGCGCTCTTCATTCGCTCTTCTTGGCGAGCACCAGGGCGCGGGCATAGATCTCCCGCTTGGGCAGATCGAGTTCCGCGGCAACGAGGGCCGCCGCGTCCTTGATCGAGTGGTTCTTCAAGGCCGCTTCGAGTTTTTCGTCGAGGGCCGCATCGGCTTCCGCCGCATGCATGGCCTTGGTGGCTTCGCCGATCAGCACCACGATCTCGCCCTTGGGCGGGCCTTCCTCGGCGAATTGCCGGGCAAGCTCCGGGAGTGTGCCGCGCCGGATCGTCTCGAACATCTTGGTGAGTTCGCGCGCCACCACGGCCTGCCGCTCGCCCAGCACCTCGGCGGCGTCCGCCAGCATCTCGGGCAGGCGGTGCGGACCCTCGAAGAGCATGAGCGTGCCGGGAATGGTGCCGATCTCGGCCAGCCTCGTGCGGCGCGCGCCGCTCTTCGAGGGCAGGAAGCCCTCGAAGAAGAACCGGTCCGTGGGCAGACCCGAGGCCACGAGCGCGGTGAGCACGGCGGACGGGCCGGGGATTGGGGTGACCGGAAGCCCCTCCTCGATGGCTGCCTGCACGAGCTTGTAGCCGGGATCCGACACCAATGGCGTACCGGCATCGGAAACCAGGGCGAGCGCCTGTCCCTCGCGGATGCGGTGGACCATGCGTTCGCGCACGGCCTCGTTGGAATGCTCATGATAGGCCACCAGCGGGGTGGTGATGCCGTAGTGCGCGAGCAGGGTCTTCGTCACCCGCGTGTCCTCGGCCAGGACAGCGTCCGCTGCCGCCAGCACGCTGAGCGCGCGGAAGGACACGTCCTGCAGGTTGCCGATGGGGGTCGCGACCACATAGAGGCCGGGCGAGAGGGGCTTGGCCTCGGCCGCGAGGCCGAAGGCGGTGAAGGTGGCGATCCGCTCATTGGGCTCGCGCCGCTTCGTTCGATTGTCGATTCTCTGAGTCATGGGATCGGCACTCTCGCATGAAGGGGCGCCTTCGCGAAAGCCGGGTTGTCAGGCCTTCGCATGGTCTGTGAGAAACAATGTTTACTTTTCTGTGCCACGGTACGTTCCAATAACAAGGGCTGTTTCCAAAGGGGGTGGAGATGGCACACGTGTCGTGTGGTCGGGCTCGGAGCTTTCCGGGTCGTGTGGCCTGGGCTTTTGTCCTGGCCGCGTCACTGGGCCTAGCAGGGTGTATGGGCACAGAGAGCCGTGTGTCATCCCGCAAGGTCAGCCGGCCTCAGGCTGCTCCCGTCGAGCCGTCCTATGCGGCCGGGGTGACGCCGCCCGCTCTCCCGATGCAGGCTCTTGCGGCGGGGCAGCCTCTCGGCTCCACCACCATCGGCACCGGCCCCGTCAAAGTCGCCTTGATCCTGCCCATGAGCGCTGCCGGCCAGGGAAGCGGCGTAGCCCAGAGCATGCGCAATGCCGCCGAGATGGCGGTGAGCGAATTTCAAGGTCAGGACATCACGCTCCTCGTGAAGGACGACAGCGGCACGCCCGAGGGCGCGCGAACCGCCGCGCAGCAGGCGCTCGCGGAAGGGGCCGAACTCATCATCGGCCCGGTCTTTTCGGGCTCCGTCCAGGCCGCCGCCCAGGTGGCGCGCGAGCGGGGCAAATCCGTCATCGGCTTCTCGTCGGATGCGAGCGTCGCCACCCGTGGCGTCTATCTTCTGAGCTTCCTTGTGCAGGAGGAGGTCGACCGCATCGTCGCCTTTGCGGCTGCCCAAGGCCGCCGTTCCATCGCGGCTCTGATCCCGGAAACGCAGTACGGCCGGGTGGCCGAGGCGCGGCTGCAGCAGGCTGCGGCCCGGCAGGGTCTGCGCATCGCCGCGCTCGAATATTACCCAGCCGGTCAGCCGCAGGTGGGTGTGCAGCGCCTGTCCCGTGTGATCGGCGGAGCCGCTCCGCAGGCGGATGCTCTGTTCATTCCCGATAACGGTGACGGCCTGCCGGCGGTTGCTCAGGCGCTGCAGATGGCGGGCTTCGATCCCGCACGGGTGAAGCCGCTCGGTACCGGCGTTTGGAACGAGCCCCGCATCTTTGCACTGCCCGCCCTGCAGGGCGGCTGGTTCGCTGCACCCGACAATCGCGGCTTCGAGGCCTTCGCCGAGCGCTACCGGGCACGCTTCAACGCCGACCCGATCCGCCTTGCGACGCTCTCCTACGACGCCGTCACCCTGGCGGCGGCGCTCGCGCGCATGCAGGGCGCTCAAGCGTTCAGTGACGCGATGCTGACCAATCCGGCGGGCTTTGCCGGCGCCGACGGCGTGTTCCGTTTCAACCCTGACGGCACCAATGCCCGTGCGCTCACCGTGCAGGAGATCAGGAACGGCACTGCCGTTGCGATCAGCGGCGCGCCGCGGACGCTGGTGGCGGGGAACTGACACTATTTCAAAAGACTCAACCTCATCCTGAGGAGCAGCCGTGAGGCTGCGTCTCGAAGGATCATCCAGAGAGCACTGGAGCCTCCTTCGAGACGGCCGCTGCGCGACCTCCTCAGGATGAGGGCAGTGGGAGTGGAAAGCTTATTTGCGCGTCAGCGTCGCGCTCAACTCGGGTTTGTTGTTGAGGCTCTGGAACACCACGCAATAACGCTCGGTGAGCTTGAGCAGTTGGTCGATCTTCTCCTGCGGCGCATCCGTGTCGACCTCGAAGGAGAGGCGGATGTTCTTGAAGCCCACGGGCGCGGCCTTGTCGACGCCGAGCGTGCCGCGGAAATCGAGATCGCCTTCCGCCTTCACGGCGCCGTGGCGCAGGTCGATTTCAAGCGCGGTCGCCACGGCTTTCAGCGTCACGCCCGCGCAGGCCACGAGCGCCTCCAGCAGCATGTCGCCGGAGCACAGCTCCGCGCCGGAGCCCCCGGTGGCCGGGTGGAGGCCCGCAACCGCGAGCGCGCGACCGGTCTCGACCTTGCAGGCGATGTGCTGGTCGTCGAGGGTGCCTTGCGCCTTCAAGGTGATGACGGCGGAGTTCGGGTCGCTGCGGTACTGATCCTTCAACGGCGCCTGGAGAGCGCGGAGGGCGGTCACATCCATGATGGTGTCCTTGAGCTGTGTTACCACCACAACGCGGCGGCCTGACGGTCGCGTTCGCGCTGGGGCTGCTGTTGAGGAGCTTTGAGGGAATGGTCGAGGGCCGTCAAGACGCGGCGCACGGAAGTCTCGAAGGGAAGCCCCGTCCTGTCGCGCGGACGCGCAAGCGTGAGCGGCAGTTCGTCGAAGATGCGGCCGGGCTTGGGCTGCATGACGATGGCGCGGTCGGCCAGCGTGACCGCCTCCTGCACGTCATGCGTGACGAGCACTACGGTCGGGCGCGTTTCCTCCCACAGGCCGAGCAGATGCTCGTGCAGGCTCGCGCGGGTGAAGGCATCGAGGGCCGAGAAAGGCTCGTCGAGGAGCAGCACCTTCGGGTTGGTCACGAAGGCACGGGCGATCGACACGCGCTGCTGCTGGCCACCTGAAAGATCACGCGGCCAGCGGCCGGCGTGCTCGACGAGACCGACTTTTTCGAGCGCATGCGTCACGCGCGCTTTCTTCTCGGCTGTGCTAAATCCATCAAGGCCGAAGGCGATGTTGTCGGCAACCGACAGCCACGGCAGCAGGCGTGGCTCCTGGAACACGATCCCGACGGCAGGGTGCGGACCGGACAGCACTTCGCCGTCGAGGCGGATGCGGCCGGCGCTTTCCCGGTCGAGGCCGGCGATGAGGCGCAGCAACGTGGTCTTGCCGCAGCCCGAGCCGCCGATCAGCGCGACGATCTCGCCTTCGTGCACGGTGAGATTGATATCGGAGAGCGCGCGCGTGCCGTCGGCGTATGTCTTGGCGAGGTGCTCGAAGCTCAGCATGAAGGGCCTCTTCTATGCAGATGTTCTGCCCGAACGATATAAGCACTGTCATTCCGGGGCCGCGCAGCGGAGCCCGGAATCCATAACCACGACATCAAAGGATTAGGTGCAGTGGGTCCTGCTGCGCTTTCTTCTGCAGCGTCAGCGTTTATGGATTCCGGGCTCGGCCTATGGCCGCCCCGGAATGACAGCGGGAAGCAGGTGGCAATCATTACAACCTCTCCCGCACCGTGTCCTGCCAGCGCACAAGCGGCTTGGTGGCGGCAACCAGCAGGCTGTCGGCCGTCTTGCCGAGCAGCGCGAAGGCGATGATGGCTGCGAGGATCTGGTCGGGCTTGCCCATCTGCTGTCCGTCGACGAGCAGATAGCCGAGGCCTTCCGATGCGCCCATGAACTCGGCTGCGACCACGAACATGAAGCCGAGTCCGAGGCCTGAGCGCAGCGCGATCACGGCTTCCGGCAGAACGGCCGGCAGCAGGATGCGGCGGGCAAGCTGGACGCGCGAGAGGCGGAACACGTGTCCGACTTCCACGAGCTTGCGGTCGACGGAGAGGATCGCGCCCGCGATGCCGAGATAAACCGGGAAGAACACGCCCACCGCGATGAGTGCCACTTTCGACGCCTCGAAGATGCCGAGCCACAGAATGAACAGCGGCACCCAGGCGATGGACGGAATGGCCCGCAGGGCCTGCAGGGTCGGGTCGAGCAATTGCCGAAGGGTCTGGCTGGAGCCTGAGAGAGCGCCGAGCACGATGCCGGACAAGGCGCCGATGACGAAGCCGACGAGAACGCGCCACAGCGTCATCCAGGCATGGGTCCACAGCTCGCCCGTTTGCGCGAGCCCCCAGAGCATGGCGATGATGCGGCTCGGCGGCGGCACGAGGCGGCCTTCCGCGAGGCCGAGGGTGACCGCAGCCTCCCAGAGAAGCGCAATGGCGACAGGCAAGAAAAAGCCGAGAAGGAGGCGCCAGTCGAAGGCGCGTCGCTTCTCGGTGGAGGTTGGGGCCGCGAGAGCGGCGGCACCCTCATGGGAGGACCAGGCTTGGCTTGTGGCTTGGCCTGTCACGGCGCTCTCCCGTGATGAAATCATCAGCGCGACGCGGTGGCGAAGCGGCGGTCGATTAGCGAGTCGACGGCGGCCCGCACATTGGTCTCCGGGGTGATGACGCCGGCCTGCTGCAGGGCGAGTCCTGCGGCGAGGATGGTGTCGACCTGAGGCTGACCAATGGAGGAGTGCGTGAGCTCCGTGCGCTCGAGCTGCCGCTCGATCACCGGCTCTGCGAGCTTGGTGTAGGCGATCAGGGACTTCTTCAGCTCGTCCTTGTTGGCCAGGGCATATTTGCGCGCTTCCTCATAGGCCTTGAGCACGCGCTCCACGAGAGCGGGGTTCTCCTTGGCGAAAGCTTCCGAGACGTTGAGCACGCCCCAGGTGTTGGCGCCGGCATTGCGGTAGAACAGCTGAGCGCCGGTTTCCACTTCGGCTGCTGCCATCAGCGGGTCGAGACCGGCCCAGGCATCCACGTCGCCGCGCTCAAGCGCCGTGCGTCCGTCCGGATGCTGGAGCAGGACGAGCTTCACGTCCTTCTCGGTGAGCTTGGCCTCCTGCAGGGCGCGTACCAGGAAGATGTGCGGATCGGTGCCGCGGGTCACCGCCACGCGCTTGCCCTTCAGGTCTTCGACCTTGCTGATGCCCGTATCCTTGCGGGTCACGAGCGCCGTCCATTCAGGGCGGGAATAGACATAGATCGATTTGATCGGGTTGCCGTTGATCTTGCCGATGAGCGCCGCGGCACCGGCCGTGGAGCCGAAATCGATCGAGCCGGCATTGAGGAATTCAAGCGCTTTGTTCGAGCCGAGCGACTGCACCCAGCGCACCTTGATGCCATCCTTCTCCAGCTCCTTCTCGAGGAAGCCCTTGTCCTTGAGAACGAGGCTCACCGGGTTATAGGTGGCGAAGTCGATCTTGATTTCCTTAGGCTGCGCAATAGCGCCGTTCGCGAGCAATGTCAGGCTGGTGGCGACGGAGGCGGCGAGGAGAAGGCGGCGGGTCAGGCTCATCGTGTTGGTCCCATGTTTGGCGCATGGGAGCTTCGTGAGAGGCGCCCGGCGCTTTAGCTGCACTTATTTCGCGCCCGCAATCTGCATGCTTCAAATCGGCGCGTGTCCTTTTTATAGAACCGAGCGTTTTTTATGTCAAACGCTATCTCTTATAAAGAACATCTTATCCGCTTTTCCGGATAAGGCCAGTCCGCCCTTGGGTGGAGGTCGTTTCTGGTGGTAAGCCGAACGACACCTCGTATACGGTTGTTCCATGCCATCCCTGAAGCCACAGACCATCCTGCAAAGCCTTGGCAGCCAGACGATCGAGGATGCTGCTGGCTTACGTGCCGGGCTCGTTCCCCTGCTCAAGACCTTCCTCGACGAGGGGAGGGCGGAGGCCGAGGCGAAGCTTCTGGAGAACCAGGACGGGCTGGTTTGCGCCCGCTACCTGTGCGAGCGCATGGATGAGCTGGTGCGCATCGTCCACGATGCAGTCGTCCAGCACCTCTACCCCAGTGCCAATCCCTCCGCCGGAGAGCGCCTCGCCGTGGCGGCGACCGGCGGTTACGGGCGCGGCACCCTGGCGCCGGGCTCCGACGTCGATCTCCTGTTCCTTCTGCCCTACAAGCAGACTGCCTGGAGCGAGAGCGTGGTCGAGGCCATGCTCTATGTGCTGTGGGATCTAAAGCTCAAGGTCGGGCACGCGACACGCTCCGTGGAGGAGTGCCTGCGCGAGGCGCACGCGGACATGACGATCCGCACGTCGCTTCTCGAAACGCGCTTCCTGTTCGGGGACCGGGAGCTGTTCGACGATCTGACCAGGCGCTTCGACAAGGAAATCATCGCCACCTCGGCTCCCGCCTTCGTCGATGCCAAGCTCAAAGAGCGCGATGCGCGCGTCGCCAAGGCGGGCGCCTCCCGCTACCTCGTCGAGCCCAATGTGAAGGACGGCAAGGGGGGCTTGCGCGATCTCAACACGCTCTTCTGGATTGCGAAGTACGTCTACCGGGTGAAGGAGCCCGAGGAACTGGTGACCGCGGGCCTGTTCACGCAGGACGAGTTCAATCTGTTCGCGCGCTGCGAGGAGTTCCTGTGGCGCGTGCGCTGCCACATGCATTTCGCCACCGGCCGTTCTGAGGAGCGCCTGACCTTCGACCTGCAGCGCACGATTGCCGAGCGCATCGGCTATGCGCCCCGGGGCGGCTTGTCGGCGGTCGAGCGGTTCATGAAAGCCTACTTCCTCATCGCCAAGGATGTGGGCGATCTCACCGCTATCGTCTGCGCCGAACTCGAAGCGCGCCAGACCAAGCCCCGCCCCATGCTCGACCGTGTATTCGGCCGCTTCCGCCGTCGTCGTGGCGGTGCGCTCGTGGGTGACGGCTTCATCATCGACAACAACCGCCTCAACGTCGAGAACGAAGACGTCTTCGAGCACGACCCCGTCAACCTGATCCGCCTGTTCTGGCTTGCCGACCGCCACAATCTGGCGATCCATCCCGACGCCAAGCGTCTGGCGACACGCTCGCTCAAGCTCATCGGTCCGAGCCTGCGCAACGATCCGGAAGCCAACCGGCTGTTTCTCGAGATCATCACGTCCAAGAACGCCCCGGAGGTGGTGCTGCGCCAGATGAACGAGGCTGGTGTGCTCGGGCGCCTCGTTCCGGATTTCGGCCGCATCGTCGCAATGATGCAGTTCAACATGTACCACCACTATACGGTGGACGAGCATCTCGTCCGCTCGGTCGGCGTGCTCACCGAGATCGAGGCGGGGCATCTCGGCGGCGAGCATCCGCTGGCGAACCGGATCTTCCCCACCATCCAGAACCGGCGGGCGCTCTATGTCGCCGTCTTCCTGCACGACATCGCCAAGGGGCGGCCGGAGGATCACTCGACGGCCGGTGCCGTGATCGCCCGCAAGCTCGGGCCGCGCTTCGGCCTCTCCGACGCGGAGACCGACACGGTCGCTTGGCTCATCGAGCATCACCTGCTCATGTCGAACACGGCGCAGAGCCGCGATCTCTCCGATCCCGCCACCATCAAGAGCTTCGCCGAGGTGGTGCAGACCATGGAGCGCTTGAAGCTCCTGCTGGTGCTCACCATCGCGGACATCAAGGCCGTGGGACCGGGCACCTGGACCGGATGGAAGGGCCAGCTCCTGCGCAACCTGTATCACGAGACCGAGGTGCTCCTTGGCGGCGGGGCCGCGGATCTCGCCCGCTCCGAGCGCGTGCGCCTGGCTCAGGAGCAGCTGCGCGCTGAGCTGCCCGATTGGTCGGACGAGGAGTTCGAGGCTTATGCGGCCCGCCATACGCCGGGCTACTGGATGAAGACCGACGAGACCCGGCGGGCGAAGCAGGCCCGTCTCCTGATGGAGGCGGAAAAGGGCGGACGGACCGTCACCACCACTTACGAGACGGATCAGTTCCGAGCCGTGACCGAGCTCACCATCCTGTCACCGGACCATCCGCGCCTGCTTGCAATCATTACGGGAGCCTGCGCGGCGTCCGGAGGCAACATCGTCGATGCGCAGATCTTCACCACCACGGACGGCATGGCCCTCGACACCATCGTGCTGTCCCGCGCCTTCGACCGGGACGAAGACGAGCTGCGGCGGGCCGAGCGGGTCGCCAAGGCCATCGAACGGGCCCTGAAAGGCGAGGTGAGGATCGCCGATCTCGTGGACGGCAAGCGCCCGTCGAAGGAGCGCTCTCGGGCTTTCCACGTGCCCCCGGAGGTGACCATCGACAATTCCCTGTCGAACCGCCAGACGGTGATCGAGGTCTCCGGCCTCGACCGGCCGGGCCTGCTCTATGACCTCACCACGGCCTTGGGCAAGCTCAACCTCAACATCGCCTCGGCCCATATCGTCACCTTCGGCGAGAAGGCCGTGGACGTGTTCTACGTGACGGACCTGACCGGCACGAAGGTCACCCATGCAGGCCGCCAAGCCACCATCCGCCGGGCCCTGCTGGACGTGTTCAAGGCAGAGGAAACCGCCTCCCTCCAGCGGCGCAGCGCTTGATTTGTGGCGCTCGTGACCTGATATGTGGCCCGAACCCATGTTTCTCCCACCTTCAGTTGATCGAGCATGAATCCGAACGACACGGAAAACCAGAACGCGGCCCCGCAGGCCGAGCCCGCCAACGATGCTGCCCCCGAGGCCGCTTTCGCGCCCGAGGCCGACCCGATCGCCGTTCTCGAAGCCGAGAAGGCGGATCTCAAGGACAAGCTCCTGCGCCTGATGGCCGATATGGAGAACCTGCGCCGCCGCACCGAGCGCGAAGTCACGGACGCCCGCACCTATGCGGTGGCGAACTTCGCCCGCGACATGCTCAACGTGGCCGACAACATCCGCCGCGCCATCGAGAGCGTGCCGGAGGAGGCGAGCAGGACCGCCGAGGGCGCCTTCAAGGGCCTCATCGACGGCATCGACCTCACCGAGCGCGACCTGTTGAAGAACCTGGAGCGCCACGGGGTGAAGCGCCTCGACCCGCAGGGGCAGAAGTTCGACCCGAACCTGCACCAGGCCATGTTCGAGATCCCCAACGCGGAGGTGCCGAACGGCACGGTCCTGCAGGTGGTCCAATCCGGCTACGTGATCGGCGACCGGGTTCTGCGCCCGGCGCTGGTCGGCGTCTCCAAGGGCGGCCCGAAGGCGGCCGCCAATGGCGCCGGCAGCGAGACGGCGGACAACTCGTCGGCTTCGTAAGGGACCGGATTTTCCGGTGAACCAGTCCCGCTTCGCCTGAAAATGCTGTAAGCGAACACCCCATAAGCCCTCATCCTGAGGAGGACCGTCAGGTCTGTCTCGAGGTCCCGGACTATGTCCGGGCACGGGGGCGCCTCCAGTGCTCTCTGGACCCTCCTTCGAGACGCAGCTGCGCTGCTCCTCAGGATGAGGTCCGGAGTTATGGCAAGGTGTCCTCGGTGAATTTGCTCCACACGATCCCCTTCGAGACCATCGGCGTCGCCGTCTTCGCGCTTTCTGGCGCCCTGATGGCGGCCCGCAAGGGCATGGACCCGTTCGGCTTCGCCCTCCTGGCGACCCTCACGGGCGTCGGCGGCGGCACCGTGCGGGACCTGCTCATCGGCATCCGGCCGGTCTTCTGGGTGGGTGATCCGGTCGATGTGCTCGTCTGCCTCATCGTGGCCGAGCTGGTGTTTATCCTCGGCCCCAAGCGCGTCACTTGGATCGAGGGCGGGCGGCAAGGGCGCCTGCTGCTCTGGGCAGATGCCCTAGGCTTGGCCCTGTTCGCGGTCTCAGGCACGGCCAAGGCACTCGGCGCCGGCGTGCCGGCCCTGTCGGCGGTGGCGCTCGGCACCGTCACGGCCACGTTCGGCGGCATCATCCGGGACATCTTCGCGGGAACGACGCCGCTCGTGCTGCGCAAGGAGATCTATGTCACGGCGGCGGCCCTGGGCGCTGCCGTCATGGTGGCCCTGCAGGCCCTCAGCCTCGATCCGTTCCTCAGCGCCGCCCTGGGCTTTGTCGCTGCCTTTACCTTAAGGGCGCTCGCCCTCCTGCACGGCTGGTCCCTGCCGGCCTTTCCGGCTCGGGACTAAAGCATCGGACCCAAAAGTGGATTTGCACTTTTGGGTCCGATGCTCCTTCTAATAGGCGTTCATCTCCACGCCGTCGATCACCGCCCGGAAGCGCCGCAGGTTCTCGTCCCGCTGTTCCATCCGGGTCATGCCGACCATGCGCACATAGCGGCCGGGTTCGAAGCGGATGGTCTGCATCACGACAACGGGCTGGCCCGATTCCGCCTCCACCGCCCTGGCGACGATCTCGTGCCAGTCCTGGCCTTTGAAGCGGAAGGATTCCGAGCGCTCGACCCTCACATCCTTGAGGATCTGGTTGGCGTTGAGCGCCGCGCGGGCGAACTGGTTGCGCTGATCGCCGGCGGGCGGCGCGGCACCCGGGGAGGCGGCCATGATCAGGATCGGCTGCTCCACCGCCTTGATCGTGTCCTTCGGGCCGTCCGTGAACAGGACGGAGTTGCCGGAGATCGCTCGCACGGGGCGGAAGCCCGCAAGGTCGCCGAGCCGGAACGGCATGGCGGAGACCTGCTCCTCGATGGGGATCGGGCCGCGCAGGGCAACAGACTTCAGGGCCTCCCGGATCTGGGCCTCGCTGTAGCCGTCGGCCCCGCCGCGCACCTGCGCGATGATGAGGCCGGTCACGTCGGGGCCCTTGACGGCCATGACCCATTTGCGCCCCTCCACAGGACCTTCCATGGTGCCCCCGATCAGCACCCCGGCCTTGTCGCCGAGCTTCAGGGTCTCGCGGGAGGTCTCGTTCAGGCCCTGGCGCTTCAGGGCATCCTTGGTGAAACCCTTGACCAGCTGCTCATAGGCCGGTGCGGGCATCTCCACGAGGTTGATGGCGGCGGCCTTCTCCTCGTTCTCGAAGCCGCTGAAGCGCCGGGACACGGTCATGTCCTGCGGCGGCACGATGCCGATCCGCGAGGCCGGCGGAAACACGGGCTCGGCCGCGAGGGCGGCCTGAACCGATAGAACGACGCCCAAGGCAGCGGCTGCAAAAGCTTTCACGGGTATGCCCCTCCAGGAAACGTGCAGGTCGTGGTTTAGCAGAGGCTAGAGCGCCTTTTCCACCTTGCGCAAGGTGAGATTGAGGCGCCCGCCCTGCGGCAGCAGGTCCGAGCTGCCGGGCGTCAGCCGGTCGATGCCATGATAGATCAGCCGCGCCGGCCCGCCGAACACGATCGCGTCACCGGAGCGAAGCTTGATCGATTTCGTCGGATCCTTGCGCTCCAGACCGCCATAGCGGAACAGCGCCGTGTCGCCCAGGGACAGGGACACGACAGGGGCATCAAATTCCTCCTCGTCCTTGTCCTGGTGCATCCCCATGCGGGCGCTTTGTTCGTAGAAGTTGATCAGGCAGGCATCGGGCGGATGCGGGTAGCCGCTCAATTCCTCCCAGGCGCTCAGCACCTGTTCCGGCATGACAGGCCAAAGCTCGCCCGTCTCAGGATGCGTCGGCTGATAGCGGTAGCCCTGTACATCCGACACCCAGCCCAGCCGCCCGCAATTGGTCATCCGCACGGAAAACGGTTTTCCCGTGCGCGGCATGCGCGGAGTGAAGAGGGGTGCTGCCTTCGTGATCTCGCGCACCGCCTGGAGCAGACGCTCCTGCGCCGGGCGGTCGAGATAATCAGGGTAGTAGGTGAGGCCGGAGCTAAGGGTGATGGACGACATGGACTTATTTTGCACGCTCACCTCCGCACGTCATCACCGGCCCTGTGCCGGTGATCTCGATTGTGTGGAGCGCCGCGCTTCTCGGAAGCGAGATGGCCGGGACAAGCCCGGCCATGACGGATGAGGTTGTGCCAGGCGTTTTTCCTTACCCCTCCAGCACCTTCTTGCTGGCGACCGTCGTGTCCTCGTTGAGCTTGTAGACGAGCGGGATGCCCGTCGCGAGCTCGAGGCCCGGGATGGTCTCCGAGGTCAAACCGTCGAGCACCATCACCAGGGCACGCAGAGAATTACCGTGGGCGGCCACCAGCACGCGCTCGCCGCGCATGACGCGGGGCAGGATCTCGCGGATGTAGTAGGGCAGCACGCGGGCCACCGTGTCCTTCAGGCTCTCGCCGCCGGGGGGCGGCACGTCGTAGGAACGGCGCCAGAGATGGACCTGCTCCTCGCCCCAGCGGGCACGGGCGTCGTCCTTGTTGAGGCCCGCGAGATCGCCGTAGTCGCGCTCGTTCAGGGCGAGGTTTGCAATGGTCTTGAGATCCGGCTGGCCGATCTCTTCCAGGATCAGCTTGCAGGTGCGCTGCGCCCGGGAGAGATCGGACGTGAAGGCGACGTCGAACTGAACGCCCATCTCCTTGAGCCGCTGACCGGCGGTGCGCGCCTCCTGGACGCCGAGATCGGTCAGGCCCGGATCCTTCCAGCCGGTGAACAGGTTCTTGAGGTTCCATTCGCTCTGGCCGTGGCGGGCCAGCACAAGAAGGCGATCCATATCGTCGTGTCTCCGATGTCCGTGAGATGTAAGAGAGTTTTAGAGCCGATCGAGGCCAAGGACATGGTCCATGGTGTAATAGCCCGGCTTCTTGTCGAAGCCCCAGAGGGCGGCCCTCACGGCGCCGCGGGCGAAGAGGCCCCGGTCCTCGGCCCGGTGCGACAGCTCCAGGCGCTCGCCGGCACCGGCGAAGATCACCGAATGCTCGCCCACCACGGTGCCGCCGCGAAGCGTCGCAAAGCCGATATCGCCCGGATTGCGCGCGCCCGTATGCCCGTCGCGGCTGCGCACGGAGCGCTCCTTCAGCGACACCTTTCGTCCCTCAGCCGCCGCATCGCCGAGAAGCAGCGCCGTGCCCGAGGGCGCATCCACCTTCATGCGGTGGTGCATTTCCAGTACCTCGATGTCGAAGTCTTCGCCGAGCGTCGCGGCCACCTTGCGCACAAGACCGGCCAGCAGGTTGACGCCGAGCGACATGTTGCCGGACTGGATGATGCGCGCATGGCGCGCGGCTGCCTCGAGCTTGGTGAAGTCGTCTTCTGCCAAGCCGGTGGTGCCGATCACATGAACGATGCGGGCCTGGGCTGCGAGCGCCGCGAAGGCCGTGGTGGCAGCGGGCGTCGTAAAATCGAGAACGCCGTCAGCCTTGGCGAACACGGGCAGGGGATCGTCGGTGATGGTCACGTCGAGCGGGCCTGTTCCGGCGAGAAGGCCGGCATCCTGCCCGAGGGCCTTCGAGCCCTCACGCGCAATGGCCCCAACGAGGGTGCAGCCTTGCGCCTCAGCCACGGCCTTGATGAGCATGCGCCCCATGCGTCCGGCGGCGCCCACCACGACAAGTCGCATCTCGCTCATGGCCGTTCTCCTGTTGTCACGGGGACAGGGTATAGCGGGTGAGAAGGAGACTGAGAAGCGCGGAGGCTTTCCCGCCTTTGTCATCCCCGGCGAGCGCAGCGAGGGAAGGGGATCCATAGCGTCGAGCCTGTGAGTGGATTCCCTTCCCCTCCGCTACGCTCCGGCCGGGAATGACACCCTCCCACGTCATCACCGGCCTTGTGCCGGTGATCCCGATCACATGGAGCGCCGTGCTTTTCAACATCGGGATGGCAGGGACAAGCCCGGCCATGACGGTGAGCAGATTACCCCGGCTGCGGCCCCTCGTAGCCTTCGATGATGATGATGTCGGCGACCGCGTGACCGTCGCGCTCCGCCTTGGCGGCCTGATACTCGGGCGAGTCCCAGCATTCCAGCGCCGCCTCGTAGGACGGGAATTCGATCACTACGTTGCGGGCGCGCGCCTCGCCCTCGGCCACCCGATACGCGCCGCCGCGCACCAGGAAGCGAGCACCGTATTTGGCGAACGGCACTGCATTGGCCTTCACGTAGTTCTGGTAGGCGTCGGGGTTCGAAACATCGACGCGGCCGATCCAATAGCCCTTCATCGTTCAAGCTCCTTCCACGAGCACGAATTCGCCAACGCAGGCGCCGTCGCGCTTGGCTTTCGCGGCCTGATATTCGGGAGAGTTGTAATAGGTCCTGGCCTGCTCCACCGAGTCGAACTCGATCACCACGTTGCGCGGGCGCGCCTCGCCCTGGAGCGCCTCATAAGCGCCGCCGCGCACCAGCGGCCGGCCGCCATACTGGCGGATCGCTTCCGTCGCGCCCTTGGCGTATTCCGCATAGGCTTCCGGGTTGGTGACGGTGACGCGGGCAATGACATAGCCTTTGGGCATCGGGCGCTCCTTTTGATTTGAGGTGACGCAGCGAACGCCAGGGCAGCCCCAGCGTCAAGCCTCATCCTCGTCGTCATCACCGGCCTTGTGCCGGTGATCCCGCTTGCAGCACACCCTCACCTCATCCTGAGGAGCCTGCGCAGCAGGCGTCTCGAAGGAGCTTCCAGAGCGCACTGGATCCTCCTTCGAGACGGCGCTTGCGCGCCTCCTCAGGATGAGGTTTGTGATTGTTCAAAACATGGATGGCCGGGACCGATCCCCGGATCAAGTCCGAGGACGGCCATGGCAAATGGGGAATGTCTCGTCCATTCCCTTCTCCATGATTTCGCCCCAAGAAAATCAATCGGCCAGAAGGGCGGGCAGGTCGGCCAGCAGGCTGTCGCGGGCGCGGAAGCTCGCGACGGAGCTTTCCCTGCGCTCGTCGCGGATCAGGCGCGCGAAGAGGATCTTGCGCTCGCCCTTCTGCGCCCATCCCACGAACCAGCCGAATTGCCGGGACCGGTCGAACGTGCCGTCCCGCAGCGGCTGAAAGCCGGTGCCGGTCTTGCCATAGGCCGTCCATCCATCGGCCAGTGGGAAGCTCGGCATGATCGCGAGCGTCATGGCGTGGGCCTTGTCCGACACCGGCAATTCACGCTTGAGCAGCTTGCGGAAGAAAGCGATCTGCTCGACAGGCGAGATCTGCAGCGAGGAGGCGCTCAGCCATGCGCGGGTCAGGCCGTTCTTCTTGCCCTTGTCGCCACTGCCATCGCGGTTGCCATAACTGAACGCGTCGACATAACGTTTGAAGCGCTCCTCGCCCAACTCGCGGGTCAGAACATGCGAGTACCAGAGCACTGAATCCTTCAGCCATGACTGCGGGGTCTTGGTCGCCTTCCAGGCCTCGTTCCAAGCCTTGTATTCAGGCTTGTAGGGCCAGGCGGGCTCGTCCTCGTCCGTGAGGATGCCGGCGTCAAAGCCCATCACGCTCAACGGGACCTTGAAGGTGGAGGCCGGGCTGTTGCGGCGCTCGCAATCGCCCTCACGCTTCAGCACGCGGTCGGTGTCGAACGCGGTGACAAGGGTGCAGGTATCGGCTCTGGCTGCGCCGGCGAGCGCGAGCAGGCAGGAGCATGCAAGGAGCAGGCGAGCGAGCATCGTGTGTCTCAGGCGCCGGCGATGTCGCGCACGATGGCTTCCGCGGCCGCGCGTGGATCGGCGGCCTTCACGATGGGGCGGGCCACCACGAGGTGGTTGGCGCCCAGCCGAATGCCTTCGGCCGGTGTGACGATGCGCTTCTGGTCGCCGGCCTCCGAACCCGCGGGACGGATCCCGGGCGTGACGATGAGGCGATCGGGGCCGACGATGGAGCGTACGCGATGCGCTTCCGGAGCCGCGCAGACGATGCCGTCGATGCCGAGATCGCGCGCCTGCCCCGCGCGTTGCGCGACGAGATCTGCGGCCGGAACCGGGGCATAGCCCGCTTCGACGAGATCGTTGTCGTCATAGGAGGTGAGCACCGTCACGGCGAGGATCTTCAGATCGGATCCCGCCTTTCCGGCCACCGCCGCGCGCATGGTCTGCGGATAGGCATGGACCGTGAGGAACGTGGCGCCGAGGCGCGCCACCGAGCGCACGCCTTCCTCCACCGTGTTGCCGATGTCGTGGAGCTTGAGATCGAGAAAGACCTTCTTGCCCTGGCCGATCAGCTCGCGGGCGAACTCCAAGCCGCCCGCATAGGCGAGCTGATAGCCGATCTTGTAGAAGGTCCCGGCATCGCCGATGCGCTCGACGAGCGCGCGGGCCTCCTCGACGGACGGAACGTCGAGACCGATGATAAGCTTGTCGCGGATGTCGCCTGCGGAAATGGGATGCGTCGGAAGGGACATCGCGGCGCTCATGGGTTGTTGACCTTGTTGTAGACCCAGACGCGGGCCGGGGGCAGGTTGCGCCAGATCCGGTTGGAGGCGCGGGCGCTGTAGCTGTCCGAGCGCGCCGGGATCGGCGGCACCACCGCGTAGGTGAACTGGATGAAGGGCGCGCCCGGGTGCATCATGCCTTGAGCGGTTTCCAGAAGTTCCAGGCGCTGATCCATGGGCTTGGTGAAGAGCGGCAGGCTCGACACGGTGGCGGCCCCCGGCTCTGATAAGATGCCCGAGAGCGTCTCCTTCAGATCGTAGGCGTCGCCCTGGATGATTGCCGCCTTGGGAAAGCGGCGCTTCAGCAGCTGACAGAATTCGGGGTTGTACTCGATGAGGACCAGCCGGTCCTGGGCCACGCCGCGCCGGATCAGGGCGTCGGTCACCGGGCCGGTGCCGGGACCGAGCTCGATCACCGGACCGGGAATGCGCGGGTCCACATAGGACGCCATGGTCCGGGCCAGGATCTTGCCGGACGGTGTGACCGCGCCGACGGTGAGCGGGCGTTCGAGCCAGGAGCGCAGGAAGCGCGCCTCATCCTGGAAGCGATCCTTCTTGAGAGGGATTTTTCGGGCCGTTGGCCGTTGGAACGACTGAACCACTAAGCTGACCCCTCGATCTTGCAGATCACGTTCGCTCTTTAGAATCCAATGAAAACGACCGTCAAGTTAAGTTGATCCGCCCAGGCCGTCGAGAAACTCGCGGAAACGCGAGAAAAAGCCTGAGCTTTCCGGGTGATTTTCCTTGGAGCACTCCTGGTCGAACTCCATCAGGAGCTCGCGTTGGCGCTTGGTGAGCTTCTGCGGGGTTTCCACAACAACCTGAATGTAGAGGTCGCCCACGTCGCGCGAGCGCAGCACCGGCATGCCTTTCCCGCGCAGGCGGAACTGCTTTCCGGTCTGGGTGCCCTCGGGCACCTTCACGAGGGCCTCGGAGCCGCCCAGCGTCGGCACGTTGAACTCGCCGCCGATCGCCGCCGTCACCATGGAGATCGGCACGCGGCAGAACAGGTCCGCGCCGTCGCGCTGGAAGAACGGATGCGGCTTGATCGAGAGGAAGATGTAGAGATCGCCCGCCGGCCCGCCGCGCAGGCCGGCTTCGCCCTCGCCCGCAAGGCGGATGCGCGTGCCGTCCTCGACGCCTGCCGGGATGTTGACCGAGAGGGTGCGCTCGCGGGTGACGCGTCCTGCGCCGCCGCAGGAGGCGCAGGGGTCGTCGATGACCTCGCCGCGCCCGTGGCAGTTGGGGCAGGTGCGCTCGATGGAGAAGAACCCTTGCGTCGCCCGCACCCGGCCGGCGCCGCCGCAGGTGGGGCAGGCCTTGGGCTTCGAGCCCGGCTTCGCGCCGGAGCCGGTGCAGGCCTCGCAGGTGACGGAGGTCGGGATCTTGAGTTCCGCGTTCTTGCCGTGGAAGGCCTCGTCGAGGGAGATCTCAAGGTTGTAGCGCATGTCGGCGCCGCGCTCGCGCCCGCCGGCGCTGCGTCCGCGGCCCCGCGCTCCGCCGGCCTCCCCGAAGAAGTTCTCGAAGATGTCCGACATGAAGTCGGAGAAATCGCCGTTGAAGCCCGGCCCGCCGGCGCCGCCGCCATTGGCGAAGGCCGCATGGCCGTAGCGGTCATAGGCCGCGCGCTTCTGGCCGTCCGAGAGGGTCTGGTAAGCCTCGTTGATTTCCTTGAACTTGACCTCGGCCTCGTGATTGCCCGGATTCTTGTCCGGGTGATACTGCATCGCGAGCTTGCGGAAGGCGGATTTCATCTCCGCTTCGGTCGCGGTCTTCGCGACGCCGAGAACCTCGTAGTAATCGCGCTTGGACATGTCAGGCGCCCCTCGGAGCGGCCGGCCGCTCCGTCTTGTTCATCGTCCGCATTGCATGCGCTGCACAGGGAAGGACTCCGAAAGTCCTTGCCGGAGCATCGCGAAAAGCGGTCGGTTGATCGGTCATGGGTGTTTCAAGCTCATTTCACGAAAACGGCACCCGGTCATGAAACCGGGTGCCGAATTCTCTAAAGAGCGCTCATCATTCAGGCGCGCTTTTTCTTGTCGCCTTCGTCGACTTCCTGGAAGTCGGCGTCGATGACGTCGTCCTTCTGGGCAGTCTCGCCTTCAGGCTGCTCGCCGCCTTCCGCGCTGCCGGCCTGGGCCGCGTACATGGCTTCGCCGAGCTTCATGGAGGCCTGCATCAGGTCCGTGGTGCGGGCCTTGATGACCTCGGCATCCTCGCCGGCCAGCGCCTGACGCAGCGCGTCGATGGCGGTGGTGATGCCCTGCCTGTCGGCTTCCGAGACCTTGTCGCCGTACTCGGTAACCGACTTCTCGGTGGCGTGGATCAGGCTCTCGCCCTGGTTCCTCGCCTCGACAAGCTCGCGACGCTTCTTGTCTTCCTCGGCGTGAGCCTCGGCGTCCTTCACCATCTTCTCGATGTCGGCGTCGGACAGGCCGCCGGAGGCCTGGATGCGGATCTGGTGCTCCTTGGCCGTCGCCTTGTCCTTCGCCGTGACGTTCACGATGCCGTTCGCGTCGATGTCGAAGGTCACCTCGATCTGCGGCACGCCGCGCGGTGCGGGCGGAATGCCCACGAGGTCGAACTGGCCGAGCAGCTTGTTGTCCGCGGCCATTTCGCGCTCGCCCTGGAAGACCCGGATCGTCACCGCGTTCTGGTTGTCTTCCGCGGTGGAGAACACCTGGCTCTTCTTCGTCGGGATCGTCGTGTTGCGGTCGATCAGGCGGGTGAACACGCCGCCGAGCGTCTCGATGCCGAGCGACAGCGGGGTCACGTCGAGAAGCAGAACGTCCTTCACGTCGCCCTGGAGCACGCCGGCCTGGATCGCAGCACCGATGGCCACGACCTCATCCGGGTTGACGCCCTTGTGGGGCTCCTTGCCGAAGAAGTTCTTCACCACTTCCTGGATCTTCGGCATGCGGGTCATGCCGCCCACCAGAACCACCTCGTCGATGTCGCCCGGCGAGATGCCGGCATCCTTGAGGGCCTTGCGGCAGGGCTCGATGGTCTTCTGCACGAGATCGTCCACGAGCTGCTCGAACTTGGCGCGCGAGAGCTTGAGGGCGAGGTGCTTCGGACCGGAGGCATCCGCCGTGATGTAGGGCAGGTTGATCTCGGTCTGGGAGGCCGAGGACAGCTCGATCTTGGCCTTCTCGGCCGCTTCCTTCAGGCGCTGAAGGGCGAGCTTGTCCTTGGTCAGGTCGATGCCCTGCTCCTTCTTGAACTCCGCCGCCAGGTACTCGACGAGGCGCATGTCGAAGTCCTCGCCGCCGAGGAAGGTATCGCCGTTCGTGGACTTCACCTCGAACACGCCGTCGCCGATCTCGAGCACGGACACGTCGAAGGTGCCGCCGCCGAGGTCATAGACCGCGATCATGCCGGACTGCTTCTTGTCCAGGCCATAGGCCAGGGCAGCGGCAGTCGGCTCGTTGATGATGCGCAGGACCTCGAGGCCGGCGATGCGGCCGGCGTCCTTGGTGGCCTGACGCTGGGCGTCGTTGAAATAGGCCGGAACCGTGATGACCGCCTGCGTGACCGGCTGCCCGAGATAGGACTCGGCCGTCTCCTTCATCTTCTGAAGGGTGAAGGCGGAGATCTGCGACGGCGACATCTGCTTGCCGTCGGCCTCGACCCAGGCGTCGTTGTTGCCGCCCTTCACGATGGGATAGGGGACGAGGCCCATGTCCTTCTTGGTCATGGGGTCGTCGAAGGTGCGGCCGATCAGGCGCTTGATGGCGAAGAACGTGCGCGACGGGTTCGTGACCCCCTGGCGCTTGGCCGGCTGGCCGACGAGGCGCTCGCCTTCGTCCGTGAACGCCACGATGGACGGGGTCGTCCGGGCGCCTTCCGCGTTCTCGATAACTTTGGGCGTCGAGCCTTCCATGACTGCGACGCAGGAATTGGTGGTGCCGAGGTCGATACCAATGACCTTACCCATGGCGGGATCCCTCACTTTCAAGCAGACCGCCGAGCCCTCAAAGCAGCTCGGCCCATGGCTTACATGTTGCTGACAAATCGCCGGGGCCGCCTCAAACCGAGCCGTGCCCCGTGCTGGCCACGATATAAGAAGGGGTTTTCAGGGCTGCAAGACGAAGGTGGACGCTAGTTTGCGCCAATTCGTCGGAGCCGGACCCTGTTGCATTCCTGCAATATGGGGCGGGGCGCCAAGGCTGCCGGCCCTGAGGCTGGGCTCAGGCGGAGCGATTATCGGGAGCTGTTTCGACGATCACGGTGAGCGCTGCCCTCAGGACCACCTGCCCGGCCTCGTCCCGGACGCTGACGATGAAGGTCTTCTGGTTGCCGTCGGGAAGGGCATCCCGCGCCAGGTCGGGCAGGGCCTTCTGGGCCTCGATCCTGGCCATCTCGACGCTCTGCAACTCGATTCCTTCGGAATCGGAAATGAGACGGTTGCCATCGTAGGTGTCGAAAAAATAGCGCGGCAACTGCATCTCCCATAGCCTGGTGTCTGACAACTCAAGGAACGGGTGATTTGTTCGGAATTCCATCCCAAAACCAGGAAAATGCCTGAAATTCCAAGTCGCTGGCCGGTTTCGAGCAATGGCTGGTCAAGCGGAAGGGGCGGGCCTACCATGCTTGGTGCATAGCCGGTGTGGCTGTGGCTGGTTGTGGGACACCGTGCCCGTGAGAAGGAGCCCGACCATGATGGCCCAATCCCCGAACGGCTTGATGATCCGGAAGCTGGACAGCATCTTCCCGCTATCGGACGAGGAGGAGCAGGCTCTGGCCAGGCTTCCGATGCAGATTGCCGCCTACAAGGCCGACCAGGACATCGTCCGCATCGGCGACCGCCCGTCCCAGTCCTGCCTTCTCCTGGAAGGCTTCACCTGCGTGTACAAGATCACCGCCGAGGGCAAGCGCCAGATCGTGGCCTTCCATGTGCCCGGTGACATTCCCGACCTGCAGAGCCTGCACCTGAAGGTCATGGACAACAGCCTCGCGACCGTCAGCCCATGCACGCTGGGCTTCATTCCGCACGAAGCCCTGTACGACCTCTGCAACCGCTATCCCCGGATCACCGCCGCCCTCTGGCGCGAGACGCTGGTGGACGCCTCGATCTTCCGCGAATGGATGACCGGCATCGGGCGGCGCGAGGCCTACAACCGGACGGCCCACCTTCTGTGCGAGATGCGGGTGCGCCTGAATATGGTGGGCCTGGTGGAGGACGGGACCTTCGACCTGCCGATCACCCAGACCGAGCTCGCGGATGCCATCGGGGCCAGCACGGTCCACGTCAACCGGGTTCTGCAGGAGCTGAGGGCCGACGGCCTCATCCGCAGCCGGGGAACCCAGGTGAGCATCCTGGACTGGAAAGGACTGAAGGAGGCGGGCGATTTCGACCCGCTCTACCTCCACCTTCGGCAGGAGGGGAATGCCTGAGCCCGATCAGTCAACCGTTCTGGAAGGGCGTATTCCTCTTCAGCTTGGCGGCCCGCCGCCCGTAAATCCTATGATCGGCAGAAGCTGATCGCGCTTGAATCGCTCCGTGCGCTCCCGGTCCTGTGCCTCCATCTGCTCAGCCGTCGGCTCGCAGATACCGTCGCATTCCTTGAACGTAACCGCGACCGTCTCCAACGCGATATCATCCGGGGCTTCAGGCGGCTCGGAATTGAGGTCTCGCGCATGAAGAGCGCTTGAGAACGGCCAGTGCGAAATATGGTGCCAGAGCCTCTGGATCGGTGCGCCCATGGCAGCCTCCTCTCATCCAAGAGCATGCTCTTCGCCTTAGAATAGCACGGACCTGTTCAATCTCCTAAGCAAGGCAGTCGGCATGATCCCGCTTTGGGCTTACGAGAATTCTACCCTTCGTTCCCGCTCAAACTCCGCCCCGCTTCCCATCCCAGAATCGCCTGCTTGCGGGTGAGCCCCCAATGGTAGCCGGTGAGTGCGCCCGAGCGGCCGAGCACCCGGTGGCAGGGGACCACGAAGGAGACCGGGTTTTTGCCCACTGCCGCGCCCACGGCCCGGCAGGCGGCGGGCTTGCCGATGTGGCGGGCGATGTCGGAATAGGTGGTGGCCCGGTCGCGGGGGATGCGCAGCAGGGTCTGCCAGACCCGCACCTCGAAATCGGTGCCGATGAGCACCACCCGGAGCGGCTGCTCCGCCTGCCATTGCGACGGGCTGAAAATGCGCTTCGCCACCGGCGCGGTGGCGGCCGGGTCCTCCACATACTCCGCCCTCGGCCAGCGGCGGGTCATGTCGGCGAGCGCCGCCGGACGGTCTCCGTCGTCCACGAAGCCCAGGCCCGCAAGGCCCCTGTCGGTCACGATCAGCAGCGCCTCGCCGAAGGGCGAGGGATGGAAGCCGAAGCGCATGGTGAGCCCTGAGCCGCCCGCTTTGTAGTCGCCCGGCGTCATGGCCTCGTGGGTGACGAACAGGTCGTGCAGCCGGGCCGGACCCGACAGCCCCAGCTCGTAGGTGGCGTCGAGCACGCTGGCGGAATCCGCCAGCAGCGCCTTGGCGTTGTCCAAGGTGATCGCCTGGAGGAAGGCCTTGGGCGACAGACCCGCCCAGCGCCGGAACAGGTGGTGCACATGGGTGGTGGACAGGCCCACATGGTCGGCAATGGCCTCCAGCGACGGCTGCTCGCGCCAGCGCTCCGAGATGTAGGCAATGATCCGGCGCACCCGCTCGTAATCCGAATGGGGCTCGTCCGGCACCATGAGGTCGGCCGGTTCGATGGTGATGTCGCGCAAGGTATCGAGCATGACTTTTATCCTTGATTGACGCTCATCCTAGCGACCCTGAGGGAGGGGCGACACCCGATATCTGTGCGAACCCACCCGTCCGGATCTTCCAAGATTCCATCCACCTTCTCGGACAGGTATCAAACAGGAGCATCATATATATCGTTGCAGTTGAGGGCTCTGCCACTAAGATGCGTCTCGAAGCTCCGCGATAGGCATCCTGGGAAACAGTCATGACTCGTAAGTACCCGACATTGATCGCTCTCCCGGTCATGGCTCTGCTATCGGCCTGCCAGACCAGTCAAATCAATGAGCCGGGGACAGCCATGGCAGCCGTGGAGGCTGAGACTGGAGCGGAAGCCTACGCTTTCGGAGCCGCGCAAGGTGCCGTCGGTGTTGCGGCAGCCTTCGATCCTACGGGTGCTGCATCCCTGCCGACCATGGCTGCAGGCCGCGCGGCCCACAGAGCCTGGATGGCAAGCGTCCAAGCCCGCACAAGGGCTGCCCAGGAAGTGGATCAACAGGCTTTTTATAAGAAACATGGAATGAACCCGGATGGCACACCGTCAGGAGTGCCAGGGCCCGGTTCCAAAACGCCGTAGTAGGCAGAACGCTCGGTAAAATTCTTGAGGGTTAGGATGACCGCCTTCTCACCATCGCGCTTGTTCTCACTTTGTTCTTGACAATTCTCCTAAGCTCGGCTATAGGTATGGACATCCTCGTCCGATGAGGGGCGCGCTCGCGAGGCGTCGTAAGAGTGGGGCAAGGAGCGGTCCTGCCGCAGGCCTCGCAAGCCTGTGATCGCAGGTGGCCGATCTGGCATGCCTCCAGGTCCGCTGAAACAAACCGCGCGTGATGAGCAGCTTGGCTCTCACCTTCCACACACCACATCGAGCCGGGCTGCCCTGAGCGCCACCCTCGATTGACCTGACGGCTTGAGGCCAGACGGCCTCAGGCCCGAAGGTGCTGGTTCTTTCTCAATAGCCCCGCTTCACATCCGCCAGGGCACGGCCCAAGGCTTCGGCGAGGGTCTCGCGCTCCGGCGGGGAGAGGTCGCGGGCGATCACCACGTGCTCGTTGCGGGAGGAAAGCGCCAGCTTCTGCATGCCGTATTCGTCGTCGATCTCCCGGTCGAGGCGGGTCCAGAGCGGGTTGAACTGCCAGTCCTTCACCTCGCCCTTCGGGCTCACCTTGCGGAACAGGAGCCGGATCGGGGTCAGCTCGAGCAGTTCGAAGGCATCGCCTTGCCGGTAGCTGACCCGGAAGGCGATGTAGAGGCCGAGGAAATCGAGGCCGAAGAAGCCGGCCACGGGCCAGAAGCCCATGACCACGAAGGGGATGCTCGCCACCAGGGAGGTGAGGCAGACGAGCCACATGACGATCCTGAACGCTCTCGGGCTCAGCGACCGGTGCGGCCGGATGACGGCCGAGAACACCGGCTCCTCGAACCGTTCCGCGCCATCAAATGTCGCCTTGCTGCCTGCCATAGCCTGGATATAACGCAGGAATGTCCGATCTGAAGTCGTCCTCTCGTCGCATTTCGAAGCCTAAGACCAAGTCTGCCGTGCCGGCAAAAGCCGTGGGCAGGGCGGTGCGCTCCCGCGTGCCGAAGCCGGTCGACCGGGCCACCATGGTCGAGATCTTCCGCCGCTGGCACACGGCCAATCCCGAGCCCAAGGGCGAGCTCGACTACACGAACCCGTATACGCTGCTGGTCGCCGTGACGCTCTCGGCCCAGGCGACCGACGTGGGGGTCAACAAGGCGACGAAGAACCTGTTTCCGATTGCCGACACGCCGCAGAAGATGCTCGATCTCGGCGAGGAAGGCCTGCGCCAGCACGTCAAGACGCTGAATTTCTTCAACACCAAGGCGAAGAACGTGATCGCCATGGCCCGGCGCCTCGTCGATGAGTTCGGCGGTGAGGTGCCCAATTCCGTGGAGATCCTGGAGACCCTGCCGGGGGTCGGGCGCAAGACCGCAAGCGTCGTGGTCAACATCGCGTTCGGCGATCCGAGGGTTGCGGTGGACACGCACATCTTCCGCGTCACCAACCGCCTGCCGCTCGCCATCACCAAGACGCCGCTGGACACGCAGGTCGCCCTCGAAAAGCTGATCCCGGACGAGTACCGGCTCCACGCTCATCACTGGCTCATCCTGCACGGCCGCTACATCTGCAAGGCCCGCAAGCCCGAATGCTGGCGCTGCCCGGTGAACGACCTGTGCCGCTATCCGGACAAGACGATTCCTTAGGTTTTGCTCTCGCTCCTCAATCTCTCATCGTCATCCCTGGGCTTGTCCCGGGGATCCACGTCTTTACAGCCCTGCGTTTCCGAAGACGTGGATGGCCGGAACAAGTCCGGCCATGACGAGGGAGGGTGAAACGCGCTACCGCCGCAAGCAACGCGGTGCTGAAGGCGTGCAGGCGATTCCCGGCGTCGAGCAGGCGAGCCCTTGCGGTGTGCGGCTGCAGACCACGCAGCTGTCGGTCCATTCCAGGCACGTCGCATCCGGCGCGCCGTTCGGCATGGCGGCTCGTGGCTCCGTGCTCAGGCCGAAGAGGATCGCCAATGTTGCAACCAGCAAAGCGACCGCAACAGAGAGGGTGACGGCCAGGGCTTCGTCGCACGACAGCATGGGTCAGCCGTAGACCATGAGGCCTGCGAGACCTGCGGCCCCGGCGAGGATGCGCCAATAGGCGAAGGGCGTGAAGCCATGGCGCGACACGTAGTCGAGCAGCAGCTTCACCACGAGCAGGGCCGCCACGAAGGCGGAGATGAATCCCGCCACGATGATCGTGATGTCGTTGGCCGAGAGGATCTTGTAGTTCTTCAGCAGGTCGTAGGTGAAAGCGCCCGCCATGGTGGGCATGGCCAGGAAGAACGAGAATTCCGCGGCCGCGCGTTTCGAGGCTCCCATCAGCATGGCTCCCACGATGGTGGCGCCTGAGCGCGACACGCCGGGGATCATCGCCACGCATTGGATGAGGCCGATCTTGAGGTACATCGAAAGAGGAAAGCGGGTCGCGTCGGTTTTCGTCGCCTCGAGCGGCATCCGGTCGATGACGAGCAGCACGAAGCCTCCGACGATCAGCGTCACGCACACGATCCAGGGGTTGAAGAGCACCTCCTTGATGAAGCCGTGCAGCACGGCGCCGATCAGGGCCGCGGGCAGGAAGGCCACCAGCACGCCGATCACGAAGTGGCGCGCCATGGGATCGTGCGGCAGGGCCTTGGCGATCGACCAGAGCTTGTTGAAGTAGACCGACAGGATCGCCAGGATCGCGCCGAGCTGGATCAGCACCTCGAAGGTCTTGCCCGTCGACTCGAAGCCGAGGAAGTGGCCGACGAGGAGCAGGTGGCCGGTCGAGGAGACGGGGAGAAACTCCGTCAGCCCTTCGATGAGGCCGAGAAAGAGCGCCTCGATGATTTGCGACATCGTTGAAAATCCTGAGAACGGCGCCAGATGCGGGAGCGCCTCCACCTCTGTCAAGAAAGGTTTGCGCTCAAGGCGCGGCCCTTCTGCGTCAGAGACATGAGATTCACCAATATTCCTTACCAACTCTTAACGAAGCACGGCCTTATTCTTGCCGCCTGTTTCGCGTCAGCATCATTCATGGCCACCCTGCATTCCTATCCCTTTTGCCCGCAGTCGCGGTTCGCGCGCCTCATTGTTGCGGAACTCGGCCTTGAACCGGACGTGGTCGAGGAGAAGCCGTGGGATCGGCGCATCCCGTATCTTGAGATCAACCCGGCCGGCAACCTGCCGCTCTTCCTCGACGACAACGGGCTCGCGGTGCCAGGCCCCATGGGCATTGCGGAGTATCTGGACGAGACGCGGGGCGAGGATCTTCGCGATCGCCGGTTCCTGCCGGGGGATCTCGCCGGGCGGGTCGAGGTGCGCCGCCTGCTCGACTGGTTCCTGGTCAAGTTCCACGGCGAGGTGTCGGACTACCTTGCCACAGAAAAGATCTATAAGCGGTTCATGCCCAGCGAACTGGGGGGCGGTCCGCCGGACATGGGCGCGATTCGCGCAGCCCAGACCAATGTGCGATACCATCTCAAATATATCGGTTTTCTAATCTCAAAACGGAATTGGCTTGCCGGCGACCAGATGACCTATGCGGATCTGGCCGCGGCGGCCCATCTGTCGGTGGTGGATTATCTCGGCGACGTGCCATGGAACGAGGACGAGACAGCGAAGCTTTGGTACGCCAGGATCAAGTCCCGGCCGTCCTTTCGCGCGCTCCTGGCGGACCGGGTGCCGGGCATGGCGCCGGCGGACCACTACGACAACCTGGACTTTTAACCGGGGAAGCTCTCAAGCGCGCCTTCGTCGAGCGCGCCAAGGCGCTCGGCTTCGACACCGTGCGCATTGCCCGGCCGGATTCGATCCCGCTTGCGCCGGAGCGTCTTCAGGCCTGGCTTGAGGCCGGGCATCACGGCTCCATGGACTGGATGGCGGACACGGCCGAGCGCCGCGCCGACCCCCGCACCCTTTGGCCGGAGGTGCGCAGCGTCATCCTGCTCGGGCTGAACTACGGGCCTGCCGATGATCCCCTCGCGGAACTTGCCCAGAAGGACCGCGGCTACATCTCGGTCTATGCCCGCAACCGCGACTACCATGACGTGATCAAGGGCAAGCTGAAGGAGGCTGCGGGCTTCCTGGCTTCCAAAGCCTCGTCCGACGTGAAGGTGTTCGTCGATACGGCGCCGGTGATGGAAAAGCCGCTGGCGGAAGCAGCGGGCCTCGGCTTCCAGGGCAAGCACACGGTGGTCGTGTCACGGGAGTTCGGCAACTGGCTCTTCTTGGGCGCCATCTTCACCACGGCGGAACTGCCTGCCGACGCGCCGGAGCGCAACCATTGCGGCTCCTGCCGCCGCTGCCTCGATGTCTGCCCGACGAACGCCTTTCCGGCGCCCTATCAGCTCGATGCGAGGCGCTGCATCTCGTATCTGACCATCGAGCATAAGGGACATATCCCCGAAGAGCTTCGCTCCGGCATCGGCAACCGCATCTTCGGCTGCGACGACTGTCTGGCGGTATGCCCCTGGAACAAGTTCGCGCAGGCCGGCCGCGAGGCGCGCCTCGTGCAGCGGGAGGACCTTGCCGCCCTGCCGCTGGCGGATCTCGCCCGCCTCGACGATCCCGCGTTCCGCACCCGCTTCGCCGGCACGCCCATCAAGCGCACGGGGCGCGACCGTTTCATCCGCAACGTGCTGATCGCCATCGGCAACGCGGGCGATGCGAGCCTCGCGGAAGAGGCAGAGCGCCTGCTGGACGACGCCTCGCCGCTGGTGCGCGCCATGGCGGTCTGGACGCTCGGACGCTTGCTGCCGCCCGAGGCGAAGGCTCGCTATGCTGCCGAGCGGCTGGAGCAAGAGAGCGATCCAGATGTGCGCGAAGAATGGCGTAAGGTGATGGCGACCCTGATCGAAACCGTAGTCTGAATTCTAAGAAACGAACCATCATCCTCCAACCTCATCCTGAGGAGCCCACGTAGTGGGCGTCTCGAAGGAGCTTCCAGAGAGCACTGGACGATCCTTCGAGACGCAGCCTTACGGCTGCTCCTCAGGATGAGGTCGGAGGGTGTGAAGTGCGGTTTTGCTGCCGGCCAGAATCACGCCGCGTGGCGGTTCGCAGTCGGCCCGAAATGGTCGATGTAGCGTGGATTAATCGCCGAGACGGGAAGGACGACGAGCACGTCCGTGGTGCCGAACTGCCGGTCGATCACGGCGCCCGTGCCGAAGGTCGCACCAACGCGCAGGTAGCCCTTGATCAGGGGCGGCAGGGCATGAAGGGCGGCCTTCGGGTCGATAGCCTCCTTGGGCAGGATGTTCATGGGGGTGAAGCGTTCCGGCAGGGCGCGGGCCTGCCACTCGGCCGGGGCGGCGGCGTAGTGGTGCAGGAAGCTTAAAGGGAGCGCCAGCGCCCGCGGGTCCGTGCCCTCCAGGCTGGCGCAGCCCATCATCACGTCGATGCGATGATGGAGCACATAGGCCCAGATGCCGTGCCACAGCAGTTCGACCGTGCGCTTGTTACGATAGGGCTTGAGCACGCAGGAGCGGCCGAGCTCCAGGAAGCGCAGGCCGGGATGAGCCTTCAGCAGCGGCGCGATGTCGTATTCGCCCCGCGTGTAGAACCCACTGTTGCGCTCAGCCATGGCCTGGCGGAGCAGGCGGTAGGTGCCCACCACCTTGGGCTTCGCCGGGCGGAAGGGCTTGGCCTTCACGTCGTGGTCAAGGACGAGGATGTGGTCGCAGATCCGGTCATATTCATCCACATCGCGGCGGGAGATCAGGGCCGCACCGCTGGGGGAGGCCGACATCTCCTCGTAGAACACCTTGAAGCGCAGACGCTGGGCGCGCCGGATGTTCTTGGCGGTGGTGGCGAGGCGAACCTCGAGGGAGCCGATCCGGCCGAGCACCGGATCGAGGCTGCCATAGTCGCGGACGATCCTGTCGCCTCCGGGCATGAACTTGAGCCCGTGAAGACCTGAACCAATAGGGGCCAAGCCAGGCGCGGCATGGTTCGAAGGATACTGACTCATCGCTGCCTCACAGAATCGTCTCTCCGGCGCCGGATCGTGGCTGACGCCGCTCCGCTTCCGCTATGACATAAAACCTGTTCCAAACTGTTTTGTGACAGAAAACATATCCGTTCCGGTGGAAGATATCGGAGCCGGTTCAGGGATTCACAAGCAGGGTGAAGGGATCCTCGCTCCCATATCACGCAGCGGCTGGGCGCCGGTCCGCATGGGCGCGGTAGGAGAGAGCTTCGGCCACATGGATGCGCCGGACGCGCTCCTCCCCATCGAGGTCGGCGAGCGTCCGCCCCACCTTCAGCACCCGGTGGAAGCCGCGGGCCGAGAGCCGCATGGCATTGGCCGCATCGCGGATCAGGGACAGGCCCTCCGGATCGGGCTGCGCCACGTCCTCCAGCAGCGCCGGCGGGCAGGCGGCATTGGTGGTCACGCCATCGAGCTTCAGAGCGGCATAGCGCCTGACCTGCCGCTCGCGGGCCTGGGCCACCCGGGCCGCAACGTCGGCGGAGCCCTCAGCGGGAGCCGGCAGGATCAGGTCGGCCGCCGTGACGGCCGGCACGTCGATGGACAGATCGATGCGGTCGAGGAGGGGGCCGGAGAGCCGTGCCTGGTACTGCGCGATGCAGCGCTCGTTCGGCTGACGGCGGCAGACATAGCCGGGCTCGGTGGCCTGCCCGCAGCGGCACGGGTTCATGGCGGCGACGAGCTGGAAGCGGGCGGGATAGGTGACCCGGTGATTGGCCCTGGCGATCAGGATTTCGCCTGCCTCGATCGGCTGACGCAGCGAATCCAGAACCTGCGGCTGGAATTCCGGCAGCTCATCGAGAAAGAGCACCCCGTGGTGGGCGAGCGACGCCTCGCCGGGGCGGGCGTTGAGCCCGCTGCCCACCAGCGCCGCCATGGAAGCCGAATGGTGCGGAGCCCGGAAGGGGCGGCGGTTCGACAGGGCGCCCTCGGCCAGCAGCCCCGCCACCGACTGGATCATCGAAACCTCCAGGAGTTCCCGTGGCGAGAGCGGCGGCAGGATGGAGGGCAGGCGCTGGGCCAGCATGGATTTGCCGGCGCCGGGCGGGCCGTTCATCAGGAGGTTATGGGCGCCGGCCGCAGCGATCTCGAGGGTCCGCTTGGCGCTCTCCTGTCCCTTGATGTCCCTGAGATCCGGCAGCATGCCGGAGGCGGGCATGATGGCGGGTTCCGGTCGCGCCAGCACCTGGGTGCCCTTGAAGTGATTGGCGAGCTGGATGAGCGAGCGCGGTGCCAGGATGTCGATGTCGCTGCCGGCCCAGGCGGCCTCCGAGCCGCAGGCTGCGGGGCAGATCAGCCCATGACTACGCTAATGGGCCGCCATGGCGGCGGGAAGCGCTCCCGCGACGGCGGTGATCGAGCCGTCGAGCGCCAGCTCGCCCAGCACCGTGAAGCCACCCAGGGCATCCGCCGGGATGGCCCCGATGGCGCCCATGACTGCAAGGGCGATGGGCAGATCGTAATGGCTGCCCTCTTTCGGCAGGTCGGCCGGGGCGAGATTGACCGTGATGCGCTTGGCCGGCAGGGCGAGGCCCGAGGCGATCAGGGCCGAGCGGACCCGCTCGCGGGATTCCGCCACCGCCTTGTCGGGCAGGCCCACGATGGTGAAGGCGACCGCGCCGGGGGAAATCTGAACCTGGACATCGACCGTCCGCGCTTCAATTCCTTCGAACGCAACAGTGGAAACGCGCGTCACCATCCGGCTTGAACCTCCCGCAAAGCCTGGATGTTAACGTGGTCTTTTGAAACAGGATAGTGTTGCTATATTTTCTGGCGGAAGACTCGCTTTTCATGCGGAACCGTCGCCCTGAAAAAGCGTTGAGTCCAACTGTACGGAGAAAGCCGCAAGGCGACCAAGTCTCCGAAAAAGCTGTTCGGGAGGGGCCTTCATGACACGGATCGATTTCATTCGGCTGAAGCCGCGATGCTGATCCGACAATCGAGAAGGCCGTTGACTTGGCGCAACGGGAAGCCAGGTACACGTACCGAATTTGGAATGTCCGCCGTCGCGGAGGAGACGAAGTTTGAGTAGCGATAAGCCTTTGCGCATCCTCGTCGTCGAGGATGAAATCCTCATCGCGCTCGAACTCGAAAGCCTGCTCCAGGATCTGGGGCATGACGTCGTAGGGATCGCAGCCTCGTCCGAGGACGCCTTGTCCCTCGGCCGGGATCTCAAGCCCGATCTCGCCTTCGTCGACATCCATCTATCGGACGGGCCGACCGGCGTCGACGTGGCCCGCCATCTCAGCAGCGAGCACGAGGTCACGGTGCTGTTCATGACAGCCAATGCCAAGCGCATTCCTGAAGATTTCGCAGGCGCCTGGGGCGTCATCGCCAAGCCCTATACGGAGCGCGGCGTGCGGGAGGCTCTCGCCTATGTGATGGCCGGTCACCCGCGCGAGGCTCAGGAGGCGCGAACGGTGACCTTCGTCCCTTTCGATCCGGCAACCCGCCAGCGTAGCTCGCAAATGTCGTGAGAAGCCCCTGCGGCTAAAGCATCGGACCCAGAAGTGGAGGGCACTTCTGGAATTCAATTCGATGCTCTAATTCTGTGACTTGAGTCGGTAGAGCGCATCGAGCGCTTCCCGCGGGGTCATCTGGTCGGGATCGAGAGCCGCGAGCGCTTCCCGTAAGGAATCCTGCTTCAGTGCAGGTAGAGGCTCATTGCGGACGGGCACGGCGAAGAGCGGCAGGTCGTCGAGCAGCGCGCGCTTCGGGGCCTCCCGGTCGGATTTTTCCAACTTACTTAAGATCGTCTTTGCTCGCTCGACGACGGGCGTCGGCAAACCGGCAAGGCGCGCCACCTGCAGGCCATAGGAGCGGTCGGCCGCGCCGGGCACCACTTCGTGCAGGAACACCACCTCGCCGTTCCATTCCGTAACCTTCAGGGTCGCGTTCGAGATGCGAGCCATGCGCTCGGCCAAAGCCGTCAGCTCGTGGAAATGGGTGGCGAACAGGGCGCGGCAGCGATTGGTCTCGTGCAGGTGCTCGATGGCCGCCCAGGCAATGGACAGCCCGTCGAAGGTGGCGGTGCCGCGGCCGATCTCGTCGAGGATCACGAGAGACCGGGCGGTGGCCTGATTGAGGATGGCGGCGGTTTCCACCATCTCGACCATGAAGGTCGAGCGGCCCCGCGCCAGGTCGTCGGCGGCGCCCACGCGGGAGAAGAGCCGGTCGACGATGCCGATCTTCGCCTCTTTCGCGGGCACGTAGGAGCCCATCTGGGCCAGCACGACGATGAGCGCGTTCTGGCGCAGATAGGTCGACTTGCCGCCCATGTTCGGGCCGGTGATCAGCAGGATGTGCCCCGCGTCCTTGCCGGACAGGTCCGAATCGTTGGCGATGAACGGAACGCCCTCGCGCTTGAGCGCGGCCTCGACCACCGGATGGCGCCCACCCTTGATCGTAAACGCGAGACCGGTGTCCACCACGGGCCGCGTCCAGTCGAGGCGCATGGCGAGATCGGCGAGCGCCGCCGTCACGTCGATGACGGCGATCGCTTCCGCAGCCATCGCGATCTCTCCCGTGAGATCGAGCAGCGCCTGCACCATCTCGTCGAACAGCGCGAGTTCGATCTTCAGCCCTCGGTCGGCCGCAGAGGCGATCTTCGACTCGAGCTCGCCGAGCTCCATGGTGGAAAAGCGCATGGCGCCCGCCATGGTCTGGCGATGGACGAAGGTGTCCTTCCAGGGCTCCTTGAGAAGATCCTCACCCACATTCTGCGGCACCTCCACGAAGTAGCCGATCATGTGGTTGTGCTTGACGCGAAGCGTCCGGCAGCCGGTCTCGGTGGCGTAGCGGGCCTGTAGCGCCGCGATGAAGCGGCGCGAATCCTGCTGCAGCTCGCGCAGCTCGTCGAGGCTCGGGTCGAAGCCGGCGCGAATGAAGCCGCCGTCGCGTTTCAAAAGCGGCAGTTCGTCGGCCAGAGCGGCGCTCAGCCGGTCGGCCACATCCGTGCGCAGGCCTTGAAGCACCTGAGCGGCTTCGGACAATTCACGCGGCAGGTTGGGCGCAATCGCCAGCTCAAGCCCAAGTTCGCGCGCCGCGAACAGGCCGTCGCGCACGCAGGCCAAGTCTCGCGGCCCGCCGCGTCCGAGGCTGAGGCGCGAGAGGGCGCGGGCGAGATCCGGCGAGCGCTTGAGAATGCGCCGCAGCCGGTCGCGCAGGTCGCCGTTCTCGACGAGGGCCGTGACCGAATCCTGCCGGTCTCGGATCAGGCCGGGATGGGTGAGGGGACCGGCGAGTCGCTCGGCCAGCAGCCGCGCACCGCCCGGCGTCACCGTGCAGTCGATGGTGGCGAGCAGGCTGCCCGCCCGCTCGCCCGACAGGGTGCGGGTCAGCTCCAGGTTGGCGCGGGTCGCCGCATCGATGGCCAAGGCCGCGCCAGCGGTGTCGCGGGAGGGCGGGTTGAGGACCGGGCGGCTGTCGATCTGCGTCTTCTCGACATAGAACAGGGCACTGCCAGCCGCCGTGATCTCGGCCGGGCTGAAAGCTCCGAAGGCATCGAGCGTCGCAACCCCGAAATAGCTTTTGAGCCGACGCTCGGCCGAGGCCGGATCGAGGCCTTCGCGGGACAGGGGCGTGATGGAGGCACGGGTCTCCTGCCAGAAGCCCCTCAGCTCCGGATCGTCGTGGATCACGTCCGGCACGAGGATCTCGCGCGGCTCGAAGCGGGCGATCTCAGCCGAGAGGCCGGTGCCGTCCGTCTCGCTTAAGACGAAATGGCCTGTGGATATGTCGAGGGCTGCCAGCCCATAGCACCATTGCGTGTCGGAGGCCCGGCGCCGGGCGATGGCCAGCAGGTAATTGGCCCGGCCGGGCTCCAGCAGGCGCTCCTCGGTGATCGTGCCGGGGGTGACGAGGCGCACCACGTCGCGGCGCACGACCGATTTGGAACCCCGCTTCTTCGCCTCGGCCGGATCCTCGGTCTGCTCGCAGACGGCGACCCGGTGGCCCAGGCCGATGAGGCGCTGGAGATAGTCGTCGGCCCGCTCCACCGGCACGCCGCACATGGGAATGTCCTGTCCCTGGTGCTTGCCGCGCTTGGTGAGCACGATGCCGAGCGACTGGCTGGCAATCTCCGCATCCTCAAAGAACAGCTCGTAGAAGTCGCCCATCCGGTAGAACAGCAGGCTGTCCGGGTTGGCGGCCTTGATCTCGATATACTGCGCCATCATGGGCGTGACGCGGTTGTCCGCTAAGGGCGCGGCGTTCGCTGAAGCGGTCTCGGAGGATTTATAGGCGGCTTGGGACGACATCCGTCCTGTGTAGCAAAGCTCAAGCCCCAGTTCATCCGTGTCATGGGGTCCGAAGGGCGCATGTGGACAAGTCTTGAGGAAGTCGCATCCTATGTCTTAAGGTCGCATCCCCCTTAGGAAACGCCCTGCATCACAAGAATCGGACCCTCATGACCGACGATCAGCGCCCGACCCGCCGCAAACGCCCCACCTTCACGGACCAGGAGGCGCTGCAATTCCACGCCCAAGGACGACCCGGCAAGCTCGAGGTGGTCCCGACCAAGCCCATGGCGACCCAGCGCGACCTGTCGCTCGCCTATTCTCCGGGCGTCGCAGTGCCGGTGCTGGCCATTGCCGAGAACCCGTCGCTCGCTTTCGACTACACCACCCGGTCCAACATGGTGGCGGTGATCTCGAATGGCACGGCGATCCTCGGCCTCGGCAATCTCGGGGCGCTGGCCTCGAAGCCGGTGATGGAGGGCAAATCGGTGCTCTTCAAGCGCTTCGCGGATGTGGACTCCATCGACCTCGAGGTCGATACGGAGGATGCGGACAACTTCATCAACTGCGTCCGCTATCTCGGCCCCTCCTTCGGCGGCATCAACCTCGAGGACATCAAGGCGCCGGAATGCTTCATCATCGAGGAGCGTCTGCGGGAACTCATGGACATTCCGGTGTTCCATGATGATCAGCACGGCACGGCGATCATCGCGGCGGCGGGCCTCATCAACGCCCTGCATCTCACCGACCGCGACATGGCAAAGACGAAATTGGTGGTGAACGGCGCCGGTGCCGCGGGAATCGCCTGCACGGAGCTCCTGAAAGCCATGGGCTTTGCGCCCAACAATGTCATCCTCTGCGACACCAAGGGCGTGATCTACAAGGGCCGCACCGAGGGCATGAACCAGTGGAAATCGGGTCATGCGGCCGAAACCGATGCCCGCACGCTGGCTGATGCGCTCAACGGCGCCGATGCGGTGTTCGGACTGTCGGCAAAGGGCGCATTCAGCGATGACATGATCCGCTCCATGGCACCGAACCCGATCATCTTCGCCATGGCCAATCCGGATCCGGAAATCACCCCTGAAGAGGTGGCGCGCATCCGCGACGACGTGATTATCGCCACGGGCCGTTCCGACTACCCGAACCAGGTCAACAACGTCCTCGGCTTCCCCTACATCTTCCGTGGCGCGCTGGACGTGCAGGCGACCACCATCAACATGGAGATGAAGATCGCCGCCGCCCATGCACTCGCGGAACTCGCCCGCGAGGACGTGCCCGACGAGGTGGCGGCGGCCTATCAGGGCACGCGTCCGCGCTTCGGGCGCGACTACATCATTCCCGTGCCGTTCGATCCGCGCCTCATCCACACGATCCCCATGGCGGTGGCGAAGGCCGCGATGGATACCGGCGTGGCCCGTCGTCCCATCGTCGACATGCGCGCCTACAAGGCGCAGCTCTCCGCCCGGCGCGATCCGGTGGCCGGCACCCTCAACCGCATCTTCGAGCGCGTGCGCAAGTTCCCCAAGCGCGTGGTCTTCGCCGAGGGCGAGGAGGAGCAGGTGATCCGCGCCGCCCTGTCCTTCGTCAACCAGGGGCTCGGCAAGGCCATCCTGGTTGGGCGCGAGGATCGCATCCACGAAACCGCAGCCCAGGCCGGCATCGATCTTGAGGGCCGTGAAGGCATCGAGATCCACAACGCGCGTCTGTCGAACCGCAACGCAACCTATGCGCAGTTCCTCTATGAGCGCCTGCAGCGCAAGGGTTACCTGTTCCGCGATTGCCAGCGCATGATCAACCAGGACCGCAATCACTTCGGAGCCTCGATGGTGGCTCTGGGCGACGCGGACGCCATGGTGACGGGCGCGACGCGCAACTACTCGACGGCGCTTGCCGACGTGCGGCACGTGGTCGATGCAAAGCCCGGCCACCGGGTGATCGGCGTCTCCCTCTGCCTCGCACGCGGCCGCACGGTGCTGGTGGCCGATACGGCCATTCATGAAATGCCGAACGCGCAGGAATTGGCCGAGATCGCGATTGAATCCGCCGGCGTCGCGCGCCGCCTCGGCTACGAGCCGCGCGTGGCGCTCCTGTCCTTCTCGACCTTCGGGCATCCGAAGGCGGAGCGGGCCGAGAAGATCCAGGAGGCTGTAAAAATCCTGGACGGCATGCGGGTCGATTTCGAGTATGACGGCGAGATGGCGGCCGATGTGGCGCTCAACCGGGACGTCATGGCGCAATATCCCTTCAGCCGCCTGACCGACACGGCGAACGTGCTGATCATGCCAGCATTCCACTCGGCCTCCATCTCCACCAAGATGCTGCAGGAGCTCGGTGGCGCGATGGTGCTGGGCCCACTCGTGGTCGGCCTCGACAAGCCGGTTCAGATCGTATCGCTGGGCGCCACCGACAACGACATCGTCAATATGGCGGCGTTGGCTGCCTACAACATCGGCGGATAAGGCCGGGTACCTCCCTCATGCCGGTGCGTTGAGGGAGGTGCATCCCGCCAAGTCTCGTGCCTCTTGATCTTGAGAGTAGCGTCGGATCCTGCCAGGGGCTAAACGCCTGGAGGAAAGTTGAAGGAAGACGCCTCATCATGAGCAAGCCGACCACAATTGTGTTCGACATCGGCAACGTCCTGCTGCGCTGGGACCCGCGCAATCTCTACCGCACCCTCTTTGAGGACGCGGCGGAGATGGAGTGGTTTCTCAAGAATGTCTGCACCCATGACTGGAACGTGGAGCAGGACCGAGGCCGCGACTGGGACGAGGCGGTGACCATGCTGGTCAAGGATCATCCCAAGCACGAACCGCATATCCGCGCCTTCCACGAGCGCTGGAGCGAGACCGTCTCGGGCGTGTTCGAGGACCATGTGGCCCTGCTGCTCCGCCTGCGTGAGGCGGGCGTGCCGAACTACTGCATCACGAACTTCTCCGGGCCAAAGTTCATCTTGGCGAAGGAGCGCTTTCCATTCCTGGCAGGCTTCGACGGCATCATCGTCTCGGGCGACGAGCGCCTGTTGAAGCCGGATCCCGCCATCTATCACCTCCTGCTCGACCGCTACGGGCTCAAAGCGGAGGATTGCGTCTTCATCGACGATTCCAGGCCCAATGTAGAAGCGGCCCGCGATGTGGGCATGCACGCTATCCATTGCATCGAAGGCATCGATCTCGCGGCCGAGCTGCGGGGATATGGCTTTCCTGTTTGAAGGCCGGTCCGTAACTGATGCTGGTTCCTCCGCCGTCATCCCCGGGCTTGTCCCGGGGATCCACGGCTTCAACCCGGCTCAAGACGTGGATGGCCGGAACAAGTCCGGCCATGACGGTGAGGGCATCATCCCGGTGGTCGTGAACTAGGAATGACAGCATAACTCAACCACCCTTGCCCTTCCGCTCTGCTTGAGCCATCACGCGGCATGCGCATTTTCGACACCTCCCTGCCCATCGATGCAGTCCTCGGCGACCTGACCGCAAGCCTGCGCGGGCGGCCGAATGCGGTGCTTGTGGCGCCGCCCGGCGCCGGCAAGACCACACGCGTGCCGCTGGTGCTGCTCGACGAGCCCTGGGTGAACGGGGCTAAGATCATCGTGCTGGAGCCGCGCCGTCTTGCGGCCCGCGCGGCGGCCACCCGCATGGCGCAGACCCTGGGCGAGGCTGTCGGCGACACGGTGGGTCTTCGCGTGCGCCTCGGCTCCAAGGTGAGCCGAAAAACGCGCATCGAGGTCGTGACCGAAGGCGTCTTTGCCCGCATGATCCTCGACGACCCGGCGCTGGAGGGTGTCGCGGCCGTGCTCTTCGACGAGTTCCACGAACGCTCCCTCGATGCGGATCTCGGACTCGCCCTGGCGCTCGATGCTCAAGGGGGCCTGCGCGAAGACCTTCGTCTTCTCGTCATGTCCGCAACCCTCGATGGTGCACGGGTGGCGAGGCTGTTGAGCGAAGCGCCGGTGGTCGAATCCGAAGGCCGGGCCTATCCGGTCGAGACCCGTTATCTCGGGCGCGATCCCAATCGCCGAATCGAGGAGCAGGTGGCCGATGCGGTCACGCGTGCCCTGCGGGCCGAGGGCGGTTCCATCCTCGTCTTCCTGCCTGGGCAGGGGGAAATCCGCCGGGTCGAGACCATCTTACGCGAGCGTATCGTCGATCCTGCCGTCGACCTCGCGCCACTCTATGGCGCCTTGGATCGCGGCGAGCAGGATCTGGCGGTGAGCCCCGCCAAGCCCGGACGGCGCAAGGTGGTACTCGCCACCTCCATCGCCGAGACCTCGCTCACCATCGAGGGCGTGCGCGTGGTCATCGATTCAGGGCTCGCCCGCGTCCCGGTCTACGAGCCGAATATCGGCCTCACGCGCCTTGAGACCGTGCGCGTCTCGCGCGCCGCCGCCGACCAGCGCCGCGGCCGCGCGGGCCGAACGGAACCGGGTGTCTGTTACCGGCTGTGGGAGGAAGCTGCGACCGGGGCGCTGGAGCCGTTCGGCCGGCCGGAAATTCTCTCCGCCGACTTGGCGCCGCTGCTGCTCGATTGCGCCGCCTGGGGCGTTGCTGATCCGACCTCGCTCGCCTTCCTCGATCTGCCCCCCGCGCCAGCCCTGAAGGAGGCGAAAACGTTGCTGCAGCAACTCGGCGCTCTCGACGGCGAGGGGCGCATCACCGAGGTTGGGCACAAGTTGCGCGACCTGCCGCTGCCGCCACGGCTGGCCCGCATGGTGCTGCTCGCCGGTGCAAGCGGGCAGGCGCGCGATGCGGCGGATGTGGCTGCCGTGCTCGTCGAGCGCGGCCTCGGTGGTGATGCGGTGGATCTCTCGGATCGCGTCGAGCGCTTCCGCCGCGACCGCTCCAAGCGGGCGGAGGACATGCGGCGCATGGCGGAGGGCTGGGCGAAGGGCAGCAACGGCGCATCGAAGGGCGATCCGCGCTCCACCGGCGCGCTGCTGACGCTGGCCTATCCCGACCGCATCGCCAAGGCCCGCGGCAAGCCGGGCGAATATCTCATGGCCAATGGGCGCGGCGCCTCGCTCGAGGCGCATGAGCGGCTGGCCAAGGAGCCTTATCTGGCGGTTGCTGAAATCGCCGGTGGTGCGGCATCGGCACGCATTCTGGCAGCGGCGGCCATTTCCCTGGAGGAGATCGAGGCGCTGTTCGGGAATACCATCGAGCAACGCGACGAAGTCACCTTCGACCGACAGGCGCGGGCCCTGCGGGCACGCGGTGTTCGGCGCCTGGGTGCGCTGTTGCTCAACGAGCGCCCCCTGAAGGTTCCGCAGACGGTAGAGGCGGCGCGGGCGCTCGCCGAAGGCCTCGTCTTGATGGGGCTCGATGCGCTGCCCTGGTCGAAAGCCCTGGCGCAATGGCGTGAGCGCGTGATGTTCCTGCGCAAAGCCGAGGGCGAGGAATGGCCGGACCTGTCCGACGATGCGCTGACCAGCACGGCGGATGAGTGGCTGGCGCCGCATATCACCGGCAAAAGCAGCCTCGGCGAGATCGGCCCCGACCTGTTGAGCGAGGCCCTGCGCGGGCTGCTGCCGTGGAACCTGCAGCGTCGTCTCGACACGGAGGCGCCCACCCATATCGAGGTGCCGACGGGATCGCAGATCCCGATTGATTATGGAGCCGGGGAGGGACCAGTCCTTGCCGTGCGGGTGCAGGAATTGTTCGGGCTCGAGAAGCATCCCACCATTGCGGCCGGGCGCGTGCCGCTCATCCTGCATCTGCTCTCGCCGGCGCAGCGCCCGATCCAGATCACCCGCGACCTGCCGGGGTTCTGGCGCGGCTCCTGGGCGGTGGTGCGGGCCGACATGCGCGGGCAATACCCCAAGCATCCCTGGCCGGAGGATCCGCTGACCGCACCGCCGACACGGCGTGCGAAGCCGCGGGGCACGTGACGGCTGCTCCTCCTGCCCCAACGGGCGCAACTCGATGCGCAGGCCCGGCTCTGCGTTCCGCTTAGAGCCAAAGAGACAAAACGATCAGGATCACAACCGATATGCTGAGCACCGCGAGCCAGATCCGGGTTGTCCGTCCATGTTCGCGGATCTCGTCCCTGAGATTCAGCTCGAGTTCTTCGAGGCGCCGGTAGAGGTTCTCCTGCCGCTGATCGAACAGCAGCCGCGTCTTCTCATGCGCGTCCCGCGTTCCCTCAATCAGGATCTCCCAATATTCGCGGCGCTCCTTATCGTTCGCCTCCCGGCGGGCCTGCGACTGCCGCTTGCGCTCTTCTGCTGAAGGTTGGGCCATCTCGTCATTTCCAATTGATCAAGAAATATTCATCCACTGCTTCTGCTTCCAATGGTGCATCGTCTGTTGCGAACCTCCCGCTCCCCACGATGCGGCGCACGAAGCCGCCTTGAACTTAGTCTCGGAACGACTCGATCAGACGTCCTGCCGTGGCGCGGTTCAGGGCCATGGGAATGTCGTACACGAGGGCGAGTCGCATCAGGGCCTTCACGTCCACGTCATGCGGGTGCGGCGAGAGAGGATCGACGAAGAAGAACAGGGCGTCGATCCTTCCTTCCGCGATCATCGCGCCGATCTGCTGGTCGCCGCCGAGCGGGCCGCTCTTCAGCCGCGTGACCGACAGCGAAGGGCATCGCTCCATCACGCGAGCGCCCGTGGTGCCGGTGGCAAAAAGCGTGAAGGGGCGCAGATCGTCCTCGTACAGGGCCACGAATGCGGCCATGTCATCCTTCTTGGCGTCGTGGGCCACGAGCGCCAGGGTCAGTTGGGTCATGGGAGGGACAGCTCAATTGCTCCAGCGGTCACGCCACTGCATTTCGCCGGCCATGCAGTTGGTGCGCTGAGGGGACTGGATGCGGCTGATCAGGGGCTGTCCGGGCATCAGGTTGGCAATCTCAAGCAGGATCTTGGTTTTGATCGCCTCGATGAACTGGTCGCGCTCCCGCACCGGAACGGTGAACGCACCCTGACCGCCGATCACGCAGTCCTTGTAATAGACGTCGAGGTCCGGGATGTCGAGGTAGCCGGGCTGGCGCAGCATGATCGGCAGCCCGTTAATGGTGATGCCCTTGGCCAGCGCCGCGTCACGGGCCTCCAGCACGAGACGGCCCTGGTTGTTGGGACCGTCGCCCGACACATCGATTACCCGCCGGGTAGCATTCAAGCCGCTCTCCTCCAGGAGCTTCACGCTGAAGTCGATGGCGCTGGAGATCGAGGTCCGCTGCGCCCGCCGCAGGGGTGTGGAGGCGATCCTGTCGGCGAAGGCCATCAGGCTCTCGGAGTTGTCGAGCACAGTCCAGGGAATGATCACCTTCTGATCCGGGGAGCCTGCCCATTCCATGTAGGTGACGGCGATCCGGCCTAGCATGCCGCCGCGGATCGCATCGTGGACGAGCTTGGAGCGGAAGGCCTGGGCAAACCCTTCCCGCTGCAGGGCCTGTTCGTCCGTGTCCATGGAAAAGGAGATATCCACCGCGACCACGAGGGCGAGATCGACCTCGGTCTCGGTCTGGGCCTGAGCCGGCAGGGCAAGGATCCCCCACAGGCAGACAAATGCCGCGGCAAGGCGGGTGAAGCCGGAACAAACCATCGGAATCTCCTGTGCGGGAGCCGGATTGGTCGGAAAAGTGTGCCAGCTTCTGGAACTAAGGCAAGGCTGCTCCCGGACCAGAGGGGAGCTTAAGAATGCTTAGCCTCCACGATCGCGAGGGCTGCCTGGAAAGCAGCGTCGGGGTCGAGATCCGTCGTGTCGAGGGTCACCGCGTCGGCGGCGGCCTTGAGCGGAGCGGTGCTGCGGCTCATGTCCCGCTCGTCCCGGCGTCGGATATCCGCAAGGATCGTCTCGTATTCGGCCTGCTCGCCGCGCCGCAGGAGTTCGAGATGCCGGCGTCGCGCCCGCTCCTCGGGCGCCGCGGTGATGAACAGCTTCACGTTCGCATCCGGGCAGACCACGGTGCCGATGTCCCGTCCGTCGAGCACCGCGCCCGGTTCCTGCACGCTGAACTGGCGCTGGAAGGCCAGCAGCGCATCGCGCACCGGCTGGTATGCGGACACCACCGAGGCAGCCTCGCCCATGGCGGCGCCCCTGAGGCGGGAATCGTTGTCGAGGTGCGAGACGTCCAGGTTCTGCGCCACTGCGGTGGCAGCGTCCTGGTCCGTGAGGGGAACGTCTCCGTCTATAAGCACGCCGGCGACCGCCCGATAGAGCAGGCCGGTGTCCAGATGGGCGAAGCCGTAATGCTCCGCGAGGCGCTTGCCCAGGGTGCCCTTGCCGGAAGCCGCAGGGCCGTCGATGGCGATGATCATGGGCTGCTTCAATCCTGGATCGTGGCGCCGAGCTCCCGCATGAGCGGGATGAAGGAGGGAAAGCTCGTCACGATCATGGCACCATCGTCGACCGTCATCGGCTCACTCGTCGCCAGGCCCATGACCAGGAACGACATGGCGATGCGGTGGTCGAGGTGGGTCGCCACCGGCTTGCCGCCGCCCCGGACCTTGCCGCCCGAGCCATGGACGATGAGGTCATCCCCCTCGATCTCATACGTGACGCCGGCCTCGGCGAGACCGGCCGCCACGGCCGCCAGGCGGTCGGATTCCTTGACCCGCAACTCATGCAGGCCCTGCATCCGGGTCGTGCCTTCGGCAAAGGAGGCCGCCACGGCCAGGATCGGGTATTCGTCGATCATAGCCGGGGCGCGGGCGTGGGGAACGGTCACCCCGGTGAGCCTGCTGTGCTGCACGCGCAGGTCCGCCACCGTCTCGCCGCCCTCATTGCGCTTGTTCAGGCGCTCGATGGCAGCGCCCATCTCGATCAGCGTCGTGATGAGGCCGGTGCGAAGCGGATTCATCATCACGCCCTCGATCACCACTTCCGAGCCGGGGGTGATAAGGGCTGCCACCAGGGGGAAGGCGGCCGAGGAGGGGTCGGTTGGCACCACAATGTCCGTGCCGCGCAGCTCCGGCTGGCCCTGCAGGGTGATGGCGCGGCCATCCGTGCCATGGGAGGCAACCTCCACGCTCGCCCCGAAATGGCGCAGCATCCGCTCCGTGTGGTCGCGGGTGGCCTCGCGCTCGATCACGGTGGTCTTGCCCGGCGAGTTGAGGCCGGCGAGCAGGATCGCCGACTTGATCTGGGCCGAGGCGGCAGGAGTCTCGTAGGTGATCGGCAGCGTTTCCTTAGGGCCGCGCAGGGTCAGGGGCACCCGCCCGCCTTCGGCCTCGCTCACCACGGCCACGCCCATCTGCGCGAGCGGGTCGAGGATCCGGCGCATGGGGCGCTTTCTCAAGGAAGCATCGCCGTCGAAGGTCGAGGTGATCGGGTGGCTGCCGGCCACACCCATCATCAGCCGCGAGCCGGTGCCCGCATTGCCGAAATCGAGAACGCCCTTGGGCTCCGTCAGGCCCCCGATGCCGACGCCGACGATCCGCCAGCGGCCCGGAGCCTCGCGGGTGATGGTGGCGCCGAGCGCCCGGCAGGCCTCGGCCGTGCGCAGCACATCGTCGCCCTCCAACAGGCCCTCGACCCGGGTTTCGCCGATGGAGAGGAGCCCGAAGATCATGGAGCGGTGGGAGATCGACTTGTCGCCGGGAACGCGGATGCGCCCTTTCAGGGGCGTTCCGGCCCTGCTGGCGACCGGGGAGGGCGTTCCGTGCGCGTGCGACATCGTGGTGGGTTCCTTGAGAGCCTTCTCGTCAGGGCGGGCTCCTAACACGGGGTTTTCCCGCCGTCACGCGCAAGCTGGGTCAAGCTCGGCCCTTGCATCTGCAATTTCCTATTTGACAAGCCATCCCCTGCCGACTAACGGAGCCTTCCCAACCATTCACACTTATCCAAGGCAATCACCCGTGGCCAAACCGGAACTCGGCTTGAAGCGCCAGTGCATGAGCTGCGGCGCGAAGTTCTACGATCTCAGCAAGGACCCGGCGGTCTGCCCGAAATGCGGCACCGTGTTCCAGGCAACCGCCATGACGACCCGCGTGGCCGCTCCCGTGGCGGCCCGTGCCGCCGCCGTGGTCGATGACGACGAGACCGAGCTCGAGGCAGCCGGTCCGGAGATGGTCTCCCTCGACGAGGTTGAGGCTGACGAGAACGAGAAGGACATCCCGGTCGATGACGACATCGAGGTGGCCGACGACGTCGCCGATGACGACACCTTCCTCGAAGACGAGGAAGAAGGCGACGACGACGTGTCCGATCTGATCGACAGCGATCTGGAAGACGACGAAGAGGCTTGAACCTCGGATCGGAGGCGACTATAGAGACGCCTCCGATTTCAACAGAGATCGCCGCGGTGACCCATACACCGCGGTTCGGATGGGGCCATAGCTCAGCTGGGAGAGCGCTTGCATGGCATGCAAGAGGTCGGCGGTTCGATCCCGCCTGGCTCCACCAAATCTTTCCAAGAAGCCGCCTTCGGGCGGCTTTTTTGTTGAGCGGTCATGCCCTCAGCCCTTCGTCTCATGGAAAGGGCGTTCATCTTCATTTTTAGTCGCAACGCCTTAATCTAAGGCCAGGATCTTCACATCCACCGAAAGCGGAACGATGACGCGCATCCAGACGAACGGCCTCCAGGTCGCCCCGGTTCTTCATGATTTCATCGAGCGGGAGGCGCTGGCCTATACCGGCGTCTCGGCCGATGCCTTCTGGAAGGGGCTAGCCGGTCTCGTGAAGGAGTTCGCCCCCCGCGACCGCGAACTGCTCGCGGTCCGCGACAGGCTCCAGGAGCAGATCGACGAGTATCACCGCGCCCGAAAGGGGCAGCCCTTCGATCAGGCCAGCTACGAGCAGTTCCTGCGCGACATCGGCTATGTGCTGCCGGAGCCCGAGGACTTTGCGGTTCGGACGCAGAACGTGGACGACGAGATCGCCCGCATCGCCGGACCCCAGCTCGTGGTGCCGGTGTCGAATGCCCGTTATGCGCTGAATGCCGCCAATGCCCGCTGGGGCAGCCTCTATGACGCCCTCTACGGCACCGATGCGATCCCGGAGGACGAGGGCGCCACCCGCTCGGGCGGTTACAACAAGGCCCGCGGCGCCAAGGTGGTGGCCCGCGCCCGCGAGGTGCTCGACCAGGCGGCGCCGCTCGCCGGCGGTAGCCACAGGGATGCAGCCTCCTACACAATCCAGGGCACGGCCCTCATCGTGACGCTTCGCGACGGCAGCGAGACGGGGCTTGCCGACCCGGCCCAGTTCGTCGGCTATCAGGGTGAGGCGGCGAGTCCGTCATCGGTGCTGCTGCGCCACAACAATCTGCATCTCGACATCCGCATCGACCGCTCCCATGCCATCGGCGCCGAGGATCCGGCCGGCGTTGCCGACGTGGTGATGGAATCGGCCGTTTCCACCATCATGGACCTGGAGGACTCGGTAGCGGCAGTGGATGCCGACGACAAGGTCGAGGTCTACCGCACCTGGCTCGGGCTGATGAAGGGCGATCTGGTCGAGAGCTTCGAGAAGGGCGGGCGAACCGTCGAACGCAGGCTCAACCCGGACCGGGTCTACACGGCCGTCAACGGCGGCGAGTTGCGGCTTCATGGACGCAGCCTGATGCTGGTGCGCAATGTGGGCCACCACATGTTCACCGATGCGGTGCTCGACGAGAACGGCGAGGAGATCCCTGAGACCATCCTCGATGCGGCCATCACATCCCTCCTCGCCATCCATGATGTGAAAGGCGCGGGCTCCCTGCGCAACAGCCGCGCGGGCTCGGTCTATATCGTGAAGCCCAAGATGCATGGGCCGGACGAGGTGGCGTTCGCCAACGACCTCTTCGCCGCCGTCGAGAGCATGCTGGATCTGCCCCGCAACACCCTCAAGATGGGCATCATGGACGAGGAGCGGCGCACCTCCGTCAACCTCAAGGCCTGCATCCATGCGGCGGCCGAGCGCATCGTGTTTATCAACACCGGCTTCCTCGACCGCACGGGCGACGAGATCCACACCTCCATGGAAGCAGGCCCCATGATCCGCAAGAACGACATGAAGTCGACTGCGTGGATCAAGGCTTACGAGGACAACAACGTGGATGTCGGGATGCTCTGCGGTCTGCCCGGCAAGGCGCAGATCGGCAAGGGCATGTGGGCCGCGCCCGACAAGATGGCCGACATGCTGGCCCAGAAGATCGGCCACCCGCAGGCCGGCGCCACCACAGCGTGGGTGCCATCGCCCACCGCCGCGACGCTGCATGCGCTGCACTACCATCAGGTGAGCGTGCCGGCGCGCCAGGACGAGCTGAAGAAGCGCTCGCGCGCAAAACTCTCCGACATCCTGACCATTCCGGTGTCCCAGTCCAACTGGGCGCCGGATGCGGTGCAGCAGGAGCTCGACAACAACTGTCAGGGCATCCTCGGCTACGTGGTGCGCTGGATCGACCAGGGCGTCGGCTGCTCGAAGGTGCCGGACATCCATGACGTTGGTCTCATGGAAGATCGCGCCACCTTGCGCATCTCCAGCCAGCATCTCGCCAACTGGCTGCGCCACGGCATCGTCAGCGAGGATCAGGTGATGCAAACCCTGCGCCGCATGGCCGAGGTGGTGGACCGGCAGAATGCCGGCGATCCGCTCTACCGGCCGATGGCGCCTGATTTCAAAGGCCCTGCCTTCCGGGCCGCCTGCGATCTGGTCTTCAAGGGCGCGGAGCAACCCAACGGTTATACCGAATACGTGCTGCACGAGCGCCGCCGCGAGGCAAAGGCCGCAGGGGCGCCGGACCGCATCGACGAGAGCGGCGTCAGAACACAGTAAGAGGGAAGGGCGCCGCACCGGTGCCCTTTTCATTCGTGTGATGCAGAGGAGAGCGCGTCGACCGTGCCGCCGATGAGGTTGCGGCTGAGAAGATGCTCCGTGGTCAGATCGAAGCGGACGGGTGTGAGCTTGGATGGAAGAGACGCGATCCAATCTTTCAGCTGCCGCGCCGCCGCCACGGCCTCGTCCCGCTCCACGGCCTTGAAGCGCACTTGTGTGCCTGAGCGCATCTGCGCGAAGCGGGCCAGATCGGCGCTGATCACCGTGGCGATCTTCGGATAGCCACCCGCCGTCTGCCGGTCGCGCATGAGCACAATCGGTTGGCCGCTGCCCGGCACCTGGATATGGCCGTCGACGATGCCGTCCGACACGATGTTGAACCCCTTGGCATGCTCGAGCTTGGGTCCGGTGAGCTGAAAGCCCATCCGATCGGCTTGCGGGCTGATGGTGAATTCACTGTCCAGAAACAAACGAATGCTGTCCGGCGTGAAGTAATCGTCCTGCGGCCCGAGCATGACGCGGAGGGGGCCGGTCTCCTCGACGATGTCGACGGTGAGCTGCATCGGCTCACCCGCTTGAACCTCCGGCCGGCAGGGCAGGCGGTTTCCCGCCTGGAGCGGCGCGCCTTTCAGGCCGCCGAGGCGGGAGCGCAGATGAAACGAGAGACTTCCCAACTGCGGTTCGATTATAAGACCACCAGCCACCGCCAGATACGCGAAGGTGCCCGTGCGCGGGTGCCCCACGTCCAGGGTTTGGCCCTCTCTCAGCATGAACGCGGTCAGGGGTGGGACGGGCGTGCCGTCAATGCTGGCGGACGTGCCCGCGCCGGCAACGGCAAGGCGCAGGTCGCCGCCTTCCGCCGTGAAGGCGCCGCCGAGATTGACGAACTCGATAGCCGCCATGTCGGGAGTATTCCCAACCAGGGCGTTGGCCATCGCCAATGCGCGGCGATCCATGGCGCCGGAGGGCGAGACGCCGAAGCCCTGATAGCCGATCCGGCCGCGATCCTGCAGGGCGGTCATCGGGCCGCAGGATTTCACCACGAGATCGATCATGGGCGAACCTCCTCGGCCACCGGCTCGCCGGCCAGCACGGCCTTCTCCATGGCCTCCCAGCGCGAAGCATCGACCGGCTCGAACACAATCTCGTCGCCGGCCGCGAACAGGAAGACCGGATCGCGCTCCGGCGCATAAGGGCGCACCGGCGTCAGGCCGAGATTGTGCCAGCCGCTCGGCATGTCCATGGGAGCAATGCCGGCCTGCTCGCCGCCGATCATGATCGTCCCGGCCGGGATCTTCGCCCGGGGATGGACACGGCGGGACGTGGCGATCCGCTTGTCGAGGCCGCCGAGATAGGTGAAGCCCGGTAGGAAGCCGATCATGTAGATGCGGTAGACCGCCGACGAATGGATCTCGATCACTTGGTTCGGCGTGAGACCATGGATCTCCGCCACCTCCTCCAGGTCGCTCCCGTAGGCGCCGCCATACACCACCGGCACGCGCCAGCGGCGGCCCACCGCGTGCCGAGGTGCGAGATCCCTGGTCTCCTCGTCGAGAAGCCTCACAAGCGCGTCGTAGTCGGTCACTGCAGGATCGAATTGGATGGTCAGGGAGCGGTAGGTCGGCACCGTCTCGATCAGCCCGGCGGGGGCACGGCTGCGGACAATCTCGTCGAGGGCCAGGACCATGGCATTGAGGGCAGGATCGATCGTGCTCCCGAACTCGACCGTCAGGGCGCTGTCGCCGCAGGGAAGAATCTTTGGTGTCGGCACCACGCCCCCATTGCATTGTCGAAAGGCCCCCGATCCATCTCATATTGGCGGCTGCCACACAACGGCAGGGAAGGGGAAAGGGACATGCGCCCGGCACATGGGCGAGCTCGCGCACGGAATCTGTTCCCCATGCTCCTTTTTGCTAGGCTCACCTCCATCGTGCCCTTCGTGCTATTCCACCTGCCATGTGATGCCTGGAGCCCAGGCCCAAGCGGAGAAGACCATGATCTTGACATCGAAAGCAGCCGTGATCACCGGCTCGACCAGCGGCATCGGCCTCGCCATCGCCCGCGCGCTCGCCAAGGAAGGCGCCAACATCGTCCTCAATGGATTGGGAGACGAGGCCGAGATCGAAAAGACCCGCGCCGGGATCGAGAGCGAGTTCGGTGTCAAAGCCGTCTATTCGCCGGCCAACATGCTCAAGGCCGACGAGATCGAGGAGATGGTCCGGCTCGGCGAGCGCAGTTTCGGCAGCGTCGATATTCTCGTCAACAATGCGGGCATTCAGTTCGTCTCGCCGGTGGAGGATTTCCCGGTCGAGAAGTGGGACCAGATCATCGCCATCAATCTCACATCGGCCTTCCACGCCATCCGCGCCGCCGTGCCTGGCATGAAGGCGCGCAAGTGGGGCCGCATCATCAACACGGCCTCGGCCCATTCGCTTGTCGCCTCGCCGTTCAAGTCTGCCTATGTGGCGGCCAAGCACGGCATCGCCGGCCTCACCAAGACTGTGGCGCTGGAAGTGGCGACGCACGGCATCACGGTGAACTGCATCAGCCCCGGCTATGTGTGGACGCCTCTCGTCGAGCGGCAGATCCCCGATACCATGAAGGCGCGCGGGCTCACCAAGGAGCAGGTGATCAACGACGTGCTTCTGGAGGCTCAGCCCACCAAGCAGTTCGTCACCGTCGATCAGGTGGCGGGGCTCGCCGTCTTCCTGTGCTCGGACGCAGCCAGCCAGATGTCGGGCGCCAACCTGTCCATGGATGGCGGCTGGACGGCGAAGTAAGTTTTTCACGATCGTCATCCCGGACGCCGCACAAGATCCGGGACCGCGTGCAGAACAGGGCACTAGAACCTCGACACTGTCATTCCCGCGAAGGCGGGAATCCATAACCGCCGGCAGTGCCGGACTGGTTCTAGGTCGTGGCTATGGATCCCGGGCTCCGCTGAGCGGCCCCGGGATGACAGTGCCAGGCTGGTCAAGGCGATCCCGGATCTTCGCTGCGCTCCGTCCGGGATGACGCTTGTCCGCTAACCTCATCCCCTCGCGAAGGCGTCCGTTGCTTCGATGAGATGATGCGTGATGCCGGGCTCGCTCACCGCGTGGCCCGCATCCGGCACCATGATGAACTGCGCCTCGGGCCAAGCCTTGTGCAGATCCCACGCGGTTTTAGGCGGCGTGGCCATGTCGTAGCGGCCCTGGATGATCACGCCCGGAATGCCCTTCAGCCGATGGGCGTTGCGGATGAGCTGTCCCTCCTCGAACCAGCCCTCGTTGACGAAGTAGTGGTTCTCGATCCGGGCGAAGGCGATGGCGTAGTGCTCGTCGCCGAAGATGTCGCTGTATTCCTGGTTGTGCAGGAGCGTGATCGTCTCGCCCTCCCATAAGCTCCAGGCGCGGGCAGCTTTTGCCTGGACGGCCGGATCGGGATCGATCAGGCGCTTGCGGTAGGCCGCCATGAGATCGCCGCGCTCCGCTTCCGGGATCGGCGCAAGAAAGCCCTCCCACTTGTCAGGGAAGATCCACGAGGCGCCCTCCTGATAGTACCAGAGCAGCTCCGAGCGGCGCAGCGTGAAGATCCCGCGCAGCACGAGCTCGGTCACGCGCTCCGGATGTGTCTCGGCATAGGCGAGCGCCAGCGTCGAGCCCCAGGAGCCGCCGAACACCATCCACTTGTCCACACCGATCATTTCGCGCAGGCGCTCGATGTCGGCCACCAGGTGCCAGGTGGTGTTGGCCTCCAGGCTGGCATAGGGCGTAGAGCGGCCGCAGCCGCGCTGATCGAACAGCAGGATGCGGTATTTCTCCGGGTCGAACAGCCGCCGCTGGGTCGGCGTGCAGCCGCCGCCCGGGCCGCCATGCAGGAAAACCACGGGTTTTCCTTTCGGATTCCCACACAATTTCCAATAGACACGATGACCATCGCCGACATCGAGCATGCCGGTCTCATAGGGTTCTATTTCGGGGTAGAAACTGCGCATGGCTGGAGGCTCCTGCAGAGAGAGTCCATCCATAGCCGGGAGAGCGGCCCCTGTCAGCATGGCCTTGAATTCCTAAGCCGGCTTCAAACCCCTAGCGCGTCGCGCAACTGTCATATAGTTTTGCAACTGGGGAACAAGGGCAAAGCCCAACCACACTGGAGGACGAGGATGTTGACGAAACGCGCCAGCCTGAAGCTGGCTACGGCTCTTGCCGCTCTCATGGTCGCCGGATCGGCACAAGCCGCCGAGAAGCTGCGGCTCCTGACCTGGTCGGGCTATGCGCCGGCCGATATCGTGGCGCAGTTCACGAAGGAGACGGGCATCGAAGTCGAGGTGACGACCTCGAACAATGAGGAGATGATCTCCAAGCTGCGCGCCACGCAAGGCGCTGGCTTCGATCTCGCTCAGCCGAGCCAGGACCGCATCGCCGGCCCGCAGGCGGAGTTCGGCATCTACAAGCCGCTCGATCTCTCCAAGCTGAAGTCCGATCAGTTCATCGGCTCGATGCTGGATGCGACGAAGAAGAACACCAGTGTGGACGGCAAGGTCTACGGCGTCCCCCATATCTGGGGCACGGACGGTCTCGTGGTGAACACCAAGGCCGCGCCGAAAGTGGCCGATTACAACGATCTCTGCGATCCCGCTCTCGCCGGCAAGACCAGCTTCCGCGCCAAGCGCCCGGCCCTGATCGCGTTCGCATTCGCCAACGGCATGGATCCCTTCGCGGCGTACGGCGATGCGAAGGCTTACGCGGCCCTGATGGACAAGGTCGGCGCCAAGCTCGCCGAGTGCAAGAAGAACGTGAAGTTCTTCTGGGAGGGCTCCGATCAGCTCCTCAACGCCGCGCGCTCCGGCGAGATCGTCGCCGCCATGGCCTGGGATACGGGTGGTTGGAAGCTCAACGCCGAAAATCCGGACATGAAGTTCATTGCGCCGAAGTCGGGCGCGCTCGGCTGGGTGGACACCTTCGCGATCCCCGCCAAGGGCCGCAATGACGATGCCGCCTACAAGTGGATCAACTTCAACATGCGCCCGGAGATAGCCGCAAAGGTCGCGGCTGCCGCCGGCAACTTCACGGCCTCGAATAGCGCCGACAAGCTCATGGAAGGCAAGCTGAAGGATCAGTTCGCCGAGAGCTTCCCGAAGGCCGCCATCGACAACATCCGCTGGTATCCGGCCGTGCCGGCTGGCCTCGAGGAGATCGAGGGCAAGGTTCTCGACCGCCTGAAGGCCGGTTCGTAAACCTCTTATCGTCGTGTTTCGTCGTCCCCCGACCCGTTCGGGGGACGACTCTTTGTATCGGCAGCGTCATGGCCTCTTCCACCGATCTCGACATCGTCAACGTCACGAAGCGCTTCGGCTCGTATGCTGCCGTCGATGACGTGAGCTTCAGCGTCGCGCCCGGCGAGTTCTTTTCGATCCTCGGTCCCTCCGGCTGCGGCAAGACCACACTGATGCGCATGATTGCCGGGTTCGAGCACCCGACATCCGGGGACATCCGCATCCGCGGGAAATCAATGCTGGGTGTTCCGGCCAACAGGCGCCCGGTCAACATGGTGTTCCAGAGCCTCGCGCTCTTTCCCATGATGAGCGTCGGAGAAAACGTCGCTTATGGGCTCACTTGCCGCGGCGTATCCCGTGGGGACGCCGAGGAGCGCGCGAGCCGCATGCTGGAGCGCGTCGGCCTCAAGGGTTTCGGTGAGCGCCGCGTGACAGCGCTCTCGGGCGGCCAGCGGCAGCGCGTGGCGATTGCCCGCTGCCTCGTGCTGGAGCCGACCCTCGTGCTCCTCGACGAGCCGCTCGGCGCCCTCGATCTGAAATTGCGCGAGCACATGAAGATCGAGTTGAAACAGCTCCAGGGCACGTTCAACACCACCTTCGCCTATATCACGCACGACCAGTCCGAAGCCCTCGTCATGTCCGACCGCATCGCCGTGATGAACCAGGGCCGTTTCGAGCAGGTGGGCAGCCCGCGCGAGCTTTATCACAGCCCGGCCACACCCTTCGTGGCGAGCTTCGTCGGCGAGACGAACCGCCTGCAGGGCGAGGCGGCTTCCGCTTCCAACGGCACCGTTGCCGTTCGCCTGTCATCGGGCGCCATCGTGCAGGGGCAGGGGAGTGCAGCCGCGAAGGCGGCGCTTGCCTTCGTGCGCCCTGAAGCTGTGGCCCTCGCGCACGATCCTTCATCGTTGAGCAATCTGCCCAACCGCTTCGAGGGCCGCGTCTCGGCCGTGCTGTTCGACGGGGCCGCTTCGAGCCTGCTCATCGACACCGCCGGCTTCGAGCAGCCGGTGCGCGCCGTGCTGCCGCAAGCAGGTCCGCTCGCCGGCATCCAGGTCGGTGCGCCTGTCCATGTGGGCTGGACGGCGGATGCCATGAAGGTGTTCGCCGCATGATCGCGAAGCAGGCCTCACGCCTCACGCTCTTCCTGCTGCTCGCCCCCGCCATCCTGTGGCTCGGGCTTCTCATCGTGCTGCCGCACGTGGAGATCCTCGTCCTCTCCTTCAGCGAGCGTGTGGCGCCGCGGGTCTATGCCTTCGGGTTCGGCAACTATCTCGAGTTCTTCACCGAGCCGCTCTACTGGCGCACCTTCGCCCGCACGGCCTTCATGTCGATCCTGGTCACGGCGCTCACGCTGGTGCTCGCCTTTCCCATCGCGCTCTATATCGCCCGCGTGGCGCAAGGCCGCCTCAAGGCCATGCTGTTGCTGCTCTGCCTGTTGCCGTTCTGGGTGTCGGAGCTGGTGCGCACGCTTGGCTGGATGATCCTGCTGCGCGAGACCGGCATGATATCCTACGCGCTGCGCTCCATCGGTCTCGCGGGTCAACCGGTGGAGCTTCTCTACAACGATGGCGCGGTGATCCTCGGCCTGATCTATGGCGGCCTGCTGTTCATGATCGTGCCGCTCGCCAATGCGCTGGAAAGCCTGGAGCCTGCGGTCGTGGAAGCCGGCTACGATCTCGGCGGCAGCCGCTGGACCGTGCTGCGCCGCATCGTCATTCCCCATGCCATGCCGGGCATCGTGGCAGGCTGCATCATCGTGTTCATGCTCACCGTCGGCAACTTCGCTACGCCGGTTCTGCTCGGCGGCAAGAACGGGCTGTGGTTCACCGAGCAGATCTACGCGCAGTTCATCACGCGCTTCAACTGGCCCCAGGGAGCTGCCTTCGGCATGCTGCTCCTGCTCTTGTCCTCCGCCATCGTGTGGCTGGGCCTGCGCCTCACCGGCCAGAGCCTCGGCACCACCCTGAAGCAGGCCTGACGCCATGAACCGTCCGTCTCTCAGTTGGAAGCTTTACATCGTGGCGTTCTACCTGTTCCTGTTCACGCCACTTCTCGTCGTGGCGATCTTTGCCTTCAACGCAAGCCCGTTCCCATCACCGCCCTGGCGCGGCTTTACGCTGGAATGGTTCACCGGCTCCGGGGCTGTCGTCGGCAAGCCCGGCGTGCTGGTCGATCCGATCTGGCTGGAGAGCATCGGCAACAGCTTCAAGGTCGCCATTCCGGTTGCGCTGCTCGCGGTGCTTCTCGGCACGGTGAATGCCTGGGTGCTGGAGCGCGCGGAGTTTCGCGGCAAGACGTTTGTCGTCATGATGATGCTCTGGCCGCTGGTCATCCCAGGCGTGGTGCTCGGCATTTCGATCCTGGCCTTTTTCTCGCGCGTGACGAACGGGCTCGAGGACTGGCTTCAGACCGATCTCGATTCTCTGCGGCCCGGCCTGCCGCTCGTGGTGTTGGGCCAGCTCTCCTTCATCCTCACCATCGCGACGCTCATCATCGCCGCCCGCCTGCGCAAGTTCGATCGCTCACTGGAGGAAGCCGCCTTCGATCTCGGCGCCACCCGCGCGCGGGTGCTGCGCACCGTCACGCTGCCTTTCTTGAAACCCGCCCTCATTGGCGCCGGACTCGTAGCGTTGCTGATGTCGTTCGAGAACTTCAACACCACCCTGATGCTCGTAGGCTCCGAGGCGCCGCTGCCGATCGCCATGTACGGACAGATGCGCGAGGGCGCGTCACCGGCGATCAACGCGGTGAGCCTGCTGCTCATGCTTGGCGTCGGTGGCATCGCGAGCGTGTTCGCGCTCAACTCGAAGGCGGAGAGGTAAGTTCGCTACCACGTCGTCACCGGCCTTGTGCCGGCCGTGAAGGGATAAGGTGTCATCCCGGACGGCGTAAGCCGATCCGGGATCGCTTCAACCAGTCCAGCATTGTCATCCCGGGGCTGCGCAGCAGAGCCCGGGATCCATAAACGCCGACGATGCAGAACGAGGCGCGACGCCGTTCGCTCTCTTCTGAAACGTCGTGGTTCTGGATCCCCGCCTGCGCGGGGATGACAGCGTTGAGGATCCAGTGTCTTGTTCTGCATACGATCCCGGATCTGCTCTCCGCTTGTCCGGGATGACCATAGATGATCGTAGTCGAACCGATCACCGCCCCCAGGTGCGCTCCAGAACATTGACCCAGTTCTCGTAGCAGAGCTTGCGCAGGGTGGCTTCGTCATAGCCGTGGCGGCGCATGGCGTCGACGAGGCGGGGCAGGCCGCGCACGTCGCCGATCTCGGCCGGGATCGTCGCGCCGTCGAAATCGGAGCCGAGGCCGACGCCGTCCACACCCACATGGTCGATCAGGTGATCCATGTGCCGGATCATCTCCTCCAGGGGCGTGTCGTCGTTGCGCATGCCGTCGGGGCGGATGAACGAGGTGGCGAAGTTCACGCCCACCATGCCGCGGCTCTCGCGGATCGCGCCGAGCTGCTTGTCGGTGAGGTTGCGCGAGTGGCGGCAGATCTCCCACGCATTGGAATGCGTGGCGACCAGTGGCGCATCCGAGAGCCGCGCCACATCCCAAAACCCCTTCTCGTTCAGGTGCGAGAGATCGATCATGATCTTGAGGCGGTTGCAGGCGCGTACCAGCTCGATGCCGCGATCCGTCAGGCCCGGGCCGGTATCCGGTGTCGAGGGATAGCGGAACGGCACGCCGTGGCCGAAGATGTTGGGGCGGCTCCAGACGGGTCCGATGGAGCGCAAGCCGCTCTCGTAGAGCACGTCGAGCATGTAGAGATCGGGGTCGATGCCTTCGGCGCCCTCGATATGCAGGATGGCCGCGAGCTTGCCGGTCTCGATGCAGTGGCGGATGTCCGCAGCCGTGCGGCAGATCTTGACCTCGCCCTTCGAGGCGCGCTCGATGCGGATGAGCAGCGCAGCCATGTGCGCCGTCACCTGCTGGCTCGTCGGGAGCGGGAGCGGCGAGGAGAGCGGCACATCGTACTGCGCCTGGGCCATCAGCTCATCCACATCGACGCCCACGCTCTCGGACGGCACATAGACGGCGAAGAACCCGCCAATGAGGCCGCCCTGCTTCATCCGCGGCCAGTCGAGGTGGCCGATATTGTCGCCTTCGAGGAAAGCCTGCTCGGGCTGGATCTTACCGCGCATCAGGCGCAGCAGCACGTCGTTGTGACCATCGAAGACAGGCATCAGAGTAGAGCTGGGCATCATTTCACATCAAAATAGGTGGCGGAAAAAAGCGTCGTTAAGCGGCAGGAGCTTGAGCCGGCAGCGGGGCAACCCGCGTGAAGCCCTGGCTCGCTTGAATCAGCGACTGCGTATAATCGTTCGAGGCTGCGCCCGAGCGCAGGGCAGCCGCGGTCGTTTCCTCGACGGCTTCGCCATGCTGCATGACGAGCAGGCGCTCGCACAAGTGGGCCACGACGGCGAGGTCGTGGCTGACCAGGATATAGGTCAGGCCCAAGCGCCGGCGCAGGTCGTCAAGAAGATTCAGGATCTCGGCCTGCACCGAGGCGTCGAGCGCCGAGGTCGGCTCGTCGAGCAGCAGCACCTTCGGGCGCAGGATCAGCGCACGGGCGATGGCAATGCGCTGGCGCTGGCCGCCGGAGAGCTGGTGCGGGTAGCGGAAACGGAAGGAGGGGCTGAGGCCCACCTCCTTCAGAGCCTGGAGGATGCGCGCCTCCGCATCCTTCTCGCCATGGATCGCCAGCGGCTCGGAGAGCGTGCGGTCCACGGTGTGTCGTGGATGAAGCGAGGCATAGGGGTCCTGAAACACCATCTGGACCGTGCGGTAGAAGGCCTTGCCGCGTGGCGTGGTGACGGCATTGCCATGGACGCTCACGCGGCCGCTGGTGATTGGTGCGAGCCCGCAGATGGCGCGCAGCACGGTCGACTTGCCGGAGCCGGACTCGCCCACGAGCCCATAGGCCGCCCCTGGCTCCACATGGAAGCTCACGTTCTTGACCGCATCGACCCGCATGCGACCGGTGCCGTAGACGACTTGAAGGTTCTGAATATCGAGCATCGTTAGAGCGCCCATGCGGGATCGCGGTTCAGGGTCGGCAACGGACGAACGTCATCCGCGAGCGTCGGCAGGCAGCGCATGAGGCCCTGGGTATAGGGGTGCTTGGCCTCCCGCAGGTTCTTCGCCTCCAGTTCCTCGACCACGCGGCCGGCATACATGACCAGCACCCGATCGCAGAAGGAGGAGACGAGCTTGAGGTCGTGCGAGATGAAGATCAGGCCCATGCCGCGTTCCGAGACGAGCTCGTCAAGAATGCGCAGCACCTCCATCGAGACTGTCACATCGAGGGCCGAGGTCGGCTCGTCGGCGATGAGAAGATCCGGATCGGTGACCAGCATCATGGCGATCATGGCGCGCTGCCCCATGCCGCCGGAGACCTCGTGCGGGTAGAGGGAGAAAACACGGCCGGGATCGCGCATCTTCACGGCTTCCAGCATGGCGAGCGCCCTGTCGCGGGCCTCCGCCTTGCCGGCTTTCACATGGGCCTGATAGGCCTCGATGATCTGCTCGCCGATGGTCATGACCGGATTGAGCGAGTATTTCGGATCCTGCATGACCATGCTGATGCGCCCGCCGCGCAGGGTGCGCAGGGTGCGTTTTGAGGCTTTCTGCAGGTCGATTCCGTCGAAGGCGAGGCGCTTGGCCGTCACCTCGCCGGGCGGCGGGGTGAGGCCGAGAATGGCGCGGCCCGTCTGCGACTTGCCGGAGCCGGACTCGCCCACGATACCGAGGCGTTCGCGGCCGAGCTGGAAGGACACGCCGCGCACCGCTTCCACGGTGCCGGTGCGCAGATGAAAGCGGACGCGCAGGTCCTCGACGTCGAGAAGCGGCTTGGTCATTTGGCGGCCTTCGGATCGAGAACGTCGCGCAGGCCGTCGCCCAGCAGGTTGAAGCCGAGGCTCACCACGAAGATGGCGATGCCCGGCATGGCGGCGACCCACCATTGGTCGATGAGGTAGTTGCGGCCCGTGGCCACCATGGCGCCCCATTCCGGCATCGGTGGCTGCGCCCCGAGGCCGAGGAAGCCGAGGCCCGCGGCCGTCAGGATGATGCCGGCCATGTCAAGCGTCACACGCACGATCAGCGAGGAGAGGCAGAGCGGCACCACATGACCGAGGATGATGCGCGGCGTCGAGGCACCCTGCAGTTTCACCGCCGCGATGAAGTCGCTGTTGCGGATCATCAGGGTCTCGGCGCGCGCGATGCGGGCATAGGGCGGCCAGGAGGTGATCGCGATGGCGATAATGGCGTTCTCGATGCCTGGCCCTAAGGCCGCCACGAAGGCGAGCGCCAGGATCAGGCGCGGGAAGGCCAGGAAGATGTCGGTGATGCGCATCAGCACCGTGTCGACCCAGCCCCCGAGGTAGCCGGAGACGGTGCCCACCAGAAGCCCGATGGGGGTTGCGATCAGGGCCACCAGAACGACGATGAAGAGCGTGACGCGAGAGCCGTGGACGATGCGTGAGAAGATATCACGGGCCTGATCATCCGTGCCGAGCCAATAGGTCTCGCTCGGTGGCAGGAGGCGCTGCGTGCGCAGGTCCCCGCCGGTGACCGGCGAGTAGGGCGCAATGACGTCGGCGAAGATCGCCACAAGGATCAGCAGAATGACGATGCCGAGGCCAACGACGGCGAGCGGGTTCCGGGAGAAGGAGCGCCAGCCGAGATAGAAGCGGCCGAGTCGCGCCTGCCAGCGGGAATGGGGCTCCGGGGACAGCAGCCAGGCCCGCATGCCGGACGGCTCAGAGGTCAGGGGAAGAGGGGCGCCGGTCATCAGCGGGTCCTCGGATCAAGCAGGCGGTAGAGCAGGTCGGACACGAGATTGAGCAGCACGAAGGCGGTTCCGATCACGAGGGTTCCGCCGAGCACTGCGTTCATGTCCGCGTTCTGCAGGGAATTGGTGATGTACTGGCCCAGGCCCGGCCACGCGAAGATCGTCTCCGTGAGCACGGAGCCTTCGAGCAGGTTGGCATAGGACAGGGCGATCACGGTGATCAGAGGAACGGCGGCGTTGCGCAGGGCATGGCGCCAGATCACCCGCATCTCGGACAGGCCCTTCACCCGCGCGGCGATCACGTATTCCTGCGCCAGCTCGTTGAGCATGAAGGAGCGCGTCATGCGGCTGATATAGGCCAGCGAGAAATAGCCGAGCAGGCAGGCGGGCAGGATGATGTGCGAAACCGCATCCCAGAACGCGTCCCACTGGCCCTGCATGGCGGTGTCGAGGAGCACGATGTTGGTGACTGGCGTGTAGAGGTAGGAATAGGTCACGTCGAGGCGGCCCGGTCCCGCCACCCAGCCGAGCTTGGCATAGAAGACAAGCAGGCCCATGAGGCCGAGCCAGAAGATCGGAATGGAGTAGCCGGCAAGGCCCAGCACGCGTACGAACTGGTCGATGAAGCTGCCGCGCTTGACGGCGGCGAGGATACCGAGCGGGACACCGAGGACGACACCGATCAGGGTGCCGAGGGTGGCAAGCTCCAGCGTCGCGGGAAACGTATTGGCGATGTCCGTCATCACCGGATTGGTGGTGAGAACCGAATTGCCGAAATCGCCCGTCACGGCCTTCTTCAGATAGATCCAGAACTGCTGAATGAGCGGCAGATCGAGGCCGAGTTCCTGGCGGACGCGCTCGTAAACCTGCGCAGGAGCCCGGTCGCCCACGATGGCGATCACGGGATCGATGGGGACGACGCGCCCGATGAAGAAGGTGACGGCGGCAAGGCCGAGAAGCGTCGTCATCAGGACCATGACGAACTGGGCGACGTTCTTAAGGGAGGAGCGGAGGGCACTTGCATGCCCTCCGCCCCGATTCATGACTGCTGAAACCATCGAAGCGTCAGTTCTTCTTTACCTGTGACAGGTCGTTGTCGCTGAACGACGGACCGAGGATGAAGTTCTCCACGTTCTTGCGCACGGACGCGACTTCCGTCTGCTGCAGGAAGAGCACGAAGGGGCTGTCGTCGAGAACCGCCTTCTGCAGCTCCTTGTACATCTGTGCGCGCTTCTCTGCGTCGCGTTCCATGACTGCAGCGCGGGTCTTGGCAGTCAGCGGGCCCGGATCCCAGGCATTGCGCCAAGCGAGCGGCTTCGCCTTGGCTTGGTCCGAGTTGTCGTCGTTCGCCGCGAAGGTGTCGGCGTTGGAGTTCGGGTCCTGATAATCCGAGCCCCAGTTGCCGATGTAGATGTCGTGCTGGCGGGCACGATACTTGGTCAGGGCCTGCTTCGAATCCATCGGCAGGATCTCCAGCTTGACGCCGGCCTGAGCGAAGGTCGATTGCATGGCCTGGGCGACACCCATGATCTCGGGGGTGGAGCGGGTGTCCATCGTCACCGAGAAGCCGTCCTTCAGGCCGGCCTTGGCCAGAAGCTCCTTCGCCTTGGCGACGTCGAGCTTGTACGGGTTGGAGGTCTCGGCACCGAGGAAGCCCTTGGGCAGGAAGTTCTGATGAACGTCGCCCTTGTACTTCATGATCGTATCGGCGATCGCCTGATAATCGACAAGATACTTCAGAGCCTGACGAACCTCGGGCTTGGCTAGGTTCGGGTTCTTCTGGTTCAGGCCGAGATAATAGACCGTACCCTTCGGAGCGCTCTGAACCTTGATGTCCGGGTTCTTGGACATCGCCGTGATCTCTTCAGGGTTCAGGCTGCGGGCCACGTCAATGTCGCCCTTCTCGAGCAGGAGGCGCTGGCTGGCGGTCTCCTTGATGTGGCGGAAGATCACGCGGGCGAGAGGGGTCTTCTTCTCGTAGTGCGGGTTGCGCTCGAGGACGAGAACCTCGTTGGCCTTCCAGTCGCGCATGATGTACGGGCCCGAGCCGGCATACTTGGTCTTCAGCCAGTTGTAGCCCCAGTCGCCGTCCTTCTCGTTCTGGACGAGCAGCTTCTTCTCGACAATCGAGGCAACCGAGTTGCCGAGGCAGTAGAGAACGAGGGTCGGGGCGTAGGGCTTGTCGACCTCAATCGTGAGCTCGAGCGGACCGGTCTGCTTGATCTTGTCCTTCACATTGTCTTTCGTGAAGCCGAACTGGCCCAGGATGAAAGCCGGGGACTTGTCGAGCGATACGGCGCGGTGGAGCGAGTAGACCACATCCTCGGCCGTGATGTTGCTGCCGGAGGCGAATTTCTTGTTCGGGCGGATCTTGAAGGTGTAGGTCTTGCCGTCCGGGGAGACGGTCCAGGACTCGGCGACTTGGCCGGAGATCTTGGACACGTCCTTGATGTCATAGGTGATCAGGCGCTCATAGGTATTGCCCATGATCTCGGAGGCGCTCAGCTCGAACACCTCGGCCGGATCGAGCGAGATGATGTCGTCCATCTGCCAGGCCTGGACCAGGGTGTCGGCCGGCGTGGCTGCCTTTACGGCAGAGAAAGAAGTCGCCATCACGGTAACCATGGCGGCGGATAGGATAAATTTCGGAAGACTTGTCATAGGCCAGTTCCCTCGCAGCGCTGGGTGCGCTTCTTGTGCGCCCGTATGAATGCAAATCACACAGGTTCTGTCGAGTCTACTCACTGGTTACCAACTGGTAAACATGGTGCAGCATGCCCAAAGGTCGGGCAGATGCGGTTCGGGTTGGCTTGCAGGGGAAAACTGTGGCAAAGGCTCCCCGACATTTCTTGATCGGATGAAGCCCGTGTCTGAAGACGCCAAAAAACCCGGTGCCAACACCATGTGGGGCGGACGCTTCTCGTCCTCGCCAAGCGCGCTCATGGAAGCCATCAACGCCTCCATCGGCTTCGACAAGCGACTGGCTTCCCAGGACATCCAGGGCTCCATCGCCCACAGCACCATGCTGGCCAGGCAGGGAATCATCGCCGAGAGCGACCGGGACGCCATCCATCAGGGGCTTCAGCGGGTGCTGGGCGAAATCGAGTCCGGCTCCTTCAGCTTCTCGACAGCCCTCGAAGACATCCACATGAACGTGGAGAGCCGCCTGCGCGAGATCGTCGGCGATCCGGCGGCCCGCCTGCATACGGCCCGCAGCCGCAACGACCAGGTGGCCACCGATGCCCGGCTTTGGGTGCGCGAGGCCCATGACCGAACCGATGAGCAGCTTACCAGCCTGATCAAGGCGCTCCTCGACAAGGCCGAGGCTCATGCCGCCACCGTGATGCCGGGCTTCACCCATCTCCAGAGCGCCCAGCCGGTGACCTTCGGGCACCACCTGATGGCCTATGTGGAGATGTTCGGCCGCGACCGCAGCCGCATCCGCGATTCCCGCAAGCGCCTGAACGAGTGCCCCCTGGGCGCGGGCGCGCTCGCCGGAACCTCCTTCCCTATCGACCGGCACATGACCGCCAAGGCAATGGGCTTCGACGGCCCGACCCGTAATTCGCTCGACACCGTCTCGGACCGGGATAGCCTGCTCGAGTACATGGCCGCCGCCGCCATCTGCGCCGTGCACCTGTCACGCCTTGCGGAAGAGATCATCATCTGGATGTCGGCACCCTTCGGCTTCGTGCGCCTGCCGGACCGCTGGACCACCGGCTCCAGCATGATGCCGCAGAAGCGCAACCCGGATGCCGCCGAACTAGTGCGGGGCAAGACCGGCCGCGTCATCGGTTCCCTGGTCTCCCTGCTCACCGTGATGAAGGGCCTGCCGCTCGCCTATTCCAAGGACATGCAGGAGGACAAGGAGCAGGTCTTCGATGCGGCCGACACCATCGAGATCGTGCTCGCCGCCACCACCGGCATGATCCGGGACCTGGAGCCGGTGCCGGAGCGCATGGCAGCCGTGGCCGGCGCAGGCTTCTCCACGGCGACGGATCTCGCCGACTGGCTCGTGCGCAGCCTCAACATCCCGTTCCGTGACGCTCATCACATCACCGGGCGCATCGTGTCCGAGGCGGAGAGCCGCGGCTGCACCCTGGAGGAGCTGCCGCTCGAGGCCATGCAGGCGGTCGAGCCCAAGATCCACCAGGGTGTCTACGATGTGCTCGGCGTCGAGAACTCCGTCCGCTCCCGGACGAGCTTCGGCGGCACGTCCCCGGTTCGGGTGGCCGAGCAGGTCGCCTGGTGGCGGGAGCGGGTCTAGTCCGCTCCTCAGGCTCTATTGACCGTGAGAACTGGGCGCTGCCAGGGCGACTTGGCCAGGGTCTTGATCGGCCGAAGCGGCGTATCCATATCTCCGACAGCGGCCCGGTTCCGGGCCACTTGAGTGCCGCATCGGCGGGCTCAAAACCAACCGAAGTGCCTCTAACCTTGGGCTTCGAACATGTCGCGTCAGTCGCCCTTCGGGCATCCGTTTATGTTAGGCTTCGATGAGATCGAGCAGGCGCTCGATCGGGTCGCCAAGGCGGCCGGGGACGGTTATCCGCCCTACAACATCGAGCGTCTGGCTCGCACGGAAAGCGCCCCCGAGCGCCTCCGCATCACCCTGGCCGTTGCCGGTTTTACCCGGGATCAGCTGGAGGTGACCCTGGAAGAGAGCCAGCTCGTCATCCGGGGACGCCAGTCCGACGACAAGACAAGGCACTTCCTCCATCGCGGCATTGCCGCCCGTCAGTTCCAGCGCACCTTCCTCCTTGTCGACGGCATGGAGGTCATGGGCGCAGACCTGTCCAACGGGCTGTTGTCGATCGATCTGGTCCGGCCCGAGCCGGAGCGGATCGTCCGCAAGATCGACATCAGCGCTCCGGACAAAGTGTGACGGCATCCGCAACAAGGAGATGTCCATGAACTTCGAGATCAAGAACCATCACGAGCCGGCCTTCGATGTGTCCGAACTCGCCACCCTGGGCCTGGGCCAGATGGCCTATGTGAAGCCGATCGAGTCCGATGAGGTCGCCCGGCTGTTTCCCCAGGCTCCCAAGCTCCAGCCCGGCATGCGGCTGTTCGCGCTCCTGTCCGCCAGCGGCGAGCCCATCCTGCTGACCGACAACCATGACGCTGCGGTTGCCAATGCCTGGGCACATGACCTGACGATGGTGAGCCTGCATTAGAGCATCGGACCCAAAAGTGGACACCACTTTTGGGATCCATCTGATGCTCCAACTTTATTGCTTGGCGCATCGTTTCTGCGGAAAACCGGGGCCACTTTTCCGCACGATGCGCCGAGGCTCAGCACTCTTATCCTAAGCGATCGCAGCAACCGCTGCGATCAGCTGCTCGATGTCCTCCGGCCGTGACAGCCGGTGATCCCCGTCCTTGATCAGCGTCAGCGATACGCTGTCCCCCGGCAGGTGCTCCACCAATTCGAGCGCATGGCTCCAGGGGACATCGGGATCCTCCATGCCTTGCAGGATATGGACCGGGCAGCCGGTCTGGATCGGCCGGTCGAGAAGCAGGTGGCGGCGGCCATCCTCAATCAGGTTCAAGGTGATGGGGTAGGGATCGTCGGAATAGGCGGAAGGGCGGTGATAAACCCCCGTCTCCTGGACGCTCCGCCTCAGATCCTCGGGAAATCGCCCCCACATCAGCCGCTCGGTCATGTCCACCGCCGGGGCGATGAGGACCATGCCCGCTGGTGCGAGGTTCGGCCGCCTGTCCATCAAATAGCGTGCCGCCAGGAGGCTGATCCAGCCCCCCATGGAGGATCCGACAAAGATCGGCCGCTCCCGCACATGGTGCTCGATCACGGCGAGCGCATCCTCGAGCCAGCGGGAAATCGTGCCCTCTTCGAAGGCCCCGCCGGATTCGCCATGGCCGCTGTAATCGAAGCGCACGAAGCCGCGGCCATTCTGCTCAGCCCATTCGTCCAGGGCGGTCGCCTTGGTGGCCCGCATGTCCGACTTGAAGCCGCCGAGCCAGACCACAGGCGGGCCTTTGCCCTCCCGGGTGAGAACGGCAATGGAGCGGGCATCCTGGCCGACCGTGACGCTTTGCGGCATGGTTAACTCATCCTCAACTGCTTTGAAGCAAGCGTCATATAGGATTCTTTCGGACGATTCTGTCGGACGATTTTTGAGAAGGCTCTGACTTCCGTGAGTTTTTCATCGCGACCCGGCGGAGGGATGGCGTTCCCGTCCTCTCACGTGCACCCGCTGGCGGGCCGGACCATTCTTCAGATCGTCCCCGAACTTGAAGCGGGAGGGGCGGAGCGCACCACCGTGGACATCGCCGAGGGGCTGGTCCATGCAGGCGCGCGGGCACTGGTCGCAACCGAGGGCGGCCGGCTGGTGGGCGAGCTCCAGACCAAGGGCGGCATCTGGATTCCCTTTCCGGCGGCATCGAAGAACCCGTTCTCCATGCTGCTCAACGTGCGCAAGCTCGCCCGGATCTGCCACAACGAGCGGGTTGCCCTCGTTCATGCCCGCTCGCGGGCGCCGGCCTGGGTGGGTCTCGGCGCGGCGCGCTCCCTCAACATCCCGTTCGTGACCACCTACCACGGCAGTTACTCCGGCCGCTCGTCGGTGAAGGTCCTCTATAACTCGGTGATGTCCCGCGGCGATGCGGTCATCGCCAATTCACACTATACGGGCGAGTTGATCCGCTCAGTCTATCCGCAAGCCGGCGAGCGCATCCGGGTGCTTCACCGGGGCACGGATTTCACTGTCTTCTCCCCGCATGCGGTGGCGCCGGAGCGGATCGAAGCTCTGCGCAAGGCTTGGGAGGTGGCGCCCCACGAGCGTGTGGTGCTGCTCGCCGCCCGCCTGACCGGCTGGAAAGGCCAGAAGGTGCTGATCGAGGCAGCCGCCAAGCTGCGCGATGCGGGCCTGACGGATGTCGCCTATATCCTCGCCGGCGACCCGCAGGGGAGGGATTCGTATGTGAAGGATCTCGACAGCCTGATCGAGGCGAAGAAGCTGAAAGGCATTGTGCGCCGGGTCGGCCACTGCACCGACATGCCGGCGGCCTTCCTGGCGGCATCCGTCGTCACCGTGCCGTCCACCGAGCCGGAGGCTTTCGGGCGCTCTGCCGTGGAGGCGCAGGCCATGGGCACGCCTGTGGTCGTCTCCGATCTCGGGGCCGTGCCGGAGACGGTTTTGTCCCCGCCGGCCGTGCCGCAGCACGAGCGGACGGGCTGGCGCATTCCCGCCGGCGATGCGGACGCGCTGGCCGAGGCGGTCGGCGCGGCTCTCAGCCTCGGGGCCAGCGCGAGAATCGCCCTGGGCGCCAGGGCTCGTGCCCATGTGGAGCGTCATTTCTCGCTCGAGCGCATGGTTTCCGGCACGCTGGATGTCTATTCCGCCCTTCTTGAGGGCCGTTTTGCCCATAGAACAAGTTGACTTCCCGCGCGTTTGCGCGAAATGTCGAATCATTCGTGGCAAGGCTGAGCATGCACAGCAGGGATCCCCTGGGATCTCCGATCCTCAGTTTAAGCCCTTAACAGGAGATACGAGCCATTCGCAGACCAATGAGAGCCATGCCGGTGCCGCAGAAGGACGGACCGCGCGCCAACCGAGACATTCGCGGTGTTCGCGAAGTGCAGCTGATCGACGATACGGGGCAGAACCGAGGCGTGATGGCCTTCTTCGATGCCCTGAAGGTTGCCGAAGAGGCAGGCCTCGATCTCGTGGAGATCTCGCCGAACGCCACCCCTCCCGTCTGCAAGATCCTCGACTACGGCAAATTCCGCTTCCTGGAGCAGAAGAAGGCCGCCGAGGCGCGCAAGAAGCAGAAGACGGTCGAGGTGAAGGAAATCAAGCTGCGTCCCGGCATCGATGACCATGACTATGGGGTCAAGATGAAGGCGATGAAGGGCTTCTTCGAGGAAGGGAACAAGGTGAAGGTCACCCTGCGCTTCCGCGGTCGCGAGATGGCCCACCAGTCGCTGGGCCTGAAGGTCCTGGACCGGGTCAAGGCCGATGTGGGCGATATCGCCAAGGTCGAGATGGAGCCGAACTTCGAAGGCCGCCAGGTCGTCATGGTTTTGGCGCCGCGCTAGCGCATCGTGCGGACCCAAAGGGCCGCGTCAGGGAAAAGTGGACCCGGTTTTTCCGGTCCACTCGATGCGATGCTCTAAGAGGCTCCTCGTACAGAGAAATTCATGGCCGTCGGGGCACCGGCGGCCATTGCTTTTTGGACGGCCGTCTGTCATAAGGCCGCCTTCATCGAACCGCCCGGCCGTTAGGGCTGCCGTGGCGGTTTGTTTTGCTCAATGCAGCAATGAAAAGGCTGAAGAGCGGTTAAGGCCGCTTCCGAGGCCTGTCCAAAGGAGAGCCAAATGCCCAAGCTGAAGACGAAGTCGGGCGCGAAAAAGCGCTTCAAGATCACTGGCACCGGCAAGGTCGTTTACGCCCAGGCCGGCAAGCGCCACGGGATGATCAAGCGGTCGAACAAGCAGATCCGTAATCTGCGCGGCACCACCACCATGTTCGAAGGCGATGCCTACAACGTGAAGAAGTTCTTCCTGCCCAACGGCTGAGACGGTTCTTCCCACATCCCGGATTTTGAAGGAGTTTTTCAATGGCCCGCGTCAAACGTGGCGTAACATCCCACGCCAAGCACAAGAAGGTTTTCAAGGCAGCCAAGGGCTTCTACGGCCGCCGCAAGAATACCATCCGTATCGCCAAGCAGGCGGTCGAGAAGAGCATGCAGTATGCGACGCGCGACCGTCGCAACAAGAAGCGCACCTTCCGCGCTCTCTGGATCCAGCGCCTCAACGCTGCTGTCCGGATGCATGACATGACCTATTCCCGATTTATCGACGGTCTCGGCAAGGCTGGGATCGAGGTCGATCGCAAGGTCCTGTCCGAGCTGGCCATCCACGAGCCGGCGGCTTTCGCCGCTTATGTGGAGCGCGCCAAGGCCGCCCTGCCGCAGCAGGCTGCCTAAAGCCGGATAGACTAAGCTTTCGGTGCGGCTGGCTTTCAGCCGCACCGCCTTCTCCCCCTTCTCCGAGACCACCCGCGCTGACGGCTCTCACGCTGTCGGTTGCCTTTTCGCGGCTCGGACGACTTGACGGTTCCCGCGCCGCGCCTCACTCAAGGCGCCTCTCATGTGGCGCTTGCATCTGGCCAGGGACCGATGACCGATCTCAACCATCTCGAACGTGACCTGCTCACCCAGGTCGAAGCCGCCGGCGACGAGGCGGCTCTTGAATCCGTGCGCGTGTCCGCGCTCGGCAAGAAGGGCTCCGTCTCAGAACTGCTGAAGACTCTCGGCGCCATGACGCCCGAGGAGCGGAAGGAACGCGGCCCGCTCATCAACGGCCTGCGCGACACCGTGCAGGGAGCTATCGCGGCCAAGAAGGAGACGCTCGCGGAGGCTGCCCTCGAAGCCCGGCTCTCCGCCGAGCGCATCGACGTGACGCTGCCGGTGCCCGAGGCGCCTGAATCCCGCGGCCGCATTCACCCGATCAGCCAGGTGATCGAGGAGCTGACGGCGATCTTCGCCGATATGGGTTTCTCCGTGGCTGAGGGGCCGGATATCGAGACCGACTATCTCAACTTCACGGCGCTGAACTTCCCAGAGGGCCATCCGGCCCGCGAGATGCACGACACCTTCTTCCTCGCCCCCGACGAGAAGGGTGAGCGCAAGGTGCTGCGCACGCACACCTCGCCGGTCCAGATCCGCACGATGACGTCCAAGGCGCCGCCGATCCGGGTGATCATCCCGGGCCGGACCTATCGGCATGATTCCGATCAGACCCACACGCCGATGTTCCATCAGGTGGAAGGCCTCGTCATCGACAAGCAGGCCAACATCGCGCACCTGAAGTGGATCCTGGAGGAGTTCTGCAAGGCCTTCTTCGAGGTCGATCAGGTGAAGATGCGGTTCCGCCCATCCTTCTTCCCCTTCACCGAACCGTCCGCCGAAGTCGACATCCAGTGCTCGCGAAAAGGGGGCGAGATCCGCTTCGGCGAGGGCACGGACTGGCTCGAAATTCTCGGCTGCGGCATGGTCCACCCGAACGTGCTGCGCAATTGCGGGCTCGATCCGGACGAGTACCAGGGCTTTGCGTGGGGCATGGGCATCGACCGCATCGCCATGCTCAAATACGGCATGCCGGACCTGCGCCCGTTCTTCGAGGCCGATGTGCGCTGGCTGAACCACTACGGTTTCCGCCCGCTCGACATCCCGAGCCTCGTCAGCGGCCTGACTTCGTAAAGGAGAGTCACTATGAAATTCACCCTCTCCTGGCTCAAGGACCACCTCGAGACCACGGCCTCCCTCGACGAGATCGTCGAGACGCTCACCCGCATCGGCCTTGAGGTCGAGGGCGTGGAGGACAAGGCGAAGGCGCTGGCGCCCTACAAGGTCGCCTATGTGGTCTCCGCCGTGCAGCACCCCAATGCCGATCGCCTACGCGTGTGCATGGTCGATACGGGCGAAGGGGACCCGATCCAAGTGGTCTGCGGCGCGCCCAACGCCCGCACCGGCATGAAGAGCGTGTTCGCGCCGCCCGGCACATACATTCCGGGCAAGAACATCACGCTCGGCGTCGGCACCATCCGCGGTGTCGAGAGCAAGGGCATGCTGTGCTCCGGGTCCGAGCTTGAGATCTCCGACGATCACGACGGCATCATCGACCTGCCCGAGGATGCGCCGGTGGGTCAGGCCTACGCATCCTACGCCAGGCTCGACGATCCGGTGATCGAGATCAACCTGACGCCGAACCGCCCGGACTGCACCTCGATCCACGGCATCGCCCGCGATCTCGCGGCTGCCGGCCTCGGCACGCTCAAGGGCGACGCCGTCGCGCCCGTTCAGGGCAAGGGCGCCTGCCCGGTCTCCGTGACCCTCGACTTCGCTCCGGGCGACGAGAAGCTCTGCCCGGCCTTCGCCCTGCGCCTCGTGCGCGGCGTGAAGAACGGTCCGTCGCCGGAATGGATGCAGCGCCGCCTGCTCGCCATCGGCCTTCGCCCGATCAATGCGCTGGTGGACATCACCAACTACATCACCTTCGACCGGGGCCGCCCGCTCCACGTCTTCGACCTCAAGAAGGTGAAGGGCAACCTCACCGTTCGTCGGGCGAAGGAGGGCGAGGAGGTGCTGGCTCTCGATGGGCGCACCTACAAGCTCGATTCCGGCAATGTGGTGATTGCGGATGAAAACGGCGTCGAGTCGATTGCCGGCATCATGGGCGGCGAGCATTCGGGCTCGGATGAGACCACCACCGATGTGCTGATCGAATCCGCGCTTTGGGACCCGCTGAACATCGCGCAGTCGGGCCGCAAGCTCGGCATCATCACCGATGCGCGCTACCGCTTCGAGCGCGGCGTCGATCCGGCCTTCACGGTGCCCGGTCTCGATCTCGCCACGCAGATGGTGATCGACCTGTGCGGCGGCGAGGCGAGCGAGTCTGTTGTTGCAGGTCGGGTTCCGCAGGACCAGCGCGTGATCGAGTTCCCTTGGAGCGAGGTTCCGCGCCTGTCGGGTCTCGACGTGCAGCCCTCCGAGTCCGAGCAGATCCTGAAGAAGCTCGGCTTCCAGGTGCAGGGCTCGGGCGAGCGCGTGAGCGTCACGGCTCCGTCCTGGCGCCCGGACATTGAAGGCAAGGCCGATCTGGTCGAGGAGGTCATCCGCATTGCCGGCGTCGACCGCATCGAACCCAAGCCCTTGCCGCGCCTGGAGGACGTGGTGGCCAAGCCCATCCTGACGTTGATCCAGAAGCGCACGCGGCTCGCCCGCCGCTCGCTGGCCGTGCGCGGGCTGGTGGAGGCCGTCACCTGGTCCTTCATCGCCAAGGATGAGGCGGAATTGTTCGGCGGTGGCGATGCGCGCCTGAAGCTTGCCAACCCAATCGCGGCCGAACTCTCCGACATGCGCCCGAGCCTGTTGCCCGGCCTTCTGAAGGCAGCGCAGCGCAATGCGGATCGCGGGCTCGGGGATGTGGCCCTGTTCGAGGTCGGCCAGACCTTCGCGTCCGACGAGCCGGAAGGCCAGTCCACCAAGGCCGCTGCCGTGCGTCGCGGCACGGCGCGGGCGGAAGGCGTGGGCCGTCACTGGGACGGCGGTGCTCAGTCGGTGGATGCTTTCGACGCCAAGGCCGATGTGCTGGCCCTGCTCGCGACGCTCGGCATCCCGTCCGGCGGTCTCCAGATCGTGGCCGGCGGCCCGGCCTGGTTCCACCCGGGCCGTTCGGGCACCCTGCAGTTCGGGCCCAAGAACGTGGTCGGAGCCTTCGGCGAGGTTCACCCGAAGGTGCTCAAAGCCCTCGACCTGAAAGGGCCGCTGGTGGCCTTCGAGCTCAATCTGGACGCGCTGCCGCCGCCCAAGGCGAAGCCCACCAAGATGAAGCCGAAGCTGAACCTGCCGGACTTCCAGCCGCTCACGCGCGACTTCGCCTTCGTGGTCGGCCGCGACGTGGCGGCAGGCGACATCGTGAAGGCAGCGCAAGGCGCCGAGCGCCAGCTGATCGTGGGCGTCGACGTGTTCGACATCTACGAGGGCACCGGCATCGACCCGGACAAGAAGTCCGTGGCCATCGCCGTCACCCTCCAGCCCACGGAGAAGACGCTCACCGACGTGGAGATCGAGGCGGTGTCCGCCAAGATCGTCGGCGAGGTGTCGAAGAAGACCGGCGCGGTGCTGCGCTCGTAACCACAAGCGTCATCCCGGACGCGGCATAGCCGCGATCCGGGATCGTAAGACGAGTAAGGCACCCTATTCTGCAGACGATCCCGGGTTCCGCTACGCGGCCCCGGGATGACGGCCTGGGTTTAGGGGACAAACTCTTCCGCCAAGTCCCGCCATTCCGGATTGTCACGCTCAATCAACTGGACCTTCCAGGCCCGCCGCCATTTCTTAAGTTGCTTCTCACGGGCAATGGCGGCTTCCGGGTTCTCGAAAACTTCGAAATATACCAGCTGATCCACGTTGTAGCGCGCCGTAAACCCTGGAATGGCATGGGTTTTGTGCTCGAAAACCCGCTTATGCAGATCGCTCGTGACGCCGATGTAAAGAGGCCCGTCCTTCCGAGTGGCTAGGATGTAGACTTAGAAAACCTCAGCCATCTGCCAACTTCCCGGACGATCCCGGATCTCCGCTTTGCTCCGTCCGGGATGGCGATTGTCGAGACCCACTCAACACATTCCCTTCATCCCACCCGTAGCGCACCGTGTCGAACCGCATCGCGCGCGCGTCCACCATGAGCAGCCGCCCCACGAGGCTCTCGCCGAATCCCACGATCTCCCGGATCACCTCCATGGCCATCAGGCTGCCCATGACCCCGGCGAGCGCCCCGAGCACGCCTGCTTCCGCGCAGGCTGGGATTGCGCCCGGCGGAGGCGGGGAGGGGAAGAGGCAGCGATAGGTGGGGTTGGGCTTGCCGTCCGGGCCGGTCTCATGCGCCCGGATCGTGGTGAGCGAGGCGTCGAACTGTCCAAGCGCCGCCGTCACCAAGGGCTTTCTCTCGAAGAAGCAGGCATCCGAGATCGCATAGCGCGTCTCGAAGTTGTCCGAGCCGTCCGCGACGATATTGTAGCGGCGGACCAGGTCCCGTGCATTCTCAGGCGTCAAGCGGAGGGCATGGGTCTCGACCGTCACATGCGGATTGAGCCGCCTGATCGCATCCGTGGCGCTCTCCACCTTGGGGCGTCCGACATCCGGAGTTCCATGGATCACCTGCCGCTGCAGGTTCGAGAGGCTGACTGCATCGTCATCCACAATGCCGATCGCGCCGATCCCGGCCGCCGCGAGATACTGGATCAGGGGAGCACCCAGGCCGCCGGCGCCGATCACGAGGACGCGAGCGGCTTTCAGCTTCTGTTGCCCCGGCCCGCCCACGTCCCGGAGGACGAGGTGGCGGGCATAGCGGTCGATTTCGTCTGGACTCAGTGACATGGCATGACCTTACGGGAACGGGGCAGGCTATCAACCATTCCGTGAAGGAAATAACATGCCGCCTTGACAGAGGCCTTGGCGTCGTGACCCTTGCCGTGCCATCGTCATGGGGCAACCGGCTAAAAAGCCGGCGTCTAACAGGGAACTAAGCCGATGACAGTCAAGAAGTTCGGCCTCGCGCTCGCGGGCCTCGCCTTTTCCGCCTCCTTTGCCTTCGCTCAGGCTCCGGCCTTCAAGCCCGCGATCGTCTATGATCTCGGCGGCAAATTCGACAAGTCCTTCAACGAGGGCGTCCATACCGGCGCCGAGAAGTACAAGAAGGACACGGGCACCGATTACCGCGATTTCGAGCCGCAGAACGACGCCCAGCGCGAGCAGGCCCTGCGCCGCTTCGCCCGCGACGGCTTCTCGCCGATCCTGGCCGTGGGCTTTTCCCAGGAGACCGCGCTGAAGAAGGTCGCCGAGGAGTTCCCGAAGACCCAGTTCGCCATCATCGACGCAGTGATCGAGAAGCCGAACGTGCAGTCCGTCGTGTTCAAGGAGCATGAGGGCTCGTTCCTGGTCGGCCTCCTGGCGGCCCAGGCCTCGAAGACCAACAAGGTCGGTTTCGTGGGCGGGATGGACATTCCGCTCATCCGCAAGTTCGCCTGCGGCTATGTCCAGGGCGTGAAGCACGCCAAGAAGGACGCCGAGGTCTTCCAGAACATGACCGGCACCACCGGCGCGGCCTGGAACGATCCGGTGAAGGGCGGCGAGCTCGCCAAGAGCCAGATCGATCGCGGCGCCGACGTGATCTATCATGCGGCCGGCGGAACGGGCGTGGGCGTGATGCGCGCCGCCGCTGATGCGGGCAAGCTCGGCATCGGCGTCGACTCGAACCAGAACGGGATGCATCCGGGCAAGGTGCTGACCTCCATGGTCAAGCGCGTGGATGTGGCCACCTACAATGCCTTCGATCAGGCCAAGAAGGGCACCTTCAAGGCCGGCGTCTCGGTGCTCGGCCTCAAGGAAGACGGCGTGGCCTGGGCCCTCGACGACAACAACAAGTCGCTCGTGACCGCCGAGATGAAGGCTGCTGCCGACAAGGCTGCCGCCGACATCAAGTCCGGCGCCATCAAGGTCCATGACTACATGTCGGACTCCAAGTGCCCGATGTAATCTGACGCACCCTTCCGGCCGCAGGCATTCTCAAAGAGGGCCTGCGGCCGTTTCCGTTTTTAGATCGTTACGTTTTCCGATAAGATCCCGGTCGCTTTTTCCTTTGCCGGACAACCACCTTGAGGCCGATGTCCCCCGCCATTGAACTCATTGCCATCAACAAAAGCTTCGGCGCCGTTCACGCCAACAAGGACGTGAACCTCTCCGTCGCGCGCGGCACCATCCACGGCATCGTCGGTGAGAACGGCGCAGGCAAGTCGACGCTCATGTCGATCCTGTACGGCTTCTACGAGGCCGATTCCGGCGAGATCCGGGTCAACGGCAAGCCCATCGCCATCCGCTCCCCCGACGACGCGATCCAGGCCGGCATCGGCATGGTGCACCAGCATTTCATGCTGGTGGAGCCCCTGAGCGTGGTCGAGAACGTGATGCTCGGCGCCGAAGGCGGCGCCATGCTGCGGGTGGGCGAAGCCAAGGTGCGCGCCGAACTGGCCAGGCTGGCAAAAGATTACGGCCTCGAGATCGATGTGGACGCCACGGTGGGCGATCTCTCTGTCGGCCTGCAGCAGCGCGTCGAGATTTTGAAGGCCCTCTATCGCGGCGCTGACATTCTGATTTTGGACGAGCCCACCGCCGTGCTCACGCCGCCCGAGGCCGATGCGCTGTTCGGCCTGCTGCGCTCCCTGAAGGAGCAGGGCAAGACCGTCATCCTCATCACTCACAAGCTGCGCGAGATCATGGCGATCACGGATCGCGTCTCGGTCATGCGGCGCGGCGAAATGGTGGCCACCGTCGAGACCGCCGACACCTCGCCACCGGAACTGGCTGAGCTGATGGTGGGACGGCGCGTGCTCCTGCGCGTCGAGAAGGCCGAGAAGACGCCCGGCGCGCCATTGCTCGAGGTCGACAATCTCTCCGTCGTCGATGGCCGCGGCGTGCTGCGCGTGGCCTCTGCCTCCTTCACCGTCCGCGCCGGCGAGATCGTCGGTATCGCGGGCGTGGCTGGCAACGGCCAGAGCGAGTTGCTGGAGGCGATTGCCGGCATGCGCCAGCCGGTGCTGGGCTCGATCCGCCTTGAAGGACAGGCGATCCATTCGAGCGAGCACAACCCGCACCGCATGCGCCAGCTCGGCCTGCTGCACGTGCCGGAGGATCGGCTGCGCACCGGGCTTGTGCCTGCATTTCCGGCCTTCGAGAGCGCCATTCTCGGCTTCAGCCATGAGCCGCATCTCGGCCGTGGACCCATCCTCGATCACGACCGCCTCGTTGCGGATCTTGCGAAGAAGATGGAGCAGTACGATGTGCGCCCGCCCGCGCCACGGCTGAAGTCATCGAAGTTCTCCGGCGGCAACCAGCAGAAGATCGTGCTGGCGCGTGAGATCGAGCGCAACCCGAAGGTGCTGCTCGTGGGACAGCCGACCCGCGGCGTCGACATCGGCGCCATCGAGTTCATCCATCGCCGGCTGATCGCCCTGCGTGATGCGGGCGTTGCGATCCTCCTCGTGTCGGTGGAACTGGACGAGATCATGAATCTCTCCGACCGCATCCTCACCATGTGCGGCGGCAAGATCACGGGTGAGCGCAAGGCTTCCGAGACGAACGAACAGGATCTCGGCCTGCTCATGGCCGGCGTCGTAGACGAGGCCGCGTGATGCAGCCGCGTCTGACCCTTGTCACCCTTGGCGTCGCGGATCTCGCAAAGTCCCGCGCTTTCTACGAGGCTTGGGGCTGGAAGGCGTCCTCCGCCAGCCAGCCCAGCGTCGCGTTCTATCAGGCAAACGGCCTGGCGCTTGCTCTCTTCGGTCGTGCCGACCTCGCCCAGGATGCCGGCGTCGAGGACAAGCCCACCGGCTTTGCGGCCATCACGCTCGCCTACAATGCCCGCTCCAAGGAGGAAGCCGACGAGGTTTATGCGCTGGCCGTGAAGGCGGGTGCGCAACCGGTCAAGCCGCTGCAGGATGTTTTCTGGGGCGGCTACTCGGGCTATTTCGCCGATCCTGACGGACATCTCTGGGAAGTCGCCTGGAACCCATCCTTTCCTCTCGATGAGCAGGGCCACATGTTCCTGCCGGATGCTTAAGACGTGAGTGCTCCTCTCGACCTGCCCAGATGGGCCGATACGGTTCTCGTGCCCGCCATCTCCGTGGTGGCGGCGTTTCTTGTCGCCGGCCTCGTGGTGCTCGCCATCGGCGAGAACCCGCTGACCGCCACGCGCTGGCTGCTCCAGGGCAGCCTCGGCACCGGGGAGGGGCTCGGCTTCACCCTGTTCTACATGACCGACTTCATCTTCGTCGGGCTCGCCGTGGCGGTTGCCTATCATGCCGGCCTGTTCAACATCGGCGGCGAGGGACAGGCGACGCTGGCGGGCCTCGGCATCGCGCTCGTGCTCAACAACCTCACCTTCCTGCCGGGCTTTCTGCTCATCCCGCTCGGCATCCTGGGGGCTGCGGCCTTCGGCGCTCTTTGGGCTGCCATTCCAGGCTATCTGCAGGCCAAACGCGGCAGCCACATCGTGATCACGACGATCATGTTCAACTGGCTCGCCAGCGTGCTGATCGTCTACCTGCTGGTGAACGTGCTGCGCGAGCCGCAATCCATGAATCCGGAAACGCGCGCTTTTCCTGAGCAGTCGTACATCCCGTTCATGCACGACGTCTTTGCCGCCGTCGGCATCGAGATCCCGAACTCGCAGCTCAATCTCACGCTGGTGCTGGCGTTGGCTGCCGCCTATTTCATCTGGCTCCTGATCTACCGCTCGCGCCTCGGCTATGCCATTCGCGTCGTCGGATCGAACCCGAGCGCCGCGGTCTACGCGGGCATTTCACCAGCGCGCATCATCATCATCGCCATGGTGATCTCCGGCGCGCTGGCGGGCGGGCTCGCGGTCAACGAGCTCATGGGCTACCAGCACCGCCTGCTGCTCGAGTTTACCTCGGGCTACGGCTTCGTCGGCATCGCGGTGGCGCTCATGGGGCGTGCGCATCCGGTGGGCATCATCCTGGCCTCGCTGCTGTTCGGCATCCTTTATCAGGGCGGCGCGGAGCTCGCTTTCGAGCAGCCGGCCATAACCCGCGACATGGTGGTGGTGATCGGCGGCATCATCATCCTGTTCGCAGGCGCATTGGACGGATTGTTCCGGCGTCTCGTGGCGCATCTGTTTGCGCGTCAGAAACTGGCGAGGGCTTGAGTTATGGATCTCGGCCTTCTCGTCACGATCTTCGACTCGGCGCTGCGGCTCTCGATCCCGCTGCTCGCCGCCTGCCTTGCGGGTCTCTGGTCCGAACGCTCCGGCGTGGTGGATATCGGCCTTGAGGGCAAGATGCTGGTGGCGGCCTTTGCCGGCGCGGCGGGCGCGTATGTGTTCGGCTCCGCCTGGGCCGGCCTGTTGCTTGGCATCGGAGCCTCCGTGGCCATCGGGCTCGTTCACGGCTTCGCGTCCATCAGCCAGCGCGGCAACCAGATCGTCTCCGGCGTCGCCATCAACATGCTGGCCGCGGGCCTCACGGCGATCGTGGGCAATGCCTGGTACGGGCAGGGCGGGCGCACGCCGCCGCTGGAGGGCGATCAGCGCTTCGGCAGCGTGCTCTTCGGCCATTCGGCTCTCGTATATATCGTCCTCCTCGCCGTGCCGGTGACATGGTTCGTGCTCGGGCGCACGCGCTTCGGCCTGCGCCTGCGGGCTGTCGGCGAGAACCCGGCTGCGGTCGACACCGCGGGCATCTCGGTGACGAAGCTGCGTTACACCGCTGTCATCATCGCGGGCGTGCTGTGCGGATTTGCAGGTGCCTATCTGTCGGTCGGACAGGCGGCAGGCTTCCTGCCCAACATGACGGCGGGCCGCGGCTTCATTGCGCTCGCGGCCTTGATCTTCGCCAAGTGGCGGGCTTGGCCGGCGCTCGGCGCCTGCTTCCTCTTCGGCCTGCTCGATGCCAGCGCCAACCAGCTGCAGGGCCTCTCCTTGCCAGGCATCGGCGAGGTGCCGGTACAGGCCATCCAGGCGATGCCCTATCTCATGACCGTCATCCTGCTCGCCGGCGTGATCGGCAAGGCGATTCCGCCGCGCGCCTCCGGGCTGCCCTATGTGAAGGAGCGCTGAGCATGGCGTCGCTGGATACCCTGTTCGAGGCCGCAAAGGCGATCCAGGCCAAGGCCTATGCGCCTTATTCCCGCTTCAAGGTCGGTGCTGCTATTCTGACGGTGGACGGCCAGATCTTCACCGGCTGCAACGTGGAGAACGCCGCCTACCCGGTGGGCTCCTGTGCGGAGGCCGGCGCCGTTTCAGCCATGATCGCCGGGGGTGGGAGCCGCATCGCGCAGATCGTCGTGATAGGCGAGGGCGAGCATCTCGTCACACCCTGCGGCGGTTGCCGCCAGCGCATCCGCGAGTTCGCCGCGCCCGACACCCCGATTCACATTGCCGGTCCCGAAGGCATCCGCAAGAGCTTCACGCTCGACGAGCTGTTGCCCTTCTCCTTCGGGCCCGACAATCTGACGGATCGGTAGAACGAGCTGATTGCTTTAATGGAAGGAAGGCCTCGGATTAAGGCCTGAGATGACGATGCAGCAGATGATTCAAGAGGCGGCCGCCTTCGTGCGCAGCCACGGCTTCGACGGCCATTTCGATGCAGCCTTCGTGCTCGGCACGGGGCTTGGGCCGCTGGTCGACGAGGTGAGCGATGGGTTAAGCCTTCCTTACGCGGAGATCCCGCACTTCCCGAGAAGCGGCGTCTCAGGCCATGCGGGCAAGCTTGTCGCCGGTACGCTCGAAGGCAAGCGCGTTCTGCTGTTCCAGGGCCGGGCGCATTACTACGAGACGGGCGATGCAGGCGCGATGCGCGTGCCCGTCGCCTTCGTGAAGGAGCTCGGCGTTCCTGTGCTTGTGGCTACCAATGCGGCGGGCTCGGTGCGCGCCGACATCCGGCCCGGAAGCCTCGTGGCGATTAACGATCACCTCAACCTGTCGGGCGCCAATCCGCTGCTGCGCGACCACACTGAAGGCCGCTTCGTCTCGCTCACGGGCGCTTACGATGAGGGTTTGCGCCAGACGCTGCAGCGCGCCGCGCAGAAGACCGGCATCGATGTGCCGGAGGGTGTCTATGCCTGGCTGTCGGGCCCGAGCTTCGAAACGCCGGCCGAGATCAAGATGGTGCAGATTCTCGGCGGCGATCTTGTCGGCATGTCCACCGTGCCGGAGGTGATCCTCGCACGCTATTACGGTTTGAGGGTTGCGGCGATTTCCGTGGTCACCAATCTGGCTGCCGGCATCGAGGGCGCATCGCCCTCGCACCAGGAAACCAAGGATACGGCGGCGGAAGCCTCCGAGAAGTTCAAGCGTCTCGTCCGGTCCTTCATTGCGGAGCTGTCCCATGTCTGATGTGGATATTGCCGTGCGCGCCCTGCGCAGCCTCGATCTCACCGACCTGACAGATACATGCACCGATCAGGCCATCGATGCCCAGTGCAAAAAGGCGATGGATCAGCGTGGGCCGGTGGCGGCCGTGTGCGTGTGGCCGCAATTCGTGAAGCGCGCGCAGGAGAACCTGAAGGGCTCCTCCGTGCGCATCGCCACGGTGGTGAATTTTCCCGCCGGCGGTGAGGATGTGAGCCGCGTTGTGGACGACACGCAGGAGGCGCTCTCCGATGGTGCGCATGAGATCGATCTCGTGCTGCCCTACAATGCCGTGCGACGCGCCGATCTTGTGGCTGCCAAGGAAATGGTGGATGCGGTGCGCGAGCTCGTCGATGGTGATCGCCTGCTGAAGGTGATCCTGGAAACGGGCGAACTCAAGGATCCGAAATTGATCGAAACCGCAAGCCTCATCGCCATCGAGTCCAACGCAGACTTCATCAAGACTTCCACGGGCAAGACACCCGTGTCTGCCACGCCGGAGGCGGCCGAGATCATGCTCAGGGCCATCAAGGCTTCAGCGCGCCCAGTCGGCCTCAAACCGTCCGGCGGCATCCGCACTGTGGACGATGCGAAAATCTATCTCGATCTTGCGGACCGCATCATGGGGCCCGGCTGGGCTACGCCGCGCACCTTCCGCATCGGTGCGAGCAGCGTCTATGACGCGCTGATCGCCGCGATCGAAGGACGCGCCGGCACGACCGCCACCGGAGCCTACTAGCATGAGCCTTCTTCCGCAGGAAATCATCCGCCGCAAGCGCGACGGCGGCACGCTCGATGCAGAGCACATCGAGCAGTTCATCGAAGGAATGACCGCAGGCCGCGTCACCGAGGGCCAGGCGGCCTCCTTCGCCATGGCGATCTTCTTTCGCGGTCTCTCGGTGCCGGAGCGCGTGGCGCTCACCCGCGCCATGATGAATTCGGGCACGGTGCTGACCTGGGACCTGCCGGGGCCGGTGCTCGACAAGCATTCCACCGGCGGCGTCGGCGACACGGTGAGCCTTGCGCTCGGGCCGGCGGTGGCAGCCTGCGGCGGCTACGTGCCGATGATCTCCGGCCGCGGCCTCGGCCACACGGGCGGCACGCTGGACAAGTTCGACTCCATCCCAGGATATGTCACGCAGCCCGATCTCGACACGTTCCGCCGTGTCACGCGCGAGGTGGGCTGCGCCATCATCGGCCAGACGGCGGATCTCGCACCGGCCGACAAGCGCCTCTACGCCATCCGCGACGTGACGGCGACGGTGGAGTCCATCGATCTTATCACCGCGTCGATCCTGTCGAAGAAGCTGTCTGCCGGTCTCCAGGGTCTCGTGATGGACGTGAAGTTCGGCTCCGGTGCGTTCATGGACAATGCCGAGGATGCGCGAAAGCTCGCCGAGAGCCTCGTGCTCGTCGCCAATGGTGCGGGCCTGCCCACGAGCGCGCTGCTGACCGACATGAACGAACCGCTCGCGTCCGCAGCCGGAAACGCGGTCGAGATGGCCTATGCGGTCGATTACCTCACGGGCCGCCGCCGCGAGAAGCGCTTCCACGAGGTGACGGTGGAACTCTCCGCCGAGATGCTTGTGCTCGGCAAGCTAGCTGCCAACATTGATGATGCGCGCGCCAAGATCGAGCATGCGATTGCATCGGGCAAAGCCGCCGAGGTTTTCCAGCGCATGGTGTCCGCCCTCGGCGGCCCCGCCGATTTCCTCGACAATCATGAGAAGCATCTGCAGGCTGCGCCCATCGTTCGCCCTGTTCATGCGGAGCGCCCAGGCATCGTGCAGAGCATTGCCACGCGCGATGTAGGCGTGGCCGTTGTCGCGCTCGGCGGTGGCCGCACGCGTCCGCAGGATCCCATCGACCACGCGGTCGGGATCACGGAGCTTGCTGCCATCGGCGACAGGCTCGATGCGTCCCGCCCGCTCGCCATCGTGCATGCACGCAGCGAGGATGCAGCCGAAGCGGCGGCTCGCGCCGTGCGCGCCGCTTATATGATCGGTGACGCAAGTGCCGCTTCAGGCCCGAGTATTCTTGATCGCATCGGAGCGACTGCATGAGCCTTCTCGTCGCCGTCACCTGGCAAACGCAGCCCTGGGTCGAGCGCTTCAAGCGGCTCCTGCCCGACCGCGACATCGTGGTGCTCGGCGAGGATTTCGACCGGAGCGCCGTCCGCTATGTGGCCACCTGGGGTCCGAAGCCGGGAAGTCTCTCCGGGTTGCCCAATCTCGAAGCGCTCTTCTCGCTCGGTGCCGGCGTCGATCACCTGATGAGCTATCCCGACCTGCCGGATGTGCCCATCGTGCGCGTGGCGCAGGACGATCTCACCCATCGTATGAGCGAATACATGGTGCTGCACTGCCTCATGTACCTGCGCGACCAGCGCCGCTTCGATGAGGACCAGAAAGCGAAACGCTGGAAGCCGGATCGCGCTCCGCCGATTGCCGGCGAGGTGCGCGTCGGCATCATGGGCTTCGGCGTGCTGGGGCAGGACTCCGCCCGTAAGCTCAGAATGATGGGCTTTGATGTAGCCGGCTGGAGCCGCACGCCAAAGGTTGTGGAAGGCTTCCAGGTCTATGCCGGCGAGGAGGGTCTGACGCCGTTCCTGAACCGCACGGACATCCTGATCGCGCTCATGCCGCTCACGCCGGATACGCAGGGCATGCTCAACCGCTCCCTGTTCGAGAAGCTCGCGCGCGACGGCAAACTCGGCGGGCCGACCCTGATCAATGCGGGACGCGGCAAGCTGCAGGTGGAGACAGACATCCTGGCCTGCCTCGATGACGGCACGTTGAGAGCCGCGACTCTCGACGTGTTCGAGACCGAGCCTCTGCCGGAAGATTCACCGCTCTGGACACACCCGCACGTCACCGTCACACCGCACAATTCGGCGACCAGCGAGCCGGAGGCGACAGCGCGCTATATTGCGCAGCAGATCCGCCGTTATGAGGCGGGCGAGCCGTTCGAGGCTGTGGTGGATAAAAGTCGAGGGTACTGAGACGCAGTTCAGTTTCTCTGTCATCCCGGATGCCGGAGGCGATCCGGGATCGTGTGCAGGATGTGGCGCCGATCTCCCTCTCCCTGAGGGAGAGGGTTGGGGTGAGGGGTTACAGCCTCATCCGGAGAGGACACTAAACCCTCACCCGGACCTCCGGTCCGACCTCTCCCTCAAGGAGAGGTAAACCAGCGCCACACTCGTCCAACGATTCTGGATTTGCCTTGCACTCCGTCTAGGATGACGATCAAAATCAACCCATACGCCTGATCGCACTGATCGGTCCGTAGCTTCTCAGGCGGATTCGCTCTTCGGCCACCGCCAGCGGCTCGATCATCACGGTCATGCTGTGGCCGGTGGCATGGATGAAGTTCGTCTCGTCCATCATCAGGCCCACATGGCCTTTCCAGAACACGAGATCGCCGCGCTTGAGCCCGCTCAAATCCGGCCTCACCTCGACCAGCGTGCCGAGCCCATGCTCCTGCATGTCGCTGTCGCGCGGCGCCTTGATGCCGGCGGCCGTCAGCACGGTCTGGGCAAGGCCCGAACAGTCGATGCCGAGGCTCGTCTTGCCGCCCCAGAGATAGGGCGTGTGCAGGAAGCGCTCAGCCACAGCCACGTAATCAGCCTCGAATGCATCGAGGCCGCTTAAGTGAGCGGCGAAGACCCAGCCGCCGGTGGCAAGCTTTGCGTAGTCACCTTCGGTTTCCGTCACCGAAACCTTGGAGTTCAGGGTGAGATAGCTCCGATAGGGCAGCTTCAGGTTCGGTCCCGGATACACGAAGGTGCGGATGGCCCGCACCTTGTGGGTCGGCTCCGTTCCGGCTTCGCTTAGAGCTTCGCTCGGCAGGTAGCCCACATAGCCGTCGTCATGCAGTTGCACCCAGGCCCAGCCCTCGTGCTCGTCATAGACGGTCACGCTTTCCCCGAAGATCGCTTGCGTGTCCACAGGGGCCTCGCGGGAGGGGTGGCGGTGCAGGGCTGCGAAAGTGCTGATGAGGCGCTTCACCGTGCCAGTCGTGAAGCGCTCGGCTTCGACCTGCCCGCGCAGGCGCTCATCGGCGAGATCCGCGCGGACAGGCGTGATGCGGCGGTCGAAACTCATCGTGGAAACTCCTGAGCGATCATTTTGTCTTCTACTCTTCTCGAGGCTTTGCCGCCATCCGTTCAAGCGCCGTAGCGCTCCTTCAGGAGAGCATACATGAGGCGCGCCGCCTGGACCTCGCCGCCCTCGGGACGTCCCGGCCTGGTGGCGTTGTTCCAGGCGAAGATGTCGAAATGCACGTGCGCTTTCGCGGCCTCGACGAAGCGGCGCAGGAACAGGGCCGCCGTGATCGAGCCGCCCATGGGCCCGCCGGTGTTGTTCATGTCGGCGAACTTGGAATCGAGTTGGGCTTGGTAGGGATACCAGAGCGGCAGGCGCCAGACAGGGTCGTTCTCCGCTGCGCCGTGGCGGGCGATGTCGGCGGCCAATGCGTCGTCGTCGGTGTAGAAGGGCGGCAGCTCGGGGCCGAGCGCCACGCGGGCTGCGCCCGTCAACGTGGCGAAATCGACGAGAAGATCGGGGCTCTCCTCGTCGGCAAGCGCGAGGGCGTCGGCCAGGATGAGGCGCCCTTCCGCATCCGTGTTGCCGATCTCCACCGAGATGCCCTTGCGGCTCGGCAGGATGTCGCCGGGGCGGAAGGCGTTGCTGGAGATCGCGTTCTCCACGGCGGGGATCAGCACGCGCAGGCGCATGGGGAGCTTGGCGCCCATGATCATGTCGGCCAGCGCCAGCGTCGCGGCCGCGCCGCCCATGTCCTTGCGCATGAGCAGCATGGAGGAGGCGGGCTTGATGTCGAGGCCGCCGGTGTCGAAGGCAACGCCTTTACCCACGAGGGTAACACGTGGAGCGCTCGCATCACCCCAGGTGAAGTCGATCAGGCGCGGCGGCGTGATGGAGGCGCGGCCCACCGCGTGGATCATCGGGAAGTTCTGCTTGAGCAGATCGTCGCCGACGATGCTGGTGAAGGAGGCACCATGCCTGTCCGCCAGTTGGCGCGCGGCTGCCTCGATGCCGTCGGGTCCGAGGTCGTTGGTGGGCGTGTTGACGAGATCGCGGCTTGCTACAACAGCGTTCGCGATACGCGCTACATCCTCCCGATCGACGCCGTTCGGTACGACTAGGCGCACGGCCTTTTCGCTGCGCTTGCGGTAGCGGCCAAAGCTGTAGGTGCCGAGCAGCCAGGCGAGCGTGGCGAGCGTCGGGTTCGCGGCCTCGGTCTCGAAACGGTAAACGCCCTCCGGCAGCAGCATGGAAAGCTTTCCGGGGAGGAACGGATCGCTGTGCTTGGCGTCCGTTCCGTTGACGCCGAAAGCGACGCCAAACAGCTCACCATTGGCATCAGGCAGTAGACAGTGACTTCCGGCCTTGCCTGCAAATCCTTGCGCCCTCGCGAAGGCTTGGGCCGTCTGCGGAATCTGCCCCGCGATGTCGGGCCATGTCTGCTCGGTGACGAGCCAGATGGGCTTGGAGGCTTCGTTCGCGGAGGCGAGGAGGGGGTGAGGCATGGATGGTGACCTGGAAGGTTAAGATGGGCGCTTGGATGAGTTTTAAGGGTGAAAAGAAACGATGTCATCCCGGACGGAGCGTCAGCGTAGATCCGGGATCGGGTGCAGGATAAAGCACTGTCATTCCGGGGCCGCGCAAGCGGAGCCCGGAATCCATAAACACGACCTTACTTAACCTGAGCACTGTTAGCGGTTATGGGTTCCCGCCTTCGCGGGAATGACAATGTCGAGGCTCATGTACCCCATCCTGCACCCGATCCCGGATCGGCTTCGCCGTCCGGGATGACGGTGGGGCCTAACCCAATGCATGTTGGCGCACGATCCGCGCCAGACCTGCGATCAACGCCTGCTGCGTGTCCTTGATCTCCGCCCTGATGCCATGACGCTTCAGGGCGTGGACGTAGAGTTCCGCACGCTCAGGCGCTGCCAGAATGGTGACGTAGCTTGGACGGCCGAACTGCGCCAGCGCTCCGTTGATCTCGTCCCCGGTGAGCAGGCCCGACAGGTAGGGCGCGAGCAGGCTGCTGTGCATGCGGTTTGACACGACCGAGGCGCGGGCGCTGAACAGGAGATGCAGCAGGCCGACGCGGGCTTCGCCGGCGTTGCGCTCGGCAGCATCGAGGCCGAGGTCGAACCCTTTCGGATCCTCCGGCTGCGTCGCCGGGCGGCCGATCATGGAATGCTCGCGTAAGATGGCGTACATCTCGCCGGTCATGTAGGTGGCAAAGCGCTCGATGCGGCCGCCCCGCATTAGAATCCATTTGGGATGCGTGCCGGCCGAGCAGATCAGCCCATCCTCGATGCCCGCGCCCAGAACCAAGGTTTCCTCGCCGCGCATCACGTCGGCAGCGCCGGGAGCCGGCTCGCAGAACAGGCCCGGAATGATGTGGCCCTTGCGGCCGTTCTCCAGATCCACCGGCACCAGCGCCCGGGCGATTTCCGCAGGGCCTGCCGGGCAGGTGGCGTAGGGCGCCTCGACCCAGCCCTCGCGGCTGCCCACCATGCCGACCAGCAGCACCGGCGCGTCGGGCTCGGCCTGAAGCCACGACCCGCATTGCCGCAGGAACACGTCGCGATGCTGGCCCTTTTGCAGGGCTGAGACGCCCTCGTCCGACGAGACCTGATCGAGAATGGTTTCGTTCTCGATCAGGTAGCCGCGAAAGCGGGTCGTTCCCCAGTCGGCGACGATGAAGCGCAAGGCCGATAACCCCCGTTGTGAGCGATGAGGGATAAGTCGCGCGGGCTCTAGCGCGTTCCGTACATGCGGTCGCCGGCATCGCCCAAGCCCGGCACGATATAGCCGTGGTCGTTCAGGCGCTCGTCGATGGCGGCGGTCCAGATATGCACGTCCGGATGCGCGCTGCGCAGCCGCTCGATGCCCTCGGGCGCGGCGAGAAGGCACACGAAGCGCAGATCCTTGGCGCCGCGCTCCTTCAGGCGCTCGATGGCGGCCACGGCCGAGTTGGCGGTGGCGAGCATGGGGTCGAGCACCAGCACCATGCGGTCGGCGAGATCAGACGGAGCCTTGAAGTAATATTCCACCGCCTGAAGCGATTCCGGATCGCGGTAGAGGCCGATATGGGCCACGCGCGCCGCAGGCACGAGGGTGAGCATGCCGTCGAGAAAGCCGACGCCGGCGCGCAGGATGGGAGCCAGCACCAGCTTCTTGCCGGCAATCTGCGCGCCTTCCATGGTGGTCATGGGCGTCTCGATCTGGATGCGCTCAATCGGCAGATCGCGGGTGACCTCGTAGCAGAGGAGCATGCCGATTTCGTTGAGGAGCTGGCGGAAGCCCTTCGTCGAGCGTTCCTTGTCCCGCATCAGGGTCAGCTTGTGCTGAACCAGCGGATGATCGACCACGGTGACGCCCTGCATGTTTTTTCCCTCTTTGATCGTCGTCTGCTGATTCATTTAAAACACAGTCCCGTCACTGATCACGCTGAGAGGCGGCGAGCCGTCGCCGCGCTTCTCCTTCGCCAGTCTCCGTCCCGTGGCCCAGGTGCCGCCTTCGAGCGCCTTGGCCAGCGGGAAGTCCTCTGCGGCAAATCCTAGCCTTGCGCGGATCGGATCGGCAATGCGGTCGAGAAGGGCAACCGTCAAGGCCCGCCATTCCACCACGAGCTGCGAATCCACCGCATGGGCGCGGCTCGCGTCCGCCTGATCCTTCAGGGCGATCACGCCGCTATCGAGGAACAGCCCGCCGTTGCGGTATTCCGGCAGGCCCGTGAGGCCGTCGATCTCGACCACGGAAAAGCCCGCCCATTCGAGCGGCTCGATCAACGAGTAGGAGAGCCATTGGGACAGCTTGTGGAAGGGGACAAGCCCCTTGGTGGCATCCTGCGCCTCGACCAGCGGATGACGCCATGTATCGCCGAGGTCGACGCCGCCAAGGGCGATGCGGCCGGGCCAGATCGGGCCGAGATGGGTGAGCAGCGCCTCGAGGATCGCAGTCGCCTTGATGCGCTCGCCGTCGGCCGTGGCGGCGATGACGTCGAAGAGGCCGCCGGGGCGGGGATCGTCGACCTGTCCGAAAATGTCAGGATTTGTCGCAACGACGCGCCCGAGACGGTTGAGGAGCGCTGCGCGGCCCTCAAGGCCGACGAGCGGGTTGTCGGCCGAGACCTGGAAGCCTTCCGCCAGATCGTCTGCGGTGAGCGTCATCAGCACATCCGCATCGACGCGGAACGGATCCTCCGGGCGGCTTGAGAAAGCGCCGCTCACGAACATGTCGAAGCTCGCCACCGCAAGCCCCTCGGAGCGGTTATAGGTCTCGCCTGTGCGGCCTTCCTCGTAGCGCCATTGCGCGCCGGCGCCCGCATCGAGCAGCACGGACACGATGGCGAGGTCGAAGGCGGATCGCGCCATGTCGGCGGCTTTCTCCCAGGGGGCGCCGTGCATCACCGCGCCCCAGCGCTCGTGCCCTCCGGCGGCGAAGTGGCGCCAGCGCGCGTGGAACGGAATCTCAAGCGAAGGGTAGGCCTGTCGGATTGTCTTCACGACCTCGTCGGCGCAGGCGTCGAGCCGAGCGAGATCGACCGTGAAGTGCTGGAGACGGCCTTCGAGACCCGCCTGCAGAAGCTGATGCGACCGCTCCCGCACCGCCGCGGCGGAGAGAAGGCTGCGGGCGGCTTTGGTCTCGGGAGACAGGTCAGGCTGGGCGGTCACTCAAGGCTCCGATGATCTCGACGGGGATGCGATACCACAAACTTCTGGCACCACATCATCCCTGGACAGGACGGCTTGGGATAAGGTTAAAAACGAAGCGGGCACCGGCGGCAAGCCGGCACCCGCTTCGGGATCTTGCGCATCAGAAGCGTTCGAGGTCGCGGCCCTTCACCTGCTCCAGGGCCGAGGCATCCGGCGCACCTTCCGGCGTGTAGTAGCCGGCGGCCTTCTTGGCTTCGATTTCAACCTGCGCGTCCGGCGGCACCAGTTCGGCCGGGATCGGCACGCGCTCCACAACCTCGATGCCGGAGCCGGTGATCGCGTCGTACTTCATGTTCGACATGGACATGAGCCGGTCGATCCGCTGGATGCCGAGCCAGTGCAGCACGTCGGGCATGAGCTGCTGAAAGCGCGCATCCTGCACGCCTGCCACGCATTCCGTGCGCTCGAAATACGTGGAGGCCTGGTCGCCGCCCTCCTGCCGCTTGCGCGCATTGTAGACGAGGAACTTGGTGACCTCGCCGAGCGCGCGGCCCTCCTTGCGGTTATAGGCGATGACGCCCACACCGCCGCTTTGAGCCTCGCGCACGCATTCCTCGATGCCGTGCACGAGATAAGGCCGGCAGGTGCAGATGTCGGAGCCGAACACGTCGGAGCCGTTGCACTCGTCATGCACGCGACAGGCGATGCGTGTTTTCGGATCGCTCAGCCGCGAGACGTCGCCCACCACATATACCGTGATGTTGCCGATGGGCGGCAGGAACACGCTCACGTCGGGACGCGTGACGAGTTCCGGGAACATGCCGCCGGTCTGCTCGAACAGGGTGCGACGCAGTTCGCCTTCCGAGCAGCCGAAGCGCTCCGCGATGCCGGGCAGGTACCACACCGGATCGACCGCGATCTTGGTGACCGAGATGTCGCCGGATTCATGCAGGAAGCCGCCATCGGCCTTGAGGCGGCTCGCCCCCATGGCAGAGAGGATCTCCGGCATGTTGAGGCGGGCCTTCGTCACCGCGATGCTGGGGCGGATGTCGATGCCGCCCGCGATGTCATCCTGGAAGATCTGGCCTGCCATGTGCCCCCAGGGATCGAGGGACACGATCTTGCCTGGATCGAACCATTGCGGATGCGGGCCGATCTCGGCGGTGGGATGGGTGTTGTGCAGGTCGGGCCGCGACAGGGGGTTCATCGCCCGGGCCGAGATGGCGAGCGCCCGATAGAGGGAGTAGGAGCCGCCATGGGCGCCGATCACGTTGCGGTCAGCCGGATTGGTGACGCTGCCGATGATCGGCCCGCGCTCCTTGGGATCCTTGGCTCCCCACTTGATCGGATGCTTGATGGTGCCTGCGTTCGGCTCAGGATGGGAGGTGAGCCGGATATGCGTCGAGCGATTAGGCGAGCTCATGAACAATCTTCCACGCGAGAACGGGAAGACTCCCTCGACCGATCGCCGGAGAGCCTCCATACGATCTATGGGAGACTGATCTAAAGTTGCGGGGCCGTCAATGGCATAGAGGTCAAGGCGGCAGCTTGGCCGCAATGGCCAAGGTCGTCATCCCGGACGGAGCGTCAGCGCAGATCCGGGATCGCGTGCAGGACAAGGCGCTATTCTCGTCTAACGATCCCGGATCGGCTTCGCCGTCCGGGATGACGTGCCTTTAGAGCCAGGAAGTGCCTTTACCCCGATGGGCAACGCCCACATGGGCCAGCACGCTCGCCCCGATATCGGCAAAGCTCTCCCGCCGCCCGATGGCGCCAAGCTTCACCCCGGAGCCGAAGCTCAGGATCGGCACGTGCTCGCGGGTGTGGTCGGAGCCGCGCCAGGAGGGGTCGTTGCCGTGGTCGGCCGTGATGATGACGAGATCGCCCGGCTGGAGAGCGGCCTCGATCTCCGGGATGCGCCGGTCGAAGGCCTCGAGCGCCGCCGCATAGCCCGGGATGTCGCGGCGATGGCCGAACTCGCTGTCGAAATCGACGAGGTTCGCGAACACGAAGCCGCCGTCCGGCAGATCGCCCATGGCCTCGATGGCGGCCGACAGGCAGGCGTCGTTGCCGTTGGGCTTGATCTCCCGACCCGTCGAGCGATGGGCGAAGATGTCGCCGATCTTGCCCACGGTGACGACTGAGCGGCCCGCCTTGCCGAGCGTGTCGAGGATGGTGTCGGCCGGCGGCGGCGTGGCGAAATCCTTGCGGTTGCCGGTGCGCTTGAAGCCCGTCTCGGGCGAACCCACGAACGGACGGGCGATGACGCGGCCGATCTTGTATTCATCGCAGAGCTCGCGCCCGATCCGGCACAGCTCGTAGAGCCGCTCCAGCCCGAAGCTTTCCTCATGGGCGGCGATCTGCAGCACGCTGTCGACGGAGGTGTAGACGATGGGCTTGCCCGTGCGCATGTGCTCTGCGCCGAACTCATCGATCACGGTGGTGCCCGAGGCGTGCTTGTTGCCGAGGATGCCGGGCAGGTTGCCGCGCGCGATGAGCGCCGTGGTCAACTCCTCAGGAAAGGTCGGGATCGTGCTGGGGAAATAGCCCCAGTCGAAGGTGACGGGTACGCCTGTGATCTCCCAGTGGCCCGACGGGGTATCCTTGCCCTTGGAGGTCTCGACGCCATAGCCCCAGGCGCCTTTCAGCGGCCCCTGCGGTGCAAGGCCCGGCGGCATGCGCCCCGTGGAGGCCTCGAGGGCAAGGCCGAGACCCAGCGCCGTCATATGCGGCAGATGGAGCGGCCCCTGACGGAGGCCTGCCTGATCGCCGCGCCCCTCGGCGCAAGCCTCCGCGATGTGTCCGACCGTGTCGGCGCCGGCATCGCCATAGGCTTCGGCATCCTCTGCTCCGCCGATACCGACGGAATCGAGCACGATGAGAAGAGCGCGGGGCATTCAGTCAAATCCTTCAAGCCACGGGAATCACGACTGATACGTCATTGCGGCAAAAGATGCGATGCCCCTTCCGATGGTGCTGGCCCCCAGGCGTATGACCCTGGCAAGGGCTCAAAGGGCGGCCGGGCGGCGATGCGCAGGCATGGTCAGACGTTCACGGCCTATTCCCTGACCGCGTTCGAGGCCGCCGTTTCGAAGTTGAAGGCGGCAGCGAAGAGCGCCTTGGTGTAGTCGGTGCGGGGTGCCGCAAAGATGCTCTCGGCCGAGCCCTCCTCGACGATCTGGCCGTTCTGCATCACCACCACGTGGTTCGCGAGGGCCCGCACGACCTTGAGGTCGTGGCTGATGAACATGTAGGCGAGGTTGCGCCGCTTCTGCAGATCGCGCAGCAGTTCCACGATCTGCGCCTGCACGGACATGTCGAGCGCCGAGGTCGGCTCGTCGAGCATGATGAACTGGGGCTCCAGGGCCATGGCGCGGGCAATGGCGATGCGCTGGCGCTGGCCGCCGGAGAACTCGTGCGGGTAGCGGTCCATGGTGGACGGGTCGAGGCCCACGTCGTCCAGAGCCTTGGCCACGATGTTGCGGCGCTCCCCGTATGAGAGGTCCTTGTTCTGGACCAGCAGTCCTTCCTCGACGATCTCGGCAATCGACATGCGCGGCGACAGGGAGCCGTAAGGATCCTGGAACACCACCTGAAGGTTCTTGCGCATCGGCCGGATGTCCTTGGCGCGCATCCCGTCGATGCGGTTGCCGAGAAATACGATGGGCCCTTCCGACTGCACGAGGCGCAGGATCGCGAGCCCCAGCGTGGTCTTGCCGGAGCCGGACTCGCCCACCACGCCCACGGTCTCGCCCCGGCGCACCCGCACCGACACGCCGTCCACCGCCTTCACATGGCTGACGGTCCGCTGGAAGAAGCCGCGCTTGATCGGAAACCAGACCTTGATCGGCCCGGCCTCGACGATGACCGGCGCATCGTGAGACACGGGATTGGCGCGGCCTTTTGGTTCAGCCGCCAGCAGCCGCTGCGTATAGGGATGCTGCGGATTGCCGAAGACCTCCGCGACCGTTCCATGCTCGACGATCTTGCCCTTGAACATCACGCAGACCCGGTCGGCGATCTTGCGCACGATGCCGAGGTCGTGCGTGATGAAGAGCATGGACATGTTGAGCCTGCTCTTCAACTCGGCGAGCAGCTTGAGGATCTGCGCCTGCACCGTCACGTCCAGCGCCGTGGTCGGCTCATCGGCGATGAAGAGGTCAGGCTCGTTGGCAAGTGCCATGGCGATCATCACGCGCTGGCGCTGTCCGCCGGAGAGCTGGTGCGGATAGGCGCCGAGCCTGGATTCCGCCTCGCGGATTCCAACGAGCTGCAGAAGCTCCAGCGTGCGGGTGCGCGCCTCACGGTCATTGAGGCCGCGATGCAGTTTCAGGATCTCGCCGACCTGCCGCTCGATGGTGTGGAGCGGGTTGAGCGAGGTCATCGGCTCCTGGAACACCATGGTGATGTCGTTGCCGCGGACCTTGCGCATCTCGTTCTCGTCCGCGGGGATCAGATCCTTGCCCTTGAACAGGACACGGCCGGACGGATGATGCGCGGATGGATAAGGTAGGAGCTTGAGAACCGAGAGCGCCGTGACCGATTTGCCGGAGCCCGATTCGCCCACGAGTGCCACCGTCTCGCCCGGCATGACGTCGAAGGACACCCGGTCCACCGCCAGCATGTCGCCCCCGCCTTGGCGGAACGCGACGGAGAGGTCCTGAACGGAGAGGAGGGGTTCTGTCATCGGAACGTCTTCCGCGGATCGAAGGCATCGCGCACCGCTTCGCCGACGAAGATGAGAAGGCTGAGCATCACGGCGATCACGAAGAAGCCGGCGAGGCCGAGCCAGGGCGCCTGAAGGTTGGCCTTGCCCTGTGCGAGCAGTTCGCCCAGCGAGGGTGAGCCTGGCGGCAGGCCGAAGCCGAGGAAGTCGAGGGAGGTCAGGGTCGTGATCGAGCCGTTGATGATGAACGGCATGAAGGTGAGCGTCGCCACCATGGCGTTCGGCAGAAGATGCTTGAACATGATGGTGGCGTTGGACAGTCCCAGTGCTCGCGCAGCGCGCACATATTCGAAGTTGCGGGCGCGCAGGAACTCGGCGCGTACCACGCCCACGAGCGACACCCATGAGAACAGCAGCAGGATGCCGAGCAGCACGAAGAAGCTCGGCGTGATGACCGCCGAGATGATGATGAGCAGATAGAGCGAGGGAATCGCCGTCCAGACCTCGATGAAGCGCTGGAACAGCAGGTCCGTCCAGCCGCCGTAATAGCCCTGCACGGCGCCGGCCAGGACACCGACGATGGAGGAGATCCCGGCAAGCGTCAGGCCGAACAGAACCGAGATGCGGAAGCCGTAGATGAGACGCGCCACCACATCGCGGCCCTGATCGTCCGTGCCGAGCCAGTTCCACTCGATATCGTTGCAGCCGGTGCCGCCATTGCGCTCCGCAATCGGCCGGCACTGATCGTCGGTGAGCGTCCAGGTCGGCGGTGCGGGAGCCGGAACAGGAAGGTCGAGATTGTGCGTGTTGTAGGAGAAGCGGACCGGTGCCCAGATGAGCCAGCCATTGTCCTGAATTTCTTTGGCGATCACCGGGTCGCGATAATCCGTGACCGCCAGGAAGCCGCCGAACTTCTCCTCCGGATAATTTACGAAGGCCGGGTAGAGCAGCTCGCCCTTGTAGGAGGCGAGGATCGGCTTGTCGTTGGCGATGAGCTCCGCGAACATGCTCAGGACGAACAGGACAACGAAGATCCAGAACGACCAGTAGCCGCGGCGGTTCGCCTTGAAGTTTTCCCATCGCCGCCGATTGAGCGGCGACAGCTTGATGAAGCCCTGGCGCGGCAGCGGCGGCGCGACGGGCGAGGAGGCGGGAGAGACGACGGGCACGTTCTCGTTCATCTCACGCCTCCCTCACCATCGTCATGGCCGGACTTGTTCCGGCCATCCACGTCTTGGGAACAGCCGCGCCAAAAGACGTGGATACCCGGCACAAGGCCGGGCATGACGGGCGTGTTATTGCCTCGGTGGAGGATCATGAGGACGCATGACTTCATCTCACGCCTCCCGGGTCTCGAAGTCGATCCGCGGATCGATCCAGGTATAGGTGAGGTCGGACACGAGGTTCACAGCCAAGCCCACCAGCGAGAAGATGTAGAGATTGGCGAACACCACCGGGTAGTCGCGGTTGACGATGGATTCGAAGGAGAGGAGTCCGAGACCATCGAGCGAAAAGATCGTCTCGATCAGCAGCGCGCCGGCGAAGAAAGCTCCGATGAAGGCGCCGGGGAAGCCTGCGATCACGATGAGCATCGCATTGCGGAACACGTGGCCGTAAAGCACCTGCCGCTCGGACAGGCCCTTCATGCGCGCGGTGAGCACGTATTGCTTGCGGATCTCGTCGAGAAACGAGTTCTTCGTCAGCAGGGTCGAGGTGGCGAAGGCCCCAAGCGCCATGGCGGTGATGGGCAGAACGAGGTGCCAGAAGTAATCCGCGATCTGCCAGTACCACGGCATGAAGGCCCAGTTCTCCGAGGTCAGGCCGCGCAGGGGAAAGACCTGCCAGAACGAACCACCGGCAAACAGCACGATCAGCAGGATCGCAAAGAGGAAGCCTGGAATGGCATAGCCGATGATGACGATGGCCGAGGTCCAGATGTCGAAGGTGGAGCCGTCCCGCACCGCCTTCTTGATGCCGAGCGGAATCGAGATGGCATAGGAGATCAGCGTCATCCAGAGGCCGAGGCTGATCGAGACCGGCAGCTTCTCCTTGATCAGCTCCAGCACGGAGATATCGCGAAAATAGCTCTTGCCGAAATCGAAGCGCGCATAATCCCAGATCATCTTCAGGAAGCGCTCATAGGCAGGCTTGTCGAAGCCGAACTGCGTCTCAAGCTGCTTGATGAACTGCGGATCCAGCCCCTGCGCGCCGCGATAGCGCGACGAGGACGCATCCCCCGCGCCTCCGCCTCCGGGTGACTGGCCTCCGCCCGCCATATCGCCGCCGCCGCCGGAGATGCGCGAGGTGGCGCCTGAATCCTGGCCCTGGAGCTGGGCGATGATGCGCTCGACGGGCCCGCCGGGCGCGAACTGCACGAGCACGAAGGAGATGAGCATGATCCCCAGGATAGTGGGGATCATGAGGAGAACGCGACGCGCAATATAGGCCAGCATCAAGCGCCTGCTGCTTGCCGGCCGATACGGCCGAGATGGGTGTCGTTGAAGCTGGACGAATATTTCAAGCCATATCCCAACATGCGGTCGAACCCGATATGCGCCGCCCAGATGGCAGCGACCCCGAGCAGCATAGAGTGATCGAGGAAAAGACCAAGCCCTGCAAAGAGCGCAGGCCCGAGGGTGGAGTGCAGGGCATTATAGGCCACGGCGCCGAGCCGGGGACCGGCCAAGTAGCCTGCAAAGCTCAGGTCGGGCGTCAGGAAGAGAACCGCATAGAGCCACCAGGAGGTGCCGGTATGGGCGAAGGCCCATGTGGCCAGGATGAAGAGAGCCATGCCCTCGAGGCGAAGAAGCAGGCGGGGCATGTCCGGCTCATTGTGCGTCGTCACAACTCTATCCAAGCCTTATCCTCGCCCGATCCGCTTCGCCTTCTCGGCATCGTACCACCAGGTTCCCGGCGCGCCCGAGGCGAAGCGCGGCTTGGTCTCCGGACGCGAGAACTGGTCCCAATAGGCATACCAGTCGCTGGCCTTGAACCACATGGGGATCCAATAATGGCCCGAACGGAGAACCCGGTCCAGGGCGCGGCAGGCGATGTTCAGCTCCTGGCGCGACTTGGCCCTGCCGATAGTCTCGATCAGGGCGTCGACGGCCGGGTGCTCGATCCCGGCCAGGTTCTGCGCTCCCGGGGTGCGGGCGGCCTGTGAGCCGTAGACGGTTCGCAGGCTGTCGCCGGGCGTTGTGACGCCGACGAGGGCCCGGCTCGTGATGTCGAAATCGTATTCGTTCAGCCGCTGCTGATATTGTGCCGCATCCACGATGCGCGAGCGGGCATCGATGCCGAGCCGCTTCAGGTTGTTCTGGAACGGCTGAGTATGCGGCTGAAGGAAAGTCGCGGCATCGAGGAACTCGATCACGAAGGGCTGTCCGTTCGGTAGTTTGAGAACGCCGCCGTCGCGCTTGCACCCGGCCTGTCGCAGAAGCTCGTCTGCCCGGCGCAGCAGCTGCCGGTCTTGGCCCGACCCGTCGGAGACGGGCGGCACAACGGGCTCGTCGAAGACGGAGGCCGGCAGCTTGTCCCGGAACGGCTCCAGCAGCGCCAGTTCCTCGCTCGACGGACGGCCCACAGCCTTCATGTCCGAGTTCTCAAAGAACGATGTTGTGCGGCGATACGAGCCGAACATGATGTTCGTGTTGGTCCATTCGAAATCGAACGCCAACCCGATCGCCTCGCGGATGCGCGGGTCCTTGAACATCTCGCGGCGCGTGTTGAAGTACCAGCCCTGGATCGGCGCCGGCAGGGTGTTGGGAAGCTCCTCCTTCTTGACGCGTCCCTCGCGCGCCGCCGGGAAGTCGTAGCCCGTTGCCCAGGTTCGCGATGTCGACTCCTCGTGGAAGTTGAGCGTGCCGTTCTTGAACGCCTCGAACGCCACCGTGCGGTCGCGGAAATAATCGTAGCGGACGCGGTCGAAATTGTTCTGCCCCACATTCACGGGCAGATCCTTGGCCCAGTAATCGGGCACCCGATCGAACTCGATGAAGCGCCCGACCTCGAAGCGTCCCACCTTGTACGGACCCGAGCCGAGCGGGGCTTCGAGCGTGGCAGCCTCGAAATCCTTGCCCTGCCAGTAGCGCTCGGAGAGAATCGGCAGTCCGGCGACGACGAGATGCAGGTCGCGGCTGCGCTGCGGCGTGAACTGGACGCGCAGGACCTCGTCCGATTCCGCTTCCGCCGAGGCCAGTTGCAGCAGGAGCTGACTGAAGACCGGGTGGCCTTTGGTTTTGAGGATGTTCAACGAGAAGGCCGCATCCTTCGCAGTCAGCTTCGAGCCGTCATGGAAGCGCGCCTCGGGCCGCAAGGTGAAGCGATAGGTGAGCTTGTCGTCGGAGATGCGCACGCTCTTCGCCACGAGGCCATACAGCGCATCGGGCTCGTCGCCGGAGCCGGCCATCAGGGTGTCGAAGGTGCCGGCCATGCCCGCTGCGCCGTCGCCTTTCAGCACGAAGACATTGAGCGTGTTGAACGTATCGAAGTTCTGGTTGCCCAGCGTCTGCTTGATCTGGATCGCCAGCGTGCCGCCTTTCGGAGCCGCCGGGTTCACGTAATCGAAATGCTTAAAGTCGGGCGGGTACTTGAGCTCGCCGAAGCTGGAGAGACCATGGGTCTCAGAGCCGTTGCCTTCCTGCGTCCAACCAGTGCGCGGAAGGACTGAGAGCGCAGCAGTCGCTGCCCCTGTTCGAAGAATGTGACGGCGGCTGAACTCTCTCATCGCGGCGCTCCCGTCTTGGCAGCCTTGGCCTCATCGTACCACCAGACGGTCGGGAAGGCGGCACCACCATAACGCGGCATATTTTCGGGATGGCTGTAGCGGTCCCAGCGGGCGGTGCGCTGCTTGAGCGACGTCCATTGTGGAACGACATAATCGTGCGCCAGCAGCACGCGGTCGAGCGCCTTTGTGGCGGCGACCAGTTCGTCGCGGTCCTTGGCGAAGATCACGCGATCGATGAGCGCGTCGACCGCAGGATCCGCAATGCCGGCGAGGTTTTGCGAGCCTTCGCGGCTTGCTGCCTGCGAGCCCCAGAACTCACGCTGCTCATTGCCGGGCGAGGACGACTGAGGCCAGAGGCCCGTGGTGATGTCGAAGTCGAAAGCACGGGTGCGGTTGGTCTCCTGAACGTCGTCCACGGTGCGCACGCTGGCGGCGATGCCGAGCCGCTTGAGAACATCCGCATAGGGCAGAAAGATGCGCTCGTCGTTGGGGCTGCTGCCGAGAAGCTCGACGCTGAAGACCTCGCCCTTGGCGTTGACGCGGTGGCCGCCCTTCACCTCCCAGCCTGCTTCCTTCAGCAGGCGGTCGGCCTCGCGCAGGTTGTTGCGAATGGCCTCTGGCGAGTCGTTGACCGGGTTTTTGTAAGGTGTGGTGAAGACCGACGGAGGCACCTTGTCGCGCACGCTCTCCAGGATCTCCAGCTCCTTGCCCTCTGGCAGACCCGATGATGCGAGATCCAATCCGTAGAAGTAGCTCGAGGGCCGCTCATAGAGCCCGTAGAAGATCGTCTTGTTCAACTCCTCGAACGGGAAGGCGAGGTTGAAGGCCCGGCGGACGCGCTGATCCTTGAACTGGTCGCGCCTGAGATTGAGCACGAAGGCCTGCATCCTGCCGCTCGCGCGGATCGGGAATTCCTCACGGATCACGCGGCCTTCCTGGCGCGCCGGGAAGTCATAACCGACGGCCCAGTTGCGGGCGCTGTTCTCGGAACGGAAATCGATGCGGTCGCCCTTGAAGGCTTCGAGCAGCACCGTCGCGTCGCGGTAATACTCGAAACGGATCTCGTCGAAATTGTTCTGGCCGACATACACGTTGAGATTGGCACCCCAATGATCCTTCACGCGCTCGTAAGCAGCGGTGCGGCCAGCCTCGAAGCTCTTGAGACGGTAGGGGCCTGAGCCCAGCGGCGGCTCCAGGGTCGTCTGCGTGATGTCGCGCTTGCGCCCGTCCGGCGTGGTCCCTTCCCACCAGTGCTTGGGCAGGACGATGAGCTGTCCCATGATCTGCGGCAGCTCGCGGTTGCCCTTCTCGTCGAAGGTGAATTTCACCTCCCGTTCGCCCAGCTTCTCGGCCTTGGTCACGTTGGCATAGTAGAAGGCGTAAGTGGGGCTATTGGTCTTCAGTGCCTCGAAGGAGAAGATCACGTCGTCCGCCGTCACCGGCTTCCCGTCGTGCCAGCGCGCTTCGGGACGCAGGCGGAAGGTGACGGAGGAATAGTCTTCCGGGTACGAAAAAGCCTCGGCCAGGAGACCATAGGACGAGTTGGGCTGGTCGAGGGCGGATGTGGTCAAGGCCTCGTAGACGAGCCCGATCCCCTGTTCGGGCGAGCCCTTCACGCCGGCCACCACAATGTTGAAGCTGTCGAAGGTGCCTTGGGCGCCGAGGCGCACCAGCCCGCCCTTGGGAGCATCCGGGTTCACATAGTCGAAATGCTTGAAGCCTGCCGGGTATTTCGGCTCGTCGAGCAGGACCGATCCGTGCCGCCATCGCGCTTCCTGGGCTGCGAGGGGGCTGAGGGCAAGACAGGCAGCCAGGAGGCTCGGCAGAAGGGTACGGATCACACGGCGTCTCCTAGGATGTGAGGCGTCTGTCCAAGCATCGGACCCAAAAGTGGAACTGCACTTTTGGGATCAATCCGATGCTTCTTCTTTATACTGGCGCATCGTTCGGAGCGGAAAACCGGATCCCACTTTTCCGTCCGATGCGCTAGCTACATTTTTGGGCGCTGTGGAGCGAGCGCAAGGGACAACGCCTGAAAGGAGAGGCGGCTCAAAAGAAAAAGCCGGGCTTTTCGGCCCGGCTTTCGGAAATGTGAGAGGGGGGTGTCTTACTGGGCTGCCGGAGCGGCAGGAGTTCCTCCTGCAGCGGGCGCCGCAGGGGCGGCCGCATTGGCCGGAGCCGCAGCGGCGGAGGCCTCAGGGAGCGGAGGAGCCGCGGGGGAGACCGACTTCAGATAGGCGATGAGATCGGCCCGCTCCTTGGCCTGGGCGATGCCCGCGAAGGCCATGATGGTGCCGGGGACGGCCTGCTTGGGGTTCTGGATGAAGGCGTTCAGAGCCTCGTAATTCCAATCGCCGCCCTTGCCCTTGAGGGCGCCCGAGTAGTTGAAGCCCGCGTGAGACGCGAGAGCACGGCCGACCACGCCATGAAGGTTTGGGCCGACCTTGTTGGGTCCGCCCTCCTCGAAGGTGTGGCAGGAAGCACACTTCTTGGCCGCAGCCTGACCCTTGGCGACGTCGGCGCTGGCGAGAAGAATGGGAAGCGGCTCGGCCGGAGCGGCGGCGCCCGCATCGGCGGTCGCGCCTTCATCCGGTGCCGGGAGGTCATAGCCTGGAACGGCGGGCTTATGGGGAGAAAACAGGCCGCCGGCGATGACATTGACGCCGACCACGAAAAGAAGCGAGGCGAAAACGGCGCCTGCGATCTTATTGGTCTCGATATTCATGAGTGAGGCTCTCCTCGCCTTCGTAAAAGCGGCGAAACCAGCGCAGCAGAAAGGATCCGCAGGCGGGTGCCCGCGTCGGGGCGTTGCTTAGCCGTTGTCATGGGGGTTTGACAATGGGGTTTCCGGAGGTTTTCGCCGTTCTCGTGGTCGCAGTTCGGGGTTGCAACGAATTCAGGGTGCCTCGAGGTCCCTGGATAGAGTGCCGCACACGGTCATGACAAACAGGGCGCGCCTTGCTAAGGACGCTCAAGCCCCAGCCCTTGAAGACCCCTCTGCCTTGAAGATCGCGCCATGTCCGACCCTCTCGTCCTCATCCCGGCCCGTATGGCCGCAATGCGCCTGCCCAACAAGCCGCTCGCCGACATCGCGGGGGAGCCCATGATTGTCCATGTGTGGCGCCGGGCCATGGAAGCAGGGATCGGACCCGTGGCGGTCGCTACCGATGCGCCCGAGATCGCCGAAGCCGTGACGCGGGCGGGTGGCCATGCGGTCATGACGCGGGCCGACCATGCCTCCGGGTCCGACCGCATCTTCGAGGCTGTGGAAAAGCTCGACCCGGACGGGCGGCACGACGTGATCGTGAACGTGCAGGGGGACCTGCCGACCGTCGATCCCCGGGCGATTGCCGCTTCGATCACCCCGCTCTCGGATCCGCAAGTCGATCTTGCGACCCTGGTGGCGGTTATCGGGCGCGAGGAGGAGAGGACCAATCCCAATGTGGTGAAGATGGTGGGAAGCCAGATCTCCCCGGGCCGCTTCCGCGCGCTCTACTTCACCCGGGCGACCGCGCCCTATGGTGACGGGCCGCTCTATCATCACATCGGTCTCTACGCCTACCGCCGCAAGGCGCTGCAGCGTTTCGTCGGCCTGAAGCCGTCACCCCTGGAGCTGCGCGAGAAGCTGGAGCAGCTGCGCGCGCTCGAAGCCGGCATGCGCATCGATGCCGTTGTCGTCGACGACGTGCCGCTGGGCGTCGATACTCCCCACGATCTGGACAGAGCGCGTGAGATCATCGCGGCGCGGAGGCAATCATGAGCAAGTTGATTTCGTTCCAGGGCGAATTGGGCGCCAATTCCCACACCGCCTGCGCGCAAGCCCGTCCCGACTGGGAGGCGCTGCCATGCCCGACCTTCGAGGACGCTTTCGCTGCCGTGAACGAGGGTCCGGCGAGCCTCGCCATGATCCCGATCGAGAACTCGATTGCGGGCCGCGTGGCCGACATCCACCATCTGCTGCCGACCTCGGGTCTGCACATCGTCGGCGAGCATTTCCTGCCGATCCATTTTCACCTGATGGCCGTCCCGGATGCCAATCTCGGCACCATCAAGGACGTCTACAGCCACGTCCATGCGCTCGGCCAGTGCCGCAAAATCATCCGCAAGCTGGGCTTAAAAGCGCATGTGGCCGGCGACACCGCAGGCTCTGCCCGCGAGGTGGCGGAATGGAAGGACCCGACCCGGGCGTCGCTGTCGCCCCGAATGGCGGCCGACATCTACGGCCTCAAGATCCTGGCCGAGAACGTGGAGGACGAGGCTCACAACACCACCCGCTTTGTCATCCTGTCGAAAACGCCGCAATGGGCTCCGGCCAGCGAGGGCCCGACGGTCACGTCCTTCGTGTTCCGCGTCCGCAACCTGCCGGCGGCTCTCTACAAGGCGCTCGGGGGCTTCGCCACCAACGGCATCAACATGACGAAGCTCGAGAGCTACATGCTCGAAGGCGAGTTCCTGGCCACGCAGTTCTACGCCGAGGTGGACGGTCACCCGGAGGACGCCAACCTCAAGCGAGCGCTCGAGGAGCTGGAATTCTTCTCCCGTGAGCTGCGGATTTTGGGTGTCTACCCGGCCGATCCGTTCCGGGAGAAGATCAAGGAAGCGGCGGAGTGACGATCCGCATCCGCGATGCCGTTGAGGCTGACGTGGAAGGCATTGCCAGGGCCCACGTCCAGGGCTGGCGCGAATCCTACAAGAGCTTCCTCTCACCGGAGGCCCTCGCGGGTCTCTCCGTCGAGGAGCGGGTCCAGTTATGGCAACGGGCTCTGGCCGAGCCGGAGCCCAGGGCCAGGCTCCTCGTGGCTGAAGCCGATGACGGCGAGATCGTCGGGTTCATCCGAGGCGGGCCGATCCGCGGCCAGGGTGTCGATCTTCTCGGGACCGATGCCGAGATCTATGCCATCTACCTGCTCGACAAGGTCAAGCGGCAGGGCATCGGTCGCAGGCTCATGGCCGGCGTCTTCGATCACCTCGCCGCCCACGGCATCCGCTCGGTCGCCCTGTGGGTCCTGAAGGACAACCTGCCTGCCCGCCACTTCTATGAATCTCTGGGCGGCACATCCGGAGCTGAGCAGTCCTTCGACCTACGCGGTCAGATGGTCACCGAGGTTGCGTATCGGTTCGAGCTGCCCCCGGAGGGTTGATTTGTCCTCGACGCGCGTCACCCCCAGCGCATGAAGTGCGGGAAGGAGATCCATCCTCACGCCCAACGCTCTGGATCCCCTTCCACTCAGCTACGCTCCGGCCGGGAATGACACTCTTGGGGTTCTGACACTCCCCGGTTCCAACACCCTCTCCGTCATCCCCGGACTTGGTCCGGGGATCCACGTCTTTGCTGTCCACCGCTCCTGCCTCATCCTGAGGAGGTCGCGCAGCGACCGTCTCGAAGGATCATCCAGTGCTCTCTGGAGCCTCCTTCGAGACGCAGACTGCGTCTGCTCCTCAGGATGAGGATGGAGAGGGTGGGTGGCAAAGACGTGGATGGTCGGGACAAGCCCGGCCATGACGGCGCGGGGATGACAGCAGGTGGAAGGATCAATGTTCTTATTTTGTTCTTGATTGTTGCTCTAAGCTCGGCTATAAGGTTGCGTAGACCTGTTCCTGTGAGGGGCGCGCTCGCGAGGCGTCGCAGTGTGGGAGCAGGCACGGTCCCGTGCAGAGGTTTCGCAAACCTGTGCGACGGGAGGCCCAGGCTGCGTGCCGGTGGTCGGAATCGGTTCAAGGCCCCCGCTGAGCAGGCGGGCCCCGCCTTGAGCGGTCACCGGGCTGGCATCGCTTGAACGCCTAAAGAAGCCGTGCGCGAAGAGGCACCTCGGCTCTTCCATTTCACCAACACACATCGAGCCGGGCTGCCCGTCGCGCCACCCTCGATCAACCTTCAGGCTCGCAGCACCCGCTGCGGGCCCCAAGGTGCTGGCTCTTTGACAGAGACATCAAGTGGGTCATCCCGGATGGCAGAGCCGATCCGGGATCGGATGACGAGTAAAGCCCTGTCATCCCGGGGCTGCGCAGCAGAGCCCGGGATCCATAACCGCCGACGGTGCAGAACGAGGCGCAACGCGGTTCGCTCTTCTTGAGGCGTCAGCGGTGATGGATCCCCGCCTGCGCGGGGATGACACCGGTGAGGATCCAACACCTTATCCTGCCCGCGACCCCGGATCTTCGCTCACGCTCCGTCCGGGATGACGTACCATCGTGAGAGCTGGCTCTACTCCTTCACCCACTCCCGAATGAGGTGGTGCGCAATGGCAATCGGAGCCGGCGCCAGGAATTCCTCGTGGGCGCCTTCCAGCATGCGCCGGATGTCGTCCTTGGTGAACCAGCGGGCGTCCTCGAGCTCCTCGCCGTCGAAGGCGATGTCGTCGTTGAGCGCTTCCCCAATGCAGCCGATCATGACGTTCGACGGGAAGGGCCAGGGCTGGGAGGCGAGATAGCGCACGGCACCCACCCGGATGCCGGCCTCCTCGAAGGTCTCCCGGCGCACCGCGTCCTCGATGGTCTCGCCAGGCTCCAGGAAGCCGGCGAGGCAGGAATACATCTTTTCCGGAAAGCGCGGCTGGCGGCCCATCAGGCACTTGTCGCCGCGGGTCACGAGCATGATGACGACCGGATCGGTGCGCGGGAAATGCTGGGCCCCGCAGGCCGCGCAATCGCGCCGGAAACCGGCCTGGGCCGCTTGCGTCGGCGCACCGCAATTGGCGCAGAAGCGGTGGCGGCGGTGCCAGTCGAGCATCGACTTCGCCATGGCGAGCATCCCAAGCTCCTCCGCCGGCACGAGGCCGCGCACCGCGATGGATCGCAGGTCGACGGCCGTGAAGACCGGGTCGTCCTGAAACAGCTCGGCCGCCTCCGGGGCGACCAGGGTCGCCACAACGGGGCGGTCGTTGAGCGTGCCGAGAAACACCTGCTCCTGGTGGGCGGGAAGGCGCCCCAGGATCTCGGCACTCAGGAGGCACGTTCCCGGCTCGCCGGTCCGCAGGACGGGCAGGTCGCCGGCCAGGACGACCATGGCTGTCCAGGGATTGGCCACGGCGTTGGCGATCGCCTCCGGGTCCCGCTCCGCGCTGTGGCGGACGAGCGGGTTCGTGATGTAGGCGATGGGTCGGATCATGGGTCAGGCCGCCGCGAAAAGAGTGGCGGCACGCTCGATGAGGGCAGAAGCCGCGTGGGGAGGGTAAGGGGTCCGGGTGCCGTGCCCCCAGACGGGACCGGGCCAGGCCGGATCGGAGCGGAAGCGTCCGATCACATGAACATGAAGCTGCGCGACGATGTTGCCGAGCGCGCCCACATTCACCTTGTCGGGTTTCGAGAGCTCCAGCATCACCCCCGTGGCGATGCGGATCTCCTGCATCAGCTGGGCGGATTGCTCCTCGGACAGGTCCGTCAGCTCGCTCACCCCCGCGATGCGGGGCACTAGGACGAACCAGGGAAAACGTGCGTCGTTCAGCAGCAGAACCGACGAGAGGGCGAGGTCGCCGACCGGGATCGTGTCGGCGTCGAGCCGGGAATCGAGCTGGAATGTCATGAGGCTATGTAACCGAGCCCGCGGCATCCTGTCAGCCTCAGGATTTGTCATCCCGGACGGCGCAGCCGATCCGGGATCGTTTGTAGGATAGGGCGCGGGTCTCCCTCTCCCTGAGGGAGAGGGGTGGGGTGAGGGGTTACAGGTCTTTCCGGGTATGGCGTAACCCCTCACCTGCGCCTGAAGGCGCGACCTCTCCCACTGGGAGAGGTGAAGGGAGCCACACTCCTCCAGCGATCCCGGGTTCTGCTGACGCAGCCCCGGGATGACGGCCTCTGGATAACTGTTTCCAACTTGCGTTTCGGGAACGATGCCCTCATATAGCCGGTGGGAGGTTGGCGAGGGACGTCTCACTCGCCAACCGGGTCAGGTCCGGAAGGAAGCAGCCCTAACGAGACCGAACGGGTCTTCGTCCAGCCTCCCACCGTACAAGTTTCTCCAAAGCCTTGCAGTCGATGGACGATACCACAGCCGGCACGCCCCTGAACGACGAGCCGGCCCTGCCGGGCTTCCCCGCCGCGCCAGCACCGGCGGCGGCTGCTTCCGCAGCGAAGGCCTCGCCCTACCGCGTTCTTGCCCGCAAATACCGCCCGCGCACCTTCGACGACCTGATCGGCCAGGAGGCGATGGTCCGCACCCTCTCGAACGCCTTCGAGACCGGCCGCATCCCGCAGGCCTGGATGCTCACCGGCGTCCGCGGCGTCGGCAAGACCACCACGGCCCGTATCCTGGCCCGCGGCCTCAACTATCAGAAGCCCGACGGCTCCGGCGCTCCGACGGTCCACATGCCGGACCTCGGCGTCCATTGCGAAGCCATCATGGAATCGCGGCACGTGGACGTGCTGGAGATGGACGCGGCGTCGCATACCGGCATCGACGACGTTCGCCAGATCATCGACGGCATCCGCTACTCGCCGGTCTCGGCCCGGTACAAGGTCTACATCATCGACGAGGTCCACATGCTATCGGAGAAGGCGTTCAACGCCTTCCTGAAGACCCTGGAGGAGCCGCCGCCGCACGCGAAGTTCATCTTCGCCACCACCGAAATCCGTAAAGTGCCCGTCACGATCCTGTCCCGCTGCCAGCGCTTCGACCTGCGCCGCATCGAGGCCGACAAGCTCGTGGCTCATCTCGGCCGAATCTGCGATGCCGAAGGCGTGCAGGCCGACCAGGAGGCGCTCGCGGCGATTGCCCGCGCGGCCGAAGGCTCGGCGCGCGATTCCCTGTCGCTGATGGATCAGGCCATTGCGCACGGCGCCGGCGTGGTCACGCCCGACACGGTGCGCGACATGCTCGGGCTCGCCGACCGCAGCCAGGTCATCGATCTGTTCGAGGCCATCATGCGCGGCGCCGTGCCGGCAGCTTTCGAGGGACTGCGCTCGCAATATGATGCCGGTGCGGACCCGGCCGTGATCCTGTCGGACCTCGCGGCCTTCTCGCACATCGTCACCCGCCTCAAGCTCATCGCGGAGGCCGCCAAGGATCCCGCTCTCTCGGAGATCGAGCGCACCCGCGGCATGGACTATGCCGGGAAGCTCTCGGTCCGGACCCTGTCGCGCGCCTGGCAGATCCTGCTCAAGGGCATCCCCGAGGTCCAGGCGTCGAACCGCCCGATCGCGGCTGCCGAGATGGTGCTCGTGCGCTTGGCTTACGCGGCCGACCTGCCGACGCCCGACGAGGCGCTGCGCGCCCTGAAGGACGGCGCTCCGCTCACCCCAGGCGGCCCGGCTCCCGCGCCTTCGCGGCCGTCAGGCCCGGCGACCTCCGGCAATATGGCGCTCGCGACCTCGCAGGCTCAGCCGCAGCCGCGCGCTCAGCCTGCACCGGCAGAGCCGACCATGCGCCTGCGCCGTTTCGAGGACGTGGTGGCGCTCGCCGGTGAGAAGCGCGAGATCGTCCTGAAGGCGGCGCTGGAGCGCGACGTGCGCCTCGTGCGCTTCGAGGAGGGCCGCATCGAGCTCAGCCTCACCGAGACCGGCAGCCGCACCATCGCCAACGATCTCACCCGCGCCCTCCAGCAATGGACCGGCGAGCGCTGGATGGTGGCGCTCTCCTCCGAGGAAGGCGCTCCGACCCTGCACGAAAAGGCGGTCGCGGCCGAACGCGAGCGCAAGGAGGGGGCGGCCAACCATCCGCTTGTGCAGGCGGTGCTCTCGAAATTTCCCGGCGCGCAGATCGTGAACGTGATCGAGCGTGCGGAAAAGACCGGCGAGGACGCGGAAGCCGAGATCCTCGGCGAAGAGGATGCGGCGGCTGCGCACGAGACTGAAGAAGACGACGATCTGTTTTAAATTGAGGATGCGGTCATGAAGGACATCATGGGATTGATGAAGCAGGCTCAGGCGATGCAGCAGAAGCTGCAGGATGCCCAGGCCGAGCTCGACACCCTGGAAGTCGACGGCACCGCCGGCGGCGGCGTCGTGACCGTGAAGGTGACCGGCAAGGGCAGCTTGAAATCGATCAACATCGATTCCTCGCTCATGAACCCGGACGAGAAGGAGATCCTCGAGGATCTCATCGTGGCCGCCATGAACGACGCCCGCGGCAAGGCCGAACGTGCCGCCCAGGAGCGCATGGAAAGCATCACCAAGGGCTTGCCGCTGCCGCCCGGCCTGAAGCTGTTCTGAGACATCAATGGCTCAACACGTTGCCGGACCTGAGATCGAGCGTCTGATCCAGCTGCTTGCCCGTCTGCCGGGCTTGGGCCCGCGTTCTGCACGGCGCGCGGCACTCCATCTCATCAAGAAGCGTGAGACGCTGCTCAACCCGTTGAGCGATGCCATGCGCATCGCCAACGAGCGCATCGTCGTGTGCTCGTCCTGCGGCAATGTGGATACGTCGGAACCCTGCACCATCTGTCGCGATGCCAAGCGCGACCCTTCGATCCTCGTCGTGGTGGAGGACGTGTCCGATCTCTGGGCTCTCGAACGTTCCGGCGCAGTCAACGCCAAGTACCATGTGCTCGGCGGCGTGCTCTCCCCGCTCGACGGCGTGCGTCCCGAGCACCTGAACCTGGAACGCCTCGTCGCCCGCGTGTCGGAGCCCGGCGTCGCCGAGGTCATTCTGGCCCTCAACGCGACTGTCGATGGGCAGACCACGGCTCATTACATCACCGAGCTGCTCGCACATCTGCCCATCAAGGTGACGAAGCTTGCCCACGGCGTGCCGGTCGGCGGCGAGCTCGACTATCTCGACGAGGGTACCCTGTCGGCTGCCATCCGCCAGCGCACCTCGTTCTGAAAAAAAGCCCTGCCCTTCTCACGTCATCACCGGCCTTGTGCCGGTGATCTCGGTATTGTTTTCCTTCGCCCTCATCCTGAGGAGCAGACTGCGTCTGCTCCTCAGGATGAGGTTGGAATAAACGAGACGTGGATGGCCGGGACTGATACCCGGATCAAGGCGGGGGACTGCCATGCCGGCGTAGCTTTCACGCCGGAATGTCGAGCCGGAACACCGTGCCGCCATCGGCCGTCAGGCTGAACTGGCCGCCGAGCTGCTGGGCGAAGGATCGGATGAGCTTCATCCCGAGCGACGACGCATTCTCCGGCACATCCAACACGCCCTTGCCCGTGTCGCGCACGGCGATTGCGATCCGGCCATCGATCCTGTGCGCAGAGACGATGATGCGGCCGCCTTCACCGGGCCCGAAAGCGTGCTTGAACGCATTGGAAATCGCCTCTGTTACGGCGAGCGCCAGCGGAGCGCCGCGGTCGAGATCGATCATGATCGGTTCGGCATCGAGGTCGACGATGATCCCCCGGGCCGCAGCCCCGTAGGTGGCGGACAGTTCGTGAATGAGCCGGCCAAGATAGTCCTGCAGATCGATCGTGCCGCCCGTATCCTTGCGATAAAGAATATCGTGGATCAGCCCGATGGAGCGCAGACGGTCCTGCGTTTCCTGGAACGCTGACCTCACACCCGGATCCTGGAAGCGGCGGGCCTGCATCTGCAGCAGGCTCGATGTAACCTGCAGGTTGTTCTTCACACGATGATGAATTTCCTGCAGCAGCATGACCTTGTCGGACAGCGCGGTCGCAAGGCTTTCGTTCGCGCGCTGCAACTCCTTTTGAGTGGTCTCCGTCTGGTGGCTGAGCCGCACTCCGATCCAGGTGAGCCAGCACAGTGCAATCAGCACGATGGCCGTGATTCCGGCGCTCCAGTAGAAGCCCGTTGTCCAGGCGGCGAGTGCCGTCGTGACCGGCACACTGGCCGTAACGGTGACGGGCCAGCGTTCCAGCCGGCGGAAGGAGATGATCCGCTCGATTCCATCGCCCATATCGCTGGCGCGGTAGGTGCCGCTGCGCTGCCCCTCCATCTCGTTGAAGAGCGCCGTGTGGCTGACGCCCGTGTCCGTCTGGTTCGCCGCGAGGCCGGTGCGTGCAATGACGCGCCCATCTCGGCCCCAGAGGCCGAGAATGATGTTGTCGTCCTCAATGTCAGGCCTTGAGATCTCCTGCAGGAAGGCTGGGCGCAGGGCGACTTGCGCGACTCCGTCGAAATCGCCGTTCAGATCGGGAATGCGTCGGGAATAGGTATAGAGGATTTCCTTGGTGAGCCGTCCCACGATGGCGCCGCCCACGAAGCTTTCAGCTCCGGCCCAGTGGGCCTTGAACCAGGACCGGTCCGCAAAGCCCACCGGCTCCCCCAGCTGCGGGATCGATACTCCAACCACTTTGCCATCCCGGTCGATGATCAGGAACAAATCGCTGGCGGAGGACCTCTGCGTCAATTCGGCGAGGTACTGGCTGGCATCGGTCGTTTCGCTCAAGGCGCCGACACCGCCTCTCAGGCGCACATAGGCAATAATGTCGTTGAGGAGGAGGTCGCTCGTCTCGAGGGTCCGCTTGGCATATTCCTCCATCAGGAGGGCGAGATCCTGCGTTGCAGCCTCGGCGCGATTCAAGGCGCTGCGGTACTCGAGCCACAGGAACGCCCCTCTGATCCCGATCACCGCAACGGCGAAGAGGATCGCCGTAGCATAAAGAACGCTGCGCATGTCGCGGACGGGAATCATACGGCGGGAGCTCAGGTCCAAGGCTGTGGGTGAAACAGGTGCAGACCGGACCCTATGCTAGGCTTTGACTGGGTGTCCACAACATAGATCAGGTGACAGGCCTGAGCGCCGTTGCTAATCAGGCGGCAACGAAACCCTTGCTCCGAGCTGCTCATGTCCACCACCGACCTCGCCCAAACGATCGATGCCGCCTGGGAAGACCGGGCCAATGTCAGCCCCACCACGACGGGCGCCGTGCGCGAGGCCGTGGAAGAGGCCATGAGCCTGCTCGATTCCGGCAAGGCTCGCGTGGCCGAGAAGGGCGCCGGCGGCGAGTGGCAGGTGCATCAATGGCTGAAGAAGGCCGTGCTGCTGTCCTTCCGCCTGAATGACATGGAGGTCATCGGCGGCGGTCCGGGCGAGGCGACCTGGTGGGACAAGGTGCCGTCCAAGTTCGCCGGCTGGGGCGAGAACCGCTTCCGCGCCGCAGGCTTCCGGGCCGTGCCGAACTGCACCGTGCGCCGCGGCGCCTACATCGCGCCCGGCGTGGTGCTGATGCCGTCCTTCGTCAATCTCGGCGCCTATGTGGACGAGAACACCATGGTGGACACCTGGGCGACGGTGGGCTCCTGCGCTCAGATCGGCAAGAACGTGCATCTCTCCGGCGGCGTCGGCATCGGCGGCGTGCTGGAGCCGCTCCAGGCCAATCCCACCATCATCGAGGACAACTGCTTCATCGGCGCTCGCTCCGAGGTGGTGGAAGGCGTGATCGTGGGCGAAGGCTCGGTGCTCTCCATGGGCGTGTTCCTGTCGGCTTCCACCAAGATCGTCGACCGCAACACCGGCGAGGTTTTCGTGGGTCGCGTGCCGCCCTATTCCGTGGTCGTGCCCGGCTCGCTTCCCGGCAAGCCGCTTCCGGACGGCTCTCCCGGTCCGTCTCTCTACTGCGCCGTCATCGTGAAGCGCGTCGATGCCCAGACACGGGCAAAGACGGGGATCAACGAGCTGTTGCGCGACTGATCCGATGGACCATTCCCCCCTCTCCCTCGCCCAGTCCCTCCTGCGCTGCCCCTCCGTGACGCCGGAGGAGGGTGGGGCGCTCGCCTTCATCGGAGGCGTCCTGAAGGAGGCAGGGTTCGTGGTGCACCGGCCGGTCTTCTCCGAGCCCGGCACGCCGGATGTCGAGAACCTTTATGCCCGCTACGGCCAAGGCGAGCCCTACCTGCTCTTTGCCGGTCACACCGATGTCGTGCCGCCGGGCGATGTGGGCCGCTGGACCCATGACCCGTTCAGCGGCGAGATCCATGGCGGCGAGCTCTACGGGCGCGGCGCGGTCGACATGAAGGGCGGCATCGCCTGCATGATGGCGGCAGCGCTCGAATTCATCCGCAACACTCCCGCGTTCAAAGGCTCCATCGGCTTCCTCATCACGGGAGACGAGGAGGGGCCGGCCGTCAACGGCACGGTCAAGCTCCTTGAATGGGCGAAGGGCCGCGGCGAGCGGTTCGACCATTGCATTCTGGGCGAGCCCACAAACCCGAACCAGCTCGGCGACATGATCAAGATCGGCCGGCGCGGCTCGCTGACCGGCCGGGTCGTCGTCGAGGGCAAGCAGGGACACGTGGCCTATCCGCACCTGGCGGACAACCCGATCCCCGGCATGATGCGCCTGCTCTCCGAGCTCCTCAGCGAACCGCTCGATCACGGCACGGAGCATTTCGATGCCTCGAACCTGGAGATGACCACGGTAGACGTGGGCAATCCCGCCTCCAACGTCATCCCGGCCGAGGCGCGGGCCACATTCAACATCCGCTTCAACGATCTTTGGACGCCCCAAAGCCTGGAGCAGGAGATCGACCGCCGCCTGCGCGAGGCTGCCGGCAACACGGTGCGCTACCGCCTCGTGATGGAGCCGACCAACGCCGTCGCGTTCCTGACGCCGCCGAATGCCTTCGTGGGCTTCATCGCCGATGCCATCGAGGCCGAGACCGGTGTCCAGCCGAAACTCTCCACCACCGGCGGCACGTCGGACGCTCGCTTCATTGTGAAGGACTGCCCGGTGGTGGAGTTCGGCCTCGTCGGGCAGACCATGCACCAGATCGACGAGCGGGTGCCGGTGGCCGATCTGGACCGCCTGACAGGGATTTACCGCAAGGTGCTCGACGCCTACTTCGCCGCTGCATCCTGACAGCCCAAGCCTGACTATTTAGACTAAAGTCGGAATTTTGGCGGAACGATTTAGCCATCCGCCCATTCTCGTGAGCAATCGTCTTCATGGATGAGGCTGCTCATGATCGTCACGGCGGATGAGGTCAATCGCTCGTTCAGGGGAACACTGGACCTGCTCAACAGCAGGGTCGAAGGGCTGAAATCCTTCGACATGAGCGAGCGAGGTTTCTGGCGCTCCTTCACGGCGCTCTGGCTGACCCTTCCGGCCTACGTGGTCTCCTTGGCTTTCGAGCGTCTGCGCCTCGGCCTGCTTCAGCCCGACCGAGCCCTGCTGGACAATGTCTGGCTGGATCTCGTCGTGGCCCTCGGCCATGTGGCAGGCTTCCTTGCCTTGCCGGTCGCCATGATCTGGATTGCCCGCTGGCTCCGGCTCGAGAAGGCCTATGTGCCTTTCGTGATCGTCACGAACTGGATCTCCGTCATCGGCATGTTGGTGCTCTCCGTGCCAGCCATGCTCATGCTCCTGGGCTGGGCGCCTCCCGGCCTCGCCAGCCTGTTCAGCCTCGCCTTTGCGATCATCATCGTCCGGCTGCAATGGTTCGCCACCAAGTCGACGCTGGGCCTTACCGGTCTGCCGGCCCTGGGCATCGTCGTGCTCGGCATCGTGCTCAATGCCTTCGTGGGAACGGCGATGCGAGGCCTTCTAGGCTAGCTCCGGGTAGTCGACGCCGATCAGGTAAAGGCCCGTCGATGGAGCCATGGGGCCGCAGCGCTTGCGGTCCTGCGCTTCCAGAGCCGCCCGCACATCCTCCACCGACCAGCGCCCGGCGCCGGCCCGCTCCAGAGTTCCCGTCATCGAGCGCACCTGATGGTGCAGGAACGAGCGGGCCGAGGCATAAATGCGGATCTCGTCGCCGATCCGCTCCACGTCGAGCCGGTCGAGGGTGCGGATCGGGCTATTGGCTTGGCATTCGGCCGCCCGGAACGTGGTGAAGTCGTGCCGCCCGATCAGTGTCTGCGCGGCCTCGTGCATCACCTCCGCATCAAGCGGCCATGCCACGTGCCAGACCCGGTTTGCTTCAAGCGTCGGCGGCGCGCGCCGGTTGAGGATGCGGTAGACGTAATGACGCTTCACGGCGGAGATGCGGGCATTGAACGTCTCGGGCACGATCTGCGCCGACAGGATCGCAACAGGGGCAGGCCTCAGGTGAGAGTTGGTGGCATCGCGCACGGTATCCGGCCGCCACTCCTTCTCCAAATCCACATGCACGACCTGGTGGGTGGCGTGAACGCCTGAATCGGTGCGCCCGGCACAGTGGACGCGCACGGGTGTGCCGGTGAAGCGCGCGATCGCATCTTCGACCGCCTGTTGCACGGAAAGACCGTTCGTCTGATGCTGCCACCCGGTGAATGGCGTGCCGTCGTATTCGACGACAAGCTTGTAGCGAGGCATGTCTAGTTCAGTTCTGCAAAGGCCCTGGCGTAGGATACAGGGCCGTGGGCGCCTTTCCCGTGGTCGGAAAGCGCAAGGGCCTGGAGATAGGGCCCGTCATAGGGCGTTTTCAGCTTTTCCGCCAGCTTCGGATCGAAGCCGAAGCGGCCGTAATAATGCGGTTCGCCAAGAACGACGACCAAGTCGTATCCGTCTTCCGTCAGGCGCATGAGGCTATGCCGGACAAGAGCCGCCGCGATGCCTTGCTTTTGAAACAAGGGGCAGACCGCCAGCGGGGCCAGCACGCATGCCTTGATGGATGGAGTCTCGTGCAAACACAGACGGGAGTAGGCGATATGACCGGCCGGCTCATCCGTATAGGCGGTCACCGACAGGATGAGGTCTTCGTCATCCTGCATACGCCGGACAAGATCGGCCTCGGCCAACTGTCCGAAGGCGGCAGCATAGATAGTGTAGAGTGAAGGCCAGTCGGTAGTCTCCTCCAGACGAACCCTCATGCCGGACCTCACCCAAAGCGGGCGCCCGGACCAAGCCTCACGCCGCGCAGGAATTCCTCGAAAGCCACGGGGCCCTTACCGGCTCTCTGAACCTGGATGAGACGGACAGCCCCGTCGCTACAGGATATTATACCATTATTGTCGAGCAATGTCCCAGGTGAACCTGAGCCTTTTCCCAAGGCGGCGCGCAACACCTTCACACGCTCCTGACCCTTGCCGAAATCCGCCGTGAAATAGGCCCCCGGGAAGGGAGAGAGCCCACGGATGTGGTCGTGCACGGCCTGAGCTGGCTGCGACCAGTCGATCAGGGCATCCTCGTTCTTGAGCTTATGGGCGTAAGTGACGCCCTCCTCAGGCTGTGGCGTGAAGCCCAAGCCCCCCCGCGACAGGGCGGCGAGCGCCCGCACCATGAGGTCCCCGCCGAGCATCATGAGCTTGTCGTGCAGGTCGCCCGCATTCATATCAGGCCCGATCGCCACCTTCTCGACCATGGCGACGGGACCTGTATCGAGGCCCTCTTCCATCTTCATGACGGCGACGCCGGTTTCCTGGTCGCCGGCCATGACGGCGCGCTGGATCGGCGCCGCGCCGCGCCATCGGGGGAGCAGGGAGGCGTGAAGGTTGAGGCAGCCGAGCTCCGGCGCCTCGAGAATAGCTTTCGGCAGCAGCATGCCGTAGGCCACCACCACCGCCACATCGGCGTCATGGCTGCGGAAGATCTCCGCAGCCTCGTCGGTGCGCAGGGTCTTGGGCGTGAACACGGGAATCCCGAACCGATCCGCCATATTGTGGACCGGGGAGGGCTTCAACTCCATGCCACGCCCGGCGGCAGCCGGCGGGCGGGTGTAGACGGCCACCACCTCGTGGCCCTGGCCGACGATCTCGGACAGCGTGGGCACGGCGAAATCCGGAGTGCCCATGAAGACGACGCGCAGGCTCATGCGCCGGCCTCGCGCTTGGCCGCCTTCTTGAACTTGGTCATGACCCTGTCGCGCTTGAGCTTCGACAGGTAGTCGATGAACAGGACTCCGTTGAGATGATCGATCTCGTGCTGGACGCAGGTGGCCAGCAGTCCGTCCGCGTCCTGCTCGATGGTCTCGCCCTTCAGGTCCATGTAGCGGAAGCGCACCCGGTCAGGCCGCTCAACCTCCTCGTAATATTCGGGAATCGAGAGGCAGCCCTCCTCGTAGACCCGTTTCTCCTCCGAGGCCCAGACGATTTCGGGGTTAATGAGCACCATCGGCTCGCGCTCGCCCTCGGATTTCGACACGTCCATGGTCACCATGCGGACCGGCACGCCGATCTGGATGGCGGCGAGGCCGACGCCGGGGGCGTCGTACATGGTTTCCAGCATGTCGTCCGCCAACCTGCGGATCTCGCCCGTGATTTCCTGAACGGGCTCGGAAACCAGGCGGAGCTTGGAATCGGGGATAATAACGAGAGGTCTGATGGTCATGATCGCGGGAGATAAGTGCTTGAGCGAGGATGGTCAAATCGTTCGTCTTATGTTCGGATGCATCCGTCAACCGGAACCTTGAGCTTCATGAACGATGTCGTGCTGATCCTCGGCTAAACCTCCATAACCTGGGGCCAGGCTGTCATGGGGATGGCTGGCCTGAGTCTCATGATGCTTCTCCTCGTCACCATGCAGCTCCTGCGCACCCGCCGGGATCGGGCCATGGAAGCGATGATCGCCGACGAGCGGGCGCGGGAGATGGATGACAAGGTGGCGGAGCTCACCCGGATCCAATCTGAGATGACCGGCCGGATGCGGACCATGGCGGAGGTGTTCGGATCCCGCCAGAGCGACTTCGTGCGCATGATCTCGGAGCGGATCGACGGGCTGCAGCACCGGGTCGGCCAGGGGCTGGAATCCTCCACGCGCCACCAATCGGAAAACCTGTCCAAGCTGAACGAGCGCCTTGCGGTCATCGACGCGGCGCAGCAGAACCTGACGAACCTCACGGGCGAGATCGTGGGGTTGAAGGACATCCTGTCCAACAAGCAGACCCGCGGCGCCTACGGCCAGGGGCGCATGGAGGCAATCGTTCGCGACGGGCTGCCCGTGGGCGCGTTCGAGTTCCAGGCAACGCTCTCCAACCGCACACGCCCGGATTGCCTCGTACGCCTGCCGGGCGACGAGCGCGGGCTCGTGATCGACGCCAAATTCCCGCTGGAGGGCTTTACCCTGTTCCGCGAGGCCAAGGGTGACGAGGCGCGCAGCCGTGCAGCCGCAAAGGTCCGCAGCGACATGCTCGTCCATGTGAAGGACATCGCGGAAAAGTACCTGATCCCCGGCGAGACGCAGGACATCGCCATGCTGTTCGTGCCGGCGGAGTCGATCTACGCCGATCTCGCCGAGCATTTCGACGAGGTGGTGCAGAAGGCCCATCGCGCCCGCATTGTCATCGTCTCGCCGTCCCTCCTGACGCTCGCCATCCAGGTCATGCAGGCGCTCGTGCGCGATGCCCGCATCCGGGAGGAGGCGCGGGTGATCCAGGTCGAGGTGCAGAAACTCCTGGAAGACGTGGAACGGCTCGATTCCCGCGTGGCGAAGCTCGATGCCCATTTCCGGCAGGCGCAGGACGACGTGTCCCAGATCCGCGTTTCGACTGACAAGATCGTGAAGCGCGGCGAGAGGATCGAGGCCCTCGAGTTCGACGAGGGGGAGGCGGAGGCCCGGGCCGAGCTCCTGCGTCTCCAGGGCCGCAATCTTCGGGCGGTGGACTAGGAACCGCCTTTCGCCCGCGACGTTCTCCCCAAGCTGCACGACGCGCCAAGCGAATGAGGGCGCTCGCATGCTGGCATGTCTCAAAACTCGGGAAGGATTGCGCTATGGGCCTTTTGTCAAAGGACATCAAGTCGTTGGATGACCTCTTCATCCATACCCTGCAGGATATCTACTACGCCGAGCAGCAGATCACGAAGGCGCTGCCGCAGATGATCGAACAGGTTACCGATCCGCAGCTGAAACAGGCCTTCCAGACCCATCTCGGCGAGACCCAGCAGCAGATCCAGATGGTCGAGCAGGTCTTCCGCATGCATGGCCATGATCCCAAGGGTGTGACCTGCCCGGCCATCGATGGCATCATCGACGAAGCGCAGGAGATCTCCGGCGAGATCGCCGATCCGCAGGTTCTCGACGCCGCGCTGCTCGCCGCCGCTCAGGCCGTGGAACACTACGAGATCACCCGCTACGGCACGCTCGTGGCCTGGGCCAAGCAGCTCGGTCGCGACGACTGCGCCGGCGTCCTGCACCAGATCCTGGATCAGGAAAAGGCAACCGACCAGAAGCTCAATCGGATTGCCGAGAGCAAGATCAACACGCAGGCTGCGTAAGCCTCTCGCCCGTCAGATGCGAACATGGCCTCCGAAAGGAGGCCATTTTTGTTGGGGAGCTGTTACTTGGATTTTGCCGGCAACGCGTAAGCGCGCAGGAAATCCGCCAGATCGTTGGTGATGTAGTCGATATCCGGCGTCTTGACGGCTTCCTGCTCGAAGCTCTCCCGGAAGGGATCGAGGGTCTTCGGTACGATCAGTGTGGTCGTCATGCCGAGCTCGTGCGGCACGGTCAGGTTCTTGGCGATGTCCTCAAACATGGCCGAGCGGGAGGGCTCCACCCCGTGCCGGTCGAGGAAGATTTCGTAAGCACGACGGTCCGGTTTGGGCACGAAATTGGAGGCGGCGATGTCGAACACATCCTCGAAATGGTCGAGGATGCCGATCTTCCTCGCCACATTTTCCGCGTGCTTGCGCGAGCCGTTGGTGAGGATGAGCTTGCGGCCGGGCAACTGCTCGATCGCCTCGCCCAGGCTGTGGTTCAGCTCGATATCCGTGTGGTCGATGTCATGGGCGAAGTCGAGGAAGTCGTGCGGATCGATGTCGTACTCGTCGACCAACGCCTTCAGGGTCGTGCCGTATTTGTGATAGAAGAACTTCTGCAGCGCCTGCGCGGACAGCCCGTCGAGCCCGAAGAGCTCGCTGATGTAGAGGGTGATGCGCTGGTCGATCTGCGGCCAGACCCGCGAGGTGTGCGGATAGAGGGTGTTGTCCAGGTCGAAAACCCACGTCTCCACATGCGAGAAGGGACGGGACTCGGCGGAGGACAGGTGGCTCTCGATGGCTGGTTTGGCGTTCATGGATTCCAAAGACGACAGTGGGGCCGTGCGGCCCCACTGCTGTAAATATAAGCGCTCTCTGCCACTTCGGAAAGAGTCACCCTTATCCGCGGCGGATCAGCGTGCCGGCACCGTGGTCCGTGAACAGCTCCAGCAGCACCGCATGGGGCACCTTGCCGTCGAGGATGACCACCGCCTCCACGCCCCGTTCCAGGGCATAGATGCACGTCTCGATCTTCGGGATCATGCCGTCCGTGATGGTGCCGTCCGCGATGAGACGGCGGCAATCCTCGATGGTCATCTCGGGGATGAGGTTCTTGTTCTTGTCGAGAACACCCGGAACGTCGGTGAGCAGGAGGAGGCGCTTGGCCGTGAGCGCGCCCGCAATGGCGCCGGCAAAGGTGTCGGCATTGACGTTGTAGGTCTGGCCGTCCTGGCCGATCGCCACCGGAGCCAGGACCGGGATCAACTCGGCCTGAAGCACCTGGTCCAGAACCTCCCGGTTCACCTGCTCGGGCTCGCCGACGAAGCCGAGATCCACCACCTTCTCAATGTTGGAATCGGGGTCGATGGCGGTGCGGGTCACTTTCCGGGCCATGACCATGTTGCCGTCCTTGCCGGACAGGCCGACGGCCTTGCCGCCCTCGGCGCCGATCCAGCCGACGATCTGCTTGTTGATGGAGCCCGCAAGCACCATCTCGACCACCTCGACGGTGGCCGCATCCGTGACGCGAAGCCCGCCCTTGAACTCGGACTTGATGCCGAGCTTCTCAAGCATTTTCCCGATCTGCGGCCCGCCGCCATGGACGACCACGGGCTTGATGCCCGCCTGTTCGAGGAGAACCACGTCCTCGGCGAAATCCTCGGCGGCTGCCCGGTCGCCCATGGCGTGGCCGCCATACTTGATGACGACCATCTGCTGGTCATAGCGCTGCATGTGCGGCAGGGCCTGCACAAGCACCTCGGCCTGCACATGGACGTCGGGAAGAGGCGTGGACGGATCGGACATGAGCGGCTCCGGCGCGGTCAACAGGATCGGACGGCCTGCCTTCTAGAGCATCGGACCCAAAAGTGGAATGCACTTTTGGGATCAATCCGATGCTCCCGCCCTCAAGTGGCGCTGCTGCAAACAGGGACTTCAGGCTCTCACGCGGAGAAGGGCGGAGATACCCACCAGCAACCACCCGACCATCAGGACGATGCCTCCCGCAGGCGCTGCCCTTGGAAACAGCGCCACGCCTGAGAACGCGCGGCGGGAGAGGTCGCCGCAGAACAGGATGAGCCCGAGCACCAGCACGTAGCCGGCGATCTGTGCCAGCATCGGGTTCACGACCCCAGCGGCGATCAGAGCCACGAGGGCCAGCAGGGCAGGGGCGTGGAAGAGCAGGAACTGCGCCGCCGTGGTGAGGTTGCCGCCCGTGATATGAGCAGCGGCGGCCGAGAGGCCGACGCCCAGGAGGCCTGACAGGGAGGCCAGGACAACAAGGATCCTGAGGCCGAGGCTCATCCGGCGCCCCGCTCGCTCAGGAGCTTGGCGATGCCGGCGCGCAGCTCCGGCATGCCGAAGCCGGTGCGGCTGGACGTGGGCAGGATCTCCGGGAAAGCGGCCGCCCGTTTCTGGATCTTCTTCAGGGTGTCGTCCATGCGCTTCTCGAGCTCGCCCGGCTTCAGCTCGTCCGCCTTGGTGAGCACGACCTGATAGGAGACGGCGGCCGTGCCGAGGGTCTCCAGCACCGCCTCGTCCACCGGCTTGATGCCGTGGCGGGCGTCGATCAGCACATAGACGCGGGCGAGGCTCGCCCGGCCGCGCAGGTAATCGTGGATCAGCTGCGTCCAGGCCTGCACCTTCTGCTTCTCGACGGCGGCAAAGCCGTAGCCCGGCATGTCGACGAGGTGGAAGCGGTCGTTGATATTGAAGAAGTTGAGCTGCTGGGTGCGGCCCGGCGTATGCGAGGTGCGGGCCAGGGTGTTGCGCCCGGTGAGGGCGTTGACGAGGCTCGACTTGCCCACATTGGAGCGCCCGGCGAAGGCGATCTCCACCTTGCTCATGGGCGGCAGGTTGTTCAGGGCGTTGGCGGCCCAGATGAAATCCGCCTCGCCGGCGAAGAGCTTGCGGCCGATCTCGAGGAAGGGATCGACGTCCTGGTTCGGGGGGATTGTCTCGGTCATGGGGCTCTTATCGGCGCTCAGAGCGCTTTCTTCAAGACGCCGGGCTGATTTCCTGCTCACAGCCAGAAGGGATCTGCTTTCGCGAGCACCCTTAGAGAGGCTTCGCTCTTGTCGAGAAGCTTTTCCCGCTGCCTCTCCAGGCGCTTGGGCGAGACCTCGGGGAGGTACATGGCAAGGGAGCCGCCCACCGCGAGATCGTTCAAGTCGCCCAGGTGTTCCTGAAGCTCCGCCAGAAGGGAGGAGAACGTCTTGCGGCGCTTACTTGCCTTGGCGGAGGTGAAAAGCGAAGCGAAGAACTCGGTGCCGTAGCGCAGCTTCTTGATGCGAATCCGGAGTTCGTGGCGCTCCTCATCACCGACGTCCCTCAGGTGCTTGGCAAGCTTGCGGATTCGCTTGAAGCGGCGCGAGAGCTCGGCTGCCGCGAAATCCCGGGCAGGGCGCTCGCGGACGGATTTCCGCCCTTTCTCACCGGATGCCATCCAGGCTCCGGCCTCGATCCAGGCAGCCGTCTGAAGGATCACGTCCATAAAGCGGTGGGACTCCAGGGTTTCCAGCAGGTTTCTGTAGGCTTCCGTCCGGCGCCGCTCGATCTCCTCCATGTGCGACGGGTCTGGCACGGCATCATCCATGGAGCGCAGCCGCTCGATGAACACGTCGAGGTCCCTGGCTGCGCCCAGGGCCTGCCCAGCCCAGCGGAGATTGCTGCGGATCTCGGCGCTCTCGGAGTCGCTCAGCAACTGAGACCTGAACAGGGAAATGGCGGCTCTCAGGCGCCGCAGGCCGACGCGCATCTGGTGCAGGGCGTCCGGCTCCTGCGTGAGCCGCACCAAGGCTTCGTTCTCGACCATCTGGGCGAGGCAGGATCGGGCGATGACCTGAAAGGTTTCGGCGCAGGTTGCATCCTTCGGCAGCTTGATCTTCCCGGCCCGCACGGGGCGAAGGACTTCTTCGTCCAGGAGGCGGTACCCGCGTTCGGATTTCGCCACCGTCGAGAGCCTCAAGGGAGCCGCCTCGCTCAAACGCCGGGCCAGCGCGAAGAGCGCGCCCGCTTTGCCCTGCCGCAGCTCTAGCTCGATTTCCGAGAAGGTGATGGTTCTATCGCCACCAGAGGCTTTGGCGCAGTCGAGGGCCACTTCGATCACGGCACCGTCGAACTTGGCCTCGAAGGCTCTCCGATCCGTTTCGACGCTGAAAGCTGGCTTGATGCCCACTCGCATAGTTTTATCCGCGATGAGCTTTCCAAGAGGGGTTCCGCACGCGGCGGCCAGGTCGAGTTCGCCATCGACCGGCGTTTCCCACTCGCCGCGATCCATGGCGATGCCTTTGTGCGGGCCTTCGGCCTTAATGGTCTGGATGGCTTTGCCGTTCCGGCGGCGGATGCGCAGGCTGATGCCCTCGCGGTGCAGGGCATGATCGTCCGTGTCGAAATAGACCGCATGTAGCTGACCGCTCTGCTTGGGCAGCGGCTGCGCCTTGTTGAGGAGAGGATGCGTGAGCAGGTCCTCGGCTGTGCCGGAGGCGAGTTCCAGCTTCAGCTCGATCTCGCGGGGCACGTCGGATACCCCTTGCTGCTTCGATCTTCCCTTGGACCCGCTCATTGTCCGTCACCGCATTGCATCGACGATTGATATAGATGTGGGACGGCTCGAAGAAATGACGGCGCTCGCCACCGGCAAAAGAAAATCCCCGGGACAGGGCCCGGGGATGGTCAGTTCTGGTCTGGCGCCGTTCAGCCCTTGGCGGGGCTGGCCTTGCGGTTGAAGGTCTTGCGCAGGTTGTCCCATAACTCGATCTTCACGCCGTTCTTGCGCATGATGAAGGCTTGCTGCGACACGGAGAGCAGGTTGTTCCAGGCCCAGTAGATCACGAGGCCGGCCGGGAAGGAGCCGAGCATGAAGGTGAAGATCACCGGCATCCAGGCAAAAACCTGCTTCTGGACCGGGTCCGGCGGCTCCGGGTTCATCTTCATCTGCAGCCACATGGTGATGCCCATGATGATCGGCCACACGCCGAGCATCAGGAACGGGCCCAGCACCGGCACCGCGCCCGGGTTGTAGGGCAGCAGCCCGAACAGGTTGAAGATCGACGTCGGATCCGGGGCCGCGAGGTCGCGGATCCAGCCGAAGAACGGCGCGTGGCGCATTTCGATGGTGACGAAGAGCACCTTGTAGAGCGCGAAGAACACCGGGATCTGGATCAGCACCGGCCAGCAGCCCGCGACCGGATTGATCTTCTCCTTGCGGTAGAGCTCCATCAGCGCCTGTTGCTGCTTCATCTTGTCGTCCGCATAGCGCTCGCGGATCGAGGTCATCTCCGGCTGTACTGCCTTCATCTTTGCCATGGAGGCATAGGACTTGTTGGCAAGCGGGAAGAACAGGATCTTCAGCAGCACCGTGACGATCAGGATCGCGACGCCGAAATTGCCGAACAGGCGGAAGAAGAAGTCTAGCACCTTAAAGAGCGGCTTCGTGATGAAGTAGAACCAGCCCCAGTCGATCAGGAGATCGAAGTTCTTGATGCCGAAGGCTTCATGATACTGGTCGACGGTGGCAACCTCCTTGGCACCCGCGAATAGGCGCTGCGTCACCTCCGTGGTGGCGCCGGGCTGAAGCGTCTGCGCCGTCCCGAGCATGTTGGCCTGATAGATCTGGCCCGTCGGGCCCTGGCGCATGGTGAAGGAGCCCTGGTAGGGCTGCGCCTGGTCCGGGATGACCGCCGCGGCCCAGTACTTGTCGGTGATGCCGACGAAGCCGCCGTTCACTTCATCCCACACCTCGCCCACGGTGTTCTGGCCGGCGGGAACCGGCTCTTCCTTGGCGATGGCGTCGTAGGTGTATTCCTGCAGGCCCTTGTCGCCGAGGACGCCGATCAGGCCTTCATGGAGAACGTAATAGCCGAGCGTCGTCGGTTTCCCATGACGGGAGACGAGGCCGTAGGGGTGCAGGGTCGCCGGCGCGGAACCGCGATTCTCGACAGCGTTCTTCACGGTGAACATGGACTTGTCGTCCACGGAAATCGTGCGCCGGAAGATCAGGCCCTGGCCGTTGTCCCAGGTGAGCGTCACCGGGGTGGACGCGTTAAGCGTTGTGCGATCGGCGGTCCAGACGGTCTCGGCCGTCGGCAGGGCGCCGTTCTGCGCTCCGACCCAGCCGAAATCCGCGTAATACGGGTTCTGGGTGCCGGCGGGCGACAGCAGCACGATGTTCGGGCTACGCGGATCGACCGTCTCACGGTAGTTCTTGAGCGACACGTCGTCGATGCGACCGCCGCGCAGGTTGATCGAGCCGGCGATGGCGGGGGTATCGATGGTCACGCGCGGCGAGCGGGCGAGCGCTGCCTCACGGGTCTCGACCGCGGGTGCCACCGGGGTGCTGGGCACCGTGCCCGGCACGGTGGGAGCAGCACCTCCGGCCTGGCTCGGGCTGGCCGGCGGGTTCGGCGCGTTGGGATTGACCTGCGTGGATTGCTGCTGCTGGGCCGCCTGGCGCTGCCTTTCGGCCTCCGGGGCCGCGAAGAAGTATTGCCAGCCTAGCAGGACCGCCATCGACAGCACGATGGCGACGATGAGGTTTTTGTTGTCATCACGCATGGGATTGTCCGCGACGCTCGCCGTTGGAGGGAGGTGAGGAGGAAGAACGCTCTGCGGGAGAGGCGCCTTTCGGCTTGGTGACCGCCCGCAATGCGCGCCGAAGATCGTCGATGAGCACGTCGAAATCGGCGGAGAGAATGTCTCGCCGTCCGATGACGACGACATCCGCATCGAGGGTTGCGTAGTCCTGACCTGCCGTGGGGATGGCGGCCCGGAGCCTGCGCTTGATGCGGTTGCGCTCGGTGGCGTGGCCGACCCGCTTCGTGACCGTGAGGCCGAAGCGCAGGCCGAGGCCGGAACCTTCGCGAAGGCGGGCCTGAACCGTCATCCGCTCGGTATGAAAGCGGCGGCCGGAGGCCGCCGCGACGAAGTCAGGTCTTTTCGTCAGACGCCCGAGGCTAGACGTTGCGCGATGGTCGCGCATCGGGCTGTCCTTGACGGCGCTTACGCGGACAGGCGCTTGCGGCCATGGGCGCGGCGAGCGGCAATGACCTTGCGGCCACCCTTGGTCGCCATGCGCGCACGGAAGCCGTGGCGGCGCTTGCGAACCAGTTTGCTCGGTTGATACGTCCTCTTCACGGCACTTCTCCGGTCGAATGGGGCAGCGGTGCTCGAAGGCTCGCGCCCGTCTGGTTGGGAAGGGGTTTCCCCCGAAACTGTCTCGAAAAAACGATCAGCGCCCAAGAAGAGCGCTGTCAGCTTGCGGGCTTATGAAGGAATGGTGGGGCAAAGTCAACGCCGCTTCGGCCTTCATGCGGCAATCCGGCCCTCCCTCACCAAGCTGTGACGGGCCTGTAGGCTTGACCTTATCGGGCGCTACATACCACACCGGTTCCAGGAGGGCACGTGGCCGAGACACATCCGAAGCAGCAGGGGCCGACAAAGGCAGCGAGTTTCTGGCGCCTCGTACCCCTGGCGCTCGTTCTGGCGGCCATCGGAGCCGTCTTCGCAACAGGCGTTCACCGCTCCCTCTCGTTTGAGACCTTCGTGCACTATCAGGCTTGGCTTCAGGATCTTGTGGCCGCCCAGGGTCCGGCGATGCTTGGCCTTTACGGCCTGATCTATGTGGCGGCCGTCACCCTCTCGCTGCCAGCTTCCGCCTTTCTGACCGCCATCGGGGGCTATCTCTTCGGCTGGCCGCTTGGAGGCATCACGGCGAATCTTGCCGCGACGCTCGGAGCGACCAACATCTTCCTCATCGCCCGGTCGTCCCTGGGGCGCTCTCTGCTCGACCGGGCAGGCTCGCGCATCCAGAGCCTTGCGGCAGGCTTTCGCAAGCAATCCTTTCTCTATCTTCTCTCCTTACGCCTGATCCCCGTCGTGCCGTTCTGGCTGACGAACCTGGCTGCCGCCTTCTTCGGCATGCGCCTGAGACCCTTCGTCCTGGCAACCCAGCTCGGGATGCTGCCCGCCTCGTTCGCCTTCGCCCTTGCAGGGTCGGGGCTGGATGAAGTCATCGCAACGCATGAGCGGCAGCGTTCAGAGTGCCTGACTCTGGGGCGAAGCGATTGCGCCATCGACTTCAATGCCAAAAGCCTGTTGACGCCCGAGCTGATGGCTGCTCTCGCTCTGCTCGGAATTTTGGCCCTGATCCCGATCGCGCTCAAGCAATGGCGCCGTCGCGCAACAGGCGAGGGTTGATGGTGAAGCTGGCAGACCCGAAGGGCGGGCGAGTCTTGCAGCCCGATCTGTGCGTCATCGGCGCCGGATCGGCTGGTCTGTCGGTCGCGTCCATCGCGGCTTCCCTCGGCGCATCCGTGGTGCTGATCGAGAAGAACAGGATGGGCGGCGATTGCCTGAATGTAGGCTGCGTTCCCTCGAAGGCGCTGATTGCTGCGTCTCTCCATGCTCGCAGCATGCGTGAAGCTGGAAGTTTCGGGATCGGGGCAGGGGAGCCAATCGTCGACTTCGCCAAGGTCCATGCGCATGTGAAGGGCACCATCGGGGCGATCGCCCCGATGGATTCGACCGAGCGCTACCGGGCCATGGGGATGTCGGTGATCGAGGGCCAAGCCCGGTTCACCGATGGCCATACGGTTGTTGCCGAAGATCAAGTCATCCGGGCCCGCCGCTTCGTCATTGCGACCGGCTCCCGCCCTGCCATCCCGCCGATTCCCGGCCTTGAACAGGTCCCTTATCTCACCAACGAGACCATCTTCGATCTGACCGAGAAACCCGCGCATCTCGTGGTCATCGGCGGAGGGGCCGTGGGCGTCGAGATCGCTCAGGCCTATCGGCTTCTGGGCGTGCAGGTCACGCTTCTGGAGGCCGGAGAGCGCCTTCTGGCGCAGGAAGATCCCGAGATGGCGCATGTCGTCGATCAAGCTCTACGGTTCGATGGCGTTGCCGTCAGGACCGGAGCCTCCATCGACAGGATCGAACCGGCGAAAGCGGGAGGCTTTGGTGTTGTCCTCAACAGCAGCGAGACGATCGAGGGAAGCCATCTGCTCGTCGCCACGGGGCGCAAGCCTGTCGTGGATGGGCTCGGCCTTGAGGCTGCGGGAATCGCGGCTGACGCGTCGGGTATCCTCGCTGATAATGGGCTCAGAACCTCGAACCGGCGCGTTTACGCCATTGGCGATTGCGCCGGTGGGGCGGCGGCTGGCGCACGGTTCACCCATGTGGCGAACCATCATGCTGGCCTGGTGATCCGGAGCGCCCTCTTCCGGCTGCCCGTTCGGGTCGGGCGGGCCCCCATTCCCCGCGTGACCTATACGGCGCCGGAGCTGGCCTCCGTCGGGTTGACGGAGGCACGGGCCCGGGAAGAGCACGGCGCGATCCGCATCCTGCGCTGGGCCTTTGCCGACAACGACAGGGCCCGCATGGAGAGACAGGCCGAAGGGCATGTGAAAGCCGTGGTCACCCCACGCGGCAGGATCCTGGGCTGCTCCATCGTCGGGGCGCATGCCGGGGAACTCATCATGCCGTGGGTTCTGGCCATGAGCCGCGGCTTGAAGGTTTCCCATCTCGCCGGGTTGATTTATCCCTACCCTACATATTCCGAGGTGACGAAGGGCGCGGCGGTGGAGTTCCTCAAGCCGTCGGCTCAGAATCCCTGGGTGCGGCGGCTGGTGTCCCTGGTCCGCCGCTTGGGATGAAACCGAACATGAGACCTGAGCAGACCTCCCTTGCAGGGCGCATCCTGAGCCAGTTCGGGCTCTCCGCGCGCCTGCTCCTGCTCACGGTGCTGTTTGTCATGATTGCGGAGGTGCTCATCTACGTGCCCTCCGTGGCCAATTTCCGGCTCACATGGCTGAACGACCGCCTCGCCGCAGCGCAGATCGCCGCCATGGTGCTCGATGCGGCGCCCGAGGAAAGCCTTCCCGAGGACCTCGAAGTCCGCCTCCTCCAGGGTGTCGGAGCCCGGGCCATCGCCCTGCGCGGCGGCGGGCGCAGGAGCCTTCTGGCCGCAGGGGACGTGCCGACCGAGGTGGGCAAGACCGTGGACCTGCGGGACGCGCAATGGCTCACCCTGGTTCAGGATGCCTTCGACGTCCTGCTCAACCCGGCCGACAAGCCAATCCGGGTGATCGGCTCGGGCATGGGCGTCGACTTCGTCGAGATGATCCTCGATCAGCGGCCCCTGCGCCACGCCATGATCGAGTTCTCGCGCAACATCCTATTCCTGTCCCTGTTCATCTCCATCATTACGGCGGGTCTCGTCTATCTCACCCTGCAATGGGTGATCGTGCGCCCGGTGAGGCGCCTCACCGGCAACATCGCCGAATTCTCCAGCAATCCGGAAGATGCGTCCCGGGTTATCCGGCCCACCGATCGCGTCGACGAGATCGGCCTTGCCGAGCAGGCTCTGGCCCGCATGGAAACGACCCTGGCCGACGAGCTGCGCCAGAAGCGGCGTCTCGCCCAGCTCGGCCTTGCCGTCAGCAAGATCAATCACGAACTGCGCAACATGCTGACCACGGCTCAGCTCCTGACGGACCGCCTGGACAACGTCAGCGACGATTCCGTGCAGCGCATCGCCCCGAGACTCGTCAGCACTCTCGACCGTGCCATCGCCTTCTGCGAGACCACCCTGGCCTTCGGCCGGGCGACCGAGCCCCTGCCGCAGCGGCGCCTCATCCCCTTAGGCCCCATGATCGACGAGCTGTCGAACCTCACGGATCTGGCGCCCGAGGTCGGGATCGCGTTCCAGGCGGATGTTCCCGATGACCTGATGATCGATGCGGATCCGGACCAGCTCTCCCGGGTCCTCGTGAATGTGGTGCGCAATGCGGTTCAGGCTCTCAGCCAGACTGGTTCCCCGAATGGCCAGCCTTGCATCGACATCTCGGCCCTCCGGGAGGGCAGCACCGTGCTTATCTTTATCAAGGACAATGGTCCCGGCATCCCCGAGCGGGCCAAGGCCAACCTGTTCACGCCCTTCCAGGGTTCGGCTCAGAAGGGCGGTACGGGCCTGGGGCTGCCGATTGCCGCCGAACTCGTCCAGCTCCATGGCGGAACCATTATCCTCGATGAAGGGCAGGGAAGGACCTGCTTCAAGATCACGATCCCCGACCGGCTCTCCACCGCGGAAGCCAACTGAGCTTTCGGCAAAACTTCCGCACAAGAGGCTTGCCAACCGCGCCGGATCCCTTTATGTCACCGGCCTCGGCCAACGTTGCTTCCCGCAACGACCTAGCCGACCAAGCGCCCGTAGCTCAGCTGGATAGAGCACCAGACTACGAATCTGGGGGTCAGAGGTTCGAATCCTTTCGGGCGCGCCATTTTTCCAAGACATCGATGCAGGTAGGATGAGGGTTCGAAGGCGCGGTTGGCGCACTCCGAAACCCTGATGCGCGATGATCCTCCCGGGTCTGCGGTTTACACTTCCGCCGCCGGCGTGACGCCGAGATCGTCCAGCTTGGCTCGAACCTCCGTGATTGATCGCTTCAGCTTCAGGCTGATGACCGAGACGGGAATTCCCTCCCGGGCCAGGGTCAGAAGGGCCTGCACGGATTCGTAGCTCCAGGAACCGCCGGAAGAATTCATAACCGAGACCTCCTATCGATGAACCGGAAGCGTCGCCTTCAAGTGCGGCGAGATCATGAAAAGAGGGCCGGAACGACCCTCCGCCGCAACCTTAGCCGAAGATGCGCGTTCCTTGTGGAGGCAACACTCACAGGGACTCTCTCATGAGCATCATCTGGACCATCATCATCGGCTTCGTGGCGGGTTTGATCGCCAAATGGATCATGCCGGGCCGGAACGAGCCATCGGGTTTCATCATGACGACGATCCTCGGAATCGTCGGCGCTTTGGTCGCCACCTACCTTGGACAGGCTTTGGGCTGGTACCGGGCCGATGAAGGAGCGGGCTTCATCGGCGCTATCGTCGGCGCTATCGTGGTGCTCTTCATCTATGGCCTGATCGCCGGTCGTCGCTCGAGCTCGACATACTGATCGCACCAGAACCGAAATCAGGAGGGGCCACAGCGGAAACTGTGGCCCTTTTCCTTTAGCCGTGATGGGCGAGACGACCGCTGTCCGAAGAGCCTGTCAAGGCCGCTTTGACCGGGCACTGGCCAACATAGCCGCGCCAAGCCAGATAGGATCCGCCCGCAAGCGCCAGGATGTTCAGGAGCGGGTTGGGACGGGGCTTGGCGGCTGCGGCCGCAAGGCCGAGGCCCGCCAGCATGTAGGCGCCGCGCTCTGTCGTGCTGAGATTGGCGGGCCCGTTCATCAGCGATCCGGCCCTGGCCGATATCATGTTCGTCACGTCATTTCTCCTTGATTGGCATGGGCCGAACGCGACGCGAAGCGCTGTTGTTCCCCTCTGAAAAAGAGTCCGGAAAAGGTCCGGAACCTCAAAGCTTGGCCTCCGTTGAGTCCACGCTTCAACCAAGGAGTTGTCACCATGCCAGCCAAGGAAAAGACCCTGGAAGACCTCTTCCTTCACACGCTGAAGGACATTTTCTACGCCGAAAAGCAGATCCTGAAGTCCCTGCCGAAGATGGCGAAGAATGCGGAATCGGAGGAACTGCGGCAGGCTTTCGAGACCCATCGTGTGGAAACGGAAGGCCAGATCGAGCGCCTTGAGAAGGTTTTCGAGATGCTCGGCAAGCCGGCCCGCGGCGTGCAGTGCGAGGCCATCAACGGCATCATCGAGGAAGGCAAGGAAGTCATGGAGGACTTTGCCGACAGCGAGGCTCTCGATGCCGGCATCCTGGCTGCCGCCCAGGCGGTGGAGCACTACGAGATCACCCGCTACGGCTCCCTGAAGACTTGGGCCCAGGAACTCGGCATGAATGATGCCGCCAAGCTCCTGGACCAGAACCTTCAGGAGGAGAAGAAGACCGATCAGCTTCTGACCCAGCTCGCCGAGGCGCGCGTCAACACCAAGGCCGCCTGACGTTCTCATCCGACGTCGAAAACCCCGCGCCCGGGAGCGCGGGGTTTTCTTTTGAGCTCCTGGGGGCGGAGGAGCTCAGTGACAGTTGGCCGGGCAGGGTGTGACGGCCGTGTCCAGGGTAAGCCGCATGGAGCCCGACGGGGTGATTTCGAGTGCAGCTTTCATGGCGGCCGGATCTTCCACCAGATGCATGAAGGCCAGAAGCCTCAGCCGCACGATCGGCGGAAGCTGAGAAAGGCAGGCCGCGAGCGTCCGGGTGGCTCCGTCAGCCATCTCCTCCTGGACAAAGGAGGTAACAGGAGGGATCTCGTCAGGCAGCGACATGGGGCACCCGATCGGCAAGGGCAGGAGCAGCAGTGGCGCGCACCAGGCACGAGCCGCGCAGGCCCGCCAGCCGGCTGACATGCCTCAGGCTGTCCTCCGAAATCTGAATGGCGGCTGCGATGCAGTGCTGGCCTTCGATCATGGTCGGCAGACCCAGAGGGCGGACCTTGAAGCCGGCCTGCTGCCAGCGGGGCAGCCACCACATCTCGACTACGGCGGTCACCTCCGTAACCCCCTCCTCAAGGCAGAATTGCTGGAAGGCTGCCAGAAGGCGGCAATCCGTGCGGCCCATGCGCCGCTCCCTGACGATGAAGTAGCGGGTGCATTCGAGGATCGTGGAACCGGACAGCACATCGCGGCCTTTGACCAGGTGGGCAAAGGACTCGCTGATCATGTGCGGCAGCAGCGTCGGGTAGAGCCTCAGGCCCCCAATGACGCGCCCATCGTCGAGCGCCACCAGATAGGTTGCTTGGTCATTGTCATAGGCATCCACATCCCGCCCGTCAGGGCGTTCGAGGTCGCGCCACCCGCGCTCACCCACGAAGACCTCGTGCCTCAGGCGGAAGCAATCGTCGAGGATCGCTTCATATCCAGCTTTGTTCTCATCGGTGATGACGTGAATTGAGGTCATACCCCATGCCCTCCTTTTTCTGGAGAGCAGTGTCCATGACCGGCCTGATTTGGGTATTGTAGGAAATTACAGGTGAGTCAGATCTCGATGAGCCGGTGCTGAAGCGCCCTGGCGACCGCATGGGTCTTGTTGGCGGCGCTCAGCTTGAGGCAGGCGCTGCCGATATGAGCCGTAATCGTCCGCTCCGTCACGCCCAGGATCTCCCCGGTATCTGCAGCGGACTTCCCCAGGGCCGCCCACCGCAGCGCTTCCCGCTCGCGGGCCGTCAGCGGGTTGGGCCGCGGGGAGGGAGCCAGGACGAGGCGGGCGCGCTCGAAGGCGTACATGGCCATCAGGTGGATGGCAGGCTTGGTCTGGGGCGTCAGGTCGAGGTCCGCGCCGCCCATGGAAAGGCAGGCCTCGAACCCGTTCAACCCGTGAATGGGCAGGCAACAGCCCTGCCGCATGCCGAAATCGGCAGCACCCTGCATGATCTCCTTGCCCTTAGAGTCGATCTCAGGATCGAAGGGCGCTTCGCTCCATTCGAAGGGCTGGACGGTCCGCTGGCACAGGCGGATCACGGGGTCGTGCCGGTCGTAGCTGTTTCGCGTGTAGCGCTCATACCAGCCAAGGGGCCACTTTTTGAGAAGCACCAAACTTTCGATTTTCTGTTCCGGATGCGGCAGTCCGGTCATGATGAAGTTCTCAAACCGGAACTGGGCGAATGAGCGTTCCATCGCATCGATAATGGCCTGCGGCGACGCCAGGCTGTCGCTCTCCTCGATGAACTCGAACACTTGTACCGTATGGTCAAGGCTGCGGCCGCTCACAGGCGTCTCCCAAGCGAGTCTTATAGCTTAAGGTTGCAAGAGGCCATAATGCTACCAAAAGTTTTAATTCTGGCATAGACAAGGCAGGGTTCATTAGAGGCAGGAGCAGGACTTGCAGAAGAAGGCGCCTAACCACATCGACAGGCATATGGGCAGTCGGGTGAGGGCCCGGCGGACCATGCTCGGCATGAGCCAGGAACGGCTTGCCGACGCCCTGGGGCTCACCTTCCAGCAGGTTCAGAAATACGAGAAGGGGATGAACCGCATCGGCGCCAGCCGCCTGCTCCAGATTGCCGGTATTCTCGATGTGAGCATCGAGTTCTTCTTTGAAGGCCTCCCTGGCTTGCGGGCAGGCGGGTTCTCCGGGGACAGCCTCATGGCCGAGTTCCTGACCCGATCGGAAAGCGATAGGCTCGTGCGGGGATTCCTGCGCTTGAAGGACGATGAAGCCCGCAGGAAGGTCGCCGATCTCGTCGATTGGCTCGCCTCCGTGGGCTAGGCCCAGGAAACAGACCCGATCCCCTAAATCCCGGTTTCAAAGCGCATCCGGAACCTGCCGCGCTTCTAGTGGTTACTCCCTCACGATTGAGAGAGGTTGACCATGGGCGTGGGACAGGAAAACACCAACAGGCAGCAGGACAACGGCACCGAGGATTGGGATGCGCTGAAGGGCGATGTCGGCGATATCGCGGACGCAGCCGTCGAGCGCAGCCGTTACTTCATCGACAGCGCGCGCGAGCAGGCGACGGATTATGTCGACCGCCGCAAGGACGACATCGCACAGTCGGTCGCCGATTTCGCCACGACGCTGCGCGAATCCACCCATTCCTTCGATGAGCGGCCGAACATCCGCGCTGTTGTCGATACGGCGGCCGAAGGGCTGGAGCAATTGGCGGACTCGATCCGTGAACGGACCTTCGCCGATTTCTTTAATGAGTTCGAGGGCGTGGTGCGCCGTCGACCTGCGACCGTGGCCGCAGTGTCCGTGGCAGTCGGATTCCTCGCAGCTCGCTTCATCAAGAGCACGGCTGAGGATCTGCGCTATGACGGCATGAATGCCGGCTCGGCTCAGGGTGGTCAGGGCCGCGCACGTCAGCAAGGCCAGCAGGGTCAGCAGCGTTCACGCGCCAAAGCCAGTGCCTGACGGAGGCGGTCATGCAGGGTAACGGCAATCAAACGATTCAGGGCCTCGTCGGCGAAGCCCTGCGGGAATCCACCGATCTCGCACAAAAGGAATTTACCCTTTTCAAAACCGAGATCTCCCAGAACATGCGAACCCTCTTCATCGGGCTCGCCATGGTGGTTGCGGCGGCGGTCTTCGCGATCGCGGCCGTTATGCTGCTGACCGAGTCGCTCGTGGAGTGGCTGGCGACCGTCGTCGATTCCGAGGCGCTCGCCGCCCTCATCGTCGGGGGCCTTTTGGCCGTGATCGCCATCGGCCTCGGGCTGTGGGGGAAGAACGCCATGTCGTCGTCCTCGCTCACGCCGCAGAGGACCATGCGCTCGCTCAAGCGCGATGCGGAAGTCCTGTCCGAGAGAGGTGCATGATGACGTCGCAAAGTCTGCAGGATCTGGAGAAGGATATCGAGCGCAGCCGCGCTCAACTCGACCAGACCATCGACCGCCTCCAGGACAAGATGACCGTCTCCGGTGTTGTCGACGACGTGCTTGGGACCGCGCGCAACGGCCAGTATGGGCCGCTCTATGACCGGGTTCTCGATACGGTCAAGCGAAATCCCGTGCCGGTGATGCTGATTGCCATGGGCATTGGGCTTCTCGCTTACCGCCTCGGCCGCCCGACCCGTCCTATGCGTCCGGCTCGGTTGATCGCAGCCGATGAGGACCTCATCACGGAGGAGCATCTGCTGATGGAGGCGGAGGATCCCCGTCTTTATGGGACGGAAGCCGTTCCCCAGCCTGCGACGGACCCGATGTTCGAGCGGCCCGGCATGAATTCCCGCTACTGAAGAATTGAATAGGAGCTTTCCATGGCAAATACCAAGAACGAGACCGGCAAGCCGGGAGCGGACAAGCAGAACGACGCCGGCATGGCCGGCAAGGTCTCCGCCGGCACATCGGTCGGCAATATCGGCGAGGCTCCGATGCCTCACGCCCACGATCAGAAATCCGGTCAGAACGCTGGATCGGCGGCAGGCGGCGCACAGTCCTCCGGCCAATCCAAGGGCGCGTCGCCCGGACAGTCTTCAGGGCAATCCTCGCAGCGGAATGCGCAGGATCAGGGTGGCATAACTGACAAGGCTCAGCAGGCGGCCGATCAGGTGCGCCAGAAGGCTGAAGATGCTTATGAGGGTGCTTCCGACTGGGCGCGGGACACCTATGAGCGCGCGTCCGATTGGGCCTCAGGAACCTACTCGCAGCAGCGCCGCCGCATGAACAAGATGGGCGGCCAGTCCTCTCGCGCTTTCGGTAATGCCCGCGGTGGTGTTCAGAGCTACGTGTCCGAGAACCCGATGGTGGTGGGCCTCGTCGGTCTGGCGGCCGGCCTGCTTCTCGGCGCTCTTCTGCCCCGCACTCGCCGCGAGAACGAGATGTTCGGCGAATGGGCTGACGAGGTTCGCAATCAGGGCATGCGCTACGCCCGCGACGCTGCCAGCCGCGGCCGCGAATATGTCGAGGAGACGTTCAGCGGTGATGACGCGCAGTTCAGCCGTCACGAAAGCGAGTTCAACGGTCAGCGCGACGCCAATCGCCACTGACACAGCGCTTCAAGCGAAATGCAAAAAGGGCGCCGGTGAAAACCGGCGCCCTTTTGCTATGAACTTGAGTGATCGCCAAGGCACTCAACAGCCCTGCATAAACAATAACGGCCACGGCGAGATGATGCGCGTACATCCGGCGTCATCATCTCGGCATCGTGACCGCTTCTGGTCGGCACGGGTGCCGCCAGCGTGAGCTTGAGATGGGGCTGACCTGCCCTGAATTCAAGAAGATGATGAAATTTCTTAACTCTGTTCCGCTAAATTCCTGTCTCACGCAGGACCTTCCAGGAACGAGGCGCCTTCGAGTTTGTTGGCTCCCGACAGGGCCAAAATTTCCTATCCAAAGGCGCTGCGCAGAAGGTGGTCCTCAGGGATCGGTGATGGAGTTGGGGCATGCGTATTCTGATCCTGGAAGACGATCCGGCAATCGCCTTCGATCTGCAGGCCATCCTGGAGGCTGATGGGCACGAGATTGTCGACTCCATCAGCTCGATCGCCGAAGCCTATCAGCATCTCGACGACAGGTTCGACTGCGCGCTGCTCGATATCGACGTCATCGGAGGCAAGAGCTTCGGCGTGGCAGAGACGCTCATCGAACGTCATATCCCATTCGTTTTCGTCTCAGCATCCGCGCCCTCGGATCTGCCGCAATCCTTGCAGCTGGCTGCTTTCGTGGCAAAGCCGTTCGAGGAAAAGCTGCTGCTGAAAACCGTCGAGCACGCTGTTCCCAACCTTCTCTCTTGCTGATGCAAGAGGCCGAGGAACCTGTTCTCTCCCGGTGACTTCCTCCACCATGCAAGACTTTCGGTTCGGCTTTTGCTGCAAGTACATTCCCGAAGATGGTTCGGCGCCGCTTGCGCGGGCCATGAACACGACCACGGCGACGATGGCGTACCTGGGGCGTCTCGACCCGAAGGCTGCCTACTACAAGATCGTGGCTGTGGTGTCTCACAACCTCGAGGCTTTCCGGCTTCAGATCGAGCATGTGGCGGGACGGCCGAAGCCGGAACGCCTCCACCGCCTGTCCAGCGATCTGCTTCCGGGCTACACCCATGTAAGCTGCCAGGAATTCTATCGCGATCCTGATCTGCGCAGCATGATCGAGACGAAGCTCGCGCAGGCAGGGCGCCTCGCCCGGGACCGGGACGTGCGCTTGAGCATGCATCCTGGCCAGTTCTGCGTGATTGCCTCCGCCAACCCTTCAGCCGCCGCCAACGGCATTGCGGAATTCGAGTATCATGCCGAAGTCATGGCTCTCATGGGGTACGGCCAGGGGTGGCATCCGCACGGGGCTCACATCAACATCCATGGCGGTGCGAAAGCGTTGGGCGCGGAAGGGATCCGCAGCGGGTTGGCGCATCTCTCGCAGACCGCGCGCAACCTGATCACTATCGAGAACGACGAGGTGAGCTTCGGCCTCGACGATCTCCTGCCTCTTGCGGATGATGTGCCGCTCGTTCTCGATCTTCATCATCACTGGATCATGAGCCAGGGCGAATATATCGAGCCCGATGATCCGCGCATTTCCCTGATCGTCGCATCCTGGCGCGGTGTGCGGCCGGTGAGCCATGTGAGCGTCTCCCGCGAAGACCTGCTTCCGGACTACGACATCCACAGCCTTCCGGATTTCAAGGCACTCGTTGCATCGGGGATCAAGCCGAAGGACCTGCGCGGTCACTCGGACCTGATGTGGAACGAAGCCATCAACGATCTGGTGATGCGCCATCTTTCATGGTCTGATTTCGAGATCGAGGCGAAGCTGAAGAACATTGCCACCGAGGGTCTCGCCCATCACATGGAGAGACGACAATCTAGCTTACGCGCAACAGGATAAAGTTGCGGATAACTGTACGGCTGGTGGAACCAACCCGAGCAGATGTCGTTGTCGGGTATTGTATCGCGAGTCACGAAGTGATGTTGCCTACTCATTCCACAGTTCTTCTGGTTGAAGACGAGCCTCTGATCCGCCTCTTCCTGTCGGAGCTTCTCGAAGAGGCCGGCTTCAGGGTCGTCGAGGCGGCCAACGGCGCCGAAGCTCTGGTGCTGATGGAGGCAGGGTTGAAAGTCGATGTGCTGCTCACCGATGTGGATATGCCGACCGGCTGCAACGGCTTCGAACTGGCTCATCGGGTGAACGAGCTCTGGCCCGGAACTGAACTTCTGATCATGTCGGGACGGCAATGGCCCTCGGAGGGGGATCTCCCTCCCGGAGCGGCGTTCCTGGCGAAACCATGCCCCAACGAGGTGATCGTCTCCCATGTGGTTTCCGCAGCGGAGCGCAAGAATCGCCTGTTCTATGTTGCTGAAACCACACGGCAGCCCACGGAGCGAGATTCCAACATCCTGCCCTTTCCGAAAACAGCCTAAATTCCTGAACTCGATCTTGCTGACGGCGTTGAGCGGACATAAGCTCTGCCGGAATTGACCTTCACCAGGGGGCCGGAGTCTGCGAACGCTCTCCGGAATGTCCGACCGAAGGTTGGTCAATATGCTTTTCGAGCCAAACCCAAGGCTGTCGACAAGCTTCCCCACCCCGTTCCCGGAGGAATACATGGCGACCAAGACGACTGACGGAAAAGCCGGCGCGAAGAAGGCTGCAGATAAGCCTGCTGCCAAGAAGGCTGCCGGTTCCAAGCCCAATGCTCTTCAGCAGCCCCTGCAGCCGTCCAAGGAGCTCGCCGTCATCGTGGGCTCGAACCCGCTGCCGCGCGGTGAGGTTGTGAGCAAGATGTGGGAATACATCAAGAAGAACAACCTGCAGAACCCCGAGAACAAGCGCGAGATCATCGCCGACGACAAGCTTCAGCCGATCTTCGGCAAGCCGAAGGTGACCATGTTCGAAATGAACAAGCACCTTGCCCAGCACCTGAAATAAGCAAAAAGCCTCAGGTTGATCAGGAATCCTGCCGCCACCGATCGAGCGGCAGGATCTCCGGCCGCTGACCCGGAGCCTTCTTCCAAGGGTCCACGGCCCATTCGGCGCCGGTGCGTTTCTCGGTGATCACGGCTGTGAAATGCGGGTAGCGCCCGTCAAGGAAGAACCCCCGCGATTCCGGATGCTCCACTGCATGATGGGCGAGGAGCCCGCGCTCCTGCAGAACGAGGAGCAGGCTGGTTGTGTTCGCGGTTTCATCCAGGCAATCCATCTGCCCGTGCACGCCCGACATCTGGGGCGGCGATCCCGGCACGTCAGGCTTCCCGCCCAGGGAGGCGGCCAGGTAGGCCGTGTAGGATCTGATCACCTCGGCCAGGGCCTGCCTCTCGGCTGCCGGCGAGCCCTGGGCCGATCTCAACATCCCGCTCGCACGGCTCAGCAAGTTTCCATCGACGGAGAGTGCCAGTCGTCGCGTGCACCCGTAGCCGTGGCAGGCGATGATGCGGCCGCCCGCGGGCTCAACATAGCCGCGCTCGTTGTACCATCTCTGGGGCGCCTGGGAGCCGGCAGTGGCTGGAGCGCTCAGGAACAGGGGTGACAGAACCGTCGAAATGAGAAGTAGCGTCGATCTCAAGATGGGGGTACCTATCGCCTTAGCTTGCAGGGCTCTTGGCGATATAGGTCGAGCGGCTCAGCTGCCTATAGGTTAAGCTTGGTTGAGTTGGGTTACGACTTTCGAGGTTTCCATGTCCCGCATCGTCTTCCTGAATGGGTCCTTCCTGCCGCTCGAGGAGGCCAAGGTGCCCTTCATGGATCGGGGCTTTCTGTTCGGGGACGGGGTCTACGAAGGGATCGGCGTCCTCGACGGCCAGCTGATCGACAACGAGGCGCATCTTGAGCGGCTGGAGCGCTCCCTGGCCGAAGTGCGCATCCGCAATCCCTATTCGCGTGCCGAGTGGACCTCCCTGCAGGAAGAGATCGTCCGCCGCAACGGCATGGTGGAGGGCTTCATCTATTTCCAGGTCACCCGGGGCGTGGCGGAGCGGGACTTCTTCTTCCCGGAGAACGCCGAGCCCACGGTGGCCATGTTCACCCAGGCCAAGGCCATTGCCGACGCTCCGGCCGCCCGCACGGGCATTGCGGTGGTGACGGTGCCGGACCAGCGCTGGGCCCGGCGCGATATCAAGTCGATCAACCTGCTCGCCCAAGTCCTGGCCAAGCAGGCGGCCAAGGAGGCGGGAGCCCAGGAGGCTTGGTTGGTGGAGGATGGCTATGTGACCGAGGGCGGCTCGTCGAGCGGCTTCATCGTCACGAAGCAGGGCAGCATCGTCGTGCGCCCGCTCTCGAATGCCATCCTGCCGGGCATCACCCGCAAGTCCCTCCTGCGGCTCTCGGAAGAGGCCAATATCCCCCTCGAAGAGCGCCGGTTCACGGTCGAGGAGGCTTACGATGCCGCCGAGGCATTCCTCACCAGCGCGTCGAACTTCGTCCTGCCCATCGTGACCATTGACGGACGTCCCGTTGGTGACGGAAAGCCCGGTCCCGTCACGAGGCGCCTGCGGGAGCTTTACCTGTCCATGGCCCGCGTCCCGGCCCTGGCCGCCGAGTAGCGTTGCCGGAACCGGCCATCAGGTCGCCCGTTGCCTTTTCAAAGGAGCGACCCATGAACCGTGTTCTGGTGCTATCGACAATTCTGGCGGGCTGCCTCGGAACGGCAGCCCTCGCGCAGAACCCCGGGGTGCTGAATCAGCAGGCCCCGAACATGCCGGCGCCGAGCCAGATGCCGGCCGAGAAGGTGGAGCCCGACAGCAAGCTCTCCGGCGGGAGTGGTCCATCGACCACGGGTTCAACCAATAACTTGAGCGATAAGCTCGAACAGACGGACGGCGTGATCCGGCCGCCCGAGACGGCCACTCCGGACATCACCGTTCCCGCGCCCGTGCCCAACCCTGGCACCACGCCGGTCATTCGCCCGCCGGCCACCCAGCAGGTCGATCCGAAATAAGGTCCTAAGACGCCGGGAGCTGCTTCCCGGCCGAGCGCCGACGCTTGCCCTCGCGGGACCTGTTGTTCTCGCGAGGTTTAACTTCGGTTGATTGCTCGCTGCCGCTCTTCATGATCTGGGCGGCCACCTCGGAGATCTGGCGGCGCAGCTCATCGTTCTGGCCTCCAGAGACTTCCTGGTTGGCGAGCCGGTCCTGGGCTTCGTCGCGCTCCGCTTCGATCTCGCGAATGCGCTGCTCGAGGATGAGGCCGCGCTCCTGCTCGGCGGCAATGCCCTTGGCGAGTTCCGCCAGGCGCAGGCGCTCGTCCGATAGTTCGCTGTGCCGCTCGTTCAGAGCCCGCTCGAAGTCGTTGCCTCGAGCCGTTTGAGTCATGAGGCGGGTCTCGAGATCCGAGATGGTGATGCGCTTGGTGTCGAGGTCGCTCAGGGCTGTGGTGAGCCGGCGCTCCATGTCGGCGGCTTCTGCCTCCAGGCGGGCCAGCTTCTCCTCCGCATGAAGGAGCTCGGTCTTCGTCCGGGAGCGCTCGTGCTGGGTGAGTTCCAGCTCCATCCGGGTGTTGGACAGCTCGTTCAGGGTTGCCCGGTGGGCGTTCTCAAGGGCGGTCAGGGTTTCGCGTGTGCTCGCGAGGAATGTTCTGGTCTGCGCGAGATCTTCCTCGGTCGCGGCAAGGCGCGTCTGGGTGCTGGCGAGGCTGACTTCGAGTTGACCAACCGTCTGGTCACGCTCGGCCAGGGTGGTCTCGAGGGCTTCGATGCGGATCGCCCGCCGGCCCAGCTCCTCCATGTTTTCCCGCTTGTAGGCCAGAGCCTCTTCCGCCTTGCGCTCGATCCGCCGCTGGAGAACGGCGAATTCCGCCCGCAGGTGGTCCTTCTCCGCCGTCAGTTCGGAGATCGACATGGGAAAGAGCGCCTCGGCCCGGCGGCGGGCGAGACGCTCCGCGCGAGCATTGACGGCTGGGATGATCAGAAGCGCGATGAGGGAGGCTGCGACGAACCCCAACGCGAAAACCATGATTGTTTCGATCACGCGGACGCGAACTCCAAGGTGCTTGACCGGTAACGCTCAAGCACCTTGCCTTGTGCCTGCGCAGCTTTCTGGAACCTAACGCTCCAGACGGCCCGTTGTAGCGCATCCAGAGGCAGTTTCCACTGCCTCTGAGTCGGCACCCGCATGCGTTAAGAGCCTAGAAGGGGTTCCAGGTGGGCTCCGAGGTGAACTTCAGGTAGCCGATATTGACGCCCAGACGGGCCCCTACGCCGGCCCGGATCGGCACCACGATCATCTCGTCCGCCGCCACGGCCGTCACGCCGAACCCGCCGATAAAATAGGCCGAACCGTCGACACCGACGAAGCGCTTATAGAGCGCATCGGTGAAGGGCATGTTGTAGACCAGCATCATGGTGCGGGCGCCGTCGCCGCCCACGTCGAACCCGAGGGAGGGACCCTGCCAGAAGATCCGGCGATCCCCGGCGTTGCGGGTGAAGAGCTTGCCCTCGCCATAGCGCAGGCCGCCGAAGAAGGCGCCGGAGGCCTCCTGGCCCAGGATATAGCCGTTGGGCTCGCCCCAGCGGCGGATCGCCTCCTGGAGCGCGAGGGCAAGGCCGCGTGAGGCCGAGCCGAAGAACTGGTGACCGGACTGGACCAGTTCATCGGAACGGAAGGATTCGGGGCTGCCGGGATTGGCGACATAGGCGCGCTGGACGGTTTGAGCCGATGCCTGCAGGGGCAGGGCGCTGATCAGGGCGGCAAAAGCCGCAGCCGCAAGAAAGGTTGACCGGGAGCGCATGGGCTATCTCCTCGCATGAGACAGGGGACAATCCGGCCGTGTCAGGCCGAAAGGCTGCTATCGAGGCTCGCACCTTAAGGTCATCAACCCTAACAATCTCTGTACGGAATGCCTCTTCGAAAGGTCCCGCTGTTGTTTATGAGCCGAGATCGTCCGTCTCTCGGCAAAGATGTCAGGATGTTTAGAGTAGATCCTACGCGGCTGAAGCGGACACCGGCAGATCCAGCCGGGGCGCCAGGGCCGTGTCGCCGATCGCCGCAAAGGGGCCATTCCGGTAGCCCTTATCCTCATGGCCGTAGGTGAGGGGTGCTCCTCCCGGTCCCACGACGCTGCCGCCGGCGCAGGTGAGGATATGGTCGCCCGCCGCCGTGTCCCATTCCATGGTCGGGCCGCAGCGCACATAGACGTCCGCCTCGCCGGACGCGATGAGACAGAATTTCAAGGCCGAAGAGGTCATGCGCCTCGTGCCGATCGACAGGACAGACAGGCAGGCTTCGGTAGCGATGTCGCCATGGCGGCGGCTCACCAAGGCGACAAGATCCTGCTCGGGAGCCGGGCGCACCTTTGCTTCGCGCCAGCTGAAATCCGTCCCCTGGCCGTCGGGCAGTGCGCTCACGCGGGCGCGCTCACCCGCGATCCAGATCGACCCCATGGCTGGAGCAGCCACCACGGCCGCCATGGGCCGGTTGCCCCGGATCAGCGCGATGTTGACGCTGTACTCACCGGTGCCGTGGATGAAGTCGCCGGTGCCGTCCAGCGGATCGACCAGAAAGAAGTAGTCATCCGTCTGTTCCGTGCTGGAGGTTTCCTCCGCAATCACCGGAACGCCATCCCAAGCCTCGTTGAGGCGCCGGATGATTAGCTGCTCCGCAGCCAGATCGGCTGCCGTCGTAGGGGTTCCGTCGTCCTTGATGCGCTTGTCCATCAGCGCGCTTTCCATGCCGCGCAGGACCCGGCCGGCCTCCCAGGCGATGTGAGCGAGCTTCAGGGCGATATCGTCAGGGTTCTGTCCATCGAAGCGCATCATGGATTTGTGCCTGTTCCCGTTCGGGCTGTCGATGTCTTTTTTGCCCGCTTTTCAAAGAACTCTGAGCCGGGTATCCCGGTTCACGTTCTCTTTCCTGTTTGGCTGTCTTCGTGCCCGTCGAAGTTCCGATTTCATGAATGAACAGCTGACTTTACGCCGCCTCCGGAGCCCTCATGGCCACCATCTCCCTCGATTCGCTCGATCTTGCCGCTCTCCTTTGCTCACGCGTCTGCCATGACGTGATCTCGCCGGTGGGTGCGATCGTCAACGGGCTCGAGGTTCTGGAGGACGACAACGACGCCTCCATGCGCGATTTCGCCCTGGACCTGATTCAGAAGAGTGCCCGGCAGGCCTCGGCCCGCCTCCAGTTCGCCCGCCTTGCCTTCGGGGCGGCCGGTTCCGCTGGTGCTTCCATCGATCTCGGCGACGCCGAGCAGGTGGCCCGCGGCCTGTTCCTCGACGACAAGATCAGCTTTTCGTGGTCGTCGCCCCGTCTCCTGTTCCCGAAGAACCGGGTGAAGCTGCTCCTCAACTTGGTGATGATCGCCACCACGGCCATCCCGCGGGGCGGCTCGATTGCCGTGACGGTCACAGGCGACGCCGAGAACTGCGCCTTCACCATCGTGTCGAAAGGCCTGAACGCCCGCATTCCCGCCCATTCCGAGGCGCTCCTCGCCGGCGATTCGGAGACCGGTACGGTCGACGCTCATGGCATTCAGATCTTCTACGCCGGCATGGTGGCCCGCGCATCGAACATGACCATCGCTTTCAGCATCGAAGGTGACGAGGTGACGATCAAGGCCGAGACCGCATAAGCAGTCGACGTTTCCTTTGAACGCCCAAAAGAAAAGCCCGGCATTGAGCCGGGCTTTTTCGTGTCGGATGTGACTTGCGTCAGATCGCAATCCGCTCTTCGGCTTCGGTCGGCTCGCGCAGCACATAACCGCGGCCCCAGACGGTTTCGATGTAGTTGCGGCCCTGCGAGGCATTGGCGAGCTTCTTGCGGAGCTTGCAGATGAAGACGTCGATGATCTTCAGCTCCGGCTCGTCCATGCCGCCATAGAGGTGGTTGAGGAACATCTCCTTGGTCAGGGTCGTGCCCTTCCGCAGGGAGAGGAGCTCCAGCATCTGGTATTCTTTGCCGGTGAGGTGCACGCGGGCGCCGCCGACTTCGACCGTCTTGGTGTCGAGGTTGACGATCAGGTCGCCGGTGGTGATCACCGACTGGGCATGGCCCTTCGAGCGGCGCACGATCGCATGGATGCGGGCTACCATCTCGTCCTTATGGAACGGCTTGGTGAGATAATCGTCGGCGCCGAAGCCGAGACCCTTCACCTTGTCCTCGATGCCGGCCATGCCGGAGAGAATCAGGATCGGCGTCTTCACCTTCGCGACGCGGAGCGTCCGCAGAACCTCGTATCCCGACATGTCGGGCAGGTTCAAATCGAGAAGGATGATATCGTAATCGTAGAGTTTGCCGAGGTCGATGCCCTCTTCTCCGAGATCCGTCGTGTAGATATTGAAATTCTCGGACTTCAGCATCAGTTCGATGCTTTGCGCTGTCGCGCTGTCGTCTTCGATCAGAAGTACGCGCATGTTCAATCCCCAGCCCTTGCCCTTGAGCTTTGAAACAGCGGGAGGCTGTTCACCCGCCACCGGGCTTGCGGCGGATGCTCTTTTGAACTGATTCGAAACGCTAGTACGGAATGGTTAACAAACCCTGATTCTGGGACGCAAGCGCTTAACGAACTTGACAGGCAGATCATCCGCCGAAGGCCATTATCCTGTGGATTCTGGGTAACCATAGGGAACCGCCTTACAACATCCCAAAAGCTTATCATCCAAGCGTTTCAGCCTTGTCTGGAGACGGCCCCTTAGGGAACCGCGACCGTGACAAGGGCAGTGTTAACGAAATGGGTAAACGAATGGTTTACGAGGCCCGCAAGACGCAAGCTTGAGGCAAGATTTCGCCGAGGGGATTGAGATCACAGGAATTTTTTGTCCGCGGCGGTAAGGAAAGCTCAACCTCCATCGGTGATGGTGTCGCATGTCTGGCGGATAACTGAGCGATCCGCGAGGCGAAATGAAACAGCGACGTGTGGAGTTGAATCAAGATGAAGTCGCGGGACACGCTCATCCGCCTCAAGCGCTTTCAAGTCGACGAGAAACGTCGCCGGGTGGCGCAGATCGAGATGATGATCGCCGAGTTCGACCGCATGGCGGCTGACCTTGATCGGGAAATCGCAGCGGAAGAGCAGAAGGCCGGTATCACCGACCTCAACCACTTTGCCTATCCGACCTACGCACGCGCTGCGGCCCAAAGGCGCGACAACCTGCGCCTCTCGGCTCAGAACCTGCACATCCAGCTCGACGACGCAAAGGCTGAGTTGGGCGAAGCGTTCGAGGACCTGAAGCGGGCCGAGAGCCTCGAGGACCGCGAGCGCTCCCTGGATGCCGCCATCAGCCAGGCTGGTCAAAGCCGCGCTGTCCGCGCCACGGCCTAAAACACCGCCGCACTGAATTCCGAGAGGGCGCGCCAGAACGGCGCGCCCTTTTTCATGTCCCTGGGGGCAGCAGCGGAATGTGGGGAGCCGCCGCCCGGGGGAGGAACCCGTGAAGACGCGGGTCGTCCGCGACCTCGATAGCACGCCGATAGGGCGTGAAGCCCGAGCGGATATAAAAGGCAAGGGCGCTGGGCGAGTCGAGCGTGCAGGTGTGGACGAAGAAGCGCCGCGTCGGCCGGGCGAAAGCACGACGGACGGCCTCGTTGATCAGGAAGCGTCCTGCGCCCTGGCCGATGAAGCCGGGCGTCAATCCCAGAAAGGCGAGCTCGACCTCGTTGTCGCCGCGAAAATCCAGTTCGAGCAGGCCCACATCGCCTGTGCCGTCATGAAGGGCGAGGGCCTCCACCTTCGGGTCGTCGAGGATCGCCGCGAGCGCATCGTCCGGCATCAAGGCTCGGCTGAACCAGAGCCAGGGCTCACCCACTTTGCGGAACAAGGACCGGTAGCGTGGCCGGTCGTGGTCGATGCGCTGGAGCGTCCAGCCTTCCGGCCGGTGGATCGAGGGAAGGTCGGGCGGTTCTCGCATTTCGAGATAGGTGACGATCGTCGCGATTTTGCCGGGAGGCAGATCGGTATAGCCGTTGAGGTTGAGAGCTGCTGCTGAAGCGCTCGTCATAGCGGATCGCCTTCTCGGGGCATCAGGGAACAAGGCTGCTTGATAAAGCGATTGCTTCCCCGCGTCACCCGGCGCGCTTGGACTTTATGTCATGGACCTGAACGCCATTATCCCCTTGCAGACCAAGGGGATTGTGGGCACAGAAGAGCCAATGAGGGAGATGTGCCGGCTCGATGAAGAATGTGCGTGAGTTCATTTGGCCCGTGATCGGGCTGCTGGCAGTCATCGTGTCCGGCTGGCTTCTTTACCGAGAATTGCGCGGCATGTCCTTGGACGACGTCTGGGACAGCCTGACCGCCGTTCCATCCCACCGTTACGCTCTGGCCGCACTCTCGACCCTCTTCGCCTATGCGGCGCTCGCCTGGTACGACCGGATCGCGCTGCTGCATCTCGGTGTGCGTCACATTTCCTGGCTGTTCGTATCGGTCACGTCGTTCACGACCTATGCGCTCTCCCACAACATCGGCGCTTCGGTCTTCTCCGGTGCCGTCGTGCGCTACCGGGCCTATACGTCGAAAGGCCTGAGCGCCCCGCAGATCGCCGTGCTGGTGGCCCTGTGTTCCTTCACTTTCGGGCTCGGAACCATTCTGCTCGGCGGGCTGGTGCTGGTGGCCGATCCGACCCTTCTGCACCGGCTCGAGGAGCTTCTGCCCTCGATGCTGACCAATCCGGCGACCGCGCGCATCGTCGGGCTGATGCTGCTCGGCTTCGTGGCGCTCTACGTGATCGGCTCCGTCCTGCACCTTCCGCCGCTCGTCATCCGTAAGGCCAAGCTCGAATATCCGCGTCCGGCCATCATGGTGCGCCAGCTGATCGCCGCTCCGCTGGAGCTTCTGGGCGCCGCCGGCATCATCTATTTCGTGCTCCCGGCGCATCTGGAGCCGAGCTTTATCGTCGTGCTCGCCGTGTTCCTGGCCTCATTCTCGGCGGCCCTTGTGAGCCATGCCCCCGGTGGCCTGGGAGTATTCGAGCTCGTCTTCCTCACGGCCATGCCGGACGTCCCCAAGGCGGACGTGCTGGCGGCGCTCATCATCTTCCGCCTGTTCTATCTCCTGATTCCCTTCGGCCTGTCACTTGTGGTTGTGCTCCTGTTCGAGCGGGCGCGGCTGGCGCAGGCCTGGCGCGGACGAATGGTGGTTGCGGACGGCTCCGTGCCGCCGCCGCCGCTGTCATCGTCCGATCAGTAGGAGTCAGGGAGGCGCAGGCGCTCAGGCCGGGCGTTGGCCCGGCTCTGGCACGGCGATGCCGGCCTGCATGTATTCGTTCAGCTTGTTGCGCAGGGTGCGGATCGAGATGCCGAGGATCCGGGCCGCATGGGTCCGGTTTCCGAGGCAGGAATCGAGCGTGTCGAGGATCAGGTGCCGCTCCACGTCGGCGATGGTCCGGCCGACCAGAATGCGCCGCAGGGTCTGGATGGTCTGTTCCGGACCAGCAGGGCAGGGCGAAGCGGCTGTTGCTTCGAGGGAGACTGGTCGTTCCAACAGATCCTGGGTGCCGAGCACGTTGAGAGCCTGCCTTTAGGAGAGGTGATTCAGGAGTTTATGCTCATGGTATGGTTAGGAAGCTCTTAACGGCCGAGCTTTGCCACTGAACTGTTAGCCCTCAAATGGAAAAGGCGCTGGCTCGGGTGAGCAGCGCCTCGTGGTCGGACCTGCCGGCGTGCTTACTGCCGGTATTGCTGGATGCGCGTGGTGCGCAGGCCCGCCAGACCATGCTGGTCGATGGACAGCTGCCAGCTCAGGAACTCCTCGGTGGTCAGCGTGTAGCGCTGACAGGCTTCTTCGAGGCTCAGGAGACCGCCGCGGACGGCAGCCACAACCTCGGCCTTGCGGCGGATAACCCAGCGGCGAGTGCTGGTCGGGGGAAGGTCGGCAATCGTCAGGGGACTGCCATCAGGCCCAATGACATACTTGACCCTTGGGCGGTGGGGTTCGGTCATGATACGCTCACACAAAAATTCAACGACCTCAGTGGCTCGAACTTACGCGACGGGACTTAATGTTTTCCTAAGCCCAATCAGGCGGTTATCGAGAGTGCCTAAGCTTAGCCATAAACATTAACATTGGCTTATTTCGGCGCACTTTCCCTTTAAGAATTGTGGCGCACGAGCATCGGACCCAAATGTGGACTTGCAGTTTTGGGATCCATTCCGATGCTCATCCTCTGAGCTGACGCATCGTTTGCCGCGCAAAACCGGGTCCACTTTTCCGCACGATGCGCTATAGAGGACCTTTAACCCTTCCCGTGCGCCGCCTTGAACGTCGCCCATGGATGGAATGATGCTCAACTCACTCGACCTGCCTACAGAACCCTCGAAGACCCGCGTCGTGGTTGCGATGTCGGGCGGCGTGGACTCGTCCGTCGTCGCGGCCCTGCTCAAGCGCGAGGGCTATGACGTCATCGGCATCACGCTTCAGCTCTACGATCACGGGGCTGCCGCGCACCGGAAAGGCGCCTGCTGCGCCGGCCAGGACATCTACGATGCCCGGCGGGTGGCGGAGGCCATCGGCATTCCCCATTACGTGCTCGATTACGAGGCCCGCTTCCGCGAGGCCGTGATCGACCGCTTCACCCAGAGCTATCTGGCGGGCGAGACACCGATCCCCTGCGTCGAGTGCAACCGCTCCATCAAATTCCGCGATCTCCTGGAGACGGCGAAGGAACTTGGCGGCGATGTGCTCGCCACAGGCCATTACGTGGCAAGCCGTGCCCTACCGGAGGGACGCCGGGCGCTGCATCGGGCGGCCGACCCGGACCGGGACCAGAGCTACTTCCTCTATGCGACGACCCCGGAGCAGCTGGATTTCCTGCGCTTCCCGCTGGGCGAGCTGCCCAAGGAGCAGACCCGCGAACTGGCGCGCGAGTTCGGGCTCACCGTGGCCGAGAAGGCCGACAGCCAGGACATCTGCTTCGTCACGCAAGGCCGCTACAGCGACGTGATCGAGCGCCTCAAGCCCGGCGCCGTCCATGGCGGCGAGATCGTCCATATCGACGGCCGGGTGCTCGGGCGCCACGAGGGCATCATCCACTACACGGTGGGGCAGCGGAAGGGCTTAGGGCTTTCCGTCGGCGAGCCGCTCTATGTTGTCCGGCTCGAAGCCAAGGAGGCCCGCGTGGTGGTGGGCCCCCGGGAGGCGCTGGCCACCCGGCTCATCCGCGTGACGGATGTGAACTGGCTCGGCGACGTGCCCCTCGACTCCTTGAGCGAGAAGGGCATGGAGGTGGCCGTGCGCGTGCGCTCCACCCGCGAGCCGCGCCCGGCGATCCTTCGATCCACAGGAACCAGCACTACAGTCGAGCTGTTATCGGCGGAAGACGGGGTGTCTCCCGGTCAAGCTTGTGTCATCTATGAGAGCGATGCTCCGCGGGCACGTGTGCTTGGCGGGGGGACGATTGCTCGCACAATGGCCGAAGCCGCACCCGCCGCGGCCTGAGGCCTTGACCGAAGGGACCTTTATGACGGATGGAGCGACCACCGTCCTGATGCGCAAGGCTTATGCGCGTTGGGCGCCGATCTACGACCTCGTCTACGACAAGCTCACCGAGCCGGCCGCCCGCGCGGCCGTGAACGCCGCCGTTGCCTGCGGGCCGAAGGTGCTGGAGGCCGGCGTCGGCACGGGCCTGTCCCTGGGCTATTACCCCATGCATGCCGAGGTCTACGGGGTCGATCTCTCGGAGGACATGCTCCGCCGGGCCCAGGAAAAGGTCGACAGGCGCGGCCTCACCTATGTGAAGAGCCTGCAGGTGATGGACGTCACCCGCCTCGGCTTCCCGGATGGGACCTTCGACGCAGTAACGGCGCAGTTCATCATCACCCTGGTGCCCGAGCCGGAGACGGCGCTCGACGAGTTCATGCGCGTGCTCAGGCCCGGCGGCGAGATCGTGCTCGCCAACCACTGGGGTCAGCCCTCCGGCCCCGTCGCCAAGGTCGAGGAGATGGTCTCTCCCATCGCCAAGGCCATCGGCTGGAGCTCGGCCTTCAAGGCGTCGCGGGTCGAGGCCTGGGCTCAGCGGACGGGCCGCATGGAGGTCGTGGAGCTGAGATCCCTGTTCCCGAGCGGCTTCTTCAAGCTGATGAGAATCAAGAAGAAAGCCTGACGATCAGGGTGGGAGGAAGAGCCGAAGGCCCAGCCTGCGGGACGTGACTTTCGGGCTCGAAGCCCTATCTCAAGGAGCAAGGGCAACCTCAGATCACGAAAGCACTTCCAATGCGCCTTTTCATGTTCACGTCCCAGGCCAAGGACGATCTTCACGCTTTTGCAGGTGATGAATCCGGCACGAAGCTCCCGGCCAAGTATGCCCCCTGGGGGCTGACCGGCACGCTGAATTCCCGCGAGACCCCGCCGCACAAGTTCAACCGCAAGGCCATCGAGCAGGCGGTCTCCAGCGAGGGCTTCCAGCTCTGGCGGATGAAGCCCAAGGGCTGACCCGAGCGACCCATGGTTAACCCTGGACGGACGAAGGTCTTCGGGTGCGCCGCGCCGAAATCCTGCCGTCCAGGCGCATGGCCGACGGGGTGGCGACAAATCCGTACTTTCCCCGCGGGTCTTTCTTGACACCGAGGGCGAACCTTCCCTATATCGCGCATGCCTGACGCGGGGTCCGCCCCGCTGCCTGGGGCGGAGTAGCTCAGTTGGTCAGAGCAGAGGAATCATAATCCTTGTGTCGGGGGTTCAAATCCCTCCTCCGCTACCATCGATCCATTAGGTGATCGAAATCATTGAAAGTTATCTTCTGGCCTCGGGCCTGGTAGCGCTTCCAGCACGAAAAGCTCAATAATTTCTGTTGGCTAAGCAGGTGTTTGCAGTGATTGTGAGCGTCTGCTTTCGACCGAGCCTGTGTCAAAACTCAGTGCCGCCAGATCTCGACGAAATTTCCGTTCAAGTTCACGCTTCTGTGCCGAGGATTTCACGGTTTATCTCGGCTCGCACGAAATCGAATTGCTCCACAGAGCGGCCAGATCGTGTTTTGACACAGGCTCGACCCAGAGCAGAAGTTTGCAAAGGGCAGGGGATCCTCGTTGCCTGACTCTAAGAGACCTCTGCAGAAATGAGTCTCGCCTGACACCGCTTGATCATGCGAGTGGAGCATGAATCAACTCTGCTCCGTTCAGGCGACCCCCCCTCTGGTGCCTCCGCGCAACAACATTGATTTTATCTCCACTGGACCCGGTCAGGAACTCCTGCCACGCTGTGCCATCCAGCCGTTGAGCCGGAGCTATCGTAAAGCGCGAACTGCCAGGGGAGAACAATTTGATGATACGAAACAGCGTATTTGTCTCTGCCGCAGCGATCCTGCTCGCGGGACTGTCCATGCCTACCCTCGCAGCATCGCTGCGCTATGCGAACCAAGGCGACCTTAAGTCCCTCGACCCTTATACTCTCAACGAGACAACCACGAATGCCCATCTGGGGCATGTCTACGAGGGTCTGACGCGGCGCGGAAAGGACCTCGCGGTTCAGCCGGCCCTCGCGGAACGCTGGGAGATCAGTGATGATGGCCTGACCTGGCGCTTCTTCCTGCGCAAGGGCGTCAAGTTCCACAACGGTAGCGATTTCACGGCGGATGACGTGATCTTCTCGGCCACCCGGGTGCGGGCGCAGGGATCGAACTTCACGACCCGCGTGCCGACCAGTGCCGAGCTCGTGAAGGTCGACGACTACACGGTTGACGTGAAGCTCAAATCTCCGAACCCGATCCTGAACTCCCAGTGGGACACCTGGTACATCATGGACAAGGAATGGGCGGAGGCGAATAACGCCACAGCGCCTACTCCGGCAGCCGCCACGACCCCAAGCTTCTCGTCGCTGAATGCGAACGGGACCGGTCCGTTCAGGATCGAAAGTCATCAGGCTGGCGTCAAGACGGTTTTCAAGCCGAACCCTAGCTGGTGGGACAAGCCAGAGCACAACCTCGATGAAATCGTCTTTACACCCATCGCAAGTGATGCCACCCGCGTTGCTGCGCTCCTGTCAGGCGAGGTTGATGTCATCGAACCGGTCCCCGTACAGGATATCGCGCGTGTCAACTCTTCCCCGAATGCCCAAGTGCTCACAGGGCCGGAACTCCGGACGATCTTCCTCAACATGGACTCGGCCCGTGACGAGCTTCTGTTCTCGAACGTGAAGGGCAAGAACCCATTCAAGGACGTGCGGGTTCGGGAAGCCTTCTTCAAGGCGATCGATATCAATCTTATCCGCGACCGCGTCATGCGGGGATTGTCCACCCCTTCAGCACTGATGATCGCGCCCGAACTTTTCGTCTACTCAAAGGACTTCGAGCGTCCGAAGTATGACCTCGACGGTGCCAAGAAGCTGCTGGCCGACGCTGGCTACCCGAACGGGTTCGAAGTCGGTATGGACTGTCCTAACGACCGTTATGTCAATGACGAGGCTATTTGTCAGGCCATTGTCAGCATGCTGGCCCGCGCTGGCGTGAAGGTAAACCTGACGGCGCAGCCGAAGGCGCTCTATTTTGGGAAAGCCGGAAAGTCGGGAGGCTACACCACCTCGGTTTCGCTGCTCGGCTGGACCCCTGGCACCTTCGACAGCCACAATGTTCTCTATGACGTCATGGGCTGCCGCGACGTTCCTGGATCCAGCCGGGGCGAGACCAACTATGGCGGGTACTGCAACAAGGACCTTGATGCTGTGACCGACCAGATCCTGGTCGAAACGGATCCGGAGAAGCGCAACCAACTGATCAAGAAGGCATTTGAAATCGCTACCAAAGACTACGGCCATATCCCGTTGCACCAGCAGGCCCTTGCTTGGGGCGTGTCGAAGAAGGTCAAGCTCGTCCAGCGAGCCGACAACCAGCTCCTGTTCTATTGGGCAAAGAAGGAATAGCGCTAAACAGAAGAGTACTCACCTTATTGGAGCAAACATGCTTCACAAGGCAGGATCTCCTCACTAGCCATCGTTAGGCAAGTGGGGAGATCTTCTGTCATCCGTCTGCACATTTCGGTTGGCAGACAGCTGAAGTGTCCGCGCAGTGCCCAAATGGACAGCTGACGAGTGTCGACCCGATGTTTAATCAGCGGAATGGAACACAGCAGGAGGCTTCCCCACCAAGCATCGGCACATCGTGCGAAGGTTTGGGAGAGGAAGAATCGGTTGCGTGAATGGAGGAAGGTCAGGTCTGGCACTAAGCTGAAGTTATCTGGAGTCTCAGCGTCAGCCGAAAGAACGCAGGCGGAAGGTAAAGATCGAAAACTAGGGGATTGGCGGTATCGGTCCTCCGCTACCACTTCAGATCCATGATCTTACAATCCCTTGCTAGAACTCACGCCGCATTCGGCGTCGCGGCCGCGCGCAGCAGCATGCCGAAGAGGTCGCGGGGTTCGTCGGGGTCGGCCAGGAGGTCGAGTTCGTCGGAGAGGCCTGTCTGCTCGATCTGGCGCTTCACGTAGCGCAGGGCCGAAAAATCCTCGATCGCGAAGCCCACGGAATCGAAGAGGGTGATCTGACGCTCGCCTGTGCGGCCGGGTTCGAGCCCGGCGATCACGCGCCACAGTTCCTGAACCGGGTAATCCGGCGGAAGCTGCTGGATCTCGCCCTCGATGCGGGTCTGCGGCGGATATTCCACGAAGATGTCGGAGCGCTTCAGGATGTCGGCATGCAGCTCGGTCTTGCCGGGGCAGTCGCCGCCGACCGCGTTGATGTGGAGCCCTGAGCCGACCATGTTGTCGGTGAGGATCGTGGCGTTCTGCTTGTCAGCCGTCACCGTCGTGACGATCTGGACGCCTTCCATCGCCTCCTCGATGGAGTTGCAGACGGTGATGCCAAACCCTAAGCCCGCAAGATTGCGCACGCATTTCGTGCTGGCCGAGCGGTCGATGTCGTAGAGCCGCAGGGTGTCGACGCCGAGGAGCGCCTTGAACGCCAGGGCCTGGAATTCGGCCTGTGCCCCATTGCCGATGATGGCCATGGCGCGCGCGCCCTTGGGGGCGAGGTGCTTGGCGGCCACCGCCGATGTGGCGGCGGTGCGAAGCGCCGTGAGGATGGTCATCTCGGTCAGGAGCACGGGATAGCCGGTTGCCACATCGGCCAGCACGCCGAAGGCCGTCACGGTCTGGCGTCCCTCGCGGGTGTTCTTGGGGTGCCCGTTCACATACTTGAAGCCATAGACCTCACCGTCGCTGGTGGGCATGAGCTCGATCACGCCCTCACGGCTGTGCGAGGCCACCCGCGGAGTCTTGTCGAAGGATTCCCAGCGCCGGAAATCGGCCTCGATGCATTCCGCAAGCTCCAGCAGGAAGCGCTCCGCGCCAATCGTGAGGACGAGCTTCATCATGTTGTCGACGCTGACGAAGGGGACGACGTTCAGTTTCAGGTTCATGGCTCAATGGTTCTTCGGGGTATGACGGTAGCTCTGGGTCGGGCGGTCGAGCACGCGCCGGCCCATGAGGCTTGAGACGAGGTCGACCATCAGCAGGGCCGTGCGGCCGCGCTCGTCGAGGAACGGGTTGAGCTCGACCAGATCAATGCTTCTCACCAAGCCGCTGTCGTGAAGCATCTCCATGATGAGATGCGCCTCACGGAAGGTCGCGCCGCCGGGAACGGTCGTGCCGACCCCGGGGGCAATGCCCGGATCGAGGAAGTCCACGTCCAGGCTCACGTGGAGAATGCCGTCGGCGGCAGCCACACGCTTGAGGAACGCGTCGAGGAGCGGCGCGACGCCATTCTCGTCGATGGAGCGCATGTCGTGGACCGTCACGCCGACTGTGGCAAGCGCGGCCCGCTCCGCCGGGTCGACGCTGCGGATCCCCATCATGCACACGTTCTGCGGTTTGAGCGGGTTGGCGACAGCCGGGAAGTAGCCATCGAAGCCTTTAAGGCCCGTCGCATAGGCCATCGGCACCCCATGGAGGTTGCCGCTCGTGGTCGTCTCCAGCGTGTGGAAATCCGGATGGGAGTCGAGCCAGAGGACGAAGAACTCGCGGCCTTCCTTGGCGGCTCGGCGGGCCAGCCCGGTCATGGAACCGGCCGAGAGGCTGTGATCCCCGCCGATGAAGATGGGCATGCCGTCGCCGCTCGCCTGATAGGCGGCCTCGGTGATGGCTTCGGTCCAGGCCACCGTTTCGGCTAAGGCCTTGATGGCGCCGTTCGGGTGGCGCACTTCGCGCTGGGGCGCAGGCACGATGTTGCCGCGGTCTTCCACCGCATAGCCGAGATTGCGCAGCTCCGTCACCAGCCCGGCCGTCCGGAAGGCGCTGGGGCCCATGTCGCAGCCGAGCCGGCCGGCGCCCTCCTGCACGGGTATGCCCAGCACGATGCATGTGGTCGAAGCCATCCATCTCTCCCTATCTCGCCGTCAAGCTACCGGAGTGCCTTGGCAGAATGAACAAGATACTTTGACAAAAGGCGCAGAGGTTGTGATCATTATGGCCAGTTCAGCTAACCATAATGGCAACTGATGGATGATCTCGACCAGCGCCTGATCACACTCCTGCGGCACAACGGGCGGCGGAGCGTCTCGGACCTTGCCCTCACCCTCGGCGCCTCTCGGGCGACAATCCGAGCGCGCATGGAGCGCCTCGAGCGCTCCGGCGACATCGTCGGCTATACGGTGATCCTCCGGGCCGATGCGGTGGCCTTGCCGGTGCGGGGGATCATGCTGATCGAGGTTGAGGGCAGGGCCGGCGACCGGGTGGTGGACGCGCTCGGCGGCTTTCCTGAGGTGAGCGCCATCCACACCACGAACGGCAAGTGGGATCTCATCGTCGAACTGGGCGCCAGCAGCCTCTCTGACTTCGACGCCATCCTGCGGCGGGTGCGCCTGATCCCGGGCGTCATCGCGTCGGAAACGAACCTCCTTCTGGCAACGCCGCGCAGCACCCGTGCCAAGCTCTAGATCGCTTCCACAGCAGCGATGCCTCTCCGGACTGGCGCGACTATCTCCATTCGCTACAGTGCGGGCTGTTCTCAAGAGGGCCATCCATGTCCAAGGAAGTCGTTGAAGTTCCCATTCTGTCCGAAGGCGTGCGGAAGGTGGGCGTGCCGCTGTCCATGGTGACGAGGGCGAACGGGTTCGTGTTCGTGTCGGGAACGCCGCCTTTCAACATGGAGAGCGGCGGTTTCGTGAAAGGCGATATCGAGGTGCAGACGGAGGCTTGCCTCCGGGCGCTTCAGCATTGCCTGGAGAGCGCCGGCACCTCCCTCGACAAGGTGGTGATGGTGCGGATCTATGCGGCCAATGCCGGGTTCTACGGCGCCATCAACCGCGTCTATGCGCGCTTCTTCCCTAAAGATCCGCCCTCACGCACCTTCGTGCCGGTGGCGTCCTGGCCGATGGAGTTCGACATCGAGATCGAGTGCATCGCCGTGGCCTGAGCCAAGTCACGCTGCTGCGTGCGGTCGTGATGTCCGGGACGGGACAAAATCCTCTGCCGGACTGCGAACGGCGTTGCGGCCGTCAGCCTTCGCCCGATAGAGGGCCTGGTCCGCTGATTCGAGAAGGGTGTTCCTCTCACTCGCACGGGAGGGCCGCGCCGATGCGACGCCGATGCTCACTGTTGCGATGTGATAAGGGCTGCCATCATGCGCCATTGCCATCGCGTTGACGGTTTCGCGAATGGCGTCGGCAATCCTCATGGCGCCGGTCAGATCCGTCTCGGGCAGGATGATGGCGAACTCCTCGCCGCCATAACGGGCTGCAATGTCCCGCGGGCGCCGGATGTTGGCGTCGAGGGTGCCGGCGATCGCGCGCAGAACCTCATCGCCGCGGCCATGTCCGTAGCGATCGTTGAAGCTCTTGAAATAATCGGCATCGATAAAAAGCAGGGATAAGGCGGAGCCCGAGCGGACAGCCTGGCGCCATTCGCGCTCGAAGGTCTCGCGGAATGCGCGACGGTTCGGCAGGCCCGTCAGGTCATCGGTTCTGGCAATCCGCCTGAGCTTGGTCTCGGCTCTCGTGCGGCGCTTCAGCTCCCGCTGGAAGAGAAACGTCAATCCGACCACGGCACAGCAGAGAACCAGCGTCACGAGGCTGAGGACTAGGGCCTTCCTCTCCCAGGCGGCGAAAACCTCATCCATCGACAGCGCCACGGTGAGCACGAGAGGGTACTTTTCCAACCGTCCAAAGGAGATGATGCGGTGTACGCCATCGATAGGGGACACCGAGTCGAATGTGCCGGACTTCTCCCTCAGGAGCCGCTGGACATGAGGAGAGCCGCCCAGGTCCTGATTGATCTGGTTCTCGTCGAAGGGATAGCGCGTCAGCAGGACACCGTCGCCTCGAAAGAGATTGATGGCTCCATGCCGGCCAAGGCTCAGGTGCTCAAACCGATGGTTGATGGTGTTCAGGGCAATCGAACCGATGACCACTCCGGCGAAGCCGCCGTTGGGATCGGAGAGTCTTCGGCTGATCCCGATGGTGAGATCGCCATGGGGTGCTTTGCTTCGGTAGGGGCGGCTCACGTGCAGCCCGAGGTGATGCGTGTTCTTGTGAGCCGTGAAGTACTCGCGGTCTGAGACGTTGAGCGACCGTGAGGCGATCACGGGTCCTGCATCGGCAATCAGGTTGCCGTTCTTGTCCACCAGCAGGAGGGCTGCCATGAAGTTGGCCGAAGCCGCACGGTCGAACAGCATCCGGTATTGGAGATCGGGGGACAATTGATGCGAGCTGAGGTGGCTCAGGCCCTCCATGGCTCCCTTGAGGGATAGATCGAGCAGTTCAAGGTTGTTGTCGAGATCGCGGGCGATGGTGGTCAGCACGTTCCTGGAGGATCGTTCGGCCTCCTGCCAGGTGCCGAGCCGGTCCATCCAGAGCGTGTGGGCGGAAATCCCCAGAATGCCGAGGGCGATCACGCCTGCGATCAGGTGCAAATAGACTTCTGATAACAGGCGCTTCATTCGGCTGCACAACGATCTTGTTTGAATTTATTCTATAGGTGAAGCCAGTGGAATGAGCCAACAGAATTGTTGGCTGGAAGATGGTAGTCATTAGTCTGTTGTGGAGACGGACCCTGCTCTTGGAATAAAGCTGAGTGCCTTTAAGGCATTTTTAGCTTTAATATTTGTTATACTGTTTGGAATATGGTCTGAAGACGACGTTTCTGTCGCTCCGTCCAGTCCAAAAATCCGCCATGAGAGGAGGGCGGCTATGTTCGGTCCCTCGCAGTCTCACCGAATCTGGCGAATGATGAACGCCCTGATCGATGCCCGGCCGGAATGGGCCGACAAGGAGGTCTTCGAGGCGGATCGTGAGAAAATCCTTCGGTATGGGACTTCCATCGGTCTCAGCGTGGAGGAGCTTCTCCGAATGACCGAGCCGGACGCCATCCTGGGGCTCTGGACTGCAGCCGAGGCAGCACAGGCTCAAGATTGAGCAGCCGGAGCATGGAATCGGGCGCGGCTATGAAAGCTGCCACGCCCGATCACTTTCCTTACTGTGTTTTCTTGGCTCGCCGCGAGAGCATGTTGAGGCCCTCAATGAGGCCAGAGAACGCCATCGCTGCGTAGATATAGCCTTTAGGCACGTGAGCGCCGAAGCCTTCTGCGATCAGGACCATGCCGATCATGAGCAAGAAGCCGAGCGCGAGCATGACAACCGTCGGGTTCGCTTGAATGAAGCGCGCCAGCGGGTTTGCCGCCAGTAGCATCACCGTCACGGCCACCAGCACCGCAATCACCATGATCGGCACGTGATCCGTCATGCCGACCGCCGTGATGATGCTGTCGATGGAGAAGACGAGATCCAGCAGCAGAATCTGCACAATGGCGGAGGCAAAACTCATTTGCGCCTTCTCCCCCTCGAATATATCCGGACCTGGATCGGGATCCACATGGTGGTGGATCTCCTTGGTGGCCTTCCAGACCAGGAACAGGCCGCCTGCGATCAGGATCAGGTCGCGCCAAGAGAAACCATGGCCGAAGGCCGTGAAGAGAGGCTCGGTCAGCTGAACGATAATGGCGATGGTCCCCAGCAGACCCAGACGAAGAATGAGAGCCAGCCCGATGCCGATGCGACGTGCTCTTGCCTGCTGGTGAGCCGGCAGCTTGTTGGTTAGGATCGAAATGAAGATGAGATTGTCGATTCCAAGCACAACTTCCATGACGATGAGGGTTGCCAAAGCCGCCCATGCGGTCGGGTCCGCTGCGAGTGCAAATAGTTGGTCCATGAGGCCTTCCGTGGTTGTGAGCCCTTATTTCGTGTACGGCATAGCTTCCACAAGGACTAAGCCGTCTTTCTCACGTATTTTGCGTCACAGAGGCCGGATCACGGCTCTCGATCAGCCCTTTACCTAGGGGCAAAAGAGGCAGGCTGCTGTGCCGAGCATGATGCCAGCCCGCAGCGGAAGCTGAGCCGATCCGGGAAAAAATCTATATCTTGCAATGATTTGCTCATGTCGTTGCCGAATATGGCTGAGCCCATGGAACCGGTAATGACAGCACAAGCGTTCCTCTATGACAGAAACGGAGTTGTGTCATGGCAGGGTCACCAGGACGTTGGCTGTTGACGGCGTCGCTTATCAGCGTTCTGTCAGCGACGGCGCCTGTGCTTGCTCAGGCAGGGCGCCCTTGGGTCGATCCGCCGCCGGAGAGTGGCACTACACCGGCCTCGCCGCCGGCTCCTGCTCCTGCGGCCTCTGCACCTGCGGTTCAACCGTCACAAGCTGCTGCGTCGGCGCCAGCGCCTCAACCGTCTTCGGCCTCTGCACCCTCGGAAGCTCCTAAGGAGAAAGAGGCGGTTGCATCCCGCTCCCCTGCTGAGGTTTCTCCGCGCAAAGAGGGTATAAGTGAACGGGTCGAGCAGAAGGTGGTAACCGAACGCAAGGTGCGCCGTCCCCCACAGCAGGCGCGCAGCGCCACGCGTACTCAGAAGCGGGAGCAGCAGACGGCGCGGCGGCGCGAGCCAGGGTTGGAAGTCTCCCAAGCGCGTCCACCGCGCAATGGAATCGAGCGGCGGGCTCGGATCACGCGCTATGGATCGGCTCAGGAAGGGGTCGATGCAGGACTTGAGGTCATGCGGCTTCGGACGATCCAGCTCCCGGACGGTCGTCGCATTGAGGTTCTGACGCGCCCCAATCAGGATGTCGCAAGCCAGCTCCCGGACGGCTACTGAACCAATCACTATTCAACAGGCTGCTGTCAGGCCTCATCAAGGGAACTCAGCCCCTATGGAGAGGCTCGGCTGAGTTCATGCGCAGCCATTTCCTGAGTCCGACGACGAATGTCGAGCCAGAGACGCTGCTCGCGTCGGGCATCGGCAAGGGCGCGGTGCTCGGCGGGGCCGAGTTCGTCGTCCTTTCTCTGAGCTTGGGACAGGACCTTGTTCATGAAATCGTCATGAAGGTCAGCCGGCACACCCATTCCGCGCAAGACCTCGTGCACGGTTTGCCGATGAACGGCTTCCGTATCCTGCAGACGCAGGGCATGCCGTGGGAGCCCGGCTGTCCGCAACAGGCGGCTCAGCCATTTCCCATCCCATGACGGCGCTGTTGCATAAAGGTCGTAGCCTCCGAGAGCGGACATCATCCGTTGTGCGACACCTGCCACGGATGCTCCTTCGGCGTACAGCCGATCCCGCGAGAGCCCGTGAATGGTCTCTGCCTTGAGATCCCAGTCGGTCCAGGTCGGATCGGGCCGAATGAGATGGCTCTCCTCTTCGCCATTTGAGAGAACCCAAGCCACCTCGATGGGATATCCATGTTTGCCCAGGGAGGAGGCTTCGAAGTCGAGAAATGCGAGCTTTGGCAAATCGGGCATTACAGATCCGTTGTCCTCCTGCCTTCGCGCATCACTGCGGCCTGCTTTAGTTGCTGCTAGACTTAAGATGCTGACATCTCTTCAGCCAGTTGCGAGCGGATGGCCTGCAGCAGGTCGTCATCGGACAGGCTCGTCTCCCAATCTACTGTCAATTCAATGCGCACGGACTTGGCGCCTCCCGATGGTGTGCAGACCACATGGACCTGATCGCCCGCGCCATCGACACGCGCGGCATCTGTTTTCTCGGGATCATTGCCGAGACCGGCGAAAGCCTGAATGCAGGTCCACGTGATGCCTTCCGCATCACTTACCTCACGTGGCATGTCATGGTCCTTTCAGGCATGTGGAAGTGCACCGGTTCCTGTCAACGCGTGAGGTCTATTGAGGCTCCAAGGGATAACTCAACACGCCTGAACCTCATCCTTCTTGACACATGACACCCTCAGGCAGAGCCTCGCTCGGCTGCCAAATGGCAGAACTCTGTGTGGAGAGGACCATGGCGAAGAACGTGAAGGATCTGCTGGCCGAAGCGAACTCCTCAGTGCCCCGGCTGTCCCCCGATGAAGCTTCCGAGAAGATGCGCTCCGGCGATGTTCTCGTGGTCGATGTGCGTGATCCGACGGAGGTTCAGCAAAGCGGTAAGCTCAAAGGGGCGGTCAATGTCTCCCGCGGCATGCTGGAATTTCGGGCCGACCCGGAAAGCCAGTATCACAATCCGGCATTTCAGAAGGATAAAACCATTCTCCTGCATTGCGCCTCTGGTGGGCGCTCCGCCTTGGCGGGCAAGACCCTGCAGGACATGGGCTATACGGCGGTGTTCAACATCGGCGGTTTCAAGGATCTGTCCGAAGCAGGGATCGAAACCGAGCCGGCCTGATTGGCAGGATGAGCCTTGAATATGAGGACGCTCGGCTTGGAAGGAGCCGAGCGTCGAATGGTAGGGCCAGTGGTTGCCTCGTCCGGCAACGTCACTGAGCGTTGGCAGATGTGAATGCCGAAGAGGGCGAGGTGCTTCTGGTTGCCGAGATGGAGCCAGTCGAGACTGGATCGGCAACAGCCGTGCCCAGCGCATGAAGCAGACCCTTGCGTTTGGCCACGTAATAGTAGCCGCCTGCGTAGAGGGCGACCGCCCGGTCAGAGTTGCCGCCTGCAACTTTATACGCATTGGCGAGATATGGGACTGCGTAAGTGAGATTGGTGTTGGTGTCGAGCAGCCCCGATGGGCTTCCCCGGTATCCCATGCCACGGGCTGTTGCATAGCGGATCTGCATCAAGCCGAAATTGCCTTTGCTCAATGCTCGTGGATTGTAATTGCTTTCTCTTCTGATGACCCTGTGAACCAGAGCCTCCGGAACGCCGTAGGTCCTGGCGTGCTGCGCAACAAGCGAATTGATCGTCGTGCGATCCGTTGCAGCGGCAGGCATGGCCCAGGCCGCAGCCGCGCAGGCAAGAAGAAGACGAGAAATCATGCATATCCCCTTGGTTAGGGGATTTTCTCACCATCAATCGTGGCAATAGGACGTCAGCTTAGCTGTAAGGAGTTCGTAAATCGCCGATGTGGGCGCCACTGAGGGGATCACGAGCCGAAAGATCAGCCGCCTACCTCTTTCGGGTGAGAAGTTGCACGCTGTCATTTGTCAGCTGACAAGGAACAGAAATCTATGGGGAAGCCCGGGTTAGAGCGTCTTCACACTAAATGACCAGGAAGTCGGCTGCCGTCAGCTTCAAGCCTGCATCGACCTTGGCAAACTGGATGGCACGGGCTTGCCCCGATCCATCGGGGTCATAGAACAGGCCGCCTGTCTTGTTGTTGTAGATGATCCGATCCTGTGCATCCAATGCCTTGGATCCAACAACAAAGCTTTCCGGCGCCAATCTTCCAGAGTGGAGCTTCGTAAACACATTGTCGTTGAGGCGGATCGTGTCGTCTTTGGAGCTAAAGTTCAGAATGACGTCGATGTTGCTGGCTTTGAGCTTCGTGTCGAACGTGAAGGAATCCTTGCCGGACGATCCGACGAGGATGTCGTTCCCGCTCTTTCCCCAGATCATGTCGTTGCCGCCTTTGCCCTCGATCCTGTCATTGCCGCTCGATCCTGTGAGCTTGTCGCCCATGCTGGTGCCGGCATAGGTTTTCGACGTGGATGGAAGCCCATTCAGTTTGAACGCTGCCTGAGACGCTTTGACGGGGTGGCTGACCTTCAGATTGTAGAAGGAGGTCTGCCCATAGCCACTCCCCTGCGTTTCGTTCACTCCAAGATATGTACCTGCCTTGAAGTAGAAGGCATCGCTTCTCCATGCCTGATTGATATGATCCATCGCCGAATAGGTCTGGCCGTCGGCTGAGACCGTCACTTTCACACGGTCCGTTGTGACATCGATCGAATAGCTGAATCGCTCGTTGAGGGCGACATCAGGCTTCGAACCAGCCTTGTTGATCAAAGCAAACTTCGTCTCCTGGCCTGTGGCACCGGCAATATCATTGACGAAATAGAGGGTATCTCTTTCCCAGTAGAGGCGGACGAGCTCTTCATCCTGTCCATGAACTTGGCCGACAACGACGCGCCCCTTCGCGCCATTGAAGAGGATCGGAGCTTGGTCGACCTCGAGGGTGGCCTTCATGGAACCACCTCCAGCGATGGTCCATGCTGCCCGTTCCGAACCTTTCATCTCCCGAAGCTCAGAGCGGGCATATCGTGAGCCGCTCGTCGTTGCGCCTCCCACAGGCGCTTTGAAGACCATGGCGCCGTCAGATGCCGTGTAGAAGTAATTCGCATTCACATAGCCGCTGAGGTTCTTCACCTCACCGGCGGTGCCTGAGAAAGTGCCATTCCGGTCTGTTGGAAGAGTTATTTTCCAGTCAGTTAGATTGAAATTACGGCCCGGTGAGAATGACGAATACAAAGCCATTCATGATGCCCCAAGCTCTTATGACTTATTGTTTGAGCGTTTCTTACTGGAATTTCGATTATGACTGGACGTTCTATATGACCGCACTTTCGATTGTATTACCGGAAGGCGCTTGCGCGAGGATTTCGGCTTTTATGTGAAATCTTCTTCTGTCCCCACTGACAATGCAGAAAATCACGATGCAGGGGTGAAGACGTGCTGCCTAGCTCGCGTCCCCGCGCTTAGCGCCTCTCGCTTGTGCCGGGCAAGTGCCAAGGCTCGAATGCCAAGAATCGGGACCTCACTCGAATGGGCTAATTGCTATATCATTTAAATAAATCCAGCATGCAGCAATACAGAGAAGTCTCCGGCTTAACGCGGTTACGCCCAATCGAATTCTTATCCCTGTGCATTTGAATGAGGCATGCATCCTGAGAACGGTGCTGTTCGTCACATGGGTTATCGGAAAGAAGAAACTCACACTCGCCACTTTTTGCCTTGTTAATTGGGGTAGAGAGCGCCTCAGGATCATATCCTGAATACGTGGCTAATCGCTGCATTTGGCTTATTTTACAAGTTGATCCGAAGTAAAAAATCTAGAAAACTGCCGGTGTGCAGTGCAGCAAGATAATCAAGTGGGTGCAGTTACTCTTATGAGTTAAGCATGATCTATTGATGGGAGTAGTTCTCTACTTAACCCGTTGGGGGTATCTCTCCAGCCGAAATAGTGAAGAGCTTTTGAGTAAAGCAGGAGTATTTATTGGGCTACACCCGGCGCAATTCTTTTGGCGCCTCGATTCCACTGTTAGTCGGTAGGAACAGCCTGATGCAAATTAGTGTCTTTGGGATTGGCTATGTCGGAGCGGTCTCATCGGCGTGCTTGGCCAATGACGGCCATCACGTCATTGCAGTCGATCCAAACCCCCAGAAAGTGGGGCCTCTCAACGAGGGTATCAGCCCGATCGTAGAGCCAGGCTTAGGAGAGATGATACAAAGCGGAATCCGCAGCCGGCGCCTCATGGCAACCAGCGACGTTCGCGAAGCTGTCAATGGCACGGATCTGTCGTTCGTTTGCGTTGGAACACCCTCACGTTCAAACGGCTCCCTCGATACTACCTATGTCAGCGCCGCCGCTGAGCAGATCGGCGCGGCGATCCGGGAGAAAAACTCCTTCCATTCAGTCGTCATGCGCTCCACGATCTTGCCAGGCACAATGGAAAGCATCGTTCTGCCTGCTCTTGAGCGCGCTTCCGGCCGTCAGGCCGGCGTAGGCTTCGGCGTTGCATATTACCCGGAGTTCCTGCGGGAAAGCACCGCCATTAGTGACTACTACGATCCGGGCGCCATCATCTTCGGACGTCATGATCAGGCGACTGTTGATCGTCTGCTTGAGATCCACAAGATTTTCAAGGTCGAGCCTAGGGTTGTTTCCATCCGAACTGCCGAAGCGGTGAAGTACACCAACAATGCTTGGCATGCCCTCAAGATCAGCTTTGCCAATGAAATCGGCAATATCTGCAAGGAAGCAGGCATCGATGGTCATGCCGTGATGGACGTGCTCTGCGCGGACAATCGGCTCAACATTTCCAAGGCCTATCTCAAGCCCGGCTTTGCTTTCGGTGGGTCTTGCCTGCCGAAGGACCTGCGGGCTCTGCGATTCGCTGCCCGGAAGCTGGACGTTCCCACGCCTATCCTCGACGCGACGATGGATGCGAACGAAGAGCAGCTGCGGCGCGCATACTCGATGGTTGCCGCAACGGGCAAGCGTCGGATCGGCATCATCGGCTTGAGCTTCAAGCCCGAAACCGACGATCTGCGCGAGAGTCCGCTGGTGGAGCTTGCAGAGCGCCTTTATGGCCGCGGATACGACATCCGTATCTATGATCCGAACATTCAGGTCTCCAAGCTGACCGGCGCGAACCTTCAGTTCGTGAAAGCGCACCTTCCCCATCTGACGTCTCTGCTGACGGCCGATGTTAACGAGGTGGTGGATCACGCTGAGGTGTTCGTCCTCGGGAATCGTGACGAAGCCAAGCGCCTCCTGGATGTCGTGCAGGATGACCGGCCCCTCATCGATCTCGTTCGTATCGACCAAGCAAGGTGCTCAGGTGACTTCTATCAGGGAATCTGCTGGTAACGGCAGTATCCGTCTCTCGGAGTCGATTGGGGCGCATATTCTCTACGTGGTTGCCGTGGCGGCTTTTGCCGCCGCGCTTCCGCCTGGAGCTTATGTCTCTGTCGGAGCCGGTGTGATCGGAGCCATCGGAATACTGGCCATGTGGCGCTACGGATGGGGCATGCTGCACTTCGTCCGTGCGCTCATTTTCCGCAAGTCGGTCTTTCCCCGCCAGCGGAAGGCTGCCGATGAGGCAGTCAAGCACGATCCTCCGAATACGTTTCTCCTCGTGACGACGTTTCGGATCGACAGCGCGGTGACTACGCGCGTCTACAGAGCAGCCTTTGAGGCTGCGTTGGCTGCGCCCGGAAAGGCCACAGTGGTTGCATCGATCGTCGAGGCTGGTGATCAGCGGCTCATCAAGAGCCTCTATCAGGCAATCTGCGGTCATCAGGACAGGGTTGATCTGGTTATCGTCAGGATCGCCGGGACGGGCAAGCGGGATGCTCTCGCTTACGGCTTCAGGGCCGTCGCTCGCCGCGCTCCAGCTCCTGATGATGTGGTTGCCGTGATAGACGGCGACAGCATCGTTCCGCGCGATCTCGTGCAGAAATGCGTCGGCTTCTTTCAGCTGGATCCGATGGTGGGTGCGCTAACAACTGACGAGACGAGCGAAGTCCGCGGCAGTCGCATCTTCCAGGAGTGGTACGCTCTGCGGTTTGCGCAACGGCATACTCTGATGTCATCGGTCGGCCTGTCTGAGCGGGTCCTGACCTTGACCGGCCGCATGTCGATGTTCCGCGCAAGCATCGTGTGCAATCCGGAATTCATCCGCCAAGTGGAGCTCGACTACGTCGATCATTGGCGCCTCGGCCGATTCAAGTTCCTCACCGGGGACGACAAGTCGAGCTGGTTCTGGCTGCTTCGGAATGGCTACAAGATGCTCTACGTACCGGACGTCTCCGTTCTGACGGTGGAGGATCCGCCATCGGAGAACTTCGTCTCGGCTGCAGCCATGCTGATGGTGCGGTGGTTCGGCAACATGCTGCGTACGAATTCGAGGGCTCTTGCTCTCGGGCCTTGGAGGATCGGTCTGTTCACGTGGTGGTCCATCCTCGATCAGCGTCTGTCGATGTGGACCTCTCTCGTCGGCTTCTTCGTTGCACTTCTGGCCGGGATCTTCATCAGCGGATACGCACTCCTTCTGTATGCGCTCTGGATCCTGACCACCCGCTACATCCTGACCCTGTCTCTCCTGGCGTCTCGCCCAAGAGTGTCGGTTTTCTATCCTTTCCTTCTCTACTTCAATCAGATCTTCGGATCGCTGATCAAGGTCCACGTGACGTTCCGCCTCGACCGTCAGAAATGGACACGACAGAAGACGACATCTGCGAATGTGGCAAAGCGCCCCCTGATCGCAAGCAACTTCATGTCGGCGTACATGCATAGTGTCGCGCTTATCGCCTTCGTATCGGTTTTGGCCTGGGGAATGAACCTCCTTCCAACGCCAAACCCCATGTTCTTCCTTCCTTGATGACAGCGTTGCCGCTTGGAGACCGTACCAATGTCGAAAATTACGCATGAGGCCGAGGTTCAAAGGCAGCATCCTCGGTACCGCTTGCCCGTGAAATGCATTCACAATGGAGCGCAGCTCGCGGTCGTCGATATTTCGGTCGGCGGTCTGGGACTTCGGACCGGCTCGCTTGACGCCAAACTGGGCCAGGTGCTCGATCTGACGCTCGCCTTTCCGTTCAGCGGTTATGAACTGACCCTGCCCATCAATGCGGAAGTTCGTTACGTCGCAGACGAGCACAACAGAATCGGCCTTCGCTTTATCGATGTCTCTCCACGTCAGCATAGCCTCCTGCGATTCATCCTCGACGCATATCTTGCCGGGGAGGTCGTGGAGGCAGGAGACGTGCTGGATGTCGTCGCTCGGCGCAACGAGGGGAAAACCCGGGAGGTTCCTCCACGGCCTCAGCCCAAGGGCATCATGGCCAACCTTGCCCATCGGGGACGAAGCGCAGCAGGCTATATCGGCATCGGCGCGGCGACTTTGCTACTTCTGGGCTTTGTCGGGACGAGCCTGTTCGACCGTTTCTACCTGATCCCGGCACAGTCGGCCCAGATCACAGCCGACCTCGTCACCGTGCCCGCTCCATCGAACGGACAACTCACTTTCATGGCTGCCGGAAACGAGGTCAAAGCTGGTGAGCCGCTCCTCACAATCCAAGGCACGCAGGGCAACAGCATCGTCATTGACAGTCCCTGCAACTGCGTGGTTCAGGCCCGATACAGCCGGACTGCCAACTTCGTCCGGGAAGGAGCGCCGATCCTTACTCTGCGGGAGAAGACCAGTAATCCTTACATCACCGCCAGCATTCCGCAGGATCAGGCGTTGCGGTTCTACAAAGGGGCCAATGCCGTCATCGAATATGCTGACGGAACTCGCGTAAGGGAAGCTAATATTGAGCGGCTGCCATCCTTCGAAGATCCTTCCCTCGCCGGACGATTGATCGTCAGACTGGCCCCCGGCCGCGAGCTCGGAGCATCGACGATCGGCCAGCCCGTATCCGTGGTGTTCAATACATTTTCCGGATCTTCGATCGGATCTGCCGTCAGCAAGCTCCAAACGGCTGTGAACTGGGCAGGCAACAAGATTGCAGCTATCCTGTCTAAGGACAGCGCGACGGCCAATGCACAAAAAAAGGCCACAGAGCCTCAAAGTGAGAATGGAAGGCGGCTGGCCGGGCTCAATTCTGGGGAATGAATGGGCCCGGGCCATCAACCGGATGACATCACTTGAATTTTTTTGGAGATCAGCAATGGACAATATTATTCCGGTTCTCATGTGCGGTGGCTCAGGCACCCGTCTATGGCCGATTTCGCGGTCCAGTGAGCCAAAGCAGTTTCATGCTCTTTCCGGCAGCGAAAGCCTGTTTCAGCAGACGGTTCAGCGCTTCCGCACGGAGCAGTACGCCGAGCCGCTCATCGTCGTGAACACCAACCATCGCGATCTTGCATTGCGAGAGATCGGACAGCTGAGCACCGGGGCTGCCCGGCTTCTGGTTGAGCCATGCGTGCGGAGCACGGGGCCCGCCATAGCGGCCGCCGCAGCTCTGATTGCGGAAGAGGATCCTGATCGGCTGATGCTTGTTGCACCAAGCGATCATGTCATCGAACAAACCGAGGTGTTCACGCAGGCCGTGTCGCAAGCCGCGATGGCGGCACGTCGAGGCCAGATCGTTCTCTTCGGCATCCGTCCGACCAATCCTGAAACGGGCTTCGGTTACATTGAAGTTGGCGAGGCTTTCGATGGCGCCAGCTTCAAGGTTGCAGGCTTCGTCGAGAAGCCGAAGCAGGCTGTGGCGGAGACATTGGTGGCTGGTGGTCGCCACCTCTGGAACAGCGGTATCTTCATGTTTACCGCTCGAACGATCCTGGAAGAGCTCGAGAGGTACGCACCGGACGTCCTGGCCTGCGCCCGCCGCGCGCTCTCTACAGCCCAGCGCGGTAATGATACGATCCGTCTCGCAGCTGACTTCGATACGGCCCCGGTCATCTCGATCGACTATGCCGTTATGGAGAGAAGCGACCGGCTGGTCTGCGTTCCTGTGGCGCCCGAATGGCGTGACCTTGGGTCCTGGTCGGCCCTGTGGGATGTGGGAAACAAGGACGGCAACGGCAATGTATCCCGCGGAGACACGCTCCTTCAGGATGTGCACGACAGCTATGTTCTCGGCAATTCCAGGCTCGTTGCCGTCATGGGTGTCGAAAAGGTGGTGGTGATCGACACGGCTGATGCCGTCCTCGTCAGCTCCCTCGACCAAGCCCAGAATGTCGGTCGCCTCGCAGCGGAACTTGCGGCCGCGAAGCGTCCGGAGGCGAACACGCACAAGAGGGTGCGCCGTCCATGGGGATCCTACGAGTCCCTGCGCGTTGGTGAGACCTTCCAGGTCAAGCACATCGTCGTCGACGTGGCAGGACGGCTTTCGCTGCAGTACCATCATCACCGCTCTGAGCATTGGACCGTTGTTTCCGGAACTGCCCGCGTCACTGTCGGTGAGAGGGTCTTCGTCATGAAGGCCAACGAGTCGGTCTATATCCCCAAAGGCGACGTTCACAGGCTAGAGAATATCGGTGACGACGAACTTCACCTGATCGAGGTTCAGTGCGGCACGTATCTCGGCGAAGACGACATTGTGCGTCTGGAGGATCAGTATGACCGCATCGTCACGATCTGACGGTCGACGTCGATTGCGTGCTGCCCTCCTGGTCATCTCCATGGCGCTGGTTTCCAGCGCCATGGCCCAGGGCGGCAATGAGGTGTCCCGCCTTGCGGACGAGGCCCGCCAGACGTTTCTTTCCGCCGAGCAGAATGGCGTCAACCTGAAGCAGAAGGCCGGGTTTTATCAGGTTGCAAGGGCTAGGTTGAGACTGCTTGAGAAGTTTGCCGGCCAGGATGTTGCAGGATCGGCGGAGCTGCGCGACGGAGCTCGGGCCGAATTGATGCGGCTTGCAGATGATGGTTTGAGCCATGACATCCTCAGCTCCTTCCTTCTTCAGTCTTCCCTTAACGATCTCATGGGTGCTCCGTCTGCTTCCGATCGTGTTGAGGTGGGCGTGTCGCTGCATCAGATCGCCGGCGAACAGAGGTCACCTGCCTACCGGTCTGCCGCTTTCGTGGATCTTGCCCACGCCTATGCCAAAGCCGGCGCTCAGGACCGCGCGCTGAGGTATGCTTCACTTGCGATCGAGGCTGCCGATCAGATCTCTGAGCTAGGCACACGCGGGGGAGCTTACAAAGCTGCAGCCCGCATTGCAGCAGGTCTGGGGTCAATGGGCTCGGATCTCGCTGATCGTGCCGTCACCCGAATTCCTCAATCCCGTGACCGAGCTCATGCGCGCCATGAACTGGCCCGGATCCAGATCAAGGGCAGTGTCTGGGAGAAGGCCACTGACCCTAAGCTCATAGCAGAGGCCAAGCGTCGGCTTGAAGCGGGAGATCTTCCCGGGAGCACCTTGCTGGCGCTTTCGCTTCTGGACAGCAAAGCAAAAGATGAGCTGCTTTCCAGCCTTACCGATGCTGCGCTTTCCAAAAAGGACGACAGGTTCGCCCTTCTGGCGGCACAAGGGATCACCAGTGCGAGCAGCCAGGACAAGGCCATCGCTGCGCTCGCGAGAAGCTATGCTGATCGAGGTACACCGCTTCGAGCCGCCGACATGCTCAACGCCATGCAGGACAGCCCTGGCAAGATTTCAATCCAGATGAAGCTTGCCGTGGATCTGAAGCAGGCCGGTTATGATGCCATGGCCAGTCATCTCCTGTCCGCAAGCACCAAGCAAATCGAGGCTTATGGCGAAGCCAAGCAACGCGTGTCTATTCCCGATGTCGTCCGGGCGCTCACACGCTCCGAGCGCCTGGATGAAGCGTTGCACTATGCCAAGCGGATCGAGTCCGACGCGGAGGGATCATCCGTCCTCAGCGAATTGGTGAAGAAGCTGGCAGACCGTGGTCGGGTGCCTGACGCCGAGGCCCTGCTGCCGCGCCTCATCGAAAAAAATCATCGCTCCTATGCGCTGAGCGGCGTCGCACGGGCGAAGGCCAGAGCTGGAGACATCGCTGGCGCCATGCAGATCATTCCCGAACTGGTCGGGGCAAAGGATGTGGGACGTGGTCTCGCGGCTGTTGCCAGCGTTCGCTCTCGAGCCGGCGATTTCAATCAGGCAATGTCGGTGGCCGAACAAATAGAGGATACTGACTCTCGTCTTGCGGCTCTCTCGGAAGTTGCCCGTCAGGCTGGGCAGCTAAATAAAAAGGAAATAAGTGACCGCGCGTTAAACGGTGTCGTCCGAATTGCCGAGGGGCTCGACGCAGGGACGCGAGACAAGGCGATCCTGGAGATCATCAGGTCTCTGGCCCTAATGACGAATAATGTTCAGGCAAGTGAACTCGTCCGGCGTATCGCCGACGCCGGCATTCGCACACGCGCCGAACAGCTGATCGTTGCGGCCGATGTAAGGGATCTGGTCGGGAAGAAGAAGCGCGGCGAGATTCCTGATGTTCTGCTATCGCGCGGGTTAGAAAGAATCGAAGCCGATGAGGACAAGGCGGAGCTTGCGCTTGAACTCGCCGCTCTTCCGGAAGGTGGCATCCATGCTGCCGATCTGATCCGTACGATCCAGGACGAGCGGGTCCGTGGATCGACTTTCCGGCGCTTGGCCGAGGTCCGGGCTGATCTTCTCAGAAGCCCGTCGGCAGAAGAGCCCAGCGTCGCCGCACTGCCAGATGTGCAGACGGTCGCATCCGTTTCCGAAGAACCGGACGAAACGGTGCAGGAAATTCAGACTCGAAGGGGCCTTGCGCTCATTCTGGGAGATGCTGGAAAGACCACCGACGCGATGGAGCAACTCCCTCGGAGTTTCGTGACGGCTGCAGATGTCAGAGCGGGCACGCCATGGCCTAGCGACGCAGTCGTCGGAACCACTTTTGCAAATCATAATCCCTACATCGCAAAATTTTTCGAGGATGATGAGCAGGGAAGTACGCGCTTGGAGCAGGCAATCCGACATCAGGGCCTGTCATCGCCCCGGGTTGTCGTGATTCAAAGCGGTACTGCGACACTGGGAATGGTTGCTCGCCAGCTCCAGGGCACCGACGGACGGGATCTTATCGAGCATAGTGCTGGCGCTGTGACGGTGCGCGCCCCGATTTTCGTCGCTCCTGGAGCCACACTCATTCTGTCTCGCCTTGACACCCCGGCCTATCGGCTCAGTGCAAGCGCCGGCGCCTTTATCGTCAATGCGGGCAACGTGCACATCGTTGATGCGGAGGTCGTTGGGTACGACGAGGCGTCTGGGCGTCCCCTCTGGGCTGACCCTGACAAGTCCAGCAACTTCCGGCCCTTCCTCCTCACCTGGGGAGATGGGCGCATGAACGTGGCTTCGTCCACTCTCGTGGCCCTCGGGTACGACAACGCCAAGTCTTTTGGGTTGAGCTATTCGTCAGGACCGGAGCATGTAGCGGAACTGCGAGATCAGGCGCGTCCCACGGGCACGGTCGTCGACAGCGTATTCCGTAATCTCCATTTCGGCTTCTATTCCTACGAGGCCGAGCGCATCCAGGTCGTCGGCAATGAGTTCCGGGACAGCGTCGTCTATGCTCTGGACGCTCATGACCGCACAAGGGAGACCATTGTCGCCCTCAACACAGCTTATGGCACGAAGCAACGGCACGGGATCACCATCTCGCGTGAGGTCAATGATGGGTTGATCGTAGGCAACATGACGTTCGACAATGCCGGTTCGGGTATCGTCATCGACCGAAACAGCACGAACAATGTCGTTCATGCTAACAGCTCCTTCCGCAACGAGCAGGACGGAGTGACCATATTCGAGAGCTCCTGCAACGTTTTGACCAACAACTATCTTGGGGGCAACAGGAGAGATGGCTTGAAGGTGCGTAACAGCATCGACGTCGGGGCTTATTCGAACCGCATCGAGGCCAATGCCAATTCCGGCGTCAGCGCCTACATCGCCAACATCATGACGCAGAAAGGTGGGCCAAGCCCAAGCCCTGATCCCGCCAGCTATTCTCCATTGACCAGCCTGTCTCTTAGGCACAATCGCTTCTCTGCCAACGGAGTCGGCATCAACGCGCAAGGAGTCTCGAGCCTTGCCATGTCATCCAACAGGTTCGTGAAGCAGTCCCGTCGTCTCCTTGGCGGCGACATTCGCGGACTGGAAGGTCAGATCCTACGCCTTACTTCTCAATCGGATGTTCTCGTTGCGAGCACCTGCCGGCCGGCGAAGCCGGTTTCCGCGTGCCGCTTGCGGCAGCAGGGCTTCTTCCAGGGAGAAAGTGAGTTGCAGGTCTTCAGGTCTCAAGGCGGATCCGACTGCACCGATGTCAATGGAAGCGTACAGCATCGTGCCTTCTCCAGCACTCCTCAAGGCACATAGGGTCAGCATGAAACCGGTTCTCATCGTTCTCCTGCTGAATCTTCTGACGATCGTTTCGTCTCACGCTCAGAGCAAAGGGAACGGACTCTTTGATGTGGAGCTCCGCAGGGCAGCACTGGGGCAGCCAGCTTTCACAAGTGCGCGCGCGGCCTGCCTTGCTGTACCGCGCGATCCAGCATGGAGCAGCCTCAAACCGATCGATCGCCTAAAAGGAACTGAAGGGTACGGGACGGACGGGGCTGCCAATGATTATGCCTGGGCTGTCATGGTTCTCACCGGGCGCGCTCTGGCGGGGGATGCTGCTTCAGAAGCCTCCCTGCGTGATCTTCTGCTCGCCTGGGCCAAGGCAAAGGCTTTCGCCGATACGGAGGTCGAGCACGACGCCTATTATGCATTGAAACGCGTCCTACTGCCCACCGTCGTGGCGTTTTCCGTATTGCAACGGGGGCTGGATGAGGGGCAGAATCGGGTGCTAGCCGACTGGATCGATCCTCTGGTCCGCAAGGCCGATAGAGCCTTCGACGGCGCCGTCGATCGCAACAACCACCGTTATCTCGCAGACAGTCTGCTGATGACGTGGGGAGCTGTCATAAAAGATGAGGCTCTCTACGCAAAAGGGGACGAGCGCTATCGCGCGATCCTGGCAGAAGCGCGCACTGATGGAAGCCTCGCCTTGGAGACGAGGCGAGGGGCGAGGTCTCTCTGGTACATGCGCCAGTCTCTGGCGAGCCTCACCGTGATGGCAGAGGTGGCAGCCACGCACGGCACCAATCTCTACGACCTCCGGGTTGGAGAAGTGAATTTCGACCGGATCGCGTCCTACCTCCTGAATGGAATAGCGGAGCCCAACGTCGTCATGGCCTATGCGTCCGAGAACTACATTCCAGGCGGGGAGACGGACGCCCGCCGCCAGGATCTTGGTTTTATGACGAAGCGCAGCCATGGACGGCACTATATGGCTTGGATCGAGCCCCTGATCACACGGGATCGGGCAGGCCTCGCCACGAAAAGGCTGAAAGCATTGTTCGTGCGCAACATTCGTCAGGATCGACCGCTCATCGATGAATTCGTTGGTGGCAATGCCACATGCTTTTGGGGACGCTGATGGCTAAGATCAAACCACTCCTCGCCAGCACTGTCGCCATCTCCGTCATGCTGTTGTGCTCGGCAGTCCAGGCACAGGATACGGCGCCCACAGAACCTCAAGCCCGCTATCGTGCGGCAACGGCGAAGATGGCAGAGTTGAAGCAGCGGACCGATCCCAATTCCCTCCTTGAGCAAGGGCGACTGCTTCAGGACGGAGTTCCGGTCAGCGAAACCAATCCCCTCAAAGCCCGTCGCCTCGACGAGGCAGAGCGCCTTTACGACCAAGCGCTCGCAATGCCAGGAGCGCACTGGCCCTCTGCCGCCGTGCGGCGAGCCAAGCTGATCCTGTCGCGCGACAAAGATCAGCCTTCCATTCAGAAGGCGATGGAACTCTTGCGCCGGGCAGCAGCGCTGCAGAACCACGAAGCCGCCTTCCTTCTGGCCGGTTTGATGGAAGCGGGCGCCGGTGGAAGGCGGGATCTCGAAGCGGCAAAAAATCTGTACCAGATTGCTCTGCGGTCGGAGCATGGTCCATCGGGCCTTGCCCTGGCGCGGTTGGAGACGGATCCCGCAAAAGCAAACATATTTGCAACGCAGGGATTAAGGCTTCTCTTCCAGGAGGCCAGGCAGGGATCTGCTGAAGCAGCGAGAACACTGGCCGATCACTATCGGACAACGGGTGATGGGCCGGAGCGCCTGAGCGCCGCGATCGAGTGGTATCAGCGGGCTATCGAACTCGGTGATGCGGAAGCTGCCTTGCATTTGGGCCGTCTGCGCCTCGATCCGAAGTCGCCTCTGCGACAGCCGCAGGAAGCCCGGAATGCTTTTGTGAAGGCGGCTGAGCGTGGTTCCGTCGAGGCTGCCATGATCCTGGCGGAGGATCCTTACAATGGTGCCGCTCTCGGTGTGCAGAACAGTGTCGCGGAACTGTGGCTCAACCGTGCCATTGACACGAAAGCGCCTCGCGCGCTGGTCCTAGCGGCAGAAATCCGCAGCCAGTTTGGTGACGAAGGACGTGTAGCTGCCAAGGGCCTTCTGCATGAGGCGCTGCAGCGGGTGGATGACGATATAACGGCGCTCCTGGCTCTCGGGCGTCATGTTCGCGATGGCGTGCTGATCGAACGCGATGTTCCGCTTGCCCTGAAGCTCTTTGACAGAGCAGCGGCCGGCGACAACACGATGGCCTATTACGAGTTCGCCCGTACCGCGCTGAACCACCAGGATGCGCTAACAGGCGGAATGCTCCCGACGGCCATCGAACGCCTTAGAACGGCGGCGGAGCGCGGGCACGTCAAGGCAGCTGTCGTGATGGGAGACGCGCTGCTGCTCGGGCAGGGTGTTCCGGAATCGCAAGCCGCAGCCATGCAATGGTACCAGCGAGCGGCCGCAAGCGGATCACCTGTAGCTTACATCCGTCTCGGGGATGTCTATGCCGGGCGCTCTGCGGGGCTGGAGGCTCCACAGGCCCTGGACTGGTACCGCAAGGCGGCCGAAGCCAACAGTGCGATCGGGATGGTTCGCCTCGGCAAGATGTTCAATGAGGGCAGGGGAGTGCCCCAGGATCAGGCGCTTGCCGCAACATGGTTCAGCCGCGCGGCGGCTGCCGGCAGTGGCGCTGCCATGGTCGAGTTGAGCTCTCTCTATTCGCGCGCCGGCGGACCCGGACATTTTAATCTGGCTCGTGACTCGCTCGAGAAGGCCATCCGCGCCGGCGATGCTCGTGCGCCGATTGCCTTGGCAAAGCTTTATCTCGTTCGCGGGGAGCGCACGCTCGCCGAGATGACGCTCAAGAGATCCGCAGACAGCGGCAGCGCGGAAGCTGCACTGAACTTGGCGGAACTCTACCTGTCTGGTCAGGCGACTGCAGAACAGCAAGGCGCTGCGCGCAGGTGGCTCTCCGTTGCCGAGAAGGCCATGGCGAGGGATGACGATCAGGCCAGCAGGATTGCCTCGATGTATCTGCGGCTCCCGGATGCAGCATCCACTGAGCACGGTTCTTCCGCATTGGAAGCGTTGGTCAGGAAGAACAACTCGGAAGCCATGACGCTGATGGCAACCGCACTTCTACATGGAACGGGCATCCAGCGCGATCCGGCGCGAGCCGAAGCTTTGTTTCGCCGTGCCATTCAGCTTGGACATGATGGAGCGCGCTTCATTCTCGCTAAAGCATACCGGGACGGTGATGGGCTGCAGCGCGATCCCGCTCGGGCATTCGCACTCTACCGCGAGATCTACAGGGACGAACCAGGCGACACGAAAATCCAGATTGCCTTGGGCGATGCCTATGCCCGTGGTGACGGAGTTGCTCCGAACCGGCGTCTGGCGGCTGAATTCTACACTCAGGCAGCTCGTCAGGGAGATCCGGAGGGGCAGGTTCGCCTTGGGACTGCATATCTTTATGGCGCGGGAGTGGACCGCGACAGCCAGAAATCGGATCATTGGCTTTCCCGCGCGGGCGAAGCCGGCGTGATCGACGCGAAGGTTCAGCTCGGCAGCGCGAAACTGTCCGGCCTTGCGGCGACGGTCGATGCAGAAGGAGCTTTCGCTTCCTACCTTCGCGCTGCAGAGGCGGGCTCGCAAACCGCAATGATCGAAGTGGCGCGCGCTCTGATGAAGGGTTTCGGTACCCTCGCCGACCCGGCTTTGGCGAAGATGTGGCTGGAGCGGGCCGCGGCTCTTGGCTCGCCGGATGCGATGTTCGAACTCCATCGTCTGCATGATCTGGGGGCGAAGCCTAACGCTCGTGAGGCTGAGCGGTGGCTCAGGCAGGCTGCGCAGAGCGGCCATGCCGCTGCCATGTACCGTCTCGCAGTTCGCTATCAGCAAGGAGTGTCCGAGCAAGACAAGGCAATGGCTCGGGAGTGGCTCGAAAAGGCTGCAAAAGTTGGCCATTCGCAGGCTGCCAAAGCGCTTCAGAGGCTCACTGCGTCAGTGGCTGCGCCGGGATGAGAGGTTGACCACGTGGCAATCAGTGTGAGGCGGCGAGCCTCGGAGCAGGTTCAAGCAGAACGGAGCGTGGCAATGACGATCCTCATCCGCTCTCTCGGCATGAAAGTAGGAAACGTCATGGTGCAATCCTTAGCGACTCTCGCCGGCACGGCATTGACCGCGTTCATCGTCCTCGCCGGATCTGCCGAGGCTCAAGTCACGCCTCCTCAGTCGCTGGCACCCACGTCGGACTTCAGCAAGATCTGCACACCAGTTCCAAAGCCTTTTCTGACGCGCGATTGGAGTCAATGGGACAAGTCTCAGCCGGTTGTCGACCCTGAGGAAATGTATGATGCGGCGATTGCCTATGCTGAGGGAAGTGCCGCTCTCAAGCGCGAGCCCGTTGCCGCGAGGCGCCTGCTCGAAGACCTTTCGGACAGGGCATGGCCTGGACGAGGCCGGGCCCATTATCGACTTGGTAAGCTGCTTCTCGATCCGATTGCAGGGCCCGTCGATCCTGAGCGAGCCGCGATGCACCTTGCAACGGCCTCATCCATGCTGAACTTGGACGCGTCGGTTCTCCTGGCAGAGCTCCATGAGCAAGGCCGGATCAGCAGTGCCAGCTTGGCGGAGGCGGAGCGCCTCCTTCGTGCCGCGTCGACAGCCGGTCATGTTGACGGTCTGATCGGCTTGGCCCGACTTCAGCGCAGCGGACGTCTTGGCACGGTGCCTCAGGCTGGAACCAAGGATCTGATCAATCTTGCGCTGCAATCCCTTCACGGAGACCTGAGCAGAGGGCGATGCTCCGCGCTTTATCGCATCGGGTTGATCCTCAGCGACGAAAGCCTCGTTCCCGGCGGCATAGAGGAGGCGATCAAATGGTTTGAGGCTGGCGCGCGCCAGGGCGACACGAACGCCGATCTGGCCCTTGCCGAAATCTATCTGCAGGAGCGTGTCAAAGCCACTCCGGATCGTTTTATCCGCCACCTCGAACGGGCTGCGGAAGGCGGCAGGCCGCGTGCCATGACACTGCTCGGCGAACGCCTCATGCTCGGAGATAAAGCGCCCAAGGACGTCCCGAAGGGCATCACATGGCTGGAGCGAGCCGGCCTCAATGCGGATTCTGAAGCATACAAGCTTCTCTCTCGCCATTATCGCGGGGAGTTCGGGGCTGCTCCCGATTTGTCGAAGGCCGCGGACGCCCTCCTCAAGGCAAGTCGGCTGCCAAGCCACAGCACGAGCATTCTTGTCGGCCTCGCGCGGCTCTATGCCATCGGGGTGAATGGGCAACCCGACGTCAAGGCAGCGCTGACCTATTATCGACAAGCCGCGGACAGGGGCGATGTGGGAGCTCTGACCGACATGGCAAAACTCCTGTTGAGCCATCCCCAGGAAGGATCCCCGGAGGCCCCCTTGCGTCTGCTCAAGGAAGCCGCTGCCCGCAACCATCCTGAGGCCATGGGCGTTCTTGCGGAGCTTTATGCCTGCAGCGCGATTGTTGCGCCCGATGCCAATCAGGCAAGGGCTTGGTTGGACCGTGCAGCGGAGACGGGGCATGTCCGCAGCATTCTGACGGGCGCATCACGAAATGCATCCGATCAAGGATCAGCTCAGAAGAGCGCAGCGGCTCTCCTTCGCGCCGCAGAGCGTGACGACCGGGAAAGCATGGTTCTGCTCGCCCATGCTTTTCGGTCAGGTCTGGGTGTGAAGCAGGATGTTCAGGCAGCCGATCGGTGGCGGAGTGCTGCGCTTGCACCGGGAGAAGGACGATCCCGTGCCCTGCTCCTCCTGGCCCGCAGAATCCTGAGCGGTGAGGAAGGGAATCGGGATGACGCTGCAGCAAGAACGCTTCTCGAGCAAGCCGCGCAGGAAGGGGAGCCGGGCGCCCAATTCGAGCTCGGACGCCTTCTGATCGGGCAACGGGGAGACAAGGCAAATATGCTGCAGGGCCTGCAGCTTCTCCAGGCGTCCGCAGCCTCCGGAAATGCGGCAGCCATGCTGGCACTGTCCGAGGCCCCAAGTGATCTGCTGTCTTCGACTGGGAAGACTGCACAGGACTGGAAACGAGTGGCAGCGGACGCGGGCCATGTCCGCGCTGCCATTGCGCTTGCGTCAGGTGCGAAGGAGGCAACGGAGGCTGCACGCTGGCTTTCGCGCGCTGAGGCGCTTCCGGTCTGCGTAGCACGGGACATGGTCGAACTTGCCCAAGCCTATCATAAAGCGCCCGGAGCTCAGCATCTGGATCGTGCGCGGTACTGGATGGAAAAGGCCCTCGGCAATCTTCAGGCTGGCCCAAAAGACCCTGCCGCTTTGTTCGCGGTGGGGAGGGCGATGATCGATGGCGTTGGCGCAGTGGCCGATAAAGAGGCGGCCATCACCCACATCAAGCTTGCTGCCGATGCCGGACGGGCCGATGCCATGCGGTATCTGGGACGTGGTTATGCGTCGGGCCAGTTTGGTGAGCAGAACATGCAGATGGCTGTCGAATGGCTATCGAAGGCTCTGCGCAGCGGCGACGGCAGCGTAGCCTCCGATCTGTCCCGCCTTGCCGCTACCCCCGGCAGCGAGGGAGCTGCGGCGATCGCCGTCCTGAGGGAGAGCGCAGAAAGCGGCCTGGCGCCTGCCATGCGAGAATACGGCCGCAGCTTGCAACTTGGATTGGGGATGACACCACAACCGGATATCGGCGCCTCCTGGCTGCGGAAAGCCGCAGAGGCTGGCGATGTTGCTGCGATGAAGGAGCTTTCACGCGCCTATGCGTCCGGTTATGGCGTAGAGCTTTCAGCTGGCGCCAGCACTGAATGGCTGCAACGGGCCGCAAAGGCCGGCGATGCAGAGGCCATGCAAGGCTTGAGCCTCGCTATGACTCTTGGCTTCGGAACGGATGTTGATCCCATCGCAGCACAGGAATGGTTGAAGACGGCTGAAGGGGCAACCCGGAAGTAAACGAGCGGTTGGAACGTAGAGCGCATGTGGCCGTCTACCTTTGGCGGTTAGGAGAGACAAATGAAGAGAACAACCCAAATTGTACTCCTGAGCTCTCTTGTGATGAGCATTGCACCGGCCGCAATGGCAGCCTCCAATACGGTCACCAGAACACAGCCGCGATCATCTCAGGTTGCCGTTCCAGCCGCGCCTCCGACTCAGGCGCAGCTCCGAGCCATGTCCACCTTGCGTCTTCTCAAGCTCGGACAGAAGGCGTTGACCGTGGAGATGGACACGCAGGACTTTGTGACCGGCCTCGATGCCGTCAAGATTGCGTCCGCACGTGGAGACCGTGAGGCGACACGTCTCATGGCCAAGATCATGGCACGCAACCAGATCATTCTTGGAGCGGACGATCGTGCAAAGCTTGAACGGCGTTTCCGCTTCGAGGCCCTCCGCGGGGCGTCGAGTTCGGTTCTCGCCATCGCCAGCATGTATGACCGCGGCGACGGTGTTCCGGTCGATGTGAAGAAAGCGGCAGAATGGTATCTGTGGGCTGCACGGGTCGGGCACGAGCGTGCCATGGCTCATGCGGCCTATGCCTATGGTACCGGGCGCGGATTGGAACGCAACGAGGGCACTGCCCTGAAATGGCTCGACGGCGTGAACGAGGGGCGCCAGCGGAGCACCCTTCTTGAGATCGGATGGGCTCTCGTCTTGGGCACGGAAGGGCCAAAAGACATGCCGGCCGCTCTCCGGTTCTTCGAACGCGCAGCCCAGATCAAGGCCAGCGCGGTCTATCAGGTTGCTCTCGATCTCGAGAGGGGGACACGGGGTGTCCAGGACCGCGACGCTGCAGGGCACCTGATCCGGGTCGCCGCCGAACGCGGTGATAGCGGCGCGGCCACTCATCTGGCCAATGCACTCTCAGGCAGCAGCGATGTCGAGGATCAGCGGCGAGCGGTGCAGTGGTACGGCCTCGCCGCTCAGGACAAGGCCAATATCGCGGCGGGGCAAAGCCTCTCGCGCCTGCTGGCCCTGCGGCCGCCAGGAGGGCTTGTCTCTGACATTGTCGCAGCCCTCGAAAAGGCCAAGGCAGCAGGCAACACCGAAGCGCTTATTGGCCTCGCCCATGCTTACTCTGAAGGGATCGGAGTCGATGCCTCGCCAGAGAAGGCAGCCACCCTGCTGCAGGAAGCTTCAGACGCAGGACACCCAGAAGCCAAGTATAAGCTAGGGCTCATGTATAAGTCGGGTGTAGGCGTCACGGCCGATCTCAACAAGGCGGTTGAACTTATTACCAGCGCTCGGGACAGCGGCTATCCCCTCGCTGCCGTGGCGCTGAGCTCGATGAGGGACCCAGTCACGACAAACTCGGTCGGCGAGCCTGCTCAAGCAAGCGAAGCCGCCATACAGTGATATAGTGTCAAATCCGAACCCTGAATATCAACTCTCTAGGACATGTGGCGCAGCGCATATGCCGTGCTCATTTTCCCGTAGAGGACAGCCTTTTGCTTTCTTCGGCAAGGACAGTTGCTCGGTTCAAGCGAATGTTGACGTACTGATATAAACTTTGCGCCTCTTGTCATATAAGTAAATATTCCGACGTGGCGCACCTCCATATTACTTGATTAAGGAACGAGATTAGCATTGAGACTAGTTCAATTGAAGCTCTTGCGAACAATATTCGCATAATTTCAGCTTCTACCACCTAAGCATAGTTTTTTAACTCTTTATTAGGGATGTTCGGCAGCCCGCTAAATTGTACAATTGGAGGTAATCTCTGCGGAAAGGCGCATCGCATGTCGAACCTGTTGCCGGTCACTACTGTCTTGAGCTGCAAGAATTCGATGCTCCGCGAAGGCTTGAAGCACATCCTCTCAAGTACTCGCTTCAAGCTGCATTCCGAAGGGATGACTCGCGACGAGATCCTTCTGGATCAAGGTGCGCCAGGTTCGGCCTTCCTTGTCATTCTTGATGCCAATTCTTTTCCATCAAAGCTGGCGCATGGGATATCGTCCATCAAGGATCAATATCCTCAGGCGCGCGTCGTCATCCTCTCTGACAGCTTCCATCTCGATGACATGAAGTCAGCGTTCCAGTCAGGCGCGGATGGCTATTGCCTTGCGACGACAGGGTGTGAAGCTCTGATCAAATATCTCGATCTTGTTATGCTGGGTGAGGTGGTTTTTCCGTCAGCGGCCTTCCTCAGCGCGATCTCGGAAGCCCAGCGCGAGGTAGACACTCAGGAGCCGTTGGCAATCACGGTCATTCCTACTCACATGCCTTTGAACCCCGAGCTTCAGGACTCGCCCATACGGACGCTATCAAGCAGGGAGTCCGAAATCCTTCAGTGCCTCATGCAGGGGGCGCCAAACAAGGTGATTGCGCGAAAGCTCGATGTCGCAGAGGCGACAGTCAAAGTGCACATCAAAGCTATTCTTCGCAAGATACGGGTCGCCAATCGAACACAGGCTGCCATGTGGGCTGTTAATCATCTATCTGCCGGTCGGGACGAAGATTTCTCGCTCCCGCCTGGCGAAAGGCTGACCTTGCAGAGTTTGCGCTGAACCGCTCCCTGGGTGTAGCGGAGCACAAATGGCTTGCGCCAAGCGTCGTTGAACAAGGTCTCACTCGGAGAAGCATTCGAGCCTTCGGAGATGGTTACCTTATCCGAGTGGGTGATGCAGACTGAATGGGATCGCGGAACCGGCGATGCGTCGCAGGGCAGATCGTGCGCTTTCAAGCCGAAGGATCATCAAGAGACTTCGTCCCGCCTTACGTCGGGATGGCGAATTTTCCAGGATGTTCGCGCGGACTCTCGCTGGCCATGATGGGGTCCTGCCGCACTGACGGTTGCAAGCACCCTGCCTGTTGATCTAATATTTCATGCACTTCAGCTGCCCTCTCAAGTAGAGAACAAGCATGAACTTGGTTGTCTATCGAACAGAGTAACTTTATATCTCGTTTATACCTTTTGATTAACAATCTTTAAAATGTTTTGAATGGGTATTGATTGCCTCCCATAAGATTTTAAGCTAGATACCTTAAGGGAAATTTTACTTTTGTCTCGCCGAATCAAGACGAGAAAGGCATCTGCAATGCGGAACACCTACGATCTTGATAGTCTTCCTCATCCAGGTGCCTCATCGGCTAAGGATGTCGCTTATTCCAGATATATGGAATTGGCGCGCTCGGTTGAGCCTTCGTCGACAGATCATGCGACTGTCAGACCCATCAGGACATTTCTGGTCGAGCCAAATGCGCTTTTGAGGGAAGGCCTGAGGCGAATCCTATCGGAAACCGTCTATGCTCCATCACTTGCAGCTGGAAGCCTCGCAGAGGTCAGTTCCCAGTGCGGTCCCGACAGCGGTACTGTTGTTCTCATCGCGGATGCAAGCCGCGATCATGAGGAATTCTGCCGTCAGACGAAGCTGCTGAAAGAGCAGAAGCCTAACACGAAAGTGGTCATGCTGGTCGAGCAATACGATCTGAACCACGTGCTCACCGCGTTCCGTTCCGGTGCGGATGCTTACCTCAAGAAATCGATCTCCTACGAAGTTCTCGTCAAGTCGCTGGACCTTGTTCTCCTGGGAGAAGCCATCTTCCCTGGTGCAATCCTCGATCTGCTGCGCGATCAAGAAACCCGTATCGAACAGAGCAAGCAGGCATCGTCGGCACCGGAGGGACCACAAGAGCTAAGCCCTCCTGCGAAAGGCTTGTCCGTTCGCGAAACAGTCATTCTGCGCTGCTTGATGGACGGAGACTCGAACAAGATCATCGCGCGCAAGTTCGACATTACGGAAGCGACCGTGAAGGTTCACGTGAAAGCCATTCTGCGTAAGATCCAGGCCAAGAACCGAACTCAGGCGGCGATCTGGGCAGCAAGCCACTTGTCTGCGAGCCGGGGGGCCACCGTCAGCTGATTGGATCTTGTTTGCTCAGAAGTGCCGTTCAAGGGAGCCGTTGGCTCCCTTTCTTTTTGGGCCAAGCGGGATAAGGAGCTTCTCGGAGGGCTTACGCCGAGCGGAGAACCTCCACGCGGTTCTCCGCCTGATCCTCAAGGATCATCGCGGCTCCCTTATCAGCGATCATGAGCGTTGGTGAATTGGTGTTGCCGCTCGTGATTGTCGGCATGACCGATGCATCGATGACACGAAGGCTCTCGATACCACGGACCCTTAGGCGTGCGTCTGTCACGGCCATCGGATCACTGTCGATGCCCATCTTGGCGGTACCCACGGGGTGGAAAATTGTCGTGCCGATATCCCGTGCACCTTTCAGGAGTTCCTCGTCGGTCATGAGCGTTGCGCCCGGCTTGTACTCTTCCGGGCGGTATTTCTGGAGCGCCGGCATCGCAACGATCTGCCTCACGAGACGCAGGGCATCCACGGCCACCCGCTGGTCCTCTTCCGTCGAAAGATAGTTCGGGCGAATGGACGGAGCCTCGCCGGACTTGCCATCGCGGATCCTGACTGTCCCGCGGCTGGTGGGCCGCAGGTTGCATACGCTCGCGGTGAAGGCCGGGAAGGGGTGAGGATCTTCGCCGAACTTGTCGAGCGAGAGAGGCTGGATGTGGAACTGGAGGTTCGGAGTGGCGTAGTCCGGCGAAGAGCGCGTAAAAGCTCCGAGCTGTGAGGGCGCCATGGTGAGCGGCCCTTTGCGGAACAGCGCATACTCAAGTGCCATCTGGCCCTTCTTGAAGAGCGAGCGGTACTCCTCGTTGAGGGTTCGCACGCCGCTCACCTTGTAGATCGGCCGAAGCTGGAGATGATCCTGCAGGTTCTCGCCGACGCCCGGCAGGTGATGGACGACGTCGATCCCGCGTTCCTGCAGGAAGGCGCCGTTGCCGATCCCGGATAATTGCAGCAGCTGCGGCGACGCGATGGCGCCCGCAGACAGAATGACCTCCTTGCGAGCCATAACCCGCCGCAGGTTGCCGTGCTGCCGGATCTCCACGCCGATGGCGCGCTTCCCCTCAAAGAGGATGCGCGTGGCATGGGCGTGAGTTTCCACCTTCAGATTGGAGCGTGACAGGGCCGGCTTGAGGAAGCCGCGGGCGGCCGACCAGCGGCGCCCGTTCTTCTGGTTCACGTGGAAATACGAGATACCCTCGTTGCTGCCCGTATTGAAATCGCTCACCCGGGGAATGCTGGCCTCGACGGCAGCCTCGATGAAGGAATCCAGGATCTGCCACCGCATGCGAGGCTCTTCGACGCGCCATTCGCCCCCCGCGCCGTGGTGCTCGCCCGCGCCGAGATAATGGTCGACGTGCTGCCGGAAGATCGGTCGCACGTCATCCCAGCCCCAGCCTTCGAGGCCCATCTGGCGCCAGTTGTCGTAATCCTCGCGCTGGCCGCGCATATAGATCATGGCGTTGATGGCGGAGGATCCGCCCAGGACCTTACCGCGGGGATAGTTGAGGATGCGGCCGTTCAGGCCTGCCTCCGCCTCGGTCTTGAACATCCAGTCGGCGCGCGGGTTGCCGATGGCGAAAAGATAGCCGACTGGAATATGAAACCAGATCCAGTTGTCCTTGCCGCCAGCCTCAAGCAGGCAGACCGCGTTGCGCGAATCCTTGGACAGGCGGTTGGCGAGAACACAGCCGGCCGAACCGGCACCGACAATGACGTAATCGAATGTTTCGCTGTCTGGCATGGTCCAGCTCAATCAATGAGCCGGCGCTCGCAGTGAGGAGCGCCGGCAGGGTTCCCGATGCCCCTTAAGCTACGCAGCGCCTTTCGACCTGCGTTTCGTGAATTCCAGAATCTCACCAACGATCCCGCGGCGGAACAGCAGCACACAGATCACGAAGATGATGCCGATCAGCACCAGAACGGGGAAGTCCGAGGCTGCGAGATAGTTCTGCAGGGCGATCACGAGGCTGGCGCCGACGATCGGGCCGATCAGTGTGCCGATGCCGCCGAGCAGGGTCATAAGGATCACTTCGCCCGACATCTGCCACTGCACGTCGGTGAGGGTCGCGAACTGGAACACGATGGCCTTGGTGCTGCCCGCCATTCCCGCCAGCGCCGCCGACATGACGAAGGCCCCGAGCTTATAGCGATCGACCCGGTAACCGAGCGAGACCGCTCTCCGCTCGTTCTCGCGGATCGCTTTGAGGATGTTGCCGAAGGGCGAGTGGACGATGCGCCAGATGGCGAAGAAGCCGAACAGGAAAATCGCCAGCGTGAGATAGTACATCGCCAGCGGCTGGTTCAGATCGATGAGGCCGAGAAGGTGGCCCCGTGGCACGCCTTGGATGCCATCCTCGCCGTGGGTGAAGGGCACCTGCAGGCAGATGAAGGCGAACATCTGCGACAGGGCGAGAGTGATCATCGCGAAGTAGATGCCCTGACGCCGGATGGCCAGGAAACCCATCACGAGGCCCATGACGGCAGCGCCGGCCACACCAAGCAGGATGGCGGCCAGGGGCTCCCAGCCCCATACCTTGGCGGCATGGGCGGTGAAATAGGCGGCACCACCGAAGAAGGCCGCATGGCCGAAGGAGAGCAGGCCCACATAGCCGATGAGCAGGTTGAACGCGCAGGCAAACAGCGCGAAGCAGAGAATGCTCATCAGGAGGACGGGGTAGAAGAAGAACGGAGCTGCCAGCAGGGCCGCGATGGCGATCGCGCCCAGCACAATGGCGGAGGTGCGCAGCTTCGGCTGCTCCGCGAGATATTCGGTTCCGACAGCCATGATGTTACTCCTCCCGCCCGAAGAGACCTGCCGGCCTGACGAGCAGAACGATGGCCATGATCACAAAGATAACGATGCTTGAGGCTTCCGGATAGAAAACCTTGGTGAGGCCTTCGAGAACGCCGAGCACATAGCCCGTCACGATAGCGCCCAGGATCGAGCCCATGCCGCCGACCACCACCACGGCGAACACGATGATGATGAGGTTCGAGCCCATGAGTGGGCTCACCTGATAGATCGGCGCGGCCAGCACGCCGGCGAGAGCCGCCAGTGCGGCTCCCAGGCCGTAGGTGAGGGTCAGAAGCAGCGGAACGTTCACGCCGAATGCTTGGACGAGCGTGGCATTCTCGGTTGCCGCACGGAGATAGGCGCCGAGCCGGGTTTTCTCGATGAGAAGCCAGGTGCCGATGCAGATGACCAGGGAGGCGATGACCACCCAGCCGCGGTAGATCGGCATGAACATGAAGCCCAGATTGACGGCGCCGGTCAGTTGCGATGGAGCGGCATAAGGCTGGCCGGCGGCTCCAAACCAGTAGCGGAACGCGCCTTCGAGAATGAGAGCGAGGCCAAAGGTCAGGAGAAGGCCATACAGAGGGTCGACACCATAGAGCCTGCTCAACATGGTGCGCTCGATGACGACGGCTATCACGCCGACGACCAAGGGCGCCAGGACAAGGGCTACCCAGTAGTTTACTCCGAGCCAGTTCAGGAGCAGGTAGGCCGCGAAGGCGCCCAGCATGTACTGCGCGCCATGGGCGAAGTTGATGACCCTCAACAGACCGAAGATCACTGCCAGGCCGAGGCTCAGCATGGCATAAAAGGAGCCGTTGATCAGGCCGATGAGAATCTGGCCGTAGAGGGCCGGGGTGGGAATGCCGAAGATGGTATTCATGATGCTCTACACCCCAAGAACTTCGTGAAGTTCGTCCATGCGCGCATCGAGCTCGTGCCCGGGGAACGAGTTCACCATACGCCCATCCTCCATGAGGTAGAAGCGGTCTGCCACCTTCTTGGCGAAGCGAAAGTTCTGCTCGACCAGAAGGATCGTCATGCCGCGCTTCTTGAGGGCCACCAGCACGTCGCCGATGCGCTGAATGATCACGGGGGCCAAGCCCTCCGTCGGCTCGTCGAGGAGAATGACCTTCGCGCCTGTGCGCAGAACACGGGCGATGGCGAGCATCTGCTGCTCGCCGCCCGAGAGCTTCGTGCCCTGGCTTGAGCGCCGTTCATGGAGATTGGGAAAGAGCGTGTAGATCTCCTCCACGCTCATGCCGCCCTCCGACACGGTCGGCGGGAGAGTCAGGTTTTCGGAAACGTTGAGGCTTGCGAATATGCCGCGTTCCTCGGGCACGTAGCCGATGCCCGCCTGCGCGACCTTGTGCAGGGGCAGGCTCAGGAGATCCTTGCCGCGCAGTCGGATCACGCCCTCGCGGCGCCGCAGAATGCCCATGATCGCACGCAGGGTCGTGGTCTTGCCGGCGCCGTTGCGGCCGAGCAACGTGACGGTCTCGCCCTCGCGGATGTCGAGATCGACTCCGTGCAGGACATGGCTTTCGCCATACCAGGCATTGAGCCCACGGACTTCGAGGAGAGGAGCGCTACTCATGCTCGGTTCCCATATAAGCTTCGCGCACCCGCGGATCCTGGCTGACTTTGTCGTAGGACCCGTCGGAGAGGATCTCGCCGCGGGCCAGAACGGTAACGCGGTCGCAGAGATCGGCCACGACGTTCAGGTTGTGCTCGACCATGAGCACGGTGCGGTTCTTGGCGATGCGCCGGATCAGATCGGAAATGCGGCCGATATCCTCGTGGCCCATGCCGGCCATGGGCTCGTCGAGCAGCAGCATGGCAGGGTCGAGCGCCAGTGTCGTCGCAATCTCAAGGGCTCGTTTGCGGCCATAGGACAGCTCGGCGGCCGTCAGGTCCCTGTACGACGAGAGATTGACCGCATCGATGAGCTCCATGGCCCGCTCATCAAGGGCGGAGAGGGCATTGGATGAGCGCCAGAACTGCGTTGCAAGACCTGACGGACGCTGCAACGCCACGCGCACATTGTCGAGCACCGTCAGATGGGGAAACACCGCCGAAATCTGGAAGGAGCGCACAAGCCCCAGGCGGGCGACCTCGGCCGCCTTCAGCCGGGTGATGTCCGCGCCCTTGAAGGTGATCTGCCCGCGGGTGGGCGTGAGAAACTTGGTGAGAAGGTTGAAAACCGTTGTCTTGCCCGCGCCGTTGGGACCGATCAGGGCATGGATCGTGCCTTCATTGACGGACAGGGTCACGTCCTTCACGGCCACGAAGCCACGAAACTCCATGGTGAGTCCGGTGGCGCTGAGAATGGGTTGCGTACTGACCATAGGGTTCGGCCGAGACTCTCTGGATAGGGCGATGGTTGGGTCAGGCATCATGCCCGATGACACACGTTACCGCCGGACAGCAGTAGAGGTGGGGCAGCGTTGCATGCTGCCCCACCTCGTTCAAGGCGCTTACTGCGTAACCTGACAGCCGCTGTCGGCAGCCTTCATGTAGGCGCTGTCGCCAGGAATCTTGGCGAGCTGCTTGTACATGTCCCATTCGCTCTTGCTTTCTTCCGGCTTCTTCACCTGGAAGAGATACATGTCGTAGACCATGCGGCCGTTCGGCAGCACCTTGCCGTTCTTGGCGAAGACGTCCTGAACGGGCATCTCGTGCAGGAGCTTGGCGACCGGCTCCGTCGCATCCGAGCCGGCCTTCTCCACCGCCTTGAGATACTGCGTCACGGCCGAGTAGGTGCCCATGTGGATCATGTTCGGCATGCGGCCGGTCTTATCCATGAACTTCTTGGCGAAGGCACGGTTCTCGTCGCTCTGATCCCAGTACCAGCCTTCCGTGAGGGTCAGGCCCTGAGCGGCCTTGAGCCCTAAGCCCTTCACCTCGGCCAGCGTGAAGAGAAGCGCCGCGAGGCGCGTGCCGCCCTGGGTGATGCCGAACTCGGCTGCCTGCTTGATGGCATTGGCGGTGTCGAGGCCCGCATTGGCCATGCCGATCACGTTCGCGCCGGAGCTCTGCGCCTGGAGCAGGAAGGACGAGTAGTCGGTGGCTGCCAGCGGATGACGCACGGCGCCGACCACCTGGCCGCCCTTCGATTTCACGAATTTCGAGGTCTGGTCCTCGAGGGAGTAGCCGAAGGCATAGTCGGCGGTGAGGAAGAACCACTTGTTGCCACCGTTCTCCACCAGCGCGCCGCCGGTGCCGACCGCAAGGGCGTGAGTGTCATACGCCCAGTGGAACCCGTAAGGGGAGCACTGCTTGCCGGTGAGGTCGGTCGTGGCCGCACCGGTCGTCATGGTGATTTTCTTCTTGTCCTTGGACAGGCCCTGAACAGCAAGCGCCACCGAGGAGGTCGTCAGCTCCATGATGGCGTCGACCTTTTCCGTGTCGTACCACTGGCGCGCGACGCTGGCAGCCACATCAGGCTTGTTCTGGTGGTCGGCGCTCACGATCTCCACCGCTACGCCGAGCACCTTGCCGCCGTAATCCTGCACCGCCATGCGGGCAGCTTCCACAGAGGACTTGCCGCCGAAATCGGCATAGACGCCAGACTGGTCGTTCAGGATGCCGATCTTGACCACGCCGTCGGATGCCTGCTGAGCATAGGCCGAGGAGGCCAGGGCGGTGCAGCTGAGGGCAAACAGAAGCTTATTGAGGATGCGCATCGATTTCCTTCCCTTTATTCCCAAGGCAGATTGGTCCTGCCTTGCTGAAGCCGCAGCGTAAGGCGTGCGGACGATGGCGAGAAAGGTACAGACACTTCGTCCCCGATCAATGACAGGGGCGGTCATCCTTAAGTCGCAGAGGTCTTTGATTATTTATCTTAATTTTGGCTTCGAGCATCGCCGCCTCGGAAACGTGACTGTTGATGAGGCAATCCAGTCCTGCATCCCCGGCGGTTCACAAGCTTGCAGGCACCCCTTATATCACCATCAGCTTTTCGTCCCCGTTTCCCTCGATGGAGGCCTTTCATGACCGCTCATGCCAAACCTGTTGATCGTCGTGTTCTGGATCTGAAAGATGCTTCTCTGCTGGTGGACCGGGCCTATGTGGCGGGCGAGTGGGTGGGAGCCTCGGATGGGCGCACCTTTGCCGTCACCGATCCTTTCGATGGGGCCGTTATCCTGGAACTGCCGGACCTCGACGTCGAGGCCGCCCGCCAAGCCATCGACGCGGCGCATGCGGTGCAGAAGGAATGGGCGAAGCGCACTGCCAAGGAGCGCAGCCAGATCCTCCGTCGCTGGTACGATCTCATCATCGCCAATGCCGATGACTTGGCGCTGATCCTCACGACCGAGCAGGGCAAGCCTCTGGCAGAGGCCAAGGGCGAGGTGATCTCGAACGCCGCCTACATCGAGTGGTTTGCCGAGGAGGCCAAGCGCATCGACGGCGACATCATTCCTGGCGCGCACCCCAGCCAGCGCATCCTGGTGCTCAAGCAGCCGGTGGGGGTGTGTGCGGCCATCACCCCGTGGAATTTTCCCAATGGCATGATCACCCGCAAGGTGGGCCCGGCGCTGGCCGCCGGCTGCACCATGGTGCTCAAGCCCGCAGCCCAGACCCCGCTCTCGGCGCTGGCGCTCGCTGTCCTGGCCGAACGGGCCGGGGTGCCGAAGGGCGCCTTCTCGGTGATCACCACCACGGATGCCAAGCCTGTCGGCGAAGAGTTCTGCCACAATCCGAAGGTGGCCAAGATCACGTTCACCGGTTCCACCAATGTGGGCCGCTGGCTCATGCGGGAGGCAGGCAACAGCATCAAGCGCCTGTCGCTGGAGCTCGGGGGCAACGCGCCGTTCATCGTATTCGACGATGCGGACCTGGATGCGGCCGTGGAAGGCGCTCTGGCGTCCAAGTTCCGCAATGCGGGCCAGACCTGCGTGTGCGCCAACCGGATCTATGTGCAGGAGAGCGTAGCACAAGCCTTTGCCGCGAAGCTGGCGGAGAAGGCCGGCGGCCTGAAGCTCGGGCGCGGCACGGACGAGGGCGTGGCCATGGGGCCGCTGATCGATGACCGCGCCGTGGCCAAGATGGAGGAGCATGTAGCCGACGCATTGGCCAAGGGCGGTCAGGTGCTGGTGGGCGGCAAGCGCTCGGACCTGGGCAGCACGTTCTTCGAGCCGACCGTGATGACGGGCATCACGCAGGCGATGAAGGTGACGAAGGAGGAGACGTTTGCGCCGCTGGCGCCCATCATCACGTTCAAGGATGAGGCGGAGGTGATCGGGATGGCCAATGCCACCGAGTTCGGGCTGGCGTCATACTTCTACGCCAAGGACATGGCCCGCGTCTGGCGCGTGGCGGAGGCCCTGGAGAGCGGCATGGTGGGGGTGAACACGCCGGCGCTCGCCAACGAAATGGCGCCGTTCGGCGGGGTGAAGCAGTCGGGGCTCGGACGCGAGGGCTCCAAGTACGGCATCGAGGGCTTCCTCGAGATCAAATACATCAACCTCGCAGGACTGTAACAACCATAAAAGCCCGGCTCGGCCGGGCTTTTTCTTTTGCGTCCTTAAGCGCTTTTCGTCTTGAGCAGCAGGTCGGCGAGTTCCGCGAAGCCGTCTCCCGAGTGTCCCTCGGTGATGTAGGCAGGCTTATGCCTCAGCCGGTGCGCGAAGGCCTGGATGTTGGCGACACCGACGCTCAACGGAAAAGCCTCGAACATGGGTTCGTCGTTGGGCGAGTCGCCCGCATAGACCACGGTGTTCTTCGCGTCCTCCCAATCCAGGCCGAACACATCCGCCATCAGGGTTTTCGCCATACTGAGCTTGTTGTACTCGCCGAACCAGCCGTTCACGTGAATCGAGCTGACCTTCGCCTGTGCGCCGGCCTTCTCGAAGATGGACACGATCCGGTCCACCTCTGTCTCGGACAGAGCCGGAACGTCCTCGCAAAAATCGACGGCGAGATCCGCCAGGCGGTAAGCCTGATCGCTGGCGAGCGCGCAGCCCGGCACCGTGGCCAGCACCTCCTTCTCGATGGCATCGAGCCTGATCCGGTTTTGCCTCAACTCCTCGGGGCTGGCCCAGAAGTGCTGCTGCATCGTTTTCCGCTCGCGGTCATAGCGGAAATAGAACGCACCGTTCTCGCCCACGACGGCATCCACCGGCCACATGCGGGCGATGTGATCGCACCAGCCGGCGGGCCGCCCGGTGACCGGGATGACGATGAAGCCGGCAAGATGCAGCGCTTCTAGCGCGCCATAGGCTTTTGCCGTCAGCAAGCCCTCCGTCGTCACCGTGTCGTCGATGTCGGTCAGCACCACGCGAATGGAGCGCGCCGCCGCCAGCGGAAGCTGCGAGAGAGGCTTCATATCCGGAACTCCGGGATAAAGGGGCAGGGGAGCGGCATGAGCGGAGGTATCCCTGTTCAAGACACAGCCGTCCGGAATGGTGAGACGGCTAACGACGGGTCTTTAAGCATGAGCCGGATTGGTCTCCAAGACCTTTGATTGCTGTTCTCGACAGGCTTCACGGGCGCGATTTCTCACGTAAAGTGAACTCATGACAAGCGACCGTGACATCCTCCATACCCTGTTCGAGGCAGCCCTGCATGCGGCGCTTCCCGATGGAAAATTCGACGGCCGTCTGCCGGAAAGACCGAAGGGGCGTACCATCGTCCTCGGCGCCGGCAAGGCCTCGGCGCGAATGGCGGCCACCTTCGAGGACGCGTGGGCCCGCTCTGGCGGAACCTGCGAGGGGCTTGTGGTCACGCGCTACGGACATGCGGTTCCGACGCGGTCGGTCGAGATCGTGGAGGCGGCCCACCCTGTTCCCGATGAGGCCGGCTTGCAGGCGGCCAGACGAATCCTCGCGCTTGCACAGGAGGCCGGGCCTGACGACCTCGTTGTCTGCCTCATGTCGGGTGGAGCATCGGCGCTCCTGTCGCTCCCGGCGGAGGGCGTGACGCTGGCCGACAAGCAGGCCCTGAATCGCGCCCTGCTCAAATCCGGTGCGCCCATCGGCGAGATGAACCTCGTGCGCAAGTCGCTCTCGGCCATCAAAGGAGGGAGGCTCGCAGCGGCCGCAGGACGGGCGCAGCTCGTCACCTACCTGATCTCCGATGTGCCGGGGGACGACCCCGCGAGCATCGGATCGGGCCCGACGATCCCGGAGAAGATCGATCCGGAGGCTGCCCTCGCGATCCTGCGCCGGTACGGCATCGATGTGCCAAGCCATGTCTTGCAGGCCATCCGGGCGAGTGCCGTCGCGGAGCCTGTGGCGGGTGGCGCTGTTCATATGCTGGCAACCCCCAAGATGGCCCTCGATGCGGCAGCCGCCAAGGCGCGTGAGTTAGGCCTGAATGCTCTCGTCCTCGGCGATGCTTTGGAGGGGGAGGCGCGCGAGGTCGGGCGCGTCATGGCCGGCATCGCCCACTCGGCGCTCATGCATGGAGAGCCCGTCGGGGCGCCTTGCGTGCTTCTGTCCGGCGGCGAGACCACAGTGACGGTGCGTGGCCAAGGGCGTGGCGGACGCAATGCCGAGTTCCTGTTGTCGCTGGCTCTTTCCCTGAAGGGGGAGAGCCGGATTTCCGCTATCGCCTGCGACACCGATGGCATCGACGGGTCGGAGGACAATGCCGGCGTCTGGTGCGATGGCAGCTTGCTTGAACGCGCCCGTGCAAACGGCATCGACCTTGCCGCTCACCTTGAGAGGAACGACGCCTATACGGCGTTTGCGCAGCTCGACAGGCTCGTCGTCACGGGGCCGACCCTGACCAACGTGAACGATTTCCGCTGTATTCTCATCCGTCCGTGATCGATCGGGATTTGTTTAGATGGAGTAGCTGAGTCCGGTCGTGTTCGTCTCCGGCACGATGAGGCTCACCTTGGTGCCGCGCTTTTCGCGGCTTTCCACCTCAAGGTTTCCGCCATGGAGTTTGAGGATGTACCATGCAAGGCTCAGGCCCAGGCCGGTGCCGGGCAGCTTCTTGGCATTCCGGCCGCGGAAAAAGGGCTGCAGGACGAACGGCAGATCGCGCTCCGGGATGCCAATGCCGCGATCCTTGACGGTGATCCTGATCATGCTGTCTTCCCCGCGCGCCGTGATATCAACCGGCTGATCGGGCCGGGAATATTTCATGGCATTCGACACGACGATAACGAGCGCCTGCTCCAGCAGCACCGGATCGCCGACGATCATCTCCGGCAGGTCCTTGATGTCGATATGAAAGGGGCGGCCGGGTTCCTGGCCCCCCTGCTCACGACAGACCCGCTTGACGAGTTCGGACGGATGGAACTCGCTCGGGTTGAGCATGATGCTGCCGGCACTGGCACGGCTGTAGGAGAGGATTGTTTCGATCAGTTCATCGAGCCGCAGGCTTGCCCGCCAGATTTTCTCTGCCTTGACCTGGATGTCATGGGTGCTCAGCCGGTCGGCTCTGCGGATCAGGCCCTGAGCCAGGGCGTTGATCGTTGACAAGGGCGTCCTGAGCTGGTGCGCCAGCAGGGCCATCGGGTCCAAAGGAAGCGCGGCCCCGCGGGACGCGGTGCGCGAGGTGGAGTGGCGGGGCGCCTTGGATGAAGGCCGGGGCAGACGGGCGGCGGACACAGTGAAAGTCTATAACTTTATAACATTTATATTGAGCTCGGTCCGAAGTAGCGCAGGAGCAGCCTTTGTCCATGCCCTGTTGGAGGAATGGCCAAGATAAGCCCGTTGAATGCGACGAAGCAGATTAAATAGCTTGACTTAGGAATTTTGAAATTACTTATGAGCGACCGCGCGATCATCGTTAGATAAAATGGAATTAGTTTCCTGTTGTTACACGAATCTCCACCATCGATGACAGTCGATTAGCTTTGGACGAGTGCGCAATCTACTTGGAAGCAACTTTCACTATCAAACGAAACCGATCTCTCGCTCAGGCGTTTTCATCTCAGATAGCTTTATAGGAGAGAGACACATGGATCGCGATCGTAGCGAAGGCAGCATGAAGAATGTCAAGGGTCGGATGAAGGAGGGGCTCGGCAAGGCTCTGGGCGACTCGAAGCTGGAAACCGAGGGCAAGATGGATAAGACCGAAGGTAAGATCCAGAACACCATCGGTGGCATCAAGGACTCGCTCCGCAAGGACACCTGATCGTCAGAAAACGATAGGAAGGGGCCCGGTTCATCCGGGCCTTTTTCATGCAAGCGGGTTGGCCTTGCGGATGAGGAAACTGATGGTGCTGTTCTCCTGCTGCTGATCCTCCAGGATGTCGCCGGTTTCGCGGATCAGGTTCGGAACATCGATTCCGGCCAGGGGGTCCGTGCAGACGACCCTCAGCAGGTCGCCGGGCTGCAAGGCACGGAGAACTTTGCGGGTTCGCAGAACCGGCAAGGGGCATTTCAGGCCGGACAGATCAAGCTCTGTCATTCAATCCTCTCCTGCCGGCCAGAATCTCCGCATGCCTCAGATCCTCGGGCGTGTTGATGTTGAAGAAGGGGTCGGCGGGCTCGACCGGCCAGGAGGCCTCTGCATGCCCATGACGGCGGAGCCAATCCCGGATGCTGCGCGTACCTTGGCTCACGAGAGCCTGCCGTAGATCGTGCCGCAGCGGGACAGGCCAGAGGCCCACGGCGAAATGCACCTGTGAGCCCGATGCGCCGCAGGCGATGGGCTTACCGGTCTCGTTGCATGCCTCGTGCAGCCGCAGCACCAAATCCCGCGGTATAAAGGGTGTGTCGGCCGCTACGCTCACAACCCAAGCGATATTCGGTCGATTAACCGCACTCCACTCAAGGGCAGTTAGGATGCCGGCGAGCGGCCCTGGATGGTCCGGAACAGAATCCGGAACGACCGCAAACGGCAGCCCCTTGAACCGGGAAGGGTCTCCATTGGCATTGAGAATGACGCTCTCGCATTGCGGCACAAGGCGCTCAGCCACGTGCTCCACCAAAGGCCGCCCTGCGAGGGGCAGAAGAGCCTTATCGTCGCCGCCCATACGCCGGGAGAGCCCGCCCGCCAGAATGACGCCGAGAGTCGGAGGGCGCAGGCTTATGCCGTGTGCGCTCACTCGATGACGATGCGCGGAGCAGGACGTGCGGCAGCCCCGCCCGAGAGCCCAGTCCAGACCTCCTGCGCCATATCTTTGTAGATGCGGGCATGCGGTCCTTCCGGCTCGGCAACGACGACGGGCCGGCCGGCATCGGACAACTCGCGGATCGTCATGTTGAGCGGAACCTCGCCGAGGAACGGCACGCCGAGACGTGCCGCCTCGTCCCGTGCCCCGCCATGGCCGAAGATGTGCGAGCTCTGTCCGCAATGGGGGCAGACGAAGGTCGCCATGTTCTCGACAATGCCGAGGATCGGGATCTCCACCCGCTTGAACATGGACACTCCACGTCGCGCATCGATGAGGGCGAGGTCTTGAGGCGTGGACACGATCACCGCACCGGCCAGAGGCGTCGCCTGAGCCATGGTGAGCTGGGCATCGCCTGTACCAGGCGGCATGTCGACCACGAGCACGTCGAGGTCGCCCCAGGCGACCTCCCGCAGCATCTGGGTGATGGCCGACATCACCATCGGACCGCGCCAAATCATGGCGGCTTCTTCCTCCACCAGGAAGCCGATGGACATGACCTTGATCCCGTAGGCCTCCATAGGCTCCAGGATGCGGTTCTCCAGCAGGCGCGGCTTGCCCTGGATGCCGAGGAGCTTCGGCATGGACGGGCCGTAGATGTCGGCGTCGAGCAGGCCAACCTTCAATCCAAGGGCTTTCAGGCCGAGAGCAAGGTTGCAGGCGGTGGTGGACTTGCCCACGCCGCCTTTGCCCGACGCCACGGCGATCACGTGCTGCACGCCTGGGATGCGCTGGTTCTTGGGCTGTGCTGCCGAGCGGGGGCGCTGGGGCGCATCGGAGGCGGACGCTGAGCCGCCCGAACCGGTCGGCCGGTCGGCCGTCAGGCTGGCAAAGACGCCTTTGACCGCCGGCAAGCCTTGCACGGCCGTCACCGCAGCCTGACGCACGCGCTCCATGTTTGCCGCTTCGGACGGATCGATGGTGATCGAGAACATGACCCGGCCGGCATCGTCCACGACCACATCGGACAGGCGTCCCGACGCCACAAGGTTGGTTCCGTTCGCGTCGACCGGTACGGTCGACAGAGCCTGCAGCACATGCTCACGGGTGATCGCCACTTTGTTATCTCCTGGGCCATTCGAGGCGTGGTCTTCGGTGACATCTATAGGCTGCCGGGCGGTTCGTTAAGCCATTCCCGCTGAGAAGAGGCGGTATTCCGAACCAAAGCTCACCTTGTCCGTTGTTCACCCGATCCCTCGGGAGCCGGCTCGACCGGCCGAGTGGCTGCCTTCGCTGATCACATCCCGGGCGTACGACATCAATCGAGGAGACGAGAATGCACCAGCACGGCCATAACGACCCGAATGCTGCGAAGCTTTACGATCTGATCAAGGACGTGAAGATCGCCATGATGACCACCGTCGACACTGACGGTACCCTGCACAGCCGGCCCATGCACAGCCAGGAGGCGGACGAGCATGGTGATCTATGGTTCTTCACTCAGATCCAGTCTCCCAAGATGACTGAGATTTCCCGCGACAGCGAGGTCAACCTCGCCTACGGCGATCCGAGCAGCCAGACCTATGTGTCGGTGTCCGGCAAGGCCGAGATCGTGCGCGACAAGGCGAAGATCGAGGAGAAATGGTCCGAGCCCATGCGCGCCTGGTTCCCGAAAGGCGCGGACGATCCGCAGATCGCTCTGATCCGTGTTCATCCCATAAAGGGTGAATACTGGGACAGCCCGTCCTCGACCCTGGTGCATCTCTACGGCTACGCGAAGGCCGTCGTGACGGGCGAGTCGCCAAAGCCCGGCGATCAGGCAAAAGTCAACTTAAGTTGATCATGCTCGCAACGCAGAGCGTAGTCGGGGTCGCTTCGCGGCCCCTTTTCTTTATATTTACTTCGTCTACCTCTACGTCATAAGCTTATGTGTATTGAAGACTCGGCCATTGCCCAAGACGGAGATAATCCGCGCAACGACTATAACAAAGAACTGCAAGGGGGCGCTCTTGGGAGGAAACGATGAAGTCCATCCTGCTTGCTGCTGGTTCCATTGTTGCTCTTGCGTCCGCCAGTCTTGCCCAGCCCTCCACTCAGCCTTCGAGCAATCTCGAGAAGCTGACGTCTTTTCAAAGTACCGGAACTGAAGAACCAAGGCCCGTTGCTCAGGAGGGCCGCCGCGCGGATGCGCTGCGGCGCAATCTCGAAAAGATCAAGCTTCCAGCCGGCTTCAAGATCGAACTCTACGCCGTTGTGCCGGATGCCCGCCATATGGCGGTCGGCCCTAATGCCGGTGTGGTCTTCGTCGGCACGAGGAAGAACAATGTCTATGTGGTGACGGACCGCGACAAGGATCGTGTTGCGGACGAGGTGAAGCAGTTCGCTCCGTCGATTGCGATGAAGATCCCGAACGGCGTCTGCTTCTCGCGTGACGGTATGCTCTACGTGGTGGAGCAGAACCGTGTTCTGCAGTTTCCGGCTGCGGAGTTTTTCTATGAGGGTCCGGACGTCGCCGCCTTTGTCGTCGCAAAGCAAGGGGATCTGATCCCGCCCTCTGAGGAAAGCTTCAACCATACGGCGCGCGTCTGCCGGATCGGGCCTGACAACAAGCTCTATGTTGCCCTGGGTCAGCCCTTCAACGTGCCGGCGAAGGAGAAGCTGGATCTCTACAAGCGCACGGGGATCGGCGGCGTCATCCGCATGGATCAGGACGGCAAGAACCGCGAAGTCTACGCAACGGGCATCCGCAACTCCGTCGGCATGGATTTCAACCCGGCTGACAAGTCCCTGTGGTTCACCGATAACCAGGTCGACGGCATGGGTGACGATCAGCCTCCCGGCGAGATCAACCGGATCGCCAACATGGGGCAGAACTTCGGCTTCCCTTATTATGGTGGCGGCACGGTTCGCACGGTCGAATACAAGGACGATCAGGTGCCGGCAGGCGTTGTCGGGCCGCAAGCGGAGACGGATCCTCATGCGGCCGATCTTGGCATGATGTTCTACACGGGTCGGATGTTTCCCCAGACCTATCAGGGGGGCATCTTCTCGGCCCAGCACGGCTCCTGGAACCGCACCAAGCCGATCGGCGCGCGGGTGATGTTCACCCCGGTCAAGCCGGACGGCACGGCGGACAAGCCGCAGGTCTTCGCGGAGGGGTGGCTCACGGAAAACGGCGAGTATCTCGGCCGGCCCGTGGATGTGGCCATGCTGCCTGACGGGTCTCTGCTCGTCTCCGACGACACCGCCGGTGCCGTCTACCGCATTTCCCATGAAGGCCGGTAAAGCCCCTTTAGACAGGCGCGTCAGGGACGCGCCTGTTCTTTCCGGAGAGATCATCATGAGGTTTTTGATCGTCCTTGCGGCGTCTGGAGCGTTTCTGACAGCATTCGGGCTTGCAGGCGCAGAGGCTGGCGACGCGAGGGCAGGGCGCCAGAAACTCACCACCTGTCAGGGCTGCCATGGGCTCGATGGCCTCTCGAAAAACCCTGAATCGCCCAACCTCGCAGGTCAGCTCGAAAGCTACCTCGTCAGAAGCCTCGCGGCCTACAAATCGGGCGAGCGCAAGAACGAGTCGATGAACATTGTAGCAAAGGAACTGTCCGACGAGGACATTGCCGATGTGGCGGCCTATTACGCCTCGATCCAGGTCGACGTCCTGCCGCCTTAAGCTGTGTCTGCCCCCGCCCTTGTAGCCGGGCACCCTTTCATCATGAGCAGGCCTTCGCTATTGTCCTGCTCCCCGTGAGTGGCAAGGAGCAGGCGATGGCGGACATCGCGACCCGCGTCTACAACCATACCTGGAAGATCGACCCGATCGTCCGGTCGGTTCTGGATACGGATTTCTACAAGTTGCTGATGGCGCAAACGATCTTTCGACGCCATCGCGACGTGCAGGTGACGTTCGGCATTCACAACCGGACCACGCGCATTCGCCTGGCCGACATCATCGATGCCGGCGAGTTGCGCGAGCAACTCGATCATGTGCGCAGTTTGCGATTGACCCGGGGCGAGTCCACCTGGCTGCGGGGCAACACCTTCTACGGCAAGCGGCAGATGTTCTCGCCGGAGTTCATGGACTGGCTCGAGACCTTCCGCTTTCCGGAATATCTGCTGGAGAAGGAGGATGGGCAGTACGTCCTGACCTTCCACGGCCCCTGGATCGAGACCACCATGTGGGAGATCCCGGCGCTCGCGATTCTCAACGAGCTGCGCTCGCGTGGTGTCCTCAGAGGAATGGGCAAGTTCGAGCTGCAGGTGCTCTATGCCCGCGCCATGACCCGGGTCTGGGAGAAGATCGAGCGCCTTAAAAGCCTGCCGGACCTTTCCATCGCCGATTTTGGCACCCGTCGCCGCCATGGTTTTCTCTGGCAGGACTGGTGCGTGCAGGCCATGATGGAAGGGCTTGGATCGTCCTTCCTCGGAACGTCCAATTGCCTGATCGCCCTGCGCCAGGAGGTGGAGGCCGTGGGCACGAATGCCCATGAGCTTCCCATGGTTTATGCGGCCTTGGCCGAATCCGACGAGGAACTCGCCCGATCCCCTTACGACGTGCTGTCGGATTGGCAGGAGGATTACGAGGGCAACCTGCTCGTCATCCTGCCCGATACCTACGGCACCACGAACTTCCTGCAGAACGCGCCCGATTGGGTACCTGCCTGGACCGGCATCCGTGTCGATTCCAAGGATCCGATCGAGGGCGGCGAGGAGGCCATCGAATGGTGGCGCCAGCGCGGGCAGAACCCGCGCGAGAAACTCGCGATCTTCTCCGACGGCCTCGACGTGGACGTGATCGAGCGCATTCACCGGCATTTCCGCGGGCGCATGCGCATCGGCTATGGCTGGGGCACGCTGCTCACGAATGATTTTCGTGGGCTGGCTCCTGAGGGAAAACTCGATCCCATCTCCATCGTCTGCAAGGTCATCTCGGCTGATGGCAACGCGACGGTGAAGCTCTCCGATAATCCCACGAAGGCCATGGGGCCGAAAGCGGAAGTCGAGCGTTACAAGCGCATCTTCCACGTGGGCGAACAAGCGGCGAAACCGGTTCTGGTGTGACGAGCATGATCATCGATCTCAACTGCGATATGGGTGAAGGCTTCGGCCCCTGGCCGATGGGAGACGACGAGGCGATGCTCGACATCGTATCGTCCGCCAACATCGCCTGCGGGTTTCATGCGGGCGATCCGTCCATCATGTTCCGTACGGCGGAGATCGCGAAGCGCAAGGGCGTGGCCATCGGGGCGCATCCGGGCTTCAACGATCTGCACGGCTTCGGCCGCCGTATGATACGGGGCGACTCTCCCGCCGAGATCGAGCGCATGATCGCCTATCAGATCGGCGCCATGCAGGCCGTGGCCTCGCTTGCGGGCCACAAGGTCACCTATGTGAAGGTGCACGGGGCGCTCAACAACATGGCCAATGAGGACGAGGATCTCGCTCTCGCGATCGCCCGCGCGATCAAGGGGGTTGATGCGAGCCTCATCAACATGTGCATGCCGGGCCTTCTGATGGAGAAGGCGTCCCATAGTATCGGCATTCCGGTCGTTCGCGAGATTTTTGCCGACCGCACATATGAGGACAACGGCACGCTCACCAGCAGGAAGAAGCCCGGCTCCGTGCTGCACGATGCCGAGTTTGCCGCGGAGCGCATTCTGCGTGCCGTCCAGGACAGGGCGATCACGACGGTGTCCGGCAAAAGGATCCCGGTCGAGATCGACACCATCTGCGTGCACGGTGACGAGCCGAGCGCGGTCGCCATGGCACGGACGGTCCGCACGAAGCTGGAGGCGAACGGCGTCAGGATAGCCCCGTTCTCGAAGGCTCGTTCGTAAAACACTTGCCTCATCCTGAGGAGCCTGCAAAGCAGGCGTCTCGAAGGAGGATCCAGTGCTCTCTTGAAGCTCCTTCGAGACGCCGCTTGCAGCGGCTCCTCAGGATGAGGGCTCAAATCTTATTCGCGTGCAAAAGCCTTGGCCAGGAATGGCTGCAGGGCCGCCAGCGTGTCCGCGGGCGCTTCCTCGGCAAGATAGTGGCCGCAATCGATGGCGTGGCCATCCACGTGATCGGCCCAGTCACGCCAGACGTCCGGAACGTCATACCATTGATCGAGCCCGTTCCTGCGGCCCCAGAGGGCCTGCACCGGGCATAGGATCCGCCGGCCGGCTCTCTGATCTTCCTCGTCGAGGCGCATGTCGATGGTTGCGCCTGCGCGATAATCCTCGCACATGGCGTGGATCGTGTCCGGATCGGTGAAGCAGCGGCGGTATTCGGCAAGGGCTTCTTCATCGAACATCGAGCGCCCGCGGCGAAGATAGATGGCATCCGGATCCGACGCGATCAGGCGTTCCGGGAGAGGGTGAGGCTGCGCGAGGAAGAACCAGTGCCAGTAGCCCATGGCGAAGGCCATGTCCGTGCGCTGGAAGTGCTCTGCCGTCGGGATGATGTCTAGAACCGACAGCGCCACGATCCGATCCGGATGATCGAGGGCCATGCGGTAGGCACAGCGTCCGCCACGGTCATGACCGACGACTGCAAAGTGCTCGAAGCCGAGGGCCTGCATCACCTCCACCTGATCACGCGCCATGGCACGCTTGGAGTAGGGTTCATGCTCCTCGTTCGTCGGAGGCTTGGAGCTGTCGCCATAGCCGCGCAGGTCGGCGCACACGATCGTGTAGCTCTCCGCGAGTTGCGGCGCCACCTTGTGCCACATGACATGTGTCTGCGGATGTCCATGCAGCAAAAGCACGGGAGGACCGCTGCCGCCGACCCGCAGGTTGATGATCGCCTCAGACGTTTCGATTCGTCGATGGGTAAAGGTCTCGAACATCCCATGAGTGTCTTACAGTTTTCACCTCCGATCCAGTAGCAGCTAAAGCTGAGGGCTGCGCGCAGAGACGAGCAGCCCTCAGCTTTAGGATAGAAGTGAAACCGGCTAGGCCTCACCAGGAGCGGCGTTCTCCGTTGTCGATGTGAATGATCCCATTCCGGTACATCTTCAGGCCCCCGACCTGCGGGTGAGTTCGCAGATAAGCCATCACGCCGCGCACGCGCGTGCGAACCCTGAAGTCAATCGCCCGGCAGGAGAGGTGGAGAGATTGGCGCGCGCCGCCGGCGCGCCAGTTGCGGGAGCGGTTGCGATGGGTGGATTCGACACTGACAGGGCCGAATTTCGCCGCGACGGAGGCGACGACTTCGCGCAGATTGCCCGGTACGCAATTGGTCGGAGCACTCGCTCGCAGCGTGATCGTGCCGTGCGAGACCAGCGAGGCGAAACCGGAAAGGGTTCGCGCACTCGGCAGGCTCCCTGTCGTCTTGGGATCGTTCATTTCGTCCTGGGAGGGGAGGCTGACATATTGGGCCGGCGGAACAAGCCCTTCGTTACCGTCTCCAGCTTTGAGCGCAGCCGGTGACAGCCCAAATAGAAACGCGCTGGTCACAAGATAGAATCTGGACGCGTGGCGAACTCGGCGGGTGATGCTCATCGGGTTCTCCCGTTCTGAGCCCCTACAAAATTTCGTGCCGCCGAAATGGTCCTCCCAACGGCATTATCTTATTGGTCAGGTAACTGACGGTTGCGTGAAGAACGCTACGGAAGGCAACCTAAAAGAAGCTTGGCACTAGGCAAGTCTATGCAGGTGGGAATGAAGGGGAGATATGACGTGCATGGTTGGCAAAGCTTTAACCTGCAAGGAATTCAGGTGCGTGAGAAATTTAGTGTTAGTTTTGAAATAACAGAGCTTTAACTCTTGTAGTCCGTGGGCCCGATACACACATTTCGCCCATTGGACCGATCAAGCTTTTGGTCTGCTGGAGACTGGAATGAACGCTGCCCGTAGTGCTGTTTTCGATGCGATCAAGACTGCCGGCCCAGGCCGGGAGGATGCGATGGCGCGCATCACGCTGGTTGCAAACCTGATGGACAGCGCCTTCCTGATTCCGGGCCTGAACCGGCGTGTGGGACTTGACGCGGTGCTGGGCCTCGTGCCGGGTATCGGCGATGCGCTCTCCGCTGCGATCTCGAGCTATATCATCTGGGAAGCCCGCCAGCTCGGTCTACCGCGCTGGAAGATCGCGCGCATGATCGGCAACGTCGCTGTCGATACCGCCATCGGTGCAATCCCGTTCGCGGGCGACGTGTTCGACGTGGTCTTCAAGTCCAATCAGCGGAACCTGCGGATCATCCATGAGCATCTCGGCACGCCCAAGCGCGGACCGAAGGAGATCGACGGGACCGCGGTCAGGATCGAGGAGAGCTGAATGAGGCGGCTGTTGTGGATCATCGCCTGGTTTGCCGTGGCGATATGGTCTCTGTTCGCCTGGGGTGCCTACGGCCTTCTGGACTTCTTCGGCGGCGTTGCTGCCCGCAATGCCGACATCGTCACGGGCCATCCTGAAACGGTGGAGTGGCTCTCCTGGGCTCTGATGGCCTTAAGGGGGTTGGGCCTTGGCGCCGTCGTGGTCGTCTGGGCGCTCGTGTCGCTGCTCATTCTTACCGTTCCGGCTGTGCTGGGCCTGTTTCTCGGCAGCGCGAGACGTGAGCAGTATGTCGAAGACTGGCGTGGGCCTCGGGGCGATTCTCGCAACTCGGGCCCATTCACATCGTCATCTGGACCGCCTCCGATCCGGCGGATCGAAAGACGCTAACAAAAAGGGCGAAGCGGATGTCGCTTCGCCCTTTTTGTTTTTTCCAAGCCTCAGCGATGGCTTGAGATGAACTGCTTGAAGCGCTCGGATTTCGGGGCGCCGAACACCTCCGCCGGAGCACCTTCCTCCTCGACCACGCCCTTGTGCAGGAACACGACCCGGTTCGACACGTCGCGGGCAAAGCCCATTTCGTGCGTCACCACCAGCATGGTGCGGCCCTCCTCGGCAAGCGAGCGCATCACGCGCAGCACCTCGCCGACGAGCTCCGGATCGAGCGCCGAGGTGGGCTCGTCGAACAGCATCACCTTCGGGTGCATGGCGAGCGCTCGCGCGATGGCGGCGCGCTGCTGCTGGCCGCCGGACAGGTGCGACGGATATTGATTGCGCTTGTCGACGATGCCGACCCTCGCCAGCAACTCCTCGGCTTCGGCGATGCACTCGGCCTTCGGGCGCTTCTGCACATGCACGGGCGCTTCGATCACGTTCTCCAGAATCGTCATGTGTGACCAGAGATTGAAGCTCTGGAACACCATGGCGACGCGGGAGCGGATGCGGTCCACCTGGCTTTGATCGGCCGGCTCCATGCCCTTGCGGGTCTTCTTCAACCCGATGGTCTCTCCACCGATACGGATCTCGCCGGAATCGGGGACCTCCAGCATGTTGATGCAGCGGAGCATGGTCGACTTGCCGGAGCCGGAGGCGCCGAGGATCGAAATCACGTCGCCTTCACGGGCGCTCAGCGACACGCCTTTGAGGACTTCGAGCGATCCGAAGCTCTTGCGGAGATTCTGCACGGAGACGGCCGAAGCCGCCTCGGACGGCGCAAGTTGGGACGACAAGGATGCAACTCCGTTAGACATGGGCAGCCTCCAGACGCGGCTCCACAGCCGGTGGGCGGCGCAGGTGAGGCGAAAGCCACCATTCGATGGCCATGATGATGCGCGTGATGATGAAGTTGAGGATCAGGTAGATCAGGCCGGCCACGATGAACACTTCGACTGCGCGGAAGGTCTGGGAGATCAGTTTGGCAGCCAATCCTGTCACTTCCATCATGGTGATGATCGACGCGAGTGATGTCGCCTTCACCATCAGGATGATCTCGCTGCCATAGGCTGGAAGCGCCTGGCGGACGGCGATGGGGAATATGACGCGGCGGAAGAGCAGAATGCCCGACATGCCGCAGGCGCGCGCCGCCTCGACCTGGTTGTAGGGAACCGATTGCAGCCCGCCACGGATGATCTCGCTGGCGTAAGCCGCCGTGTTGAGCGTCAATGCGAAGACCGCGCACCAGTAGGGCTCGCGGAAGAAGACCCACAGGCCCCATTCCTGCAACGTGGGACGGAACTGCCCCAGGCCGTAATAGATCAGGAAGATCTGCACGAGCAGCGGCGTGCCGCGAAACACGAAGACATAGGCCTGTGCCGGCCAGTCGAGCACCTTGAGGCCCGACATGCGCATGAGCGCCAGGAGCATGGCGAGAATGGCTCCGAGGCCCACGGCCATGAAGGCCAGGTTCAGGGTCAGCGGCACGCCGCCGATGAGGGTCAGGAAGGCATCCCGCATAAACGCGAAATCCATCAGGAGGCCCTCCGCATGCCGCGCATCGAGTGGGTCTCCGCGCGCTGGAACAGATAGGTCGAAACCCAGGTGATGAGCAGGTAGAGCACGGCGGCCGTGAGATAGAAATCAAACGGGCGGCGCGTGGAGCCGGCCGCGATGTGCGATTGGCGCAGAAGCTCGACGAGGCCGGTCACGGAGATGAGCGCCGATTCCTTGAGCACCAGCTGCCATGTGTTGCCGAGGCCCGGAATCGCATAGCGCAGCACCTGCGGGGCGATGATGCGGCGGAACATGAGCCAGCGGTGCATGCCCACCGAGCGCGCCGCCTCGATCTCGCCGCGGCTGACCACCTGATAGGCGCCGCGAAACACCTCGGCCTGGTAGGCTCCCGAGATGATGCCGATGGCGAGAGCGCCGGTGACGAAGGCCGGCACGCCGATGAACCCGTCGGCGCCGAAGAGGCTGCCGATGGCGCCGAGCGCCGCGCTGCCGCCGAAATAGAACAGGTAGATGACGAGAAGATCGGGGATGCCGCGCAGGACGGTGGTGTAGCCGTCGGCGAGGCTGCGGATCACGAGATTGCCGCCGATCTTGCCCCAGGCCACCAGGGTGCCGACGACGGAGCCCGCGAGAAAGCCGCAGATGGCGACCGCAATCGTCATTCCCGCTGCGGTGAGGAGAGCCCATCCCCATCCATTGGGACCAAACCCGACGAGCTCGAAATAGCTCAATTGCTGCACGCGTCGAAACTTTCCTGAATATGTCTGCCCGCTGTGGAAGGCAGCGGGCGAGACAGCACCTGTAACATCCGGCCTTCGACCGGATTAGATCCCGGGTCCGCGGAGCAGGACCCGGGACTGCATGTCCGGCACGCCGTTGTCAGACTTGCGGGGTCGCGTCAATCTTGAACCACTTCTCGGACAGCCGCTTGATCGTACCGTCCTTGATCGCAGCCTGGATCGCCTCGTCGAAGCCCTTCTTCAGCTCCGCGTCGTCCTTGCGCATGCCGACCGCAACGCCGCGGCCCAGCAGGCCGCCGCGCATGCCCGTGCCAGCCACGACCATGTCCTTGAACTCGGGCTTCTCCTGGGTGGCCTTCAGGGCGCCATGGCCGGCAAAGATCGCATCGATGCGCCCGGCTGTCAGGTCGAGGTCATGCTGCTCCGTCGTCTTGTACTCGCGGATCTCGATGGTGTCCTTCAGGTAGGTTTCCAGGAACTGCGAGTTCACGGTCGAGCCCTGCACGCCGACGGTCTTGCCCTTCAGCAGCGGCTTCCACGCCTCGATCGCCTTTTTCGCGCCTTCGGAGTCCTTCTCGAAGCTCACGGTCGTGCCGGTCCCGGCCAGCTTGGCGAGCGGGGAGTCCTTCATCACGCCGAACCCGTGCGGCGTGGCAGCATAGGGGAGGGAGAAGTTGATCACCTCCAGGCGCTTGTCGGTGATGTTCATGCCGGCCATGATGGCGTCGTACTTCTTGGCGTTCAGCGCCGGGATGATGCCATCCCAGTCCTGAGCCACGATCTCGCACTTCACCTTCATGCGGCCGCACAGGTCGTTGGCGAGGTCGATCTCGAAGCCTTCGAGCTTGCCGCCCGCGCCCGTGAAGTTCCAGGGGGCGTAGGCGCCCTCGGTGGCGATCTTTACCGTCTTCTCCTGAGCGGCTGCTCCGCCGATTGTGAGAGCGGAGGCCAGAAGCCCGAGGCCCAAAGTCTTGAACAGTTTCATTGTCATCCCTCTGGTCAGTTTCGACTGATCCGTTTGTCGGGTGACAGGCAACTCCGCGGAGCTGACCCCTTCACCCTGCTTGTCAAAGCTAACATTCAAAAGCCAAGCCGGTGCAAGCCCTAAACATGTTGAATAAGCCGGCCAAGGTGGCAATTTCGGTGGCAGATGGCGCGTATCCATACAAAAAAGCGCGGCCGGAGCCGCGCTTTTGAAGGATGTCGCAACTGATCAGGAGCGCGGCGTGGTGTCGATCTTGAACCACTTCTCGGACAGCTTCTTGATCGTGCCGTCCTTGATGGCCGCCTGGATCGCATCGTCGAAGCTCTTCTTGAGCTCGGTCTCACCCTTGCGCAGGCCGACGCCGACGCCGGCACCGAGGAGGCCACCGGTGATGGACGGGCCGACCATGACGTAGTCCTTGAACTCAGGCTTCTCGAGGGTGCCGATGATGTTGGTCGAGTCGGCCAGAACCGCATCGATGCGACCGGCGGCAAGGTCGAGATCGTGAGCCTCGGTGGTCTTGTACTCGCGGATCTCGGCTGTGCCCTTCAGGTACTTGTCGGCGAAGTTGGAGTGGATCGTCGAGGTCTGCACGCCGACGGTCTTGCCCTTCAACATGGGCTTGTAGGCCTCGATCGCCTTCTCCGCCGCAGCCTGCTGGCTGCCGAGGTTGAAGGCTTGGCCCGTGCCGGGGATCTTGGCGAGGTCCGAGCTCTTCGCCACCAGCAAGCCGTTCGGCGAGTTGGCGTACGGACCAGCGAAGTCGATGGTCTTCTTGCGCTCGTCCGTGATGCTCATGCCGGCCATGATGGCGTCGTACTTCTTGGAGGTCAGCGCCGGGATGATGCCGTCCCAGTCCTGAGCCACGATCTCGCACTTCACCTTCATGCGGCCGCATAGGTCGTTGGCGAGGTCGATCTCGAAGCCTTCGAGCTTGCCGCCCGCGCCCGTGAAGTTCCAGGGGGCATAAGCGCCCTCGGTGGCGATCTTTACCGTCTTCTCCTGAGCGGCTGCTCCACCCATGGCGAGAGCGGAACCGAGAAGAGCCAAGCCGACGGTCTTAACGAATTTCATTGTCGTTCCCTTAGTTTTATGGGTCCGGTCTGGGCCGGAGCCTAACTTACCGCGATCCAGAGGGTCGCGCCGTGACGCAGTAACGGCCAATCCGGCAAAAAAGGCAAGGGGATGGGGCTAAGCCTTACACAACCCGTAGCCGGATCTCGCCCAAGCCCTCAATCGCGCCAGCCATGGTCTCACCTTTTGTCACCGCGCCCACCCCGTCAGGGGTGCCGGAGAAGATCACGTCCCCGGGGGCAATCTCGAAATAGGTGGACAGATAGGCAATCTGCTCGGCCACCGACCAGATCATGTCCGACAGGTCGGCCTTCTGCTTGCTGGCGTCGTCTACCGTCAGCGAAATGGTGCCGTTCGCCGGGTGGCCGACAGCGGAGACCGGATGGATTGGTCCAACGGGCCCGGAAAGATCCGCTGACTTCCCCAACTCCCAAGGGCGCCGGAGCTGCTTGGCCTCGTCCTGCAGATCGCGGCGGGTCATGTCGAGCCCGACCGCGTAGCCGAAAACATGGTCGAGAGCTTGGCTGACGGGGATGTCCCGACCGCCCTTGGCCAGCGCCACCACCATCTCGATCTCGAAGTGATAATTTCCCGTCTTTGGGGGGTAGGGGTGATCGACGGTTGCGCCCTCCGCGATCGGCTGCAGGGCATCTGCGGGTTTCATGAAGAAGAACGGGGGCTCGCGGGTCGGGTCGTCGCCCATCTCCCGTGCATGGGCCGCATAGTTGCGGCCGACGCAATAGACGCGACGGACCGGAAACAGGTCGTGGGTGCCGGCAACCGGGAGAGCGGGGAGGGAAGGCGCGGGAATGACGTATGCCATGGGAGCTCGCGAGAAGAGAGGTCGGATGTGCTCCCTTCCTACACCCTGCGGCACGCATCACAACCCGGGAAAATGGTGCAACTTTTCTCCTAGGCTTTCCTGCATAAGGATACGGCGGGTCCAATGGACCCGCCGCACCATAAGGTCAGGCTGGAGGCCGATTAACGGCGACGCGCAGTCGCGCCGGGAAGGCGACGCGAATCCGCAAGGTGATGTTCGATGTGCGGAACCACCGAGGCCGCGAACTGGCGCAGGGACGGGTCGTTGCCGGCCTGGGCATAGCTCGTGTGCAGGGCGAGGGCTTCCTGGTGACCCATGCGCTGTGCCTGTCCATAGAGGCGGTCGAACTGCGGGCCGGAGGTGGAGGCCATCTGGTTCAGCATGGCCATCTTCTCGGGAGGCAGCGCCATGCCGAGCTGGATCGGGGTCACGGAGCCCGTAGCCTGCACGTCGGCCGCACCGCCGGCTGCCGCACCGGTCGTCGCGCCGACGCCAGCGCCAACGGCCGCGCCGACAGGGCCGCCTACCAGGGCACCCACGCCAGCGCCGGCCAGAGCGCCGGTCGCCGTTCCACCAGCCGTACCAGGGGAGCCGCTCGATGCAGCACCAGCCGTCGCGCCGGCCGTTGCACCGATGCCTGCGCCAACGGCTGCACCCACGGGGCCGCCGACCAGGGCGCCGATGCCGGCTCCGGCCAGCGTGCCGCTCAGGGAGCCGCCGATGAACTGACCGTTGGCGCTATAGACTGCGCGTCCGCCGTTCAGGGCCTGGCTCGTCATGGAGTGATCCTGGATCATCTGCTGGGCATAGCGACGAACGACAGGATTGCGGGAACGCTCAAGGGCGAGCTGGCTCGTGGCAATCTCGAAAGCATCCGATTGAGCCGCCATCATGCGATAGCTCTGGCTGTCCATAACCATCTGAGCGGAAGCCGGGGCGGCCGAAACGGATGCGAACAATGCCGCGAGGGCAAGATATTTCTTCATGAGATGAACTCCTGTTTTCTCGGGTCGCAGAACACCGTGCGCAGCCCGACAGGCTTGCGAAGTTCATGGGTGGCTGCTGCACCCCTTCAACGGAGAGCGATCTAAGCGGTTCCAGGAAAGTGACGCGATTGTGCGAAGAAAATATGTTTTGAATACTGAAGCTTAGCTCTGACTATGCTCTCCCGTGCCCATGGCTTAACTTGTGTTAGCCGGAGCCGGCCTGAGATCGAGGTTTCTCTGCTAGCTCTGCTCATGCGGTTGGCGGATACGGGCGAGCGAAAGCATCCCTAAGCCCCCGACCGTTCCATCGGGCTTCAACCCTCGTCGTTCTGCCATCAGGAGAAAGCCGGTTTCATCCCGACCGATCGTGAAGAGATGATAGCCGGCCGTATGGGTGAGCGTTCCGCCGCGAGCCGAGGCCGAGGGGGCGCCGATCACCGGGATCGGGCCGCGCGGGCCGTCGAGATGGGCGAGCGACCCCACGTGATTATGGCCGTGAAGCACGAGTTCCGCGCCCGCCCGGCAGAGCATCTTCTCGAAGCGCTTGGCATCGGTCAGGTTGCGGCCCGGATCCGCCCCGCCCACGTGCGGTGGGTGATGGATGAGCACGATCCGGAAGCAGGCCGGATCCTGACCCAGTTCCTTGAGCATCTCCTCGGTGGCTTTCATCTGCCGGGAGCCGATCCTGCCCGATGCCACGAAGGGCAGGGTCGGGATGGCCGATGACAACCCGATGATCGCGATGGAGCCGTAGCGGCGCAGGTAAGGAAAGCTCCCCTCGCGCCCGTCATCGCCCCGCGTCCATGGGGCAATCTCCTTCATGAGTCCTTCCAGGGAGCCACGGACATAGGCGTCGTGGTTGCCCGGCACGAAGGTGACGCGGGACGGATCGCCGAGTTCTTCGAGAAACACCCGGGAGGTCTTCCACTCTTCCGGCAGGCCGATGTTGCAGGTGTCCCCCGTGCAGGTGATGTGGTCGGGCTTCTGGGCATGAATGTCGGCCACCAGCGCAGCCAGGAGTTCCATGTCGTGCATGTCGTGCCGGCTGCGGTGCCAGTTGTACCAGCCGGTCAGGCGCTTGCTCAGAAGCTGCTTCAGGCGCGGCCGGGGCAGCGGGCCCACATGGGGGTCGGTCAGATGGACGATGCGAAACATGGCGGCCGGGTTCATGCGAGTGGACACGAGAACTCGCGCGGGCGCCCCCGCCCGTCAAGCGCTGCCGATGAAGATACCGGCGAGAAGCACCAGCACGCCGCCGACGATCACCTGGTAGGCGGCGCTCCAGAACGGCGTCTCCATGTACTTCGTCCGGATCCAGGAAATCGCCACGAGTTCCACCGCCACCACGAGAGCCGCGATGCTGGTGGCCAGGAGGAAGGCGTTGGGCCAGGAATCCGGCACCAGATAGGGCAGGGTGTGGCCGATGCCGCCCGCCGCCGTCATCAGGCCGCAGACGAGGCCGCGCAGCCAGGGCGAGCCGCGCCCGGTGATCTCGCCGTCGTCCGACAGGGCCTCGGTCAGGCCCATGCTGATGCCGGCCCCCACGGAGGCCGCGAGCCCCACCAGAAACGTCTCCCAGTTGTTCTGGGTGGCAAAGGCCGCGGCGAAGAGAGGAGCCAGCGTCGAGACGGAGCCGTCGATGAGGCCCGCGAGCCCCGGCTGCACATACTGCAGCACGAAGAGGCGGTGGCGGGCATGCTCCTCGGCAGCTTGCGCATTCTCGGTCAGATGAGCGGCATGAAGTTCGCCGGCCTTACGCTCGTGCCCGCGCTCGATGTCCGCTAGGTTGGTGAAGAGTTCCCTTAAGGAGACGTCTAGGGTCTGCCGGGCGGCCTTCTCGTAGAAGCTGGCGGCCTGCAGCTCCATGACCTCCGCCTCGCGGCGCATCCGGTTGAGATCGAGGTGAGGGCTCCACCAGACGGCGCGGCGCTTCAGGAAGCCGCGTACGTCCTCCCGGCGGATGGGAGGCAGGTGCTCCCCAAAGCGGGAGCGGTAGAAGCCGTAGAGGGAGTTGCGATGCTCACGCTCTTCCTCGGCCATCCCATCGAAGATCTCGGCCGAAGCGCCAAAGTCGGGTCGAAGGCGATCTGCAAAATGCTGGTAGATCCGCGAGTCTTCCTCTTCGCTCGCGATGGCGAGGGCAACGACTTCGCGTTCAGAGAGTTCGGACAGGGACTTCATGGCGGCTCCGATTTAGAATTATTCTAAATTAGAGCCGCTTTATATCAAGCCCTCTGTCTTTTCAGATAGAGGCTCGGCCGAACTCAGTACTGAGCGCCGGGGATCAGGGTCGAGTAGACCGTGCGGTCATCGAAATTGAGGGCAGGCGACCACGAGAAACGGGCGGAGCGGTTCAGGCGGGACAGGATGAAAGCGAGAAACATTGGAACACCTTTGGTTGCCGTTGTCTTAGACCTTCGTATGATGCGGGTCACGCGCCAAATTGAGGCCTCAGCTATGCATTTGATGAATGACTACATTCATCCTCCGGTAATCTTGATGTGATGGCATGAACCGATGTCCGACTCCCCGCCGTCACGGAAAGCCTCACGCCTCCTGTCCCTGGGGCTGCACACCTATTGGCGCTTCTCACGAGGTATGACCCTGGGGGTGCGGGGTGTGGTCCTTGACCAACAGAACCGGGTTTTTCTCATCCGCCACACCTATGTGCCAGGCTGGCACCTTCCGGGCGGGGGCGTCGAGACCGGCGAGACAGCCCTGGAGGCGCTCGGTCGCGAGCTGCGCGAGGAAGCCTGCATCGCCATGGACGAGCCTCCCAGTCTGTTCGGCGTGTTCTTCAACAACCGGATATCCCGGCGCGATCACGTTCTGGTTTACGTGATCCGTCGTTTTACGGTGCTGCAGGCGAAGCAACCCGACCGGGAAATCGCGGAAGCCGGGTTCTTCCCCCTCGACAACCTGCCCGAGGAGACCACCTCGGCCACCCGGAACCGCCTGGCGGAAATCCTCGAAGGCCAGCCCCCCTCTCCGCATTGGTGAAGAGCGTTTGCGCCGGGTTCGCGACGCTGCTATGGCCTAGTCAAAGAGGAAACGCTGAGCATCATGATCAACACCCGGATTCTGCGACGACGACACGGCTGACACCATCCAGCCACTCAAATTTTTTCGTCTTTCGCCCAGAGTCCGTTCATGACCGAGCTCTCGCTCCAGATCCGCACCGAGCAACCCATCGATTCCGAAGCCATCGAGCGCCTGCACGAGCGCGCCTTCGGCCCGGGCCGCTTTGCCCGCACCGCCTCGCGCCTGCGTGAGGGAGCACCCCACCTGCTTGACCTGTCGTTTACCGCCATGGTCGGCACGCTGCTGGTCGGCTCCGTGCGCCTGACGCCTGTCATGGCAGGCGCCGAGCCGGCGCTGATGCTCGGACCGCTGACGGTGGAGCCGGCCTTCGAGGGCCGGGGCATCGGCGCGGCCCTCATGCGCCGGTCCCTGGATGCCGCCAAGGCCAAGGGGCACACCCTTGTGCTGCTGGTGGGCGATGAGCCCTATTACAGCCGCTTCGGCTTCAAGCGCATTCCGGCGCCGCACCTGCAGCTTCCAGGCCCAGTCAATCCAGGACGCTTCCTGGCTTTGGAACTGGTCGAGGGGGCGCTGGCCCGCGCAAAAGGGATTGTGAGTACGATTCCCGACACTGGCCAGTAGAGCGCCACCTCTCCACGTCATGGCCGGGCTTGTACCGGCCATCCCGATCTGAAGAGCGCAGCACCTCATTCAATCGAGATCACCGGCACAAGGCCGGTGATGACGTGCTGGTGGTTTGTGGCCCGTCTTAAGCCCTACGCCGTCCCTCGATCAGCCAGGCGGCCAGTGTCGAGCCGATCAGCAGCACCAATCCGATGAAGCCGAGAGCCATCGGGAAGACCGATACGCCACGCACGATGGCGCTGTCGCTCGGCTTGATGCCGATCCAGTCGCCGCCGGCAAAGCGCGAGCCCGAGTGCACCGGGATGATGCGCGGCAGGGTGATGCCCTGATCGCCCACTATCGCCACGCGCCGGACCGACCCGCCCGTCGCCTGTGCGATGGGCGCGAGAGCCTCGGTGTTGCTGAACACGTCCATCAGTTCGCGCGGATTGGCCGGTCCGATGCTGACGAAGGCGATGAGGTCGCCTGAGCGCACCGTGTGCAGCCCGAGTTCGCGGCTCGCTGCCTGCGCGGTGAACAGGCCGGGGCGCGACTCGGTCAGGGCCACGCTGCTCTCCTGGCCGCTGGGCGCGATCACCGTCACCGGAGCGGCTGTCTCGGTCATGGTCTGCCGCTCAATGCGGATATCACGCCCTTGCGCACTCGCCCGCAGAGCCTCCTCCTCCAGGGCCGGCTCCTTCATGAGCCAATGGGCGAGGCGGCGCAGGAGGTCGAGATGCGGTCCGCCCTCCTGATAGCCGCGGGCCCAAAGCCAGGCGTGATCCGAGAGCAGAAGCGCCACGCGGCCCTTATCCTCCCGGCGCAGCACGAGAAGCGGCAGGTCGTTGGCGCCCGACATCAAGGTCGAGCCCGATTGCACCTGCGAGCCGATGATGCGCAGCCACTCGCCCCAGGCGGGTGGCGACTGCTCCGAACCCGGCAGGTCGCGGGTCACCGGATGGCGGTCGCCCGTATCGGTGATCTCGGCCTTGTAGGGCTGCTCGACGATGGTGCCGTTGGGCTGGCCCGGGATGATCGGCGACAACCGGGTCTGCGCGAGGCTGCCATAGCTCGCGAATTCAGGTCCCGCCGCCACGAGGATCGCGCCGCCCTCGCGCACATAGCGCACGATGTTCTCGAAATAGCTCGAGGGCAGGATGCTCTGGTTCGCGTAGCGGTCGAAGATGATCAGGTCGAATTCCTTGATCTTCTGCTGGAACAGCTCGCGGGTCGGAAAGGCGATCAGCGACAGCTCATTGATGGGCGTGCCGTCCTGCTTCTCCGGCGGGCGCAGAATCGTGAAGTGGACGAGGTCCACATTGGCATCCGACTTCAGCAGGTTGCGCCAGGTCCGCTCGCCCGCATGGGGCTCACCGGAGACAAGCAGCACGCGCAGCTTCTCGCGGATGCCCTCGATGGGGATCACTGCGCGGTTGTTCGCTTGGGTCAGCTCGTTGGCTAAGCCTTCCACTTCGAGCTCGACCACATTGGTGCCGCCATGCTCGATGCGCACGTCGAGGGAAAAGGGCATGTCGGCCCGCACCTGCTGGCGGGTGAGCACCTGACCGTCCCGGCGCACGGTCACCTGGGCAGAACCCGTGCCTCCGCGCTCCATCACCTGGGCGCGGATGGTCTGGTCCTTGCCAACGATGCCGAAGCGCGGGGCTTCCAGGAGCTTGATCTGCCGGTCGCGCTCGTCGGGCCGGCCGGTAATGAGCGCGTGGAGAGGCGCCCGGAACCCGAGACCTTCCACGGAAGGCGGGATGTCGTGAACAACGCCATCGGTGACGAAGATGACGCCGGCAAGCCGATCCGGCGGCACGTCGGCAAGACCGTTGGAGAGCGCCGAGAACAGGCGTGTGCCGTCGTCGCCGCTGCCGTCATCGGCCTCGATGAAGCGCGGATCGACGTCGGCCAGCGAGCCGAAGCGGCGCTCCAGCTCGGCCCGCACCTGATCGGTCATGGGAGAGCGGTCGCCCAGGGTCTGCGAGGTGGAGCGGTCGATGACCACCGCCACGATATCCTTCACCTTCTCCCGGTCCTCCTGCACCAGCGCCGGGTTGGCGAGCGCCAGGAGAACGAGGCCGAGGGCAACCGCACGCAGGATCGCCACGGGACCGCGCGTGACGAGCGCAAGGATCGCCAGAAGGACGACAACCGCGCCGAGAGCCCAGAGGGCGTAATCGGGAATGAGTGGAGAGAGGCTGACCGAAAGCAAAGGCAATCTCCCCTTACTGCCCGAGGCGTTCGAGCAGGGCCGGCACGTGCACCTGATCGGCCTTGTAGTTGCCGGTCAGCGCATACATGACGATGTTGACGCCGCTGCGATACGAGAACTCCCGCTGGCGCTGGTCGCTGCCGACGATAGGATAGAGCCACTCGCCGCGCGCTCCCACGGCCCAGGCGGCCGCGAGATCGTTCGACGTGATGATGATCGGTGAGACGCCGTCACCCGAGCGGGCCGGGCGGCTGGCCTCACCCTCCGTTTGCGGCGGCAGGACCTCGACCCAGGTCTGCCCGGTGGAATAGCGGCCGGGAAAGCTGTCGAGGATGTAGAAGGTCTTGGTGAGCACGTGATCGGCCGGCACGGGCTCGATCTCGGGAATGTCGAGGCCCGCGAGCAGCCGGCGCAGATACTGCCCCTCGGCCGTGGGCGCGCCGTCGAGGCGATTGCCGAAGGCATCGCGCGTGTCGAAAATCACGGTGCCGCCGCCCTTCATGAAGGCATCGAGGCGCCGGATCGCAGCCTCGGACGGGATGGGCCTGCTCGCCACGATGGGCCAGTAGATCAGCGGATAGAACGCCACCTCGTCCCGGGACAGGTCGATGCCGATGGGCTCGCCAGGCGACAGGGCGGTGCGCTGGCTCAGCACCTGCGTGAGCCCGGCGAGGCCTGCCTTGCTGGTCTCGTCCACCTGCGTATCGCCCGTGATCACGTAGGCAAGCCGCGTCACGAGGGCGGGGCTTGAGCTTTCCATCGTCATGGACGAGCGCCGGTCCTGTGCGCTCGCATCCGACACGGGGTTGAGCAGCAATGCTGAGCCCAGGATGATTGCCGCAGCAGCGCCCGCCTTCCGCAGACGACCGGAGAGGTTCGAGAGGTGGCCGCCGAGCCAGAGCGACGCGATGGTGTCGGCGACGAGCAGAAGCAGGGCCAGCATGAACAGCGGCATGCGCAGATCGACAGTCTGGGCTCCGGCCAGCGGAGCGATCCGGGCGTTGAGGGGAGCGAAGTTCAGGGGCGCAAGCCGGTCGCCCGGCAGCAGCGCATTCACCGCGAGGCTCGAATCCACCGGACCGTAGAAGCCCGGCGGATGTTCGCCCCGCGCGCGCTCGGAGTAGTTGCGGGTCACGGCACGGGCATTGGCCGGCGGCGAGATGTAGATGCCATAGCCATCGAGGGTCAGACGGGGCGCCACGGTCTCGTTCTCCGCGTTGCGGGACTCCGCATTCACATCGTTCGTTGCGCCGGCGAGAGCCGTGGTCCGGCGCAGCATGTCGACGAACAGGCCCGACAGGGGCAGGTTCGACCAGGTGGTATCGGCTGTCACGTGAAAGAGCACGATCATCCCGTCGCCGCGCTTGTCGGCCGTCACGATGGGCGTGCCGTCGGCGAGCGATGCCCAGGTCTTGGCCGGCAGGTCGCCATCGGGCTCCGCGAGGATCTGGCGGCGAATGCCGATCTCCTCCGGCACAGTGAGGCCGAAGAACGGGCTCTCGCGGGTGAAAGGTGCGAAGGTTTTCGGCGTATCCCAGGACAGGGTGCCGCCGAGGCTGCGCCCGCCGCGGCGCAGGCGCACCGGAACCAGCTCGTCGTTGCCGGCGGACAGCCGCGAGCCTGCAAAGCGCAGCAGCATGCCGCCCTGTTCGACGAAGGCCGTGACCTTGCCGAGCGTCTCCCGGTCGAGCCCGCCCACATCGGCCAGCACCAGCACGGAGACCTGCTCGTCGATGAGCTGGTTCACCGAATCCGCCACGCCGCCGCGTCCCGTGCGGATTTCCGAGTAAGGCGCGAGCGCCCGCTCGATGTAGTAGAGCGGCGAGAGGAGGGGCTGCGCCTGTTCCGAGGTGCCGCCGAACACAAGGCCAACGCGGCGGCGCTTGCCGCGTTCGTCGAGCAGGTGCACGGCGCCGGCCGACCCTTCGCCGAGGATCTCGATGCGCGCAATGGCGTTGCGGATCTCGGTGGGCAGGTTGAATGCCACATTGGTCTCGGTGGCGTTGGCCTCGAAGGAGAATCGCGTGTCAGCGAGCGGCAGGCTCTTGAGGTCCAGAACCCGCACAGTGCCGGAATCGCGCCCATTCGGCTCGGGCCGTACCAGCCTGACATTCAGCTGACCGCTGGCATTCTCCACGCCGGCAACCGCAAGGGCCGGAGCACGCTCCGCTTTGAGCACGGTGATGCGCTGAGAGCTGGCCATAGGCGCCAAACCGTCGATGAAGCCTTGGCCATCAACGCCCGCGACCCCGTCGCTGATCCAGACGATGTTGGCGTCCGGCGTCGCTTCCAGAAAGCGCCTGATGGACTCGAGATGCACCTGACGGTCCTGCAGATGCGGCAGAGGTTTTAAGGATCGCAGGCGCTCGAGCGCCGCGGCGGGGCTTGCAGGCTCGATGGCGGCCGGGATCTCGGCTGTCGCAACAAGAGCCACGGTGCGCCCGTCGCGTCCTGCGGCCTCGATGTGCTCGGAGGCCAGGTTCATGCGCTCGCGCCAGTCGTGAGCGGCGGCGAAACCATTATCGAGCACGATCAGAAGCGGCGAGCGGCTGTTGTCCTCGGCCAGGGGATTCCAGATCGGACCGGAGGCCGCGAGGATGAGGAAGGCGGCGAGCAGGAGCCGCAGGAGCAGGAGCCACCAGGGCGTGCGGGCGGGCATTTCCTGCTCGGGGCGCAGGTCCGCCATGATCCTGAGCGGCGGGAAATCCACGCGCTTCGGCTGCGGCGGCGTGATCCGCAGGAGCAGCCAGATCGCCGGGAGCGCGGCGAGCGCCGTGAGGACGAGCGGGACGGTGAAGGTGAGAGGCAGGCCCAGCATCGCTCAGCGCCCTCCCACACCGGCACCACGGGAGGTCGCGACCAGCGTCATGAGGCGAAGCGCTGCTTCGCTCGCCGGTCGGTCGGTCCGGTGGATGGTCAAAGTCCAGCCGCGGCGGCGCGCCAGTTCCTGCAGTTCCGCCCGATGCTGCTCGATCCTCGAGCGATAGGCCTTTCCCCAGGAGGTGGCATCACCGATCCGAAGCGACAGGCCGTCTTCGAGATCGTGCAGAACCGCCTGCCCCTGGAACGGGAAGGTCTCTTCCACAGGATCGACGATCATCACCAGATGCCCACGGGCACCGCGGGACGAGATGCCCTCGACCATGGTGGCGATGTCGCGCGCGGGCGACAGGAAATCGCTGATCAGGATCGCTTCGTGCTGCGGCGCAACGGCGGCCTGCGGCGGCAGGTCCTCCTCCAGGGAGGCGCGGTCCGCCACCAGGGTCTGGGCCATGGTTTCCGCAATGCGCCGGGTTGCGCGCGGCGACATCAGCCCCAGCATGCCCACGCGCTCGCCGCCCTCGACGAAGCAATTGGCCAGAGCCATCCCCAGCACGATGGCACGTTCTATCTTGGGCGCCTGGGCGAGGTCGGAGGCATAGCCCATGGAGGCGGAGCGGTCGATCCAGAACCAGACGGTCTGGGCTGTTTCCCACTCGCGCTCCCGAACATAGAGGCGATCGTCGCGGCCCGAGCGGCGCCAATCGATTCGCTGCGCGGCCTCGCCGGCCACGAAGGGGCGGAACTGCCAGAAGGTCTCGCCGGTGCCGGAGCGGCGGCGGCCGTGAATGCCGTGGGCGAGGTTGGCCGCGACGCGCCGGGCTTCCAGCACGAGGCGCGGCATCCGGTGAGCGAGGGAAAGCGCGCTCTCCGTCTCTTGGCGGCCCGGCGAGCGAGCGCTTTCGGGGAGGACCCGGACACGGGCCATGGCGATGATCCTAGCCTGCCAGGCGCGCGGTGAGCCGGCCGATGACGCTGCCGATGGTGTCGCCATCCGCACGGGCCGAGAAGGTGAGCGCCATGCGGTGCTTGAGAACCGGCTCGGCCAGCGCCACCACGTCGGCCAGCGAGGGAGCCACCCGGCCCTCGATGAGCGCGCGGGCGCGCACGGCCAGCATCAGGGCCTGGCTGGCGCGGGGGCCAGGGCCCCACAGGATCTTGTCGCTGACGCCCTCGATCCGGTCTGCTTCCGGACGGGCCGAGCGCACGAGATCGAGGATCGCCTCGACGACGCTCTCGCCCACGGGAAGGCGTCGGACAAGGCGCTGGGCGTTCATCAGCGTCTCGGCATTCATGACCGTGGTCGGCTTGCGGTCCTCCGCGCCCGTCGTCTCGATCAGGATGCGACGCTCGGCCTCGCGGCTCGGATAGCCGACGTCGATCTCCAGCAGGAAGCGGTCGAGCTGGGCTTCGGGGAGGGGATACGTTCCCTCCTGCTCGATGGGGTTCTGGGTGGCCAGCACGTGGAAAGGCTGCGGCAGGTCGTGCCGCTCACCGCCCACGGAAACGTGATGCTCCTGCATGGCCTGCAGCAGGGCGGATTGGGTGCGGGGGCTCGCGCGGTTGATCTCGTCGGCCATGAGCAGCTGGGCGAAGACCGGACCCTTCACGAACCGGAAGGAGCGACGACGGTCGGCGCCCTCGTCGAGAATTTCGGAGCCCAGGATATCGGAGGGCATCAGGTCCGGGGTGAACTGGATGCGGCGGGCGTCGAGCCCGAGCACGGTGCCCAGGGTGTCCACAAGCTTTGTTTTCGCAAGGCCTGGAACGCCGACCAGAAGGCCGTGACCGCCGGCCAGAAGGGTGATGAGGGTCAGGTCGACGACGTCTTCCTGGCCGAAAATGACGGTGTGAATGGCCTCCCGGGCCCGGCCGACTGTCTCAAGGGTCGCCTCCGCGTTGCGGATGATCGCGTCGTCCAGGGCGGTGGGCGCTTGAGCAATGCTGGCCGTCATGAGGTCATTCTCCCTCTCATACGCATGTGCCCCCGTTAGCTAGTCTGCCTTTGATCCCGGTCGATAAGCAAGGGTCGATGCGCCGCAGCGCTGAACCCGGGTGGAGTGGACGAGACAGCCGAGGACTCTATGCTCTAGGAAGTAACCATCGGCCGCCGTTCGTCGATCCCGAAAAGTGAAAAACATGTTCACGCTTGCGTCATGACCGATCCTTCGCCTCTCCCTCCCGGAAGCGCCCTGACCCGCCTGACAGAGGCGCTCGGGTCCGATTCAAAGCGCAAAGGCCCGCCGCCGGTCGAGCGCTGGAACCCGGCCTATTGCGGCGAGATCGACATGCGCATCGCGGCCGACGGCACGTGGCATTACATGGGCTCGCCCATCAACCGGCCCGCCCTTGTGAAGCTGTTTTCGACGGTTCTGCGCAAGGATCCGGAGCGTTATGTGCTCGTCACGCCGGTCGAGCGGGTCGGGATTACGGTGGAAGACGCGCCCTTCCTGGCCGTCGAGATGGCCGTGGAAGGCGAAGGCGAGGGCCGGCAGATCGCGTTCCGCACCAATGTGGACGATCTCGTGCAGGTCGGGCCGGATCATCCCCTGCGCTTCGAGCAGGACGCGAATGGCGGCATCAAGCCTTACGTGAAAGTTCGAGGGGAACTGTGGGCCCTTGTGACGCGAAGCCTGACCCTCGATCTGGTTGCCATGGGCGAGGAAAGGACCGTCGATAAGGCGGCGACCTTCGGCCTCGCCGCGGGCGGTGCCTTCTTTCCCATCGCTCCGGCGTCCGAACTGGGCATCGCTTGATGCGCCTTGCTCCCCACGACGAACCGGACTTCCTGACGCTGGCGGCCGAGCGGCTGCGGCCGGAGCCGCCGCACGCCGAGGAAGCCTTGGCGGATCCGCGCGGCGATCACAGCCTCGACGACGTGCCGCTGGTCTATCCGCTGACGCCGAAGCCTGCCGCGGTGCTGGTGCCCGTGGTCATGCGCGACGAGCCGATGCTGCTCCTGACCGAGCGCGCCGCGCATCTGCGCCAGCATTCCGGACAGATCGCCTTTCCGGGCGGCCGGGTCGACCCGACCGATGCCTCCATCCTGGAGGCCGCCTGCCGCGAGGCCATGGAGGAGATCGGCCTCGACAGCCGCTTCATCAGCCCGCTCGGCTACCTCGATCCTTACCTGTCCACCACGAATTACCTGGTGATGCCGGTGGTGGCCCGGGTGTCGCCCTCCTACACGCTTGCCGTCAATCACGGGGAGGTGGCCGATGCCTTCGAGGTGCCGCTGAACTTCCTCATGGATCCCGCGCGCCACGAGCTCCATTCCCGCGAGTTCAAGGGGCGGCTGCGGCGCTACTATGCAATGCCCTATGAGGGACGCTACATCTGGGGCGTGACGGCGGGCATCATCCGCAATCTTTATGAGAGGCTCTACGGTTCATGACACGGGCGGTCGTTCAGGGTTTGGTGCTGTTCCTGCTGCCTTTCGTCTTGTTCGGCATCTATCTCGTGATCCGTCGGCGCAATCCTCTGCTCTGGTCCCACTGGAGCAGCCAGTCCGTGTGGCTCACGATTGCAGGCTTGAGCTTCGTGGTCATTTCGCTCGTCGCAGCAGGGCTCCTCGAAGAGCGGCAGACCGGCGCCTATGTGCCGACGCGCATCGAGAACGGTCGCGTCGTTCCGGGACATTTTCAGTGACCGAAGCCCTGAGCCGACAGGCGCTGACGACCCTTCTTCAGCGCCCTGAACTGCGCCGTCTCCTTGAGGTCTTCAACGATGGGGCCGAGGAGACGCGCATCGTGGGCGGCGCCGTGCGCAATGCCCTGCTCGGACGCCCGGTGACCGAGGTGGACTGCACCACGACCGTGTTGCCCGAGGCCATCATGGAGCGGGCGAAGCGGGCTGGGTTCAAAGCAGTGCCCACAGGCATCGAGCACGGCACGATCACGGTGATCGTCGGCGGCGAGCCTTTCGAGATCACGACCCTGCGCGAGGATGTGGAAACCGACGGGCGCCATGCGGTGGTGCATTTCGGGCGCGATTTCGTCCGCGATGCCAGGCGGCGGGACTTCACCATCAACGCCCTGTCCCTGGGGCTCGACGGGCAGCTCTACGACTACACCGGCGGCGAGGCGGATCTTGCCGCCCGGCGGGTGCGCTTCATCGGCGAGCCGCGCATCCGGATCCGCGAGGATTACCTGCGCATCATGAGGTTCTTCCGCTTCCATGCGGAATATGCGCAAGGCGAACCTGACGCCGAGGGCCTTGCTGCCTCGGGCGCCGAGCGCCAGGGATTGGCCATCCTCTCGAAGGAGCGGATCCGGCACGAGCTCCTCAAGCTTCTCGTCGCGCGGCGGGCGGAGGAGACGATCCGCATTCTCGCCGATCACGGCTTCCTTACTGGACTGCTCGGCGGCGTCGCCGAGTTGGGGCGCTTCAGACGCGTGGTGGCCTATGACAAGGACGACCCTGCTGCGATCTGGCGTCTGGCGGCTCTCGCCGTTCTGGTGGAGCAAGATGTGGAACGCCTGCGCGAGCAGCTTCGGCTGTCCAACGATGAGCAAAGGAAGCTCATCGCCTATGCCGGGCTTCTCAGCCTTCTCAAGACCTGGGCCCTGCCGCTCGATGCCGCAACCATCCGCCGCTTGGTGGCGGATCACGAGCCAGAGGCTCTCGGTATTGCTCTGGCGGCAACAGCCGGAGAGCCGTTTCCCGTGGTCCACGACGATGCTCACGGGGCGCTCGCTCGTTACCGCAACGGCGCCGAGCCTGTGCCGGTTTTTCCCCTGCGCGGGGCCCATCTCGTTGAGGGCGGCGTTCCGAAGGGGCCGAAGATCGGCCAAATGCTTGCCCAGGCCCGGCAGGCTTGGCTGGCGGAGGGCTGCCGAACCGACGCGAGCTATGCCCAAGAACTGCTCAAACGGATGCTGCAGCGGGCCTAGGTTGCCGTCGTCCTTAGTTTCACCCCAAACGGCGAAGTCGGTCCCGGATCGCGGGCAGGGTGAGGCGCGTGAACCCTCCCCCCTGTGCGGGGGAGGGTGGCGAACGGAGTGAGCCGGGAGAGGGGGAGTCCGGTTGAGCACTGCCCCTCTCCCGGCCTGCTGCGCAGGCCACCCTCTCCCGCAAAGGGGAGAGGGCAGGCGCTGTGCATGTTCCCATTTTGTTCTTGACAATTCTCCTAAGCTCGGCTATAGGTATGGACATCCTCGCCCGATGAGGGGCGCGCTCGCGAGGCGTCGCAAGAGTGGGGCGAGGAGCGGTCCTGCCGCAGGCCTCGCAAGCCTGTGATCGCAGGTGGCCGATCTGGCATGCCTCCAGGTCCGCTGAAACAAACCGCGCGTGATGAGCAGTCTGGCTCTCACCTTCCACACACCACATCGAGCCGGGCTGCCCAACGCGCCACCCTCGATTGACTTGACGGCCTGAGGCTTCCCAGCCTCGGGCCCGAAGGCGCTGGCTCTTTGACAAGCTGACCAACAGCGTCATCCCGGACGGCAAAGCCGATCCGGGATCGCGTAAACCAATCCAACATTGTCATCCCGGGGCTGCGCAGCAGAGCTCAAGATCCATAACCGCCGACGAGGCATAACGAAGCGCGACGTTGCTCGCTCTCTTCTGAAACGTTAGCGGTTATGGATCCCCGCCTGCGCGGGGATGACAGCGTTGAGTTTAAGGCGCTACCTCCTGCACACGATCCCGGATCGGCTACGCCGTCCGGGATGACGGGATTTCACTCAGGGCCACCTTACCATGGGCGGCATGGAGGACAGGATCGACGCGATGTTGCCGCCGGTCTTCAGGCCGAAGATCGTGCCCCGGTCGTAGAGCAGGTTGAACTCCACATAGCGTCCGCGCCGCACCTGCTGCTCGATACGGTCCTCCTCGGACCAGGGCTTGCTGACATTGCGGCGGACGATTTCGGGATAGACCTTGAGGAAGGCCTCGCCCACGTTGCGGGTGAAGGCGAAATCCTCGTCCGGGTTCCCGGTCCAGTGATAGTCGTAGAAGATGCCGCCGATGCCGCGCGGCTCGTTGCGGTGCTTCAGGAAGAAGTACTCGTCGCACCATGACTTGTACTTTTCATAGGATCCCTCCGGCGCGTGGGCGCTGCAGGCCCGTTCCAGGGCCTCGTGGAACAGGACCGTGTCCGGGTCTTCTTGGGTGCGCCGCCTTTCGAGCACGGGGGTGAGGTCCGCCCCGCCGCCGAACCAGGGCTTCGTGGTCACCACAAAGCGGGTGTTCATGTGAACGGTCGGCACGTTCGGGTTCCAGGGATGGGCGATGAGCGAGATGCCGCCGGCCCAGAAGCGCGGGTCCTGGTCCGATCCGGGGATCTGGCCGCGGAACTCGGGCGCGAACTCCCCATGGACGGTCGAGACGTGCACGCCCACCTTCTCGAACACCCGGCCCTTCATCATGGACATGACGCCCCCGCCGCCGGCCGCGCCGCTGTGGTCCTTGCGCTCCCAGGGGGTGCGCTCGAAGCGGCCGGGCTCGGACGCTTCCGGGGGGAGGGGGCCTGTCACCTCGTCCTCCAGGGCCTCGAAAGCAGCGCAGATCCGGTCGCGCAGCAGCGCGAACCAGACGGGGGCTTCGGTCTGCAGGCGCGCCACGGCGGCTTGGTCGGTCATCAGGTCTTGCCTCACATCTCGGAAGGGGCGGGAACGGGAAACGAACGGGTCTGCCTTAGGGACTCGCCCAGGATCATGGCAGCGGTCACGGCCACGTTGAGGGAGCGCATCCCGGGCTGCATGGGAATGAGGATCCGCGCATCGGCTGCCGCATGGACCTCCTCCGGCACGCCGGCGGATTCCCGCCCGACCAGGATGATGTCGTCAAGCCGGTACGCAAAATCCGCATAGGGGATCGCCCCCTTGGTGGTGGCGAGGACGAGGCGGCCCCCGGTCTCCTGCCGCCAGGCCTCGAAGGCCCGCCAGGAGATGTGACGGGTGATCGCCGCATGGTTGAGATAATCCATGCCGGAGCGGCGCAGGTTGCGGTCGGAGACGTCGAATGCCGCAGGTTCGATGATCTCGACCGGCACGCCGAGGCAGGCCGACAGGCGCAGCATGGTGCCGGTGTTCTGCGGGATGTCCGGCTGGTAGATGGCAAGACGGGGCATGGGTTCGTCATCGTGGCAACGCGCCTCGCCGTCAAGGGAGCGACGTGTTGGCTGCCGGGTCGGCGGCATTTTGAGGCACAGGCTGGAACAACTCCAATCCGGCTATGGACAGGCGGGCTTGACCGTGCCAAAGAGCCACCGCGCGGCGACTCCCAGTCGCATTGCGCGCGCGTTGTCGCATTCCATATCGGAGTGCGTGAGCCGAATGCCCGGGTTACCAAGGCATTGCCGATGCGCGGTTCTCGTTTTTTGACCAATGCTGGAGAGCCAAGTGGCCGAGACCACCACTCATGTCGCTGAGCCGACACGGCGCGATTTTCTGTACATCGCCACGGGCGCCGCCGCCGCGATCGGCGGAGCCACCCTGGTATGGCCCTTCGTCCAGTCCCTGGCGCCCGATGCGGCGACGGTGGCGGCCGGCGCCCCCGTCGAAGTCGACCTGGCTCCGATCGCCGAAGGCCAGATCGTGAAGGTGTTCTGGCGCGGCAAGCTGATCTTCATCCGCCACCGCACCCCGGACGAGATCAAGGCTGCAGCGGACGTGAACGTTGCCTCCCTGCGCGACCCGCAGCCCGACGCGGCCCGCGTGAAGGACGGCAAGGCGCAGTGGCTCGTCGTCTATGGCAACTGCACCCATCTCGGCTGCGTGCCGCTGGGCAACTCCGGCGAGTACAACGGCTGGTTCTGCCCCTGCCACGGCTCGGTGTTCGATACCTCCGGCCGCGTCCGCGGCGGCCCGGCGCCGATCAATCTTCCGATCCCGCCTTATGCCTTCGCGTCCGACACGAAGGTCATCATCGGCCAAGAAGCCACGGCGTAACCTAAGCGACGATCAGGCGATACACATGAGCCAGCATCCCACAACTTACGTTCCCAAGAGCGCCTTCGGTCGGTGGTTCGAGAGCCGCCTGCCGATCGCGGGCCTCGTCCACTCCTCGTTCGTCGCGTTCCCGGTTCCGCGGAACCTGACCTATTTCTGGACCTTCGGCGCCATCCTGTCCTTCATGCTCGTCGCGCAGATCGTGACGGGCGTGTTCCTGGCGATGTACTACACCCCGAACGCCGGGATGGCCTTCCAATCCGTCGAGCATATCATGCGCGACGTGAACTATGGCTGGCTGATCCGCTATCTGCACGCCAACGGCGCGTCGATGTTCTTCATCGCCGTCTATCTCCACATTTTCCGGAACTTCTACTACGGCTCCTACAAGGCACCCCGCGAGGTTCTGTACATCCTCGGCGTGATCATCTTCATCCTCATGATGGCCACCGCCTTCATGGGCTACGTGCTTCCCTGGGGCCAGATGAGCTTCTGGGGCGCCACCGTGATCACCAACCTCTTCTCGGCGATCCCCCTCGTCGGCGAGACCATCGTCAGCTACCTCTGGGGCGGCTATTCCGTGGGCAACCCGACGCTCAACCGCTTCTTCTCCCTGCACTACCTGCTGCCCTTCATGATCGCGGGCGTCGTCGCCCTGCACATCTGGGCGCTGCACGTGCCGGGCCAGAACAACCCGACCGGCATTCCGATCAAGTCGGGCAAGGACGCGGTTCCGTTCACGCCTTATGCCACGATCAAGGACATCTTCGCCGTCGTCGTGTTCCTGATCTTCTTCGCCTATTGGGTGTTCTACATGCCGAACTATCTCGGCCATGCGGACAACTACATCCCGGCGAACCCGGCCGTGACGCCCGCGCACATCGTGCCGGAATGGTACTTCCTGCCGTTCTACGCGATCCTGCGCGCCATTCCCGACAAGCTCGGTGGCGTCCTCGCCATGGGCGCGGCCATCGTGATCTGGGTGTTCATGCCCTGGCTCGATACCTCCAAGGTGCGCTCCACCGCCTACCGTCCGCTCTACAAGCAGTTCTTCTGGGTCTTCGTGGCTGTGTGCCTCGTGCTCGGCTGGCTGGGTTCCCGCCCGGCGGAGGGCTGGTACGTGATCGCGTCCCAGATCTGCACGGTCTACTATTTCGCCCACTTCCTGATCGTCCTTCCGGTGCTCGGCTTCGTCGAGCGTCCGCTGCCGCTGCCGAATTCGATCCTCGAATCCGTCATGGGCGTGCAGAAGGGCGGGGCTGGCATGCCGGCCGGCGCCAATGCCGAACCGCAGTCCAAGGGCTGAACGGAAGCGTTGAGGAAAACATCATGATGAAGCGTATCCTTCTCATCGCTGCGGCCGTTCTCGGCCTCTCCGCTCCGGCCTTCGCTGCCGGCGAGACCCCGGTCCCGCCGCAGCTCAAGTGGAGCTTCCAGGGACCGTTCGGCACCTTCGACCGGGCCCAGCTCCAGCGCGGCTTCAAGGTCTATCGGGAGGTCTGCGCCTCCTGCCATGGCCTGAGCTATGTCGCGTTCCGCAACCTGTCGGCACCCGGCGGTCCGGAGTTCTCCGAAGCCCAGGTTCGTGCTCTGGCAGCCGAGTACAAGATCCAGGACGGCCCGAACGATGCGGGTGACATGTTCGAGCGCCCCGGCCGTGCGGCCGACCGCTTCCCGTCGCCGTTCCCGAACGAGAATGCGGCGGCCGCGGCCAACGGCGGCAAGGCTCCGCCGGACCTGTCCCTGATGGCCAAGGCCCGCACCTATGAGCGCGGTTTTCCCTGGTGGATCACGGATATCTTCCGTCAGTATTCCGAGAACGGTGCGGATTATCTCACAGCGCTCCTCAACGGCTATCATGAGGCTCCGCAGGGCTTCAAAGTGCCGGAGGGTGGTCACTACAACGAGTATTATCCGGGCCACGTGATCGCGATGCCGAAGCCGCTCAGCGACGGGCAGGTCGAGTATCCGAAGAATGAGGCCGGACAGCCTCAGGTGCCGGAGACGGTCGACCAGTATGCCCGCGACGTAACGGCTTTCCTCGTCTGGACCGCGGAACCGCATCTCGAGGCCCGCAAGCGTCTCGGATTCCAGGTCATGCTGTTCCTGATCGTGCTCGCAGGCCTGCTCTACTTCACCAAGAAGAAGATCTGGGCCCGCGTGGGCGGCGAGGTCGAAGGCCACGCCACACCCCCGATGACGCACAATCCGTAAAGATCGAGAACGAGGCCCCGAAAGGGGCCTTTTTCTTTATTGGGTGACAGCGTGTGACGGCAGCCCTATTTCGAGGCGATGCTGCAGACGATCGCCGACGACATCTGGGGAAAGCCCTGCCTCGCCTACCACGTTCAGCCGAGCCTTGAGCCTGAAACCCGCGACGCCTTCGAGGCGGTGCAGCGGAAAATTGCCGAGCACTGGCCGGAGCCGTTGCATATCGGACCGAAGCACGGGCTGCATGTCACTATTTATCCCCTGGTTCCGGTGAGAGGCTCTTTCGACAAGGCCGCCTACTGGCAGGGCATCGCACGACAAAGTCAGAGTCTCCTGGAGGATCTCTGTGCCGGTCACCAGTCTCTGGAACTGCGGTTCTCCCGCCTCAAGGTCACCGACACGGCCATCATCGCGACCGCGACCGAGGAGACCGGGCTGATTGACGCCATTCGGAACAGGATCGTCCGTGATATTCCCCCGCCGCCGGGTCATCAGCCGATCATCTACGATCTCATCCACGCGACCCTGGCCCGCTACCCGACGGGAGCCTCCATTCCGGACGATGCGGTCGGGCGCATCGAGAGCCTGCCCGTCTCCATCACGGCGCCGGTGACGCAGATCAGGCTTGTTCGCGAGACGCTTTTTCCCTGTCTCAGGACCGACGAGATCGCCTCGATTCCGCTGACCACGAGGTGAGGCTTGGCAGGTGACACTTGGGACGTAGGCCTTCCTCGGCTATGACAGGCCCTTAACAGCCCCTGGTATACGAGGACGAGCATGACGAAGGCGGTTCTAGGAATCATCGGCGGATCGGGGGTCTATGATCTGCCGGGCCTTGAGGACATGTGCGAGGAGCGCATCACGTCCCCCTGGGGCGAGCCCTCCGACATTTTGCGCATTGGCCGCATCGGCGGAACGACGATTGCGTTCCTCCCCCGCCACGGACGCGGCCATCGCCTGTCGCCCTCCGACATCAACTACCGGGCCAATATCGACGTGATGAAGCGAGCCGGCGTCACCGACCTGATCTCGGTCTCGGCGGTCGGTTCGTTCAAGCACGAGTACCACCCAGGCTTCTTCGTGCTGGTGGACCAGTATGTGGACCGCACCCACAAGCGCGAGAGCTCCTTCTTCGGCCAGGGTTGCGTGGCCCATGTGCCCATGGCTCATCCGGTTGGCCCTCTGCTGCGCCAGCGCATCGCCGATGCCGCTTTGGCCGAGGACATTCCGTTTGCGCTGGGCGGCACGCTGGTCTGCATCGAAGGTCCGCAATTCTCCACTTACGCCGAGTCGATCACCTACAAGGGACTCGGCTACGACGTGATCGGCATGACGGCGATGCCGGAGGCCAAGCTCGCCCGCGAGGCCGAGATCACCTACGCGACCATCGCCATGGTGACGGACTACGATTGCTGGCACCCGGAGCACGACCATGTCGATGTAGCCTCCGTTGTTGCCGTGGCGCAGCAGAACGCCGCCAAGGTCGCGCGCCTCGTGGCCCGCGTCGCCCGCGACTTCCCAGCCGAGCACGAGCCGTGCCCTGCCGGTTCCGACCAGGCGCTTGAGGGTGCCGTCATGACGGCGCCATCCGCGCGCGATCCGGAACTGCTGAAAAAGTTGGATGCGGTGGCGGGCCGGGTGCTAAACCCTTCCAAAGCGTGATCACGGACCCATCGTCGTCAAACACTCAGGCAGGCTTGAACCCATGGACCAGCGTCTCCTCACCGACCTGAAGGCCGCGATCCGCTCGATCCCGGATTATCCCAAGCCGGGCATCGTGTTCCGCGACATCACGACCCTGCTGGGCGACGCGCGGGCCTTCCGGCGCTCCGTGGACGAACTCGTCCATCCTTTCGCGGGCGGTCGCGTCGACAAGGTGGCGGGCATCGAGGCGCGCGGATTCATTCTCGGCGGAGCCATCGCGCACCAACTCTCCTCCGGCTTCGTGCCGATCCGCAAAAAGGGCAAGCTGCCCCACGAGACGGTGCGGATCGCCTATTCGCTGGAATACGGCGTCGACGAAATGGAGATCCACACGGATGCCATCGGTCAGGACGAGCGGGTGATCCTCGTGGACGACCTCATCGCCACCGGCGGGACGGCGGTCGCCGCCACCCAGCTCCTGCGCCAGATGGGGGCGAACATCGTGGCCGCCTGCTTCATCATCGACCTGCCCGATCTCGGCGGAGCCCGGAAGCTGCGCGATCTCGGCGTCGAGGTGCGCAGCCTCGTGAGCTTCGAGGGGCATTGACGCCACACACTGTCACCCCGGGGCGGCGTAGCCAAGCCCGGGATGACAGCGGGGTAGAGCGGGGCGCCCTGAGCTGGCCCTCACCCCCGCCTTTCCCAGAACACCATGCCGTCGAAGGCGAAAACCGCCTCGCCGTGCTGGTTGGTGCCGGTGTTGTGGTGGAACACCAAGCCCCATTCCGGGCGGGACGCGGAGGGGCGCTTGGCCGTCACCGTGGTGCGGTAGGTGATCGTGTCGCCCGCATAGACGGGCTTCAGCCACTTCAGGTTCGAGAAACCCGGCGAGGGGCCGAGCCGGGCCGGGCGCTGGCCGTGGGCGAGCGCATAGGCGCGGATCCGGTCGCGATGCCCGACCATGTGCTTCATCCAGACACTGGCCGTATGCCAGCCCGAAGCACAGAGCGCCCCGAACAGGCTGCTCTTGGCAGCCTCAGCATCCACATGGAAGCGCTGCGGATCGTACTGCTTTGCGAAGCCGATGATGTCGTCCGGCACGAAGGTGTAGGAGCCTAATTCCTCCGTCTCGCCGATGATGAGATCTTCGAAATAGGGATTTGAGGAGATCGGCGGGATTTCGCGTTGCGGATGGTCGCCGGGCAGCGAGTCCGCCACAGCGTTGAGGACTTTGCTGTTGTCGACCGCAAAGGGCTCGGCATCGCGGGTTGCGAACATCACCCAGTTGGTCTGCGTCAGCACCGTCTCATCGGCTTGGTTCACCATGTCGAAATGCAACTGCACGAGTCCCAGCGTCGGCCTGCTCTTGGAGATACGGCTCTCCAGGACCTTCACGTGCGAGCGCAGGGTATCGCCCGGCCTCACGGGCCTCACCCATTTCACCTCCTCGATGCCCGGAGCGCCCATGGCGGACGAGTCCAGCAGCAGCCCATCGGCCACAAGGCGCATGTTGAGGCTGCAGGTGTGCCAGCCCGAGGCGATCAGGGTGCCGATGAAGCTGTCTTTGGCCGCTACCTCGTCCACATGGAAGGGCTGGGCATCGTATTCCCGCGCGAAGGCCAGGATGTCGTCCTTCGACACATGGAGGGGCCCGAGGGTTTGAGCGAAGCCGACCGGCAGATCTTCGAATGTGCGCATGAGCAGTCCCCTGTCAGGACCTGCCCTAGCACAACGGGCCTCCCGATGGGAGGCCCGCTTCAGTGTGAGTGGCTCTGGTTTAGGGCCGGAATGGCAGTTCCTAGAGTACGAACCAGCTCTTTTGCAGGTCGAAGCTTCCCTTGAGCCTGATGACGGCTTCTGCCGTCTTGTCGTTGTCTGTGTTGAGATAGACGTAAGTGTCCGTCTTGGTCTTCTCGTAGCGAACCTCACCGGCCTTGCTGAAGGCGTTCTTGCCGATGAAGCTGAAGTTCTGGTCACCGCGCTTGCTCGAGTTGGCATCCACCAGCTTCAGGTCGAGCCTGTCGCCCTGCCGGCCCGAGAAGTCGGTGATATAATCAGCCCTGCTCTTGGACGTGCCGGTGTCCCGGTCGTCGAAAACGAACACGTCCCGGCCGGTGCTGCCCGTCATCGTGTCCTTGCCGAGGCCGCCGATCAGCCGGTCGTTGCCGATCCCTGCGCTGAGCAGGTCGTTGCCACCGACGCCGGACAGCACATCGTTGCCGTATCCGCCCTTGATGACGTCTGCCAAAGCGCTTCCGACAGCTCGCTCAGCCTGCGAGTCACCAATCGTTACATCGATTCGCTGGGTGAGCTTCGCTCCGAACGAATCTGTAACGGTCACCGCATCGTGTGTTTCTGCGCCTGCTCGTAGTCGAGCAGCACGCCGTTGGCCACCCTGAGCGTCCCGTCCGCATCGAGCGAGAAGCGGCCGCCTGCATTGTCTACAAGGGTAAACAGGTGCTTGTCGTTGGCATCGTCCGTGACCGAGAGCTTGCCAATGGGATGTCCTGTCTTGCTGTTCTCCTCAATCACGTTACCGACCAGATTAACGCCGCTCGGTGGAACGTTTTGGATGCTGTCAAAGTCTACCTTGATATCGGAGAACTGGAAGATCTCGGCTCCGGTGACCGTATCGGTCCCATCACCATTGGCGCGCTTGTCCTTGATCGTGAGAACCTCACCATTGCGGGTGACCTCGTAGTCGGACCGCTGGCCGGTGAAGACAACCGTATCCTGGCCGCCCCTGCCGTCGAAGCTGTTGTTGGCGCTGTTGCCATGGAACGTGTTGGCGAAGCCGTTGCCTGTGAGGTTGATGGCGGCAGCGCCGTCAGCCCTGAGGATCTCCACATGAGATGCTCCGCCAAGCGTATAGTTTACGCTTGAGACGAGCGTGTCGATGTCGCCGGAGTCGGCTTCGATGATTCCGTCGTTCTGATTATCGATCCGGTACGTGTCGTTTCCACCACGACCGTCCAATGTATCCGCACCCGCGTCGCCATTGATGACGTTGGCTGCATCGTTGCCGATGATGGTATTGGCAAGCGCGTTGCCGGTGCCGTTGATGGCAGCGGTTCCCAGGAGCGTCAGGTTCTCCAGGTAGTCGGAAAGGCCGTAGGTTCCGCTGGTCTCAACAGTATCGATGCCACCAGCATCGACTTTGCGACCGTCAACTTCAATCGTCTCGTCGATGGTGTCGTCTGCGCCCACCACATAGGTGTCGTTGCCGCCCAGACCTCTGAGCGTATCCGCACCGCCGCCGCCATTAAGGCTGTTGCGGCCCGCATTGCCGATGAGAATCTGTCCTAGCGCATTGCCGGTCAGATTAATGTCAACTGTGCCAGCATTGGCTTGAAGCAGTTCTACTGCCTGACCAACGCTCAGGGTAAAGGACTCTGATGCATGAATCTCGTCCTGGCCCGTATCTGCACCGCTCTCAACCACCGCATTGCTGCCATCGACATAGTAGATGTCGCCGCCTGCGCCGCCCTCGAGCGTATCTGGCCGCCCTTGCCGTCGAGGATATTGGTGCCACCATTGCCGATGATGATGTTATCGAGAATGTTGCCCATGCCAGTCTCGGCGCCGTCGAGAAGGATCAGGTTCTCCAGGTTGCCGCCGAGCGTGTAGTTCTGCGCGGACCTGACTGTGTCGGTTCCTTCCTCAGCTCCTTCGACGATGGTGTCATCCCCGTCGAGGATGTAGGTGTCGTCCCCTCTACCGCCGTCCAGCCTGTCGGCTTCTTCTCCGCCGTTGAGCGTGTCCGATCCGTCTCCGCCAGTGAGGATATCGACGCCATCCGCACCGGAAAGGGAGTTCGCCGCATCGTTGCCGGTGATGGTGTTGGCAAGGTCGTTGCCATTGCCGTTGATGGCAGTGGTTCCAAGAAGGATAAGGTTCTCAAGGTTCGCGCCGAGAGTGTAGTTGTTCACCGCAGTGCGGACAGTATCGGTGCCACCAGCATCAACTTTCACGCCATCAACTTCGATCGTCTCGTCAATCTTGTCGATTCCATACACCACGTAGGTGTCGTTGCCAGCTCCGCCCTCAAGTGTGTCCGCACCGCCGCGGCCATCCAGAACATTGGTTCCTTCATTGCCGATGAGACGCTGCGCGAGCTCATTGCCGGTCAGGTCAATAGCGGTCTCGCAGTCAGCAGGCCAAGCCCGCAGGATTTCGACGGCTTGACCAGCCCCCAGGGTGAACGACTCCGTTGCGCAAACCTCGTCAGTACCCTGGTTAGCAAGTTCGAATACTCGGTCGCTGCCGTCGACATAGTAGACGTCACTGTCTGCACCGCCGTTGAGGGTATCCGCTCCTGCATCGCCAGAGATAGTGTCGTTGCCGGCGCCGCCGTATATGGTGTCGTCGCCGTCGTCGCCAGCGAGGGTGTCGCCGAGATCCGTGGTGCTGCCGCTGAGGTCCAGCTTGAGAATCCGACCATTCATGCCGAGGACGTACAGGTTGCCTTGGCCGTCCTGGCCGAAAGAGACGAACTGCCATGCCCCTACCGAAGTGTTGTTCGGGAAGGCGATCCGGCTTGTAATGTTGACAGGTTGGGAGCCAGCGACGCGAAGATCGATGGCAAAGATCTGGCCGTTGCCGTAGTCGCCGAAAATGTAATGCCCCTTGAACTCACCCGGTCCTTCGTAGACATATCCACCGGTGATGGATCTGCCCATGACGTTGTGCTGGTAGGCGTATACTGGGTCTGTATAGCCGTTTCCTTGGGGCCCGTCGGCTTGAGCGCCACCGGTTGTCGGCCGCCAGCCGTAGTTCGCGCCGGCTGTGCCAATATTGATCTCTTCGTACGCTCGGTCGCCTACATCCGCGATGTAGAGCCTTCCGTCCTCATCGAAGCTGCAGCGCCACGGATTGCGCAGGCCAACGGCCCAAATGGCGGACGGCGCAAAGGTGCCATTGATATTCACAAAGCTAGTGGGATTGTCGGTTGGGATCCCGTAGTTGTTGTTCTCGTCCCCTGGAAAGCTGTCCCCATTCACATCAATTCGCAGGATCTTGCCTTTCAGGTTTACTGAACCACCCTGCATGATGGTTTGGGAGTTGTTGGCGTCCTGATCTTCGCCCGTGGCGATGTACAGCTTTTTGTCGGGACCAAATTCCATCCAACCTGCTCGATGATTGGAAGTGGCATAATCGATCGTCATGATCGTCTTGGGCGGAGCGGTCGGACCTGCGGCAAGATTTTCCGGATTGAAAATGTACTCCACGATAACCTGGTCAGTTCCGGATGCTGTTGAAGCAGTATAGTTGACGTATAACTTCCCGCGATGAGGGCTCCCCGCAAGAGCAAATTCCGGATGAAGTGCCAGGCCGAGAAGGCCCGTCTCATTGCCACTGCTTATTGGGGAAATTGTGAGAATGGTCTCCGCGGCAGCGGTGGGATTCTGGAGATTTACAACTTTGACCAGTGCTTTCCCTATTCCATTCTCATCCATAAATCCTTTTTCAGCAACGAAAAGGCGATTGGCGTCTCCGGCCGGGGCCGTGGCGAAGACTGTCTGGAACATGCCTGTTCCAAATTGCGTCGCTGTGGGAGAGGACGGATCGTATCCATAGATCGTGTCGGCCCCATTAGAGCCTGTGATATTATCGGATGCGGAAGTACCCGGATAAGTCGCCATAGTCGTTGCCCCACATTGAAAGTGTTACTTGCCTCCATCTGTTGCTGAGGGGCTTGGCTGGGACAACTCTCTGAACGGGGAGGGTTCTTGACGAAGGGGCAGGTTTGTCTCGTTCCGGCAATGAAAAGCCTGTCAAACACAACCATGACTCCTGAGCCCATCACGCCGCGGCAATTGGCAGCATTTAGGGAGAGAACTGCCCCGCCGCGTGGTGCGCCAGTCGGATCGGCTCGGGCAGGCGGTACTTTGGCGAGCAGCGCAGCACGACTTCGGTGGCCGTCGGAATGTCCGCGAGGTGGCCCGGCGAGATGAACATAGGGTTCTTCGCCGTGCGAGTGCGCAAGGCCACGCCGATGGTCTCCTTGCGGTCGATGAGCGGCGCGGCAGAGCCTTTCTCTTCGGCCAGATCCTTGTAGCGACCGCAGAGCAGCGTCTTGCCGCAGCCGATGGTCGGGCGCTGGAGCCACAGGCCCATATGGCTGGCGATTCCAATGCGGCGGGGATGGGCGATGCCCATGCCGTCGAAGAGGAACACGTCGGGCACGGTTTTCAGCTTCTCGAACGCCTCTTCGAGCACCGGTCCTTCGCGGAAGCTCAAGAGTCCTGGAACGTAAGGAAAGGGCGTCGGGCGCTGCGCCAGCACCGTCTCCACCGGCAGGAAGCCCGGATAAGTGACCACCACGATGGCAGCTTGCGACTGCTCGTTCTTCACGCTCACATCGACGCCCGCCACCAGCTCGACCGCGTCGAGGTCGATGGGGCGATCGGACACGACCTCCCTGCGCAGCTCCTGCTGCAGGGCGATGGCCTCGGAGGGGGAGAGGTTCCAGTCGTGGCGATGGTGTAGCTTCATGATCCGACATCGAAGAGGACGAGGGCTCAACGCTCAAGGTTCGGGATCGATCCCTTTCAAGCCCGGGGCGCCGGACCAAAGCCAGCAAATCCTATGGCCAAGCCTATGACATCACTACGGGAAACCCCTTAGGGACATTGTCTGAATATCGTCCTCGGTCTGGCGGGTATACACCCTTGATCACTAGACGAAGTCCAACAACGAGGATGTCATGTCTCGCGTATCTGCCGCCGCCGGTCTTGCGGCCCTCGGCACCGGCCTCTGGGCGTGGCCTGCCGAAGCTCATGTGAAGTGGTTCGCCCCTTATATCGTCGATGCCGCCCCGCAGCCGATTTCCGCCACCCTGACCAACGTGTGGTTCTGGAACGGCATCGGCCTGGTGCTCGCCTTCTTCCTCGCCACGCTCATGATCGAGCGCACATTCGTCGGTCGCGGCATCCAGTCGGGCCTCGACCGCGTCAGCGCCCCGTTGTGGAGCCGCGCGGACGACTTCATGCGCGTGTCCATCGGCGGCTTCTTCGTGGCGATCTTCGCCGTCGGCGGGGTCTATCTTACCCCTGATCTCAAGACGGACTACGAGCTCATTTCCTGGGCGCAGCTGCTGATCGCCATGTGCGTGTTCTCGCGCCGGACGATGCCGATTGCCGCTGCCGGCATCATTGCCCTCTGGGTGGTGGCGCTGCGGGAATACGACCTGTTCCACCTGCTCGACTATCTGGCGCTCGGCGTTGCCGTCGCGGCCTATCTGGTGCTGGCCTCGTCCGATGACGAGAAGTGGCGCGCCCGCCGGTTCCTGGCCCTGCGCTGGGGCATCGCGATTGCTCTCATGTGGTCGAGCCTGGAAAAATTCGCCTATCCGGAGTGGTTCTATCCGCTCGTGGAGGAGAAGCCTTTCCTGACCTTCGGCATGCCGCGTGACGTGTTCATCCCGATGGCCGGCGTCGCCGAGTTCACCATGGGCTTCGGCCTGCTCTGGACCGCGCTGGTGCGCCGTCTCTCGGCCGTGGCTCTGCTGGTGATCTTCTTCACCGCCGTCTACCCGTTCGGTCGCATCGACCTCGTGGGTCACGCCCTGATCATGGCGGCCCTGTTCCTGGTTGCCGCCGATCCGTGCCGCGAGGCCAAAGCGGTTGCCGTGAAGATGCCCAATGCCCTGCCGCGCTTCGGCAGCCTGGCTTCGGTTCCTGCGGGACTTGCGGTGGCCCTCGTGGTGCTGGTGAGTGGGTACTGGGGACTGCACGGGGTGTTCTATGGTGCCGAGTATGGGATCGAACGGCAGATCGAACAGACAACCCATTCCCACAGCAAGGAATACCCGCACGGGCCTCAGCCCAAGCCTGAGAACCGCAGCCATCACTGACCAAGCTGAAGCCGGGCCGCTCATAACGGCCCGGCTTGATCTTTCGCAAAGAATGACCGAACGGGATGGAGCATCGTGCCTCCATCCCGTTCGGTTTTGAGGAGATCCGATTTGGCGCATTCAGCCGCAGGCCGCAGCATCCCGATCATCAGCCCGGCCGAGGGCGTGACGGAGGCAATGATCCGCGAACTCGTGGAGACGTTCTATGACCGGGTGATCCGCGATCCGGAACTCGGGCCGATCTTTCACACGGCGCTCTCCGGGCGATGGAGCCGGCACCTGGCCCTGATGGTGGATTTCTGGTCGTCGATTGCCCTGCGGACGGGCCGCTACCAAGGCAAGCCTCAGGCGGCCCATATGGGCATGAGCCTCACGCCCGAGCTTTTTGCACGCTGGTTGTCATTGTTCGAGCAGACGGCGAAGGAGCTGTTCGAGCCGGATGTGTCGGCTTTCTTCGTGGATCGGGCCCGACGGATCGCCGAGAGCCTGCAGATCGGCCTCGGGAGCCCTGCGGCTGCCTTGAGGCTTTAAGACTACCGTTCCCACCACTCAAGCTCGTCATTGCCGCTCTTGGGCAGCAGGGATGAGATGCCGATCATGAGAAAGCCGCAGGCCACGAGCACACCGACGAAGAATTCGGCACTGCCGAAGCAAGGGGAAAAGAAAGTCTCGAAAAAAGCCTGCATGAAGCCACCCTCCATGCAGGCTTTGTCGCATCATGGCCCTGAACGCATGAAAAAGCCCGTGTTCAGGATTCCGACAGGTTGATGAGGAGCCACTAGAGAAAACCTGAGCCTCATCCTGAGAGGCTGGCTCATAAAAGACCGGCAGCCTTTCTGACGTCATCACCGGCCTTGTGCCGGTGATCTCGATGGCTTGAAGCGCCGTGCTTTTCAGCATCGGGATGGCCGGCACAAGGCCGGCCATGACGAAAGCCGAGGCGTGTTCCTCTTTATGAGCCAGACTCTGAGGAGGACCTCTAGCTCTGTCTCGAAGGACGAGGCGTCTCTAGAGAGCACTGGACCCTCCTTCGAGACGCCGCTTCGTGGCTCCTCAGGATGAGGGGAAATTGTTAGGCTCTATGTGTTGAAGCGGAAGTGCATCACGTCGCCATCCTGGACAATATATTCCTTGCCCTCCAGCCGCAGCTTACCCGCATCGCGCGCGCCGGCCTCGCCCTTCAGGGAGGTGTAGTCCGTGTACGCAATGGTCTCGGCGCGGATGAAGCCCTTCTCGAAATCCGTGTGGATCACGCCGGCAGCACCGGGAGCCTTGGTGCCCTTGGTGATCGTCCAGGCGCGGGCCTCCTTCGGGCCGACGGTGAAGTAGGTGATGAGGCCGAGCAACTCATAACCGGCGCGGATCACCCGGTTGAGGCCAGGCTCGGCAAGGCCAACCGCGTCGAGATAATCCTTCTGCTCGTCGGGCGGCAGAACGGCGATCTCGCTCTCGATCTTGGCCGAGACGACCACGGCCTTCGCGCCTTCTTCCTTCGCGCGCTCGAAGACCTTGGCCGAGAAGGCGTTGCCCTGGTCGGCGGAGGCCTCCTCCACGTTGCACACGTAGAGAACGGGCTTGGAGGAGAGGAGGCCCAGCATCTGGAACAGGCGCTCTTCTTCGACCTTGCGCTCCACCATGCGGGCGGGCTTGCCTTCACGCAGAAGGGGCAGGGTGCGGTTGACGAGGTCGAGGGTTTCCTTCGCCTCCTTGTCGTTGCCCTTGGCCTTCTTCTCAAGCGCGGTGACGCGCTTCTCAAGGCTGTCGAGGTCGGCCAGCATCAGCTCGGTCTCGATGGTCTCGATATCGGCGATCGGGTCGATCTTGCCTTCCACGTGGGTGATGTCCGTATCCTCGAAGCAGCGCACCACATGGGCGATGGCATCGACCTCGCGGATATTGGCCAGGAACTGGTTGCCGAGGCCTTCACCGCGGGACGCGCCGCGCACGAGGCCGGCAATGTCCACGAAGGTGAGGCGGGTCGGTATGATCTGCGCCGAGCTGGCGATGCCTGCAAGCTGGTCGAGCCGGTCGTCCGGCACCGCCACGTCGCCCACATTCGGCTCGATGGTGCAGAACGGGTAATTGGCCGCCTGTGCCGCAGCCGTCTGCGTCAAGGCGTTGAAGAGGGTGGACTTGCCCACGTTCGGCAGGCCGACGATGCCCATTTTGAAGCCCATGGCCTCACTCCTTATGGTAGCCGGGCTCTAGCCGGCGTTGTTCTTGCCTTCGGCAGCCTTTTCTCCGGGCCGCTTCACGTCCGTCCAGCCTCTCGCCTCCATGGCGAGGTGGACCTTGTTCTGAAAGCTGCCGTCCTCACCCTTGGCGAGAAGGGCAGCACTGTCCGCGATGATCCGGCACAGGTCATCGACCCAAGCCTCCTCGCTCTTGCCGAAATCGCCCAGCACGTGGCTCTGCACGAGAGCCTTGTGGCCCGGATGGCCGATGCCGAGGCGCACGCGGCGATAATCGTTGCCGCAATGGGCCGAGATCGACCGCAGGCCGTTATGGCCCGCATTGCCGCCGCCGATCTTCACGCGCAGCTTGGCCGGCGGCAGATCGAGCTCGTCGTAGAAGACCGTCACGTCGTGGAGCGGGATCTTGAAGAAGTTCTGCGCTTCTCCCACGGCCTGGCCTGACAGGTTCATGTAGGTCTGCGGCTTGATCAGCAGCACCTTCTCGCCCCCGATCACCGCATCGGCGGCCTCCGCGTGAAAGCGCTTGCGCCAGGGTCCGGCATTGTGCACGCGTGCAACCTCATCCACGGCCATGAACCCGATATTATGACGGTTCCTGGCGTAGCGGGATCCGGGATTGCCGAGGCCGACGAAGAGGCGCATCGCTTGGTCCTGCTCATAAGAAACGCTCCGGCCTTGCGGTCGGAGCGTTGAAGCCGATCGATGGGCTTGAACGCCCTATCAGAGCCTTTAGGCCGCAGCGGTGCCTTCGGCAGCAGCCGGAGCCGCATCCTCTTCCGTGAGGCCGGTCGGGGCCACAACGGTGACGAGGGTCATGTTCTCGGTCGAGGTCGCCTTGGCGCCGTTCGGCAGGGCAACTTCGTTGAGGTGGATCGACGAGCCAATTTCGAGGTTTGCAACGGAAACTTCGATAAAGTCCGGAATCGAGTCGGACGGAACGAGCAGTTCCACCGAGTGCTCGACGATCTGGAGAGCGCCGCCGCGCTTCACGCCCGGGCTCTTCTCCTGGCCGACCACGTGCACCGGAACCACGACCTTGATCGCCTGACCCTGCGAAAGGCGCAGGAAGTCGATGTGAATCGGGAAGTCACGGACCGGGTCGAGCTGGTAGTCGCGCGGAATGGCGCGGATCGTCTGGCCGTCCACGTCGATCTCGAAGATCGTGGTGAGGAAGTGACCGGCGAAGATCAGCTGCTTGGTCTGGTTGAAGTCGAGGGCGATCGCCTGGGCCGGCTGGCCGGCTCCGTAAATGACGGCGGGAACTTGGCCTTGGCGACGAACGGCCCGGGCGGCCCCCTTGCCGGCCCGGTCGCGCGCCACGGCCTTGATTTGCTTTACTTCGCTCATGGTCGTGGTCCTTGATAAATGGATTGGAAAAACCGATGGCCGCCAAGGTCCTAAAACCTATCGGCGGCCATGAGGTCAGCGCCCGTGCCTCCAAGGGTGTCGAGCGGGCGCGGCATCCCTATAAGGTAAATCTCCACGAAAGACAATCATTTCAGGAGATCCGGCATCCCGGCCCCTCAGAGGCCTACGGATAACAGCCATACCGCTCGAGATAGCGCATTTCCTTCACCCGCTTTCGCCAATTCTCCTCGGGATTGCCGATGCGGGGTAGGGGCCAGTGTGGTTCTTTCCCCTTGGGAAGGGCGACGATGTTGGTGTCGCCCACAACTCTAGCCGAGCTGTCGGACCGCTGGGAGGCCGATGCTGAGACGAAGGGAGCGAAAAACCAGTAGGTATCATAGCCCCACTGGTCCAATAATTTGATCAACTCGACCGTCTTGGGTGATGCATGAGCCTCGCAAAACAGGATAGGCCTGTCCCGCTGGATTGTCTCCTGCGCTCCACGAACCACCTCCAGGTCGTATCCTTCCACATCGATTTTGATGATGCTGAGGGGTGGAAGCGCCAACGAATCCAGTCTGCGGATGATGACCGGAACCTTGTCTCCACTCTGGCTTCCACGTCCGACGGCTCCGAAGTTCGTCTGGGTAGTCAAGGCAGGAGTGGCGAATTCAATAATTCCGTCAGCCTCACCTAAGGCCCAGGGATAGGCTTCGATGGACATCAATCCATTGAGAGTCACGTTCCGCATCAGGAGCCGGAAGATCGGCAGTTGCGGCTCAAAGGCAAAAACGGACAGTCCTGGCAGTGCCTTGGCGATCGGGATGGACACAGTGCCGATGTTGGCACCTACATCGCAGACAGCACCGTCAGGTGACAGGTGGGCGAGCAGGAAATCGACTTCAGCCCGGGCAAATTCGCCCGCCGAGGCAAGACATGGCCCGATCGTTTGATCGGCACTTGGATATAGAAAGAGCGCGTCGAATGCGATGGCGCTGGAAACCTGTCTCATCTCACCTCTCCAGGAATGGGTAGGTTATAACGGACGGGATAGATCCGGCCTAGCGCCTCGGCTGCGCTCAAACGATATCAGTCGAACAGGCTCGACACCGAGCTTTCCGTCGCCGTGCGGCCGATCGCTTCGCCCATCAGGGACGCGATGGAGATGACTCGGATGTTGTGGGCCGCCTTCACCGCCTCGGTCGGCATAATGGAATCAGTGATCACGAGCGCCTTGAGGCGGGAGCTGGCGATGCGGGCCACAGCGCCGCCGGACAGCACCCCGTGGGTGATGTAGGCGTAGACCTCCTTCGCCCCGTTGGCGAGGAGCGCATCGGCGGCGTTCACCAGGGTGCCGCCGGAATCGACGATGTCGTCGACCAGGATGCAGGAGCGGCCGGACACGTCGCCGATGATGTTCATCACCTCGGACTCGCCGGGGCGATCGCGGCGCTTGTCGACGATGGCAAGCTGGGCATCGATACGCTTGGCGAGCGCACGGGCGCGCACCACGCCGCCCACATCCGGCGAGACCACCATGCGGTTGCCGCCGTCCAGGTGTTCCTTGATGTCGCGCGCCAGGATCGGCGCGGAGAACAGGTTGTCGGTCGGGATGTCGAAGAAGCCCTGGATCTGGCCGGCATGGAGATCAAGCGTCAGCACACGGTCGACGCCCGCATGGGCGATCATGTTGGCCACCAGCTTGGCCGAGATCGGCGCGCGGGAGGCGGACTTCCGGTCCTGCCGGGCATAGCCGAAATAGGGGATCACCGCCGTGATGCGGCGGGCCGAGGCCCTGCGCAGCGCATCCGTGATGATCAGGAGCTCCATGAGATGGTCGTTCGTGGGGAATGAGGTCGACTGGAGGATGAACACGTCCTCGCCGCGAACATTCTCCTGGATCTCGACGAACACCTCCATGTCCGCGAAACGCTTCACCTGGGCTCTGGCCAGGGGAACATTGAGATAGGCGGAGATGGCCTCCGCCAGCGGACGATTGGAATTTCCCGCAACGAGCTTCATGAAAGCAACTTTGGCTCTGTGTGACCGACGATGCCCGTTGCGCAACGCCGTATTTCCTGCGCCTTCGGGCGCAAGGGTCTTAGCAGCGATATCAAACCGTCACAATACACGTGAGCGGCTTTGATGGGCCGCAATACCGGGTTGTTGCCATGCGATTACTGCATTGCAACCGGGTTCTCCTCATCCAGTGTCCCCGTGGGCTGAGCCTCCGCCGTCTGGATCGGCGCATCGGCTCTGGCCGGAGGCTCGGACTTGGCCGCACTCAGGAATTCGGCGATCTCGCCCATGCTGGACTGAGCCAGCTTGGCGAGAGCCTGCTTGTCGAGGGACGAGATGGAAGCGGCTGGAACGGGGCTCGACCCTTCCAGGCGCTTGGCCCGGCGCTTCTGAGAGTCGAACACGTCCCAGACATAGGCCACCTTGGTTTCGCCGTCCTCGGTTGCGGTCGAGAGATAGCCGCGGACCCGGTAGCGCGCCGCGGCGCTGGCGCCGACCAGCTCGACCTTGCGGTCGGTGGCCGCGGTGGCGAGCTCCTCGGCCAGGGCGGTGCGGATTGGAGCCGGCGCCCCGTCGATGCTCTCGAGAGCAACGGGGATGCCCTCGGGCGATGCGCTGAATGTGCCTTGGCAGGCTCCCAGAGCCGCCGTCAGCATGATCGCGGCGATCCGCCGTGCAAGCGCCATTCCGCCCATGAAAGCCCCCGTTCTTGTTCTTCGTAACGAAGTCTTAAGCTTAACGGGGCCTCCCGTCCAGTTCAGCCGTGCTTGCGCAGCCGGATCGCAAGCGAATCGAGCCCCAGGGTGACGAGACCCGCCACCAGCCCCCAGAACGCCGAGCCGATGCCGAAAAGCGTCAGGCCGGAGGCTGTCACCGCCAGAGTGATCACGGCTGGAAAAATCTTGGACCCCTCAGACAGGGCGGAGCCTAAGGCTCCCGCGAAGGCTCCCAGGAGGGCCAAGCCCGCCACGGTCTTGATGAGTTCCGGCGGCAGCGCCGCAATCATGCCGATCAGCGCCGCGCTGAAAGCGGCAAAGACCAGATAGCTCAAGGCGTAGAAGGGGCCGACCATCCAGCGCTTGGTAGGGTCGGGGTGGGTATCGGGTCCGGTGCAGATCGCTGCCGAAATGGCCGCGAGATTGCTCGTGTGGGCGCCGAAGAGGGCAGTGACCACGGAGGCCAGCCCGGTCACGGCCAGGATCGGGCGGGAGGGCGGCTGATACCCGGAGGCCCTGAGCACGGCGAAGCCCGGCAGGTTCTGAGACGCCATGGTCACCAGAAATAGGGGCAGCCCGAGCCCGATCAACACCGCAGGCTCGAAGGCAGGCGCGATGAAGGTGAGGGAGGAGAGGCTTAAGTCAGAGGCCAGAGGCCGGGCCATTCCGCCGCCGAAGGCGATGCCGAGGCCCACGAACAGCACAGCGAGCACGGCCAAGGCTGGATTGAACAGGCGCACCACCAGGAAGATGCCCACGAGGGGAAGCACGAGGCCGGGCGCGCCCTGTGCACTCTGGAACACCCCGACCACGAACTGAAGCAGCACGCCCGCCAGCATCGCGGCTGCGATGGATGTCGGAATGCGCTCGATTGCGCGCCCGAACGGCTTGATGAGGGCTGCCAGCACGATGAGGGCACCGGCCAGCAGGAACGCGCCGACAGCGGCGTGGATGGAGATGCCGGCTGAAGCCGCGATGAGAGCCGCGCCCGGTGTCGACCAGGCGGTGATGACCGGCATGCGATAGCGGACGCTCAGGAAGCCGCTGCTCGCCGCCATGGCGAGGCACAGGGCCGCCACCCAGGAGGAGGTCTGCGCCGCATCCGCGCCTACGGCCTGCGCCGCCGCGATGATGATCGCAATCGTGCTGCCGAATCCTACCAGGGCCGCCACGACAGCGGATGTGACGATCGACAGGCGCATGATCCGGCTCCAGGCTGCATTCCAGGAGCTTTGCCGTTTAGCCCGAACGGCAGGGCTGCGCCAGTTCGTCGGAGGCACTTTCCTCACGCCTCCCGAGCCCTTAAATCTCCCCCATGAGTCGCAACACCACCAATGACGTCCCGCCGGACATTCTGGACAACGAGGAAGACGATCAGTCTGTCGCCCTTGAGAGCGGCTCGGACGTCGAGTTCGACCTGGAGGCCAATCCGGGCTCGGTCCAGCGCGGCACCGAGGTCATCCGGCATTTCTGGAACACGCTTCCCAATGCGCCCGGCGTCTACCGCATGCTCGATGCGAAGGGCGACGTTCTCTATGTGGGCAAGGCCAAGAACCTGAAGAACCGCGTGGGCTCCTATGCCCGCGGGCAGGCCCATTCGAATCGCATCGCCCGGATGATCGGCGAGACTTCGTCGATGGAGTTCGTCACTACGGCAACGGAAACCGAGGCGCTGCTGCTTGAGGCCAACCTCATCAAGCAGCTGAAGCCGCGCTACAACGTGCTGCTGCGGGACGACAAGTCGCTGCCCTATATCCTGCTCACCGCAGACCACGAAGCGCCGCAGCTCGTGAAGCATCGCGGCGCGCGCAAGCGCAAGGGCGATTACTACGGCCCCTTCGCCAGTGTCTGGGCGGTGAACCGCACCATCAACGCGCTCCAGCGCGCGTTCCTGCTGCGCTCCTGCAACGACAGCTACTACGAGAACCGCACGCGGCCGTGCCTGCTGTTCCAAATCAAGCGCTGCTCGGGTCCCTGCACCAACGAGATCTCGCACGAGGATTATGCTGGGCTTGCCGCCGAGGCGCGGGCGTTTCTGTCGGGCAAGTCGAATGCCGTGAAGCAGCGCATCACCGAGGAGATGCAGCAGGCGGCCGAAGACCTTGAATTCGAGCGCGCGGCCCGCTGCCGCGACCGCTTGGCGGCGCTCTCGGCCATTCAGGGCGTTCAGGGCATCAACACCCAATCGGTGGAGGAGGCGGATGTGTTCGCCCTCGACGAGCAGGCGGGGCAGTTCTGCGTCGAGGTGTTCTTCTTCCGCAACTGGCAGAACTGGGGCAACCGCGCCTATTTCCCGAAGGCCGACAAATCCATGAGCCGGGAGGAGGTTCTCGGCTCCTTCATCGCCCAGTTCTACGACGACAAGCCGGCACCGCGCCTCGTCCTGCTCTCGCACGAGATCGAGGACGCGGAGTTGATGGCGGCTGCGCTGTCGACCAAAACCGACACGAAGGTGGAGATCCATGCGCCGCAGCGGGGCGAACGGCGTCAACTCATCGAGTACGTGCTTCGCAATGCCCGCGAAGCGCTCGGCCGACGGCTTGCGGATACAGCCTCTCAGCAGAAGCTTCTCGTCTCCCTCGGCCAGGCTTTCGGCCTGTCGAAATCGCCCCGGCGGGTCGAGGTCTACGACAACTCGCACATCATGGGCACCAACGCTGTAGGCGCCATGGTGGTAGCAGGGGCCAACGGCTTCATGAAGCAGCACTACCGCACCTTCAACATGAAGTCGGAAGACCTGAAGCCCGGCGACGATTACGGCATGATGCGCGAAATGCTTCAGCGCCGCTTCGCCCGTCTGGTGAAGGAGGAGCCACGTGCTGCTGACGAAGATCGCGCCGCGCCGCAGGGAGACGACGGATTTCCCGCCTGGCCCGATCTCGTGCTGATCGACGGTGGCAAGGGGCAGCTTGAAGCCGCGCGCCAGGCGCTTGCGGAGGTGGGCGTGAGCGAGGATGAGGTGGCGCTCGTCGGCATTGCCAAGGGGCGCGACCGCGATGCCGGGCGCGAGACCTTCTTCAAGCCGGGCCAGCCGCCCTTCAAGATGCCGCCGCGGGATCCGGCGCTCTATTTCGTGCAGCGCCTGCGCGACGAGGCGCATCGCTTCGCCATCGGGGCGCACCGGGCCAAGCGCAAGCGTGAACTGGTCAAGAATCCCCTGGACGAGATCCCCGGCATCGGCCCGACGCGCAAGCGGGCGCTCCTGCACCATTTCGGCACGGTCAAGGCGATTCAGCGGGCGGCCCTGGAGGATCTGATGAAGGCGCCTGGCGTGAATGCCGCTACGGCCCGCGCCGTCTACGACTTCTTCCACGAGCGAGGCTAGGATTCGGGTGCGGCAGGACCTGGAGGACATCGCGGTGGCGTTTCGCAATTGCCGGCTTCTGCAATTGACGGATGATCCGTCCTCATGCTTCCTGCGGGTGTGATGAAGTCTGCTCCTTCCATCGGCCGCTCCAAGGCCTTCAACCTGGCCAACATGCTGACCTACGGTCGGCTGGTGGCCGTACCGGCCGTGGTCGGCCTGCTGTTCTGGCCCGAGGACCACTGGTCCCGCTGGGCCGCCCTGATCGTCTTTGCGCTCGCGGCCATCACCGACTACCTCGACGGCTATGTGGCGCGCACCTTCGCTCAGCAATCGGCCCTCGGGCGCATGCTCGATCCCATCGCCGACAAGCTTTTGGTGGCTGCCTGCCTGCTGATGCTGGTGGCCGACGGCACCATCCATGGCTGGGCGCTCTGGGCTGCCATCGTGATCCTGTGCCGCGAGATCCTGGTCTCGGGCCTGCGCGAGTTCCTGGCCGAGCTGAAGGTGAGCGTGCCGGTGAGCCGGGTGGCCAAGTGGAAGACCACCCTGCAGCTCGTGTCGCTCGGCTTCCTGATCGCTGGTCCTGCGGGCGAGACGGTGCTGCCGAACAACACCCTGATCGGCATCATCCTGCTCTGGGTGGCGGCGGTTCTGACGCTTTATACCGGATGGGACTACTTCAAGAACGGCATCCATCATCTCATGGACGAGGGCTAGAGCCATGAAGCTCGTCTACTTCGCATGGGTCCGCGAAAGGGTCGGGAAGACCGACGAGGATGTCGAGGTGCCGGAAGGCATCGGGACCGTGGTTGATCTGGTGCGCTGGCTGAAGAGCCGGGGCGACGAATATGAATACGCCTTCGAGAATGAAGGCGTTGTCCGAGCGGCTATCGACCACGTCCACGCCAAGCCCGAGGCCTCCATTGCCGGCGCGCGCGAGATTGCTTTTTTCCCGCCCATGACGGGAGGCTAGCCCCTTGAGGGGCGGCACCGCCATGGCACGCATGATCAGTATCCAGGCCGAACCCTTCGATGTTTCCGCCGAGACGGCGGCCCTGACCGGGGGGAGGGCGGATATCGGCGCTGTGGTGGCCTTCACAGGCCTGTGCCGGGACGAGGGCGGACGGCTCGCGGCCCTCGAGCTCGAGCATTATCCCGGCATGGCCGAGGCCGAGATCGACAGGATTGCCGAGCAGGCGGAGAAGCGCTGGCCCCTGCTGGGGCTGACTGTGATCCACCGCTTCGGCCGGATTTCCCCCGGCGAGGAGATCGTGCTGGTCCTGGCCGCCAGCGCCCATCGCCTGGTCGCCTTCGAGGCGGCGTCCTTCATGATGGATTACCTGAAGACGCAGGCTCCGTTCTGGAAGCGCGAGCACCTCAAGGACGGCACCACTGGCGCCTGGGTCGAGGCCAAAGAGGCCGATGATCACGCTATGGCGCGGTGGGCCTGATCCCTCAGGCTCGGATGCCCTCCTGAAGCGCCTCCGGCGACGGCCAGAGATAGACGACCACCGGCCATTCCCGGGCATCGACCCTGACCACGACTGCCTTGACCACCACGCCTCCGATGGCCTCGTAGAAGGACCGGAACGGGTTCTGCTCGAAAGCCCCGATGGAGACCGGGCCCGGAGCATGGACCTTCAGCCACTCGGCGGCCTCCAGGAGGAGCTGGCGTCCGGCGCCTCGGCCTTGATGCTCCGGCGCGACGTAGAGCAGCGTGACCTGTGCTGCCGACCCTACATCGTTCCGATCGCCGAGGCGCGCGGCAAGGAAGCCTGTCACGTGGCCCGCCTGCTCTGCGACGAGCAGCAGTTCCGCGTTCGGGTCGAACTGGGTTGAGAGCCACGCCCCTACCTCTCGCGCTCGATAATCGGGGTCGATGCGCGGACCGAGTTCGCTTTTGGGCATGAAGCCGGAATAGGCTTGGCGCCAGCCGTCAGCCAAAATCCGCCCGATGGCTGCGCTGTCGGCCGGGGTTCCGGGACGGATCGAAATGTCAGGTGCAGGAAGGGTCATCAAGGCTACGCGGCATCGGAGGTTCATATCCTTGACCTTATGCCGGGAAAGGCAGACCATTGCGAGACATGACACGCGGAGATGCCTCATGCGCAGTGTCGTCCTTGTCTTCAGCCTGATGGTTTTGGCGTCGGCGAACGCCCATGAGCGGCCAGCGCTGCCCCAGCAGGTACAGGCTCCCGATCACAATCCGCTTGATTGCTACTGCCGGGCGCAGGGAAAGATGTTCGCACCCGGAGAAAATGTCTGCCTGAAGACGGCTGAAGGGGCGCGGCTCGCCCAATGCCGCATGGAGATCAATGTCATGTCCTGGAGCGTCACGGAAACGCCCTGCCCGGAGACATAAAAAAGCTGCCGGGAAGCACCGCGGCAGCGTGAAAAACCATGAAGCTCGTGGAGCGGCTCGCCGGGAGCCGCAGAGACCCCCTCAGAAAAGACCTGCCACGACGGCAAGAATGAAGGAGGAGGAGGCGCAAACGGCTACGATGTTGAGCTTGGCACTCCAGTCGAGATCGGATGTCAGATTCATCGTAGCCCCTTTCCTATAGGGGTTGATCCCCTCTATGAATGGATAGGTAAGGTATCAAACCTGCGGGGACCTGAGAAGCGCCTGCCGAGCTGATCAGGCTGTACAAGGTGGCTTTCGGAATGGTTAACAAATCCTTAACGTCTTGAATTCGCTGGCCTGCAATCGTTTTCACAAGCGTGCGAAAAAAGTTCCTGCTCTATTGTGTCGCACCTTGGTTGCACCGTGCCTTCCATCTCCATGCCCGTGGTCGGACAGGCCGAATCGAAGGATGAAGGCGGCCAGCACCGATTGACGTTGACGAGATATTTACGGGCCTGTTGCTAGCCTCCGGCCATGCGTCGTGGGTTAGTTGCGTTTTTTGCCCTATCGCTCGTTGGGCTCGGGGTCACCGGTTGCGGACTGTTTCGGTTCGAGCAGCGCGAGCCTTGGCGCGCGCAGGCTGAGGAGGCCTGCCTGTCGCAGCGGCTCGTTCAGCCTTCGGCCTACATGGCCCTGAGCTCCAAGATCGAAGGCCCCGGCGTCTGCGGCATGGATTATCCGTTCAAGGTCTCGGCCTTCAACAACGGCGCCGTCGGCCTGAAGTCCAAGGTGACGCTGGCCTGCCCGATCATCCCGCGGATCGATACCTGGCTCGACGAGATCGTGAGGCCGGCCGCCGAAATGTATTTCGGCGTGCCGCTGGCCGACCTCAAGGCGGGCTCTTACTCCTGCCGCCCCCGCAACAACCAGCGGGGCGCCAAGCTCTCCGAGCATTCCTTCGGCAACGCGCTGGATGTCATGGGCTTTGCCCTGACCGACGGGCGGGAGATCTCGGTCGTCAATGGCTGGCGGAGCCGGGATCCCGCCGAGCAGGAATTCCTCCGCGAGGTCTTCGTCGGCGCCTGCCGCTACTTCACGACCGTTCTGGGGCCGGGCTCCGACGCTTTCCACTACGATCACTTCCATATCGATCTGGCGCGCCACGACCCGAAAGGGCAGCGACGCATCTGCAAGCCGATCCTGAAGTTTGCGCCCCGGATCGACCCCGAGAAGAGCCAGGAGGTTCTTCAAAGCGTGGCCGCCGCGGGCGATCTGGCTCCGGTGGATCTTGAGCAGGACGTGCCGGAAGGGGAGGCTTACATCCCGCCTGCGCCGCCTCCGGCCCCTGCGCTGGCTGCGCCCGTGGCTCCGCCACCGCGCTACTCGTCCTCGAACGGCTATCCGGCCGATCTTCCCGGTCCTGGCGGTGCCAGGGGCTCGCCGCCATCCTATCCCCAGCCATCCGCCGGCCGGCCTCCGGAGCAGACTTATCTCTCGCCGCAGTCCCAGGGGCGTCCGGCCAATGCGCCGATGATGCTGAACAGACACGCCATCTATTAAACCATAAGCGGAGCCTTGACCTTCTGGGGCTTCGCCCACATGGTCGATGGAACAGAATCCGAAGACCTGTTGGAGCATCCGAATGAAGTGGCTGGCGGCTTTCATCTCCTGCATGATGTTGAGCGCACCTGCGATGGCCCGCGAGATCACCCCTGCGGAGCGGCGGGAAGAGCCTTTCGACGCCTCGCTGCCGGCCTGTGCGGATCCGTCCGTGCTCCATGACATCAGCGTGAATTTCCGGAACAAGGAACACAAGTTCTGGAACTCCAACCTGCAGATCGTCGCTTTCGAACGGGTGCAGCAGGTTGCCTGGCGTCCTTGGGGTCTCGACTACATTCCCCGCCGCTACTGCACCGGAACGGTGGTCGTGTCCGACGGCTACAAGCACAAGATCAACTTCTCGATCCGCGAGGATCTCGGATTTATCGGCATCGGCTGGGACACGGAGGCCTGCGTGGACGGCTTCGACCGCCATTATGCCTTCGCGCCCCATTGCAAGCAGGCTGCTCCTTGATCCTGCGCTGGTGCCTCTCGTTTGCAGGCGCCTGCTTTCTCCTGCTCTCTCCCACGGCGGCTCAGGGACCGCGGGAGGCGAGGGGCGCCCCCATGGGGCAGTTCGACTTCTACGTGCTCGCGCTCTCCTGGTCGCCGGGCTTCTGCGAGAACAGCGGCAGCCGGAGCCGGCAATGCGACAGCGGCAGTGGCCTCGGCTTCGTCACCCACGGCCTGTGGCCGCAGAACGAAAAAGGCTATCCCAGCTTCTGCGAGCCCAACGGGCGCTTCGTCCCGCAGGCGGCGATCATCGAGGCCGACGGCCTCTTTCCTGACAACAACCTGGCGCGCTACCAATGGCGCAAGCACGGAACCTGCACGGGAGAATCTCCAAGCGGCTACTTCCAGGCTGTTCGACGCGCCCGCGAACTCGTGCGCATTCCCGAGAGTTTCAAAGGACTGGACAGCCGCCCACGCGTGCTGCCGAACGAGATCGAGCAGGCTTTCCTGAACGCCAATCCAGGCTTGCGCCCCGACATGATTTCGGTTTCCTGCGGGCGGCGCATCTTCCAGGAGGTGCGCATCTGCTTGGCCAAGGATCTGCGCGGCTTTCGCCAGTGTCCCGAGGTTGACCGCGACAGCTGCCGCGCGGGCGAGATCACGGTTCCGGCGGTGAGATAGCGCATCTCCCGAATGTGCAGCCTGCTTTCGGGCCCGATGCTTTAGGACAGACATGAACTACCGCCACGCCTTTCACGCCGGCAACTTCGCCGACGTCATGAAACACGCCCTTCTGGTGCGGATCCTCACCTATCTGCAGCGCAAGGAGACGCCGCTTCGCGTCATCGACACCCATGCGGGAATCGGCCTCTATGATCTGACGGCTGACGAGGCCGAGCGAACCGGGGAGTGGATCGACGGAATTGGGCGCCTGGACGAAGCTTTTGCTCCCGAGGTGGAAGAGATCCTTGCTCCCTATCGCAAGGTGATTGCCGATGTGCGTGCCCGGCATGGAGAGACCATCTATCCCGGCTCTCCCGGCATTGTGCGGGAAATCCTGCGGCAGCAGGACCGGGGTGTGCTCGTGGAATTGCACCCCGCCGATCATGCGGTGTTGAGCGAGGCTTTCAATGAGGTTTCCAACCTGAAGGTCATGCATCTCGACGCTTGGACGGCCCTGCATGCCCTCATCCCACCCAAGGAAAAGCGTGGGCTTGTCCTGATTGACCCGCCCTACGAAAAGCCGAACGAGTTGGAGCGTCTCGGCACGGAGCTTCTCGCCGCATTGAAGAAATGGCCGACCGGAATCTACGCCGGCTGGTATCCGATCAAGGATGTGGGGCCTGTTGACGCGGTGGCCGAGCAACTCCACCGGGAGAGTTCGCGTCCGGGGCTGCGGCTCGAGCTCTATGTGGATGATCCGCGCGATACAGCACGGCTCAACGGCAGCGGGCTCTTCGTTCTCAATCCGCCATGGTCGTTGAGGGAGGAGGCGGAGGTTCTTCTGCCCGCTTTGGCGGAGCGCCTGTCGCGCAGCGGCTACGGCGCTTATCGCTGTGAAGCCTTCGGACCCCCTGCTTAAAACGGATTGCCGCACGCGCCCCGACCGTTCATGACTGGCCCCAGTCTCTTCAATCCAGGGGTTTTCTCATGCTCGTTCTCCGCTCATCACCCGCCTCACCATTCGGCCGGAAGGTGAAGCTCACCGCCGCAATTCTTGGTCTCTTGGACCGGATCGAGATCGTGGATGCAGATACGCTGAACCCCGGGGACTCGATCCGCCAGCAGAACCCCCTGGGCAAGATCCCGGCGCTCATCCTCGAGAACGGGGATGTACTGTACGATTCCCGCGTGATTGTGGATTATCTCGATCATCTTGGGGGCGGGCGCGTCATCCCGAACGGGCCGGAGCGGTTCACCGCCCTGCGCGATCAGGCGCTGGCCGACGGCATCATGGATGCGGCGCTGTTGCAGGTCTATGAGGGCCGCTTCCGCCAGGAGGACAAGCGCGAGCCGAAATGGGTCGACCATCAGGCAGACAAGGTCCGCCGCGGCCTCGATCATGCGGAGGCTCATCTGTCGACCCCCGGCCAGAATCTGCAGATCGGCCAGATCGCCCTGGCTTGCGCCCTGGGCTATCTCGACCTGCGCTTCGGCGGACGCTGGCGTGAAAGCCATCCGAAACTCGTGGCGTGGCTTGCCGATTTCGAAGCCCGCGTTCCGGCCTATGCGAAGACCAGGGTCACGCCCTGAAACAAAAAAGGCCCGGGGTGACCCGGGCCTTTTCGTCGATCGCCGAGGCGATGGATCTTAGTAGGTGCCGAAGCGGAAGTTCAGACCAGCGCGGATCACGCCGAAGTCGGTCTCGCCGTCGAAGCCGTCGAAATCGAAGTCGTCGTCGTTCTCGAGGTTGACGTAGAGGCCTTCGATCTTGGCCGACAGGTTGTTGGTGAAGGCGTACTCCAAGCCACCACCCACGGTCCAGCCGGTGGAGTCGTCAGCGAAGGCGAAACCGCCGGTTGCGTAGATCAGAGCGCGGTCGAAGGCCACACCGGCGCGAGCACGCACCGTGCCGAACCAGTCGCTGGACTCGAACACGCCATCATCGGGGCCGTCGCCGTCGATGTCGAAGGCGCCTTCACGGCCGAAGTCGGCGTACTGGATGTCGCCTTCGAGACCGACCACGAACGAGCCGATCTGGTAGTTGTAGCCCACCTGGGCGCCGCCGACGAAGCCGCCGTCGTCCTCGTCATCAGCGAAGTCGATCGCGTCGAAGTCGTCGTTCGACCAGCCGTAGCCGGCGTTCACACCGACGTAGAAGCCGGTCCAGGTGAAGATCGGAGCAGCGGCAATGATCGGAGCCGGAGGAGCGGAGCGGACCGGCAGGTCAGCAGCGGCAGCAGCCCCGGCGAAGCCGAAGAGAGCGACGCTGGCGAGAAGAATCTTCTTCATGGTTTCTCTTTCCTAATCGATGTCATGCCAGCCCGACCCGATTACGCTGAGTCAGCCGGACACTCCCCATTTATAGAGCGACAATCTCGCGAGGGCTGTGACCTCACAACCACAGCGGCCAAGAACAGCTGTGGCAGGATTGTGGCGGCAATACGCAGATTATCCCCTTGCGACATCGCTGGACCTACAACGCACAGCTTGGCCATTGGTTCGACGCAGCAGCGAAAAAATGTCATTTTCTTGGCGAATATCGCTAGTTGACGCTACAGACTTACATTTCAAGAGGCTTACCATGGAAAAAGCGGCTCTCGTCACGGGAGGAGCTCAACGCATCGGGCGCAGAATCGTCGAGCGACTCGCTGCAGAGGGCTACGCGGTGGCGATCCACTGCCGCCGCTCGACGTCTGACGCTGAGCATTTGGCAGCCCAGATCAGGCGAGCCGGCGGGCGAGCGGTGGTCGTGCAGGCCGACCTCGCCGATGGAGAGGCCGTGGCTCGCCTGGTACCCGAAGCCGTCCGGGCACTTGGTCCTCTGACTCTCCTCGTGAACAACGCCTCCGAGTTCGAGCCCGACGAGGTCGGGACCCTGTCGCAGGAGCGTTGGGATCGTCACTTCGCCGTCAATTTGCGGGCTCCCGCCTTCCTCGCCCGGGATTTCGCGCATCAGCTGCCCGTCGAGGGCTGCGGCTGCATCGTCAACATCGTGGACCAGCGGGTGTGGAAGCTGACGCCGCAGTTCTTCTCCTACACGCTCACCAAGGCGGCTCTCTTCACCGCGACCCAGACCATGGCCCAGGCCCTGGCGCCGCGCATCCGCGTGAATGCCATCGGACCCGGCCCCACCCTGTCGAACGTGCGCCAGGGGGATGAAGACTTCAACAAACAGAGCGGCGCCGTGCTGCTGGGCCATGGCGGAACGCCGGACGAGATCGCCGATGCGGTGCTCTACCTTGCTGAGGCTCGCAGCGTGACAGGCCAGATGATCGCGGTCGATGGCGGCCAGCACCTCGCCTGGGAGACGCCGGACGTAGCCGGCATCAGGGAGTGAGCGCGATCGCCGAGATCAGGCGACCGTAATCCGGCTCTTGCCGGTGAGTGGTGCGGCGATAGCTGAAGAACCGCTCCTCGTCGGAATAAGTGCAGAGTCCGAGATCCGTGAAGGCGCCGATCCCTGCAGCCTTCAGGCGGGCGCCGATAAAGCCGGGAAGGTCGAACATGGCATGTCCCGGCCTCTCCGCCTCCTTGAGGAAGCGTTCATGGCCGGGCGCCTCCCTGGTGAAGCGCTCGATGAAGTCGGGGCCGACCTCATAGGCATTCTGGCTGATCGTGGGTCCGAGCACCGCGACGATGTTCTCGCGCGTCGCGCCCAGCCGCTCCATCGCCTCGACGGTGGATTCGAGAACGCCAGTCACCGCGCCGCGCCAGCCCGCGTGGGCTGCCCCGATCACACGGGCCTGCGCGTCGGCAAGCAGAACCGGTCCGCAATCCGCTGTCGTGATGCCAAGTGCGATCCCCGGCATGGAGGTCACCATGGCATCGGCTTTGGGGCGCTCGCCGCGCCAGGGGCCTTCCACGATCACCGCGTCGGGCGAGTGGACCTGATAGACGCTGATGAGGGCCTCAGGCGTGACGCTGAGCGCCTCGGCCATGCGCCGGCGGTTCTCCTGCACCTTTTCCGGATTATCCGAGGAGCCGACACCGCCGTTGAGCGAGGCATAGATGCCTTCCGAGACACCGCCCTCCCGCGTGAAGAAGGCGTGGCGGAGACCAGTCTGGGAGGAAAGGGCAGGGGCTTGGATGAACATGGGGCGATCTTACGAAGAGAAGGGCAGGGCGGGCAATCCGGGTACGGCCTGGATGGCTTCATGTGTAACGGCCAAAACCTTAAACAGCTCTCCCATCCCGGTCGGTCCGCGCTCGGTGAGGCGCGCGAGGGCGTGGTCGATGTCGGCCGCCTGGGCTGGCGTGGCGCGTGCCTTCAAGGCCTCCGCTCGCGCTTGAATCCCGAGCACTTGAAGAAACTCGCCCTGCGTGACGATGCCGTGAACCCGGGTGCCGTGCATTGCAGCGGCTTGGGCCAAGCGATGAAAATCCACATGGGTGGTCAGATCCGCCTCGCCCGGCTCCTCCAAGGGATCGACGGGCCGATGATCTTTAAGCGCCTGCAGGGTGTCGCCGAAGGCCGGCCCCCAATAGCCGTAATCCAGGATCAGGGCAGCTCCCCCATCGCGGGCAAGGCGCCCGGCGAGCCCGACCATGATGTCGATTGAGACGGCAGGCCATTCAAGGACATCGCCCAACCGCAGCGGCTTGCCGAGAGCGTGTTCCGGCTCCGCGCGCACGCCGAAAATCAGATCCTCGCCGTCGAGGCCCACCAGCCGTTCGCACCAGCCGCGGTCGGTGGCAGCGAACTGGCGGACCGGGAGCGCATCGAAGAACTCGTTGGCGATAAGCAGGGTCGGGCCTGACGGCACATCCTCGAGCCGGTCGTGCCATTCAACCGAGAAGCCTGAAGCAGCAAGAGGAGCCTGCTGGCGCTGCCTCAAGGCCGGACTCGTCTCGACGAGGTGAACCGTGGCAGCCGCTTGGAAGTCGGGCAGGAGGCAGGTCGCCCGCAGGAGATCCGCCATCAGGGTGCCGCGTCCGGGTCCCAGCTCCACGAGACGGCACGGCGCAGGGCGGCCCATGCCGTTCCAGACCTCCAGCATCCACAGGCCGATCAGCTCGCCGAACATCTGGCTGATCTCGGGCGCCGTGGTGAAGTCGCCGGCGGCTCCCAGCGGATCGCGGGTGGCGTAGTATTGCCTGAGGCACAGGCTCATATAGCGCTCGACCGAGATCGGCCCCTCCAGGGCGATCATCTCGCGCAACGTATCCTTCAGCGGCCTCACGCGGCCTCGATTGCCTGCCGGGGGCGCGTCAGACCGCGCGCTGCCAGCACGATGGCGCCTGCGCCCACGAGGGCCATGGGGATCGAGAGCAGCATGCCCATGGTGATGCCGCCGCCCAATGCCCCCACGGAGGAACCGAACAGGAAGCCGAGCTGCGCGTCCGGCTCGCGGAAGAACTCGGCCGCGATGCGGGCCAGCGCATAACCCAGCACGAAGATGCCACCGAGAAGACCCGGTCTGCGGAAGCCGAAGCGCCGTGCCGCGAACGCCATGACGATGAACAGGATCAGGCCCTCGCCGAAAGCCTCGTAGAGCTGGCTCGGATGGCGCGGCACCGGACCCGCATGGGGGAAGACCACCGCATAGGGTAAGTCGGGTGCCGGCCTTCCCCACAATTCGCCATTGATGAAGTTGGCGATGCGGCCGAAGAACAGGCCGATGGGCGTCACCACGGCGGCCATGTCGAGCATGGCCAGCGGGTTGAGTCCGCGTGAGCGGGCAAAGAGCACGATGGCGAGCACCGCGCCCAGGAAGCCCCCGTGGAAGGACATGCCCCCGCGCCAGACCGCCAGGATCTCCAGCGGCTGCGAGAGATAGGAGCCCAGGTTGTAGAACAGCACGTAGCCGATGCGCCCCCCCAGCACGACGCCGAGCGCCACCCACACGATGAGGTCGTCCACGTCGATGGGCTTGGGCTGCTTCGGGCCGCCCCAGAGATCGGCCTTTGCGGCCAGGCGCTTGGCATAGAACCAGCCGCCCAGGAGGCCCACCACATAGGCGAGCGCATACCAGCGGATCGCCAGGGGGCCGATGGAGATCGCGATTGGGTCGATGATTGGGAAGGAGAGCGGCATGAGCGGGCCTTGATCGAACGGGCTGCCATTGGACCCTTCAGGCGAGGATCGTCAACCCTGTTGCAGTTTAGGGCGAATGCGCCCATGTGTGGCGTTCCAGGGCCGATGGGCCCACCGAACGCTGTGGATTGACCCATGACCCAATCGTCCAACCGGATCTTCGATGAACTCGCCCGCTTCGCTACCGATGCCGCAGGGGCAGCGCAGGGTGTCCGCCGCGAGGTCGAGAGCATGGTCCGCAGCCAGTTCGAGCGGCTGATCAAGGATATGGACGTTGCCACCCGCGAAGAGGTCGAGGTTCTGCGCGAGATGGTGATCGCGGCCCGTGAGGAGAACGAGCGCCTCGAGGCTCGGGTGAAGGAACTCGAGGCGAAGTTGACGCCTGCCGGCGGCGCGAGCACTGCTGCACCCTGACCGGGGTGAAAAGCCGGCCTGCATCCGGCGCGGGGCTCCTGTTGTGGACAGAGGAATCCGGCGCATTGTGACGGAGGCCGAAATCTAAGACTGTCGATTATGAGCTGATTCGAGGTTGCCGCGGGAGAGCTTCCGAATACCGAAGGTATTCCGAGGTCTTTCTCCGAAAAGTGCCCGGATTGACGCAATGGTATTGCCCGAATGTGTTTACCATGTTCAGGCAACTGAGTTTTCAGGATCGACATGTCGCAGATTCATCTTGAAATCGACCGCGCAGAGCATCCCCTCGACGTGGTCGAGCGGCTGGCGGCCCTGCGGCATTGGATCTTCGATCGGGCCGAGGCGGACGAGATGTCCGTTTCCGTCTCCGGCCGCTGGGCCGATTACGATGTCGCCTTCACGTGGATCGAGGACGTGGAGGCCCTGCATATGGCCTGCGCCTTCGACCTGAAGGTGCCGGATCGTCGCCGGCAGGAGGTTGTCCAGCTCATCTCCGCCGTCAACGAACAACTCTGGGTCGGGCATTTCGACCTGTGGAGCACCGAAAACGTGGTGATGTTCCGGCACGCCCTGCTGCTGGCAGGCGGCGCCGATCCCACAGATGGGCAGTGCGAGACCATGCTGCGGGTCGCGGTGGAAGCCTGCGAGCGCTATTTCCAAGCATTCCAGTTCGTGATCTGGGCCGGCAAGTCGGCCCGCGAGGCCCTCGACAGTGTCCTTTTTGAAACCGAAGGCGAGGCCTAGAGCATCGGACCCAAAAGTGGATTTGCACTTTTGGGTCCGATGCTCCTTCTTAGAAGAGCGCATCGTCTAACGCGGAACACCGGTTCCCACCTTTCCGCACGATGCGCGACCTGCCTCGACAGGGCCTGATCGGCAGGGATAGATAGCGGTATTCCGCATCTCTTCCGTCAGGTCAGCTTATGTCTCCGAACGCTCCCCGCCTCCCATCGTCCCTCATCCTTGTTGGTGCCGGCAAAATGGGCGGCTCCATGCTGGAGGGTTGGCTCAAAGTCGGCATGAGACCGCAGGGCGTCACGGTGATCGACCCGCGCCCGTCCGAGGAAATGACCCGGTTTTGCCGCGAGCAGGGCATCGCTCTCAATCCTGCGAACCCGGCCGCGCCCGATGTGCTGGTGCTCGCCACCAAGCCGCAGATGCTGGATGAGGCAGCGTCCTCGGTGAATGCCTGCCTTGGGCCTCAGACCCTCATCATCTCCATCCTTGCCGGCAAGACCATAGGCGACCTGCGGTCAAGGCTTTCCGCCGCGGGTGCCATCGTGCGCGCCATGCCGAACTTGCCTGCCAGCATCGGCCGCGGCGCTACGGGGGCGGCCGTCAACGATCAGGTGAGCGAGGAGCAGCGGCTCATGGCCGATGCGCTCTTGAGCAGCAACGGCATCGTCGAGTGGCTTCCTTCGGAGGATCTGATCGACGCCGTTACGGCGGTGTCGGGCTCAGGGCCGGCCTATGTGTTCCATCTCGTGGAGTGTCTCGCCGAGGCAGGCGCCGCGGCCGGCCTCCCAAAGGACCTTGCCGAGCGCCTCGCACGCGCCACAGTAACCGGAGCGGGCGAACTCCTGTTCCAAAGCGACCTGCCGCCGGCGACGCTGCGCCAGAACGTCACCTCGCCCGGCGGCACCACGGCGGCGGCACTCGACGTGCTTATGCGTGACCCGAATGGGATGAAGGCTCTCATGCGCGAAGCCGTGGCCGCGGCCAAGCGGCGCGCCGAGGAACTCGCCGGGTGAGCCTTGGGATTGCTGCGGTGCATCCCTAGATTAGCCTCAACGGCATCACTTCAGGAGGTTGATCGTGACGGCACAGGCTTCCACAGCTCCGATGGACAAGCGCAAGGCCATCATCGAAGCGCTCATGGATCTCGCCGCCCGGCGCTCCTGGCATGAGATCGAGATCACCGACATTGCGAAGGCCGCCAATGTCACGCTCGCGGAGTTTCGCGATCTTTTTCCCTCGAAAGGCGCGGTGCTCGGCGGGCTGTCCCGCATGATCGACAAGCAGGTGCTAGAGGGAACGACGGACGACCTCGCCGGCGAGCCTGCCCGCGAGCGCATCTTCGACGTGCTGATGCGCCGCTTCGATGCGATGCAGCCCTATAAAGAGGCCCTGCGCCGGATCTCGCAGGACCTGCAATACGATCCCGTGTCGCTTGCAGCGCTCAACCAGGTGGCGCTCAACTCCCAGCGTTTCATGTTGGCGGCTGCCGGCATCAGCACGGAAGGGCCGCTCGGCACCTTGAAGCTCCAGGGCGCGGTGCTCGTCTATGCCAACACCATGCGCACGTGGCTCGAGGACGACGATCCCGCACAGGCCAGGACCATGGCGCGCCTTGATCGCGAATTGCGCCGCGGCGAGCGTATTCTGGAAGGCGCCGAAGATCTGCGCCGCCTGAGCGCTCCGTTGCGCGCGGTCGGCCGCGCCTTCATGCAGGGGCGCCGCTCATCCCGTTCCGAGAGGCGTCGCGCCACGGATGACAATGGCGATGCAGAGAATCCCGCAGCGGCGATCTGACAAGACGCAGAGGGGCACATGGATCAGGGGCAATTGATCTTACCGCCGATCACGTTTGATGATTTCCTGAAGGTCGACATCCGAGTCGGGCGAATCCTTGCCGTGGATCCCTTTCCGCAGGCGCGCAAGCCCGCCTTCAAGCTCACGCTCGATTTCGGCCCCGAGATTGGCACCAAGCGCTCATCGGCCCAGATCACGGTTAACCATACGCCAGAGGATCTCGTCGGCACGCTCGTGCTCGCCGTGGTGAATTTCCCGCCTCGGCAGATCGGGCCGTTCGTGTCGGAGGTTCTGACGCTAGGCGTGCCCGACGCCAACGGCGACGTCATGCTGATCCGTCCGGACCGTGACGTGCCGATTGGTGGACGGTTGTATTAGGTAGGTCCCAACTGTCATTCCGGGGCCGCGCAGCGGAGCCCGGAATCCATAAACACGACGCCTGTTGAGTTCCGCACTACGGAAGCCGCTTCGTCATATCCTCCACCGTCAGCGGTTATGGATTCCCGCCTTCGCGGGAATGACAGTGTCGATGTTTACAAGCCATTCTCGTCCCACGATCCCGGATCTTCGCTGCGCTTCGTCCGGAATGACGATTGCTGAAAGACTAGGCCGGCAGTCGCACCGTCGCACGCAAGCCTCCCAGAGGACTGTCACCGAGCACGATGTCGCCGCCATGGGAGCGTGCGACGTCACGGGCAATGGCGAGGCCCAGACCTGAACCGCCCTCGTCCTGGTTGCGCGCTTCGTCCAGGCGCACGAACGGCTTGAAAACCTCCTCGCGCATCTGAGGCGGGATGCCAGGCCCGTCGTCATCCACATGCAGCACGAGCCAGCGTGTTTCGTGATTGGCCGTGATCTCGATCCGGTCGCCATGCCGCGCCGCATTGCCGACCAGATTGAACAGCAGGCGGCGGAACGCATCGGGACGCACTGTGATCATCGGGTCTCCGACGATCTCGAGCTCCGTCACGTGTCCTTGCCGCTCGGCGTCCGACTGCACCTCTTCGAGCAGCTGCCGCAGGTCCGTCTCGACCGCCTGCTCGCCCGCATCGCCGCCCTCGCCGCGGGCGAAGGCGAGATAGCCTTCGAGCATGCGGCTCATCTCGTCCACATCGCGCTTGAGATCTTCGACCTCGGGTGTCTGTTCGAGGAAGACGAGCGACAGCTTGAAGCGCGTCAGGATGGTGCGCAGGTCGTGGCTCACACCGTTGAGCATCGTGGTGCGCTGTTCCATGTTGCGCTCGATGCGCCGCTTCATTTCGAGGAAGGCGTGACCGGCCTGGCGCACCTCGCGCGCGCCGCGCGGGCGGAAATCGATCTCGCGTCCCTTGCCGAGAGCTTCGGCTGCTTCCGCGAGCCTCAAGATCGGCCTGATCTGGTTGCGCAGGAACAGGATGGCGATACCGAGCAGCACGAAGGATGAGCCGCCCATCCACACGAGGAAGATGTGCGAGTTCGATGCGTAAGCCTGGCTGCGCCGCGCCAGAACGCGCATCACGTCGCTCTGGTCGAGCTTGATGCGCACTTCCACATAGCTCGACCGACCGACCGTATCGATCCAGTAGGGGCGGTCGATCTGGCGGCGCAACTCGTTCGAGAGGGTTTCGTCGAGAATATCGAAGAACGGCTTCGGCCCCGGCGGCGGCAGATCGGTGTTGCGCAGGATATCCACATCGAGCTGCAGGCGCTCGGAGGCGATGCGCGAGAGGGTGCTGGTGTTCCTGTCTTGCGGGTAGCTCTCGTAGATGTCGATCAAAGCCGAGATGTCTGCCGTCACAGCCGATGACAGGCGGCGCGTCACGAGCTCGTAGTGGCGCTCCATGAACACGTAGGCCACGACGGATTGCAGCAGGATGACCGGCGCGATGATGATGATGAGCGCGCGCGCATAGAGACCCTTCGGCAGGAAACGCCCGAACCAGCGCGCGGCGTGGTCGAGGGGCGAGTAATTCAGGGTCGCGCCGATCTTCATCGGTCGATCACGAGCCGATAGCCGATGCCGCGCACGGTCTGGAGAAAGATCGGGTTGGCCGGGTCGGTTTCGATCTTGCGCCGCAGGCGGTTGATCTGGACATCCACCGTGCGCTCGTTGGCGGCGATCCCGGTTCCGGACAGCGCCTCACGGGGCACGTTGTCGCCCGCCTGGCTGCCGAGAATGGTCAGGATCTCGCGCTCGCGCTCGGTGATGCGCACCATCTCGTCGCCTCGCCGCAACTCGCCCCGGTCGAAGCGGTAGGAGAAGGGTCCGAAATGGATCACGTCGGGCGTGTCGCCATTGGCAGCACCCGGCACAGGCACCGCGCGCTTGAGGATGTTGCCGAGACGCAGGAGCAACTCGCGGGGCTCAAAGGGTTTCGACAGGTAGTCGTCCGCGCCGATCTCGAGGCCCGTCACCCGGTCGGAGGTGTCGGATCGGGCGGTGAGCATCAGGATCGGCACCTGGGAATGCTCCCGTAAGGAGCGGGCATAGTCGAAGCCGGTTTCGCCCGGCATCATCACGTCGAGGACGAGGGCGTCGAAGACGAAGTTCTCCGCCTTTGCCCGCGCCTCAGCGGCGCTGGCGGCGGCCGTCACCCGATAGCCGTTTTCGCTGAGAAACCGGGTCAGCAGGTCGCGTAGACGGCGGTCGTCGTCCACCACGAGGACATGCGGGGCGTGGTCGGGAATGTCGATGCGTGCATCCATCGGGTCTAACACTTCACTGTCGCGGACCCTGCTTTATCAGGTTTCCTCAGACCCGAATACGAGGTGCTTCACATGGGCGCTGCTGTCGGGATCGATCAGGCTCAGGAGGTAGCGGCTGACCGCATCCTTGGCCTCGGGCTCCATGCCCGACAGGGCGCGCATGATGCGGCGGGTCTGCAGCTTGGCGAGCTTCAGGGCGAGTTCCCGGCCTTGAGGCGTAGCGAAGAGCAGGCGCTGGCGCCGGTCGGAGGTGCCCATCCGGCTCTCGATGAAGTCCTTTTCGATCAGCTCCTTGAGGACCCGGTTGAGACTCTGCTTGGTGATGCGCAGGATATCGAGGAGTTCCGCGATGGTGAGACCCGGGTTGCGGCTGACGAAGTGCAGGACCCGGTGGTGCGCCCGTCCGAAACCATACTCATCCAGGATCCGGTCCGGATCGCTGACGAAGTCGCGATACGCGAAGAAGAACAATTCGATCAGGTCATAGGCCGGGGTCTCGGCGAGGATGTCCTTGCCGGAGTGATGAGACTTCAAAGCCGGAAGAGCGTCAGGCACCATCCTGTTCCCAAATTTTATGTCAGCCTTGTTGACATATCTCAGGACGATTGTTACTCGTCAAGCCGCTTCCGCGAAATGAATGAAATTGAAATTGGCTGGGAGCGCACCGGAAATTACCCGACCCCGGTTGCCACAAGGTCGGCCTTCAAGGAGAGAGACGATGTCCGCGACCCCCTTCGATCAACGTGATGGATGGATCTGGTACGACGGGCAGCTCGTACCCTGGAAGGATGCCCAGCTTCACGTTCTCTCGCACGGCCTTCATTATGGGTCGTCGGTGTTCGAAGGCGAGCGTGCCTATGGCGGCGCGATTTTCAAGTCGACGGAGCATTCGGAGCGCTTGAAAAAGTCGGCTGAAATCCTCGATTTCGAGATTCCCTACAGCGTGGCCGAGATCGACGCGGCCAAGCGCCTCGTGCTGGAAAAGAGCGGCATGAAGGATGCCTATCTGCGCCCCGTCGCATGGCGCGGTTCGGAGATGATGGGTGTAGCCGCGCAGGCCAACAAGATCCATCTCGCCATCGCAGCCTGGGAATGGCCGAGCTATTTCGACCCGGCCGAGAAGATGAAGGGCATCCGCATCGATATGGCCGAATACCGCCGTCCCGATCCGGCGACCGCGCCATCCGCTGCCAAGGCCGCGGGCCTGTACATGATCTGCACCATCTCCAAGCACAAGGCGGAGCGCAAAGGGTATGCGGATGCGCTGATGCTCGACTGGCAGGGCCGTGTGGCCGAATGTACGGGCGCCAACGTGTTCTTCATCCGTGACGGCATCGTCCACACGCCGATTGCCGATTGCTTCCTCGACGGCATCACCCGCCGCACGGTGATCGACCTCGCCAAGCGCCGAGGCTTCGAAGTGGCCGAGCGCCGGATCATGCCGGACGAGCTCCCGAGCTTCAACGAGTGCTTCATCACCGGTACGGCGGCCGAAGTGACGCCCGTGTCCGAGATCGGCCCGCACAAGTACCAGCCCGGCAACATGACCAAGGTTCTGATGGACGATTACTCGGCCGAAGTGCAGCCGAAGAGCAAGGCTGCCTGAGGCTTCCACTTCTCATATCCTTGATGTCATGCCCGGCCTCGTGCCGGGCATTCACGTTTTTAGGCAGTCTCAATCATCGGGATCATTGTGAGCAATGACACGGATCTCGACGATGGCCCCTTCACGCCTGAGGCCCGCCACTTCAACCGCCGTCCAGGCCGGGTAGGGCTCGTCCAGGTACTCGAGGCGGATTCGATCGAAGATGTCGAAATGATCCCGCAGACCGACATGATAGGTTGTCATCTCCACAATTGACTCAAATGTCAGGCCACCTGCGCGCAGCACGGATCCGATCTTCTCGAAAGCGTTCCTGATCTGGGTTTCCGCATCATCCGGCATCCGTCCGTGCGTGTCGCTCCCGGTGACGCCGGTCAGAAACACGTGGTCTCCAGAGACAATGCCAGGAGACATTTTCAACCGGTCGGCCGCCGCTCTGAAGTCAGGCGGAATGATTGCGCGTTTGGCCATTGAGCAGCCTCCAGAAAGCAACTGAGCTGAGATCATGGCCTAAGGCGGCCCTGACGCTCAACATCCCAGGCGCAGCTTAAAAATCCTCCGCATCGGGAATGCGGTTGAAGGCGATCTTGGCGCCTGCATAGCCTCCAGGGATCGTCACCCAAGGGCCCCAGTGCAGCAGGGTCTTTCGGTGGCTGACATTAAGCTGGTCGGCGATGGCGGACAGGTATTCCATGCGCCGCTTGAGCTGCGCTTCCGGCGCATCATCGAACAGGTCGTCCTCGATGTCGCTTAGAGGCACCAGATCGTGCAGGGCCACATGAACGCTGCGGCTGCGATGCATCTCCTCCCGCTCGGCATGGCGGAACAGACGGCTCAAGGACGCCAGCAGGGACGGGTCGTCCCAGGTGGCCCGGAAATGTTCCTCCCCATACCAGCCCGCGCTGTTCCTGTCCGTCAGCCAGAGGGCGAGCGCTTTGGATGCAAAGCCGGCGCGGCGCATGCGGGCCGAAGCCTTGGCGAGCAGCACCCGGGCGGCCGCATAGGCGCCGCTCAGGGAGCGCCAGTCGGCGGGAAGAACCCGTCCGTGGCCGAACATGCGGCGCCGGGTCTCGGGCCGCTCCACGGTGTAGCCGTGCAGCCCCATCCACAGCCGCTCCCCCTCGACGCTGCCCCAGAGCCGGCGCAGCTCCTTGGGCTGGAGCCGCCAGAGGGCGGTCATATCGCCAACTCCGGCGCGGGCAAGCCGCGCCGCATTGCCCCGCGCGATGCCAGGGATGTCCGTGAGATCGAGCGAGAGCAGGGGGCCGGGCAGATCGTCGGGATGGAGCGCTACCAGACCGTCGGGCTTCTGCATCTCGGCAGCGATCTTGGCCAGCAGGTCGTTGGGGCCCAAGCCCACCGAGCAGGTGAGGGTGGGGCCGATCCGTCTGGCGATCACGTCCTTCACCCGCTGCCCGATCGCGAGCCCCTGAGGCCATTCCGAGGGCATCAGCGCGCAGACCATCTCGTCGATGGAGCAGACCGCCTTGACGGGGATTGCGGTCTCAATGGCCTCCAGGATCTGCCGGTGCAGTTCCACATAGGCCTCGTGCCGTGCCGTCACGAGAATAAGGCCGGGGCATTGCCGGCGCGCATCGCGAACGAAAGTGCCACGCTTGAGTCCTTTAGCCTTCGCTTCCCTGCTGACCGCGATGAGTCCCGTATGCTCGGAATCGACCGGGATCACTCCAACGGGCCGGCCGCGCAGATGGGGTTGAAGGTGCTGTTCCGCGCTGGCGAAGAAGGAATCGAAGTCGACATAGAGCCGCTCCAGACCCGTGGGTTTGCGCATCGCCGTCCACCTTTTGTGTTTCGTGAACAAAGCAAGAACACGAGCTTGGCAGCGAGTCGAGGGCCATATCTGTGGATAACGGGGATGAGTCTCCGGGAGTAATCCGCCTTTCTCTGAGGAACCAAGGCCCTGGAAGCGTGTTCTCGTTTCAGAACAAAACTAGAACAATAGGAGTCCTGCATGTCTTCGCACGGCAAAGTGAATTCCGGTGCTTCCGCTAACCATAAGCCTTCCGCAGAGGCAGTTAACCCGAAGACCAATCCCGATCCTTCCGACAACCAGATCAAGGATCCGGACGAGTGGGTGACGGGCGACGAACCCATGACCGGCGCCCAAGCATCCTACCTCAAGACCCTGTCCGAACAGGCGCACGATCCCAAGGCTTTTGATCCCAAGCTCGACAAGGCCGAGGCCTCGAAGCGGATCGATCAGCTGAAGCAGAAACAGGGTCACTGACAGATCAAAGACCTACGTCATGGCCGGGCTTGCCCCGGCCATCTCTGTTCTGGGAGCGCGGCGCCTTGCAGCATCGGGATCACCGGCACAAGGCCGGTGATGACGGGAAGGGCAGAGGCTGTTGGAGCCTTAGCCAAAATCGAACGTCCCACCCTTCCGCAACCCCTCGGGCATCACCACATTATCTCCAGGGAGCGTCATGCTCCGCAGGGATGAAACAAAAGACGATGATGAATTTAGCTTCTCGCCGCAGCCGGATCATGATGGTCCTGGCGGCCGGTCTGATCTTCGCCGGAAGCGCGGCTGAGGCTCGCGTCGGACGGGGCGGGGGCAGCTTCGGCTCGCGCGGCTCGCGCACCTACACGCCTCCGCCGGCCACGCGCACGGCCCCGGACGCCGCAGCCCCGATCCAGCGCTCGCAAGTTCCGAACCTGGGTCCCAACGTGACCCGTCCGGGCACTCCGGCGCCCAACGTGGCGCAGCCGCGCCGCTTCGGTTTCGGCACGGGTCTCATGGCCGGTCTCTTCGGCGCCGGCCTGCTCGGCCTACTGATGGGTAACGGCTTCTTCGGCGGCCTCGGTGGCCTTGCCTCGATCTTCGGCCTCCTGCTCCAGATCGGCCTTGTCGTCCTGCTGGTCTCCTTCGCCATGAAGTGGTTCCGTAGGCGACAGCAGCCGGCCTATGCAGGGTCGGCCCAGGGGCAGGGCTATGCCCGCTCCATGGGTGGCAGCGTGCCCCCGACAGGCGGACGGCCCACGAGCGGTGGCCTCGGCGCGGGCTTGGGCGGCCTTGCCGGTGGTCTGGGTGGGGCGCTCGGCGGCATGTCCAGAGGGGCTCAGCCTCAGGGTGCGCAACCCCGTCCCGGCGTGCGGGATGAGATCGGCATCGGCGAGCGCGACTTCGCGGATTTCGAGCGTGGCCTCGTCGAGATGCAGGATGCCTATTCCCGCGAGGACGTCGCCAAGCTCTGGACGATCGCGACCCCAGAGATGGCCGGCTACATCCAGGAGGAGCTGAACGACAACACGGCCCGTGGCGTCGTGAACAAGCTCTCCAACGTACGCCTCAACCAGGGTGATCTGTCTGAGGCCTGGCGCGAGGGCGCAACGGACTACGCCACCGTGGCCATGCGCTTCGGCATCACCGACGTCATGGTGGACCGCGCCAGCGGCCGCGTGGTGGAGGGTGATTCGAATAAGGTGGAAGAGGCGACCGAGCTTTGGACCTTCCGTCGCGATCAGGGCGGTTCCTGGAAAGTCTCGGCGATCCAGCAGGCTTAAAGCCGATATGCAGACGAATACGAAAGCGGCCGGTGAGAACCGGCCGCTTTTTTGTTGGCGTAAATGCGTGTGATTACTCTGCGGCCTGACGGCGGCCTGCGTGGGAGCCCTCACGTACCTCTTCGATGATCTTGTTCACGAAGGCATCGAGGTCGCCGGGATTGCGGCTGGTGATGAGGCCGTGATCGGTCACCACCGTCTCGTCGCGCCACTGCCCGCCGGCATTGATCACGTCCGTCTTGATCGAGTGGTAGGACGTGCATTGCTTGCCTTTGATGACGCCGGCTTCGATCAGCAGCCAAGGCGCATGGCAGATCGCCGCCACGGTCTTGCCCGAGGAGTAGAAGGCGCGGATGATCTCGATCGCCTTCGGCTCCGCACGGAGCTTGTCGGGATTGATCTGTCCGCCGGGCAGCACGAGGGCATCGTAATCCGCCGGGTTCACATCCTCGATGTCCTTGTCGACGGACACGGTCTTGCCCCAGTCATTCTCATCCCAGCCGTAGATCTTGCCGGATTTCATGCGTGACTTCGGGGCCGCAACCTCCACCGTTGCGCCGGCATCCGAGAGCTTTTCCTGCGGCACCATAAGTTCCGACTGCTCGAAGCCGTCGGTCGCCATGATGAGGATTCTGGCCTGTTTGATGTCAGGCATGAGGCTTCTCCATCGTTTTCGGGAACTGCTTCTGGAACGAGTGAAGGGGGGCGCGGTTCCGTGCGAAGACCGCAATCGGAACCCTGCTCACGCGGACTTGTTGACCCAATCACGGGTTTGAAAAGTGAGGAGGAAACGATGGTCAATCCGGGAAGCCCCACAAACGAACCGCTGCCGGGCGGGAACATCCCGAGCGAGGTGCCGCCAGGAACCATTCCTGATGAGGAGCCGGACATCGGCCCGACCGGACCGCGCACGCCCTATCCTGTGAACGATCCAGGCATCAACGATCCGAAAGGCCCTGGCTCCGAGCCCGATTACCTGCCCGGCAACCCAACGGATCCTGGCACGCGCTATTAAACGGAAATAACGGTGGGCGGGCTGCCGATCAGCCCGCTCAGATCTCGAGAATGGCGTAGGGCTTGCCCGTCGGCTTCTCGATGTGCTTGGCCACATTGTAGACCGGCTGACCTCCCGGCGTGCGGCCCTCGAAGCGGCCGCGATGGGCATGGCCGTGCACGATGGCATTGACCTTGAAGCGGTCGATGGTTTCCGCCAAGCGCGATGAGCCCAGGAACGGGTAGATCTCAAGCGGCTCGCTCTCGATCGTGTCGGTGACCGGCGCGTAATGCAGGATGACTACGGAACGTTTGGCGCGCACCTGACGCATGGCGTTTTCCAGCCGCAGCGTCTCGTTCATGGTCTCGTTGACGAACTGCTTCATGGCCGGCTCGCCGAAATAGCCGAGCATCCGCCGGCCGAAGCCGCCGGCAAATCCTTTCACGCCGACAAAGCCGACGCCGTCGATCTCAACCGACTGGCCGTCGAGCAGCTTCATGCCGGCATCGCGCAGAATCTGCGCCACCTCTTCATGCGCGCCGCATTCGTAATCGTGATTGCCGAGCACGCCGACCACGGGAATCGAGCAGGCCTTCAGGTCCTGCGCGAGAAGCTCCGCCTCCTTCGGCTTGCCGAGATCTGTCAGGTCTCCGGCCAGCACCAGCACATCCGCCTCTCGGGAGATTTCCCCGAACAGATCGCGGTAGGATTCGGCATTGTCTTCACGAACGTGAAGGTCGCCCATGGCTGCGACCTTCAGGGTTGTTTGCACGTCACTCATTCCGCCATTCACCTTCGCCGCCGACATCGGCAAAGCCCCATTCCTTCACGTCGATCTCGTAATCGATGCGGGAAAACATCCGCCCGCGGCAGACCTTCATCTGCGGAGGCGGAAGATCGCGTTGCTTGGAGAGCCTGTCGAGAAGCTCATCCATCACCCAGCCGGGGACCTTGTCGCGCTCGGACGGGTAGATCCAGCGGAAGTTGAGCAGGTGCATGAGCAGCACCTCCCAATGCACTTCCATATAGGCGAGGAGCCCATGCCAGTCGATCTGATCGTGTGCCTTCAGGATCGTGTGCGCCACGTCGGCACCGTCATAGCGGTGGCGCAGCTGGATGAAGCATTTCGACCAGACGAGTTCGGTCGGGCCGACGATGCGCACAGGAATGCCGAACACCTCGATCTGCCGCGCATGCTCGAACCAAGGATCGCCGATCGGCATGGTGCCGTTCGACGAGGCGAATATCACGTCGAAGAAATACTGGCCCTTGAACACCTTGCCGAGCCAGCGGTCATCCTCGATCTCGATGGAGTAGCCGAGGCTCTTGAAGTGCGAGAGAACGCGCGTGTAGTCGCCGGCCTTGCAGAAGATGTCGAGGTCCTTGGTCGGTCGCGTGATGCCCGTATAGGCCGAGAGCGCGTAGGTGCCGGCGAGCAGGAAGGGCAACCCGAGAGAGTTCAACTCCCGAAGAGCCTCTGCATAGAAGCCCTCCGATTCCGGGTGTTTGAGGGTGGGCTCCGCCTTGGCGTCCATGATCGGCACGGACGGATATGCGCCGGAGGTGAGATCTGGGTCGTGAACTGCCATGGGCCCTGTCCGAAGCGCGGCCAAGAATGACCCGCGTTCGACAACCGAATGGCATTCATGAAGTTCCGCTGAAGCTTAAGCTTGATGCCGGAGAGGTGATGGCCGGCTCAGGCTCGCAGCCGCCGCTCCTCGGATTTTTGCTGCAAGGGGGCGCAAAGACCGAGGTTCGTCCAGACGCCGAGGGCATTCTCCTCGAACTCGGCAACACGCTTCCGGAGTTCCGCCTCATGCTCCGCACCGTTCAACGGCTTGCCATCCTTCAACAGACGCTGGCCGGCGGCCGACAGAGTGGTCCCGACGAAGCCGGCTGTAACGGTCCCCTGCTCGTGGAGAGACAGCCACATCAGCTGGTTGATGCGATCAGCCGCGATGCCGCCACCTGTGACCGGTGAGGCGAAATGGCTGAACTTGCGCTCGAAGCGCGACTGGTTCGCAACGGCCCTGTTGAAGCGATCTGCTTGGAGTTTCCGTTCGGCAAAGCCCTGCTCCGGCAGGCAGGGTTGGCAAGAGCCCAGGGCGACAAGCAGCGTGAGGGCCTGGATCACGCGGTTGACGCCCGCTTGTGCCAGAGCAGGCTCGGTCATGATCTCGCGCAGCGTGCGGGGCCCCTTCTCGATTGCCGCGATCAGGGGATCGTAGATGCCGCTGTGCAGTTTGACAGCGTGGCGGAGGCCACGCAGCTCGCGCGGGATCTTGCTGCCCTTGGCCGTGAGGGCAAAGGGCGTCCCAAGCCATTGCTCGCGTACCTGCTGAGCGGAGAGGCGGACCGCTCCCTTGACGAAGATGCCGCGACGGAACTGCTGATCGACGATGTGATCGCGCGTCATCTGACGCAGGGGAATGTCGTCGATTCCGGCGAGGAACTCCTGCTGCTCTTTCGTCAGATTGATCTCGTCGAGATTTTCCAGCGCGTTCGCAGGACCTACCCAGGTCAGCTTCGCCTCCGCGAGCTCTTCGGCTAGGTCTGTGAAGTAGAATGGCTCGAGTTCGCTATTGAGATACTCGTGGGCGATGTAGTTGGAGTTCTGGTCCTTGAGCTTTTCGATCTTTTTCGCCAGCTTGGGATGGCTCGCGAAATAACGCGTGTCGAGCTTGCCGAGCTTATCCGCCACTTCGAGGAAATTTTTAACACGTGACGGTCCGGTGAGCCGCGATCCTTGAGCTCTTGTATGCTCCAGGAGCAGGCGCCTGAGCGGCATCATGGAAGCCCAGCCCGGCATGGTGTTGTAGGAGATATAGACAATGCCGCCGGGCTTGAGCTTGCGGCGGATGAACTCGACGATCGTCTTGCGATTTTCCGGAGAGATCCAGCTGTAGATTCCGTGCAGGGTAATGAAGTCGAAATCCGGTAAGTCATTGCGGCCGAGGAAGTCGGCGAAGCTGTCGTCGTAGAAGTGGACGTTTTTCAGTTCCGCTGCCTGAGCGAGGCTCTGCGCACCGACGATATGACCCGGGTTGAAGTCGGTGGCGTGGAACTGGATGTGTGGGTTCGCAGCCGCCAGAAGGTTCGTCGAAAAGCCTTGGCCGCATCCGAGTTCGCAATAGGCCAAGGACGACGAGCGGAGATCCGGTGCCTGCACGCCCTGCAGGAGCGACAGGAAGCTGAGGAGGCTCGGCGTCAGCTCCTGATAGAAGCCGTGGGTATACTCGACATCGACAACATAACCGGCCGACCAATTCGCCATGACAATATCCCGGTCGCCTGAAGATGCGGCTTACGGCACCGAACCAGGCAGAAGAAAAGTTATAAAGTAACCTATGTCAGGCGGCCGGATTCAGATCAATGCTTTTCTGGTGACCTTGAGGAAGATTGGTTAAGCCTAATGGTCCCCGTGCGAAACACGCGCATCGCGGGGGCTGTTGAGAATCTCGAGCAGGCTTTGGGCAATGTGCCTTGCCTCATCGTCCTTCAGGCGCAGCAGGAAAGGCGGCATCGCTCCGGCTTGAAGGGCCACCACAGCCATGCCGTGCTCGTCCATACCGATATCGATGGTCTGAGACGTCACGTCCACCAGTTCCTCAGGCATCTCCTCCCCTTCCTCCCCGACGCTCTCGCCGATCGCGGCGAGGAGCTGGCTCACGGCCCTGACCAGCGAGCGGGCAGCGTGGGGGTCCATGACCACGGCGGTGGATTGTTCGCCCTTCTGGAACGCCAGCTGGATGTTGTCGCCTTCGAGCGTGACGGAAATGCCTGCCATCGATGTCCTCTTCCTTTCCGTCCCATATGGGGCCTCATCGCGGTTGGGGAAAGGCAAAGGCCTTGTTACGACGGATGCGCCTCGTCCCCAAGGGGAGAAGCGCATCCTGGTAAATCAGTGGTCGCGTCGTATCGCGAGAATGCGTCAGACGCCGCTGCCCGAAGCTCCGCCGGTTCTGCGGGGGCTGGGGGCCGTGGCGTCGCTCGACGGAGTTCCGGTGCTGCCGGCTCCCGCGGCTCCGGCGCCGGACATCATGGTACCGGCAATGCCTGCATCGGCCGCCTGCTGGATGCGCAGGTTGTTCTGCACATGGGTGACGCCGGAAACGGCCTCTGCGATGTCCTCCGCGTGGCGCTTCTCGAAGCGGCTGTTGACCGTGCCGGTAAGCGTCACCTCGCGGTTCTCGACCCTCACGTCGATCTCGGAGGCGTCGATGTGCGGATCCTCGGTAAGGTGGTCGTTCAAGTCCTCCAGGATGCGGGCATCGGACCGCTGATAGCCCTTCGGGCCACGGCCGCGATGCTGGCCGGCCTCGTGCATGTCGCGGTCGCGGCGGCGCTCGGCGTCGTCATCCCCGAACCAGGACCGCACCTCGTCACCGGCCCGCTCGAAGAACCCGCGATCCTCGTTGTAGTCGCGCGAGCCGCGGCCGAAGCTCTCGGACCCGGAGCGGCCGCGTCCATAGCGGTCCTGCCCGAACCGGTCCGGATCGTGCCGGCGGTCGGTGTCGAACAGGGGTCGCCCCTGGCCGCGCTCCTCACCGACCACATCGTGCCAGTCGAGGGCCGAGCCGCCGGTGCCGTAGCCGGCCGAGTCCCCGAAATCGCGCTCGCGGCCATAGCCTTCGTCCGAGCGACGGTCGGAGCCGGCGTTCCGGTCGTAGCCGGCGCTGCGGTTGCCGAAGCCGCGGCGGGCGATGTAGCCGTCATCCTGGTCGCGCCAGCCGGAGTCCTGATTGTCGTAGCGGTTGCGATCATTTGCCATGATTGCGCTCCTCCTTGCTGTCATTCGGGCTCTTGGAGAGCCCGCTCTTGCGCAACCAACGTGAGGCGCGAACGTCTGTTCCTGGGCCGGAAAAGCCCCCAGCGGCGTGTTTTTCTCGCTCCGCTTGAACGGTCCAGCCGCCGTCGCATTGAGACAGTGGGGTCTTCAACAGCATGACGAGGTTAACGATGGCGGATCTGTCCGGATTGAGCGACGAGGCGCTGGCGGTGTTCGCCTTCGCGGCCTACCACCAGTTTTCGAGCGGCCAGATGGTGCGCAGCGTGGTGCAGAAGGACGGAGCCGGCCACAAGGCGAGCGACGCTGCCGTGGAGGAGCTTACGGGCCGAGGGCTGATCGAGGCCGACGGAGCCGAGATCCGCTTCACGTCGCAAGGCGAGGAGGCCCTGCAGGGGGTGATCGCCGGCATCCGGGGCAACCGCTAAAAGCCCGGCTGGCCAAGCATTCATCCAAGCATTCATCGCAAGAGCGCCCAGGGGAGGAGCCCCTGGCTTTGCCTTGCATTTGCCCCATCCGTACCCTACGTAGTTCTGATCGACATTTGGCCGGACGACTGGGCTTCCCGCTTTGGCACTGCCGGGCGCACGTTCCTTCTCTACCATCTATCGACTAACGGGTGTCTGGCTTTGATGCTCGCATCCACGTGCAAACGACAGTGAAAAGGGAATTCCCCATGGAACAGGGAACCGTGAAGTGGTACAATGAAACCAAGGGTTATGGTTTCATCCAGCCCGACAACGGCGGCAAGGACGTGTTCGTTCACGCTACGGCGCTCGAGCGCGCCGGCATGCGCGGCTTGCAGGAAGGCCAGAAGATCTCCTATGAGCTTCAGACCGACCAGCGCACCGGCCGCGCTTCTGCAGTGAACCTGCAGAACGCCTAAGGTTTCATGCCGGAGAACGTGCTAAGGCACGTTCTCTCGCATCTGAGCCGTTCCGGGTGAGGGGCGGCTTTTTTGTTATGAGGAAAGGCTTTGCATGGCAAAGGAAGAACTGATCACCTTTGAAGGACTTGTGACCGAAATTCTGCCCGATGCGCGCTACCGCGTGCAGCTCGACAACGGGCACGAGGTCATCGCGTACACGGCCGGCAAGATGAAGAAGAACCGCATCAAGACCCTCGCCGGCGACCGCGTGACCGTCGAGATGTCGCCCTACGATCTGGAGAAGGGCCGTCTCATCTTCCGTCACAAGGATTCGGGTGCCTCTTCCGGTCCGCGCCCGCCGCAGCGCGGCAACCAGCAGTTCCGGCGTCGCTAAAGCATCGGACCCAAAAGTGGATCTGCACTTTTGGGATTGACCCGATGCTTCCTCACTAAGCGAGAGCATCGTGAGGCGCCCCTTGCGGAGCGCCTGCTGATGGAAAGCCTAGGTCAGGCGACCGCGTGCATCACCGAGAGGGTGACGCGGTCCGGGCCGAGATCCTCCTCCATATCGGTGAGGTGCATCAGCTCGGCGAGGCGGTTGCGGGCCCGGTTGACGCGGCTCTTGATGGTGCCCACCGCACAGCCGCAGATCTCCGCCGCCTGCTCGTAGGAGAACCCGGAAGCGCCCACCAGCAGCAGCGCCTCGCGCTGGTCGTGGGGCAGGCGGGCCAGGGCCTTCTGCAAATCCTCGAAATCGAGATGGGGCATCTGGTCGGGCGCCACCGAGAGGGTGGCCGCGTACTTGCCGTCCGCATCCTCGACCTCGCGGCGGCGCTTGCGGTATTCGGAATGGAACAGGTTGCGCAGGATGGTGAAGAGCCAGGCCTGCATGTTCGTGCCCGGCTGGAAGCGGTCGATATTGGCGATCGCCCGCATCAGGGTTTCCTGAACAAGGTCGTCGGCGCGGTCCACGTTATTGGTCAGCGAGATGGCGAAGGCGCGCAGGTTCGGCGTCGCCTTGAGCATGGAATCGCGGAGACTAATGTCGATACTCATGACTGATGCTTCTCCGGCTTACGCTCGTCCAGCCGATTGATGATCTCGATGAACCGGTCCGGAACCGGCTGCTCGCCGAGCGCCAGCGTCTCGTAGAACTGACGCAGCCTCTGGCCGATCTGGGCCTGCACCGAGCGGCTCAGGGCCGGAGAGGACGATCCGTGAAGGCCAGGAACATTCTCTGTATCTTCGTTGCGCATGGGGTCTGGATTCTTCTTCTGCATGAGGTGTCCTGGGCATTCGTGGACTAGCGACCTCCCGTCGGGACCGCGCTGAAAGCGGCACCCAATCGCCGAGGAGGTAACGTCAGGCATTTGTGATCGTTCCGCCCCGGAACCTACCCCTTCGGTGCTCATCCACAGGCAAAAGCTGACCCCTGGAAAGCGGGAACCTTTCCCTAATGGCCAAGTTTCCCACCCATGAAGCGCGGCCGTTCCCAAGGCGCGCCACCAAGGAGAATTCCCCATGGGTATCAGCACCATCCTGCTCATCCTGGTCATCCTGCTGCTCATCGGCGCCGTGCCGGCCTGGCCGCACAGCCGCGGCTGGGGCTATGGCCCGAGCGGCCTGCTCGGCGTTGTCCTCGTCATCCTCATCATCCTGCTGCTGATGGGACGGCTCTGAAGCCGATAAACCCTGACTGAACCTGATGGCCGGGGATTCCCCGGCCATTTTTGCGCCCAGCGACCAAACGGCCCAGTGGGCTGAAATTGGGCCAAAATTCCTGGCCGGCCTGCCGGAACGTGATATCAGACGGGTGGCGGACATCGCTCCGCTTCATTGTTGAACAGCCCGTTTGAAATCAAAGAATGAAGGTTGGAAATGGCACGATATTTCGGGGGCCGCGGGGCCGACCTGCTGCGCGGCAGCAAGGGGACGGACCTCATCAAGGGCTATAATGGCAACGACCGCATTTACGGCGGGGCCGGCGACAACACCATCGACGGCGGCGACGGCAACGACCGGATCTGGGGCGGCGCTGGCAACGACCTGGTGACCGGCGGCAACGGCCGCGACCGGATCTGGGCCAATGCGGGCAACGACACCGTCGATGCGGGCGCAGGCCACGACATCGTCTTCGCCGGGGCCGGCGACGACAGCATCAATGGCGGCGCGGGCGCCGACGACCTCCAGGGTGGCGCCGGCAACGACGCCATCCTCGGCGGCGACGGCTTCGACATGATCTTCGCGGGCGAGGGCAACGACGTGGTCAACGGCGGCGCCGGCGCGGACTTCCTGCGCGGCGGCAAGGGCCAGGACACCTTCACCTTCGACGTGGGCTTCGGCCGCGACCGCATCCGCGACTTCAGCCAGGCCGACGACCTCATCGACCTGCGCAACACGGACGTGACCGCCTTCGAGCAGCTGAAAATCGCCATCAAGGGCGGCGCCACGGTGGTGGAGACCGGCACCGGCACCATCGTGCTCCAGGGCTTCAAGGGCACGCTGGCGGCGGACGACTTCCTGTTCTGAGAGGCACGGCCTCTGCGGATACGAAAGGGCGGCTCGCGCGCATCGTGCGGAGAAGTGGTCCCGGTTCTCCGGTCCACACGATGCGCGCTTTAAGAAGAAGCATCGGATTGACCCCAAAAGTGGCTTCCACTTTTGGGTCCGATGCTTGAGCCGCCCTTTTGCTTGAACGGGATGGCTTGTTTTCAGGCCCTCTCGCCCGGCGGCCGATAAGCAATCGACGAAGCCTTCTGCAGGGCGGCCATGGTCTCCTCGACGCTCAGCAGGACGGTGGTCTCGAAGGAGCTGACCGCGCCGCCGGAGCCGATCGCCAGCGCCGTGGCGGCCATCGAGACGTTGTCCGGGGCCTCCCACAAGGTGTAGCCGTCGTGCTCGCCGAAGGCATACCAGAAACCATGCAATGTCCCGCCGGCCGCTTCGATATAGGCCTTGGCGGCCGTTCGGCGGTCCTCGGGGTTCCGGATGAGCTTCGCCCATGTTGCCGGCGTGTAGCTGAACCGGGTCAGGTAGAACGTCATTGGCTCCTCCCTCGCGCTGCATCGGACGTGAGAAGGGAATGTGCACGTTCGGCATCCATCCGATGCTCCGCCCTTGGCCGGCCACCGTTGAGAGCGGACCCGGAGGCCCGCACGATGCGCCGGCCCTCTCCGGCGAGAGGCTCAGCATAGCACCTTTGGTTCTCGTGGGACGGAGGGTCATCCGTTGTTGCCGCCGCCCGCTCGCGCTCAGCGCGGGGGAGGCTGCCGCAACCGCCATGCGGGGGATCATGAACGAGGACATGACAACGCGCCTGTCGATGGAACGGGAGGCTTACGGCCCCAGGGCCGGATGGCTCAGCGTGCCGGACCTGAAGTCCGCCTGCCGTTCGCCGCACCGGCCTCCCGGTCACATCCGCCCGCAGGGCGGCCTCGCCTTCGCCTTCCGGCGCTGGTCGTACCAATAGGCCCGGTACTCATCCAGCTCGCAGCGGACCGCATCGGCGAAGAGGTGGCGGTATTGCAGGTAGCAGGGCGGGCCGAAGCCGCCCTGGCAGCCTTCGTTGCGCCGGCACGTGCGCCTGCGGCAGATCCGGTGCATCCGGAGCAGGTTGGACAGGCGGGCCAGGGTGTCGTCGAAATCGGGCATGTCGAACAGGGGAAGGTCGTCGTCGTCGATCATGATGAAGTCTCGGCAATGGTGAGGGCGGGAATGAATGAAAAATGCGTCAGCGAAGAATGCGGGGATGAAGCAGGCATGACCCTTCGCTCCCAGGGCCGTTCGGCCCCGGGTTTGAAGGCAATCGAGGGTGGCGCGTTGGGCAGCCCGGCTCGATGATGTGTGGTGGGAAGTGAGAGCCAAGCTGCTCATCACGCGCGGTTTGTTTCAGCGGACCTGGATCAAGCCAGGATCGGCCACCTGCGATCACAGGCTTGCGAGGCCTGCGGCAGGACCGCTCCTTGCCCCACTGCTGCGACGCCTCGCGAGCGCGCCCATCATCGGACGAGGATGTGAGATGATATAGCCGAGCTTAGGACAGAAGTCAAGAACGAATGGGGAACTTACACATTCGCCCTGATTGTGTCATGGGGGCTTGTCCCGGCCATCCACTTCCTTACCCCCGTCCAAGCGCTCTCAAGCCTTTTCCTGAAAAGCAGTCGTGAGGCTGCGCTTCGAAGGATTTTCTAGAGAGCGCTGGTGCCTCCTTCTAGACGGTTGCTCAAGTGGCCTCATCAGGATGAGGGTTGTGGGTTCTGAAGCAGGGATGATTAGGCCTGCCCTCAGAGACGGTGCGAGGACAGTCACGAGGTGGGAGGGGGAATCGCCTCGTCAGATCATGAAAGCGCTCCTGATGTTGCGGGCGAGCGCTAACGATAACGGAGCAGGATAGTTCAGCTTGGCAGATAGACAACTTCCATGGCTCAAGCAAGTTGAAAGATTAGCGGATCATTAAGGATGTAAAGCTGAAATCCTTGTTATTCAAATTTTATCCCACTTAGGTCAGCTATACGTTTCGTTACCGCTAGCGACGAAGGAACAAAAATTCTTAATTTTTCGAGCGCTTCAGTAGCTGAGACAGCAGAGTTGATTTTGATCATCGCTGTGTGAAAATCATCCAAAGATCTCTGAAAAATTAGAATAACCTTTCGGCTCTCTTGGTCTTGAAGAATGGCTCCTAGTGGATAGCATCTGACACTTGGTACCCACGTTAGACCTCCACTACGATAGCGCTGCACCTTATTGTGAGGGCATTGCTATGGCAGATTCCTTCGATAGCCGCGCCGACATCTTGGACCACATCCTTCAGGTCCGTGCCTATATCGACACCTTTGTCACCGAGATG